>JAXLYL010000013.1:0-163295 GCA_046351475.1 Polyangiaceae bacterium
ACGGGGAGGCGGCCCTTCGTCGGGCCTGCGACCGCGTCGCTTCTCCTTGTAGAACATCCGCACGGGTACCCCTTCGAAGCCGAAGCGGCGACGGAGTTGATTCACGACGAAGCGCCGGTAGGAGAAGTGGATGGAGTCCGGGAAGTTCGCGATGGCGACGAATGTCGGCGGCGAGTTCTCCGCCTGCGTCATGTAGTAGATGCGTGGCGCCCGTCCGCCGCTCGTCGGCGGCTGACGGATGGTGAGCACTTCCTCGAAGAAGCGGTTCAGTTCGCCCGTCTTGACGCGCTGCTTGTAGGACTCGCGGACGGCGTCGACGGTCCGCATCAATTCGGGAACGCCTCGGCCCGTCTTCACCGACATGCGGACGACGGGGACGTACGGTGCGAACGACAACTTCTCACGGGCGAGTTCCTCCGCCTTGTCGGCTTTCTCTTTCGAGAGGAGGTCGCACTTGTTGAGCGCGATGATCATGCCGCGGCCGCGGTCTTCGGCGAGTCCGAGGATCTTCGCGTCTTGTTCCGAGACGCCTTCCTTGGCGTCGCACATGAGGACGCACACTTCGGCGCGTTCGATGCTGCGGACGGCGTGGAGGACGCTCAAGGACTCGACGGCGTCGTCGGCCTTGGCGACCTTGCCCTTCTTACGGATCCCGGCGGTGTCGATGAAGATGTAGCTCGACTCGCCGCGCGTCACGAGCGCGTCGATGGCGTCGCGCGTCGTGCCAGGGCGGTTGTCGACGAGCATGCGGTCCTCGCCGAGGAGCTTGTTCATGAGGCTGGACTTGCCCGCGTTCGGCTTGCCGAGGATCGCGACCTTGGCGATTCCTTCGTCGATTTCCTCCGGTTCGTCGTCGAAGTCGGGAAGGGACTCGACGATCGCTTCCTCGAGTTCGCCGATGCCGCGTCCGTGGAGCGCGCTGACGGGGAACACCTTGTCCACGCCGAGGCGGTAGAGTTCGAAGGCGTCGGCGTCGACTTTCTGGGAGTCGGCCTTGTTCGCGGCGAAGAGGGCCGGCTTCTTCGAGGTGCGGAGGAGTTTCACGGCGGCGCGGTCGGCCGTGGTGAGTTCGGTCGTGGCGTCGGTCACGAAGACGACGACGTCCGCTTCCTTGATCGCGGCCTTCACGTGCGTGGCGATCCCGCTCTTCATCGGGTCGTCGCTGTCCGGATCGAACCCGCCGGTGTCGACGAGGGTGTACGCGCGGCCGAACGCCGTGGTGTCGGCGTAGTGCCGGTCGCGGGTGACGCCCGGTTCGTCGTGGACGATGGCGAGCTTCTGACGCGCGAGGCGGTTGAAAAGCGTGGACTTGCCCACGTTCGGTCGGCCGACGACGGCGACGATGGGGGTGCCACCGAGGCCGCCGGGGAGGGTCCGGCGCGGGATCTTCTTGTAGTGCTTCGTCATCCGTCGTCTTCCGCTTCCGCCACGTAACCGAACTCGCGGAGCATCGCGGCGCTCTCGTACCACTCGGGGCTGACCCGCACCCAGATTTTGAGGTGCACCTTTCGCCCCAACATGCGCTCGACCCGCCGACGCGCGTCCGTCCCGATGGCCTTCATCAAGAGGCCGCCCTTCCCGAGGACGATTCCCTTGTGGGAGTCCTTGTCGACGTGCACCGCGATCTCGACGTGCGGCACGCGTTTCGTCTCCTCGAAGCGTTCGACGACCACGGCCACGGCGTGCGGGATTTCCGAGTGGGTCTTCTTGAGGATCTGTTCGCGCACGAATTCGGCGACGAAGAAGCGGACGGGGCGGTCGGAAAGCTCTTCGCCGTCGAACAGGGCGGGCTGTTCGGGGAGATGTTCGCGCACCGCGGCGATGAGGTTCTCGCGTCCGTCCGAGCGGCGCGCGGAGAGGGGAACGACCGCGTCGAACGAACCCGCTTTCGTGATGGCCTCGAGAACCGGGAAGAGCGTCGTCTTGTCTTTGACTGTGTCCACCTTGTTCAGGACGACGACGACCGGGATGCCCTGGGGCAGGGTCTTCACGAGGGCGAGATCCTCGTCCCGGAGTTCGGGTTTGCCGTCGTTCCGGACGTCGGTGACGAAAAGGACGACGTCCGATCCGCGGCCGGCGTCCCGTGCGAACTGGTTCATCCGATCGCCGAGCATGGTCTTCGCGGAGTGGAGTCCCGGCGTGTCGACGAAGACGATCTGGGTGTCGTCGGTGGTCACGATGCCGCGGATGGCGTCCCTCGTCGTTTGGGGTTTGGAGCTCGTGATCGTGAGGAGTTCGCCGAGCATCGCGTTCAGCAGCGTGCTCTTGCCGACGTTCGGCCGACCGACGATCGCGACGACGCCCGCGCGGAACGGGCGCGCAGGTCCCTTCCTCTTCGGAGCCTTCGGAGCCGGGTGCCGCGGCGCCTGCTTGACGTTGGGTTCGGGGACCGGACGCGGAGAGGGCCGCGGAGTCCGCGTGGCGACGGACTTCTGCGCCGGCTTCCCGCCTGGAGCCGCCGGCTTCCTACCCGGAGTCGCCGGCTTTCCGCCCGGTCTCTCCGCCGACTTCCCGGGCGACGTCCCCGACTTCGGCTTCGCCTTCTCGGGCGGCTTCGGCCGGTGTCGATGCGACTTCACGCGGGGCTTCGGGGCGGGCATGGGCGACCCTTTAGCGCTTAATTCGGGGAGGGTGCCACGAAACGACGAATTCCCGCCACGATTCCGGCCAGATGCGCGCTCGGACGCCCGCCGTGTTCCAGGCGTCCGACCCGGTTGCACCCGACTCCGAGATGGGCCTAGGGTGCTCGGGATTCCATGCCCGACGCCACGACCGCCGAGCCCAGCGGGGCCTCCGCCGACGTTTCCGCCGTTCCGCCCGTAGCCGCGACGCCCGATCCCTCGTCGACGGCGGAAGGGGACGGAAGCGACGCCGCCTCGCACGTTCCGGACTCGCCGCGCACGGAGAACGTTCTCACCGCCCTCGCGGTGCTCGTCCCCTTCGTCTTCTTCTTCCTCGCACCTCCGCTGTCGTCGAGCGGACTCTGGGATCCCCACGAACTCAACGTCGCCGACCTTGCCCGCCGCATCGGCGTGAACATCTTCGGCGCCAGTGCGCTTGCTCTCTCCGGTGCGGACAATTCGCTTCCCCACCTGAACGACCTCGGACGTCCGGAACTACCGTTCACGTCCGTCGCCCTCGGGTTCAAGCTTTTCGGCCTCCACGAGTGGGCCGGACGCATCCCGCTCGCGACGTGGGGACTCGCCGGCGTCGTGGCCACCTACGGCTTCGTGTCGCGTATCTTCGACAAGCGTGCGGGGCTCTACGCCGCCCTCGTTCTCACCACGATGCCGAGCTACTTCGTCCAGGCACGGACGATCCTCGGGGACGTGGTCGCCATGAGCGCGTTCGCGATGGCGTTCGGGGGCCTGCTCGTCGCGACGTTCGACAAGGACGATGACGGGCCGACCTCCTTCGGGCGACGACTCCCGTGGCTCGCACTCGGGGCCCTGGGTCTCGTGTCCGGCTTCTACTCCCGCGGATTTCTCCTCGGCGTCGCCGTCCCGGCAGGTGCCGTAGGACTTTCGTGGGTCGTCACGCTCGTCGCGACGGACGCGGCCCCCCTCTGGCCGATTCTCGGGATCGGATGGATCGTCCGAATGGTCACGGCCCCTTCGGACGGGAGCGAGGGCGCGGGAGCCCGCCGTGACCGGTCGGGGGACCTCGTCGGTCGCACATCCTTGGGTCTCGGAATCCTGGGGCTCTTCCTGGCGATGTCGGCGCTCGAGACGGGATCGAAGTCGAATCTGAACATGTTCCTGGGCGCCATGGCGAAGACGCCGTCGAAGTACCCGACGTTCGACGTCGCCATCGGACATCTCGGTCACTCCCTCGCTCCCTGGAGCGCCCTCGTTCCGGTCGGGGTCGGTCGCTTGTTCATCGCGCCGAAAGGCGTCGAAGGACCCCGTTTCGATCGGGAGAGCGCCGGTCGAGCCGCGCTCCTCCTCGGCGCGTCGGTCGCGTTCGTCGCCTACGGATTCGTCGCATCGCACACCGAGTTCTTCGTGTTCCTCGCGCCGGCCGTGCTCGCCGCGATTTGTGGTGTGACCATCCGCGATTTCGAACGCGGAGCCCACGCGTCCGTGGCGTTCGGCGTCATCGCGGGCGTCTTCCTGGGTCTCTTCCACCATGACTTCCACGAGATGCCCGAGAAGGCCTATCAGCCGTTCGGCATCGCGAACGCGACGTTCCCCGAAGGCTTCAAGGACCGCGCTCTCCTCCTCTGGACGGTGGTGCTCGTAGGCGTCGCCGGGCTCGCGTTCCTCACGTGGGTCGAGCGCGATTCGAAGCGCGAGCCCTTCGACCCGAAGCGGTACAAGTCCATGCTCGATTCCCTCCGCACGGCATGGGACGGCCTCCTCGCGCTCGGCTACTTCGCCGTCGTCGCGGGAGCCTCGTGTGCGGCCGCCGTGCTCTTCGTCGGTCTTCAGACGAAGGCCAAGTGGCTTCCCACGTTGTCGTTGCCGATCCGTGACGCCATCCTGAACGCTTGGTGGGCGACGGCCGTGGTTCCGATCGCGGTCATCTTCGGGATCGCGTTCGCGTGCGATCTCTGGATTTGGACGACCGCTCGCGCGCGTCCGTTTTCGGCGGCCTCCTTCACCCGCGGGTTCGAACCCATCGAGGATCTGTTCGCGCGCCTGCGGTCGCCGGACTTCGCTGCCGAACGTGGCGTCGTCGCCGTGATCCTCCTCCCGTTGATGCTCCTGGCGGTGCCGGGCATCACGTTCGGAATCCTCGTGAAGGCGGGCACGAAGCCGGCAATCTCCGCGGCGTTCGCCGTACCGTCGGGCGTCGTCACGTTCATCCTTCTCGGAGCGCTCGGGGATCTCCTCCGCGGGAGCCGCGCCGCGCTCTTCGCGCTCGCGGGTACCGTCGGCGGCGCCGTGCTTTCCGTGGGCTACTATCCGGCCCTCGCGAACCAGCTGTCCCCGAAGGAGGTCTTCGAGACGTACCAGAAGGTGCGGACCGGAAACGAGCCGCTCGGTCTCCTCGGGGTCGGTAGTCGCTCCGCCGCGTACTACGCAGGCGGCGAACCTCCGTCGTTCGTCGACGCCCGTCCCGCCTACGACTGGTTGATGGGGGGTGGCGGCGCGCGGAGGTTCCTCGTCGTGAAGTCCGAGGAGCTTCCCAAGTTGAACAGCTTCTTCCGGAACGACGCGCAGCCCAAGGCGAACCTCCCGGTCATCGACGCGCGATCCAGTCAGATTCTCCTCGTGGCCTCCGACCTCGCGGGATCGGCGAACAGGAACCCCCTCGACAAGGTGGTCCTCGCCGCCGTGCCGCACCTGCAGCACAAGCTCGACGTCAACATGGACGACAAGCTCATGGTGCTCGGTTTCGATTTGATTGACGCGAGCGGAAAGTCGGTGGACGTGGTCGCTCCGGGTCGGAAGTACCGGATGAAGACCGTCTACAAGGTGCTCGCCCCCGTCGGATCGGAGTGGGAAGCGTTCATCCACATCGACGGGTTCAAGAAGCGTCACAACGGCGATCACAAGCCGGTCAACGGGAAGTACCCGATGACCCTCTGGCAGAAGGACGATATCGTGATGGATGATCACGAGTTCGCCCTCGAGCCGAACTTCACGCCGGGCAACTACTCCATCTTTTTCGGTCTTTTCGTCGGCGAATCCCGCATGAAGGTGAAGAGCGGACCCAGCGACGGCGACAATCGCGTGAACGGCGGAACACTGCGCGTGCAGTAGCTTGGAATCGAAACTCGGGAGCGTCGCGGATCGATGCGGCGGTGCCCTTGCCTCGGAAGTCGGGGGGTGGACGTGGGATTGATGGGCAAGCAGAGCGAGCTGGGAGTGTTGCCGGTCACGGACGACGACGTCGCGGGCGATCGTCGGATCCACGATCGGTTCGAGGTGACGTGGACCGTCGACTGTGTCGCGTCCGATACGTTCCTCTTCGCGTCGATCGCGAACATCAGCGAGATGGGGATCTTCGTGCGGACGACGAACCCGCTCGCCGTCGGTACCGAGCTCACGTTGACGTTCGCTCCGCCGGGCCACGAGTCGTTCAAGCTCGCCGGCAGGGTCGCGTGGATCAACCGCGTCCGCGACGACGGCGACAATCCGAACCCCGGCATGGGCGTGCGGTTCATCGCGTTGGCGATGGCGGACCGGGAGCGGCTCGTCGAGGCGATTCGCACGATTGCTTACGTGCGCGAACCGAACTGAACGAAGGTCGGCGCGTTCGGAGACCTCGATCAGGAGGACTCCCTTGGGTGAGTCCTCCTGATCGAGGTCTCCTCTTGCGTTCGTGTACTTTGGTTCAGTTTTGCTTACGGCCGCGGTCGAAACGCCGGGCGTTTCGACCGGGGCCTCCATGAGGGAGTCCGCGGCGAGGGGAGGGCCTTGGGGCCCAGGACTCCCGGTGTGAGTCCTCCATTTTGAGGACTCCTCTTGCGCTCGTGTGCCTTCGCTCGCAGTGGCGTTCGGCGTCGCGCTCGAACGGGAGGCCTCACCCAGGAGGCCTGCGGTTCGGAGCCGCGTGTCCGCGAGGTGCGTCGACGCGCATGGCGCTCCACCGGCCCCCCTTTCGGAGTCGCGTGTCCGCGAGGTGCGTCGACGCGCATGGCGCTCCACTGGCCCCGTCCGAACGCGGAGCGTTTCGGGCGTGGCCAAAATCCGTTCGGCGGAGATCACGCGGATGCGACACGCTCCGGCGCCCGGTCGAATCGCGGGGGTGTCGCGTTCGAACGGGAGGCCTCAGGCAGGGAGGCCTCCCGTTCGAACGCGACGCCTATTCGACGGGCACTGGGAACCGTCTTCCGTAGATCCCCGCCACCGAATCCGACGTCGTGTCTTCCCACGCGATCACGATCGACGGTCCGCTGCCTCCGACGATCACCGACGGGTTCGCGCGCGTCCGGGATTCCGCACGGCTCGCGACGAACTCCGTCGCTTGGCCGTCCACGGGGTTGAAACTGGTGCCACCGTCGCGACGGAGGATGCGCGACCACACGTGTCCCGTCGCGTCGTCCGCCCACACGACGATGAATCCGGACCCCGATCCTTCGAACGCCGCGAGCGCGGGTTGGAACTGGTTGCCGTCGCGCGACGCATGCAGCGGAGCGCCCTGGTCGCCCGGGGTCCGGCCTCCGGATTCGGAGAAACGTTGCACGAACACGTCCCGCCCCGTCGCGTCCGTGGATTCCGTCCATGCCACGGCGATTTCGCCACCTTCGAGTGCCGCGACGACCGGCTCGCTCCGAATCGACGCTCGCGACGCGTCGTTCACGACGGTCGCCGGCGTCGTCGGAGTACCGTCGAGTCCGAGGGAACGCATCCGGACGTCCGCGCCCGTCTCCCAGACGCACACGAAACCCTGCGACGTCGCCGCCAAGGACGGGTGCAGGTTCCCCGTTCCTGAACTCACCTCGACGACGGGGCCCGGCGCGAATCCGTTCGTCGCCATCGTCCGCGCGAAGATGCGGCCGCCGCCCGCTGCGTCCCGCCACGCGACGAGGAGTGTCCCTGAAGGGCTCGCTGCGACCTGCGGACTGTCCTGGATGCCCGGTTCGCCGTCCCCGGATCCGTTGACGACGACGGCGCCGCCGGCGGGCTGTTCCGCGACGAACGCGTCGGTCATGCTCCGAAGCTTCACGTCCACGGTACCGCCCGAGTCGTCCTGGAACGCCACGAAGGTCCTCGTGCCGGAATGCGTCGCCGAAGGCGCGGATTGGTTGAACGGCGACGCGGTCGGAGGGAACGCTCCTCCCGGGTCGTGGGGAAGGAAGAACGAGTCGTTCTCGACGCCGGGCCCCTGTTCGCCGTAGCGCCCGAAGACGTCCGAACGAGCGCGCACGGTCACCTCGGTCTGCCCGGGAGACGCGCGATCGCCGAAGAACGCGAGGAACTTTCCTGCACGTCCGCTCGCGAGGGGCCACACGAGCGACGGCTTCGTCTTGTCTCCGCGTTTGCCGTTCTGGGTTCCGCCCGACGCTCCCGATCCCTTCGAGAGGAACACTTCCCGCGTGTGGCAGGACGCGTCGCACACGTCGTCGCCCTCGACGCCGGGAGGGTCGCACTGCTCGGTAGCACCCACGATTCCGTCGCCGCATACGTCGGCCTTCACGACCCGGACCATGCGGATCGTGAGCTCCTGGGTCTCCTTGTCCGCGACGAGCGACGCGCATCCCGTCGCGACGAGGTCGTCGCCGGAAAGACCGCGCGCCAGGACGATGCGCGGGGTCGAACCGCGCGCGAGATCGAGGGTACCGCAGAAGCGAGCACCTTCCTTGCAGCCCCCCGTGCCGAGTTGGGCCGAAGCGACGGGGGAAGCGTTGGGAAGGAGGCCCGACACGATTCCGGTCGCCTCGTCGCACACGAGACCGTTGGCGTCGTGGACGTCCAGCACGAGTCGCTGCACCCGGTCGAGGAGGGCGCGAGGCGCGAGGACCTCTGGCGCGAGGACGACCCGTGTGCCGTCGCGTTGGGCCGTCGAGCAGGCACCGAACGACACCGCCACGAGGGCTGCCCGGAACGTCACGGACGCTCGCGGGGCATGGGAACCGAACTGGGTCGTACGCACCGCCATGGATCGTGCACTCTAGAGCAAGGTCCGGGAGCGGGCGCGAACAATTGCCATGATTCCCCGGCGAATCAAGGGCGGCGCGAACGTGTCGAAAACCAGGTCCAGATCACGTCCCAAGGACGACGTCCGTCGCTCCCGTCACGTGCCACTTCGACGCCCGCGAAATCGAGGGCGTCTTCGAGCGCTCGGCGCGTCACCTCGCGACCGGACACCGTCGCGCGACGGACCCCTCGTCGACTGGCGGTCGCCGCCACGCGCGAAGCCCACTCCGTGATCCACACGTGATCGTCGAAAGGAAAGTGCGCCGCGAAGGCGAACCAGCCGGCATCGAGCTCGGTCGCCGCCGCGTCGAAGTCGAAGGTGGCCGCGATCGCTTCCTCCCTCCGTTCGACGGCGCGTCGCACCAAGCCTTCGCCGAACGCCGCGCGGAGTGAGCTCGCCATGGCGGCTTCGCCGGATGCGCCGATCCGATCCGCCACGACCATGGCCAAGGTCGGTGACGCGCCACCCGCCGCCATCTCGGATCCGATGCGACTCGCCAGGCTGACGAGGTCGGTGCCGCGGACGCCCACGTCCGCCAGGGCGCGGAGTCGCTCGAGGGACGCGAGGACGAAGGGGAGGATTGCGACGTCGGCGTCGCCGAGGCACGCCTCCCGCAACATGGATTCCGGGGTCGCGTTCGAGTCAGTCCGCTCCATCGGCCTTCTTCGACGGCGCCACCGGTTTCGTGGCGGGCATCGCACGGACGGCCTTCTCGCCCTTCGGGGTCATCGCGTTGATCTCGGCCTGGGCGCGGGACGCATGGGACGGAACGGCCAGGAGGCGGGTAAAGCGCGCACGCGCGGCGTCCGTGCCGCCGATCGCGCGGTAGCACTGACCGCCTTCGAGCGTCGCGTCGTAGCCGGGGAGGGAGCCGAACGCTCGGGACGCGACCTGATCGAATCGCGTGACCGCCGTCGTGCATCCGTGACCTTCGCGCACGGCCCGAGCGGCCATGAGCGCGGCGTTCGTGTCGCCCGTGGCGGCCACAGCGTCGAACGCACGCGTCGCTTCGTCGAATTGACGACCCTTGTAGGAGGCCATGGCCGTGGCGAACGTGTCGGACGTCGCCACCTTCGAATCGTCCCGCTTCGCGACCGAAGGCGCCGACGGACCGCCGCTCGGTTTGACTTCGAGGGCATTCGGAGATTCGGCGCCGCCGGACTTCGGACGGCGATCGTCCTCGTCCATCGCCACCTTCGGACGGGGGGCCGCCGCTGGCGCGACCGCTTGGGCCGCGGCGGGCGGGGGAGGCGGAGCCACGTTGCCGCCTCCCCAGTTGTCCTTCAACGCGCCGGACGCCACACCGTATCCGTCGGCGGATCCCTTGTCCGCGGCACCGAGCGGTGCATCGTACGCGGCGGACTTCCGCTTCGCGGGCTCGGGCACCGAATCGAGCGGTCGCGGTTCGAGACCCGCGAGGGCGCCCGAAGGATCTTCGCCTCGACCCGTGGCGGCCGGAGACGCGGGAGGAGTGGTGGGGACCGTCGCGTTGCGGAGGCGGTCGTCGACTTTCTCTTCGAGGTCCGCCGTGGCTTCCGTCGTCGTCGCGACGCCTTCCGCCGGCGCGGCGGAAGCGGCGGCCATCGGAGCGGGTTCACCGCGTTCTTCCACGCGCATGGCCGAGGAGTCCGGGCGGGACTTCGCCGCGTTCCCGCGGAGGAGGACGACGCTCGACCCGATCATCAGGAGGAACAGGGCGGCCATGGCCGCCTGGGGTCGCATCGCCCAGCTCCCTCCGATGGCGACGGCGCGTTGTACCTTCGCGCGGAAGGGGAGGACATTTTGCGCGTCGCGGACACGAGCGAAAATTTTCGCCTCGAGATCGGCCGGTGGCGCGATCTTCGGGAGCGCGGCGGCCTTCTTCGTCTCGCGGAGGCCTTCGAACAGCGCGGCGCAACGCGAGCACCCCGCGGCGTGCCGCCGGAGTGCCGCGCTCGTCACCTCGTCGAGCTCTCCGTAGAGCTCGTCGAGCATCGCGCTTTCGAATTTCTCGCAGTCCATGATTCGGGAGGTCCGGGGTGGGATTCGTGCCGTGCGTCGGGGTTTCGGCGCGGGCGGTCAGGTGTTCCGGGAGACGTCGTTCATTCGCCGCCCAGGGATTTGGCGTAGTCCTGGTATTCGCGAAGGGCTTCTTGAAGCCGTTCGAGCGCGTACCGCATCCGGCTCTTGACGGTGTTCTCGGGGACGCCGGTGATCGTCGCGATCTCCTTGAAGGGAAGGTTGGCCACTTCCCGCATCAGGAACACCTCGCGTTGCTCGTCGGGAAGGGAGCGCACGGCTTTCTCGATGCGGATCTGGAGTTCCGTACCCGTGGCTTCCCGTTCGACGCTCGCCCGTTCGTCCGCGGTCTGTTCGCCGAGGGTGGGCCCTTCGCCATCCTCGCCCGGGCGTCCCTCGTCGAGGGACGCGTGCCGGCGGAGCGCCAATTTCCGGAGATGATCGATGCAGAGATTCCGAGCGATGGCGTAGAGCCAGGTCGAGAACCGCGCCTCGTGTTTGAAGTCGGCGGCATTCATGGCGACCCGCGCGAACGCGTCCTGGGCGACGTCCTCGGCGAGGGAGCCCACGCGCAAGTGTCGGAGCGCGAAGTTGTAGAGGGGGCCCTGATGGCGTCTCACGAGCACCGTGAACGCCGCCCGGTCGCCCCGCTGGTACCGCAGCATGAGCGACTCGTCGGTCGGTTCGGTGCGCGGGTCGCGTTCGCTCATGGGAACGCGCTCCACGGGCTCCTGCGGGGGAGTCGTCGCTGCGAAGGCCATCGTGCGGGGCGAACACCAGAGCGCGCATCTTCTTGGATGGAGATACGCGTCACGTTCCGGGAAGTTCTCCGGGCGACGCGGCTGGGCCGTGGGCCCCCATACGTGCGTCGCGACGCGGTCGCCGCCGCAGTCGAGGTGATGCGCGTCCCCATGACGACCGGGACAGTACCACCGGAACCGGGCCCCCGACTGCTCCGAAAAGGACCACACCGGACGACATGCGCCGAACCCGAGACGGGCGGTTGCATTCGACGCGGGCGCACATCTACACTGCTACGCCGCGTCATCGCATTTCCAGGTTGGCGTCAGAGTTCCGTGTTCTCCCCACCACACATCGTCCGTTCCGACGGGACCGCTGTGTGGGCGATCAGGATGCACGGTGCACAGGTGAGCAGAGTTCGTTCAGTCTCGGCACAACCGATGGTGCCGTTCGGGGTCGAAAGGGGAGTTCGGATGCGACGTCACGCGACGATGGTCATGGCCTTGGTGCTTCCTCTGGCGATCTCGATGGTGGCTCATGCCCAATCGAAGGACGGAGGAGCTCCGGCGCCTGCCGCTGCGGCGTCGGCCTCTCCTCCTGCCGCGTCCGCCTCTCCTGCCGCGTCCGCCACCGCCATGACGTCTTCCGTGGGGGACGCGGGGGCCGCCACCGTCGCGCCGGCCGCTGCGCCGACTTCACCGTCCGAACCGAAGATTGACGGCAGCTCCTACGCGATCCGACTCCGCGATCTCGAAGCCCGCGTCGACGATCTGAAAGACCAGATCCGTCGGAGCCACACGCGTCTCTCGCTCCTCTCGGACACCATCATGACCGGGGGCGTGGCTGGTTCGCGGGCCGAGGTGGCCCTCCAGAACGAAATGTCGAGCGCGTTCAAGTTGATCCGCGCCGTCGTCCTCATCGACAACGCCGTCCAGTTCAATCGCCAGGACGAGACCGGTGCGTTGGGCGAGCAGAAGGAGATCCCGATCTACAGCGGCTCCGTCCCGCCGGGCGATCACAGCGTCAAGGTGCTCCCTCAACTTCCAGGGTAACGGGTTCGGTGTGTTCACCTACCTCCGTGGTTACAAGTTCGAGGTGAAGTCGAGCCATTCGTTCACCGCCGTCGAAGGCAAGAGCCTCGCGCTCACGGCCATCGCCCTGGAGAAGGGCGGCGTGACGACGCCCCTCGAGCAGCGTCCGCAGGTCGAGTGGCGCGAGAAGGTCAGGGCACTCACGACGGGCGCGCCCGCCGCGGCGGCTGCACCCGGGTCGCAAGCGCCGGGTTCCACGGCGGCAACGCCGCGCCCGCAGCGGCGGGTGGGACCGTCTCCGGTGGGAGGTAAGCCGTGGTCGACGCGCACCGGCATGCCGGTCGCGCGGACAGGGATGGCTCGTCTCTTCCGCGCGCGATTCGCGTCCCCCTCGTCCTCCTCGGTGTCGTCGCGGCGCCGTCGTTCGCGAGGGCCGCCGACGCCGAAGCGAACTTCAAGAACGCCGAGAGCGAGATGTCGACGGTCAATCGGGAAACCCCGATGATCGACGCCTCCGTCCAGAGCGTGCGCAACGCGGGCCTCACGCCCGAGGAGCGCGTGGCGAACGGAGAGATCCTCTTCCGCTCGAAGGACTACGCTCGCGCGAGCGTCGTCCTCTCGGAGATCATCGAGAAGTATCCGGACACGCCGTCCGCCGGCGACGCCCGTTACCTCCGCGCCGAGACCTATTACGCGTCGAAGGAGTATCTCTCGGCGCGACGCGACTACGACGAGATCGTCTCCCACTCGGGCGAGTCTCGCTACTACCGCAACTTTTGGAAGTCGCTGGCGCGACTCGTCGACATCTCGCTCCGGCTCAACGACCCCAAGAGTCTCGACCCGGTGATGGAGCGCCTCGCGGTCCTACCGGAAGCGGCCACCGATCCCGGTCTCAACTACGCGCGCGGCAAGGCGAACTTCCTCCGCGAGAACCTCGACGCCGCGCAGCGCGGCTTCCAGGCCGTCGGTGCGGGTACCGAGTACACGCACCAAGCGCGGTACTTCCAGGGCCTCATCGCCATGCGGCAAATCCGCCCCACGGTCGCGACGGACGGCACCACGGTCACGAACTACAAGCCGGCCATCGAAACGTTCCGCGCGGTCACGACCCTTCCCGGCGACACGCCGGAACATCAGCACGTCATCGATCTCGCGTGGATGGCCATCGGTCGTCTCTTCTACGAGATGGACCAGTTCGAACAGGCCGGTGAGGCCTACTCCCAGGTGGGTCGCGAATCGCCCGAGTTCGACACGATGCTCTACGAGCTCGGCTGGGTGTATGTCCGCATGGGAGACGTCACGCGCGCCGAGCGGGCCCTCGAGGTCCTCGCGATCGCGAATCCGGATTCGAGCTTCATCGCGGACGGCACCTTGCTCCGAGCCGATCTCCTCCTCCGGGCGGGGTCCTTCGACAAGTCCCTGAAACTCTACGAGAGCATCCGGGACCAGTACGAGCCCCTGCGCGCGCGCGTGGATTCGTTCCTCGCGTCCACGACGGACGTCTCGGTCTATTACGACAAGCTCTCCCAACAGGATCTGGACGTCCTCGACGCGAACGAACAATTGCCTCCGCTCGCGATCCGTTGGGCGCGCGAGGAAAAGTACGGCCCGCTCGCGTTCTCGGTCATCGCCGACGTCAACATCTGCCGCACCCTGATCAAGCAGTCGAACCTCCTCATCGAGCGCTTCACGAGCGTCATGGAGGCGTCGAACCGTGTGCGCGCGTTCCCCGAGCTTCTCGCCGGCGAACAGCGCGCCACGGGCCTGCTCAACCGGATCGCCCGCGCACGCCTCGAAATCGCGCGGGGACTCGACGCGGAGGAATCCGGGGACCTTTCCGGCGAAATCGGGGAAGTCCGCAAAGAGCGCCGTGCGCTGATGGCGGCGATCCAAGGACTCCCGACGAACGCCACGGATTTCGAACGCCGCGAAGCGTCGGGCTCGAAGCAATGGAACACCGTGTCCCAGGAGCTCTCGCGGCAGTCCCTCGAGATCGACCGCCTGCAGGCTCTCGTCAACGGCCTCCGGCGCTACCTGGTCGACGACGCCCAACGTGGCGTCGTCCGCGACGCGCAGACCACGCAACGGTTCAACGCCGAGATCGATGCCAACGAACGGGACCTGAAAGCCGCGCGCGAGAAGGCGATGGAACTCCGTCGCCACATCGAGCTCGGTCGCGCCCTGATCGGATTCGGGGACGCGCGCTATGTCGCCGACAAACAAGCGCGTGCGCGATTCGTCCAGTTGGTCGATCGCGAGACCGAACTCGCCGCGTCCGGGCAGGCGGGCTCCGGAGCGCAACGTTTCGCGCAGCGCACCCAACCCATCCTCCGCGATGCCCACGTCGCGGAGGAGAAGCTGAACGCGATTCTCGCTCAGTTCGAAGCACGGGTCGAAACCCGGGTCGCCGAATTGCGGTCCCAGGTCGAGGCGGAGCGCTCGAAGATCAAGGAATACGGGTCCGTGCTCGAGACCTACGACGCCCAAGCGAAGGAGCTCGTCGGCGGTATCGCGCAGGTGAACTTCACGAAGGTCGCCAAACGCCTGCACGACATCGTGCTCCGGGCCGACGTCGGAATCACGGAGCAGGCCTGGGAGGTCCGCGAGGAGGAGATGCAACGTGTCCGCACTCTCCAGACCGACCGCGCACGTCAGGAACAGCTCCTCGACGAGGAGCTCCGCGAGGTACTCGACGACGCCGGCGGCGAGACGCAGTCCCTCGAGAACCAGAAGTGACGGAAGGTCGGAGACGATCGGGATGACGACGAAAGCTTCCAAAGTTCTTCTCGCGACGGGCCTCGGCGCCTTGGTGGTGCTCGGGCTCGCGTTGCCGCCGCTCGCGGAAGCGCAGACGGGAGGCGCCGCGAAGGCGCCCGCCGCCAAGCCGACCGCGAAGGCCGCCACGACGGCGAAGGGAACGACCACGAAGACCGCCGCCGACGCCGGAGCGCCCAAGGCCGCGGCCGACGCGGGAACTCTCGCCGCCGTCACGACCGACGGGGGAGAGGCGGACGCCGCGACGGCGGAGGCTCCCGCCTCCACCGGAGCGCAGTACGCGAACCTCGCGGCTCCCCGGAAGACCCTCCCGCCGCCGCCGCCGCCCACGGTAGAACAGGTGCGTGCTCTCGAAGCGTTGAAGGCTCAGGCCCAAGTCTACGAGAAGGGGGCCAAGGACTACCGCGACACCATTTCGTCCATCGTCCAGCTCCACTACGAACAGAAGAAGAAGGAAGTGCTCTCCGGTCTCGACCGCGAGATCGGCATCGAGAAGGGCGAGCTCCGGAAGGCGCGTGACACGGCCATCGAACGACTCGAAGCCTTCGTCGCCAAGTACAGCGGCACGCGTGCGAACGACCCCGCGTCTCCCGACGCGATGTACCGCCTGGCGTCGCTCTACGAGGAGCGGGCACGCGGCGAGGACGCGAAGGAGGATCTCCTCGAGGGGTTGAAGCCGGCCATCGCGCTCTACAAGCGCATCATCCGCGAGTACCCGAAATACAAGGAGCTCGCCGGCGTCTTCTACTTTCTCGGTCACGCGTACAACGACTCGGGGCGCATCGACGAGGGTCAGCAGGTGTGGCGCGCGCTCGTGTGCGCGAACAAGTACACCTACCCGACGCCGCCCGATCCCAAGAACCCGGACGCCGACACCATCCTCGGGATGCCGCAGGACAAGAAGGAATCCGAGTGGATCGCCTGGCGTCACCGTTACCCGATGCCCGAGTCGCTCAGGAAGGGGGGACCCGACACGAAGTTCCTCGACCCGTTCCCGAAGGAGTGCAAGCCGCTCGCGCAGCCTTCGCTGAAGGTGGGCGAGGAACCGCGCTACGTGGCCGAAGTGTGGTGGCAGATCGGCAACTGGGAGTTCGATCAACTCGATCTCGGCAGCGGTCGCGTGCTCTCCCGCGACGAGCCCGATCTCGTCGCGTTGCCTCCCGTGTACGGCTACAACCGGGCGGCGAGTGCCTACAACCACTCCCTCGAGTTCAAGAAGCCGCCGCTGTACGGCGTCGCGCTCTACAAGTACTCGTGGACGCTGTTCAAGCAGCAGCGTTACGACGCGGCGACCCGCGAGTTCATCCACCTGCTCCTCTACACGGACGAGCAACAGAAGCTCACGGGTGACCCCGGAGCGGACTTCCGGGCCGAAGCCTTCACGTACATCGCGGGCTCCCTCACCAACGTCGACTTCAAGGGACCGGAAGCGGACGATCCGTACGTTCCGCGACCGGACATCATCGACACCGAGTCGAATCCGGCCGTGGCCGAGCAGAAGCTCCGCGTCGCCATCGAGCGCGTGAAGGACCCGACGCTCATCCCCCAGGACAAGCCCTGGACCATCGAAATCTACAAGGCGCTCGCGCTCGAGTACCGGAGCCTCAACCACTACGACAGCGCCATCGAGGTCTACACGGCCATCCTGAAGAAGTGGCCCATGGATCCGACCGCGCCCGACGTGCAAGCGGCCGTGGCCGAGACGTACGACATGATGCTCGTGACGAAGAAGCCCGGTACGCCCGAGCACGACGTCATCGCGGCGAAGGCCCTCGAAGCGCGCACGGCCCTCGTCAACTACATCGGCAACACCGCGTGGGTGGACGCGAACAAGGACAACCCCGCCGCCATCCAGAACGCGGAGCGCCTCGTGAAGGGCGGACTCCGACAGGCCGCCGTCCAACACACGACCAACGGACGGGCCGCGCTGCAGGACGCGAGTCAGTCGAGCGACCCGAAGTTCGTGGCCGAACGCCTCACGAACGCACTCTCCGAGTACCGTCTCGCCGTCCTCGGATGGCAGGGCTACCTGAAGCAGGACGAGAACGCCCCCGACGCCTACGAGAGCCGCTACTGGCTCGCGGACGCACGCCGGCAGACGGTCCGGATCCAGGTCGTCCTCCACAAGCTGAAGGCGGAGCAGTATCCCGAACCCCAGCCTCGCGAGATCGACGACGCCCGCGCGGCCGCCATCGACGTCCGCGACTCCAACGAGGACGACAAGTTCATCGACAACGCGGCCCTTTGGGTCGTCGATCTCGCCGACGTCAAGCGTGACCTCGAATACGTCCGCTTCGAAGAGACGAAGGGCGCGCAGGGCATCGACCAGCGCACCGAAGTGCGGTTCACGGGCGGGGAAGGAGCCGACAAGAAGGTCGAGAAGGCCCCGGTGCCTCCGCAGATCATCGACGGAATCCGCGCCCGCGACGAATACGTCGAACGCGTGCCCACGAACCTCGACGTGAACAAGAACGCGCTCACGTTCGGCTTCTACTCGGCGGAAGTGTTCTTCCTCTACGGTCAGTTCGAAGAAGCCCGCGCCCGATTCGAACCCATGTACCGAGACCACTGCGGCAAGGACGAGTACGGGTACAAGGCGTGGGAAAAGCTCATCACGATGAGCAACCTCTCCCAGGACGCCGAGCGCTCCCGACAGCTCGCCGAAGCGGAAAAGACGAAGAGCTGCGCCGTGAACGCGGAGCAGCAATCGAAGGGTGCCCTCATCGTCAATCCGACGTTGCAGGAAGCGGCCTACGTGAAGGCCCGAGACAAGTTCAAGGCGGCCCAGGCTGCTCCCGCGGGTCCCGAGAAGGCACGTCTCTGGCGTGAGGCCGCCGGACTCTACGAAGCGGCGCTCTCCGCCGCTCCCGGCCGTGACGAGGCGCCCGAAGCCGCCATGAACGCGGCCTACGCGTACAAGCAAATCGGCGAGTACCAGAAGGCGATCGACCTCTACACGAAGTTCATCGACGAGTACGGGAGCGACGCACGCCTCAACGCCCTGCAGAAGGGCGACCCCAAGACGAAGGCCGGTCCCGACCCGAAGCGCTACCAAGAGCGCCTTTCGTACTTGAACGACGCGTTCGACGCACTGTCGAACACGTACTTCGGGTTCTTCAACTACCAGCGCGCGGCCGAGACCTACGACAAGATCTCCGCCAACGATCGTTTCGACGACGCGAAGCGCAAGGTGGCGGCACGCAACGCCATGGTCCTCTACGCGAAGATGGGCCAGCGCGAGAAGATGATGGGCCAGTACCGCGTGCTCCAGAAGTTGAAGCTCTCGCCGGAGGAGAAGGCCACGGCCGACTACGACGTCGCGAAGTACGACTACCAGCAGTGGAACTCCCAGGCCGCCGACACGGGGGCCAACCGTCAGTCCCGTCTCGCGGCGGAGCAGGCCCTCCAGGGTTTCTACGCGAGCAACAAGAACAACGCGGGGGCGGGCAAGCAGTCGCTCGAAGCGGCGTACCTCGTCGCCAAGTTGAAGAAGACCGGCGGAGACGTCGGCTACCGCACCTGGTTCAAGACGACACAGGGAGCGTGGGAATCGCTCCGCGCGAAGGGCACCACCGAAGGCGACAAGCCGGCGGCGCTCCAGCCTCCGTACGCCGACTACGGGGCCGAAGCCGAGTTCACGCTCCTCGACGAGGAGATCAAGGACAAATACGACTTCGAGACGGGCCGCCACAAGTACACGGGCTCCGTCGAGGACGTCATCGGCAAGTACGAAGTCGACAAGTCCGGCGCGAGGAAGCAGACGAAGAAGGGCAAGTACCAGCTCAACGCCGAAGACGCGGACAAGTACGATCAGAAGCTCTCGCACATCGCCGACACGTACCCGTCCCTCGACTGGGTGCCGGCGGCCATCGCGCGGAAGGGAACGCTCTTCGACTCGCTCCGCATGGGCCTCTACAACACGGTTCCTCCGGCGCTGAAGTACTTCACGCCGCAACAGGAAGCGCTCCTCAAGAAGCTCGAGGACAGCGGCCGCGACGACCTCATGATGCAAGCGGACGAACTCCGCGACCGCGTGAAGGAAGGGTGGCGATCGCAGAAGGAAGTGGAACTCGCGGCCTCCGACGAGATCATGGTCCGCAACTACGCCACCGCCGTCGCGCTCGCGCGTCAGTACAACGTGAAGAACCCGACCGTATCCCACGCCATCGCGCGACTCGCCTACTTCACCGACATCCTCGGCGACGTGAAGATGAAGGGCTACGTCGAGAAGACGCGCGACCCCAACGATCCGGCGAAGGCGAAGATGCTCTCCTACTCGGACGGCATGTACGTCCAAGCGCGGTCCGGTATCGCGCTCCTTCCGCCCACCAACGGAAACGGTTCCCCGCTCCCGGTGGCCCCGTGAGGACGATGAAATCCACGAACTCCACCATCGAACGCCGCCGCCGCACGCGTCGGAACGTCGCCAACCTCCTCGGCGCATTCGCGCTTTCGACGGCCACGGTCTCCGTGTCCCTCGTCGGTTGCGGCGGGGACGCGAAGAACGTCAACTACCCCAAGGCCGACGCCGGAGCGGGTACTGCGGTCGTCACGGACCAGGGGGAGCAGGTCGGGATCATCTCGGCCGCGCCGACCGCCCACGCCGATCTGGAGGGGGACGCGAAGGCGGACTACCAGCGCGGATTTCTGGCGTGGGTGCAAGGCGATCTTCCCGCGGCGAAGGCGGCGTTCCGCGAAGCCGCGCAACATGCGCCCAAGGCTTCCGCACCGCAGTACTCGCTCGGGGCCGTCCTCGAACGCCTCGGCGATTCGCAGGGCGCGCAGGATGCGTACAAGGCCGCCTACGCGAACGACAACGAGTTCGAATTCGCGGCCGGCGCCTACGCCGTTTCCGCGGCCCTCGCGGGAAAGACGTCCGAGGCCGACGCGTTCCTCACCGATCTTCACAAGAAGAAGCCGAGTTCCGCGCGTATCGCGGGGTACCTCGCCGAGGTGAAGTCGATCGCGAAGGACAGCGGCGGTGCGCAGGCGATGGCCCAAGAGGCGCTCAAGATCGATCCGGACTTCAAGGACGCCATGGTCGTCATCGCGCGCGATCACTTCCGTTCGCGTCGGCTCGACCTCGCGCAATACGCCCTCCAGGCGATCCTCGAAGGATTCGGCGACTCCACGCCCGCGCGCGACAAGGACAATCCCGAAGCGCGTCTTCTTCGAGGAGTCATCGCGAAGGAACACGGACGCCGCGCGGCGGCCATGGCGGACTTCGACGCCGCCCGTCAGAAGCGACCGGACCTCACGGAGGCGACGCTCAACCTCGGCGTGATGAAGCTCGAAGCGGGCAACGCGACCGAAGCCAAGCCTCTGCTCGACAACGCGTCCCGGTACACGCCGAACAGCCCCCTCGCGCACCTCGCCCTCGGCGACTGTTACCGCCTCCTGGGTGACACGGCGAAGGCGAAGCTCGAACTCGACAAGGCCCTCGCACTCGATTCGAGCCTCGCGGGCGCGCACTACAACCTCGGGCTGCTCTACTTGTTCTCGCCGAAGATGCTCGGGGTCTCCGCGGACGATCAGGTGTCCAAGGCGATCACCGAATTCGAGACGTACAAGACGATGCGCGGTACGAAGGCGCCCACGGGCACCAACGACGACATCGACGAACTCATCAACCGCGCGAAGGCGAAGCAGGCCGAGATGAAGAACGCCGCCGCAGCGACCGCCGGCGGTACCGCGGCGCCGGCAGGTACGGCGGCACCCGCCGCGACCGCGAAGCCGAAGTGATTCCCCGAAGCGAACACGGACGAGAAAGCGAGCCGAACATGACCCGACGCACCTCCAAGCGAATCTCGTCCTCGGTGATCGCCGCGACCCTCGGCCTCGCGGTCTCGTTCTTCGCAGAAGGCGACGCAGGGGCGCAGCAGAAGGGCGTCATCACGATCCGCGAAGTCACGATCGTCGGCCGCGTCCAAAAGCCGGTCGCGTCCGTCGACGTGAACAAGATCCAGGCGAAGCTCACGCTGGCCGAGCTGAAGAAGCCGTTCCTCGAGCGCATCAGCGCGGCCGTCGAACACGAGCCCTTCTGACGGACCGGTGATCGTCGTCCTCGCCCTCGTCGTCGCGTTGGTGGCCGTCGCGGGAAGTCTGCACCGCATCCGGCTCGTGTTGACTCCGACGGCGGTCGACGTTGCCGTGCTGCTCGCCAGGCTCCGGGAGTCCCGCGACGTCCGTCGGACCACCCTGGCCGAGCTCGAGGCGTTCGCCGACCGGGAGCCCTCCGCCGATTGGGAACGCGACGTCGTTCGCGCGCTCGCCCTCGAGGGCGAAGCGAGGGCCGCGCGCCTCGGCGAACTCGTGGGGGAGTACGGCTTCCGTTTGGAACGATGGGTCCGGGTTCCGCGCGTGCTCGCGAGCGTGTCGTCCAGCGCGTGTTTCCTCCTCGCGACGCTCCTCCTCCGCCGCGGATTGACCACCGACATCGTGCTCGACGAGAACGGCATCGTCGGAGTGGACGCCCTCGTGATGCAAGCCGTCGACGTCGCGGCCATGGGGCTCGCCGGTACGGCGGTGTGTGTGGCGGCCCAACTCCGCGCCCGCAAGTTCGCCCGGACCAAGGCGAAGGAGGTCGACGAACTCATGGAACTTCTGGAAGTGGCGGCCGTCTGACGGTCGTGTCCCGGAAACGTCCCGAACATCGCCGAGCGAGGGCAGGGGGCCGAAACCGACCGGATTCCGCCGGCCCCGATTCCGCCGGGATCGGGTTCTGGCCACGGATTCGCTCCTTCATGTATCCTTTGTGCCCACGACGACATTCCGGTCCGCGATTCGCGTGCCGGGAACTTTTTCGAAGCATCACGACTCCTAGTTCCACGAGGGGTGTGGTCTTCGCGGTTGGCTCCGGAAAGGTGAGCGAGGCATGTCGCAGATGAACATGGGGCCGGGAGGCGCAGCGCCGGGGGGGGCTCCGGGAGCTCGTCCTGGGCAGATGACGGCGGTCATGCGCGCCATGACCCAAGCGACGGGACCGAAGGTCCTGCGCATCGGCGTCGTGCAGGGGCATCGCTTCGTCGAAGAGCGCCTCATCAAGCAACGCATCAACGTCACCGTCGGCACCAGTGAGCGCGCCACCTTCGTCGTCGCCGCGCCGAACGTGTCGTCGGCGTTCAAGCTCTTCGAGCTGATCGGCACCGACTACCATCTCAACTTCCTCGACGGATGGACGGGCCGCGTCGCACTCCAGACGGGCATCACGGACATCGCCGCCCTCAAGGGGCAGGCGAAGAAGAACGGGAACGTCTACACCGTCAAGCTGACGGACGAAGCGCGTGGCAAGGTGATCATCGGCGAGACGACGTTCCTCTTCCAGTTCGTCGCGCCGCCGCCGCCGCAACCGAAGCCGCAACTTCCGCTCGCCGTGAAGGGCGGTCTCGCGAGTCAGATCGACTGGAACCTCACGATCATCGCGGCGTTCTCGTTCATGATGCACTTCGGCTTCATCGGCGCGATGTATTCGGACTGGATGGACCCCGTCCTCAACGAGGACCTCGCCGTCCAAGGACTCCTCGATCTCGCGAAGAACGTCCCTCCGCCCGTCGTCGAAGAGAAGCCGGTCGACGCACCCAAGGACAAGCCCGCCGACAAGCCGGTGGACAAACCTGCGGCGACGACCACGCCGTCGAAGGCCGCGAACACCGGCGGACCGAACTCGAAGGTGAGCGACGTGCGCGCCGCGTCCCTCGCGCGCGAAGCCGAGTCGATGCAGATGCAGATGCTCGCGGCGTTCGGTGGAACGTCCGCGGTTTCCGGCGCCCTGAGCCGCAGCGAAATCCCGCCGGTCGATCTCAGCGGCGTCGCAGCGTCCACAGCCGGCGTCTCCAACTCCGGTCAGGATCTCAAGATGGGTGGCGGCGGCGGCCCGGTGCAACCGGGCAAGGGAACCGGTCTCCAGGGCATCGGTGGAAGCACCACCGGTTCCGGAACGGGCAGCGCGGCGGGTGGTGGCCGCGACGTCGGCGGTCCGAAGGGTGACGCACTTCCGGGCGCGGTCTCGGCGTCGGTGCCGGTCGCGAACGCCGAAGCGACGGTCGCGAAGCTCCGCGGCCGGTTCAAGGCCTGCTACCAGTCGGGTCTCTCCGAGGACCCGACCATGTCCGGCAAGGTCGTCGTCTCCGCGAAGATCGGACCGAACGGCGAGGTCGAGAACGCGAGCGTCGCCAGCAACACGGGTCTCTCGCCGAAGGTCGCGGCGTGCATCACGCGGGCAGTGAAGAATGCGAACTTCGATCCGCCCGGAGGCAGCGGTTCCACCATCCAGATTCCCGTGAGCTTCGTCCAGCAAGGCAAGTGATCGGGGACGGATCGTCGGCGCGTCGTGGACGTGTCGCGTGCATGCGGGCGGTGGGCCGGAAGGCTCGCCGCCCGTTCGCGTTCGAGACCCGGCGTCGGGGTCGCGTCGAGCGCGCACCGCGCGGGCATTCCGAGTTGTCCACAACGGATCCGGTGATCACGCTGAACGGGTGACCCACGTCGTGGGGATTCGTGCGAGGGCGTCTCCATGTGCGCGCGTGAACGTCCGAGCGCGCGCACGCAACGGAGGAGGGGAGGCGGGTGCCGTGGACGTCGTCTCCGGATTCCGCCGACCGCGGAACGCGTCTGACGCAGTGCCACGAGTCGTGGGCCCGACAGTCGCTCCTCCCTCGGTCGAACCGAATCTCATCCGTCGATTCTTGGAGTGATCTCGGACAGTTCAAAGCGGTGGATGTGGACGGAACGCCGCGTTGACACGCTGTTTCTCGGCCGGTACAGTGACCAGACGTTTTGGGAGGGTGCATGGGCTTTCGTTCGTGGGTCAAAGGGGCCGCAGTCGTCGCCGTTCTCGCGGTGGTCGCTGCGCCGGCCGTCGCCCAGCAGAGGGGTGGCGCCGCGAAGTCGGGTGGGACGGAGCCCACCGCGCTCGCGTTCAAGCGCGCCCAGGACCTGACGAACGAAGAGAAGATCGTCGTCGCTGAGCAGACGACCACGCGCATCGCCAACACGGCGACGGTCATCGGTCGACAGCTCTCCACCGCGCGCGAGCAGCGCGACCCCGTCAAGACCCTCTGTCTCAACGACAAGAAGAACCAGGTCGACACCACGGACCGCGCCGCCCGTGAGCGCAAGGACTCCATGGTCGCCGCGATCAAGGCGAAGGATCCTCAGCAGGCGAACCACGACCTGAACGTCATCCAGGTCCTCGGTCGTCGCGCCGACGGTCTGGGGACTTCGGCGAACCAGTGCGTCGGGGAAGAGTCGTCGACCCTGTCCCAGACGTCGACGACCATGACCATCACCGACAAGGGCGGACCGGGCGACGACGTCACCGACGTGCAGCAAAATCCTCCCATCGGAGTCGTCCCACCGCCTCAAACGGCATCGCCGTTCAAGTGATGCCGTTCACGGGACGGCGAGGCGGGGCCCGCCGTGAACAGGGGCCGTGCCAACCCCCCCTCGACGTATCGTTCGAGCGACCGTTCGGTAACCGACTCCACTTCCCGGCGGCGGTGAAATACTAAAGGTTGACGTATCGTGAGGTCGCGGGGATTCTGCCTCGCGGCCCCATCCTCCGAACTCCGCCCCCCACTCTTCTTTCCGACGCGCTGGACGCGAGCGCCGACTTGAACTGGCTAGCGACGATGACCCAACGACATCCCGACCGACGAATGCCGCGAACGTTCGCAGCCGTTGCCTTCGGACTGACCCTTTGCGCCTCGGGTTCCGCGAGCGCGCAGGAGTTCCTGAAGGACCGTCGGTTTCAGGAGGGCATCGGCGTCCAGGCCGGTGATTTCGAACTGCATCCCGGCATCGCCGGCGAGATGGGCTACGACTCGAACTGGTTCTTGCGGTCCCACAAGACGGGAACCAACGTCGTCAACGCACCGCCGTCGGTGAACGTCGAGCCCGCGGCCGTCCTCCGCGTGACGCCGGCCATCTCCCTCACCACCGGGTCCGCCCGCCGTTCCGAAGTGAACGCCGGCAGCGAGTCCCCGTTGAAGTTCACGGCCGGCGCTTCCGCGACCTACCGCGAGTTCTTCGGCGTGAAGGAGATCCGCGATCAACGCAACGTGAGCGTGAACGGCAATCTCCGTCTCGATATCCTGCCGGGTCGTCCCTGGGGTGGGTCCGTGTTCGGAAACTACCAGAGGGCAATCAATCCCTCGGTCCTCGGCAATCCCGACCTCTCCTACAACCGTCACAACATCACCGGCGGAGCGGAGCTCTCGGCCCAGCCCGCATCGGGCACCCTCGACTGGCACCTCGGCTACACGTTCAACACGACGCTCTTCGAGGACACGCAGGGCAAGGGGTTCGACAGCGTCAACCACGAGTTCAACACCCGTGGTCGTTGGAAGTTCCGCCCGCGGACGGCGCTCTTCTATGACGCCAGCGTCCGGACGACGAACTACATCAATCTCGCGCCCACGAACGCCTCCCTCGCGAACGGTGTCCCCCTCCGGGCCCGACTCGGCGTCAACGGTCTCATCACGTCGCGTTTCTCGCTCCTCGCCGCCGCCGGCTACGGCTCCTCGTTCTTCTCCACGGCGAACAACAAGGGCGTGAAGCAGTTCGACAGCATGATCGCGCAGGTCGAGGCGAGCTTCTATCCGACCGCCGCGCCCAGCGTCGATGCACCCCAGAACTTGTCGCTGTCCCTCACGTCGATCTCCATCGGCTACTTGCGGGACTTCCAGATGAACCTAGTCGGCAACTTCAACGGTCTCGACCGGGGCTATCTGAAGTTCGCGTACATGTTCGCGGGGAAGGTCCTCCTCTCCGCCGACGGCGGCGTCGGGGCCATCCAATACCCCGACTTCTTCTTCTCCTCCGGTGCCCTCCGGCACCCCGGAGCGACCGACATCCGCATCGACGCGACGCTGTACGCCGAGTATCGCCTCACGAACTCGTTCGCGTTCACCGCGACCGGCAAGTACGGGCAGAACATCAGCAACATCCTCTTGCCGGAGGAGATCACCTCCGCCGGTGCGACGACGCCCGCGCTGTTCGACTTCAACTGGCGACGCATCGAGGCCTTCGGCGGCGTCCGCTGGTTCCTCTGAGCCGTCCGGCGAATCCGCGAGTCATGGTGCGAATCCGGAGTTTGTCGGCCACCTTCCTGGCGTCGGTGCTCGCCGTTTCCGTGTGCGGAGGATGTGCTTCCGGCGTCCGTCGTCACGCCCGCGATCTTCCGACGCCTCAGCAGAACACCGCGATCGGACCGGGAGACATCTTCCAGGTCATCGTCGTCGGCGAGAAGGATCTGCCCACGGAATACCGCGTCCAACCGGACGGGACCGTGGACTTTCCGTACATCCAGCGCATCAACGTCGCGGGGCTCGAACCGCAACAGGTGGTGGATCAGCTCAAGTTGAAGCTCGTCGAGGCGAAGATCCTGACGAACCCGCAGATCACGCTCTCCGTGAAGCAGTACAACTCGAAGAAGGTCAGCGTCATCGGTCAGGTCGCCAAGCCCGGCTCCGTCCCCTGGAACGAAGGGATGAAGCTCGTGGACGCCCTCTCCGCGACTGGTGGGTTCTCTTCCGTCGCCAACAGCGAGGACGTCCTTCTCACACGCGAGATCGGGAAGGGCAAGACCATGACCGTCCACGTGAATGCCGAAGCGATCACGGACGGCAAGCTGCCCGACATTCCCCTCCAGGCGGGGGACACCATCAAGGTTGACGCGCGCGTCTTCTGACGCGCCGGATCGCGACGCGAGGGCTCGCGACGCTCCGCGCTCCTCGCGTCGGGTGTCTCACTGACCCTGGAACACGGGCTCGCGCTTCTGCATCCAGGCGGCCACACCTTCCATGACGTCCCCGGAGCGGAGCAGCTTCAACTGACCTTCGCGCTCGCGTCGCAGCGCGCCTTCGAGGTCTCCCCACGAAGCGTAGAGCGCGCGTCGGATCTCCGCGTACGCGAGCGGGGGGCCGGCTTCGATCTCGGCGGCGATGGCGAGCGTGACCTTCCGGAGTTCGTCGGGGGCGACCATGCGGGCCGCGATCCCGAGCTCCACCATCTTGGGCCCCTCGACGCGCTCCGCGAGGAGGATCATCTCCATCGCGCGCGCCGTGCCCACGAGCCGCGGCAGCCAGAACGTGCCTCCGCCGTCCGGCATGAGGCCGATCTTGACGAATTTCTCCTGGACGTACGCGCGCGGCGTGACGATGCGCATGTCGCAGGCGAGGGCGAGGTCGGCGCCGAATCCGACGGCGCATCCGTCCACCATGGCCAGCACGGGCTTGCTCGACCGGACGATGGCACCGATCAGGGCGTGGTACTCGTCCATGTACGCGTCGAGCTTGTCGAGGAGGGCGGGGTCCTCGGCGAAGTTCCGTCGAAGGTCCGCACCCGCGCAGAAGTTCTCTCCGGCTCCTGCCAGGACGATGCAACGGACGTCCTTGTCCGCGGAGGCCATGCGGAGCGCCTCGGTGAGTCCCGTGACGAGACCGCGCGTCAGGGAATTCCTGGCTTCGGGTCGTGCGAGAGTGAGGAGAGCGGTTCGGGAGTGACGTTCGACCGTGAGTTCGGGCATCGCGCGCGCGAGCTTACCACGACGTTTCGGCGGGTGCCTCGCGTGCGCGCCTGGTAGCGTCCGCGCCATGGTCGCTTCCCGGATTCCCCGCTTCGACGAAAAGGCCCCGAGACCCCTCGCGTCCGTCGCCGATCAGGACGGTTCGACGTTGAATCGCCTGGTCGGCGTCATGCGGCGACTCCTCGCCGACGACGGTTGTCCCTGGGATCGCGAGCAGACCCTCGAATCCCTCCGCAAGTACGTCCTCGAGGAAGCTTGCGAGGTCATCGACGCCATCGACGCGAAGGACAGGCCGGGACTTCGCGAGGAGCTCGGGGACCTGCTCCTCCAGATCGTGTTCCAGGCGGAGATCGCACGCGGGGAAGGCGCGTTCGCCATCGACGACGTGGTCGAAGGAATCGTCGACAAGCTCGTGCGTCGCCACCCCCACGTCTTCGGGGACGGTTCCGCCAAGGACGCGGAGGAGGTTCTCTCGAACTGGGAGAAGCTGAAGGCCGTCGAGAAGAAGGGCAGGGGCATCCTCGCGGGAGTTCCCAAGAGTCTCCCCGCCCTCACGCGTTCGCAACGCGTGGGCGAGAAGGTGGCACGCGTCGGTTTCGATTGGGACGACGTCGCGGGCTCCCGCGCGAAAGTGGCCGAAGAACTCGGAGAGCTCGATCGCGCCATCGCATCGGGCGACAAGGTGGCGATGGAGGCCGAACTCGGGGACGCCCTCTTCGCGCTCGTGAACCTCGCGCGTCACGTCGACGTGGACGCCGAAGGGGCGCTCCGCATCACCATCGACAAGTTCACGCGTCGCTTCGCCCACGTCGAAAAACGCGTCCACGAGGTGCACGGAGGGTGGGGCGACCCGGGAGGCGCGGAAGGGCAGAAGAACCTGCCGCTCGCGGTCCTCGACGGGTATTGGGACGAGGCGAAGGTCGCGGAGCGGGCGGGCTCGGTCGCCCCGCCCCTGCCGAAGGACCCGAAATAGCGGGTTTTCGGCCTTCTTGTTGCGTGGGCCGGGTGTGGGCCGTAGGTTTCGCCGGCTTTGGAACCCCGCCGCTCGCTCCCGATCGCCTCGAAGGCCGCGTCCGCCTCGGAGGGACCCCGTCCCGTCGCGCGACTCCCCGAGGAGTGGGAGGCCGCCGCCGTGAAGCTCGGGGGACGCACGTTCCACGGTCGGCAAATCTTCAAGTGGATCCACGGCCGCGGAGTGCTCGCGCCGTCGCGCATGACCGACCTTCCGGCGAATCTCCGGAACGCGTTGCCGGAGGAGGGCCCGTTCGAGGTCCTCGACGTCACGACCGTGAGGCGTTCGACCGACGACACGCGGAAGCTCCTCGTGACGATGAAGGACGGCGCGACGGTCGAGACCGTCCTCATTCCCGGCGTCACCGGACCCAAGCCCCGAACGTTCTCCCCCGCCGCCATGGACGACGTCGACGCGGACGCCGCCGCGGCCGTCGACGACGAGGACGAGGATCCGGACGTCACGTCCGCCACGAACGGACGCGTCCGAGTCACCCAGTGCATCTCGACCCAGGTCGGATGCGCCATGGGGTGCGTGTTCTGCGCGAGCGGCGTCGCGGGCTGGAAGCGTCACATGACGCCCGACGAGATCGTCACGCAGGTACTCGTCGGTCGGTCGATGCTCGACGAGGGCGAGGAGCTCCGCAACGTCGTCTTCATGGGGATGGGCGAACCGCTCCACAACTACGAGTCCACGGCGCGTGCCCTCCGTCTTCTCACCCATCCGGACGGGATCGGACTTTCGTCGCGGCGGGTCACGGTGTCGACCAGTGGACTCGTTCCCGAGATCGCACGACTCGGTGCGGACTTCTCCGGCAACGTCGGGCTCGCCATCTCGCTCCACGCGGCGGACGACGAGACGCGTTCGAAGTTGATGCCGATCAACAAGAAGTACCCGCTCGCGGTACTCATGGACGGCCTCCGGGCCTATCCGCTCCCGAAGCGGCGTCGCATCACCATCGAGTACACGCTCGTCCACGGCAAGAACGACACGCGCGACGAGGCACGGAAACTGGTCCGGCTCCTCCGCGGCCTTCCCGTGAAGGTGAACCTCATCCCCATGAATCCCATCGAGGCGAGTGCCCTCGGGCCGCCGGATTTCGGTTCGGTCCTCGCCTTCCAGTCCGTCCTGACGGATGCGGGGTATTCGTGTTTCATCCGCCGACGCCGGGGGGACGACGTCGCCGCGGCCTGCGGCCAGCTCGCCCTCCTGGGTGCGAAACCCAAGGTGAAGTCCTTCCGCGCGACCTGACGGCTTCACGCCGACCGTCGGGGGCGGTCGTGTATGCTCGGCGGCCCATGGTCCGCGCATGGCAGACGACGCTCCTCCTGGCCGCGATGACGTCCGCGCGGACGGCGGACGCCGAAGTCGTGAAGGTCGGGGACACGAAAGCTCCCTTCGCGACCGCGATGGCGACGACGCTCGTCGGCACGGGCCTCCGGTTCAACAATCCGTACCGCCTCGCGACACCCCTCGGCACCACGGCGGAGTCCGTGTCGAGAACGGCGACGTACGTCGACGTGGGACTCGGATTGACGTTCGGGGCGCCCCGCGGGTTCCAACACGGCGCGACCTTCCGATGGAGTTTTTCCACGGAGGGTGTCGCCGAGCGCGTGATCGTCCCGTCCTACCTCCTCTACCGACGGTGGCGGGACTGGGCGGCCTACGGTCGTGCGGGGATCCCGATCGTCCTGGCGCCGACGCGCACGTTCGGCGTCGAAGGGTCCCTCGCGGCCGTGTGGTTCTTCCGCGGAGGCATCGGCGTCGTGGGGGAAGTCGTGGGCTCGCTCGTGTACGGTGCGGGAACGCGTGAAGTGGAAAAGCCTGCGTACCCCGTCCTGTCCGGCCAGCTGGGTCTGCTCTTCGCGTACGAGGTCATGCCGTGACGCCTTCGCCTTCGGCCCGTGAGCTCGCGGGAGTCGCGTTCGTCGCCCTCGTTTTCGGTATGGCGCCCACCGTCGGGGACGTGGGTGGGTGTGGAGCCGCCCCGGAAGACATGAGTTCGGCTCTCTTCGCCAACGAACGCAAACTCGTCGATTGCAAGCGTTGCACGGAGTGCGCGATCGACACGGCCCGGTGCCGGCGCGCGTGCACGCCGAACGCTCCGACGGACACGGTCATCCCCAAGACGTGCCGGCCCCTCGTCCACGACGGCGAAGTGTGTCTCCGGGCACTCGAGGCGGCGTCCTGCTCCTCCTACTCCCGGTACGTCGCCGACGACCTTCCGTCGACTCCGTCCGAGTGCGCGTTCTGTCGCTTCGAAGATCCGGACGGTGGAACGTGAGGACGCGGACGTTCGTGCTCGCGCTGGCGTTCGGCGCGTCCGGCTGCGCCGTCGGGCGGCAATGGATCGCGAGCCCCGCCGATCTCGGTGACTACCGCGCGTTCCGTACGGCGGCGCACACGGGCGTGCGTCTTTCCCACGCCGCGCGTTACCTCCGGAACCATCCCGACGGCGTCTTCGCAGCGGAAGTGAAAGAGGCCTTCGCACTCGAGGAGGCCGAGTACTTCGAGCGTGCGAAGGAGTCCCGGGCCGCGGCGCGCGAGTATCTCGTCGACTTGCCCGACGGTCCTCACGCCGACGCCGCGTTCGCGCGACTCACCACCTTCGAAGGAACCGTGGACGACTACGAGACGGCGACGCTCGTGGGCGACGCGAAACGGACAGAGTCGGTCCTCGCCCGGGCCGCCGAACAACGCAAGGCGATGGTCGAACGCCTCGTCACGTTCGTGGCGGCCCTCGTCGACGACGACACGTACGGTCGTCCCATCGGGGAAGGACCGGCGGTGCTCAAGCGCGCGCTCGGCGGTACGTACGCCCCCACCTGGGGCGAAGTGCCGCGTCAACGTACCGAGGATCTGTTCTATTCCGTGCCCGTGGCGGGTGGTCGCGAGTCGCGTGTCCTCACCGTGCGGTTCGAAGTGACGACGGCCAAGAACGTGGTCGTGGCGGGGGCGCTCGAAGGACAGGACCTCGTCGATGCGTGGGCCGAAGCGGAAGGCGTGCGGGCGGTGGATCGCGACGACGCGAAGTCGCGGCGCCGCGCGGACTTGCGCGTGGTCGAGGTGCTTTCGGGTGTCCTCGAGGCGCACCTTCCGGCGTCGACTTGCGCGAAGGAACCGGCGGACGGGGAGCTCCTGGTCCGGGCGTGCCGCGGCTTCTCGTTCGTCGTGCGCCGTGGGACGCGGACGGGTGACGGACCCAAATCCCCCGATCGCGTCGAGGTCCGGGGGCCCGCCGGAAATCGACCTCTTTAGTGCCGCCGCGGTCCCGTTCGCGGTAGGGTGCGGGCACGTCCATGATCCCGTTCATCCACGTTCCGGACATCCACGTCGGCGTGACGCTTCACCCCTTCGGTCTCCTCGTGGCGACCGGCGTCCTCGTCGGCACCCAGCTCGCGCACAACCGCGCGCGCAAGCTCGGGTACGACAACGAGAAGCTCTCGTCCTTCATCATGTGGATGCTCGTCGTCGGATTCATGGGCGGCCACATGCTCGACGAGGTGTTCTACCACCCGCGCGAGATCGTCCAGCGACCTTGGTCCCTCTTCATGCTCTGGGACGGACTCAGCTCGTTCGGTGGGTTCGTCGGAGCAGCGATCGGCATCGTGCTCTGGAAGTACTTCGAGGCCGTTCCTCGGCAGCACTGGTACTCGTGGCCCCTCCGCCGTCGTGCCGTGCCCGCTTCGGTCCTCGCGTTCTCCGACCTGATCCTCGCCGTGTTCCCGATCGCGTGGATCTTCGGTCGGAGCGGATGTTCCGTCGTCCACGACCACCCCGGCGCGCGTGCGCCCGCGGACTCGATCTGGGCGGTCGGGTATCCGACGGCGTCCCACGGCACGTACATTCCCGCGGACGTCCCGCGCACGAAGTTCGGACCCATCGAACTCGTCCACGGAGCGTTCCCTCGCTACGACCTCGGACTCCTCGAGTTGATGTTCACGTGCGTGATCGCGGTGATCTTCGTCGCCACGTGGAGGCGGAAGCTGCCCATCGGCACGTACCTCGTGATGTCCGCGTTCCTCTATTCTCCCGTGCGTTTCGTGATGGACTTCGTCCGCATCACCGACGGCGAATCCGCGGACATCCGCTACGGTAACCTCACCTTCGCCCAGTGGTGCTGCGTCGCCCTCTTCGCTTACGGTGTCTGGGTGATCTTCTACATGCGGAGCATCAAGGCTCGGGGCATCGATCTGGCGGAAACCGTCCGCGCTCCCGCCGAGCTGCCCATGGCCGAACCGACCCAAGCGTGACGTGACGCGAACGAACGCGGCGACGTTCGCGCTCCTCCTCGCGACGAGCGCCCCGGCAGCCTGCGAGCATCTCGCCTGCTCGAAATCGGCCCACCCGTCGCCCTCCGCGCCCGTGTCCGTGCCGGTGCCCGACATCAAGCTTCCGTCTCCTCCGCCCCTCCCGAGCCTCGATCCGGCCCTGGTCTCCCGCGACCAAGGCCGCATCGAAGGCCTGCAAGCATGGAACGGCGGCGTCTACGTCCACTCCCGCCCGCCCCGTTTCCTCGACGGAACTCTCGACGAAGCCCGACCCGCGAGCGACTTGTTCGACTCCCTCGGCCCGCCCTTCGCCGCCTCCACCGTGCTCGGCGTCGCGACCCGAGCGTCGGGCCCCGTGGCCCTCCTCCGCACGAAGGACTCGGGACTCGCCGTGCTCGCGAAGGAGAGTGCCGGTTGGGCCCGACTCCCGCTGCCTGGAACGGTCGCCGCGTCGAGGGACGTCCCGTTCTGGATCGCGGCCGAAGGAACCTCGGTCGTCCTCGTGGAACCCACCGCGATCCACGAGTCCGAAGGTGGCGCGTTCGTGTCCCGACCCATCGGCCCTTCGCCCGAGCCGTGGGTCCTCGGCAAACGCGCCCCGCGCCACGTGCGCGCCTGGAAGGGCCGGGTGTTCTTCGGATACGCGCGCGGCGAATGGGGAGGCGCGCTGCACTCCCTCGATCGCACCACGCTCACGTGGCGGGACGAGACGATCGATCCCGAGGACGACGGCGCATCGAGGACGATTCCCGTGACGGGGCTCGACGTGGACGACCGCGGGCGACTCTGGGTCACTCGCGGTCTCGCACACCTCGGGATCCACGACGGGGATCTTTCGGTTCGCGAACGCGACACGTGGACGACGCTCGCACGTTCTCCCGGCATGTCCGGCCGCGGCCGAACCGGCGACGGACCGAGCCGTGCCCTCGGATGGTCGCTCCCCGCGTCGTCCTTCGACGGACTCGCGACGGACGGGGAAGGATGTCTCGTGGCGTCCGGCAACGTGGGACTCGTCCGGCGTGCGGGGGACGGGACGTGGCGCACGATCCTTCCTTGGAACTTCCTCTACGCGGACGGTGTCGTGGTCGTCGCCGGGAAGATCGTCGTCGGCACCTTCGACGCGGGGCTCGTCGTCGTCGACGAGCGTGCCGGGACCGTGAGGCGCGTCACGCTTCCGGCGACGCCGTGACGAGAGCGCGCACGTCGTCGGGGAAGGGCATCTTCCGCATTTCACGGAGATCCGTGCTCACGACCACGTGACGCAGCGTCGCGGCGAGGACGCCGTCGTGCTTGCGGATCATGTCGAAGCGGAGGGTGAGCGACGTCGTTCCCACCGCCTCGACGTCGACGTTCACGACGACCCGGTCGCCGTACCGTAGCGGGCTCTTGAAGTCGGCCTCGACGTGGACGGCGGGCAGGCCCACGTTCCGACCCAGGACGAGTCCGTGGTATCCGCCCGGGAGCCGGTCGAAGAACGCTTCCATCGCTTCGTGGGCGTAGTGGAAGAAGCGCGGGAAAAAGACGATCCGTGCCGCGTCGACGTCCTCGAACCGGACGGGGCATTCGTAGGTGAACATGGGCGCCACGCTACCAAATCCCCGCGCCCGCGGGGCTTCCGGGCCCGATCCCACCGTCGAAGTCGCACGGGGTGGCGGGTCGTGATACCGATTTCCGGGCGATGGCGAAGTCCGACTCCCCGTCCAGCGAACGTGCCGAGCTCCCGCTCGCCACGGGCGATCTGGTGGACCGTCGCTTCCGGATCGAGAAACTGCTCGCCGAAGGTGGCATGGGCGTCGTGTACGTCGCCACCGATCTCGTGCGCGGCGATCGCGTGGCGCTCAAGTGCCTCAGCGTGATCACGGCGGAGATGGCCGAACTCGTCGCACGCTTCGAAAGGGAGCTCGAACTCGCTGCACGGCTCAAGAGTCCGTACACGACGCGCGTGATCCGATCGGGGCTCCTTCCGAGCGGTTCTCCCTACCTCGCCATGGAACTCCTTGAAGGGGAAGATCTGAGCCGGGTCCTGAAGTCCGGAAGGAAGCTGCCCATCCCGGTCGCGGTCGACTGCATTCTCGAGGTCTGCGACGCCATCGACGAGATGCACGGGTTCGGCATGGTCCACCGCGATCTGAAGCCGTCGAACCTGTTCGTCTCGCAGGGCCCGGACGGTCGCACGGTCATGAAGCTCCTCGATTTCGGCCTGGCGAAGATGGTCGACGACGCCGCCACACCCGAACTCCGGATGACCCTCACGAGCGAATTGCTCGGGACGCCGGCGTACATGTCCCCGGAACAGGTGAAGTCGTCCGGCGAGGTCGACGCGCGCACCGACGTGTGGTCGCTCGGGGTCATCCTCTTCGAACTCCTCACCGGGAAGGTCCCGTTCGGATCGTCCCCCATCGGCAACGTGCTCATGGCCATCGTCCAGGAGTCGCCGCCGTCGATCGCGTCGCTCCGGAAGGACGTCCCCGCGGAGCTCGAGGCCATCGTCGACAAGTGCCTCACGAAACCCCTCGCGTACCGGTTCCAATCCGTGCGCGAACTCGCGCGTGCGCTCTCGCCGCTGGGCACGGGGGACATCGTGGTCCACTCGGCGGGAGCTCCACGGAACCGGGACCCCATGGCCACCGTTCCCGAACTCGACGGTTCCGTGCACACCGGCGGTCCCTGGCAAGCGCTCGGCATCGATTCCACCGACGAAGCGCCGGACACCCGCCGGGACGCCCACGACGCGCCGACGATCGCGGGTGGCGGCAAACGCCCGAAGACCTGAGACGGAGACCTTCCGGGGGGCGGACTCCGGTCGACGTGGGACGGATCGGCGTCGCCCCAGAGACCGTCGACGTCCGCGCCCATCTCCGGCACGACGCCCTGCGGCGAACGTGACGCTCCGGTGTCCGCCGACGTCGGCGACGCGGGATCCTCCGCGGCGCCCGCGCTTTCCCGAATTCGGGGGCGGGGCGCCAAGGTGGGACAATGTGTGGGCAGGACTCTTGCACTTCCTTTCCGCGCCATGGACCGGAGACCGACCGCCTTCCTGTTCCTCTTCGCCTCCGCCGTCGCCGTCGCGTCGAGCCTTCCGGCGTGCGCCGAAGGCGAGCCGACGGGCGCGACGCCCGCTCTCCCCGGTGCTTCCCCCTCCGCCGCTCCCGGCAGTGCGGCGTGGGCCGGCGAGAACGTCACGTGCAAGGAATCGAAGGACTGCGCGTCGGGCGAGACTTGCACGAACGGCATCTGCCAGATGTCCCGTTGCGCGAACCAATCGTTCGCGTCCGAAGCGCCGCTCGGGCGCGTCCGCACGTTCGCCCACAAGCGCGAACTCGTCGTCGTGAACGACGGCGCCGACGGCAAACGGCTCGACGCCTACGTGGGCCGCGACAGGAACTTCGTGAAGCCGGCGGCTGGCGCCATGGCCATCGAGGGCACCCGCGTGCTCGACGTCGCGGGGGGCAACCTCTTCGGCACTCCCGAAGAGGCCGTCGCCTACGTGCAAGAAGACGAACGATCCCTCTACGTGCGGTCCGGATCGAAAGCTCCGACGAAGATCGCCCTCACGTTCCAACCGGACGCCGTGGCCGTCGGCGACTTCGACGGCGACGGCCTCGAGGAGGCCGTCGTCACGAGCCGGTTCGGGGACGTGTCCGTCTGCCGCGCGACCGAGGGGAAGTGCGACACGAGCGACGTCGGATCCGTCGTCGGCAAGGACGTCGCCGCGGCCGACGTGGACGGAGACGGAGCCGACGAAGCCGTGCTCCTCGTCGAACGGTCCGGCAAGAGCGAGCTCGTGGTCCTCAATCTGTACGCGCTCCGCGGCGGTGAAGCGCGCTCCGTGAACCTTCCGACGCCCGTGCCGTTCGCGCGCATCGCGTCGGGCGATCTGGACGCAGACGGCCGCTCGGAAATCGTCGGCCTCGAAGGACCGGGCTATTTCTCGAGCACGATCCACGTCCTCGGGTACGCCGAAGGCGAGTTGAAGGCCTTCGGCAAGCTGGACGTGGGCACCGACGTCGTCGATCTCTCCGTCGGCGACATGAACGGCGACGACGTGCCCGAGATTGCCGCACTCTCGAAGTCGAACGCCGTCGAGCTCTTCACCGCGAAGGAGCGGGGCAAGCTCGTCTCGACCTACAAGGCCGGTCTCTCCGACACGCGCGCCGCCACGCGCATCGCCATGTTCGACGTCGACGGCGATTCACCGTCCGGCAAACTCGTGAAGAGCGCCGAACTCGTGGCGGGCAACGTGGTCCCCATGGCGCTGCTGCTCCATCCGCCCTACTCCAAGACCCGGAGCGACGGCGTCTCGTCCGTCGGTCTCGGCCTCGGCACGTCGACCGGCACGTCGGTGACCGACAGCGTCACGCTCAGCGCGTCGGTCAGCATCGGATTCAGCGTGAAGATCCCGTACGTGGCGCAGGTCGGCGTCTCGACGACGATTGACGGCTCGATGACGAAGTCGAAGTCGGTCGCTCGCACGATGTCGGTCGCGAGTCGGTTCAACGTCGACGCGCGTCCGGAGCTCGAAGGCCCGGACAACGGTGCGGTCGTCCTCGGCTGCGGCTGTTTCCACCAGTACGTCTACCAGATGCACGATCCGTCGGGGAGGCTCGGACCCGAAGGGGCGGAGGTGGCCATCTACCTTCCCGTCGGCGGACAGACGACCCTCGTTTCCGTCAAACGCTACAACGCGATGGCGAAGGCGTTGGGCAATCTCCCCAACATCACCGTGCCGTACGTCATCGGTGACCCCGGTTCGTACCCGTCCAAACCGGAAACGCTCGCGCACGTGCCGGTGCCGCAGGGGGATCTCCTCTTCAAGAACCTCTCGCCGTACCGCGTGAGCGACGTCGCGAGCACTTCGTGGTGGATCACGGCGTCCAACGACCTCACCAACACCGAGGCGCGCTCCGTCGGCATCACCGGTTCGGCGTCCATCGGCGCGCTCGGTTTCGAGGTGCGAGGTTCGCTCGGCAAGAGTTTCGGCTCGAGCTACTCGCTCACCATCGGCGAATCGACCACGTTCGCGGGCTCGGTACCGCCCATCCGCAACGACCCGCGCACTCCGGAAGACGAATTCGCGATCTACGGGTACTCTTTCAGTCCGGTCGTCTACCGCGAGCACTGGACGGACAAGAACGGCGCCGATGCCGGCTTCTACGTGCTCTCGTACACGGTCGATCGCTGACGTGTCCCGCTTCCGCTCCCGTTCATGCCCGAGATCCCCCCGCGTCGTACGCCCACGGTGACGTTGCGCACCCTCCGTCACCTCCTCGTCGGAGGTGGCGCCGTGGTCCTTGCCGCGTCGGGCGCCCACTGTGCGCGCCCCCTACGGCCCGGAGAGCTCGGTCAAGCCCGTCTCGTCGCGCAGGTTCGCGGCGCGGCTCCGCTGCGGCTGATCCCGCCCGGCAGCGACCGGGAAGGGAACGCGTACGTCCTCTACGGTGCGCCCGATCTCCCGCAGGTGAACGTCTTCGTCGGGCAGGCGAGGGGAGGGTGGACGTCGGGCTGCACGCTCACCAAGGGCGACGGCTACGGCATCCACGGGTGGGTGGGCTTCTCCGAGAACCGACGTTGGTATTGGGCCGGTGAGGCGCTCGTGTCCGTGTCGGGGACGTCGGGGACCTGTTTCCCCGTCCTGGACAAGGACCCCGCTTCGGGGACGGATCTCGCGTTCCGCGCCGTCTTTCCCTGGGTGAGCGAGAGTCCGTCGCGCGTGAGCACGGTCGCGTGGGTGAAAAGTCCCGTGGACGCGACACCGTTCCAGGTGAAGGTCGATCTCCTGACGGGCGTCTACACGAACGCGACGCCGTTCGAGCCCGCGGGAAGTTCGGCGGTGGAGGTCCTCGGCGTGGGAGCGAACCGCGCCCGCAACGAAGGGTACGTGCTCGTCCGCTACAAGTTCGGCGAAGAGTTCCGGGTCGAGGGGCGCGTCGTCGACGTCGATGCCCGAACGAAGTCGAGCGTCTTCCTCGACGGTGCCGGGGCCATCGACGAGTACGGCGTCCAGGGATACCTCCAATCGAACGACGCAGGCCTCGTCGCGGGAGCCCTCGCGGACGGGCGCATCGTCGTGTTCGACGCGAAAGGTGGACGTTTCCTTCCGCCTCCGGGCATGACGACCGTGGGAGTGCACGCCCGTGGCGGAGCGCTCTTCGCCGTCGGGACGGCGAACGGTGGTCCCGTGATCGCCCCGATCGACGACGACGGCAACGTGGGCGGACCCGGCCGGTGGACCGCGAGCGAGAACGCGGCCCGCGCCTTCGCGGCACCCATCGATCTCGTGGACGACCGCACGCTCCCCAGTCGCGCGGCGCGGTGGGAGACCTCGACGACCGCCCTCGGACCTTGGCCGTTCGTGTCGGCGCACGCGTTGGACGAATACGCGGAAGCCGAGACGTTGTGGATCCTCGCGGGACCGAGCGTGGATTTCGCCGGCGATCGACTCACGCAAATCGCCAGCGTGCCCGTCGGGGTGAGCTACCCGTGACGTCCCTACGGACACGCTTCGGCGTCGCGGCTCTCGTCGCCCTCGCCGCGTTCTCCGCCTTCGCCCGGACCGCGTCCGCCGACGACGGGACGAAGGCCGATGGGGGGGCCGCAGTCGTCACCGAGTCCGACGCGTCCGCTGCCGCACGCGCCGCACCGCAGGATCCGGCGGTCGCGACGATGCCGACGAGCGCTCCGCCCGCCGTCGCCCCCGCAGCTGTTCCTGCCGCCGACCCGGCGAGCGCTCCGGTGCTCGGGACACCGCCCTGGGTCGTGATCCACGGGTACGTCCAGCCGGCGTTCGGCTTCCGGTACCGTCCCGCCGCCGTCCCGCGCGATCAATGGGCCTACGGCGCACTCGCGAGCCGCGCGGGACTGCTTTTCTCGGGCGAACGCTTCACACACTGGAAGTACATGGTGCACTTCGCGCTCGACGCGAACTTGGTCCGCGTGGTGAGCGGCCTCGACGTCGACCGCGACGCCACCGGCGCCATCCGGGACGTGCGGACCGCGAACCGTGACGTCGTCGGCGTCGCGCTCGAGGAAGTCTCGATCACGTACGAGCCGTGGTCGTGGCTCGCGCTCAAGGGCGGGCAACTCCGCATCCCGTTCAACGTCGGGCACCGGAGCGCGAATTTCTCGCTCATGTTCCCCCAGCGCGCCGGGCCGAACGAGGTCTTCCTGAGCGGCGCGGATCGCGGCGGGCTCGCGACCGTGGACGTGGGGAAGGGGATCTTCACCGGCTCCGTCGGCGTGTTCGACGGCACGAGCCTCACGCTCTTCCGCGATTCGGCGTCCACGCGCGGACTCCTCTATTCCGCGCGCGTCGACGTGAATCCCTTCGGGGCACTCGCTCCCACCGAGTCCGATCTCGGCCACGGTCCCCTCCGCGTGGGGCTCGGCTTCGGCGTGCTCTACCGGCCCGCCACGGTCTTCGACCGCACCGGCTACGAGGCCATCGACACGAACGACACGCGCATCGCGGCGTCGATCCGGGCGTCGTTCCGCGGTCTCTACGTCCAGGCCGAACTCATGAAGCGCCAGTTCACCGATTCGCTCTCGGCGCGGCCCACGCGAGCCACGGGTGTCTACGCCCAGGCGTCCTATTTCGCACGGCTCGGTCGGGGACTCGCGCTCGCGCCCATCGCCCGCGTCGGCGAGTCGGTTCTCGACGAGACGACGCTCCCCCGGAAGGTCGTGTTCTTGGAGGGGGGCCTCTCGTTCTTCCCCATGGCCGACGGTGCCCAGCCCGACGCGCTCCGCATCACGGCCCAATACCAGGGCGAACGGCGCATCACGGAGCGGGAGGACGCGCACGGCGCCCTCGTCCAGCTCCAGTACCTTTTCTGAACCCGCGACGGAACGTCGCGAAGCGTCCGAACGGCCCCATCCGCGCACCCCGAATACGACTTCGGGGTGGGACGTCGATGGACCGAATCGACCTTTTTCTCGGCCTTTCGGCGGTGCTTTTTTCGAGAAGCGAATCCGAAACTCGAGGTCCGTTTCGGACCTCGCCGTGCATGACGCGCCGCGCGTCCGTAGTCCGTCGAGTGTGGGCAGCGAACTTACATTCAACGACGTGAGGAATGCGCGATGGGCTTGAAGTCGATGGGTGCAGCGGTGGCGATCGTGGGTCTCTCTTCCTTCGTGGGTCAGACGGCCCACGCGGAGACGATCGGCGGACTCCCGAAAGCGGAGGGCTTCTTCGACACGGGCGACATGAACGAGGCCCCCGCGCGGTGCAAGGACTTCGTCGAGTACTCCTTCGGCAAGCGGGGTGACGCGGCGAAGAAGCGCGGCTTCCGCGCCGACGGCATGGTCGTCCTCAAGGACAACCAGGTCGTCTACGAGCACTACCGCGCGCCGTGGACCCGCGAGACGCCACACGCGCTCTGGTCCGCGTCGAAGAGCGTCAGCCACGCGCTCCTCGGCACCGCGGTGATGGATGCGCGACTCGCGGAACAGAACATCGGCTTCGGCACGAAGGTCTCGACCTACTACCCGCGTCCGGAGCTGCCGAACACGTCGTCGTATTTCGACGTCACGCTCGACCACCTCGTTCACATGGGCGCCGGCTTCCAATGGAGCGAGTCCTACGCGGCCGGCCTCCGGAACTCGTCGGTCACGCAGATGTACTACGGCGACCAGTTCTTCGACATGGCGGGCTTCGCTTCGGGACGCCCGATGATCGCGGAAGGTCCCGGCAAGAAGTGGAACTACTCCAGCGGCAACACGAACCTCGTGATGGGGGTCCTGAAGCGCGCGTACGGAGCTTCCGGGGAGGACGGAGCCGCCGCCTACGACGCGATGCCGTGGACGAACTTGTTCGACGTCCTCGGCATGGAGAGCGCGGCCGTCGAGCGGGACTCGAAGGGCGTGTTCATCGGCGCGACGTACATCCACATGCGCCCCATCGACATGGCGAAGATCGGAATGCTGTACCTGGACGACGGCATGTGGAACGGAAAGCGACTCCTGCCCGAGGGCTGGGTCACCGACGCGCGCACCATCGCGGACGTCTACAAGGCCGACCCCGACAAGGTGGACAGTCTCGAGGCCGACGGCGTCTACGCGGGCGGGTTCTGGCTCAACGCCAACGCGAAGTTCAAGGCGAAGAATCCCTCCGAGATCGACGCGGAGAACAAGCCGTACCCGCGCACCGACGAGAACATGTTCGGCGCGTTCGGGCACTACGGTCAGTACATCTTCGTCTTCCCGACGCAGCGCCTCGTCATCGTGCGCACGGGCAACGACACGGACTTCACGTTTCCCCGCGTGCTCGACGAGTTCTACGTCCGCACGAAGGCCTGCTTCGCGCCGGAAGGTTCCTGAGACCGATGCGTCGCGGGAGTCCGTCTCCCGCGCCTCCGTGACCCGCACCTCGCGCCTCTCCCGTCCACCGCACGATTCCGATGGAGCATCCGATCATGGTTTCCCTCTCCCGCAAGGCTTCCCGTACTCCGAACTCCACGCCGATCGCGAAGCGCCTCGCGCTCGTCCTCGGCACCGCCACCCTCGCGTTCGCCCAGGTGGCGTGCGGTGCCACCGTCGCCGAGCCCGAGGGCACCGCCGATCAGGCAGGTACCGGCGCCGCCGAGAAGCTCGCGTCGGCGAAGGACTCGCTCCAGTCCACCATCCGCGGTCTCGACACGGCGCGGTACGTCCTCGAATCCGGCCTCGTGACCTCGCTGTACGCGAAGGAGATGTGCTCCTGCCTCTACGTCTCGAAGATGCCGGAGGCCGAGTGTCTGGACCAGGTGAAGGTCCCGCTCGACGTGAAGGAAGTGAACGCGGTCCTCGAACGGAACGGCCTCGAGATCGACGTCTCGAGCGAGAACCTCGTCCGCGTGAAGGCGAAGGTCGAGAAGGACAAGGACGGCAGGATTACGTCGGCGACGGTCACCGCCGAAGGCATCGTCTCGGGGCCCATCGCGCGCGTGCTCGGCGTGAACTCGCGCGTGAACCCGCGCACGGTGGCGTCCTTCGACGCGGCCCATCCCCAGTTCGGTTGCCGCATCACGGCGAAGGACGGCGTCGCGATGCCGTGACCGCTCGTGGCCGCACCCCGGGTACCGACCGCGGACCGCGGTCGATCCACCCTGGGTGATGTGTGGCTCATGACCACGTTGTCGCCTGTTGTCCTACATTACGCTTTGTCGGTGAATTCACGGGGTCGGAGAATTCGGGAGGCTGGCGTGGCCCGTGCAATCCCCTCGGATGACCCCTCCGCCGGCCCCTTTCGGCCAAGGACGATCTCCATGACCGCCCGTTCGCGAGCCTCCACTTCGAAGTCGACCCCGCACCGTGCGACGCCCTTCCGTCACGTCGCTTCCGTCGGCCGCGGGATGCTCCTCGCGCTCGCGGCGTTCGGTGCGCTCGGAACGGCGTGTCTCGCCGAAGGTGTCGACGAGGAATCCACGAACCGGTTCGAGCCACTCGACGGCGGTACGACCGAAGCGGGTGCGACCGTGGACGGGAGCCCGGTCATCCTCCGCGCGACCTGCGACGACGCCGGCAACCCCGACGCTTGTGCGGCGGTCTCGCGTCTGCCCGACGACACGAACGTCGGCCGTGACGCCGGCGACGCGTTCGGTTCGAACGACGACGGCGGCGCGCCCGCCAAGGACGCCGGATCCGCATCGGCCTGTGGCGTCGTGAACAACTGCCGCCAAGGTACGAGCCTCGGCACGCTCTCCGGCGACGACGTCACCGGTCAGACGACGGCGAGCCGTCGCGGCACGAAGTCCGAGTGGTTCACCGTCCGCATGAAGGAGACCTACGAAGGCGTCGTCGCCGGACCGATGAAGTTCTCGGCGACGCTCGTCTCCCCCTCCGCGGCCAACTACGATCTCTACGTGTACGTGGACACGAACCAGGACGTCGTCGAGTGCAGCGCGGTGCGCAAGCAATCCACGAATCCGACCGGCGACACCGATCGCGTCGAGCTCACGTGGGGCGAGGAATACACGGGCAACAGCGGCGACGACAGCCGCACGGTCATGATCGAAGTGCGCCACGTCGAAGGGGCGTGCGACGCCGCGAACACCTGGAGCCTCGTCGTCGAGGGCTACCGGAACTGAATCAGGACTTCGTCTTGCGGCCGCCGAGGACGGCGAGCTTCAGGTACGAGAGCTGGCTCTTGGCCGCGTGCTTCACGAGGTCGAGCTTCGAGACCTGGTTCGACGACGTCCGACCCGCGAGTTCACCGGACTCGTAGAGTTCCCGCGTCTTCGTGCGCTGGAGCTTGCCGCTCGAGGTCTTCGGAAGGGTGCCAGGAGCGAGGGCGAGGGCGTCGTCGAGCGTGAGAGCCATGCCTTCCTGGACGGCCTTCCGCACGGCGAGCGTGAGTTCGTTCGCTTTCGCGAGGGCCGACGCGTCCTGCACTTCGAAGGCGAGGACGACCCGTTCACGATCGCGCTCCACGCCGGAAGGATCGCGTGCGCCGAAGGCGACCACGTTGCCCTTGCGGACACCGGGGACCTTGCTCGCTTCCCACTCCATGTCCTGCGGGTAGTAGTTGCGCCCGTTGACGATGACGACTTCCTTGGAGCGGCCGCAGATGAAGAGGTGACCTTCGTTCATGAAGCCGAGGTCCCCCGTCTTGAGGAATTTGCCGGCGAACGCCTCCTGCGTCTTTTCGACGTCCTCCCAGTAGCCGCGCATGACGCTCGGGCCCTGGATGCGGATCTCGCCGACCTTGCCCGCGGGCAAGGGCGTCTCGCTCGTCTTGTCCTCGGGGTCGAAGATCGCGAAATCGTGGAACGGGAAGGCCTTTCCGCAGGAGACGAGGCGGATGGCCTCCTCGTGATCCTCGGGGACGATCGTCGCTTCGCCTTCGCTCCAGAGCTTCTGGCCGTCGACCGCGATGTGCTGCGTGCCTTTGCCGAGTTCGGTGAACGCGACGGCGAGGGAAGACTCCGCCATTCCGTAGGACGGGTAGAGCGCTTCCTTCTTGAAGCCCACCTTCGCGAACTTGTCGGCGAAGGCCTCGAGGGTCTCGGGGCGGATCGGCTCGGCGCCACACCCCGCGACACGCCAGTGACTCAGATCGATGTTCGCGAGGTCCGGTTCGCGGATGCGCTTCACGGCCAAGGCGAACGCGAAGTTCGGCGCATAAGCGATGCTGCCCTTGTGGCGCGTGAAGGCTTGGAACCAGGTGACGGGCCGCTTCAGGAACATCAGCGGCGACAGGTAGACGATGGGCGTGCGGTGGTAGAGCGGCGCGAGCACGAAGCCGATGAGGCCCATGTCGTGGTAGAGCGGCAGCCACGAAATTCCGACGTCGTCGTCGTTGATCTGGAGGCCGTCCTCCATGATGCACTTGATGTTGGCGGCGAGGTTGCCGTGCGTGAGGGTGACGCCCTTCGGACGCGACGTGGAACCGCTCGTGAATTGGAGGAATGCCACGTCGTCGAGACCGATCTTCTCGGGCTTGAGGGGCTCCATCGACTCGCGGATGCCTTCGATGGCGACCACCTGTTCGAGCGCGGGACAGGACTCCTGGACCGTTCCGAGCAGGCGCTTGATCTTCGAGGTCGTCACGAGCGCTCGGGCGCCGCTCTTCGCGACGATGTGGCGCGTGTTGTCGAGGTAGCTCTGGAGCTGGCCGAGACCGAGGGGCGGGTAAATCGGGACGGGCACGATACCGGCGCGGATGGCGCCGTAGAACGCGAGGACGAAGTCCTCGTTCGTCGGCAGGATGAGGGCGACGCGATCGCCCTTCTTCAGGCCGAGGGCCTGGAGTGCGCCGCCGTAACGTGCGCTCGCGCGTTCGATGGCCGTGTACGAATAGGCCGTCTCGCCTTCGGCGGTGTCGCCCGCGCCGGCCACGGAAAATCCGGGAACGCCCGTCTCGGGCACGAAGCGGTAACCGCGGTGGGGTTCGGCCTTGGCGGCGTCCTCGATGGCCTGGGAAATGGTCCGAAAATTCGGCATGGCGGACCTGATACCAAGCCGAGGGGACGGAGGAAAGCGTTCGGCGCCGGTCGCGGGCGGCGCTGACCGTACGATGACGAAGACCGCGAATCGTCGTTCGCACACGGCGCGGCGTGCTCGTTCGCGCGCACCGAGGAGGCGGAAGAGAGGGAAGCGTTCGTCGTGTGCACGCCCCGCGCGACGTTCGGATACGCTGCGCGCACGATGACGTGGAAAGAGACCATCGCCCCCGACGAGACCACCCGCTTCGAAGCCATCGCGAGCGAACTTCGCGATCTGCAGAAAGGACGCGCCACCGCCGGGCACACGCCGCGTGGTCTCCACGAGAAGCAACACGTGGGCGCCGTGGGCGAGTTCGTGGCGGGGGACGTGCCGGTGGCCATGCGTGTCGGTCCGTTCCAGCCGGGAGCGAAGTTCCCGCTCTACGCGCGGTTCTCGAACGGTGCACCGGCCGCGCAGCACGACGGCACGACGGACATCCGAGGCTTCGCGTTGAAGCTCGTGGGCGTGCCCGGCAAGAAATTGATTCCCGGTCTCGAGGACAAGAAGACCCAGGACTTCCTCTTCATCCAGTCGCCGTCCACGCCGTTCGCGTCGCCGGACGAGTTCATGACGTTCCTCCGCCACGCGGCGAAGGGGCAGGCGCTCCTCCTGCCGCGACTCGTGGGAGCCCTCGGCTTCGGTCGCACGTTGAAGCTCTTGAAGGGACTCGCCGGCATGCCGAAGGTCGCCTCCTACGCGACGTCGCCGTTCTATTCGGGTGCGGCGCTCCGCATGGGCGAAGGGGCGGCGCGCCTCGCGCTCCTGCCCACGGCGACGCCCGACGGCTCGAAGGCCTCCGGAAGCGACGGCCTCCGCGAGGACCTCGTGCGGAGACTGGCCGCGGGCCCCATGGTCCACCGCCTCTGTGCGCAGCCGTACGTCGACGACACGAGGACGCCGATCGAGGACGCATCCGTGCGGTGGACGGAGGAGGCGAGTCCGTTCGTCGAACTGGGGCGCGTGACGATTTTCCGGCAGGACGTGACGTCCGCGCGCGGCAAGGAAATCCACGAGCTCGTCACCAAGCTCTCCTTCGATCCCTGGCACGCCGTCCCCGAGCTCCGCCCGCTCGGTGCCGTCATGCGTGCGCGGAACGTCGCGTACCGCGAGAGCGTGATCGCGCGGAAGGCCGCGGACGAACCCGAGAGCGTCCTCGCTTCCGAGTGAGGTCGTGACGCGAGAACCGGAAAAGCCACCGGGACCCACAACGACACCCCGTCGCTCGGGGCCCGGATTTCCGGCGGATCCTCGCGGAAGGGGAGCCGACGATTTCCGGGTGACGGAACGACGCCGATGACGCGATAATGGCGGGACCCTGCGCCTCCGGGCGCGGTGACCCATCGCGAGGAGAGAGTTTCCATGGCGCTCATCGACAACGAGGAAGCAGCCCGCCGTCTTGCCCGTGCCATCGCCAGCGACTTGAGCCTCTACAACGAGGAAAAGATCGTGAACGGCATCACGAACGACACGCTGTTCACCTCGCTCGCCGAAGAGATCGAGGAAGGTCGCGCGCTCTACAAGCGCCGCGTCGCGCCGGAGCTCTACGGCCGGAACTTCTACGATCGCGCCCTCGTCGACATCGTCATCAAGAACAAGGGGCACCTGAAGTCCAAGCTCTGGTAGGCGCGCCGGGTCACTCTCCCAACGCCATCAGCGCCCCCAGCGACCGGAATCTTCGTGCGTCGCCCCGCGCCCCTGCGGCTCGTCGTCCCTCGTGAAGCGGCGGGCGCGCGGCTCGATCGTTTCCTCGCGGCCGCGCTCGCGGGGGCGGAGACCGGTGTGTCCCGCGCCGAGCTCCAGCGATGGATCGAGAACGGGAAGGTGACCGTCGACGGCGATCCTCGCCGCGCCGCCGACAAGGTCCGTGAAGGCGCCGTGATCGTCGTCGAGCCCGAGGGGCCGCGCACGACGACGGCCATCGCGGAGGACGGTATCGCGTTCGACGTCCTCTACGTCGACGACGACCTGGTGGTCCTCGACAAGCCTCCGGGACTCGTCGTCCACCCCGCGAAGGGGCACGAGAGCGGGACGCTCGTGAACGGACTGCTCGCGAGAGGCATGTTCGACGTCCCTCTCGAACGCATCGCCGACGCGGGCGACGCGAGTGGACACCTCCGCCCGGGGATCGTCCACCGCCTGGATCGCGGTACGAGCGGCGTGATGGTCGTCGCGCGGACGCCGAAGGCTCGCGAACACTTGAAGGCCCAGTTCGCCGCGCACGACATCCTCCGCGAGTACCAAGGCCTCTGCGTCGGCGCCGCGTCCGAGACCACCCACGACACGCTGCACGGCCGGCATCCGACCGACCGGATGCGGTTCACGAGCCGCGTCGTCACCGGCAAGCGCGCGGTCACCCACGTGCGCGTGCTCGAGCGCTTCGGTACCGAGTTCACCCACGTGGTCTGCCGTCTCGAGACGGGCAGGACCCATCAGATCCGCATCCACCTCGCCGAGAGCGGCACGCCCATCCTGGGCGACGCCCTCTACGGGAAGCCGCCGAAGTCCGCGCTCGCGAAACGCCTCGCGAAGGAACTCGGGCACCAGGCGCTCCATGCGCGCCTGCTCGGCTTCGTGCACCCGCGCACGAAGAAGACCATGCAGTTCGAAGCGTCGCCGCCGGAGGACTTCCGGCACGCGCTCGAAGTCATCACGTCGTCGGCGTGACCGAGGCCGAGGTCCCGGCTTTCGTGCCTCCGTCCCGCAGGAGCGACGGATGTCGGCGGCGGAGGAGCGAGAGCGCGGCGAAGCCGACGAGCACGGCGAACCAGAGCGTCGCGAAGCGGCAGAGGATCATGGCGGCCGTGCTCTGTGCCTCGCCCACGTGTCCGAGTTCGCGCAGCTGGCCCTGGAGAATCGTCTCGGTCACGCCGAGTCCGCCGGGGAGGGGGACGAGGGCGCCCGCGAGCGTGCTCGTCGCGTAGAAGAACGCCGAGAGCGTCACGCTCGTCGATTCGCCGAAGCCACGGAGGATGATCCAGAGCGAGAGGCACTCGAGGGACCACGCCACGATCGAGACGAGGGTGGGGAAGGCGAGATTCCGGGGACTCACGAGCACCGCGAGGCTCTCGTACGCGTCCCGGAGCTTCGGGCCGATCCGCGCGCCGAGCTTGCCCATGCGTTCGACGACGCCGACGAGTCCCAGGGAAATCGATCGCGAGGCGACGATGCCGAGGACGATCACGACGAGCACCGAACCCGCGATCGCCCAGCCCAATCCGCCCGGGAAACCGAGGGACCCGAGCACGATGAGGACGATGATGCCGATGAGATCCGTCACCCGTTCGGCCACGACGATGGGGGCCGTCCTGGCGATGGGCACGCCGTGGGTGTCTTCGAGGACGACGGACTTGAAGACTTCGCCGACCTTGCCCGGCGTCACCGTGAGGACGAAACCGGAGAAGAACGTGAGGAGACTGTCGATCTTGCCGATGCCCCGGATGTCCAGACGCGCGAGGTAGAACTCCCACTTCAGGAAGCGGAGGACGTAGTTGCCGAAGGCGAGGGCACACGCGAGGGCGAACGAACTCCATGCGTAGTCGGCGAGGACGGCGCCCATCTTGTCGACGCCACGCCATACGGCGTAGCCGCCGTACACGGCGACACCGAGGAGCATCGCCCAGAGGATCGTACGGAGGTTCAGCTTCACGAGCGTCGCGTCACTTTCGCGGGCGGCGGGCACCGAAGCGTCCCGAGCGGAACGCTGCATAGAGGGCTCCGCCGATCAAAGCAACCGCGGCGGCCGCGACGAGCATCCACGGACGCCCCTCGAAGAGACCGCGCGCGAGGCCGGGCTCGGGGCGGTGGACGATTTCGTGGATTTCGGGACCAGGAGGAGGAGCGAGCATCGACGTCGGCTTTTTTGGTACCGTATCGGCCGCGTACGCGCGAACCCGAACGAGAGGGACTTTCCTTGCAGAGTGTACATCCCGGAGGAGCCCACGCCGAGACCGCCTCCGACACCGAGCTCCTGGCCATGGCCGCATCGGCGAAGAAGCGGCTCCACGAAGCCATCAACGCGAAGGTCGTCGGGCAGGACGACGTCATCGATCTCATGCTCGTGGCGCTCCTCGCACGGGGACACGCGCTCCTCGTCGGCGTTCCAGGTCTCGCGAAGACGCTCCTCGTTGGTTCCCTCGCGGAAGCTCTCGATCTCGGGTTCGGACGCGTCCAATTCACGCCGGACCTCCTGCCGGCGGACATCACGGGTACGGACGTCCTCTCGGAGGACGTGGACGCGCAGGGGGCCGTACGGCGGCACATCAAGTTCCTTCCGGGTCCCATCTTCCACAACCTCGTCCTCGCCGACGAGATCAACCGCACGCCCCCGAAGACGCAGGCCGCGCTCCTCCAGGCGATGCAGGAACGTCGCGTGACGGTGGGCACGACGACCCACAGCTTGCCCGATCCGTTCCAGGTCTTCGCGACGCGCAATCCCATCGAACAGGAAGGCACGTACCCGCTCCCGGAAGCGCAGCTCGATCGCTTCCTGCTCGAAGTCCACATCGACTATCCCTCGGAGAACGAGGAACGGGAGATCGCACGGCGCACGACGGCGGAGAGCACGGGCGACGTACCCCGCGTGCTCGCGGCGTCCGAAGTCGTCCGCTTGCAACGTCTCGTGCCGCGGATTCCCGTGACCGACGCGGCCGTCGCGCTCGCCGTGTCCCTCGGTCGCGCCACGCGTCCCGGCGACCGGAACTCGCCGAAGGAGGCGAGTCAGTTCGTGCGCTTCGGCGCGGGGCCGCGCGGGTCGCAGGCCCTCGTGCTCGCGGCCAAGGCACGCGCGGCGCTCGAAGGGCAGGCGGCCGCCGACGTCGACGACGTGCGCGCGATGGTGGTGCCCGTTCTCCGGCACAGGCTCGTCATGTCCTACCGGGCCGAAGCCGAAGGCGTCCGCGACGTGGACGTCCTCGCCGAGGTGGTCCGGCAAGCGACGCGCTGACGGCACACGTCGCCGGTGTCGCACACCGCGCACACCGCAAGAGAGTGGTGTTTTCGGGCTCTTCGGGCGAGACTCGATCCTCGATGGGTGAGCGAGGGGCCGGATCGGGCGGCGACGAGAAGCCGCGTCGTGCCAAGGGAGATTCCGTCGTCCCGTCGAAGGGCGACCCTCGCGCCGACGACGGCAACTCGGAATCCTCCGGCCACGAGACGGGGCGGTCCCTCGGTTCCGTCCCGCCACCGCCCTTGTCCGAGCCGAAGTCCCTCGAGACGATCCATCCGTCCGTTCCGCCTCTCCCCGCCGCGGGCCCCTGGCGTTCGTACAAGGAGATCGTGTCCCAGCTCGCGTCGCGCCTCGTCGACGGGCAGAAACCGATCCGGGTCCTGCAAGCCCTCCGCTGGGAGAACTCCGTGGAGGAGCAGTTCCTGAAGGCGCGCGGTCGCGAGCTCCCCAAGGTCGGTCCGCAACACTACGCCGCCGTCGATCTCGGCTTCGATCCGCGGAGCAAGGAAGACGAGTTCGAGGAGATCGCTCGCGACATCGATCGGGACCTGGGCGAGGACGACGCCATCGGGACGATCATGATGAAGACGGCGCTCGAGTACCGCGACGTCGTCCGGATGCTCGCGTCCCGCGGCACGCCCACGTTCTATGGTTACGCGCGGAAGCTCTACGGATCGCCCAAGGACAAGTTCCCCGACGACAAGCTCACCGTCCGCGACCTCGGGCACGTCCTCTACCGGATCCTCACGAACATCGACGAGTTGCAACTCGGAGCGACCCACGAACGGACGCTCTCGTCCGTCGAGTGCGCCGCCGAACTCAACGAACGATTCTCCCGCTACTTCGCCGACACGGTCGTCCGCGTCGAGTCGGACGACTCGATTCTCGCGGACGCCGCGGCCGGCAGCGACTACGTGAAGGTACGAACGGGCGCGAAGTTCTCGCCTCGGGACATCGACATCCTCGAAGTCCACGAAGGGTGGGTGCACGTCGCGACCTCGCTCAACGGGCAGGCCCAGACGGTCTCGCGTTGGTTGGCGAAAGGACCTCCCCGCACGACCGCCGTCCAGGAGGGGCTCGCGGCGCTCCTGGAGATCTTCACGTTCCGTACCTACCCCCGTCGCGCGCGACGTCTGACGGACCGCGTCCTCGCCGTCGACAAGGCGGAAGACGGCGCGTCGTTCATCGACGTCTTCGAGTGGTTCCGCACCGAGGGCTACGACGAGAGCGAGTGTTTCAACAACACGCGCCGCATCTTCCGCGGGGGCGTCGTCGAAGGTGGCGCGCCCTTCACGAAGGACGCCTGCTACTGCAAGGGCATCGTGCTCAACTACGCGTTCATCCGGAGCGCGGTGCAGCACAATCGCGTCGATCTCATTCCCTACCTGTTCGTGGGGAAGGTCGCGCACGAGGACGTGCCGGTGCTCGCGAAGCGCGTCGTCGACGGCGTGGTGAAGCCGCCGCGCTACTTGCCTCCGATGTTCCGGGATCTCAACGGGATCGCGATCTGGATGGCGTACTCGACCTTCTTCTCGCAGCTCGGTGGCGAGGCGATCGCCGACTACTACGCCCGCCTGTTCGAACGAACCGGCTGACGTGCGACGTCCTCCGGCTCCCCCCGTGCACCGGCGCACCGTCCTTCCTTTCGCTCTCGCCCTGGCCGCGTCGGCCGTCGTCGCGTGTGGCCCCGGGGAAGCGACCGGGTTCCGATACACGCCGAGCTCCCTCGTGCTCGACGGCCTCGGGACCGCGGTCGTCCGCGTGTACGGCGACTCGGACGCACTCGCGTACTGCGGTTCCTATCCCGTCGACGAAGCGAGGGCACCCGGTGACACCATCTCGCTGGTGTCGTTCGCGTCCACCCTCGCGTTGTCGCCCACCCACGGCACGACGGGTCGCGTCCGCATCGTGTTCGAGGTGTATGCCGAGGGCGTGGCCGTCTCGCCCTGCGACGGCACGACCCCGAAGTCGAAGCCGCTCGCCCGGAAGGTCGTCGTCGCGCCGTACGCTCCGGGCCGCGTCCTCGACGTGAAGACCGTCGTCGAGCCTTCCTGCCTCGGTGTCGTCTCGTGCGACGAACGGACCTCGACCTGCGAGCGGGGCGTCTGCGTCGACGCGAGCCAGTCCGGTGCGGAAGGGGTCGTCGGGAGCGGTCCGTGTTTCGCCATCGACACCTGCCCGAGCCTCGTCCGCGCGACACGGGTCGCGGTGTGCACGTACGAGACTCCCGTCCCGACGACGACGGGGTTCGTCGCCGCGTCGTTCGCGCTTCCGTCCGGCGACGCCGCGGGCGAAGAGTTCCGCGGCATCTCGGTGCTCGAACCCGGCGACGTGACGTTCTCGGGCAGGACCCTCACGCTCACGGGAAGGATGTGCGAACTCGCGACGTCCGGGTACGTCGATACCCTCTACTACGGGTACGAATGCACGCCTCCGAACGCGGGAGCTCCCGTCTGTGCACGAGCGACCGCGGCGACGGTCGACCAGGTGATCGCGAACGTGGCGACCGCCGCTGGGGGGGGCGCGGACGCCGGACCCCTCGAAGGTGGATCCGGGGACGCCACGACCGACGCGCGGCGGGACGCGACGGCCGACGGTCCCGACGGCGACGCGGTCGCGACCGTCGATGCCGGAACGGACACCGGCGACGCCTCGGGCGACGGAGGAATCGACGACGGTACCGTGGGCGACTCGGGCTCGACGTCGTTCGGACTCGCGGCGTCGGCGTCGGTGCCGTGTCCCACCGCGCCGGAGTGCTCCACGGGGGACGGTCAGAACGTGTGTTGCATCGCGGGCCCCGGCGCGACACCGCTCTGCACCGGAACCCCCGGATGCGCGGGCGCGGAGCGGCTCCGCTGCGACGACTCCAGCGATTGCGAATCGGGAAAGATTTGCTGCCGGAGAAACGTCGGCGTGAGCGCCGTCGAGTCGTCGTGCCTACGTCCCGTCGACTGCTTCCAATCGCCGGGGGCGTCCCAGCTCTGCTCCACCGCGGATGGTCGCTGCGAAACCGGTTCGTTCTGCAGCCGGGTCCGAGACGGTGCGGGAGCGGCAAGCGACGAATGCGTGTACTTCACGCCCGTGGCGCGAGTTCGGTGTGATCGGGACGCGGTCACCCCGTCCGACTGCACGGCCGGGACGCCGGTCTGCTGCAGCGCGCTCGTCCCGGCGGAGAACACGTGCGTGCAGACGCCCTCCGAATGCGAAGGGACCGACATCCTCGAGTGCGACGACATGCGTGACTGTCCTTCGGGGCGCGTGTGTTGCGCCACCGTCGGGACTCGGCTCTCGACGAAGTGCACGACGGACTCGGTCTGCGTGGGCGTCGCGATGGGAACCAAGGTCTGCTCGGACGCCGACACGCGTTGTTTCGGCGGCCTGACGTGCAGCGCGAACCGTATCGGTCCGTTCTCGCGACGTTGCGAATGACGACGGCGCGCGGGCGTCGCGTCAGCCGCCGCGGAAGACCGGCTTGCGCTTCGACGTGAAGGCGACGAGCCCTTCTTTGGCGTCGCCGCTCGCGAAGAGTTCCGCTTGGAGTTCCCGTTCGAGGGAAAGACCCTCCGAGAGGGCCATCTCTCCGCCACTCTGCACGGCTCGTTTCATCGCCCCGACCGCCCGCGACGCCTTGTTCGGCGGGCAGAAACCGTGGGCGTAGTCCATGACCTGTCGCATGAAGCCGTCGGCGGATTCGTGGGACCAGACCTTGTTCACGAGGCCCGCGGCGAGCGCTTCGTCCGGGGAGAGCTCTTTGCCCTCGATCATGAGTTCGAGCGCCTTCGACTTGCCGACGAGTCGCGTGAGGCGTTGCGTGCCGCCGGTGCCCGGAAGGACCCCGAGGTGGACTTCGGGCAGTCCCAACTTGAACGCGCCCGCACGGGCGATCCGCATGTCGCAGGCGAGCGCGATCTCGAGCCCACCGCCGACCGCGTTGCCGTTCAGCGCGGCGATGCAGAGCTTCGGTGTGTGTTCGAGACGGGCGAGGGTCTCGTTCGCGTGGAGGCAGAAGAAGTATTTGAAGTTGGCGTCCGACTCCCGGAGCATGTTGATGTTCGCGCCCGCGCAGAAGTGCTTGTCGCCGCGGCCGGTGACGACGATGACGTGGACGTCGTCGTCGAAGCGGGCGTCGAGGATGCACGCGTCGAGCTCCTTCAGCATGTCGTAGCTGTAGGCGTTGACCGGCGGGTCGTTGAGGCAGAGAAGAGCCACACCTTTGTCGGTCGCGTAGTTGACGAGAGTTCCCATGACGCCTGTCCTCTGTTTCCGTGGGATCCGTGGGACGGTTTCCCCGGGTCGGAATCCGCGGGTACCGCGCGATTCGCGTCGTTCCGCGGTTCACGCGGAAGGTCGGTCGAAACGCTCGGAATCGTACGGCGCGATGCTACACGAAAGCGCGCACCCCCACCGGATCTCGCCGGTGGCTCCGAAATCGGGGAAAAATCGCGCCCGATTCCACGATTCGTCGGATTCGCGCGACAGGACGTTCGTGCTAGGACAAGCCGCGTGTCGGAACTGCGTCACGAGCTGAAAGTGCTGATCGTCCGGGAGCTGAACCTCCAGGGCCGGGACCCGGTCTCCATCGACGACGATGCGCCGCTCTTCGGGGAAGGGCTCGGACTCGACTCGCTCGACGCCCTCCAGCTCGCGATGAGCGTCGAGGAACACTTCAAGGTGCGGATCCCCGAAGGCAAAGAGGCGCGTCCGATCTTCCGGTCCATCGCGTCCCTCGCCGAGTTCATCGAGACGAGCCCCAAGGCGGCGGAGACGGCGTGACCTCGACGGATGTTCGGCTCTGGGTGACCGGAGTCGGAATGACGACCGCGCTCGGGGCGACGGCGGACGAGACGTTCCAGAACCTCGTGGCGGGACGATCCGGCATCGGTCCCATGTCCCTGTTCGACACGACGGGGTACCGCACGTCCCTCGGAGCAGTCGCGGTCGCGGACGTCGCGACCCTCCGGAACCTGGTCGCGGACGGTGCTCCGGCTTCCCGCTCGACGTGGCTCGCGTGGCTCGCGGCGAAGGAGGCCCTCGCACACGCCGGGCTCGACCCGTCGAGTGCACGCGTGGGACTCGTCATCGGTGGCACCACGGGAGGGATGCTCGAGAACGAGGCGCTCCTCGCCGAGCTCCACGCCGCGCCGGACAAACGCGACGCGCCCACGACCATCCTCGCGCATCCGCTCACGTCCACCGGGGACTTCCTCGCGCACGTGCTCGGTCCGTTCGCCCACGTGCGGTCCCTTTGCAGCGCATGTTCGAGCGGCGCCAACGCCCTCGCGACGGCCTCGCACTGGCTCCTGTCCGGGGAGGTCGACGCCGTCCTCGCCGGAGGCACCGACGCGCTCTGCCGCCTGACCTACTCCGGCTTCAACGCGCTGGCGTCCCTCGACGTCGCGCCTTGCCGTCCGTTCGACGTGTCGCGCGCCGGACTCACCTTGGGCGAGGGGGCCGGGTTCCTCGTCCTCGAACGGAGCTCGCGCGCGCGGTCGCGGAACCGCGAGCCCGTCGCCGAGTTCGTCGGCCACGCCATGGGCGCGGAGGCCCACCACATCACGAATCCGGAGGCCGCGGGGACCACCGTCGCCCGCCTCGTCACGCGGACGCTCCTCCGAGCAGGCGTGACCGCGGACGATCTCGACTACGTGAACGCCCACGGCACGGGTACGCCGCTGAACGACGCCATGGAGTCCGCGGGGCTGCGGCAAGCGCTCGGCACCGGAATCGACCGTGTCCCCGTCTCGAGCTCCAAAGGGCAGATCGGGCACACGCTGGGAGCGGCGGGCGCCATCGAGGCCGTCATCGCGTCGCTCGTGGTGCGCGACCAGACGCTCGTCCCCACCGCCAACCTCGTCTCGATCGACCCGGAGTGCCGCCTCGTCCACGTCCGCGATCGCGGACGGAAGGAGCGGGTCCGCCTCGCACTCTCGAACTCGTTCGGATTCGGGGGCATGGACGGCGTCGTGGCGTTCGCCGTTCCCGAGTACTGTCCACCGAAGCGTCACGTACCGAAGCGTGTGATCGTCACGGGCGCGACGACGATCACGCCGTCCCGGTTGGCGTCGAACGCGGCCATCGTCCCCGTGGATTCCGGTCCTCCCGGACCTCCCGCGACCACGCTGCCCACGACGTTCGACGCGGACCTGGACAAGGCGCGGTCGCGCCGACTCGATCGACCCGCGCGCCTCGGCGTCGTCGCTGCGGAAGGAGCTCTCCGGGCCGCCTCCGCGGGTGCGAGCGACGTCGAACGTTCCGACCTCGGCGTGGTGCTCGGGAGCGCGTTCGGCAGCGTCGACGCGAGTGCGGCGTTCATGATGCGTCTCTTCGAGCGGGGGCCGCGCCTCGCCAGTCCCGCCGAGTTCCCCAATCTCGTCCCGAGTTCCCCCGTCGGACACGCGTCGATCTACCTCGGAGCGCGCGGTCCAGCGTTCGCCGTCGCCGACCTCTCGGCGAGTGGCGAAGCCGCGGTGCTCGAAGCCGTCTGCCGAGTCGCCGTCGGCGACGCCCCCGCGGTCGTCGCGGGGGCGTTCGAGGAGACGAGCACGATCGTCGATCGCATCTTCCGCGATCGCTTCGACGTCGCTCCCGGGACGCCGCGCGCGCCCCGATCGGAGGGAGCCGCCGCGCTCGTCGTCGAAGACGAGGACGTCGCGCGTGCCGCGGGTCGGAAGGCGCTCGCGCGCTTCGTGTGGGGCTCACGGGATGCCTCCCTCGATGCTCTGTTCGCACGGCTCCCGGCACCCCGTGGTCGTTCGCGCGTCTTCGTCGCCCGCGACCTCGACGACGTCACGCGCGCGGTCGTCGCATCGTCCTGGGCGCCCGATTCCGGGGGCCCCGCGACCGTGTCGACGGAGTCCGCGGTCGGCGATCACGAGGCGGCGGGTGCCCACGCGATCGCGTGGGCGGTCGCCACGATCGCCCGGGGCGACGTGGACTCCGCGCTCGTCGTCGGTCGCGCGCCGGCGCGTTCCTTCGCGCTCGTGTTCGAGGCGCCGTGAGGCTCGCCTGGATCGGCGCCGCTCTCGTCTCCGGCGTGGGCTGCGCCGGATCCGCTTTGCCAAGGCAGACGACGAACGAGCCGATTCTCGCGACCGCGAAAGCCGCGGTCGCCGCACGGAAAGCCGACGCGCCGAAATCTCCCTACACGGAACGTGTCGCCGTCCGGATGACGTTCCCACGTGGCCCCACGTTCGAGGGACGTGGAGCCGTCGCCGTCGATCCCGGGCGCGCGATGCGCATGATCCTCGTGGGACCCGGCGGCGCGACGGCCATCGACGCGTGGGTCGGCTCCGAGCGGTGGCGCATCGCGATCCCTCCGGCCGATCGTCTGGAACGCGGCACCACCGGCGCCGCGGGTACCACCAAACTCCCGGTCGACTTCTTCCGTTTCTGGTTCCTCCGACGCTACGAGGGACGTGTCTCGTACGCCGACCGCGCGCACGTGATCCTGACGGACGGCGACGCCAGGACCACCTTCGACGCCGGAATCTACGACCGTGCAGGGACGTACACGGCCGTACGCCGTGTCGGGGCGGCCTCGTCGACCATCACCTTCGAACCTGGGCCGCCCTCGGATGCCGCGGCGGACGACCACGCGTCTTCCCACGCGACGTTCGTCGACGGAACGGGGGTTCGTGTCGCGGTGACCGTACTCGGGCGTGAATCGGATGCGCCCGACCCCGCGGCGTTCGTCGATCCCGACCACGACGTCCCGGACGCGGGTTCCGGCTCCGCTGCCGGAGGATCGCCGTGAGTGTCGCCGTCGTGGGCGTCGGAGCCTTGTCGGGGCACGGGCGGGGCGAGGACGCGTTCGGTCCCCATCCCGTCGGCGAGCCCGCCTGGGTCTCGGTCCGCGGCGACGACGAACTCGAGGCCGTCGGTCTCACACGTCCGTTCGCGTCGCGCGTCGCCGTCGACGGGGGGCCCGATCGTCTGACGGCCCTCGTGCGCACCGCCTGGGACGACTGCTTCCGCGCGTTCGAACGGTCGCTCGGCGAGCCCGCCCGCGCCCGATGGCGATCGATGCGCATCGGTCTCGCCGTGGGGACGTCGAGTGGTGGCATGCGATCGGCGGTCGCCGCGTTCGACAGGGTCGCACGGGGAGAGTCCCTTCCGCGGACGTTGGCGGATCGGGCGACGTACTTCGCCCCCTTCGAGGATCTGGTCGTCCACACGGGGCTGTCGTTCGTACGTGCGTCCATGGTGCTCGGAGCATGCGCGTCCGCGACCCTGGCCATCGGACTCGGAAAACGGTGGCTCGAGGCGGACGGGTGCGACGTCGTGTTCGCGGGCGGGTTCGACGAAGTGACGCCGTTCGTCGCCGCCGGGTTCGAAGTCCTCCGCGCGACCTCGGCCCGCGTCCCGTCGCGCCCCTTCCGTGCCAGCAGGGACGGTATGGCCCTCGGAGAAGGCGCGGCCTTCGTGGCGCTCGTCCGCGCGGAGGAGCTCGGCGCGTTCGGAATCCGGCACGTCGCGGCAGGTTCCGAGCCGTCGACGGTGTTCTTCGTCGACGGATTCGGTGCGGCGTCCGACGCGGTGCACCTGACCGCTCCCGATCGGACCGGCGACGGTCTCCGTCGTGCGGGTGCCCGGGCCGTCGCGGACGCGTCCGTCGCGCCACGGGAACTCGGGCTCGTCAGCGTCCACGGCACCGCCACTCCGTACAACGACGCCGCCGAGTCGAAGGCGATCCATGCGCTCCTTGGCGAGGCCGCGGCCCGCACGCCGATCCACGCCATGAAGGCGCAGATCGGACACACCCTCGGCGCGGCGGGAGTGCTCGAGACGCTCGGCGCAGCGCATTGCCTCGCACGCGGCGTCGTTCCGGCGACGCCGGGGGAAGGGGAACTCGACGCGGACGCCCCGGCCCTCGTCCTCGCGCGGAGCGAGCCCCGGGAGATCCGCCACGTGCTCAAGCTCTCCGCGGCATTCGGAGGAGCGAACGCGGCCCTCGTGCTCGGGCCGGTGAGGGACGTTCCTCCGGCGGACCCGACGCCGCTCCGGACGACCGACGTCTTCGTGTCGCGTGCGGTCCACGTCGGACAGGATCCCGACGTGACCGCCCTTTCGGACCGCATCGGCGTCGCGGCGGACAAGCTCGCCCGCACCGACGCGCTGACGCGCATGGCCCTCGCCGCCGTCGCCGATCTCCGCGACGCGGGCGTTCCGTTCGTCGACGGGGGCGTCGTCGTCGGTCACGCGTTCGCGACGATGGAGACCAACGCGGCCTTCCAAGCGGGCATCCGCAAGCGCGGCGCCGCGTCGGCGGAACCGCGACGCTTCCCGTACACGTCTCCCAACGCCGTGTGCGGGGACGTCTCCGTCGCGTTCGGCCTCCGGGGACCCTCGTTCGCCGTCGGAGGAGGTGTCCACGGTGGTCTCGAAGCGCTCGTCGTCGCCTCCGATCTCGTGCGCTCCGGCGACGCGCCGTGTGTCGTGGTCGTCGCCGTCGACGAAGTCGGATCCGGCCTCACGCCCGTCGCCGACGCGTGGTTCGGCTCGTCGGGGAACCTGCCGTCCGGCGCGGTCGCCGTCGTCGTTTCCCGCGTGGCGACGTCCGGCGCGCGACCGCTCCTCGCGGGAAGGGTCGGCACGTTCGCCCGAGACGCGACGCCCGAATCCGCGTCCCTGGCTCCGGGCCATCTCGCGCTCCTTCCGCTCGTCCGGGAGCGCGGTACGCGGACGCTCCGCTCCCGAGGGCGTGGAGGTCTCGGAGCCGAGGTCGTCCTCGGCGACGTCGTGACGCCCTGACGACGCGGTGTTCGCGCGAGCCTCCGTGGAACGACAACCTGGCGGAGCCGAGCCATGGCCGCGGAATCGCCCTGCCAAAATGGCACCGAGATTGACCGACGGCGGCGGGTTCCGTAGCGTCCAGGAAGCGACCCCTCGGCGCGGAATACAGGACCTTGGGGTGACGTTGCCGCCACGATGACCCTCGTCCCGACTCCTTCGTTCCTCCGCTCGCTCGCGCTCTCAGGGGCCGTCCTCACGACGCTCGTCTTCGGCACCGGTTGCTCGAAGACGTACATCCCGAACACGGACGTGGAGGACACCGGCGAGAACCGTCGCGTCATCCAGTTCTGCGAGGAGTACCGCCACGCGGTGGAGGAGAAGAACGTCACCCAACTCCTCCGGATGGCGAGCCCCGCGTACCACGAAGACGGCGGCAACATCCGCGGCGAGGACGACACCGACTTCGCCGGCCTGAAGGACTACCTCACGGCGACGTTCGTGAAGACCTCGGGCATCCGCTACGAGATCCGCTACCGCCGCGTGACGTTCACCGAGACCAAACACGTCTTCGTCGACTTCACCTACGCCGCCAGCTACCGCATCCCCGGCGTGAAGTCCGAGGAATGGCGCCACACGGTCGCCGACAATCGCCTCGACCTCGTCCCCGAAGGCGACGGCTACAAGATCATGGCCGGGATGTGAGACGCGCGGAGCGATGAGTCGACCGTTCGCCATCGCCCACATCTCCGACTTCCACGTCTCGACGTTCGGCGACAACTTCCACGATCGGAAGAACCTCGTGAAGCGGAGCGCCTACGTCGCCGACGTGAGCGCGAGCCGTCACGAAGTCTTGTGGGAGGAGGGTGGCTGGCGCGTGCTCCGCGAGCGGCACGCGAAGAACGGCAAGCTCACCCTCGTCGACCCGCAGGACTACGCCCACCCGATTCCGGCGGCGAAGTCCGGCGTGTCCGCCCTCGATCCCGTGGAGCGCGCCGCCGCCAAGGCGTGCCGCCTCGAGGCCCGTCGGGACACGACGCTCGCGCGATCGCTTCCCACCCCCGGAGCCGTCAGCGTCATGCTCGAAGCGACGCCGTCGAACGCCAACGTGCGCCTCGTGCGTGCCGCCCGCGCCGTCGAAGCGTCCGACGTCGACATGGTCATCATGACCGGCGACATCACCGACGACGGGGAAGGGTATCCGCTCGTCCTCTCCGCGTTCGCGAAGTGGCGCGATGCGGGACGCCTCCTCGCCGTTCCCGGCAACCACGACATCTACCTCTTTCCCATCGCGGGGAGCGGTCGTCCCCGGCCGACGGTCGAGTCGAAGAGGAAGGCGTGGACGGCGTTCGCCGACCGTCTCGGGGTCCCGCGGGACCCCTCCGGTGCGTTCGTGTTCCCGATTCCCGAGGCGGACGCCGTGATCGTCGGTCTCGATTCGTGCAAGCGTCCGCAGCGACGCTTCTTCCGACACAACGGCGCCATCGGCGACGAACAGCTCGCCTACCTCCGCAGGATCGCGGAGACCCCCGAGTGGAAGAAGGCGACGCACCGGCTCGTCGCACTTCACCACCACGTCGTCCCCCTCTCGATGGGCGTCGGTCGTCGGGCTCCGACGGAGATCGGCATGCGCCTGGACGACGCGCGCACGGTCGCCGAGACGTTCGACGAGGTCGGTGCGACGCTCGTCCTCCACGGTCATCGGCACATCAGCGAGCACCGACAGCCCGCGGCGTCGAACTTCCAACTCCTGGCGGCACCTTCGCTCACCCTCGGGTGCAAGAGCGGCGACGTGCCTTCGTTCTGGCGCATCGAACTCGACAAACGCGCGCACGTGTCCCGCGTCCGCGTCCCCGTCGCGGCGGTCGACCAGGAGAACGATCCCGGCACGGAATCGGAAGACGTCGAGGTCTGAGTTCCGGAATCGCGGCCCGGCCCTCCGGCCGCGTTCAGCTCGACGAGCCGTCGGTCCCGGCGTCCGCCGCGGCGGCGTCGCCCGCGTCCTCGGCCGGCGGGGGCTTCGAGAGGAACGCGCACTCGGTCGCCGTCTCGGGAGCGCGCACGACGCTGCAATCCCCGCGTCCGATGGCGTCCACGCACGCCTCCGTCGCCACGTTGCCCGGATCCTCCTGGGACACGAGGCCGTGGAGGCAGGCCGTATCGTAGTAGCGCTCGCAGGCCGCGACGTCCTCTCCCTTCCCATCGGAGTGGACGGGGATCGAGAGATCGATGCCGCACGCGGGAGCCTGTCGGCACCGTGCCTTCTCGATGCGTCGGCAGGCTTCCACGCCCTGGGCTTCGGTCCCACACGCGACCCCGACGACGAGCCCTCCCGCGAGGGCGAGCGCTGCGACGGCCGATCGGAACGTGGGACGCGTGGACATGGACCCCACTCGTAGCGCCCGACCGCGGATTCGGGCAAGGAATCGCAGGACCCGGCGCCCGGTTCCGTTCCGTTCCGGGAACTCGGCTAAGCTGGCACGGTGATCCCGTGTTTCGTGCTCGCCGCAGGGATGGGGACCCGGCTCCGGCCTCTCACCGACGCGTGCGCCAAGCCCCTCGTTCCGATCGGAGACCGGCCCGCGCTCGCGCACGTGCTCGAACGCCTCCGTCCGGTGGCGAGTCGCATCGTCGCGAATGCGCACTACCGCCACCACGACCTCGAGGCGTTCGTGCGCGGGCCCCACGGGAGCGGCGTGACCCTCTCCCTCGAGGACTCGCTCCTCGGGACGGCCGGAGGACTGGAACACGCGGCATTGGTCCTCGGCGACGGGGACGTCGTCGTCTGGAACGGCGACACCCTCAGCACGTTCGACCCAGGGTGGCTCGTCGAACCCGATCCCTTCGTCGCGCGTTCGGGGGTCGTCGACAGGACGACCCGTCGCGACGACCGACCCGTCCTCGCGTGGCTCGCCGTCGTCCCGAAGCCACGGGGCGAGGGGAACGTGGGACTGGATCTCCGGGGCAACGTCGTCCGCCTCCGGAAGGAAACCACCGCCGAAGGGGAAATCCAAGGCGGCGACTTCATGGGCATCCACCGCGTCGGCGCGGAGCTCCGACGTTCGCTCCCGTCGGTCGGGTGCCTCGTCGGCGACGTGTACCTTCCCGTGCTCCGGGCGGGCAAGCGGCTCGCCGCGGTACTGTCGGAGGTGCCGTTCTACGACTTCGGGGACCTGCCCGCGTACGTGCGGGCGAACGCGCGTTGGCGCCGGGCGCGACACCTCGACTCGTTCGTGGCCGAAAGCGCCTCCGTGCCACCGTCGGTCGATCTGGTCGAATCCATCGTGGGCGAACGCTCCGCGGTCCACGGGTCGGGGGTCCTCCGGCGCGTCATCGTTTGGCCCGACACGACGGTGCATGCTCCGCTCGATTCGGTCGTGGCCACCCCGTTCGGCATCGTTCCATTCGAAGGAAACCTCGCCTAGAGCCACGTTCCGTGTTCGTCCGTCGCGTCGACCTGCCTCCGGATCCGTTCGCCGTCGCCGCTCGATTGGCCACGCGTCCCGGTCTCGCGATGCTGGTCTCCGATGCACGCGCGGCGCTGTACGCGTCCGACGCCCGCTTCGACTTCGTGGCCGTGTCCCCCGTCGCGACTTCCGACGCCTTCGTGCCGGAGCCTTCCGACCCGACCCGCGCCATCGGATGGAACGGATCGCCCGCGGCGCCGGAGTGGTTCGGCGTCGTGCCGTACGAGGCGTTCCGGAGTCTCGAGCGACACTCGGACCTCCGTGGGCTGTCCGAGCCGCGATGGCGTTCGCCCGCGTGGTCCCGTTACGATGCGGTGGTGCGCATCGAGCGCGCGACCGGGGTCGTGACGCTGGAAGGGGACGACGTCGACGCCGTCGGGAGGCTCCACGACGCGTTGCACGCGCATGCTGCCGTCGGTGCCGACGGCGACTTCGTCCTCCGCCCGCGTCCCCGGTCCGCGGCGGACGACGACGCCCACGCCGCGCGCGTACGTCGCGTTCTCGAGTTCGTGGCGGCCGGCGACGTCTACCAAGTGAACGTCGCCCGTGCGTTCCGCTTCGACTGGGAGGGGGACCCGCGAAAGGCGTTCGCGCGCATGTTCCGACGTGCTCCCGCACCCTACGGTTTCTACGCCGAATTCCCCGACGACGTCGTCCTCGGTACCAGTCCCGAACTCGCCCTCTCCGTGAACGGCGACGAGCTCCGTTCGTCGCCCATCAAGGGCACCCGTCCGCGCGGCGCCGACGCCGCCTCCGACGCGGCCTTCTCCGCCGAACTCGACGCGAGCCCCAAGGAGCGCGCGGAACTGACGATGGCCGTCGACCTCCACCGGAACGACCTGGGACGGGTGGCGGAACCCGGGAGCGTGAGGGTGTGTGGAGAACCGGTGCTCACCCGCGGACGCACCGTGACGAGCCGCGTCGCCGACGTCGTGGCGCGTCGTCGTCCGGGGGCGTCGCGGTCGGACGTCGTGCGGGCGATGCTCCCGTGTGGAAGCGTGACGGGCGCTCCCAAGGTCCGCGCCATGGAGATCATCGCGGAGCTCGAGGACTTCCGTCGCGGCCTCTACACGGGTGCGATGGGGGCGCTCGGGCGGGACGGTCGGCTCACGCTGGCGATGGCGATCCGGACGTTGGAACTCCACGTCGCGGAAGGTCACGATCGTACGCGAGCGAAGTCGGGCGCGCCGTCGGTTACGCGCGGCGAAGGCGTGTACGCGGCGGGTGGCGGCATCGTCGCCGACAGCGACCCGCGCATGGAGACCGAGGAGACCTTCTGGAAAGCCGCGCAAGTGTTCGCGTTGTGCGGGGACCACTGACCTCCGGGGCGTCCTCGGAGACCGCCGGAAATTTGTCCGTTCGCGCCGTCCTCGTTTATCGAAGGACGATGGATCACGGCGCCGTGCGAAACCTCGAGCAGCTTCAAGAAGGGGATGGAGACGGTCGGACGCCCCGTGGCGTGACGGTCGCTTTCGTCGCGCTCGGCGGTGCGTGCGTGCTCTTCGCGGGGCTCGCGCTCGCGGGGCGTCACTCCACCGCGAAAGCGACCCCGTCGGACCCTCTCGGCGAACTCGTGGCGCAACGCAACGGCAATTCCAAGAACGCGGCCGACGCCCGGGCGAAGATGTCCGAGCTGTCGGCGAAGGACGTGACGTTCCCGGGAATCCTGAGCGACAGCGATCGTCCGACGACCGCGCTCGCCGCGGTGAAGGGGGGCAACCCGCGCGCTGCGGCGCTCCTCGCCGTCGAAGGCTCCGATCCTTCGGCGGGCCTGCCCGCCGCGCCGCCCCCCTCCGATCGGCTTCCGGTCGTGCCGCTCCCGGCGCAGAACGTCCTCCAAGCTTCGCCGGTCGTGACCCGTCCGCGCGACACCCTCACGCGTGTCGCGAACGAATCCGCCCAGGTCAACGAACCGCCGGCGCCCTCGTCCGCGGCCGGCCACGAGGGAGGCTACTCGCTCCAGGTCAGTTCCTTCCGCGCGCAGGGGGAGGCCCAAACCTTCGCCGACCAACTCCGCGCCCGTGGACACAAGGCGTACGTCGTCGAGGCGCACGTTCCCGAGCGGGGCACGTGGTACCGCGTCCGCGTGGGTCCGTTCACGAGCCAGCAGGCCGCTTCGGCGTACCGTGCGGGGTTCGAGGCGAAGGAGCACGTCGTGCCCTTCATCGTGACTCCCGCGACCAAACACGACCGCACCTGACGCCGTCGGGTCGACCGGCGCCGCCCGTCCCCGACGTGCGACGAAGCTCGCCGCATTTCGACGAGCCGATCCGCACGCGACGCTGGCGTCGTTCTGCCCGTGTGTGGCAGAAGGACGAGGTCGGCACGCGATGACCCCCGTTCCCCTCTGGCCCTTCGCCATCGTCCTCGCCGTGAGCGCTCCCTGGTTGGTCCAGGGCGTCGCGACCATGGTGGAGACGCGAGCGCGACGACGCACGGAGTCGTCGTTCTCGCACGGGGGTGCGCCGCGAAGTCGCGACGCGTCCGCGGAGGATGTCCCACCTTTCCGCGCGCGAAAGTAGGACGAGCGCCGACGGCGTCCTTACCGTACGGTTAAGGACACACGCCGCGTTCGGACAGGTCGGAAAAGAGGATCATCGAATGGCTCGATTGTTCGGACTCATCGGGAACCGCGCCGACCTCGCCGGCCGCGTGCTCTCCTCGGAAACCGACGCGTTGCGCGTGCGGACGCGGAGTCCCGAGTCGAGCGCGAACGGCACGTCGTCGCCCCCCTGGGCGTGGGGACTCGGCTTCTACCAGGGTGGGGAGGTGCTCATGCGGCGCCGGCCCCTGGACGAGAGCGAGGAGATCGACGTCGCGAAGCTGGCGAGCGACGTGCGCGGCGACATCGTCGTCGGACACGTGCGCAGCGCGACGGTGGGATCGTTCTCGACCGAGAACACCCATCCGTTCCGTTCGCGTCAGTGGCTCTTCGCGCAGACGGGCACGCTCGACGAGTGGGACGCCGTCCGTGATCGCCTCCGCGCGAGCATCCCGGAGTTCCTCCAGAGCAGCATCCGCGGCGAGACCGACTCCGAGATCTTCTTCCACGTGTTCCTCTCTTTCCTGCACGACGCCGGACGCCTGAACGACGCGGTGGTCGAGCCGCAGGCCATCCGTGAGGCGCTGCGTTCGAGTTTCGCCGTCGTCGACGGGATGATCGCCGAGGTCTCGGGGAAGCCGAGCCGGCTCAACGTCCTCGTGTCGAACGGCGAGACCATCGTGGGCGTGCACAAGCGCGCCGACATGGCCTACCGCGTGTACCGAGGAAAGGACGACGCGGACGCGCTCCTCGGGGACGACGCCATCCTCCGGGCGAAGACGCCGTCACCGGCCCAGATGCACTTCGTGATGATCGCCAGCGACTTCGACGACGTCCACGAGACCCTCGCCCATTCGCGCTGGAAGAAGATCGACGACGGTGCGATCGTGACATTGCACCGTGGACAAGATCCGAAGATCGAACCGTTCTGATCGCGCACGCTTCGTCGCGGGAATCGCGTCGTGCATCGTGATCTCCGCTCCCGCATCGTGCGGGCACGGAGCGAAGGACGTCCGTCCCCCCTCGGGGACCCACGGTCCGTCGCGCCTCGATCCCGCGGCGCGGAGTCCGGACGGCGTCGCGCTCGACGTCGCCGACTCGCCGCCTCTCCCGGCGACCCATCCCCTGGCCCGTGGCGTCGTCACGGTCCGTGAGAGCGTGGGAGACGAGGCCGTCGGGGACGTGCTCGCCGCGCTCGCCCACGCGTTCGAGACGGAGGACGAATCGCTCGTCCCGCTGCTCTTCACGCCCGACGCGTCCGCCATCGGCTCCCGAGGACGCACGCCGAGGTCCGCTTTGGTCGACGATCTCCGCCGGCGGATGAAGAACCTCCACACGTCGAAGCTCCGCGGTGCCGACCTGTTCGACGAGGCCCACGTCGAGCGCTACGAATACGACGAACTCGGCGCCCCGGAATCGCAGCCGCGTCCCGAGGAAATGGGACCGGGCGACGTGCTGGTGCGCGTCCCCGTGCTCGTGACGAAGGTGGGCACCGATCGCCTCTTCGACGACGTGCTCGTGCTCGTGCTCCATCCCGAGGAGTCCTCGCAGCCGATGCGTCGTGCGAAGCTCCGTATCCGCGGTTTCGGCGAAGAGAGCGGTCCCTGAGGTCAGGTCCCGGCGCGAGCGGGGCGCGGGTACCGTCGCACGTCGACACCGACCGTGGAGCAGATCGCGTCGAGGACCTCGTCCGCGCGATCGAGGAGGGCGTCGAGGGTCCCGTCGTTCGTGATCACGTGGTCGGCCTTCGCGATCTTGTCGGCGAGGGGCACTTGCGACCGGATTCGCGCGTCGGCTTCCTCGGCGGTGGCCGCGTCGCGGAGCATCACGCGGGCTCTCTGGGTCGCCTCCGACGCGGCCACGACCACCAGGGGACGGAAGGCGTCCGCGACGCCGTTCTCCACGAGGAGAGCCGCTTCGTACGCGACGAGCGGTTCACCGCGGGTCGCGAGGTCGTCCATCGCGGCCTTGGACGCGGCGGCGATGCGCGGGTGCGTGGCCGCGTTCAGGATCCGACGCTTCGCGTCGTCCCCGAAGACGAGCGCCGCCACACGCTTTCGATCGAGCTGGCCATCCGCGTCCAGGATCCCGTCGCCGAAAGCGGCCACGAGCTCGGCGAGACCCGGGGTGCCCTTCGCGACGACGTCCCGTGCGAGGGCGTCCGCGTCGACGACGGGGACACCTCGCGCACGGAAGTGCCGACCGACGGTCGACTTGCCCGACGCGATTCCACCCGTGAGTCCGAACACGTGCATCCCGGAGACCTCCGCTTGCGGAACCCGGACTTTACGGCAATGGTGGAGGGGCCGTGACGGAATCGACGAAGCGCCCCGTGCCGCATCGCAGGAACCCGACGCCGGCACGCTTCGGGCGTCGCGCGATGGTCCGCGCCACGCTCGGACTCGGCGCGTTCGGTGTCGCCATGGCGACCCTCGGATTCGTCCGCACCCGCGGGTACGTGATCGATCCGAAGGACCGGAGGCGGCTCGTCGCGCTCTCTCCTTGGCAGTTCGTCCTCGTGCAGGCTCTCGCCCGTCGGATCGTCGCCTCGGATCGTCCCGGTGACCCGTCCGTCCCGACTCCCGACGAGACCGACGTCGCCGGTTTCGTCGACGCGTACGTCGCGAACATGGCGGCTCCGCTCCGTCGTGATCTGGGGCGCTGCTTCGTGTACGTCGAACATTTCGCGCCGTTCCGTTCGGGGTACTCCGCGCGCTTCACCCGCCTCCCGCCCGACGCGCAAGACGCCGTCCTCGCCGCGATGGAGGCCGCGGACGAGGACCTCCTCCGGGGCGGATTCGACGGTCTCCGAGCGCTCGTGTTCATGGGCTACTACCGGGACGCGCGCACGTGGTCGATCCTCGGCTACGAAGGCCCGCTCGTCCCGAGCGCCTCGGGGGACGGCACGTGATCGAGCCGGGACGCACGTTCACGAAGGACGTCTCCTTGGACGTGGACGCCGTCGTCGTCGGTTCGGGGGCGGGCGGATCGGTGGCCGCGCGCGAACTCGCGCGCGCGGGTCTGCGCGTCGTCGTCCTCGAGGAGGGGGGGCACCACGTTCCCGCCGACTTCGATCAGCGGGAGGATCACATGCTCCCGCTCCTCTTCCAGGACGGAGGTGGCCGCGCCACCGACGATCTCGCGATCCGGGTCCTGCAGGGAAGGGGAGTCGGCGGGAGCACGATCCACAACACGAACCTCTGCAAGCGCACGCCCGACGCGATCCTCGACCTCTGGGCCGACAAGTACGGCGTCGTCGGCGCGCGCCCTTCGGACATGGTGCCCGCGTTCGAACGCATCGAGCGCGAGCTCTCCGTCGTTCCCATCGAGAAGCACCAGGTCAACGCCAACAACGGCAAGCTCCTCGCCGGCATCGACGCCCTCGGGTGGAAAGGCGGCACGCTCGCGCACAACCGCGTGGGATGCCGAGGGAGCGGCTACTGCGAGCTCGGGTGCGCGTACGACGCCAAGCAGAACGCGTCGAAGGTGGTGCTCCCCGAAGCGGAATCGCTCGGCGCGACCATCCATCCCGACGTCCGCGTCACGCGAATCCTCGTCGACGACGGGAAGGTCGCCGGGGTCGTCGGCGTCGCGACCGACGCGCGTGGAGCTCCGCGCGCCATGGTCCGCGTACGCGCCAGGGTCGTCGTCCTCGCGGCGAGTGCCGTCGGATCCGCCGCTCTCGCCCTCGCGAGCGGCATCCGCGATCCCCACTCCCAGATCGGTCGGAACCTGCGGATGCATCCCGGCGCGGTGGTGGCGGGCCGCTTCGACGAGGAAATCGTCGGACATCGCGGGATTCCGCAGAGCGCCGAATGCACGGAGCACCTGTCGTTCGAGGAAGGAAGCGATCGCCGCGTGTGGATCGTCCCCGCGTTCGCGCATCCGATCGGCACCGCGTCGACGCTCCCCGGCTTCGGCGCACGGCACATGACCGCCATGCGAAGCTACCGGAACCTCGCGGTCCTCACCGCCATGGTCCACGACGAGACGCGTGGGCAAGTGACCGTGGAGGACGACCGCCCGAAGATCCGCTACCGCATGGAGGAACCCGATCGCGTGCAACTCGCGAAGGGGCTCGTCGCGTGCGCGCGGATCCTCTTCGCGGCGGGCGCGAAGGAAGTGACGATCCCCGCGATCCCGTCCGTCGTCCTCCGGAACGCGAAGGAACTCGACGCACTCGACACGTCGTTCGTCCGTCCCCACGGTGTGCCCATGACCGCGGTGCACCCCATGGGGACGATGCGCATGGGCGAGGACCCGAGGTCGAGTGTCGTCCGTTCGACGGGGGAGCACCATTTCGTCCGCGGTCTCTTCGTCCTCGATGGTTCCCTCTTCCCCACGAGCCTGGGCGGTCCGCCCCAGGTCAGTATCTACTCGTTTTCGTTGCATCTTGTGCCGCACGCCGTGGCTCGGGCGAAGGCTGCGTGAACGGGATTTCGCGGTCCGCGGGCACCTCCCAAAGCTCGACGGACCCTCCGAGCGGCGCTAGAACCGGCCTCGAGCCATGTTGCGCTACGCCGCCGACCGCCGGACCCTCGCGTTCATCGCCACGTACTGGCTGCTCGTGATCGCGCAGTGGACCTTGGCACCGAAGAACCTCGCCATCGCGGTGCCGCTCGTCGTCCTCACGTGCGTGCTCTCCTGGCTCTGCGCCGTCATCACGCACAACTCGCTGCACTCGCCCGTCTTCAAGAAGCGGATCCACAACCGCATCTTCCAGGTGGTGCTGACCCTCTCCTACGGCTTTCCGGTCAGCGAGTACGTTCCCGGACACAATCTGAGCCACCACAAGTACACCCAGGAGCGGCGCGACGTGATGCGCACCACGAAGGTGCGTTTCGGATGGAACCTGCTGAACGCCATCGCGTTCTTCCCCCGCGTCGGGTTCGACGTCACGGGCGCGAACTTCCGCTACGCCAAGGTGATGAAGGCGAAGTACCCGGACTGGTACCGCCAGTTCCTCGTCGAGGCGACGGCGACGTGGGCCGTGAAGGGCATCCTCCTCTTCGTCGATTGGAGGAAGTGCCTCCTCTACGTCGTCCTCCCGCACCTGTTCGCCGTGTGGGGGATCACGTCGGTGAACTACGTCCAGCACGACGGCTGCGACAAGGACCACCCGTACAACCACTCCCGCAACTTCGTGGGCCGCATCTTCAACTGGATCACGTTCAACAACGGGTTCCACGGCATCCACCACGACGAGCCCGGTCTCCACTGGAGCCTCACCGCGAAGGCCCACTACGAGCGCATCCACGGGCACATCGATCCCGCGCTCGAGCAGAAGTCCCTGTTCGTCTACCTGGTGAAGACGTTCCTCTTCCCGGGCAAGCGCCTCCGCTACGACGGCAAGCCCGTCGTCCTTCCGCCCGAGGGCCCGGACGACGATTGGATCCCGAAGGGCGATGCCATCACCGCCCCCGACAAGCTGGGCGAGACCGTCGCCGCCTGACGACGGGGGAGCGACGTTCCCTGGGAAACTTCGTCAGCTGAACGGACCCCAGGATCGCTTCACGTTCCACGCGCCTGGTTTGAACGCCCACGTGACGATCTCCGCAGGGTCGAACGTGGCGTCGAGCATCCGGATCGCCTTCACGTCGGAGGGGAGCACGGTGACGTTGAAGGGCTTCCGCTTCCCGTGGAGGTCCCAGAGCTGGTAGCGCTCGAGGCCGTCCGTCGACCCGCGCAGCGGTCCGAAATCGAGTGGAGCGCACGTCAGGACGAGCTCCTTCTTCTCCTTGGCGTGGAAGAAGCGGATCTCGACCTGGCGTTTCGCGGCCAGGGCATCGAGGAAGATCGGGTGATCGGCGTGCATCGCGTCCTCTTACTCCGACGTCGCCTCCGCCGTCGCGGAAATGGCCGCGACGGGCCCGGCGGTCGGCCTCAGTTGCACGCGATTCCGGTGTTCTCGATGGTGAAGAGGACGCCGTCCTTGGCATTCATCGTGAGGTTCAGATCGTTGAAGTCGTTGTCCCCGTTGTCGTTGCACTTGACGGAGAAGTTCCCCGGGCCGAGCTTCTGGATGACGAACGACTTGGCCACGTCGGCGGGGTTCGACGTCGACTTGTTGAACTTCCCGTTCGAATAGAGGTTCAAGCGGACCACGTTGCACGCCGGCGGTGCGTTCACGACGACGTTGGCCGAGAGCAGCGGTGCGCCCTTGTTGCATCCGAGGTCGGTCTCGGGACCGCCGTTCACTTGCACCTTGAGGCAGTTGGTCCACCGGGCCGTGTCGGGCAAATGGTGGAACTCGAGGACGCCACTCACGGGTTGGCCGGGAGCGGGCGCGTCCACGCCCCCGTCCTTCGCGCACCCGTCGTCGACGACGCCGTTGCAATCGTTGTCGAGGCCGTCGCCGCAGACCTCCGTCCCGGGGCCGACCGCGCCCGAGCACGATCCCCAGTCCCCGAACTCGCCGCGCTTCGTGCAGGTCTCGGTGCCGGCTTTGCAGATCCCGACGCCCGCCTTTCCGGACGCGAACGGGAAACACTCCCGCGTGGCTCCGCCCGTGGAGCACGACGCGCTCGCACTCGACGCGCCCGCGTCGCCACCTGCGAACCCTCCGGCCGTCGCGCCGGCACCCTGCTCTCCGGCCGTCGCACGTCCGGACGCTTCCTTGGCGTCTTCCGTGTCGTCACCTTCGAGGTCACCCGCCGGAGCGGAGCTGCAAGCTGCCGTCAGGACGACGGCGCCGAGGAGGAGGGCAGTTCGGAGCATGCCGTCCTCACTGCGAAACTCGCGCCACGTCGGAATGACCCCGAGCGGGCCAATTGTCGCGGCCGTGGCGTGGGAGGCCCGGCCCGCTCGGATCCCCCGCGCGGCGAAGTGGATCGTCCGGAATCCAGTTCCGCGACCCGACCCCTCCTCACGGGGAGGTCGTCGCCGTGAACGACCCGGTGAGGCCTTGAATCTCCCGCGACGTGAAGGTGGCGCTGCGAATGGAGACGTTCACGGACGTTCCGCTCCCCGCGACCTGCCGCGTGACCGACAGCGTGCAGCGGCCGGCGTCCACGTACTCCCGTCCGTCGGCGTAGGTGACCGTGAGCGTCGCGAGGGCTTCGGGCGACGATCCTCCGGAGCACACGAAATCCGTCCGCGAGAGGGAATCGACGAGGACGGAAAGGGAATGGATCTTCGGTCGATCGCAGGAACTCGCGTTCAGGAGATAGCCGCCGGAACTCAGCGACAGGACGGTTCCGGATTGGCAGACCACGCGGACGCCGTCGGACAACGTGAAGGTCCCTCCGGTCGTAGAACCCGTCGTGCGTGACGGTCCCGCGTCGACGGGGGTCGCGGGCGATCCTGCGTCGGCGGACGTCGACTTCGGAGGCGCGCCCGCATCTTGGGGCGTGGAAGTCGTCGTGCGGCCCGTCGTTCCCGCATCGGCGACGGACGTCTTCGCGGGGGAGTTCGGAGCCGACGTGGACGGTGCGTGGCACCCCGACGTCTCCACGGGGCCGTCCTGTTCGCACGTGAACGTGGAACCTTCGAGGCAGGCGGATTCACCGCACGACAGCGTGGTGCCGGTGCCGTTCACGTCCACGCGGCACGTGCAGTTCGACGGTGCGTTCGGCCCCTCGGACGTCGTCGTCGACGTCGGAGGGTCGGAGTTCGTGGACCCGCTGCAGGCGACCATGCCGCACGCGACCAGGAACAGGGGGAGAGGGAGGGAGTGGAGAGCGAGCGAACGGACCTTGGGGAGAGGGGCGGCGCGGAGCGTCTTCGGGAGTGAGTTCATGTGGGTGTCGATGCCACATGCCCCTGGACGGTCGAGTCGCGTTGATTTCCTCGTGCGCGACGGGGAATGGATTCGTTCCACGACGCGCGTCAGTGCGATTGACGCGACGTGCGGTCGGATTGCTGCGCGTGGACGGCGCACGCGTCATCGAGCACCTGCGCGCGCGCGAACTCACCCAGCCGGAGCGGTACTCGGTCTTTTCCACCAAAGCAGCGCACTGACGACGATGGCGACCGGCATGGCCTGCATGGCGAGCTGCATCGGCATGTGATCGGCGAGCTTGCCCATGAGAGGCGGAGACCAGAGGTCACCGAGCAGGTGGATGGCGAAGATGCTGATCGCCATGGCACTCGCGCGGAGGTGATGGGGCACGGAGCGCAAGATGACGACGTTCACCGGCGACGACGTCAGGAACACGGCGATCTCGCAAAGGAACACGACGGCGAAGAACGTCGTCGCGGTCGGCATCAGGAACGCGATGGCCGCGAGGGGAGCGGCGACGATGGAGGCCCAGGCGCACACGCGCAGGTTTCCGAGCACGGTCGCGCGCTCCACCGCGTCCTCGGAGTGAGGTTCCGGACCGAGCCTCGTCTTCACGGCGCGATCCCCCAGGAACCCGCCGAGGACCGTGCCGATGGCGCCCGTGATCACGGTGACGCCGCCGAAGACGAAGTTCGCGTGGCCGAGTTCCATCTTGTAGCGGGCCACGAGGAACGACGGCGCCCAGAACGAGAAGCCGCCGATGGCGAACGTGTACGCGCAATACCCGAGGACCCCGTGGCGGTAGTTCGGCACGGCGAAGAGGTTCTTCATCGCGTCGAGGAACTTCTCCTTCGCGGCCGTCACGACGCGCGGCGGTTCGGCGATCGCGAGGCAAAGGAGCGCGAGGACGATGCCGGGGCCACCCGCGACGTAGAAGGCTTCGCGCCAGCCGTAGGCCTTCTCCACGGCGCCGCCGACCAAGAATCCGCAAGCCGAGCCGATGGGCGTGGCGAGATAGAAGATGGAGAGCCATCGACCGCGCTTTTCGGGCGGTGCGATGTCGTCGAGGACGGTGGGCGCGAGGGTCGCATAGCTCGCTTCCCCGACGCCCACGAGGGCGCGCGCGACGACGAGGGACGTCGCGCTCGTCGCGAATCCGGAGGCGACGGTCGCCAGGCTCCAGACGGCGACGCCCATGGCGATGAGCATCTTCCGACTTCCGGTGTCCCCGAGCCGGCCGAAGATCGGGCTCGTGAGGAAGTACCCGACGAGGAAGATGGTCGCGAGGAATCCTCCCTGGAAATGGCTCAACCCCAGGGCCGTCTCCATCTTCGGGAGCACCGCCGCGACCACGAACCGATCGAGGTAATTGAGGAAGTTGAGCCCCGTGAGGAGGATCAGGATCGCGACCGGATTTCGGATCATTTACGGCGGGTCCCCTGACGGAAGTCCTACCGCACGTTCGCCGTGAACGTGTTGACATTTGTTCACCCCCTCGGTTACCGCTCCCGAGGTCATGGCGAAGTCCGCGAAAACGGGAGCCGCGCGAGCGGCGGAGAAAAACGAACCGGCCGAAACGAAGGGACCCGACTCCAAGGTCGTCCCCGCGCGGCGTGCGACCGCCGAGACGATGGCGTCCCGGCAGCGTGAGATTTCGGTCAGCGAATTCTTCACGAAGAACCGCCACCTCCTCGGCTTCGACAACCCCGCGAAGGCCCTCCTCACCACCGTGAAGGAGGCCGTCGACAACTCCCTCGACGCTTGCGAGGAGGCCGGCATCCTGCCTGCCATCAAGGTCGAGATCCGCGAGGTCTCCGAAGGCCGTTTCCGTGTCGCCATCGAGGACAACGGCCCCGGCATCGTGAAGCCCCAGATCCCGAAGATCTTCGCGAAGCTCCTCTACGGTTCCAAGTTCCACCGTCTGAAGCAGTCCCGCGGCCAGCAGGGTATCGGCATCAGCGCGGCGGGACTCTACGGCCAGCTGACCACCGGCCGCCCCATGAGCATCGTCTCCAAGACGGGCAAGGGAAGGCCCGCCCACAAGATCGAACTCCGCATCGACACCAAGCGGAACCAGCCCGACGTCGTGAAAGACGAGACGGTGGAGTGGGCGAAGGAACACGGCACGCGCGTCGAGATCGAGCTCGTGGCCGCCTACCGCGGGGGCCGCACGGGCGTCGAGGCGTACCTCGAGCAGACCGTCGTCGCGAACCCGCACCTCGAGCTCACGTTCCAGCCGCCCAAGGCCGAGGCCGTCCACTTCCCGCGCGTGTCGGACGTCCTCCCGCGCGAGGCCCAGGAAATCAAGCCGCATCCCCACGGCGTCGAGCTCGGCATGCTCCTCAACATGCTGCAGGACTCGCCCGGAAAGACCGTGAAGCAGGTCCTCATCGACGACTTCTCGCGCGTCTCGCCTGCCGTCGCCGACGAGATCTGCAAGATGGCGAAGGTCAGCCCGAAGACCCAGGCGACGACGCTCATCGGCGATTCGGTCGACGCGCTCCACAAGGCTCTCGGCGAGGTGAAGGTCATGGCACCGTCGGCCTCGTCCGTCGTGCCCATCGGAGAGGAGCTCTTGGTCGCCGGTCTGAAGCGCCGCTTCAACGCCGAGTTCTACGTTTCCACGACCCGGCCGCCGTCGGTTTACCGTGGCAACCCGTTCGTCGTCGAAGTCGGCCTCGCCTACGGCGGTGATCTCCCCATCGACGAGACGGCCGACATCATGCGCTTCGCGAACCGCGTGCCGCTGCAGTACCAGCCGAAGGCCTGCGCGATCAGCGAGTCGGTCTACCAGACGAATTGGAAGTCCTACGAGCTCCAGCAGCCGAAGGGGTCGCTCCCGGTCGGGCCGCTCGCCATCGTCGTCCACCTCGCGAGCGTGTGGGTACCCTTCACGAGCGAGGCGAAGGAGGCCGTCGCCCACTACGACGATCTCATGCGCGAGATGCGTCTCGCCGTGCAGGAGTGCGGCCGCAAGCTCGGCATGCACATCCGCGCCCGGGCGCGTGCCGAGAGCGAGCAGAAGCGCCTCGGGATCTTCCAGCGCTACATTCCGGAGGTCGCCAACGCGATGTCCGTCCTCCTCAAGATGAAGAAGGAGGACATCGAGAAGAGCTTCCACTCCGCGCTCCCGAACTTCGTGCGCGTCGCCGAGGAGTCGAAGGAAGAGCCGAACCCGCCGACCGCACCGAGCATGCCGCCGCCCGGTGACGACGACGGCGGCGCACCTCCCGCCGCGGCCTCCAAGGCGCAAAACGGCGCGAAGAACGGCAAGGCTGGCAAGTCGAAGGGTGCGGCGAAGGCGGCTCCCGAACCGAAGGTCGCCGCGAAGGCCGCGGATGCCAAGACGACCAAGCCCACGAAGGTCGTCGCCGCGAAGGACGCGAAGACGAAGGTCGCGCCCGTCCCGGCGAAGTCGGCGCCGGCATCCGGCAAGTCGAAGAAGCCGGCCCCGACACGCGGGCGTCAGCAGTCGCTCCCGCTGGGCTGATCGTCCCGAACTCCGGCGCGTGTCCGCGCCCCGCGCGCCCGCGCGAGCTCACCCTCCCGAATTCCCCCGTTTCATCATCCCTCCCGAAGGGAACCCAGGACCATGGCCACCTCGAAGACCTCGGCGGCGAAGTCGACCGAAAAAGACCAGAAGACGATCGCGAAGATCGAGAAGCTCGCCCTCCAGAGCCTGAAGACGGTCCAGAAGGGGCAGAACCCGACCATCGCCCTCCGTCAGCGCACGCTCTCGAACGTCGCCTTCAACGAGAAGAAGCGGATCATCGAGCTCGGCGACAAGATGCAGCAGCGCGAGTTCTTCAACACGAGCATGGCCCGCAAGTTCATGCAGACCTTCCTCGTGGCGAACGGCTGCAAGACCCTCATCGACGAGGGCAAGACCATCAGCATCCGTCAGATGTTCTACATGACGAAGCACACGCTGAAAGGTACCCAGGAGAACACCTTCGAGGACCAGAGCGAGAGCGATCCGATCATCGAGGACCTCGAGGTCGGCATCGACGCCCTCCGCGAGGAGCTCCACCTCTTCGCGAACCGCCGTGGACTCGTCGTGGGCAAGCTCACGGTCAACGACGCCGGCGACCAGATCGATCTTTCGAAGATGGGCCGCGGGGGCTGGGGCATCCCCAGCATCTGCGAGGACGACCAGCTCAAGTTCGTCTCGACGAAGGCCGACTTCATCCTCCTCGTCGAGAAGCAAGCCATCTTCCACCGCCTCAACGAGGACAAGTTCTGGGAGAAGCACAACTGCATCCTGATGACGAGCGAAGGGCAGGCGGCCCGCGGTGCGCGGCGCCTCCTCCAGCGCATGTCGACGGAGCTCAAGCTCCCCATCTACGTCCTCGTCGACAACGATCCGTGGGGGCTCTACATCTACTCCGTCCTCAAGCAGGGCTCGATCAACCTCGCCTACGAGTCGATGCGCATGGCCGTCCCGGGCGTGCGTTTCCTCGGAATGAGCGCCTTCGACTACAAGAAGTTCTCGCTCACGCCGGCGGCGACGATCAAGCTGACGAAGGAAGACATCGCCCGCGCCGACCAGATGCGGAAGTACCCCTGGTTCGCCGACAAGAAGTGGCAACGGGAGATCACGTCGCTCCTCGACAACGGGTTCAAGATGGAAGTCGACGCCCTCCTCACGAAGAGCATCTCGTTCGTGACGGAGGAGTACATCCCGAAGAAACTCAAGGACAAGGACTTCCTCCAGTGACGAGCGAGCGTCCGTTCCGCAAGATCCTGGTCGCGAACCGCGGCGAGATCGCCCGACGCGTGATGCGTACGTGCAAGCGCCTCGGCATCGCGACGGTGGCCATCCACTCCGACGTCGACGCCGAAGCGCCCCACGTGAAGGACGCCGACGAGGCCGTCCTCGTGGGCCCGGCTCCCGCGAAGGACTCGTACTTGAACGTGGCGGCCGTCGTCGCCGCGGCGAAGAAGACCGGGGCCGAAGCCGTCCACCCCGGATACGGTTTTCTCAGCGAAAAGTCGGACTTCGCCCGAGCCCTCGCGGCGGAAGGCATCGTCTTCGTCGGGCCGCCGCCGGACGTTCTCGACGCGTTCGGCGACAAGATGAAGGCCCGCCACGTCGCGCTCGCCGCGGGCATCGCGCCGGTTCCGGGCACCGACGAACCCATCGCCTGGGACACGCCCGAAGGCATGGATGCCGTGCGCGCCGCGGCGGCCCGCATCGGATACCCGATCATCGTCAAGGCCGTCGGCGGCGGCGGCGGCATCGGTATGCAGATCGTCCGCGAAGAGGCCGGCCTCGAACGCGCGGTGAAGAGCTGTTCCGATCGCGGCAAGGCCTCCTTCGCCGACGCGCGCGTCTACCTCGAGCGGTACGTCACCGCGCCCCGGCACATCGAGGTGCAGATCCTCCGCGACCACGCGGGCACGTGTTGGGTCCTCGGCGAACGTGAATGCAGCATCCAACGCCGCCACCAGAAGATCATCGAGGAGACGCCTTCACCGGCCGCCTTCTTCGAGGGCGCCGCCGGCGCCGAACGTCGCGCGAAGTTGCACGCGTCGGCGGAGAAGCTCGTCGCGTCCGTCGGCTACGTCGGCGCAGGTACGTGCGAGTTCGTGGCGGATGCCGAGGGCAACCTGTTCTTCCTCGAGGTGAACGCCCGCTTGCAGGTCGAGCATCCCGTCACAGAGATGGTCTGGGGCGTCGATCTCGTCGAGCGGCAACTCGAGATCGCGGCGAAGCGTCCGCTTCCCGCGCTCGATCGGAAGCCCAAAGGCCACTCCATCGAAGCCCGCGTCACGGCGGAAGATCCCTGGAAGGGATTCATTCCCAAGCCCGGCCCCATCGACTCCCTCGCGTGGGTCGGCGGGGGAGGGGAAGTGCAATCCGATCGCGTCCGCATCGAGGCCGGTGTGGCGGCGGGTTCCAAGGTCACGCCCTACTACGACCCCATGATCGCGAAGGTGGTCGCCTGGGGCGAGACGCGGGAGGCCGCGATACGCGAGCTCGATCGCGCGCTCGCCACCACGACGATCGCGCCGCTCGTGACGAACATGGACTTCGTACGTGCCGTCATGGCGACCGAGGAGTTCGCAGAAGGCCGTTACGACACGACGTTCGCCGAAGCGTTCGCGACGCGGCCGCGCGCCTGACCGACCGCCGCGCGCTCGTCCGGACCCGGACGCGTTCAGCGAGGCGGGAGCGACGAGTCCGGACCCGGGGGAGGCTCGGTCGCACGCGCTTGGAAGACCCCCGCGAGCTCCTCGATGGGGGCGTCGAACGCGATGGCGATGTGGTGCGGCCACGTGCCGTCGGGATCGTCGGCGTCGAGAACGACGCGGAGAACCTTCCCCGTCGCGACGCGGTCCTTCTCCTCCGACGGGCTGACCCGGAACCGCAACGTCACGCTCGAGCCGACGTTCACGTGGGCCGAGCTCGCGATGCTCATCCCTCCGGCGCTGGCGTCCCGGCACATCGCCCACACCTGCTTCTTGCCGTAGACCAACGTCACGGGGAACCAGAGTTTGAACCGGGAATGGACCCGCTTGTCCCGCGTCGTGAGGACGTCCTGTTCGGCGATCGTGGCGTCGAATCGCTTTCCGCTCATCGACGTTCGTCGTACCGCACCGCCCGGGGATCGTACAAGGAACGGATGTGCGAGGATGTGGTCGAGACGAACGCGGTTGAATGTCGACGTTCGCCCGCGCACGATGGAGGGGTGATGCCGTTCCGGCACGCCCGACTCCGAGGATTCGCCCGCGCCGCGCTCCGCGTGGTGGTCGCCCTCATGCGCGTGGCGGTCGTCCTCGGTGCCGTGAACGTGTCCGGGTTCGTCCACGTGGCGTCCGACGTCGTCACCCTCGTCGCCCACGGAGATTCCCACGAGGAGGAGGACTGCGACGCGCACGACTGCCCTCCGGGCTGTCCTTCGTGCCATCACGTCCACTCGGGCGGCGCGCTCCCCCTCGCAGCCACCGATTTCGTCCTCGCCGCATTCGACCCCGGCAGCGAGCTACTCCCGCCCCCGTCGTCCGTCCCGCCTCCCGAAGGCGCCCTCCGCTCCGTCGATCGTCCGCCGCGCGCCTGATCCTCCGGTCGGGCGGCGCGTCGTCGCCGTCCCGTGCCGACGGTGGTCGTGGAAGCCCGCGGACGGGTCACGGCACGGTGCCGTGGCGCGCGTCCGCGCGGCGTGACCGAGTGCGCGGAGGTGCGTCGTGTCGAGACGAACGGCAATTCTGGGCTTGGCCCTCGTGGGAGGGCTCCTTGCCCGCGAGGTGAGGGCGGAGTGTGGCACGTTGACCCGCGCCAACGTCGTCACGTGCGCGTGGCGGGCGAATCCGTCGCTGGAACGGGAAGCGGAATCGGTCCGCGGCGCGGATGCGCGCGTCCTCACGGAATCACCGCTCCTGCCGTCGAATCCGGTGCTCACCGCGACGCTCGCGCGCCGCGTGGGGCCCGGGGGCACGCCCGAGGCGGTGAACTGGACGGCGAGTCTCGCGCAGGAGGTCGCGGTGGCCGGTCAGCGCGGATTGCGGAGGGACGCCGTCGAGAACGAACTCGAAGCCGCGCGGAACGCGCGTGCCGAAGTCACGAAGCGCGCGATCGCGCGGGCGGCGTGGGGCGCGTATTTCGGCGTCCTCGCCGCACGTGACGAAGTCGCCCTCGTGCGGAGGATGGAAGCCGCGGGAGCGCAATCGGTACGCGCCACGCGGGAGCGGGCCGATCGAGGACTCGTCCCCGCCCTCGACGCCCAACTCGCGGACGTCGCACAGTCGCGCCTCGTCCGCGACCGCTTCGCCCTCGAACGGGACCGCGCGACCTCCCTCGCGCGTCTCGCGGCGTTCGTGGGGAGCAGCGCTTCGAACGTCGACGTCCGCGGTGACCTGGTCCCGCTCGCCGGTGCGGCTCCGTTCGTCGCTTCGACCGCGGGATCGACGTGGTCGGAGCGCCCGGAAGCGAAGGCCTTCGCGGCGGACGCTCGCGCGTGGACGTCGCGGGCCGACGCGTTCCGTCGCGCACGCGTCCCCAATCCGACCCTCTCCGCGTTCGTGCAGAACGACGGGTTCGACGAGAAGGTGCTGGGCCTCGGTGTCGGTCTGCCCATCCCGCTCCCGGGACTCGGACGGACCAACCGCGGGGAGATCGCGGAGTCCGAAGCCGCCGCCGCACGGGCACGTGCCGCGGGGGCCGAGTTCGAACGCGACGCGCGAGCGGAGTTCGACGTGGCGCGCGCCGAGTACGCGTCGCGCATGGAGGAGCTTTCCGGTTACACGGCGGACTCCCTCGCGCGCGCCGACAAGGCGTTGTCCGACCTGGCCATCGAGATCGCGGCGGGTCGCATCGGTGTCCGCGACGCGCTCCTCGCCCAGGAACGTCTCGTCGAGTTCCTCCGCGCGGCGGTGGACGCCCGCCATGCAGCCTGTGTCGCGTCCGTGGCGCTGGTGGCGGCCGGGAACGGTCCGCTCGAACGGGGGGAACCATGAGTGCGACCCGGAACGCCCCCCTCGCGAGGGTCGTCGCCACGTGCTTCGCCGTCGTCGTTCTCGTGGGCGTCGTCGGATGCAAACGACCGCCCCCGCCGCCCGAAGGGAAAGGTCCGGCACCGGCCGTCCCTTCGAAGAAGGAAGGCTCGGCGGAAGCCGAGCCCGGACACGACGAACTCCCGACCCGGGTGACCCTGTCCGAGGAAGTGATCGCGGCCGCCAAGATCCACACGAGCCCGGTGACGAAGGCCGTCCTCGTGCCGACCTTGGATCTTCCGGGCGAGGTCACCTCCGATCCCGACCGCACGGCGCGTGTCGCTTCCCCCGTGCCCGGGCGTCTGAAGGACGTCCGATTCAAGGAGGGCTCCGCCGTGAAGAAGGGCGACGTCCTCGCGACCGTCGCCATTCCGGAGCTCGGACGCGTCCGTGGAAGCTTGCTCGCGACCGAGGCCAAAGCGACCGCGGCGCGGTCCAACGCGGAACGACTCGCGGGGCTCGCGGAGAAGGGGCTCGCCGCGAAGCAGGACGTCGCGTCCGCGAAGGCCGAAGCCGACGCCCTCGCCGCGGAATCCGCGGCCTTGAAGGAACAACTGGTCGCGTTGGGTGCGGGCGGAAACGGCGCGGAGGTCGTCCTCCGCGCTCCCGTGGGAGGCATCGTCGTCGGTCGTGACGCCGTCGTCGGGCAACCGGTTTCCACCGAGCAGACGATCGCGACCATCGCCGATCTCGACGAAGTCTGGTTCTTGGGACGCGTCTTCGAGAAGGACCTCGGGCGCTTGAGGCTCGGCGCCCGGGCCGAGATCGTGGTCAACGCCTACGCCGACCAACGTTTCGAGGGCGTCGTGGAGTACCTCGGAAAGCAGATCGACCCCGTCGCGCGCACCGTCACCGCGCGCATCCGTCTCCGCAACCGGGACGAGATCCTCCGGCTGGGTCTCTTCGGCTCGGCACGCATCGCGACGGACGACCCGTCGAAGCGTCCTCCCGTCCTCGTCGTGCCCCGAAACGCGCTCACGGAGGTCGGGGGGAAGTCCGTCGTGTTCGTACGGAACGGCACCGACTTCGACAAGCACGAGGTCGTCGCCGGGGAGTCGGCGCTCGGAAAGGTCGAAATCGTCTCGGGGCTCCGCGAAGGTGAACTCGTCGTCGACGAGGGCGTCTTCACGTTGAAGAGCGCCGTCCTGAAGAAGACGTTCGCCGAGGAGGAGTGATGGCGTTCCTCTCCTTCGTCGTCGCATGGTCCCTCAGGAACCGTGCGATCGTCCTCCTCGCGACGGCGTTCTTCGTCCTGTTCGGTCTCCGGTCGGCCACGAAGCTCCCCATCGACGCCGTCCCCGACATCACGAGCGTGCAGGTCCAGATCATCACGACGGCGCCGGCTCTCTCCCCCGTGGAGGTCGAGCAGTACGTCACGGTGCCCGTCGAACGGTCCATGGCCGGGATTCCCCGCACCGAGGAAATCCGCTCCGTGTCGAAGTACGGTCTCTCCGTCGTGACCGTCGTCTTCAAGGACGGCACGGACATCTATTTCGCGCGCCAGCTCGTGGGCGAGCGCATGCGCGAGGCCGGCGAGGCCGTGAACGCGCAACACGGCAAGCCCGAGATGGGCCCCATCACCACCGCGCTCGGGGAGGTCTACCAGTTCACGGTGAAGAACGATCGCCTGGACCTGATGCAGCTCGAGGAGATCCTGGACTGGCAGATCGCCCCGCAGCTCCGCACGGTCCCGGGGGTCGTGGAGGTGAACAGCTTCGGCGGGGAGGATCGGCAGTACCAAGTCATGCTCGACCCGCGCCGCCTGCAGGCCGCGCGCGTCTCCGTGTCCGAGGTCGTCGCCGCTCTCGAGCGCTCGAACGCCAACGCGGGCGGTGGTTACGTCGAACACCAACGGGAACACTTCGTCATCGGCTCTCTCGGACTCGTGAAGGACCTCGAGGACGTGAAGCGCGTCGTCATCGGCGCCACGAAGGAGGGGGTGCCCATCACCGTGGCCACGGTCGGCGACGTGCGGTTCGGTCCCAAGCTGCGCCGCGGTGCCGCCACGGCGGACGGGCAGGGGGAGGTCGTCCTCGGTGTGGCGCTCATGTTGATGGGCGAGAACGCCCGGACCGTGACCGCCGCCGTGAAGGAGAAGCTCGCGAGCCTCGGACCCAGTCTGCCCGAAGGCACGCGCATCGAGTGCTTCTACGACCGCTCCACGCTGGTCGACCGCACGATCCGCACGGTCGCGAAGAACCTCGTCGAAGGCGCGTTGCTCGTCATCGCCGTCCTCTTCCTGCTCCTCGGGGACGTACGCGCGGGTGTCGTCGTCGCCGTGGTCATCCCGCTGTCGCTCCTCTTCGCCGTCACCCTGATGAACGCGTTCGGATTCTCGGGAAACCTGATGAGTCTCGGGGCCATCGACTTCGGACTCCTCGTCGACGGTGCCGTCATCATCGTCGAGAACGCCGTGCGACGCATGGGCGAGCGGAAGTCCGTCGTCGGCCGGGACCTCTCCGAACGGGAGCGCACCCAGGTCGTCGAAGAAGCCACGCTCGAAGTGCGTTCCGCCAGCATGATCGGCGAACTCATCATCGCCATCGTGTACTTGCCCCTGCTCGCCCTCGTGGGCGTCGAGGGGAAACTCTTCCGACCCATGGCGACTACCGTCCTCTTCGCCTTGTCGGGAGCGTTCGTGTTCTCGCTCACCTTGGTCCCCGTGCTGACGAGCCTCTTCGTCGTGCCCCGTGGCAAGCACGACGAGACGTGGATCGTCCGGAAGGCCCACGCGCTCTACGTTCCCCTCGTGCGGACGGCCATGAAGCGGCGTCGTTGGACCGTGGCGGGAGCCGTCCTCTCCCTCGCGGCGGGAGCGTTCGTCTTCTCGCGCCTCGGTGCCGAATTCGTCCCCCAGCTCGACGAAGGCGACGTGCTCGTCGAGGCACGTCGTCTTCCCGGTGTCGCACTCTCGGAGACCCTGGCCCAGGACCTACGCATCGAGAAGGCCATCCAGTCGATTCCGGAGGTCGTCCGGGTCGTCGTCCGTGCGGGATCGCCCGAGGTCGCCACCGACTCCATGGGCATGGAGCAGAGCGACGTGTACATCGTGCTCAAGGACCGGGAGGCGTGGCGCGAGGGACTCACGAAGGCCGCACTCGGCGAGGAGATCGCCTCGAGGCTCGACGTCGCCGTACCCGAGACCGCCGTGGCCATTTCGCAACCGATCCAGATGCGTACGAACGAGCTCGCGGCCGGCGTCCGATCCGACGTCGCGGTGCTCGTCTACGGTCACGACCTCGACGAACTCGCGAAGCTCGGCGATCGCATCCGCGACGTGCTCGAAGCGGTGCCGGGCGTCACCGATCTCCGGGTCGAGCAAGTGGCGGGCCTCCGATATCTCCGCATCGTGCCGGACCGCGCCAAGCTCGCGCGCTACGGCCTCACGATCTCCGACGTGAACCAGATTACGGAGACCCTTTCCGTCGGACACCGTGTCGGGGACGTCCTCGAGGGCGAACGCCGTTTCGGGATCGTCGTTCGATCGAAGCACGAATTCCAGGGCGATCTCGAAGGTTTGAAGGCGCTGCCGTTGAAGTCGGTCACGGGGCAAATCGTTCCCCTGGGGGACGTCGCCGAGCTCACGTTCACGACCGGTCCGTCGGCCGTGAGTCGCGATTCGCAGTCGCGTCGCCTCGCCGTGGAGTTCAACGTGCGGAGCGGATCGCTCGTGTCGGTCGTGCAGGCTGCGAGCCGTGCGGTGACCGAGAAGGTCAAGGTCCCCGTCGGTTACCGCATCGAATGGGGCGGACAGTACCGGAACTACGACCAGGCGAAGGCTCGCCTCTTCGTCGTCGTTCCGGCGGCGCTCGGCCTCATCGTCTTCCTCCTCTGGCTCGCGTTCCGATCCATCCGCGACGCGTTCCTCATCTTCCTCACCGTTCCTTTCGCCGTGATCGGGGGCGCGTTCGCGCTGGCACTGCGCGGACTCCCGTTCTCCATCTCGGCGGCGGTCGGATTCATCGCGCTCTTCGGAATCGCCGTTCTCAACGGACTCGTCCTCGTCTCGTTCGCGCGACACCGGGAGGAGGACGGCGACGCCCACGTCGACGCCATCCGGACGGCCGCGGAGGTCCGCTTCCGTCCGGTCCTCATGACGGCGCTGGTGGCATCCCTCGGGTTCTTCCCGATGGCCCTGTCGACGGCGCCGGGGTCCGAAGTACAGAAGCCCCTCGCGACCGTGGTGATCGGTGGCCTCGTCACGGCGACCCTGCTCACCATCTTCGTCCTGCCCGTCGTCTACGCGTGGCTCGGGCGTGGTCCTTCGGGGACGCCCATCGCGTCCCGGTCGTTCTCGGCGCCGCGCATGGTGGACGACGTCGACCCGCCGTCCGACCCGACGATCATCCTCCCGCCGTGACGGGCGTCAGCGGTGTCCGTCCGGCGAGGACGGCCCGCACGTTCGCCACGGCGAGGGCCGACATGGCGGCGCGGGTGTGCGTCTCGGCGCTCCCGACGTGAGGGAGGAGCACGACGTTGTCCATCGCGAAGAGCTCCTCGGGCACGTTCGGCTCGTCGGCGAACACGTCGAGCCCGGCCGCGCGGAGGGGCCCTTCGTGGAGCACGCGGATCAACGCGGGTTCGTCGACACAGGCTCCCCGAGACGTGTTGACGAAGATCGATCCGGGCTTCATGGAACGGAGGCGTGCTTCCGACGCGAGGCCGACGGTATCCGGCGTCTTCGGGCAGTGGAGGCTCACGAAGTCGCTCTCGCGGAACAAGGTGTCGACGTCGAGGAAGGAGGCGTCGAGGTCCTCCTCGATCGCCGGGTCGAGTCGGTTCCTCTGGGCGTAGACGATCCGCATCCCGAAGCCACGTCCGCGCCGGGCCATGGCCCGACCGATGCGTCCCATGCCCACGATGCCGAGGGTCCGACCGTGGATGGGCGTCCCGACGAGGAGGTTCGCGTCGAATCCGCGGAAGTTCCCGGCGCGTACGTACCGGTCGCCTTCCACGATCCTGCGCGCGGCGGCGAGAAGGAGGCCGAACGCGAGGTTCGCCGTCGCGTCCGTGAGGACGTCCGGCGTGTTCGTGACCACCACGCCCCGGGCCGCGCACGCCGCCGTGTCCACGTTGTCCGTACCCACGGCGACGTTCGCGACGAGCCGGAGTCGGGGCATGCGGTCGAGGGCGCGGCCGTCGATCCGGTCGCTTCCCGTCGCGAGGATCGCGACGGTCTCGCTCGCCACGGCGTCGAATCCCGGTGACGCGAACCCGTCGCCGAATTGGACGACGTCGCACTCCGTCGCGAGCTCGGCGACGGCGGGCCCCGCGAGCGATCGGAGGACGACGACCTTCACGTGCGGCTCCGTCCTCGGTCCTCAGTCCGCGTCGAACTTGCGCGTGGTCGAGTTCGCGAGGCCGGGGATGGCCTTCTCGACCGCCGGGAGGATGTCACTGGCCGTCCCGACGACGACCACGAGGAGGTTCTTCGGATCGAGTCGCGCCTTCACGGCGGCGGAGGCCTCTTCCGCCGTGACGGCCTTCACGTGGTCCACGTACGCCTCGTGGTAGCCGGCAGGAAGGTCGAGGAGCTCCGCATCGAGGCGCTGGTGGAGTCTCTTGGCGGCGGTGTCGATCTCGAAGGCGTGGGAGCGCACCAGGTACTTCTTGATGAACGCGGTCTCGCGGGGCGTGACGCCGCCCTCCACGAGCTTCTCGAGCAGTTCGAGTTCGAGTCCGATGCACGCCGCGGCGTCGGTCGCCGCGGGGAACGTCCACATGGAGAACGACTGGCGCCGTCGGTCGATGGAGGAACGCGCGTACGCGCCGTAGGACCACCCACGCTTCGAACGGACTTCCTTCATGAGACGCGACGTGAACGTCCCCCGAAGATCGCGTTCGCGATACCGAACGCCGTGTGATCCGGATCGCGAGGTGCGCTCCCGAGACAACCCACGAGGATCTGGGTCTGCGTGCGTTCCGGCTTGTCGACGAACACGAGGGAGCGACCGACGGGACCCGTCGGTTCCGGGACCTCGTCGGGGACGGCGGGGGACGCTGGACGACCGGCGAGGAGCTTTTTCGCGAGGACTTCCGCGTCCGCGGTGGAGACGGCGCCCGACATGCCGATGACGACGTTTCCCTGCACGAGGTGCTTCGCATAGAAGCCGCGAACGTCGTCGAGCGTGAGCGACGCGACGCTGGCCTTGGTGCCGGTTCCTCCACGTCCGTAAGCGTGTCCGGGGAACAGGGCCTTGCGGAACGCGGATTGGCAGAGCGCTTTGTCGTTGTCCCGGGACTCGACGATCTCGGCGAGGGTCTCGCGGCGGAGTCGTTCGAACTCGTCCTCGGGAAAGGTGGGATTCGTGACGAGGTTCGTGAGCAAGTCGACGAATGCGTCCAGGCTCCGCGCGATCACTTGCGCGTGCATGGCCACGGACGACGCTCCCGTGTCGACGGCCATCTCCGCACCCAGGCGATCGATGGCGTCCTCGATGACGGGGGAGGTCATGCCGGCGGCGCCACGACGGAGCATCCGCATGGCGATGCGGGCGAGTCCTTCCTTGCCGGGAGGGTCCTGGGCGGAGCCCGTGCGGAGCGCGAACGAGATCGAGACGAGGGGGACCGCGAAGGACTCCTCCACGAAGAGGGTCGCACCCGCGGGAAGGTCGACGCGCGTGGTCATTGGGCGGCCTCGGCTTCGCCGCCGGTGGCGCCGGCGTCCGGGAGGATACGGACGATGGTGCGCCGTTCGGCGCGGAAGACCGTGCGGGCGACGCGACGGAGATCGCTCGCCGTCGTGCGGCGGTAGGCTTCGAGGCGCCGGAAGGCAGCGGCCGGGTCGCCGAGGACGGTCTCGTAGAACCCGATCTGCTCCGCCTTGCCCGAGGTCGTCTCGAGCGACTGGAGGAGGGAGAGTTCGAGTCGCGCCTTCGCCCGCGCCAGTTCGTCGTCGGAAACGACGTCCTTCCGGACCTTGTCGAGTTCGGCCTCGAGGACCGGCTCGATCTCCGCGAGGCCGTGACCTTCGCGCGCGGTGACGAAAATTTCGTACAGACCGGGATGTTCCAGCGGCGACGCGCTCCCTCGGACGTCGCTCGCGATCTCCTTCTCGACCACCATCGAACGGTAGACACGCGCCGCACGACCGCCGAACAGGATCTCGTTCAGCACCGTCAGCGCGACGTGATCGACGTCCCCGAGGGCCGGCCCCTTGTACCCGACGAGGAGCTTCTCGGTGGCCGTGGGCTTGGCGATGGTGAGGGACCGTTCCTCGGTCTGCTGGGGTTCCGGTTCGAAGTCCTCGGGGGGGATGACAGACGACGGGATCACGCCGTACGCCTTCCTGAGCTTCTCCAGGACGGCTTCTTCCTTCACGTCCCCCACGAGGACGACCGTGGCGTTGTTGGGTGCGTAGAACGTGCGGTAGAACGCCTCGCAATCGGCGGGAACGTAGCCCTCGATGTCGCTCATCCAGCCGATCGTCGGCCAGTGGTAGGGGTGCGTCGTGAAGGCGGTCTTGTAGAGAAGCTCGTTCGCGGAGCCTTCGACGTCGTCGTCGACCCGGTAGCGACGCTCGTTGGCGACGACTTCCTTCTCGCTGGCGACCTGCGGTTCCCGGAGCACGAGCTTGTGCATGCGCTCGCTCTCGAGCTCGATGGCGAGGCCGATGCGGTCGGAGGGAAGGGACTCGTAGTAGTACGTCCAGTCCACCCAGGTACCCGCGTTCGACTCGGCGCCGTTCTCCTCGAGCTTGCGGTCGAACTCGCCGGCGGCGAGGTTCTCCGTTTCGTTGAACATGAGGTGCTCGAAGAAGTGCGCGAGCCCCGTCTTGCCGATCTTCTCGTGGCGCGAACCGACGCGGAACCACGTGAAGTAGCTCACCACGGGCGCCTGCTTGTCCACGAGGACGAGGACCGTGAGTCCGTTGCCGAGGGTGTACCTGTGGACGAAGTCGCCACCGAAGGGCGTCGCTCCGTCGTAGCGGATCGATTCGAGGGGACTATTCGCCTCGCGGCTCGAGCGCTCGGCCCACGCCTTCCGGTCTTCCTTCTTCGCCATCGACCCTTGTCTACCAGGTCTTCGGGGCCTTCGGGACGTGGTCTTCGGGTTCCCTCGCCGGCGCGCCGGCACTCACCACGCGCGGAGATCGAGCGGTTGGAACCCGCCTCCGCGCCACAGGAGCACGTTCGGCCCGGCGAGCGCGACGATGGCCGCGTCCGTGCGAGCGTCGCCGTCGTCGTCGGCGGGGCGCACGTCCGATCCCACGCGCACGAGCTGGACGGCTCCTTCGGTGCCGGGGGCCGCGTGGAAGACCGGCGGGCCGGAGCCGAGCACGATCACGCCGCCTTCGCATCCCACGAGCACGGCGCCTTCCGTGCTCCGTATCGACAAAGTCTGACGACGTGCGCCATCTTTCCCACGGAAGGCCGGTGCGGCCCGATCGAGGGGGTAGGGGGTCGGCTTGCCGTGTTCGATCCGGTGGACGACGCCGTTCCGCGCGAGGACGAGACCCGTGCCCCGGAAGACGTCGAAGTCCACGAGGTCTCCCTCGATGACCTGGTTCTCGTGGATGGGGAGCCAGCCGCGACCGTCGAATCGTGCGACGGCGCCCACGTGCTCGCCCGAGACGAGCATCGCCACGTTCCGCTTGTGCGACGTCAGGGCCGTCACGACCTCGTGCCGCTCGAGGCCTGCGTCCGGGACGAACGGCGAGAACCCTTCCCCGTCGAACCGGAGGAGCGCGCCCGTTCCCCACACGAGGACGTGTTCCGTGCTCCCGCCGATGCCGTGCCAGTACGTCAGGCTGCCGGAAAGGCGCGGGAGGTGGAACGTGCGGATCGTGTCCTCGAAGATGCGGAGTACCGTTCCACGGTTCGCGAGGCACCACACCGATCCGTCGAGCCCGAGATACACCGCGTCGAAGGCCTCGGTGAGCTTCCGGGCGTCTTTGACCTCGCCCCGCACCACGTGCAGGAGCAAGCTCGCGGACGATTCGGCCGACTTCGGACGCCCGAGGACGTGGAAGTCGAACACCGACGCTCCCGACGCGGCGAAGAACCGATGTTTCCTCGCCGCCAGCACGGGCAATTCGAGCACGCCCCGGACGACGAGCGGCGGTTCGCGGGCCGCCGTGCGCAGGTCCCGAGTCTGGTCGGGATGGGAAGGCTCGCGCACCGTCTCCCCGAAGAAGTTCTCGTCCCGGAAGGTCCGCAACCACCGGAACACGTCGTCCGCTTCGAAGGTCATGGGCCCGCTGCGCAGGTTCATCGTCAGCGTGAAGTCGTCGAGCGTGAGGGTGAGAGTCGTCTTCCCCGTGGAGTCGAAGAGACGGTCGACTTCACCGCGCACGGCGCGCGTCGCCGCGGGACCGAGGAGCGCCTCGATGGCGGCCACGTCGCCCGTCTCGACGACACCGACGATGGGGTCGGCGAAGCGGAATCCGAGGTGCAGGAGGAGATCCTTGAGGCTCTTCGGGACCTCCGTCGCATTCTCGAGATCCTCTTCCCGAGCGTCCGCGACCTTGTCGAGCCACTCGCCGAAGTGCTTCGCTTCCGTCCGGAAGTGTCGGCCGTCCTTCACGACCACGTGCATCTCGTCGTCGTGCCGGACCATCTCGCGGTCGAAGCACACGAGCTTGCCGCTCTCGTCGATGGCGAATGGGACGTAGCGTCCCGGTCGATCCGGGTCGCCTTCGAGGTGCTCGACGATCGCCCGTTCCATCTCGGGCGCGCGAAGCAGCACTTCGGGTTCGCCGAGCGTCGCCGAGAGTTTCAGGATCGTCGCGTAGCTCGGCGGCAGCACGAGGTCGCCCATCAGGTTCACGCGATCGGCGAGATCCCGCATCGTGATCGGCTGGCCGAACGTGTGCACCCGCCCGCGACGGACGAGGACGGTCTTGATGCGTTCGAGGGCGGCGGTGGCGAGACGCACGGGGTCGACGGGAGCCATGCCCTCCGCCGACGACCGTCGTCGGACACCGCCCCGGGACGCCCGCTTCGACCGCATCCGCCCAGTTTACCCGAGGCCCGCCCCGGGTCCCACTCGACGTACACGCTCGCCCTCGAAGAAGGCGAGCGGCGAAACCCTCCGAGCGTACTTCGGACGGGTACGACGACCCGTGGTCACGGATACGCGCTCAGTCGACCTTGAGGATCGCGAGGAACGCCTGCTGCGGGATCTCGACGCTCCCGACCTGCTTCATGCGCTTCTTGCCCTCTTTCTGCTTCTCGAGGAGCTTGCGCTTGCGGCTGATGTCGCCGCCGTAGCACTTGGCCGTGACGTCCTTGCGCATGGCGCGGACGGTCTCGCGCGCGATGATCTTCCCGCCGATGGCCGCCTGGATCGCGACTTCGTATTGCTGCCGCGGGACGAACTCCTTGAGCTTCTCGGCGAGGGAACGACCGCGCGTGTGCGCGCGCTCGCGGTGGACGATGATGCTGAGCGCGTCGAGCGGTTCGCCGTTGACCATCATGTCGACCTTCACCAGGTCGCCGGGTCGGTAGCCGATGAGCTCGTAGTCCATGGACGCGTAGCCGCGGGACGCGCTCTTCAACTTGTCGTGGAAGTCGAAGAGCACCTCGTTGAACGGGAGCTCGTACGAGAGGATGACGCGCTCGGCGCTCGCGTACTGCATGCCGGTCTGCGTGCCGCGCTTGTCCTGGCAGAGCGCGATGATGGCGCCGACGTGCTCGGACGGCACGTGGATCGCCATCTTCACGAACGGCTCCTCGATGTGATCGACGTCCTGACCCGACGGAAGTTTCGCCGGGTTCTCGACGCGGACCATGTCGCCGTTCCGCTTGTAGACGTTGTAGACGACGCTCGGCGCGGTCGTGATGAGGTCCAGGTTGAACTCGCGCTCGAGGCGCTCCTGGATGATCTCCATGTGCAGGAGCCCGAGGAAGCCGCACCGGAAGCCGAAGCCGAGGGCCTCCGACGAATCCGGCTCGAAGGAGAACGCCGCGTCGTTCATCTGCAACTTCTCGAGCGCGTCGCGCAGATCGGGGTAGTCCGAGCTGTCGGTCGGGAAGATGCCGGCGAACACCATCGGTTTCACGTCCTTGAAGCCGGGAAGGGCCGTGGTCGCTTGGCGATGGTAGAGCGTGACCGTGTCGCCGACCTTGGCGTCGCTGACGCTCTTGATGTTGCCGGCGAAGAACCCGACCTCCCCGGGACCGATCTCCTCGAGGGACACCGGGAACGGCTGGAACGAGCCGAGTTCCGTCACTTCGTAGTCGCTCTTGGACGACATGAAACGGACCTTGTCGCCCTTCCGGAGGGTGCCGTCGACGACGCGGATCATGACCATGGCGCCGCGGTAGCTGTCGTACCAGGAGTCGAAGATGAGGGCGGCGAGGGGTGCGTCCGGATCACCTTTGGGCGGCGGCACCTTCGCGACGATCTGTTCGAGGATGTCCGGGACGCCGACGCCGGTCTTGCCGCTGCACGGCACGGCCTCCGAGCAGTCGAGGCCGATGACCTGTTCGATCTGCTCCTTCGTCCCGTCCACGTCGGAGGACGGGAGGTCCACCTTGTTCAACACCGGGATGACTTCCAACCCTTGGTCCACCGCGAGGTACACGTTCGCGAGGGTCTGGGCTTCCACACCCTGCGTCGAATCGACGACGAGGATGGCGCCCTCGCAGGCGGAGAGGGACCGCGAGACCTCGTAGTTGAAGTCGACGTGGCCCGGCGTGTCGATCAGGTTCAGTTGGTAGGTGACGCCGTCCTTCGCGGTGTACTTGAGCCGGACGTTTTGCGCCTTGATCGTGATGCCGCGCTCCCGCTCGATGTCCATCTTGTCGAGGAACTGCTCGCGGGCTTCGCGCTGGGTGACCGCGCCGGTCACCTCGAGGATGCGATCGGCGAGCGTGCTCTTGCCGTGATCGATGTGCGCGATGATGCAGAAGTTCCGGATGAGCGGGAGCGGCGTCGACATGGTCGGATCGTGGCCAATAGACCGACTTCAGGTCGGTCGCCTCGAAAAACGTGAACGTGGGAGCGGCGTTCAGCCGGAACGAGCGGCGCCGACGGCGACCTTCGGCGTCGCGGAATCCTTCGACTCCGGTTCCGACACCTTGGCGGGCGGCGCGACCGGCGTCGCGACCGTCGCCGCGCCGCTTCCAACCTGCGTTCCGGCCGCTTGCATTCCGGAAACCGGAAGGGGGGCGGCGTCGAGCGGGAGCTGACCCGGCAACAGGTGGGCGTACTGCCGGAGCACGAGATCGATGCCTTCCCGGATGTAGACCGCCACCGGAACCTTCGTGCGCTCGTGGAGGAGCTTCAGCCGGTCGTTCTGTTCCGGCGTCACGTAAATGGTGGTGGAGATCTTCTTGCGGGACATGGGCTTCCGGCTGGGGAAGGTCCCGCTACCAATGGGACCACCGAGGTACAATACGTGAACATACGTGCCCCTTCAACTTCGGGGGTGGGGTTCGAAGGCCCAAATTCTTTTCGTTTCCATGGGATGGAGCCGGCAACGATCGGAAAGAGGGGGTGTACTACCCCATGTTTCCCGGGCGGCTTCCCGCGAATCGCGGCGCCCGTCGTACGAATCCGCCTCCCGGCGACGACGGCGCGCGTCACTTGCCGCGGCTCGTCGTGGACGGGTATCGTCGTGCGCTCCCGCGCGCTCCGACGCCTCCGAGCACGGGACAACCTTCCATGAACTTCGACCTCCACGGGGTACGCCCGTCGTTCGTCACCGCCACGCTGCTCGTCGCGTGCGCCGTGCTGCCGTTCACCCCCGCGCTCGTGTCCTGCGGCGGCGAGAACAGGATGTCCGGCGTCGCGGACGCGAAACTTCCCACCGGGACGCGTACGAAGCCCATCGAACACGAGGCCTGCGACGAAGCGGGAAACCGTGTGGAACTGCTCGACGCGAACGGCGACGGCAAGCCCGACATCCGGCGCGTGTACGACAAGGCTCAGCGCGAAGTGTGCCGCATCACGGATCTGAACCGCGACGGCAAACCCGATCTCTTCGAGTACTTCGGCCCCAACGGCGAGGTGCGGCGTCGGGAGGCGAGCTTCGAAGACACCGGCGTCGTGAACGCCATCGACTACTTCGAGAACGGCAAGTTGGTCCGTCGCGAGCTCGACACGACCGGTCAACGCAAGGTCGACACCTACGACTACTTCGACCCGGCCACCGGCCTCCGCACCAAGCGGGAACGCGACTCCAACGCGGACGGCAAGGTGGACCAATGGTGGACCTGGGACAAGGACCGCCTCACGATCCTCCTCGACAAGGACGGCGACGGAAAGGCCGATCCGGACGCCACCGTCGCCTTCGGGGGCGACAAGGCACCCGCGAGCTCGGCGTCGGCGGCACCCACCACACCGCCCCGCGCGGAGCCCGAAGCGATCCAAACTCCGGACGGCGGCGGACTCGCGCCGCCCGCACCCGAACCCAGCGCGACCGCGGCACCCGCGCCCTCCGCCTCCGCCAGCGCCGCGAAAGGATCGACCAAGTGATGTTCTCCCGTCCTCGCTCGGTCGTCTCCCCGTTCGCGGTCCTCGCGGTCGCCTTCGTCGTGCCCGTCCTTTCCGGCTCCGTCCTCGGATGCGGCGGCTCCACGCCTCCCTCCCGCCAAGCGACCACGGCGCCCGGCGGATCCAAGGACCCTTCGCAGTGGCCGAAGGACGACAAGACCCTCTGCGATTGGCGTACGAAGCCCGAGCTCGAAGTCACCGAGACCGCCGGTTCCGGATCCCTGAAGCCGAACGTCCGTCGCGTGTTCAAGGTCATCGGCGAGCGCGATTCCCGCCGGAAGACCATCGTGTGCCGCGAGGTGGACACGAACCTCGACGGCCTGAAGGACGTGGCCCGCACGTTCAACGACAAGGGCGAAGCCGTCCACGAGGAGGCCGACACCAACTACGACGGCAAACTCGACGTGTGGATTTCGTTCGTCGGTGGCCGCCTCGCCGAAGTGCAGGTGGACCGCGACTTCGACGGTCGTCCCGACGAATGGAAGTACTACGTGGACGGTGCGCTTTCGCGCGTGAAGCGGGATCGCAACAAGGACGGCAAACCCGACGTCTGGGAAGTGTACGTGAAGGGCCGCCTCGAACGCATGGGCGTCGACGAGACGGCCGACGGCCACGTCGACCGCTGGGACCGCGATCTCCAAGCCATCGCCCAGGCGGAGGCCGACGAGCAGAAGGCGAAGAGCCAACTCGACGGCGGTGCGGGTGCCTCCGACGGTGGCACGGCCGCGTCGGATGCCGGTTCCGGCGACGCTTCGAAGAAGTGACGACCCCCCGTCAGGGCGCGGACGTTCCCTCGCGCCCGTAAGCGTCGTCCAGACGGACCACGTCGTCGAGTTCGGGCGTCGATACTTCGATCACCTCCACGTCCGTGACCGCGATCATCCGGTGGATGGTCTTCGGCGTGCAGTGGAACGTGTCCATGGGACCCATGCGGCGCACGCTGCGCGCGTCGCCGTCTCCCACCTCGAGGTCCATCTGGCCTTCCTTCACGAGGAAGGTTTCTTCCTTCACGTTGTGGTACTGACGCGAGAGGCGCTTGCCGGCGTCGATGTGAAGGATTTTGCCGACATACCGGGCCGTTTCGGCCCACACGAGCTCGTAACCCCAAGGTTTGTCGACGCGCCGCATGGCAGGCCCCAAGGTATGGCAGGTTTACGGAAATGACCACCGTTCGTCTTCAGAAGATCCTCGCGCGTGGCGGCATCGCCTCGCGTCGCGCCGCCGAGCGGTACATCACGGAAGGGCGCGTCCGCGTGAACGGCAAGGTCGTCACGGAACTCGGCTCGAAGGCCGATCCGATGGCGGACAAGGTCGAACTCGACGGCCGTCGCGTCGTCGCCGAGCAGGCCGTCTACCTCGTCATGCACAAGCCGCGAGGCGTGGTCTCGACCCTCTCCGATCCCGAAGGGCGACCCACGGTGAGGACGTTGCTCCAGAAGGTCCCCGTCCGCGTGTTCCCCGTGGGACGTCTCGACTTCGCGACAAGCGGCGTCCTGCTCGCCACCAACGACGGCGACTTCTCCGACGCGCTCCTCCACCCGAGGAAGGACGTCCCGAAGACCTACGTCGTGAAGGTGCAGGGCAAGATGGAAGTCGCCGACATCGAACGGTGGCGCCGAGGCATCCGTCTCGAGGACGGCATGACGAAGCCCGCCGACGCCGCGCTCGTCCGCTACGAAGGTGACAAGACCTGGTTCACGCTCACCATCCGCGAAGGACGCAACCAGCAGGTGCGTCGCATGGGAGAGGCCACCGGCTTCCGCGTCATGCGTCTCTCGCGCACGCAGTTCGCCAACGTGTCCGGCGAGGGCTTGAAGCCGGGGGAGTGGCGCTACCTCTCCCGGGACGAGATGATCGACTTGAAGCGATCCTACGGCGTTCCGAAGAAGATCCCCGGTGGACATCCCGAGGAAGTTTCGGGTCGCGCCGCGCGTCCTCGCGCCGAACCCCGGGGTCCCCGCAAAGATGCGGGCAAGGGATACGGTCGGGACACGGCCAAGTCCTACGCCAAAGATGCCGCGAAGACCTACGGCAAGGATTCGTCGAAGTCCTACGGCAAGGATTCCGGCAAGGGGGCGTCGAAGTCCTACGGCAACGATTCCGGCAAGGGGTCGTCGAAGTCCTACGGCCAGGATTCCGGCAAGGCGCCCGCGGGAGCGCGTTCGCCGCGAAGGTCTCCGCCGTCCCACGGCTCCACGGAAGGTCCTCGCTACGGCGGTGGAGCCCCGGGACGCCGAGGGATCGACACGCGGGAAGACTGGGGCGGAGGCGTCGTCCGCGGAGGTCGCACCGAAGCACGCGGCGACGACGGCTCGTTCGACAGCGCACCGCCGCGACGAGGTTCGTCCGGTCGCGGTCGCCCCGAATCGTCCGGAGGCTCGTCGTCCGGGTCGGCCGCGAAAGGCGATCTCGGCCGAGGAGGCAGGTTCGGCCCCACGCGGACGACGGGGACGGGCGGCGGTATCCATTCGCGCGAAGGGGACCACGAACGGGGACCCCGCGTTCCCGGTCGCTCGAAGCGCCGCTGAGTCCACCCATCCTCAAGGTGGCGGGGACTCCCCATCGACCACGATCGGCGTCGTCGCTTTCGCCTTCTTCGCCAGAGGATCCGCGAGGACGCCTGGCAATTCCCAGTCGTTCGTGAAGAACCCGGCGGCGCGCAGCGACGCTCTACCGAGCACGATCTTCCCACGCGCCGGCGCCACGTCCTCGTCGTAGACGACGAAGTCGGGCAGCAGATCGGGCAGGGACGTCGCGCGCCAGGTACCGAAGGGCGTCGTGCCCTCCACGACCGCCACGTAGCGATCGGAGCGCTTCGGATTGGGACGGACGAAGGCGGTCCCGAGCTCGTTTCCTCGGAATCGTTCCTTGCCGACCACGACCGCGTCGCCGTCGACCGTGATCGGGAACGCGCTCTCCAGGTCACGAACGACGCGGTTCGTCTTCGCGGAGCCGACGAGGAAGAGAGAGCGGTCGTTCGCGAGGGACTCGCCACGGGCGTAGAACTCCACGTCGCTCATGACCGGATACTTCACGGTGACGCCGAAGCGGACGTTCGCGAAGGACCGCGCGACGTCCTCGTTCACACGGGCGTTCGCGGCATCGGAGGCGCCGTACACGAAGAGGAGTGCGTCGCGGAACACGTCCCGGAACGGCCCAGTGACGGTCCCGTGTTTCGACGTGCCCGTCGGCGGCGGGAACCCCTTCGCGAAGGCGCTCCCGGAACGGTGCATGATCAGGGACTCTCCCTCGTCGAAGTGCAGGGTCGTGCCGTCGATGCGGACGTCGACGGCCTTCGTCGGTTCGACGAGCTCGGGGTCGCGTTCGACGCGGAGGGCGGACACGCCACGGGTCGTCACCTCCACGCGCGTGCGGGAGACGACCTTCGCCGTGACCTCCGCCCACGCGTCGCTCGCGAGGAATCCTTCGACGTGGGCCCACGCGGAGGATGCCGAACGCGGTCGCGCCGTGCGGAACGTCACCGTCCGCGGATGAAGGACCGCGCGTGCCTGGAGCAACCACTTCGCGGCCTTCTGCTCTTCGTAGGTCGTCTGCCATACGTTGTGACCGAGGGCCGGGTGCTCGTGAACGATCGAGTACTTGAGCTTCTCGTAGGTCTCGATCAGGGCGCCGCTGTTCGCTTCGGGTTTGTCCTCGGTGCCGTGGACGACGAAGAGCGGGATGTTCTTCCCGTTCTCGGCCCAGGACACGTTCGAACGCTCTTCGGCGAGGAACCGCTCCCAGGGCCGGAGCGCGTGGGAGACGACGTCCGCCCGGACGAAGTAGCTGTGGTACCCGCAGAGCGGGGCCGCGGCCGCGAAACGGGACGGGTACCGGAACGCGACGGCGGCCGACCCGATGCCGCCCATGGACGGGCCCGTGACGGAGATGCGGGACTCGTCGATCGGGTACGTGCGCACCATCCATTCGACGGCGCGCATGACGTCATCCTCGCCCATGTCCCGGTACATCGTGTTGCCGAGCCCGGAAGGGGCGAGCACGAACGCGTCGAGCGGCGTGAGCGCTTCGCCCTCGAGGGGGTGGCGATCCTCCCATTCCTGATCCCGTTTCGGATCGTCGCCTCCGAAAAACCAGCGGAGCATGGCCATCGGCTTGCCGTTGAGACCGTGGAGGGCCACGACGAGCGGGAACTTCCTGCCGGACTTCGGGCGGAACCCGGGCGGCACGTAGACGCCCATCTCGCTCGGTTCGCCGTCGAACGGCGAGACCAGCGCCCGGCGTACGAATCCGGTCCGGGCGACGAAGGGATCCTCGTTTCGTTCGAGGGACGCGAGGGCGTTCGCGAGTTCCCGGGCTTCGAGGGTCTGCGCGTCGCCGTCGGCGTCGCCGCGGGAGACGAGCGTGCGAAGGCGCCTGTCCCAGTGGAGGAGCGTGTCCACCGTACCTTCGTGGAGCCACGCCGGCCTCACGGAGAGGGCCGCGAGCCCGGGCAACACCGTCGCCGCTCGCTCGACAGCCTCGCGTGTCGACCGCCTCACGACCGAACCGAGGCGCACCGTCCGATCGGCGACGGACACGACGAACGTGGTGTCGGCGTCGTCGAGCGCGGCCCGTGACGTTCCGTCGAACGCGGGGAGGGACGCCACGAATTCGCCGTAGGTCCCGTCGCCGTCGACGCCGATCGCGCCGAGAGACAGATCGAACTCCGGGCGATCGGAACCCTTTCGGTCGAGACGCACGCGTACGGGAACGCCGGAGCCCTTGGGCGCGCCCTCGGGGAAACGCACGGTCAGGCGAGGAAAGACACCCGCGGCGGAGAAACCGCGGTCGAGCGAGATCCACGACATCTTCGCCGCGAGGGCGGGGGCGTCGCTCTCGGGAACGCCGGGAAGGACGAGCGTGGCGTCGGGAACGGGCGCGAGCGTGTCGTCGACGACGCGGAATCGGAAGGACCACGCGCCGTCCCGCTGGTGGAGCTTGAGGAGGATCGGATGGTCCCCGCGCGCGAGATCGAGCGTGATCTTCGTGGCGTCGTCGAGTTCGGGGCGGGCGTCGTCGCGCGAGAAGACGACCTTCCCGTCGACGGACATCCGCACACCGTCGTCCACGCCGAGCAGCACGTGGTAGCGCCCCGGCCTGCCGATTCGGAGCGTCCCCGCGGCGTACGCGACGACGTCGCTCTCGGTCGCGTGGAGACCGGACCGCAGGTCCACCGGACCCTCGCCGCTCGCGACGACGGCCCAGGTCCGATCGCCTTTCGAGCCCACCGTCGCGGCCGCGAAGGGGCGGAGGCTGGACTCGTCGACGTCGACCGGGGGAAGCGTGAGCGCATCGTCGCCACGTACGGCCTTCTTGCCGCGCGTCGCGGACCGGAAGGGACCCACGGCGAGCCACGCCCCGAAGACGCCACGGGACGACGGCGCGACGGCGAGCCCCTCCGCCTTCGTGACGGGGGCGGGCGCGACAGGCACGCCCGCCGCCGCCGTCGTGTCGGTGCCGAGGACGAGCACGACGGCGATCGCGAAGGAGCCGTGGCGCGCGTCCCGGAACGTCAGAGCTGCATCCCTTGGGCGAGGGTGCGTGGCTCGTCCTTGAAGAGGACTTCGATCTTCTTCGCGTCGATGACGCGGTTCACGATCCCGTCCCCGAACTTCGAGTGACGGACGAGATCGCCCTCCTGGAACATCTCGCTCACGCGGTAGGGACGGAAATCCGTGTAGGCCTTGCCGGCGATGGCCTTCTCCCAGGACTTCTCGCGTTCCGCGCGGGCGAGTTCGGCCTTCGTGACGGCCGAGACGCGCGGCTCACGCGGCCCGGACGAACGCGTCGTACTGCCGCCGCCCGCGGGCTTCTGTCCGGGCGGATGGGCCCGGTACATGTGCGTCTCGCGGCACGTCATGCATTCGACCTTCACGGGCTTCGTCGCGACGACGGCCACGATGCGGTGATTCAGGATCAGTCGGCACTTGGTGCACCAACTGTCGATTTCCCCGCCCGGTTTCGGAACCTTCGCCGTCATGAATCTTCGCTCTCCTGCTTCTCGATGGGGTGGATGTCGCTGGGCTACGTCGGCACGTCGGTGGAATCAGTCGCGGCCGCGGCGCTTGTCGCGCGGGCGGTCGTCGCGTTTGACGAAGACGTCGGTCTTCACCTGCGGCTTCACGGCGACGCGGGTCGCGGTACCCGTGGACCGGGACCCTCCGGCGGCGTTCGCCGGCGCGTCGGATGCGGTCTCCGGTGCGTCCTCACCGTCGCTTTCGCGCTTGGCGGTGTCGTTCGGCGAGAACCGCACGGTCGTCGAGATCTCGAACTGCATCGACGTGAGGAGCTTCTGCATCTCGGCGGCGAGGTTCGTGTGTTCGAGGAACTCCCGCATCTCGGTGGCCGCGACGCGCATGAGGCCGCTCTTCGTCTCGTCGACCTGCGTGAGCAGGAACGTGGCGATTTCCTTCGGCACCTTCAGCTCGTTCACGAGATGCTTGAACGAGTCGGGCGCTTCGCTGGCCTTCTGCGCACCGATCTCCACGGCGCGTTTGACGAACTCGGGGATCACCCCTTCGAGACGTCGTCGCTTCGAGTCACCGCCGCCCTTCGCCATGCACGGAAGGAAGTACCGCTCGTGCGCGGTGCGGTCAATGCGGGACGGGGCCCGGCGTCACGCGGCGCGCTTCAGGATCCGCTTCACGCCTTCCGCGGCGCGCACGAGCGCCGTTCCGAAGGCGGGTACGCCACGCGCACACAAGAGAACCTCTTGACCTTCGACCACGAGCGTGCGGACCTCCACGTGCCCACGGAGTTCCTGGATGCGCCCGCCTTCCGCGGCGACGTCGTTCCGCGCGATGAGCGGCGCATACGCGGCCAGTTCCTCGCAGAGCGCCCACGAACCCGCGCCCGCGACGACGACGCCGGACATGTCGGCGAGCACGACAGCGGCCGCCTCCGATTCTCGGAGCGCGGTGGAGAGCTGGAAGTGGAGAGCGACCAGCGGGTCCTCGCTGCGGCGCTTGCGGCGTTCCGAGGTACCTTCCGTGTTCGAGTTGGCCGCGTCGAATCCCATGGGGTCGCTCCTCCGAACGGAAATTCTCGCAAGGGTGGGGGGATCCGGGCCAACTTCGGGTCCATCGCGCCCTTTCCCGCCGGAAGGGCCACGGCCGCGGGTGACGCCGGCGTTCCTGCGGGGTAGACCGTAGGCCGAAGAAGCGACGCTCGGCCGTTCCGGGCGAGGAGATCCCGTCATGGCCTTCGAAGGTTCCCGCGCCGTCACCGCCGCCCTCCATGCCACGCGCCGCGCCCGGGTGCTCGACGCGATGACGGCACGGCAAGCATCCCACGGCGGAGCGGCCGTGCTTCTCGTGCCGTCCGCGCCCGTGTTCGTCCGGAACAACGACGTCGAGCACGAGTACCGTCAGGACTCCGACCTCCACTACCTGACCGGCTTCTCGGAGCCCGAAAGCGTCCTCGTCCTCGATACGCGCGGCCGCACCTCGACCCTCTTCGTGCGACCCCGGGACAAGGACCGCGAGATCTGGGACGGTCCGCGCGCCGGCGTCGACGGCGTCCGGACCGACTTCGGCATCGATCGCTCGTTCACGATCCAGGAGTTCGACGCCGAACTCCCGAAGCTCCTCGGCGACTGCCGACGAGTCTACACGCGTCTCGGGGTGAACCGCGCCTTCGACGAGAAGCTCTTCGCCACGATCGAGGGCATGAAGCGGAGGCAGCGCACCGGCGTCGGCTGGCCCACCGAGTTCGTGGACTCGGCGACCCTCGTCCACGAGATGCGTCTCGTGAAGGACGACGGCGATCTCCGCGCGATGCGGACCGCCGCCGACATCACGCGCGAAGCCCACGAGCGCGTCATGGCCGCCGCGAAGCCCGGCGCGTTCGAGTACGAGATGGAAGCCATCCTCCTCGACACGTTCCGCCGCCGGGGCGCCGAGAGGCCCGCCTACGGGAGCATCGTCGGTTCCGGTCCCAACGCGACCATCTTGCACTACCGGTCGAACGACCGTCGCATGGAGGACGGTGATCTCCTCCTCGTCGATGCGGGCGCGGAATTCGAGTACCTGGCGAGCGACGTCACGCGGACGTTCCCCGTGAACGGGCGATTCTCGAAGCCGCAACGCGCGATCTACGAGATCGTCCTCGAAGCCCAACTCGCCAGCATCGCGAAGTCGACCGTCGGCGCGACCATGGAGAGCGTCCACGCGGCCAGCGTGGAGGTGATCACGCGCGGCCTCGTGAAGCTCGGTCTCCTCACGGGCGACGTGGGGGAGCTCGTCGCGAAAGAAGCGTACAAGCCGTTCTACATGCACCGGACCGGTCACTGGCTCGGGATGGACGTGCACGACGTCGGCACCTACTACCTCGACGGAAAGCCGCGCCCTTTCGCGCCCGGAGTCGTCACGACGGTGGAACCCGGCATCTACATCGGACGCGACTACGACGCGGTACCCGCGGAGTGGCGCGGCATCGGCGTCCGCATCGAGGACGACATCCTCGTCACGTCGGAGGGGCCGGTGAATCTGACGGCGGCGATCCCGAAGACGGTGGAAGAGGTGGAGCGAGCTTGCTCCTCCTCCACCTCGCGATGACGTAGCCGCCGGCTCCGGACGCGACCGCGAGCGGAACGCCCACCGGGACGAGTCCCAGGGACCAGTCGAGGAAGAGCTCGTCGACGTGGTTCAGGATGTCGCTCCGGGCGATGGTCAGCCACTCGCCGGTGCGGAGCCTGTGGGCGACCTGGGCCTCGGCCAGGGCGATCCACGGCAGGGTCACCAGATTCGACAGGCGCGAGCCGACCCAGCAGTAGAGGCGATTGAGACGGAACAGCGTCGCGGCGCCGACGGCGATCCATCCGTGGAACCCCAGGAACGGCGTGCATCCCACGAACGCACCCACGCCGACGGCGACGCCGATCTGGGCCGGTTCGGCGCGTTCGCTCTTGATGGCGAGCCAAAGCGCGGCCCCACGTTCGCGGAGCCGGCGGAGGGGAGGGTTCCTCACACGTCCAAGCTAGAGCAACCGCCGGTGGCTCGCATGGAAACCGTCCCGACGGACGACGGAGGAGCGGAGGAAGAGAAGGTCGAAGCGGCCCGCACCGCCGTGGGGGACGCTTCGAACTCCGACCCTCGTCGACACCGGGTCCAGGACGGTCGTGACGCGTCGTCTCCGGGATCGCCGAAAACTCCGGCGCGGCCCTCCACGGGATTACGATCGGGGCGTCGTGGACCTCGCCCGGGAAGTCGAACGCTTCAAGGAACACCTCGCCGCCGAACGCCGCGCGTCGGTCCACACCGTGGCGGCCTACGGACGGGACCTCGCGGATCTCGTGGCCTTCATGGCGTCGAAGAAGTCGACCGCGCTCGACGTCTACACCCTGCGCGCGTTCCTCGGGGAACTCGCCCGCGTCCACGCGCCGTCGACGGTGGGGCGAAAGATGGCGGCCCTTCGCACGTTCATGCGTTGGATGTTCCGCGAGGGGGCGATCCGCACGAATCCGTCGGAGGAGCTCGCGAACCCGAAGGTCCGCCGCGGGCTGCCCACGTTCCTCGGCGTCGACGCGGCGAAGGAAGTGGTGGAATCCCCGGACACGACGCGTGCCACCGGACTCCGCGATCGGGCGCTCCTCGAACTGCTCTATGGTTCGGGCCTCCGCGTGAGCGAGGTCGTCGGACTCCGTGTCGACGACGTCGATCGCGACGGAGGCTGGGCGCGCGTGCTCGGCAAGGGCAAGAAGGAGCGCATGGTTCCCCTCGGCCGCGCGACGCTCGACGCGCTCCGGGAGTACCTCGTCGCGCGGAGCACCCTGGTCCACCCGAAGACGCGACGTCAGGACCCCGACGCGCTCTTCCTCAACGCACGCGGCGCACGCCTGACCGTCCGGGCCGTCCAACACTTCGTGCGGAAGTACGGTGCGCTGGGTGCGGGACGGGCCGACCTGCATCCCCACGCCCTCCGCCACACGTGCGCGACGCACCTGCTCGACGGCGGAGCGGACCTGCGGGCGATCCAGGAGCTCCTGGGACACGCGTCGCTGTCGACCACGCAGCGGTACACCCACGTGTCGATGCAACACCTCGTGCGCGTGTACGACGCGGCGCATCCTCTCGCGAAGGCCTCCCGGAAGGGCTGAAGCTTCCCGCGAAAGGTTTTTCCGCTGGCGAGGGATCCGGGGTAAATCCCGGGGACCATGCGGGGCCGATGCTGAGAATCGCGCGACGAATGACGCTCTCCCTCGCCGGGGGAATGCTCGGGGCCGTGGTCGTGGCCTTCGTCGAGGCACGTCTCCTCGCCGGCGCGGGCTTCGGGTCGAAGGTCCCTCCGATTCCGGCGCTCGTGTTCGCGGAGCTGGGCGTGCTCGTCCCCCTCACCGCCATCCTCGCGTTCCTCGTCGGCGCCGCGTCCATCTTCCTCGAGTCCGATCGTCCCAAGTCCCTCGAGGAACACTTCGCCGTGATCCGCGCGGAACCGCTCCTCGCGCGTTCGCGGACGGCGGCGATCGTCCCGGTGTCGATCGTCCTCGCGTTCGCGTGGTGCGTGACCATGGCGAACGTCTCGAAGGTCGCACTCGCCCGGGGAACGCCTCTCGCATCGGGACTCGAGGTCGCATTGGCGTCCACGATCGTCGCGGCGATCCTCCTGTCGGTCGGTCTTGCGCTCCTGCCGCCGATGCGTCGGTTGCTCGCCCACGGCGCCGGTCGGTTCCCCCGCCTCCTCGATCCGGTCAGCACCGGCGGGATCGCCGCGCTCCTCGTGTCCGTGCTCTTCGCTTGGGGCGTCCACGTCGGTGACAACGGCGGAAACGGCGGCGGGATGCTGGGCATCTTCGGAGTGATGAAGCGCGCCGAACTCGACCTCCGACCGATCGTGAACGTCGGCGTGATCGCCGCATGTGCGTACCTCGCTCCGGTGGCGTTCGTGCCCGGCCGTCGGACGGTCGTGAGCACCGTCGTCGCCGCGGTCCTCGTCGCGGCCGGAATCTTCGCCGGCGCACGCGCGGCGTCCGAACTCAATCGCGAGACCGCGATCGTCCGCGCCATCGAGCGCACGGCACCGCTCGGCAAGATCGCGCTCGCCGTCGCGCGCAAGGTCACCGATCGCGATCACGACGGGGCGTCTCCGTGGTTCGGCGGGGGCGATTGCGACGATCGCGATCCACGACGCAATCCACTCGCCACGGACGTCCCGGGCAACGGCATCGACGAGGACTGTTCGGGCGAGGACCTCGTGAAGACGTCGCCCCCGAAGAAGGTCGGAAGCGACCTCGCTGCGGCGGGAACGGCACCGCAAGCGACCGCGCCGGCGGCGGATCCGAACCCGCTCCCGTCGGACCTCAACGTGATCCTGGTGACGGTCGACACGTTGCGCATCGACGTCGGATTCATGGGCTACCCCAAGAAGGTGACGCCCAACCTCGACGCGCTCGCCGCGAAGGGCGTCGTGTTCGACCGCGCGTACGCCATGGCGTCGTACACCGGCAAGAGCATGGGCCCGCTCCTGATCGGCAAGTACCCGAGCGAGACGCAGCGGGACGGTGGCCACTTCAACAAGTACGCGCCGTCGAACGTGTTCCTCGCGGAACGTATCCACGCGGCGGGTATCCGCACCCTCGCGGCCGCCTCCCATTGGTACTTCCTGCCGTGGGGTGGGTTGAACCAGGGCATCGACGTTTTCGATCTGAACGCGCGACCGTCGAGCGGTCAGGGGGACGAGGACACGTCCGTCACGAGCCCCGACCTCACGGATTGGACCATCCGCCTCCTCAAGAAGCAGGTCGGGGACGGCAAGCGGTTCTTCCTTTGGGTCCACTACTTCGACCCGCATGCCCAATACATGCCGCACCCCGGCGCTCCGGATTTCCTCCAGGGGGGCGACTGGCGTGCGGCGCCCAAGGCGGCCTACGACACGGAGGTCTGGTTCACGGACAAGCACCTGGGTCGTCTCGTCGACTTCGTCGGGTCGCAACCGTGGGGTGCGAAGACGGCGTGGGTCGTCACGGCCGATCACGGCGAAGCGTTCGCCGAACATTCCATGAACTGGCACGGCTACGAGATCTGGGAGTCGCTCGTACGCGTTCCCCTGTTCGTGACCGCGCCGGGTCTCGTTCCGCACCACGTCCCGGTCAAGCGCAGTCACGTGGATCTCGTGCCGACGATCCTGGACCTCCTCGCGCTCCCTCAGCCACCCGTGGGGGAACTCTCCGGCGAAAGTCTCCTTCCCGATTTGGTCGCCCGGCCCATGCCCGATGGCGGACAGCCGGAGTTCGCAGAGCGCGACGTCTACATCGACATGCCCGTGGGACCGCACACCGCCATGCGACGGGCCATCGTCTCCGGACGAACGCCGGGCATGAAGCTCGTCCACACGGGCGGCACGAACTACCAGCTCTTCGATCTCTCCGAAGACCCCGGCGAGAAGAACGACCTCTCGGGCGATCCCGAGAAGATGGCGCCCATGCTGAGCGCCCTCAAGGCGAAGCGGGGAGAGCTCCGGGAGATCGAAGTGAAGCCCGACGAGCCCAAGCCGAAGGAGTGACGTCGGCCTCCGCGACGCCCGAGCGATCCAGGAGGTCGCGGAGGTAGATACGCGCGCGGTGGAGACGGGACCGGACGGCGCTCTCCGTGAGTTCGAAGCGGTCGGCGATCTCCTGAAGACCGAGGTCGAGGTGGTAGTGGGCGACCACGATGTTGCGGTAGTCGTCCGGAAGGTCGGCGAGCGCCGAGCGCACGAGCGTCTCCCGTTCCTTGCTCGCGAACGCGGCGTCGCCGAGCGTGGTCTCGCTTCCGTCGTCGCGCTCGGCGGCGAGGGACGCACCGAGCGTCGATCCGTCGACGTCCTCCCAGGGGACGTCCGCGGCGATGCGTGCCCGCTGCCGACGCTGGGACCGGAGAAGCATCAACGCTTCGTTCGCCGTCACCCGGAAGAGCCACGTCGTGAAGTTGGCGTCGCCGCGGAACGAACCGAGGTGACGGAAAACCCGGAGCAGCACCACCTGCACCAGATCCTTCCGGTCGTCTTCGCTCACGGCGTACCGCGCGAGCTGCCGCTCGATCTGGGGGCGCACGTACTCCAACAGTTCGGAACGGGCTTCGAAATCTCCTGCGAGAGCGCGTTCGAGCAGGCGGTCATCCACGTGCGGCATGGCGGGAGTCTCCAGAGGGAAACGCTCATATCGCTCAATAGTGAGCGGTTTAGCAAAGTATAACGCTCAAATCGTTCAGAACAAGGGTGCGACTGGCCCCAAATTGAGCGTTCTGGCGTGCACGAAAGGGTGTCAAAGACCCCAAATCGCCCGTCGAACCGCCCCGCGATGCGCTATGAGGGAGGCATGGCGGCGGTCGTGATCGTGGGCGCGCAGTGGGGCGACGAAGGCAAGGGGAAGATCGTCGACATCTTCACCGAGCATGCGGAGATGGTCGTGCGCTTCGGAGGCGGTCCGAACGCGGGACACACCCTGGTGGTGGGCGACGAGAAAATCATCGTCCGCTTGATCCCGAGCGGCATCCTCCGTCCCGACACGCTCTGCCTCCTGGCGCAGGGCATGGTCATCGACCCCTCGAGTCTCGTCACCGAACTCGACGAACTGGCGCGCCGCGGAAAGCTCCGCGAAGGAGCGCTGAAGGTGTCCGATCGGGCCCACGCGATCCTCCCGTACCACGTCCTCGTCGACGGGTTGCGTGAGCAGGGCACCTCCGCCATCGGCACGACCAAACGCGGAGTCGGGCCTTGCTACGAGGACAAGGTCGCGCGTCGCGGCGTCCCCATGGGCGCCCTCCGCGATCTCGCCGCGTGCGAAGCGAAGATCGCGCGGGCGCTCGAGACGTGGGCGCCGACCGTGAAGGCTCTCGGCGGTACCCTGCCGGACGTGAAGTCGATCATGTCGACGCTGGCGCCCCTCGCCGAGCGCATCGTCCCCATGCTCGTCGACACCGGGAAGCTCGCGGGCGACGCGGTGCGCGCCGGCAAGAACGTCCTCCTCGAAGGTGCGCAGGGAACGCTCCTCGACATCGACCACGGCACGTACCCCTTCGTCACCTCGTCGAACGCGACGGCGGGCGGTGCGTGCACGGGGTCGGGCGTCGGTCCCTCGCGCATCGACCACGTGGTGGGGCTCGTGAAGGCCTATTGCACGCGCGTCGGCGGCGGTCCGTTCCCGACGGAGCTCGAGGACGCGACGGGAGAGCGACTCCGGAAGATCGGCGCGGAGTTCGGCTCCGTCACGGGGCGTCCCCGTCGCACGGGTTGGCTCGACCTTCCGGCCCTGCGCTATGCCGTCCGTGTCAACGGACTCGACTCGCTCGCGCTGACGAAACTCGACGTCCTCACCGGCCTCGACACCGTCAAGGTCTGCACCGGCTACCGGACGAAACACGGCGTGACGCCGGACCTTCCGCACGACGATCTGGACGCCGCGACGCCCGTCTACGAGGAACTTCCCGGCTGGAGCGAGGAGCTCGGCAAGGCCCGCGCGATGTCCGACCTCCCCGAGGCCGCCCGGACGTACGTGCGCTTCATCGAGGAGCGCGCCGAGTGCCCCGTGGGACTGGTGAGCGTGGGCTTCCGTCGCGACGAAACCATCGTCTTGCAGAATCCGTTCGAAGCGCGACACTGAGGGCATGCTCGGCGCGCTTTTGGTCGTCCTCGTCCACGCGGCCCCCGTCGTTGCGAACGGTGCGGCGAACGGGGCCGCGACGGAGAGCGCTCCGCCCTTACGGGACACGCCGACCGCCTGGCAGGGAAGTCGGCCGCCCGAGTGCGGCGCCGGGTCGGGATCGCCCAACGTGTGGGAGCGGGCGAAATCGCCCGTCGTGAAGGGCTACTGCGACCGGCTCGCCCGGGGCGCCGCGAAGCTCGCTGCGGACGCATCCCTCGGGGAACGCGTGCTCGCTCTCGTCGACGAGGCGGAAGCGGAGAGCCCCGGCCATGCGGCCACGTCCGTCCTCCGCGGTCGCGCGCTCGAATCCCTCGGTCGTCACGCCGACGCCGTCCGCGCGCTCACGGATGCCCGGACGAAGGATCCCCGCTCGACGGACGACGCGCCCGCCCTGCTGGCGTTCGCGCGATCGCTCGCCGCCGTCGGGAAAGCGAAGGAAGCGCGGGACGAGTACCGCGCGCTCCTGCCGCGTGCGTCCTCCCTGCCTGCGAGCGAGCGAGCCGCGGCCTGCCTCGAGGCCGGAATGCTCGCCATGGATGCGGGGCCTTCCGGTCTCGACGAAGCAGAGGCCGCGTTCCGTCAGGCCCTCCGCGTGGGATGGACGGGGATCGACACGGTGGCGACCTACGCCCTCGCCCTCGTCCTCGATCGCGCGGGGCGACGCGACGAGATTCCCGCGCTCCTCGAGACGCGGAAGGACGTGGATCCACGTCGGGCGCTCGCGGACGCGAACGCGGCCACGGCACTCGGCCCTCTCGTGGCCCGCGAGTTCGAGGCCCTCGTCGCGGTGGCCTCCCGCGATCGCGCGGCATCGTCCCGCGCTTGGAAGGCGTACGCGGCGGACGGCGGAGCGCGCTCGCCGTGGGCCGCCCATGCGAAGGAGCACGCGGAGGGCAAGCCTCGGTGACACGCGGCGACCGCATGCACCCGTTCGTCGCGTTCGTCGTCGCGATCTTCACGGCGACGTCCGGACTTCCGCGCGTCGCGCGGGCCGACACGCCTCCGACGGCGTGGGACTTCGTGGGGCGTCCCGAGGCCCGTCGCGCATGGCTTCTCCACCTGACCGTCCGTGAACGCATCGAGTTCGATCGGAACCAGGAAGTGCGCTCGCTCCGCGCCGCCAGCCTCGAACAGGCGCGCGCGCTCATCGAAGGGGCGAAGGAACTCCTCGACGTGGACGTGCGCCTCCGGTTCGACCTCGGCGAGATTTACGAGGCGCTGGGCATGCACGAGCCCGCCATCGCGGCCCTCACGCGGGCCATCCACGACGCGCCCTCCCATCCGAGCGTGGGCGACGCGTGGGTCACGCTCGCGTACGCCTACGCGAAGATGGACCGCGCCAAGGACGAGCGGGACGCCTACGTCGAGTACCTCGAGTACGTCACCGACGACCGTTCGCGCGCGACGGCGGTCCTGAACCTCGCGGAGGCCCACATGCACCTCGGGGAGATGACCGACGCCGTCCGTCAGTACCGCGAGGCGGTGTCCATCGGCGCGAGTCTGCCGAACTCGATCGGGACGGCGGAGACCATGGCCCTCGCCGTCTGGGGCCTCGCCGTGGCGCTCGACCGCTCCGGCGACGCTCCGGCCGCGCTCACCGAGGCGGCGCGTGCGACGAAGCTCGATCCGGGCGAGGCCATCATCGGCCACAGTCCGAACGTGTTCTTCGTGCCGTCCTACGAACGTCTCTGGTACCTGGGCCTCGCCGCGACCGTCCACGCTCGCGAGACCACGGACGGGAAGAAACGCGCGGCCGCGTGGCAAGCCGTCGAGGCGACGTGGACCCAGTACCTCCTCCACGCCGATCCCGACGACCGATGGCGACGACTCGCCGAGACCCACCGCGACCGCGCGCGGAGGATGAAGGTCCGCTGACGCACCCGGTCTCCGAGACGCGCGGAGCCGCCGTCAGGCCTTCCGGGTCTCTTCGAGGTTCGTGAGTCCCTCGCGTGGCGCCGAGACGAGGCACGCGATGGTTCCCATGTGCTGGTTCTTGTACATCCGGTCGTGGGCGAGCGGGATGTCCGGGTAGGAGAACGTCTCGGTCAGCACGGGCTTGATCTTGCCCTGGTGGACGAGCTCGTTCGCCCGCTGGCACTCCTCCGCGTTGGCGAAGTGGCTGCCGATGATCGACTTCTGGCGCATCCAGAGATGGCGGACGTCGAAGGTCAAGTTGAAGCCCGTGGTCGCGCCGCAGATGACGATGCGGGACATGCGGTTCGCGACGAACACGCTCGTCGGGAACGTCTCGGCGCCGACGTGCTCGAACACGACGTCCGGGCCGCGCTTTTCCCCGATGAACTCCCACATCTTCTTCCCGAAGGCCTTCGTCGCATCGCTGCGGGCCTTGGCCTGCTCCGGCGTCTCGTTCGGCCGGTAGGCGAGGGCGGGGTAGTCGGTGCGGTAGAGGACGTGGTCGCACCCCGCTTCCTTCGCCAGTTGCCCCTTGGCCGGCGAGGACACCACACCGATCGACGTCGCTCCGAGGAGCTTCGTGATCTGCACGGCGAAGATGCCGAGGCCACCGCTGGCGCCCCAGATGAGGACGAATTCACCGGGACGTACCCGCGCACGATCCACCAGCATGCGGTAGGCGGTGAAGTAGACGAGCCCATAGCTCGCCGCGACTTCCCACGTGAGCTGTTTGGGCTTCCGCAGGAGCTGCTGGGACTGGACGAGCGTGAACTGCGCGAAGCTGCCGTAGGGCGTCTCGTAGCCCCAGATCTTCTGGTCCTCGCACGCCATCGGGTCGAAGCCGTTGCACGCCGGACACTGACCGCACGTGACGTTGCAGTGGAGGATGACCTCGTCGCCCACCTTCCAGCGGGTCACGCCCGTGCCCACCTTCCAGACGACGCCGGACGCGTCGGAGCCGGCGATGTGGAAGTCCTTCTTGTGGACGTCGAACATGCTGACGGGTTTGCCGAGGCCCGCCCAGATCCCGTTGTAGTTCACGCCGGCGGCCATCACGAGCACGAGCACTTCGCCGGGGCCGGGTTCGGGCGTGTCCATCGCTTCGCGCTGGAACGAGACCATGGGCTCGCCTTGGCGCTCGCGCCTTATCACCCACGCATCCATCTTCGCCGGAACTTCACCCAGCGGAGGAATGGCGATAGCCGCGGAGGTCTCGCCCTTCGCCGCCGATGCGTGTGTGCTCATACCCGGATCTCCCTTCCGACCGTGTCGGTTCGACCGACGTGGGATGAATCTTTGGAGTCATCCCACTAGAATGGCGTCTGATGGTCCAGGACCGGAGGGCCCATGGCAAGTCGTGATCGGATCCAAGGTGCGAGTGAGACGACGAAAAGGCCCGATCGTCCCTGGATCATGCGGACGTACTCCGGTCACTCGACGCCCGAGGCGTCGAACGCACTTTACCGTCAGAATCTCGCCAAAGGCCAAACCGGATTGAGCGTGGCCTTCGATCTGCCGACCCAGACCGGGTACGACGCGGATCACCCGCTTTCGGAAGGGGAGGTCGGGAAGGTTGGCGTGCCGATCGCCCACCTCGGCGACATGCGGACGTTGTTCGACGGCATCCCCATCGAGAAGATGAATACCTCGATGACGATCAATGCCACGGCGCCGTGGCTCTTCGCGCTCTATCTCGCGCTCGCCGAGGAACGCGGCGTTCCCGCGAAGGTCCTCGCGGGAACGACCCAGAACGACATCCTGAAGGAGTACCTCTCCCGCGGGACGTTCATCTTCCCGCCCGAGCACTCGATGCGCGTGACGACGGATCTCGTCACCTACGCGGTCGAGCACGTCCCGGAATGGAACCCGATCAACATCTGCAGCTACCACCTGCAGGAAGCCGGGGCGACGCCGGAGGAAGAGCTCGCCTACGCCACGACGACCGCCATCGCCGTGCTCGACGCCGTGAAGGCGAGGGTCGGTGAGGGCGAAGAACTCTCGCGCGTCTTCGAACGCGTCTCGTTCTTCGTGAACGCCGGCATGCGCTTCGTGGACGAGACGTGCAAGATGCGCGCGTTCGTCGCCCTGTGGGACGAACTCGGCGCGAAGCGGTACGGCGTCGCGGAAGCGAAACGGCGGCGCTTCCGTTACGGCGTCCAAGTCAATTCGTTGGGGCTCACGGCGCAGCAGCCGGAAAACAACGTCGTCCGCATCGTGCTCGAGATGTTGGGTGTCACGCTGAGCAAGAACGCCCGCGCCCGCGCCGTGCAGCTTCCCGCGTGGAACGAGGCGCTCGGCCTGCCGCGACCCTGGGACCAGCAGTGGAGCCTCCGCGCGCAGCAGATCCTCGCGTTCGAGTCGGACATCCTCGAACACGAGGACATCTTCGACGGTTCCGTCGTGATCGGCCGTCGCGTCGCCGACCTCGTCGCCCGCGCGAACGAGGAGGTCGAACGCGTGCAAGCCATGGGCGGTGCCGTGCGCGCCGTCGAGAGCGGGTACATCAAGGAGCGCCTCGTCGCGTCCAACGCCGAACGGATTCGGAAGATCGAGGCGGGCGATCGCACGGTCGTCGGAGTGAACAAGTATCCGGAGACGGAAGCGTCGCCGCTCACCGAAGGGGACGGGGGGATCCTCCGCGTCGATCCGAAATTGCGCGCGGTCGTCGTCGCGAAACTCGAGGCCCACCGGAAATCGCGGGACGCGAAGGCCGTGACGACGGCGCTCGCGGCCTTGGCCCAAGCGGCCCGTTCCGGCGAGAACCTCGTCCCCGCATCCATCGCCGCGGCCCGCGCCGGCGTGACGACCGGCGAGTGGGGAAAGGCGCTCCGCGACGTGTTCGGAGAATACCGCGCTCCGACCGGAATCGGCGGCGTCGCCACCGTCCCTCGGACATCGGAGGCATCGGAAGCTCTCGCGGCCATCGTCAAGGACGTGGAGGTGCTCGCCGAGGCCCTGGGTCGGCGTCCGAAGATCCTCGTGGGCAAACCCGGCCTCGACGGCCATTCGAACGGAGCCGAACAGATCGCCCTCCGCGCCCGCGACTCCGGTTTCGAGGTCGTCTACGAAGGCATCCGGGTCTCCCCGGCCGACATCGTCGCGAGCGCCGTGCAGGAAGGCGTCCACCTCGTAGGTCTCTCGATCCTGAGCGGCTCGCACCTCGACCTCGTGCCCACGATCGTGAAGGGACTCGCGGGCGCGGGACTCGCCCACGTTCCCGTCGTCGTGGGCGGGATCATTCCCGACTCCGATGCCGAGACGCTCCTCGCGGGCGGCGTCGCCCGCGTGTTCACGCCGAAGGATTTCGAGCTCGGCGCGATCATGAAGGAACTCCTCGCGCTCGTCCGGAAGGCCCATACGGCGTGAAGGATCTCGCGCGCGCCGTCCGGCGAGGCGAACGTGCGGCGGTCGCGCGTGCCCTGTCCCTCGTCGAGGACCGCCGCGAAGCCGCGCGTGCCGACGCTGCGGCGCTCTTCGACGCGCTCGCCGAGGACGGTCCCCCGCGCGCGCGACGGTTCGGTCTCACGGGGCCGCCCGGGGCGGGCAAGAGTTCGATCCTCGGTGCGCTGCTCCGCCACCTGCGGAGGACGACGTCTTCCCGTGAGCCAAGTCCGACGGTCGCCGTCCTGGCCATCGATCCGTCGAGCCGCGTGTCGGGAGGCGCGCTCCTCGGGGACCGCGCGCGCATCGCCCCCGACCCCGCCGACGAAGGCGTGTTCGTGCGGTCGGTGGCGACCGGCGACGTCCTCGGGGGTCTGGCCGAGTCGGTGCCCGAGGCGGTGTCGCTGCTCGCCCACGCCTTCGACGTGGTCCTCGTCGAGACCGTCGGCGTCGGTCAGACCGAGTCGGACGTACGGGACGTGGTGGACGTCGTCGCGTTCGTGGTCCAGCCGGGCGCCGGAGACTCGCTCCAGTTCTCGAAGTCCGGCGTGATGGAGATCCCCGACCTCTTCGTCGTGAACAAGAGCGACCTCGGAGCCATGGCCGACCGGGCCGTCCGCGATCTGAACCACGCGCTCCACGCGATGGCCGCGGCTTCCGGCACGCCGGAGCGTCCTCTCGTCCGCGTGAGCGCACTGGACCGGCGCGGAATCGACGAGCTCGCGCGGGCCTTCGACGCGGCCTGGGTCGACGCCCAGGCACGCGGGGACGTCGAACGGCGCCGGCTCGCGGGAACGACCGCCTGGGTGACCCGTCGGATCGTGCGCGACTCGGGCGAAGCGACCATCCGGAAGGAAGGAGGCCGATCCGCCCTCGAAGGGAAGGTGCGCGCGGCACTCGCGTCGGGAGTGCCGCCCCATCACGCGGCGAGGGAACTCAGGGCTTCGTCGACGCCCACCCCGCGTCGTCCGTGACCATCTGACCGAGCCACGTCCAGAGCGCGGGCGGCGGGGCGCGGAAGAACGTGTGCGACGTTCCCTCGACCACCCAGTACTTCGTGCGCGGGTTCGTGTCGTACTTGGCGAGCAGATCGTTCAACGAGTTCAGGAACTGAGGACCCGTGAGGCCGAAGAAGAAACGCATGATCCCGTCCTGCGTATTCGAAAGGAGCGCGAACTTGTCCGACGGGTACTTCGTCGTCAGCGTCGGCAGTACGTCGGCCCACTCGTCGAGGCACGTCGAGCAAATTTGGGTGAGCACCGCGCCGCTCCCCCAGGACGCGAGCGCCTTCGGGCGCACGGTCTTCTGGGAGTCGCCGAGCACGAGCGTGGGGGCGGAGTCGTCGATCAGGTACGCCTTCGCCGACGGATAAGCGCCCCGGACGAGGGTGTAGTTGAAGAGCGCGCCGAAGCCGCCCGCGCTCGAGCCGGAGACCACCACGGTCGTCGGCGAGAATTGCGGGAGCACCTTCGCGACCATGCCTTCCACGTTCGTCCGCCCGACGTGGTGGAGCACGTGGGCGTCGCCGCCGGACGCGTTGGTGTAGGTCGCGGTCTTGTTGCCGGTATGGAGGTCGCCCGTGCAGTACGGGACGAAGATCTTGTTCCACGTGGCGAACGGGCTCGCCGACGACGTGCCCAGCACCGATGTCGCCACGCTCACGAGCTCGCCCTTGAATTGCTCCGCGCCGTACGGGCCGTGGTTCGAGAGAGAGCTCGCGACACACGAATCGTAGTCCCAGCACGCGCCGCCGCCCATCATGAAGACGAGGAGGTTCGGGCTGTCCGTCTTGTAGACGCCCACTCCCGTGGGCGTGCCTTCGTCGCACAGGGCGCCTGCGACGGGCGTCCACGTCCAGCCGTTTCCGACGTCCTCGGGTTCGGTGCTCGCATCGTTCGAGGTGCCGGAGTCTTGGGCCGTCCCGCCGTCGCCCGTGTTCGCGTCGAGCCCGCCATCGGACGTGGCCGCGTCGCCGTTCGTGCCGGCGTCCGCGTTGGGCATTTCGTCGGCGCTGCTGCACCCGACGAGGGTCCCGCACGCCGCGAGGGCGACGCCGACCGCGAGGGCGAGACCGCGGAACGCCGCGGGACGCGACGTCGATCCGGGAGCGAACTCGGAGGAGAAGACGGAAAGGGGAAGGGAAGACGCGGGACGACGGGTCGGCATGGGGTGCACGCTAGCACCGCGCTCCCGCTTGCGCCGCGCCGACGTTCGCCTAAGACCCCCTCCGTGACGCCGAAGGTCCCGAACCCGCGTGCACGCCGCCTTTCACGGCCGACCACGAAGAATCGTCGTGCGACGTCGCGGTCCTCGGCCCGTGCCAGCGACGACGATCTCCGCGTGGCGCTCGAACGCGTCCGCGACGCGTGCGACGTGACGGAGCGCGTCACGCGGGACCCGGTGGGCGTCGTCCGCCGATACGCGGATCCTCGCGACCGCGAGATCGTGGCGCTCGTCGCGTCCAGCCTCGCCTTCGGCAACGTGACGACCATCCGCGCGAAGGTCGACGAAGCGCTCGACCGCATCGGTCCCGTGCCTTCGGCGGCCCACGGCGATCCCGACGGCGTCGCCAGGCGGCTGCGCGGATTCGTGCACCGCGTCTACAAGGGCGCGGACCTCGCGAAGCTCGTGATCGGCGCCTCCCGCGTCCAAGAGCGCCACGGGACCATGGGCGCATTTTTCGAAGCTCGCTTCGCGGAATCGGGAGATCTTCGCGAAGCGCTCGTCGCCCTCGTGGCCGCGATCCGGGAAGCCGGAGGATTCGGGGCACGCGGTTCGCGGGACGCCGCGGGGCGTCCCCGGGAACGTGGGGCCGAACACCTCCTTCCCGACCCCTCGAAGGGGAGCGGAGCGAAGCGTCTGCTCCTCTTCCTACGGTGGATGATCCGACCCGACGACGGCGTCGACCTCGGCATGTGGAACGTCCCCGCGCGTGCGCTCCTCGTCCCGGTGGACACGCACATCCACAAGCTCGCCCGGAACCTGGGGTTCACGGACGCGTCCGGGGTCACGTGGAAGGCGGCGGTCGAGATCACCGCATCCCTCCGCCGACTCGATCCCGAGGATCCCGCCAAGTACGATTTTTCCCTCTGCCACCTCGGGATGCTCCAGCGATGTCCGTCGCGGAAAGACCCTGGGCGATGCGAAGGATGTGGAGTTCTCCCCGTTTGCCGGCACTGGCAAATCGTGAGACGCTAGCTCTCCGCTCCGAGCGCCGTCGCGCTTCCCGGGCCTCCTCCTTCCCATGGCCGAATCGAAACGACACTTCTCGCTCGACGCCGTCCGCACCGACGGATGGTTCGAACGCATCGGCGAGGGCATCGGAAGTTTCCAGGCCCTCTGCGAGATCGTCGGCGAACGCTTCTTCGCGTTCTCGATCATCGTGGGCGCGCGCATCACGGCCCTCACGGTCGATCGCCGGAGCCCGGACAACACGCTCGTGGACTTCGTCGTCGGCGGCGAGTCGGAGACCGACACCGATCCGCAACGCCTGACGCTCGCGGATTTCCGACGCCGACTCGTCGGCGCGCTCCTCATCGAGGAGGAGAAGACGGCCACGGTCCCCTCGCGCGAGACCGACATCGAGGCCATCCAGCTCTACATCGGCGTCCGCTACCTCCTGCTCGCGCCGCTCTACGGTTATTCGCTCCGCACGCTGGTCCTCGAACGGGACAAGAGCCAGCTCGTCGTCCTCCACGACGGCGAGGAAGAGTCGTTCGACATCAACGCGTTTCGCTACCGCATCCGCGCGCACGTCCGCGAGGAACTCGAACGCGTGGCGACGGGCGCACGCAGCGCCATCGACCTGTCGAAGGTCGCCGAAGCGGAAGCCTTCGCCGCGAAGGGCGAATGGCCCAAGGTGATCGCCCTCCTCGGTTCGTGGCCCGCGCCGCTCGCCATCTTCCTCCGCACGCCCGAAGGACAGATGCTCACGCCCGACGCCCGGTCGCTCATCGCGAAAGGCCTCGGTCTCCTCGGCTCCGCCTGCGTGCAGCTCGGTGAATCCGAGCAGGCGGAGGAGGTGTTCCGCATCGGCATCCAGTACGCACAGGAAGGCGTCGCGGCGGCCGATCTGTTCCGTCGTCTCGGAGAGGCGCTCCTCCGCGCCGGACGTCCCGGCGAAGCCATCGGTCCGCTGCGCCGGGCCATCGCATTCGGTGGTGCCACGTCCGAGATCATGCCCGGCCTCGCCCGTTCGCTCTTGCAGCGGAAGCGGCACGTGGCCGCCTACGCGTGCATCCGCGACGCCATCGACGCCGGAGTTCCGGAGCGCGAGTTCGCCGAAGAGATGCGCGAGATCGAATCCGCTCTGGGCAGTGCGCTCACCGCTTGGAAGGCGCACAACCTGAAGCTCCCGAAGTCGAAGAGCGCCGCGCCCCGCGGCTGATGCCGGAAGGCCCCTCGGCGATCCTCGGCTCCCCCCCTCGGAACGCGGGCGGATGCGCGTCGGCTGGCCCGACGTTCAGGCTTTCGTTGACTCTTCGGAACGGGGCCACTACACCCTAGGCCCGTTTCGTCCGGACGAGCGTCGCGGAGTCCGCGTCGCCACTCGGCACGAAGCGCACGGGTCCATGCTCACCACCTACGCTCCCATTTTCCTCATCTTCCTGTTCGCGACGGCCCTGGCGACCCTCTTCTATCTGGGCGCCACTTTCCTCGGACCGAAGCCCGAAACGTCCAACGTCGAGAAGAACCTGCCGTTCGAATGCGGTTCCGAATCCACCGGAGCCCAGGACGTGAAGCTGTCGGTGAAGTTCTACCTGACGGCCATTCTCTTCGTCGTCTTCGACATCGAGGCGGTGTTCGTCTACCCGTGGGCCGTCCAGTTCCGGTCCCTCGGCTGGTTGGGCCTCGCATCGATGTTCGGCTTCCTCGGGGTCGTCGTCGTCGCCCTCGTCTACGTCTGGCGCAAAGGAGCCCTCGAATGGGAGAAGTGATCGCACCGCGCACCGTCTCGATCGACGGGAGCGACGCGGGTTTCGTGACGACCAAGTTCAACGACCTGTTGAACTGGGCGCGCAAGTACTCGCTGTTCAAGTACCCGTTCGTCACGGCCTGCTGCGGCATGGAGTTCATGTCCCTCGCGAGCCCGCGCTTCGACGACTCGCGCTTCGGCGCCGAAGCTCCTCGCTTCTCGCCGCGCCAGTCCGACCTGCTCTGGGTCGTCGGGACGATCAGCCAGCGTCAGGCTCCCGTCCTCAAGCGCGTCTACGAACAGATGATGGACCCGAAGTGGGTCCTCGCGTTCGGCACGTGCGCCAGTTGCGGCGGCTTCTACGACAACTACACGACCGTCCCCGGCATCGACAAAATCATCCGCTGCGACGTGTACGTTCCCGGTTGCCCGCCGCGACCCGAAGCCGTCCTCGACGGCCTCATGCTCCTGCAGGACAAGATCGCCCGCGGCGATCGCACTCCGGGCATCGTGAAGCCGCGCACCGATCCCACCCTCGTGCAGCTCCGCACCCAGGCCGATCCCATGGGCCCCGGAGCCTCGCGATGAGTGCGCTCACCATCGACGCCCTGAAGGCGAAGTTCGGCAAGGCGATCCTCGAGACCCACGCCCAGTTCGGCGACGACACCGCCGTGGTCGAACCCTCGCGATGGCGCGAGGTCTGCGAGTTCTTGAAGTCGGACCCCGCGCTCGACTTCGACATGCTCATCGATCTCTGCGGCGTGGATTATCCGAACCGTCTCCCGCGTCTCGAGGTCGTCCTCCACCTCTATTCCATGACGAAGGGACACCGCGTCCGCCTGAAGACCCGCGTGGGCGACGAGGATTGCGAGGGGGCGGAGGTCGACTCCCTCGTTCCCGTGTGGCCCGGTGCGAACTGGTTCGAACGGGAGACGTTCGACATGTTCGGCATCGTGTTCAAGGGGCACCCGGATCTCCGTCGGCTCCTCATGTATCCGGAGTTCGAGGGGCACCCGCTCCGCAAGGACTACCCCGCGCACAAGGCCCAGCCGCTCGTGGCGTACCGCACCGAGGAAGAGGCCGGTCTCCCGCTCGACAAGCTCGCACCGTTCGGCGCCGACGAAGGCATGAGCTTCGGCCGCCGCGTGTGGAAGGCCGAATCGTAAGGACGGCTTCGCACCGCTCACCCCAGTCGGACACGTCGGAAGTCGGAAGCACCGCGGTCACGCGCCAGGATTCTCGAACATGGAACCGTTGGATCTCGATCTCGAAGAAGGCGAACTCGAACTGCCGAGCGAGCCCATGCACCTCAACATGGGTCCGTCGCACCCGGCCATGCACGGCACCGTGCGCATCGTGCTGGAACTCTCCGGCGAGACGATCACGAAGGCCGACGTGCAGATCGGCTACCTGCACCGCGGCTTCGAGAAGATGTGCGAACGCGGCACGTGGGCCCAGGTCTTCCCGTACGCGGACCGCCTGAACTACGTCTCGCCGATGTTGAACAACGTCGGCTACGCGTTGGCCGTCGAGAAGATGTGCGGCATCCAGGTGCCCGAGCGCTGCCAGTGGTACCGCATGGCCCTCGGCGAACTCGCCCGCATCAGTGACCACCTCACCTGCGACTCCGCCATGGCCATGGAGCTCGGGGCGTTCACGCCGTTCTTGTGGTGCATCAAGGCCCGCGAGATGGTGTGGGACATCCTCGAGGAGGAGACCGGCGCGCGTCTCACGCACTCCTTCGGCCGCATCGGCGGCATGGCCAAGCCGCCCACGAAGGACTTCAAGGAACTCTGCCGCCGGGCGCTCCCCGCGATCCTCGCCATGGTCGAGGACACGGAGGCGATGCTGCTCAAGAACCGCATCTTCGTCGACCGCCTCGAGAACGTCGGCATCATCTCGGGCAAGGACGCCATCGCCCTCGGTTGGACGGGCCCGTGCCTCCGCGCCACCGGCGTCGCCTACGACGTGCGCAAGGCGCACCCGTACCTCAAGTACGACGAGGTCGACTTCGAGGTTCCCGTCGGTACGAAGGGCGACACCCTCGACCGCTTCCTCGTCCGCCTCGGCGAGATCCGTCAGTCGAAGCGCATCATCGAGCAGTGCCTCGATCGCATGGCCGACGACGGTCCCGTCAACGTCGACGATCCGCGCGTCATGCTTCCGGAGAAGAACGACGTCTACACGACCATCGAAGGAACCATCCAGCACTTCAAGCTGATCATGGAAGGCGCGAAGGTCCCCGCCGGCGAGGTCTACTCGTACACCGAGGCCGGCAACGGTGAGCTCGGCTTCTACCTCGTCTCCGACGGCTCCGGCACGCCGCACCGCGTGCGCATCCGTCCACCGTGTTTCGCCATCACCCAGGCCCTCCAGGGGCTCATCACCAACCGCATGATCAGCGACGTCGTCCCGACGTTCGGTTCGCTGAACATGATCGGCGGCGAGTGCGACCACTGACGGTCAGGTTCCGACCGTCCCGCTCCGCCGCACCGTTTTTCGTCCTGCTCCCGTTGTCCGCCCTTCCGAAGTTGCCGAGACCCGAATGCCGACGTTCAAACTAGACGGTCGCGAGATCCCCTTCCAACCGGGCGAGACCATCATCGCCGCCGCGGCGAAGGTGGGGATCGAGATTCCCCACTACTGCTGGCACGCCGGTCTCTCCATCGCCGCGAACTGCCGCATGTGTCTCGTGGAGATCATGCCGGCCGCGAACCAGCGCGCCATGATGCTCGACGTCATGGAGTGGGACGCGAACCTCAAGGACTACGTCCCGCAGAAGAAGCCGAAGCTCCAGCCGTCCTGCCAAATCCAGGCGGCGGAGGGCATGGACGTCCGTTCGGACTCGAGCGGCCACGTGAAGGAAGCGCGCGCCGCGGTGCAGGAGTTCCTCCTCCTGAACCACCCCGTCGATTGCCCCATCTGCGATCAATCGGGTGAATGCAAGCTGCAGGACTACTGGCTCGAGCACGGCCAGTTCCAGAAGCGCATGCGGGACGAGCCCGTCCACAAGTCGAAGGGCGTGAGCTTCGGTCCCACCATCGTCTACGACGGCGAACGCTGCGTCATGTGCACGCGGTGCATCCGCTTCATGGACGAAGTCGCGAAGGATCCCGTTCTCGACATGCGCGAGCGCGGCAACCTCAACGAGATCTTCGTCTCGCCCGGCCGCGAACTCGACGGCAAGTACACCTTCATGGTCGAGCACGTGTGCCCCGTCGGCGCCCTCACGACCAAGGACTTCCGCTTCAAAGCGCGCGTGTGGTTCCTCCGCACGGCCGAGACCGTCTGCCAGGGCTGCGCGACGGGCTGCAACGCCTACTTCGACTACGATCCCCGTTACAACAAGGCCTACCGTCACCGTCCGCGGGACAACGAAGAGGTCAACAAGTTCTGGATGTGCGACGACGGCATGCTCTCGTACCGCCGCGCCCACGAAGGCCGCGTGACCGAACCCCGCATGGGCGGCCGAACCACCGGCGTGAAGCAGGCCATGGCCGACATCAAGGCGCGCCTCGCGGGCGTTCCCACGTCGGGCATCGCCTTCGTCTTCTCGGCCCAGCACTCCCTGGAAGACAACTGGGCGCTCCGTGAGCTCGGTTCGGTGCTCCTCGGATCCTCGAACGCGTTCCTCGCGGGGCAGCCCGACGGCTACGAGGACACGATCCTCATCCACAAGGACAAGAACCCGAACACGGCGGGCGTCCGCACCATCGTCCCCGACGCGAAGCCCTGGTCGAACCTCATGGACGCGATCCGCGCCGGTCAGATCACCCACGTCGTCGCCCTCGGCGGCGCGACGCCCGGCGATTCCGCGGAAGACGTGCAGACGCTCTCCGGTCTCGCGACGCTCGTCGCCGTCGCCGCCCACGACGGTCCCCTCACGCAAGCCGCCCACGTCGTCCTTCCGGCCGCTTCGTGGGCCGAGAGCGCAGGCGTCTTCGTCAACGCGAAGGGCCTCGCGCAGTACTCCGACAAGGCCCTCGATCTCCAGGGGTCGTCGCAGCCCGGTTGGCAATGGCTCGCCAAGATCGGTCAAGCCGTCGGCGTCGACGCGACCTGGACGAAGGTCAAGGAGATCCGGGCGCGCCTCGGTCTCGAAGCGAAGCCGCAGAAGCCCCTCCACGAAGCACCCGTCGCTCCCGTCTGAAGGACGAACCGCCGATGCTCCAAGTCCAGACCATTCTCTTCGCGCTCGTCAAAATCCTGATCATCGTCGGGTTCCTCTTCAACGTCGGCGCGCTGCTCACGTGGCTCGATCGTCGTCAGAGCGCGATGATCCAGGACCGCGTCGGTCCCAACCGCGCGCTCCTGAAGATCGGCAAGCTCGAACTGCGCGTCCTCGGCCTCCTCCACACGGCGGCGGACGGTCTCAAGTTCTTCTTCAAGGAAGACTTCGTCCCCAAGCGTGCGGACAAGCTCCTCTTCGCCATCGCGCCCATCCTCACGATGGTCCCCGTGCTCGCCCTCGTCGCCGTCATCCCCTTCGGCGACACGCTTTGCCTCCACAGCATCCGTCAGGTGGCGGACGGGGCCACTTGGTGGCCGACCGTCCCGCGCCACGGCGTCTGCGCCGACTTCGGCGTGCCTCTCCAGGTCGCGAACCTCGACGTGGGGCTCCTCTTCATCTTCGCCATCTCCGGGCAGGGGATCGTCGCCGCGGCCATGGCCGGCTGGGCGAGCGACAACAAGTTCTCGCTCATGGGCGCCCTCCGCGCCGCGAGCCAGATGGTGAGCTACGAAGTGACGCTCGGCATGTCGCTCATCGGCGCCATGATGATCTACGGCACCGTTCGCCTCGAGCAGATGGCCGTGTGGCAGGGCGATCACACGTGGGGCATCTTCGTGCAGCCCCTCGCATTTTTCCTCTTCTTCGCCGCCGCCGTCGCCGAATCGAAGCGCATCCCGTTCGATCTTCCCGAAGCCGAGAGCGAGCTCGTTTCCGGTTACTTCACCGAGTACTCGGGCATGAAGTTCGGGATGTTCTACTTCGCCGAGTACATGGAGGTCGCCACGAGCTCCATGCTCCTCGTCGCGATCTTCCTCGGCGGTTGGCAGCTCCCGTTCCTCCACCGTGACGGCCTCACCATCGAGGTCGGGACGTTCGTGTTCCACCAGGCGATCCCGCACATTTGGGTGATCCTGATCGGTTTCCTCACGTTCTTCGGGAAGACGCTCGCACTCTGCTTCCTCCAGTGCTTCGTCCGCTGGAGCCTCCCGCGTTTCCGCTACGACCAACTGATGCGTCTCTGCTGGAAGTTCCTGCTTCCGCTCTCGCTGGCGAACATCTTCGTGACCGGCGTGGTGTACCTCGGTCTCGACGCGGCCGGGCCCGCCCTCTGGAACGGCCTCAAGATGGCCGAGCAGCTCTCCCAGGCGGCCATCGTCGTCGTCATCAATCTCCTCCTCCTCTGGCTCGTGGTGAGCTTCTTCAAGCCCCGCCGCGGAACGAAGGAAATCGTCGGAAGCGCCGCCAGCCGCGCCGAAGCCCTCGGGGGAACCCCCGAATCGCCCATGCAAGCGTGACGAGGACGACCATGCCCGCCGCATTCCCGAAGAAGCCGCCGAGCCCCCCGAACGCCGTCGCCGTCCACGCGCCGCCGAAGACCGTCGCCACGCAGGTGTACCTGCCGGAGATCATCAAGGGACTCGGCGTGTCCATGCGCCACTTCTTCACGAACACGAAGGAGATGGTCCTGGGGCAACGGCCGGACCCCACCACCGAGCGCTACTCGCTCGGTGTCAGCACGGTGTCCTATCCGGAGCAGAAGCGCCCGTACCCGGAACGGTTCCGTGGCGTGCATCGCCTCACCACCCGCGACGACGGCAGCGTGCGGTGCGTCGCGTGCCTCTGCTGCTCCACGGCGTGCCCCGCCCAGTGCATCTTCATCGAGGCGGGTGAGTACCCCGAGGGTGACAAGCGGCGCGGCTACGAGCGCTACCCCGTGAAGTTCGTCATCGACGAGCTCCGGTGCATCTTCTGCGGCTTCTGCGTGGAAGCGTGCCCCTGCGACGCGATCCGCATGGACACGGGCAAGCACGCGGTCCCCTACGATTCCCGGGACCAATTCGTGTACGCCAAGGATCAGCTCCTCGCGTTCGAGTCCTACGACGGCACGAAGAAGACGGCGAACCCGCGCCACGAGCCGGGCGACCCGACGTTCCCGGGCCTCACGCGCGATCACCTCCAGCATTGATCGACGGGAATCGGGTGCCCGCACCCGATTCGCTCCGTGATCGACGCGAATCGGGTGCCAGCACCCGATTCGCTCTGTGCCCCCGTAAGACCTTCCGGGTGCCTTGCGCCGCTCGGCCGTCGGGTGCCCGTCGGCCGTACGTCCTTCACGCTTCGTTCGGGCGTGAGACTCGGCGGAGACGTCGTGCTCGGCGGGAACGAAAGTACGGGCTCACGTTGGTTTCGTTCCTCGAGTTCCAGTATGGTTCGCGCCCTTTCCGGGTGAGTTTTTCTGCGCCCGCCGCACGGTTCGTGCTCCGGGAGGTCCTCTGCCCATGAACGCATCGATCGACATTCTCCGTGGTGAACTCGAACGCCTCTTCTCGCTCGAGGAGATGACGGCCATGAGCGCGACGCTCCTCGGTCTCGACCCCGAAGAGGTGGGTGGCGCTTCCGCGAAGGCGAGCTTCGCCCGTGCGCTCACCGAACGATGTGCGGACGGGGACCGCCTCGAGGCCCTCGTCGACGTCCTCGTCGCCTCGAAGAAGGCCGTCGATCCGCGTCTTCGTGAGATGGGCGCCGTCTACGGCAAGGACGAGTTCGCCCCAGGCACCGAGCTCCACGGTACGAAGGTCGTGAAGAAGATCGGCGAGAGCGATCTCGCCATCACCTACCAGGTCGAGCGGGAAGGGAAGTCCTTCACGCTCAAGGTCCTGCACCGCAACGTCACCCGCGATCGCGCGGCGACCCAACGGTTCCTCACGGCGAACCGCCTCGTCGGCACCGTCACGCACGAAGGACTGCCGAAGGAGATCACCGCCGGCGAACTTCCCGACGGTCGCGCCTTCGTTCGTTACGGCCACGTCGAGGGACAGACCCTCGCAGCGCGTTTCGCGCGCACGGGCCCCCTCCATTTCGGCGAGTTGAAGGCCATGTTCCGCGCCATCCTCGAACCGCTCGCGGCCCTCCACCGCGCGGAGCTCGCCCACGGCGATCTGAAGCTCGAGAACGTCCTGGTCACCAAGGCCGGGGAAGCGGGCACCTCTCCGCCCGCCGTCACCCTCATCGATTTCGGAGCGGACCGCCTCCGTCACCGTCCCACCGCGTCGAACGGACATACGGGCTACCTCGCCGTGTTCGGTTCCTCGAAGACGATCGCGCCCGAACTCGTGCGCGGGCGGCCGGCCGACGCCCGGGCCGACGTGTACGCGTTCGGTGCGATGGCATTCGAGCTCCTGACCGGCAAGTCGGTCTTCGACGGTAAGACCGGCGCGGACGCCGCCTTCGCCCACCTCCATTCCGCGCCGCCCGTCGCGAGTTCCAAGGCTCCCAGCGGTTGGGTCCCGGAATCCATGGATTCGTTCCTCGCGACACTCCTCAAGAAGGATCCCGCCGAGCGTCCGCGGGACGCGAAGGCCGTCCTCGACCTCCTCGAGGGACTCGGCCGTGCACGCGCCACCTCCGGCGCGAGCGCCGTGTCCGAAGCCGACCTCGCTGCCCTCGTCGACAAGCTCGCCGCTTCACCGGGCGACACCGACGTGGCCATCGCCCTCGAGAAGGCCGCCGAGGACGGCGCCGACGCGACGAAGGTCGCGGAAGCGTTCGCGAAGGCCGCGACCGACTTCTTCGGCGCCGGCGACGGCGTCGAGACGAAGAAAGCCCTGTACTACCGCGCCGCCCGCACCTTCGACCTCGCCGGGGACAAGGCCCGCGCGGAAGCGATGTTCGTCGCCATCCTCGCCCTCGACGAGAGCGACGAAGTCGCCGCTTCGGGTCTCGAAGAGGTCCGGAAGGCGCTCGGGAAGTACGAAGAGATCGTCGAGATGCTCGTGATGCGGAGCGAGAAGGCCGCGCCGGGCGAAGAGCGCGCCCGCGCCCTCGCCGAGATCGGTCGTCTCTACGCCCACGAACTCGACGACCCCGAGCAGGCCCTCGTCGCGTTCCTGAGCGCCGTCTGCGAAAACCCGAACGACGGAGACTCCGTCGCCGAGATCGAACGTCTCGCAGGCACGGACCCGAAGCACTGGTCCGAAGTGCTCGCCGCCGTCACCGAGGGCACCAAGGCCGAGGGCCTCGGACCCGTCGACCGCAACACGCTGCTCGCGCTCGCGGCAGGTTGGTACGACCAGAAGGCGACGCGCCCGGACATGGCGCTCATGGCCTACCAGCAGATCCTCGCCACGGACCCGGCGAACGAGGATGCGCTCGAGGGGCTCACGCTCATCTACCGCCGCGCGCAGCAGTGGCCCGAGCTCGCCCAGATCCTCCTCTCCCGTGCGGATTCCGCGGCGACGTCGCCCCGCGCACGCGACCTCCGCGCCGAGGCGGCCGAACTCTTCGAGACGAAGCTCAACGACGGCGTCCGCGCGAAGGACATCCTCGCCGGCATTCTCGCCGACGACCCGGGACACGCCCGTGCCAGCGAGGCGACGGCGCGCATCGCCGAAAAGGCGGGAGACTTCGCCCTGCTCGCCAAGACCCTCGAGAAGCGTGCGGAAGCGCGCCGAGGTACGGAGAAGGCCGAAGCTCTGTTCCGCGTGGCCGAGGTCTACGAGGAGCGTCTCAGCGATCTCGCGGAAGCGGTCCGCCGTTATGACGCCGTCCTCGCCATCGACGAGTCCCACCTCGGAGCGTTGAAGGGCCTCGACCGCGTGTACGGGCGCCAGGGCAAGCCCCGCGAGCTGCTCGAAGTGCTCGAGCGGCAGGTGGCGATCGCGGCCACGCCCCGTCAGAAGATCAATCTCCACGAGCGCATCGCGAACCTCTACGACGAGGAGTTCCTCGACCACGAGAACGCGTCCGCCGCCTACGAGGCGATCCTCGCGCTCGACGCCACGAACGACAACGCGCTGACCCAGCTCGCGCGTCATTACCGTGCCCAGAACCTCTGGGAGGACCTCGCGAAGCTCTACGAGCGCCACGCGGCCACGACCGGCGACGAGACCCGCCGCGTCGACATCCTCACTGCGCGCGCGCGCGTCCTCGCGGAGCAAATCGGTTCTCCCGAGCGCGCCACGAAGGCGTTCGAACTCGTCCTCGAACGCTCGCCCGGAAACGCGGGGGCCCTCGAGGCGCTCGCGCGTCTCCGTGAACTGGCGGGCGACGCCCACGCCGCCCTTTCGGCCATCGAGTCCCTCGCCGCCAAGGCCGAGACAGCCGAAGGCAAGGCCGAACAGTGGATGCGCGCCGGTCGACTCCTCGAAGCCCGAGGGGACAAGGACGGCGCCATCGAGCGCTTCAAGCTCGCCCTCGAGGCCAACCCGAGGGACCCTGCGGCCGCCGCCGCGCTCCGAAGTGCGTACGCGCAACGCGGCGACGTCGCCTCCGTCGTCAGCCTCATCGACGTCGAGCTCGGGCACGCCGAAGGCAACCTCGCCAAGTCGCGCCTCCACGCCGAACTCGCCAAAATCCACCACCAGCACATGGCCGACGCCGATCGCGCCGAATCGGCCGCCAAGCGCGCGCTCGATCTCGACGCGACCAACGCCGACGCGCTGATGGTCCTTGGCGACGTCGCCTTCGAGGCGGGTCGCTACATCGAAGCTTCCCGCTACTACGAGTCCCTCGTGGGGCGTTCGAGCGTCCTCTCCAAGGACGACGGCGTTCGCGTCCTCCTCCAGTTCGTGGAGGCTTCCGGAAAGGCCAACGGCCCCACGTCGATCCCGAACCCGCCCATGTCGATGCCGGCGTCGTCCATGCCGGCGTCGTCCATGCCGATGTCCACGGCGCGACTCTCGCAACCGCCGCCGGCACCGGGGTCCGCGACGCGCATCGCGATCGCGCAAGGCCCCGCCGCGCGCGTGGCTGTCGCCATCGAAGCCTTGGAGAAGTTGGCTCCCGGTGATTCCGACGTCCTCGCCCGCGTCGCCCGCGTCGTCTTCGAGTTCGGGGACGTCGACGTCGCTCGCCGCATGAACATGGACCTCCTCGAGAAGCACGGTCGCGCGCTGTCTTCCAGCGAGCGCGCCGCCGCCCTCTACCGCATCGGCGAGAGTGCGCGTCGCGCGGGCGACGTCGAAGGGGCACTGAAGCCCTTGAAGGACGCTGCCGACGCCGATCCGACGGACGGTGTCGCGCTCGCGGCCCTCGGCAAGGTGTACGAGGCCAAGGGCGACTGGGAAGCCGCCATCCTCACCCGGCAGCGCCGCCTCGAGGTGGCGACGGGCAACGAACGCTTCGAACTGCTCCTCGAGATCGGGGACATCGAGTCCATCGAACTCAAGGACCGTTCGCGCGCGTCGGCGAGCTTCGTGCAGGCCCTCGAAGAGCGACCCGACGATCGCCGCCTCCTCACGAAACTCATGCAGCTCTACTCCGAGGAGAAGGACTGGGCACGCCTCGTGGAGGTCGTCCTCCGTCTCGCCGACTTCGTCGAGGACCCCAAGCAGCGTGCGAAGTACATGCACACGGCGGCCATCGTGTCGTCCCGCCAGATCGGCGATCACGACGCCGCGCTCACGTACTACGAGAAGGCGATCGAGTTCGATCCTGCGCTCACGAAGGCCGTCGACGAAGCCCTCGAGATCCGGCGCCAGAAGAGCGACCACGCGGGCGTCGAGCGCCTCCTCCGCATCCAGCTCGATCACGCGAAGGACGCGGGCGACCGCACGAAGATCACGGCGGTGCTCGACCAGCTCGGCGCGCTCTACCAGAAGTTCCTGAACGACCCCGAGCTCGCGATCGACGCCTACGAGGCGGCCCACGCCTTCGACCCCGAGGACAAGGCCCGCATGGAGACGCTCGCGGAACTCTACGCGAGCGATCCGGCCCTCCACCTCGAGAAGGCCGTGCGCTTCCAGGCCCAGATCCTGAAGCGCAACCCGTACCGCATCGAGAGCTACCGCCTTCTCCGTCGTCTCTACACGGAAGCGAAGCGGCCGGACGCGGCCTGGTGCCTTTGCCAGGCTCTCGCCGTCCTGAACCTCGCCGAGCCCGACGAAGAGCGCTTCTACGGGCGTCACCGCGCCGAATCGGCGGCTCCTGCACAGTCGGCGTTCGACGACAACGACTGGTCGACGACCCTCGCCCACGCGGATCTCGATCCGATCGTGACGCGTATCTTCGCCCTCATCCAGCCGACGATCATCCGCACGCGGAACAAGCCGTTCGAGGAGCTCGGGTTCGATCTCCGCTACGCCTTGGACCTCTCGCTCCATCCGTATCCGGTCTCGCAGACGCTCCACTACGCCACGAGCGTCCTCGGAATCGCCGCGCCGCCCGTCTTCCAGAACAAGAACGACGGCGGTGGTCTCGGCTTCGTGCACGCGGCCACGCCCGCCATCCAGCTCGGCAGGGCCTCCTTCGAAGTGGACGTGTCGCCGCAGGCGATGGCGTTCCTCGCGGGGCGCCACCTGGCCTACTTCCGTCCGGGCTACTACGTGCGCCACCTCGTCCCCACCGGGACGGGTCTCAAGGCGTGGCTCTTCGCCGCGATCAAGATGAGCGTCCCGCAGTTCCCGATCACGGCGGACCTCCAGGGTCAGGTCCAGGAAGCCATGGCCGCCATGGTCGTCGACTTCCAGGGGGCCCAGAAGGAACGTCTCGCGAGCCTCGTGTCCAAGCTCCTCCAGAGCGGCGCCACGCTCGATCTGAAGCGCTGGGTCGCGGCCGTCGACGCCACGGCCGATCGCGCCGGCTTCGTCCTCGCCCACGATCTCGAGGTCGCGACCGAGGTCATGCGTGCGACGGAAGACTCGTCCTCGATTCCCGCGAAGGAACGCATGAAGGACATCGTCCTCTTCGCCGTGAGCGAAGAGTACTTCGCGGTCCGTTCGAAGCTCCAGGTCACCGTCGACTGACGCTTCCCGCGACGCGATCCGCTTCGATGTCCGACTCCGAGAAACCGTGGTGGGGGAGGGGCCGACCGGCGCCTCCCGTCCGGGGTGGCGCTCCTCGTCCTCGCGTCGGGCGTCCCCCCGGGTGCCCGAAGTCGGAAGGGGACGCGCCGAAGCCCGTGGCGTCGGCGAAGTCCACCGCCATCGTCCCTGCGGCGACCGCGTCCCGAGCCGCACCGGCGCCTACCGCCACGAACGGCGTCCGACCCGATGCCGCCGCGACGCCGCCCAGCGTCCCGGCGAAGCTTCCTCCGGACCTCAACGTTCTCTTCGTGTCCATCGACAGTCTACGGGCGGACATGCCGTGGGCCGGGTATCCGAAGCCCATCGCGCCGGCGCTGACCGAGCTCGAGTCCCGCGCCGTGAGCTTCACCCGTGCGTACGCGGTGTCGTCCTACACGTCCATGAGCCTCGGAGGCCTGCTCGCGGGGAAATACCCGTCGGAGGTCAAACGGGACGGTTACTTCTTCGGTGAGTACCTGAAGTCGAACCTGCTCCTCGGCGAGGTGCTCTCGGCGGGAGGCGTCCACACCGCCGGTGCGCACGGCCATGGTTACTTCAACGGCGCCGGGTTCCAACAGGGCTTCGACAAGTGGGACGTCGTCAAGCAGCTCAAGTGGAACAACACGACCGACGAGAACGTCACGTCCCCCGAACTCGAGGCGATCGTCGAGAAGCAGCTCTCCGATCCGAAGTTCACTTCGGGACGCTTCTTCGCGTGGGTCCACTTCATGGATCCCCACGACAAGTACCTGCCCCACGACGGCATCCCGTTCGGCAAGGGGCTCCGCGAGCACTACGACGGGGAAGTCACGTTCACCGACCGCTGGGTGAAGAAGCTCCTCGACTTCGTCGCGGCCGCGCCCTGGGGGGCGAGGACGGTCGTCGTCGTCTCGGCCGACCACGGTGAGGCGTTCGGGGAACACAAGATGTTCGTCCACGGGTTCGAGCTCTGGGAGAACCTCGTGCACGTCCCGCTCTTCTTCGTGATCCCGGGCGTCCCTCCGCGTCGTATCGACACTCCCCGGAGCGCCGTGGATCTCGCGCCGACGTTCCTGGAACTCCTCGGTGTCGCGCCGAACCCCGAGTTCCGGGGGACGAGTCTCGTGCCCGAACTGCTCGGCGGACCTTCCGAGCCCCGGGACGTCGTCCTGGACCTGCCGACGACCAGCGACAGCGACAAGCGGCGCGCGCTCGTCCGTGGAACGGAGAAGGTCATCGCATCGGGCGAGAAGCCGACCTACCAGTACTTCGATCTCGCCGCGGACCCCGACGAAGCGTCCCCCGTCACGAGAGGTGAGGCGTTCGACCGGATGGTCACGCGTCTCAAGGAAATCGGGAAGACCATCCCCGAAGTTCCACCCACGCGCTGCAAGGAGGACTGCCTGAACGGCGCGTACAACAAGAAGGACAAGAAGTGACGCTCGAAGTCGTCTCCCACGGTGCGTTCGAGGTCACCGTCGTCCCGTGCCTGCGGGACAACTACGCGTACGTCGTCCGGTCGACCCGTTCGGGTTTCGTGGCCGTCGTGGACCCGTCGGAGGACGCACCGATCGTCGCGGCACTGGCCACCCTTCCGGGAGGTGCGCGCCTCGACGCGATCTGGGCGACGCACCACCACCACGACCACGTGGGAGGCATCGAGGTGCTCGTCGCGACGTTCGGGGCCAAGGTCGTCGGACACGCGTCGGAGAGCGCGCGCATTCCACGCATGGACGTCCCGGTCGAGCACGGGGATGCCGTGCCGGCGGGCGATCTGGACGTGTCCGTGCTCCACGTTCCCGGGCACACGCGCGGCGCCGTCACGTTCGTCGTGCGGGGAGGGGACGCGCCCGCCGCGTTCACGGGCGACACGTTGTTCCTCGCGGGATGCGGCCGCATGTTCGAAGGGGATCCCGAGACGATGTTCGCGTCGATGCGGACCCTCGCGGCACTGCCTGGCGACTCCGCCATCTACTGCGGTCACGAGTACACGGTCGCGAACCTCGCGTTCGCGACCCAGGTCGAACCTTCGAACGCCGACGTCGGTACCGCGACGACCCGCGCCGCCGCCCGTCGCGCCGAAGGGCGTCCCACGGTGCCCGGAACGGTCGCCGAGGAACTCCGGGTCAATCCCTTCCTGCGCGCGGCGGACGCGGCGACCTTCGGTGCCCGCCGGCGGGCCAAGGACGCGTTCTGAGCCGCGCCCGCGCTCCCGTCCCTGGACTCAGCGTGCTTCGAAGGGACCGAGGTCGCTCGGACTCGCGCGATCCCGACCGCTGGCGTCCGTCGCCGTCGTCGTGAGCTTCGCGCCCTTGTCGAGGAACGGGGCACCGGTCTTCGGAACCATGCCTTCGAACGTGGCGCCCGCGAGGACGGTCGGGAACGCCGTGAACCAGGCGGCGTCGAAGGTCGCCTGCGTGAATTCGTTGGAACCCGGCGTGCGACCGTCGAGTTGCCCGGCCACGTAGAAGTTCCCTTCGTAGGTGTTCGAAGACACCGTTCCGTCGACTTCCATCAGGATCGGCGTCGTCGATCCCGTGACGTTCGTGCCGTTCACGGCGACGCCCACGAGGAGATTGTTCCGTACCACGTTGGACCCCGAATTCTCGATGAACTGGAGCGCGTGGCGGTTGTTCGAACCGACGAAGACGTTGTGTTCGACCGTGTTGTGATGCGCGCCGAGGGCAGGGTTCTGCGTCTCCTGCCAGAAGCTCGTGCCGTGTTTCGTGTGGATGCCGGAGAAGTTGTTGCGGATGACCGAGTTCCGTAGAGACGTGAAGTTCGGGCCGACGGAGTCGTGGTGGAAGAAGTTGTTCTCGATCAGGAAGAACTCCGACGCGCCCCGGCCCTTCCCCTCGTTCGCGCTGCCCGAGCACTCGGCGCCCATCACGTCGATGCCGGCACATGCGAATTCGGGGTCCGCGTTCACCTGGAAGTCGGAGTTCGCGTTCGAATGGGTCTCCACGTTCCGCACGATGTTCCAGTCGGAACCGTTGCTCAAATAGATGCCGTGGCCGTCGCCGGAGCCGGCGTGGTGCGCGAGCACGTCCTCGGCCACGAGCCAGTCGGAGTGTCCGCTCAGGACGGGGTCTTTCGACTGACCGCCGCCTTCGACGTGCAGGATCGCGACGCCCTTCTGGTGATCGGCGGCTCCGAAGTCCGATCCGACGGCACGGACGCCGTAGAATCCCCCGGTGACCTTGAATCCGTCGATGGCCACGTAGTCGGCCGCCTCGAGGTTGAAGCACGTCTGGCGACCCGTGCCGCAGCACTTCACCTCGACCCCGCGCGTGCCGTCGTCGTTGCGCTCGGCGTAGATCACGATGGGCGCTTCGTAGGTGCCGCCCTCGTCGAGCTCGTAGCAACCTTGGTAGGCCGTGGTGGACTTCGTGAACACGACCTTCGTGCCCGGCTTGGCGGCGGCGATGCCGGCGGTGGCGGACATCGGGGTGTCCCGCGTCGTGCCGTCGCCGTTGCCCGAAGCGCTCACGTAGATGGTCTTCGACGGAGTCCAGGTCCGGTCCGTGTAGTAGCGATTGAACTTCTCGGTGGATCCGAAGAAGGACTCACCGCGCTTGATCGCGGGTTCCCCCGGCGGCTTGGGCGCGGGGCCGGTCGGCGTGCCGCCGTCGCCGGTGCCGGGCGTCTCGGTGCTGCCGTCCTTCTGCGGGGAAGTCGAAGTCCCGCCGTCCCCCGTCGCCGAACTGCCGGAATCTCGCGTCCCTCCGTCGGCGCCCGTGATGGCGCCGCCCGTTCCGGGGTCGTCCGAGGAGGGGCCCGTGCCGCTGCAACCGACCGCGAGGCCGACGGTGAGGACGCCGGACAGGGCGAAGAACGGGGCGACGGGCGAAGGAACGACGAAGGACCGCATGGATCCTACGTACCGTGCCGCCGCGTGGACGCCGGGCCGCGAACGGCCCGTGAGACGCGGACGTGAGAGACGACACGGGACTCGCCCGTGGGCGCCGGTGCCGAACCCGACCTCCTTGTGGGGAGAGAAGGCTCAGCGAGGACGGATCATTCCGCGTCCATCGGCGCGGGAAGCACCGACGGGAGGCGATCGACGACAGGACGCGACACGCGTGAGGTCGTGTCGGACGGGGCTTGCCACTTGGGCATCTGGGCGCCCTTCATGTCGATGATGCGGAGGAACGCGAGGACGCGCATCACCTGGTAGGTCGGATCGATCTCGAACCAACGCACCGCGAAGTTCGGACTCTGGCCGAACTTGTGGTGGTTGTTCTGGAACAACTCACCGCCGGTGAGCACGTCGAAGACGAGCGTGTTCTTCGAACGGTCTCCGCCCTCGAAATTCCGGTAGCCGTACTTGTGGCCGCACCAGTTCACGATGGCACCGTGGATCGGGCCCATCACGTAGTGCGCGGGCAGGAGCAGGAAGAGCCAGGGCGTGGTGGCGAACTTGATGTAGAAGAGCGTGTAGAGAGTTCCCCAGGCGAGGCTCGGGATCCAACCGGCGAGGGTCTCGTCGAAGAGCTTCCACTCCGGGTAGCCGCCGTCGAAGCGCGCTTCGGGCTCCACCTTGCGCTCCTTGAGCGGCGAGTACACGCGGGCCGTGTGCATCATCATCGTGAACACGTTCGTGTAGTAGTGCGGAGAATGCGGATCCTTCTCCGTGTCGCTGTACGCGTGGTGCATTCGATGGAGGATCGCGTAGCCCCGCGGCGAGAGGTAGCTCGAGCCCTGGGCCACCCACGTGAAGACGTGGAAGAAGCGTTCCCAGCCCTTCGTCATCGCGAACTGACGGTGCGCGCCGTACCGGTGCAGGAAGAAGGTCTGCGCGAAGATCGAAAGCTGCCAGTGGGCGACGAAGAAGAGAATGCAGATCACGGGGGCTCCGGCGTCGCCTCCGTCGCGGGCCCTGGAGCGGGTCTTCGCGACGGTCTCGACACCCTCGAACCTTAGGATTCGGGGCCCCGCGGCACCGCCACGCTTCCGTCATTTCCGGTCCGTCGATTGTCACGAAACGGTCAGTTTGCCGGGCAAACACGCCGTTTTCAGGAACCTTCGAGGACGTGTGCGCGGACCGCGTCGCTTTCCCTCGCGAGGAATTCCGCGAGGATCCCGCGCATCCGCGGATGTTCGATCCAGTGGGCCGAGTAGGTGAGCGTGGGACGGAAACCGCGGGCGTGTTTGTGCTCGCCGCCGGCGCCAGGTTCGAACACGCGAAGGCCCTTCGAAATGGCGTACGCCACACCGTGGTAGTAGCAGACGTTGAAGTGCAGGAACGGGAGGTCCACGGACGTTCCCCAATAGCGGCCGTAGAGTCGGTCGCCCTTCTCGACGTTGAACGCTCCCGCGACGATTTCACGGTCCCGCGTGGCGACGACCCACGGCATCCGGTGCCGGAAGCGCTCCGTGACGAGGTCGAAGAAGCGGCGGTTCAAGTACCGTCGTCCGTAGAAGTACTTGTCGACCGTGTCCGTGTAGAACGCATACATGCGATCGACGGCGTGGTCGTCGAAGTCGTCGGGACCCAGGGTCGCGAGTCGGAGACCGTCCTTCTCGGGCTGGGCCCGCTCGCGGCGGATCTGCGTGCGCTTCTTCGAAGGCAAGGCGAGCAGGAAGTCGTCGAACGTCCGGTAGCCTTCGTTGTGCCAGTGGTACTGGAAACCGTGGCGCAGGAGGAAGCCTGCTTCCCGCCAGGCGTGGGCCTCGTCCTCCTTCGGGAACAGCACGTGGGCCCCCGAAGCTCCCGTCGCCACCAGCCAGCGCTTGACGGCTTGCACCGCCACGTCGACGAGCCCCCGGCGATCCTCCCCGGGAAGTACCAGGAGTCGGTCCCCCGTCGCGGGCGTGAACGGCACGGCGGCCACGAGCTTCGGGTAGTAGGCGAGCCCGAGGCGCGACGCGAGGTCCGCCCAACTCCAGTCGAAGACGAACTCTCCCTCGCTGTTGCTCTTCGCGTACGCGGGCAACGCGGCGACGAGCTTGCCCGCCTTGTGGATCGCGAGGTGGACGGGGAGCCACCCCGCGCTCGCGGTGACGCATCCCGCTTCCTCGAGGCAGTCGAGCCACGTCCATTCGACGAACGGGGACGCGTCCGGCGCGACCAGCGCGTTCCACGTCGCTTCCGGCACCTCCCGGACGCGTTCGAGGAATCGGACTTCGTAGGCCACGAGTTCCTTCAGCGGATGGCGAGGAGGTACGCGATGCCGATGGCCGACGCGACGGCCAGGACGGCGAAGGCCGTCCATCCCGGGTGCACACCCTCGACCTTGCGTTTCGGTTCGCGGAGGAGCTTCGCCCAGGCTTGCACCTCCGCGGCGCTCGTTCCCGAATCGACCGCCGCGCTGAGGACCGGGACCGTGTGGCGCGACGAGCTCGGTGCGGGCGGCAACTCCGACATCGCCGATCGCTTGACGAGGACGTCCACGGGACTCGCGATCGCGAGGCGCGTGACGACCGACGAATCTTCCTTGGTGAGCTTGCCCTTGAAGGTCTCGACGGCTTCCGGCGTCATCAGCGCGGTCCATCGGCCTTCGCCTCGCTCGACGAGGGCCGCTCGCGAACCGGACGCGGCCCGTTCGAGGTCGCGCGTGCTCGCCTTGGGTGCCTCGATCGCGACGACGACGACGCTCTTCTTCCGGAGCTCGCCTTCCGTGAGGCGGGCGCGACAGTCGGGGCATTCCGCGAGGTGCGCGATGGCGTCGTCGAGGTCGTCGGAGAGATCGCCGTCGCGGACGAGGCGGATGAGGGGCTCCTCGACGTGCCCGCCGAGCGGGGAGGGAATGGGGCCGTTGCCCGCCGCGCGACGCACGCGCACGTCGAGCCTTTTCGGTTCGGTCTCGGCGGCGGTCGACGGGTCTCGGAGCTCCGGGATCGGTTCGACGCCGAGCACCCGTGCGGCTTCGAGGTACCGGTCGCGCGCGTCCTCGAGGGCTTCGGGGTCCGTACTGACGAGTTTGCCGGCCTCTTCGGCGGTGAATTGATCCTCCGCGAGGAGCGCGAACGCGAGCGCGTCCCGGGGCGGAAGCGCGGCCTTGAGCGATCGCACGAGTTCGCGATCCGCCACCTGTTCGTCAGTCGGAGACTCCGGAACGGGCGGGAGATCGGCGTCGACCGCGGCGAGGTCGCGCGACACTTCCTCGAGATCGTCCCCGGCGGCGATTTGTTGGATCAACGTCCGCCGGCGCTTCACGCGATTCGCGGCATGTCCGACCAAGGCACGGAAGAAGAAGTCCGGCGATGGAACCGCGTCGTCGTCGATGCCGTGCTCCTTGCCCAGCTGGAGGAGCATCATTTCGAACTCGCGGGCGACGTCCTCGGCGGAGACCTTCAGCGTGTTCACGCGGACGGTGCGTCGCGCGTGCTTCAGGAGGAGCGCGTGGTGGTCGGAAACGAGCTTCTGCACGTGGGAGGTTTTACCACGTCGAGGGTACGGTTCGGGGCTTTCTCGTACCGACTCGGGCGACGGGAAGGGAACGGATTTTCCCGGGAAAGGGTCCGTCAGCGCGGGTCCTTGCGGACCATGGTGAACCACTCGTCGAGGAGCTGACCGTTTCGGGACGCACGTCCGACGATCACGTGGTTCGAGAGGGCCCGGACCTGGTCCGTGAGACCCTCGAACACGAAGCGACCGAGCCGCGCGTGGTTCGACACGATGTCGGGCCAGGAAGACGGTTTCGGCGTGCCCGCGTCGGGCAGGGACCGGTAGTCGAAGATCACCTCGCCGGGATCGCCTGGCCGGGCCGTGAAGTATCCCGGGCCGGTGAAGCCGATCATGGATTGGTGGTTGTAGCCGAACAGACGGGGATCGGATTCGTAGTCGTCCGGCTTCGCGAAGCGCTTCTGCAACGTGGCGAAGAGAGGCAACGTGTTCCGACCGTCGTGTAGGACTTCGGTGCGCGCGGGGACCGACGTCGGCACGAAGTGATCGAGACCGACGGGACGGAAGCCCTTCGCCGCCTCGAAGAGGAGCGCTTGGATCCGCTTGTCCCAGGTCGCGATCGTCGCCATTCGGCCCGGATCCCCGACCTCGTCGAGCACCTTCGCGAGGCGGACGAGATCGAGTTTCGATTCCACGAAAATGTTGGGATACATCCTGACGTCGACGCATATCCCAGCTCGGAGGTCGCCGACAAGTTGGCCCCGTGCGGAGGGCTCTGGGAATCTCCGGGAGCCATGAAAAAGACCCACGCTCGTTCTCTCGTGCTCGTCGCCGTTTCTTCGCTCGCGCTCCTCTCGGGCTGCGCGGACGACAAGACCCAGGCCAAGGCGAAAACCGCCGCGGACGCCGCGAAGGCTCAGGGCATGAAGGCCACCACGCAGGGGGGCATGGGCTCCCGGGGTGCGAACGGTCCCGTGGGTACGTCCGACCTCCCGAACAAGGAGAACGGTGACCTCGGCGGGGTCGCGACGCCGGCGCTCCACGTGTCGGAGGAGATCACGCAAGCCTGCGAACTGCCCCGGCAGGATTACGCGCCCGCGTTCGAGTTCGACTCGTCGTCCATCGGCGACGACGACAAGGACCTCCTCGCCGCGCTCGCGAAGTGCCTCTCCGAAGGCGCGCTCAAGGATCGCAAGGTCGCCCTCGTCGGTCGTGCCGACGAGCGCGGCGAGATGGAATACAACATGTCTCTCGGCGAGACCCGTGCCGACTCCGTGCGCCGCTACCTCGGGAGCCTCGGCGTCGACGCCGGCCGTGTGAGCTCCACGTCGCGGGGCGAGCTCGACGCGACCGGCAAGGACGAGTCCGGCTGGGCGAAGGATCGCCGCGTCGACATCCAACTCTCGAACTGACCTTCGTCCGAAGTACGACGCCATCGGGGCGGGCACCTCACGGCGTCCGCCCCGTTCTCATTTCTCAACGCCAGATCGACGACGCCTTCGCGACGAGATCGACGAACTGGGTCCGCGCGGGATCCTGCGCCACGAGCGGCGCGGCGATCGCCCGCACCTCGGAAAAGCGAGCCCCGGTGGAGTGACGGCTCTTGCGCAGAATCTCCGCGAATTCGACCACGGACGCCGCGAAGCGAAAATCGCCCGAGGCCTGCTCGAACGAGGCCGCGATTCGCGACCTCGGGAGCGCGTAGGCGCGCTCGACGCTCTCGGTCCCGCCCGGTTCCTTGTACCGGAGCTTGACGGTGGCCAGGGTGGCGGGAGCGACCGCGCCATCGACGTCCGTCGCGAGCGGCGTCGTGCCCGTCGCGAGCTCGACTTCGTAGAAGGCCGTGACGGAATGTCCGGCCCCGACGTCACCCGCGTCCTTCCTGTCGTCCGTGAAGTCCTCGTTGGCCAGCACGCGGTTGTCGTACCCCACGAGACGGTACCGGCGGACCACGTCCGCGTCGAAGGTCACCTGGATTTTCGTGTCCTTCGCGAGGGTCTGGAGCGTGGAGACGATCTTCGTGCCGAGGACGCGATCGGCCTCCTCGCGGGTGTCGATGAACGCCGAGTTCCCGTTGCCCTTGTCGGCGAGGTTCTCGAGGGTCTGGTCGCCGTAATAGCTGGCTCCGAACCCGAGGGTCGTCAGCGTGATGCCCCTCTCACGCTCCTGTTCGACGAGCGCAGTGAGCGCGTCTCCCGTGAGCCCGACGTTGAAGTCACCGTCCGTGCAGAGGACGACGCGACTCTCGGAGTTCGGTGCGTTCGCTTTCGCGGACTCGGCGACATTGTAGGCCGCCCGGATGCCGCCTTCGCCGTTCGTGCTACCCCCCGAAGAGAGACCCTCGATCGCGCGCTGGATTTTGGCCTTGTCGGACACGGGCGTCGACGCGAGCAGGGTGGATTCGCGCCCCGCGTAGACGACGATGCCGAGCGTGTCGGTCGGACGGAGGCGATCGACGAGGCGCGTGAGGGCGTACTTCACGAGAGGAAGCTTGTCCTCGCTGGACATCGAACCGGACACGTCCACGAGAAAGACGAGGTTCAGGTCGTTCCGCTGGGACTCGGGGATCCGCTTCGCCTGGAGCGCCACACGCACGAGACTCAGTCCGTCACCGAATTTCGAAGGAGCGGCTTCGAGGGACACCGCGAGAGGCCCTTCTTCCGGAGTCGGATCGGCGTATCCGTAGTCGAAGTAATTCAGGAACTCCTCGGAGCGGACGCCCGTGGACTCGGGAAGGGCGCCCACGACGAGCGATTGCCGCGCACGGGTGTAGCTCGACGTGTCCACGTCGACGGAGAAGGTGGAGGTCGCTTCGATCGTCGTGTCCACGAAGTCGTTTTCGACGATGTCGCCGGGGACGAGGACGGGGGAACCGGCTTCGGGGCGGGCGCCGGCGTCGGCGCGGGCGGCCGAGTTCGACGGAATCCCGCGGTTCGGTCCGACGGCGTTGGGATCCTGCGGGGCGGCATTGCCGGCGTTGCCGCCGGAGCTTTCGCCCATGAGGACGTCCGATCCGCCACGGCTCGAACACGCGACGGCGAGGAGAGATGCGACGAGGAGCGAGGACGTGCGAGACGAGCGTTTCGTCGGAAAGAAGGTCATGCCGGCGCGAATTGCATGTCGTGCGCCACCGGCGCCGTCGCATCGGTCCGCCCCGATCGCCGGAAAACGACGGGTGTGTCGCGCCGCTTTCCCGTGACACACGACTCGTATGTCAGGTCCCGGGTGAGGGGCGTCCCGACCGACCCTGCACGTGGTCGTGGACATGCGGCGTCGTCGACCGGTACGACGGTCCGATGATCGCCGCCGTCGTCCAGCTCACGAGCACCGAGGACGTGAAGCACAACCTCGCCCGCATCAAGGAGCGCGTCGCCCAAGCGGCGGCAGCGGGCGCGGAACTCGTCGTCCTCCCGGAAAACTTCGCGTTCTTCGGGAACGAGGAGAAGAAGCGCGCGTTGGCCGAAGGGCTCGACGGTCCGTCCCACGGTCCCATCCTCGCGACGTTGGCCGAGCTCGCGTCCAAACACGGCGTCGACCTGGTGGGCGGGGGCATGCCCGAGCGCAGCAAGGACCACGCACGCCCGTACAACACGTCGGTCCACCTCGCGCCCAACGGAGCGGTCGTGGCGCGGTACCGGAAGATGCACCTCTTCGACGTCGCCCTCGCGGACGGCACCACCCTACGCGAGAGCAACGCCACGTCGCCGGGAGCCGGAGTCACGATCACGGAAGTGGGCGACGTGAAGCTCGGCATGACGATCTGCTACGATCTCCGGTTCCCCGAGCTGTTCCGCGCGTTGGGCGGGGAGGGAGCCCGGATCGTCACGGTGCCTTCGGCCTTCACGGTCACGACCGGCAAGGATCATTGGCACGTACTGCTTCGCGCACGCGCCATCGAGAACCAGGTGTACGTGCTCGCCGCGGCGCAGCACGGAAAACACCCGGGCGGGAGATCGACCTACGGCAAGAGCGTGATCGTGGATCCGTGGGGGGACGTGATCGCGCAAGCGCAGGAAGGGGAGTCCCTCGCGCTCGCGCGACTCGACTTCGCGTACCTCGACCAGGTGCGCACCCAACTTCCGTGCCTCACCCACGTACGCCTCGGTCCCCACGCGACGGTCCCGCCCGACGTCGCCAGTGTGCCGAACGTGAAGGGCACGTTCGAGGCCTGACGACGTCGCGAGCCGTCTCCGACGACGGTCAGCCCATGCCGCGGATGTCGTCGAGGAGGACCTTGTCGTGCCCGTCGGGCTTCACGTTCGTGTAGACCTTGCGGAGGACGCCGGTGCCGTCGACGACGAACGAGGTGCGATCCCAGTAGAGGGTTCCCTTGTAGTCGGATTGCCCGACTCCCAGCGCGCGGAGCAGTTCGTGCTTCGGGTCGGCGAGCAGATCGATGGTGAACCCGAACTTCGTGCAGAAGCTCTTGTGGGAGGCGACGTCGTCCTCGGAGAGTCCGAGCACCCTGACGTTCGCCGCGTCGTAGTCGGCCTTCGAGGCGGTGAACGACTTGCCCTGGATCGTGCAGCCGGGCGTGTCGTCCTTCGGGTAGACGTACACGACGAGCCACTTGCCGGCGAACTCGCCGAGCGTCCGCGTCTTGCCGTCCTGATCCTGGAGAGAGAAGGCGGGAAACTTCGAACCGACGTCGATCATCGAGTCCTCCTTGACGCCAGGTCGATCCGTTCGCCCGCGCGCCCTCGGGATCCATAGGCGATCCACGACCGCTTTCGGACGGAATCCGCGGCCGCGAGAGAAGTTCTCTCGCGTCACTGCACGGCCATCCCGCGCCGCGGCACGAATTCGAACTCTCGAAGGACGTGCATGAAAACCAAACCAAGCGTGAGCAGGGAAGTGCGAAAGGTCGCGGCGATAGGAAGCGCTCACCCCGTGGGCGCTTCCTCTCGCGGCGACCGCCTCCGAACGCTCAAAGATGCTGCCTGGCGATATCGGCCCAGGTGCCCTTCGGCTCGATCTCGAGGTACCGCAGCCAGTGCGGGCGCGCCTTCGCGCGGTCGCCGATCTGTTCGCAGGCCATGGCCAAGTTGAAGTGGGCGTCCGCGAACCGCGGGTCGGCGACGATGGCGCGCTCGAAGTAGTACGCGGCCCGTGCAGCTTCGCCCCGTTCGAGCATGACGTAGCCGAGGTTGTAGTGCGCTTCGGGTTGGTGCTCGTCGATGTCGAGGGCGTGCAGATATAGCTTCTCGGCGCCCAGATCGTCCCCGCGGCGGAACTTGATGTTGCCGAGGTTGGTGAAGGCGATGGCGAGACTCGGATCGATCTGCACGGCCCGCGAGTAGAGCGACTCGGCTTCCTCGAACGTGTCAGGATCCTCGTCGAGTACGCTGGCGCGCGCGTAGAGCTCGTAGGCCGTGCGTGCGCGCTCACTCGTCCGCTCGGGCCGGAGCACGCGGACGACGTCGTCCCGGAGGGAAGTGACCTGGAAGTCCAGGACCATCTGCCCCGAGATCGGATCGAAGGGACCGTCGTCGGTCCGTACGATGACGCGGTTGCCGTCACTGACGATTCGGAGTTCTTGGAGCGGTCGCGTCACGCGGGGCAGGGCGGTCCGGAGGGCCCCGACGGCTTTGGCGACGTCGCGCAGAGTGACGTTCTTCGCGAGAAGCTCGCGGGTCGCACGGAGGGCGATGAGATCCTGGAACGTGTACGCCCGGTGTTTCCCTCGTGTGCCCGAGGGCGCCACGATACCGGCGCGATCGAGGGAACGAAGACGCGTCTCGTCGACGCCCAGGAGTTTCGAGACTTCCCGGCGCGAGAACAGGTCCGTCAGCGGCTCGCGGGAGTCCCCCGGAGTGGAGGGACGGTCCTTCGGGACCTTGGCGACCATGGCTTCCGCCGCGGACACGACGCGCCCACCGCTCGGTCCGAAGGCGACGTGGATGACGTTGCTTCGCTTCGAGCGCCGCTTCTTCTCGGTGCCAGTGTCCGATTCGGTCGTCTTCGCCATGGGGAGGTCAGGGCTTGGGGACGGGCAGTCCCACCGGCACCTCAATCAACGGCGCCTGGACCTCGACGTCAATCCTCAGCCCCCTGGGATCGTCCACGATTCGGACGTCGCAGGTGCACGATTCCAGGGCCGCGGGGGCTCGCACCGTGGCTTCACGCGTCGCGGCACGGACTGCGCGGATGCGCACGTGGACGGAACCGGCCGCGAGCGCGACGAGTGCAGTCCGATCGGCCATGTCGCGGGGCGGCAAAGGGAGGATGAGACTCGTGCTGCCGTACCAGACGCGCCGGCCCCGTTCGAGACGTGCCGAGCCTTCGCTCACCGAGTCCGCGGTCTCGAACAGTTTGCGCCACGCGGCGTCGACGCCGCGGAGCAGCGTCCGCTCCCTGCGTTCGAACAGTTTCGGTCCGCGGGTTTTCGCGAGTCCGGGACCTTGCGGGCGGATGGGGCCGGAGCTCTGGTTCGCCATGTCGTGGATCGGATCGTAAGAAGTCCGGAACGGAAGCATCCAGTTTTCGACGAACGCGTCCTCGGAGACGCGGACGTTCACGGTGCGGGCGCCGGCGTGAGGACGACTTTCGTCCCCAGGGGCACCACGATTTGCTCGACGTGGATGCCCGACGCCGTCGATTCGATCCACGTGGCGTGGGCCACCTTCGGTTCGCGAACCGTCCCTTCTCCCGCGGGAGGGAGTCCGTCGGGCGCTTCGCCCACGCTGCCGACGTTGATGATGCGCACGTCGCCCACGACCCTGTCGAAGGGCACGTGACTCATTCCACAAACGACCACGTCGGCCGGATCGTCCCCGAGGAGCGTGATGACTTCCTCGTCGCTCATGTCGTGGGTGATGGCTTCGCTCGGGTCCGCCGGCGACCCGTGGACGAGGACCAGTTCACGTCCGTCCTCGAGGTTCATCCGATGGTGGGTGGGAAGGCGTCGGAGTCGCTCGAGGATCAGATCCCCGAGTTCGTCCTGCACGTCGCCCATGCGGTCGAGCATCCGCTTTTCGTGTTCACCGGTCGGGTGCAGATCGGTGATGTCGAGCGTGGCGATGGCCTTGTCCGTGACCCCCTGGACGAGGATCGCGCCCGCCGCCGTCAGCCGTTTCCAGGTCTCGAGGGGCTGCGGTCCCGGGAACAGGAGATCGCCCGCCACGAGCAGCTTGTGGAAGTTCCTACGCTCCGCCGTGGCGAGAATCGCCGCGAGCGCGTCGAGCCGGCCGTGGATGTCGGAGACGCAGAGAAGGATCATCGGACGCCCGGAGCGTAGCCGGGAACGGTGTCCTTCCGCCATCCCCGTTCGCCCCGATCGCGAGGTGCGACGCGGTATGTGGCGCCCCACCCGACGACGCGTCCCGCGCGCCCGCGGAGCACGTGTTCAGGCCGCGGCGGATCCGTCGAGTGCGGCGCGGATTCGACCCACGAGATCCGTCACGCGTGCGATCCCGTCCGCGGCATCCCCGGGACCCTCGACGAGGGCGCGAACGATGGCGGTCCCCACGACGATGCCGTCCGCGTCGCGGGCTGCGACGCGCGCGTTCGCGGGGGAATCGATGCCGAACCCGACCACCGACGGCACTCCGAGCACCGTACGCAGGTGTCCCGCGCGCGCCGTGGCCTCGGCGAGCGGCGCCACGTTCGAACCCGTGACGCCCGCCACCGACACGCAATAGAGAAACCCAGGAGAAGCCGTCGCGAACGCGCGCCGGAATACCTCGAGCCTCGCTTCGGTCGTCGTCGGCGAGAGGAGCGGCACCATGGAGAGGCCGCGTGCCGCCGCACGGGTGCGGAGCTCGCTCGGCTCGTCGACGGGGAGATCGACGACGAGGAACGCGTCCACACCCGAATCCGCCGCACGCGCGACCACGGTCGCCTCGCCGGAGACGAAGATGGGGTTGTAGTAGCCGAAGAGGACGATCGGTACGTCCGTCTCCGCACGGATCCGTCGCGCCGCTTCCAGGGTCGTCGCGAGCCCTCCTCCGTTCGCGAGCGCGCGCTCGCTGGCAGCGGCGATGGCGGGGCCGTCCGCGGCCGGGTCACTGAAGGGTACGCCGAGTTCGAGGACGTCCGCTCCCGCCCTGACGCACGCGAGCGCGCATGCGACCGAAACGTCCGCGGACGGATCGCCCACGCACAGGTACGCGACGAGGGCTTTCCTTCGTTTGCCGGCGAGGCGCGCGAAGGTCGCTTCAAGCCTGCCCATCGGCACCTTCTCCTTCGCCAGGATTCCCGTCGACGATCCGTTCGAGCAGGGTCGCCAGGTCCTTGTCTCCGCGACCGGAGGTGCACACCAGCAGGTTCACGGGTCGTCCTTTCGTCCTCGCGACGTCGCGTGCGACGTCCGCGACGCGTGCGAACGCATGCGCCGTCTCGAGGGCGATCACGAGCCCTTCGTTCCGTGCCACGTTCCGGACGGCGGCGAGGGCTTCCGCATCCGTCGCGGAAACGTACCGCGCGCGACCGGAATCCTTGAGCCAAGCGTGTTCCGGGCCGACTCCGGGATAGTCGAGGCCCGCGCTGATCGAGTGCGCTTCCTGGATCTGTCCGCCGTCGTCCGTGAGCACGTAGCTCTTGGAGCCGTGAAGGATGCCGACACGACCTTTCCCGAGCGTCGCCGCATGCCGGTCGGTGTCTTCCCCGAGCCCGGCCGCTTCGACACCGACGAGCGTCACGTCCACGTCGTCCGTGAACGGTCGGAAGATACCGATGGCGTTCGAGCCGCCACCGACGCAGGCGATGACGGCATCCGGCAAGGCTCCCGAACGACCGAGCACCTGCGTTCGGGCCTCGTCGCCGATGACGCGTTGGAGGGTCGCGACGAGCTCGGGGTAGGGATGGGGGCCCGCCGCGCTGCCGATGCAGTAGTGGGTGGTACGGATATTCGTGACCCAGTCGCGGAGGGCCTCGTTCATGGCGTCCTTGAGCGTCCGTGATCCCGAGGTCACGGGGATCACGCGCGCGCCGAGGAGCTTCATACGCCCCACGTTGGGCGCTTGGCGCCGTACGTCCTCCGCGCCCATGAACACGTCGCACGGCAGTCCGAGGAGTGCGGCAGCGGTCGCGGTGGCCACGCCGTGTTGCCCCGCTCCCGTCTCGGCGATGAGACGCGTCTTGCCCATGCGACGCGCGAGGAGTGCTTGGCCGAGCGCGTTGTTGATCTTGTGCGCGCCCGTGTGACAGAGATCCTCGCGCTTGAGGAAGAGTCGACCGAGGGACGTGCCCGCAGGATCGAGCGCACGCGCGAGGCGCGTCGCCTCCGAGAGCGGTGTGGGACGACCGACATAGTTCGCGAGCAGCTCCCGCCACGACGTCTGGAACTCCTCCCCGCGGACGATGGTCGCGAGGGCGGCCTCGAGTTCGTCGAGCGCGGCGACGAGGGTCTCGGCGACGTAGCGGCCCCCGAACGGACCGAACGACCCGGGCCGCGACGGGGCTTCGGGGGGGACACCGACGGGAGGGACAGGGAGGGACGTCACGGGCCGAGAATACGCGACTCCGGTGACCGGCGGGCGACCCACGTGGCCGTCGGGTTCCTCGGTTCCGAGTTTCCGCGTTTCCGCGATTGCCTGGAACGCGGTGGGCGGGGCAGGATGCGTGCCCGACGACCATGGATGACGAATCGCGCCTCCTCGCCAAACGTTCCGAGTTTCCCACCCTCGACAAGGGCGTGCATCTCATCAGCCATTCCCTGGGACCGGTGGCGAAGGCGGCGCGCGCGCACGTGAACCAGTTCCTGGACGAATGGGAGAACGACTCGATCAACGCATGGCACGCATGGCTTCCGGCCGTCCGGTCCCTCGGTGACGTGATGGCGAAGGTGCTCGGCGTCGAACCGGGAACCGTCGCGCCCCTCCCGAACGTGTCGACCGTCCAGTCGTTCGTCGCGTCGTGTTTCACGTTCGCCGAGAAGACCGGCCCGTTCGCGGGGCGGAACAAGATCGTCTACGACGAACTCAACTTCTCCACGGTGCACTACGTCTGGCGCGAGCAGGCTCGCCGCGGCGCCGAGGTCGTCGTGGTCCCGTCGAAGGACGGCATCCACGCGCCCATGGAAGCGCTCTGCGACGCCATCGACGAGAAGACGCTGCTCGTGCCCATCAGTCACGTGCTCTTCCGTTCGAGCGGGATGTACGACGCGAAGAAGGTGATCGACCACGCACATTCGAAGGGGGCGCTCGTTCTCCTCGATTGCTACCAGTCCGCCGGAACCGTGCCCCTCGATCTCGCCGCGTGGGGATGCGACATGGCGTGCGGCGGTTCGGTCAAGTGGGCCTGCGGCGGTCCGGGCGCAGCGTACCTCTACGTCGCTCCGCGATGGCTTCCCCATCTCACCCCGGCGTCGACCGGTTGGTTCGCCCACGCGGAGCCGTTCGCCTTCGACATGGGGCCGATGAAGTGGGCCGAGGACGTGTGGCGCATGATCGGCGGCACGCCGGCGATCCCGGCGATCTACGCCGCGAAGGCCGGGTGGGAACTGATCGCCGAACTGGGCGTGCCCGCGATCCGGAAGAAGTCCCTCCGGCAGACGGCGCTCCTGCGCGAGGAGGTCCTCTCCCGCGGCTTCAAGGTGAACACGCCGGAAGCGGATCACGAGCGCGGCGGGACCATTTGCTTCGAGTTTCCGGGTGCGGCCGAAGTCTCGCGGGAACTCTCGCGTCGGAAGTACTTCCACGACTACCGGCCCCGCTGCGGCATCCGCACGAGTCCGCATTATTTCACGACCGACGACGAGATCCGTCGCTTCCTCGCCGAACTCGATCACGTCCGACAGGAAGTGGTCACGACCACCGGCCTGCCGAACGCGTATTGACCGGACTCCCGCTCAGTCCCTTCGCGTCGCGAAGTTCGGCGCCCGTCGTTCGAAGTAGGCGTCCATCGCCTCACGATGATCGGACCCGAGCCAGGTGCTGACGAACCGCTCGCGTTCCCGGCGGAGCAGTTCGCGGTCGGCGTCACGGGTCCTCAGGAGCGATTTGATCTCGGCGATGGCGGTCGGGGACCCTTGCGCGATGTCCATCGCCCACGTGAGCGCCGTGGCGACGCCCGCACCGTTCTCGCAGACGGCGTCCACGAGACCGAACGCGTAGGCTTCCGCGGCGCCGATCTCGTGCCCGGTGAACAGGAGCCGCGACGCCAGGGAAGGCCCGCAGATCGAGAGCAGACGCGGTACCGTACCCCAGGCCGTCGTGACGCCCATGGCCGCCTGCTTGAAGCAGATGCGCGCGCGCATCTCGGCGATCCGGAGATCGCAGGCCAGCGCGATCTCCGCACCTCCGCCGACGGCCGGACCGGGCAGGGCCGCGATCACGGGCACGGGAACTTCGGCGACGAGTTCCGTGATGGCGCGACCGGCCTCCACGAAGCGTCCGGTCTCTTCGGGCGTGACGACACCGCGGAGCTCGCGGAGATCCCCACCCGAAACGAATACCTTCCCTTCGCCCGTGAGGATGATCGAACGGAGGGAGGGGTCACCCTTGGCACCTTCGAACGCGCGACGGAGTTGATCGAGGGTTCCCCAGTCGAGCGCGTTCTTCGTCTCCGGTCGCGCGATGGTGACGATGAGGCAGCCGTCTTGTCGCTCGGTGCGGAGCATCAGGACGAGCTTCGGGCTTCGCCGTGTTTCGCGCGCCGGGTCGAGCCGTTCTTCGCGCCGTTCCGGAGCCTGGGGAGGTCCTCGCTCTTGATGCGGTGGCGTCGACGCTCGTCCTCGATGACGAGGTCCGTCCGCTTGCGCGTCTTCTTCCGGAGGACCATCCGCTCGCAGTGCGCGATGATGGCGCCCGCGACGTCGACGCCGCTCGCCCGTTCGACCCCTTCGAGTCCGGGCGAGCTGTTGATCTCGAGGATCTTCGGACCGTCCTTGCCTTCGAGCATGTCCACGCCGGCGACCTCGAGGCCCATGACCTTGGTCGCCGCGATGGCGGCCTGCGTGTAGCGCTTGTCGAGCGAGATGCGCGTTCCCGATCCACCCCTGTGGAGGTTGGATCGGAACTCACCGTGCTTCGCCTGCCGTCGCATGGCCGCGATCACGCGACCGCCGACGACGATGGCGCGGTAGTCCTTGCCCTTCGACTCCGCGATGTACTCCTGCAGGATGATGTCCTGCCCCATGGCCCAAAGGGTCTCGAGGAGCGAGGAGACGGCTTGGGGCGTCTCGGCGATCATGGTGCCGATGCCCTGCGTGCCCTGCTGGAGCTTCACGATCGCGGGCACGCCGCCGACGAATTGCAGTGCCAGATCCACGGATTCGGGATGGCGTGCGCAGACGGTCGTCGGGACGTCGATGTCCTTCTTCGTCAGGAGCTGCATCGCGCGCAGCTTGTCGCGCGAGCGGGCGATGGCGACCGCCGTGTTCATCACGGGGACTCCCATCATGTCGAACTGCCGGACCACCGCGAGTCCGTAGTTCGTGATCGAGGCTCCGATGCGGGGCACCACGAGATCCGCGTGCGGAACCGGTTTGTCCCCGAGGAACATCGAAGGGCGGCCGCGGGAAATCACCACGTGGAACGCGAGTGGATCGGCGACCGTCACTTCGTGGCCGCGAGCCCGCGCGGCGAGCACGAGGCGACTCGTCGAGTAGAGCGTGGCACTTCGGGAGAGGATGAGCAGGTGCATGCGGCGGACGGTCGGGCTGCGGCGGGTGTCGTGGGCGGGCGTCGGGACGCGGGACGCGCGAGGGGGGGCGAGAAGGTAAGGGGCGTCCCGCTCGGGATGCAACGGGATGCATCCCGCACACCGCCGATCCCGTTCCGAGCACGGACCGTTCTCGACGGTTGTTGGTAGAAAAGTCTTTTAGTTTCGAGTGCTTGAGCTCGGTTTCGGCGCGGCGTTCGACGGCAGCGCTTTGTGCCGTTCGCAGGCGTCGGTTCGTCCTTGCAAGCACGCCTTCACGTAGGCGTCCCGGGCCGATTCCCGGGCGGCGACCGACCCAGGATTGCGGCGGAGGAGCACGTCCCCGTACGGCACGCAGTGGGACACCGATCCCGCGCCGCACAGTTGGCCGCAGGCCTCCTCGCGGTTCTCGTCGGCCTGCTCGGTCGCTTGGGGGGCGTCGCAGATGGCCGCGAGTGTGGCGTTGCGGCCTCCGTACGCGAGCCAACAGACGACCACGACGATGCCCAGGACGATGGCGAGTCCGATGGCGACGACCTTGCCCCGCATGGCGCCTTCGTAGCGCGAGGGCGTGCGCCTGAGTACCGGGAAATCGTCGCTTGGCGTAGACTCCCGCCGATCCATGACCGTCCCCCGTCCCAAATCGCCCGGACCGATCGTGCCGGGAAGCGTTCGCGTACCGGACGACGACGATCTCGAATCCGAGCTGCCCCCCCTCGATGGCGGGAGCGAGGAAGCGGAGTCGGGGGCCTTCGACGACGACGTCGACGACGAACCCACCGACGCGGCCGACGATCCGTTCGACGACGCCGCGTTCGGGGACGACGACGATCACGAACTCGATCCGGACGATGGCACGTCCGGAGCGTCCGCGGACGACGCGGACGATCTCGACGTGGGGGAGTCGGAGGGACTCGACGTCGACGAGGAGTCCCTCGCCGCCACGGACGCGGCGGAGCCCGACCAGGGACTACCCCTCGACTTCGGCCTGGAGGAGGACCGAGGCTCCGGCCTCCTGGACGCCGGCGAAGAAGGACCCCAGGTCGAACACGACGACCTCTCCCGGCAGGAACTCCCGGATCTGGATGCCGACGAAACCGGTGAGGGCGAGGGCGAGGGCGATGCGTCGCTCGCGACCTGGTTCGTGCCGCCCGAGGACGTCACGCACGCGTGGGACGATCGGGCATGGGAACGCGCCGTCGTCCCGTTGCGCATCGGACCGGTCCATTGGGTCGCGAAGACGCTCGCGAAGGACATGTCCGAAGACGAAGGCGACGCTTCCTTGGCCGTGGCTTTCGGGCGGGCGCTCGTCATCGTGTCGTCCGACGGTCGCTCGGCCCTTCCCGAGGCGCGGGGACTCGGGTCCATCGCGGTCGCGAGGGGCGCCGTCTCGGGCGACCGCGTGGTGCTCGTCGCCGCAGGGGGCGACGTCCACGTGTCGGACGATCTCGGAGAGACGTTCGTGTCCCTCGCCACGCGAGTCGCGACGGAAGGTTCGAGCGCACCCCGCTCGGTCGCCGACGTCGCGTTCGCATCGGAGACGCTGTACGTCGTCGCGTCGGCGGGGATGCTCTTCGCTTCCGTGGACGGGGGACACACGCTCCGTCCCGAAATGGCCGGTCGTCGCTTCGCCGCGGCGGGACGTGCCCTCGACGGGTCGCTCCTCCTCCTCGAGAAGGGCGAGGGAGGCACGCCAGCGGCCGTCGTGCGCTGGTCGGGCCGTGGCGCTCCGACGACCCGGGCGATTCCGACCCTGGGGCGAGGTCTCCGCACCGACGGTCGCGTCCGCGTCGTGGGAAGCGGAGGCGCGGCCTCGGCGTTCCTGATTCCGGAGATCGGCGTGTTCCGTGCCCTCGACGGCCAGGACTTCACTTGCCTCGAGGGGACGAAGACCGCCACCGCCCTCGCCATGCTTTCCAACGACGGAACCCTCATCGTGGCCCTCGGCAACGCCGACGACGAGGCATCGCACCTGGTCCGGTTCGACGCCCACGGAACGGCACGCATCGTCGCCGAACTCGGACCCGAATCGAAGGAAGACGAGACCGTCGGTCCGACGTTCGATCTCGCGTGGGACCCCGAGTCCGCGGTCCTCTGGGCCGCCGGACGCTACGGACTCGTCGCCGTGCGCGCGCCCCGGCCCACCTCGCGTGCGCCACGGAAGGGAAACTGAACGTGCCCATCGTCGTCCAGAAGTACGGAGGTTCCTCCGTCGCCGACGTCGCGAAGATCGGTGCGGTCGCGGACCGCGTGGTCGCGGCGAAGCGGGCGGGCGCGGACGTCGTCGTCGTCGTGAGCGCCATGGGCAAGACGACGGACCAACTCCTCGCCCTCGCGAAGAGCGTCGCCGGCGAGGGAGCGGCGTCGGAGAACGACACGAAGAACCCGGCGCGCCGCGAACTCGACATGCTCGTTTCCACGGGTGAGCGCGTGACGATGGCCCTCTTGTCGATCGCCATCCACGCGCGCGGCGAGGACGCCATCAGCTTCACGGGGAGTCAGTCCGGGATCATCACGAACGATCGCCACTTCGACGCACGCATCCTCGAAGTGCGCCCTCACCGTATCGAGGACGAGCTCGCGCGTGGACGCATCGTCATCGTCGCGGGCTACCAGGGGATGAGCTACAAGCGCGAGATCACGACCCTGGGGCGGGGCGGATCGGACACGACCGCCGTGGCGCTCGCGGCCGCCCTCGGTGCGGAGCACTGCGAGATCTACAGCGACGTCGACGGCGTGTACTCTGCCGACCCGCGGGTCGTCCCCGAAGCCAGGCACCTTCCCGAGATCTCCACCGACACGCTCCAGGAGATGGCGGAGGCGGGTGCCAAGGTCCTCAACGCGCAGGCCGTCGAGTGGGCGCGCCGCGCCAAGATCACCCTCCACGCCAGGAAGACGAACGATCCGCTGCCGACGAAAGGGAAATGGCCCCGTGAGACGCTCACGCGGGACACGACCTCGGCGGAAGGTACCGCGGATCGTCCTTCCGTCCGGGCGATCGTGGGATTCGATCGCGTCGTCCTCGGCACCGTTCCTTGGTCCTCGCTCTCCGCGCTCACGAAGCTGCTTTCCGAGCTCGGCATTCCGACCATGGACCTCGCCGCCGGCGGTGCGGATGCCCGCTTCGTGGTGCCGCTTCTCAACGTGCCCGATTGGTCCGCGGGTCGAGCTCGCCTCGAAGCGGCGTTCGGCGCGTCCCTCCGCCTCGTCGACGACGCTGCCGTCGTGAGCGTCGTCGGCGACGATCTCACGCGCGGGGACGCACTCGGTCGCTTCACGGCGACCCTCGCCGCGGCCCACGTCGAGATCGCGTCCCTCGTCGCCGGCCCGCTCCGCATCGGCGCCGTCGTGTCCCGTGCCCACCTCGACGCGGCCCAGAAGGCGCTCCACGCCGCGTTCGTCGTCGGGCGCGACCTCTGAGCGGTCCCGGTCACCCCGATCGGCGCGCCACCCGTGCGACCATGGCACGGAAACAGGACCCTTTCGTCGCTTCGGGGGCGAGCACCGGATCCGCCCCGTCCACAACGGCCTGGAGCGCGCGGACCCAGGCCTTCGCGTCCCGCTCCCCGCGGCGTCCCCCCGGGCACGTGCGGCCTCGCGGATCGCGCGGACGACCGCGAGCGCCCGCGGAAACTGGGCGTCGGACGTGTACCAAGTCACGAGTTCCTTGGTGGCCGCCGGGTCCCCGGTCGCGCCCGCGTAGGCTGCGAGGTCGTCCGTCGCTTCCTGCCGGAGACCGAGCTTCCTCCGCACGTGGGCGCGCGCGCGAAGGGCAGCGATCGCCGTCGGCATCCGGGCGAGCGCCAACGAGAGAACCCGCTCGGCCTCGTGGAGGTCACCGTGGCGAGTCCGGAGGTCCGCGAGTCCCACGTACGCGCTCTCGAGGGACGGATCGAGCTGGATGGCTTCGTGGTACCGGGCGAGCGCGACGTCGTCGTGGTGCCGCGCTTCCTCCATGCGAGCGTCGGCGACGAGATCCGTGCCCGTGTCCGCGCGGGCGGTACCCGGACGCGCGCCCGCGGTCGCGAGCAGCGCCGTCAGCAAGAACGACGCCCGCGTCGACCGCGCCCGCACTTCAGCCCCCCACGCCCACGCTGCCGTCAGTCGACCGCTTGCGCGTCTTCGATGGCTTCGCTGCGTCGCGGACGGAGATTGATCTTCAGGATCTGCTTGCGTACGCGCACGGCGTCCGGCGTCACTTCGACGAGTTCGTCCGCGTCGATCCACTCCATGGCGGTCTCGATCGTCAGGGTGCGCGGCGAGGCGAGCATCACGTTGTCGTCCTTGCCGTGGTTGCGGACGTTCGTGAGCTTCTTTTCCTTGATGGCGTTGACGTCGGTGTCGTTCGCCTTGTTGTGCTCGCCGATGATCATGCCCTCGTAGACGTCCACACCGGGCACGAGGAAGAATTGCCCGCGGGCCTGGAGGTGGTGGAGCGCGTAGGGCGTGGCAGTGCCCATGCGGTCGGCGACGATGGCGCCGCACTGACGCTTCATCATGGCGCCGCCCCACGGCTCCCACCCGTCGAACAACGTGTTGAGGAGGCCCGTTCCGCGGGTCGAGGTGAGGAACTCGCCACGGAATCCGATGAGGCCACGGCTCGGAACGCGGTACTCGAGACGTGCGCGTCCGTAGCCCGGGTTCGACATCTTCACCATACGTCCGCGACGGCTGCCGAGGCGCTCGGTGACGACGCCGATGAACGTGTCGGGGACGTCCACGACCACGAGCTCGTACGGTTCGTGGACGACGTCGTCGATGGTCTTCGTGACGACCTCGGGGTTGCCGAGCTGCATCTCGTACCCTTCCCGGCGCATCGTCTCGACGAGGATCGCGAGCTGGAGCTCGCCTCGGCCCAGGAGGGTGAAGGTGTCCGGCGTGTCCGTTTCCTCGAGCTTGATGGCGAGGTTCTTCCGAGTCTCGCGCATCAGCCGCTCGCGGAGTTGGCGGCTCGTGAGGAATTTCGACGCCTTGCACTTGCCGGCGAACGGCGACGTGTTGACGCCGATCTTCATCTTGATCGTCGGCTGCTCGACGTGGATGCGCGGAAGCGCACGGGTCTCCCAACCCGGCTCCGTGTCGACGATGGTGTCGCCGACGAACACTTCCTCGATGCCCGCGATGGCGACGAGTTCGCCCGCCTTCGCTTCGGGGGCCGGCGTCCGCTTCAGACCCTCGAACGTGGAAAGGACCTTCACGCTCGCCTTCACGGGCGCGCCGTCCTTCAGCACCATGACCGATTGGTTCGCCTTCAGGGTGCCGGAGACGACGCGACCGATGGCGAGACGACCCGTGTAGTCGTCGTGGTCGAGGTTGTTCACGAGGACCTGGAGCGGCTTGTCCGGATCGCCCGGCGCCGGCGGGACCTTTTCGAGGATGAGATCGAAGAGGGCGTTGAGGTTGTCGGCCTGATCCTCGAGCTTCATCTTCGCCATGCCTTGTTTGCCGATGGCGTAGACGACGGGGAAGTCGACCTGGGTCTCGTTGGCGTCGAGGTCGCAGAAGAGATCGAAGACCTCGTTCAGGACCTCGGTCGGACGGGCGTCGCTGCGGTCGATCTTGTTGATGACGACGATGATCGGAAATCCGAGTTCGAGGCACTTCCGGAGCACGAAGCGCGTCTGCGGAAGGGGACCTTCCGCCGCGTCCACGAGCAGGAGCGCTCCGTCGGCCATGAGGAGCGTGCGCTCGACTTCGCCGCCGAAGTCGGCGTGGCCCGGGGTGTCGACGATGTTGATCTTCGTCCCCTTCCAACGGACGCTCGTGTTCTTCGCGAGGATCGTGATGCCACGCTCGCGCTCGAGGTCGTTCGAGTCCATGACCCGGTCGACGACGGCCTCGTTCTCCCGGAACGTCCCCGCTTGGCGGAGCATGTGGTCGACCAACGTGGTCTTGCCGTGGTCGACGTGAGCGACGATCGCGATGTTTCGGAGGCCGGGATTACTCATGGAAAGTACGCGCTTTTATGCAGGGGTCCGTCCCGGCGAGAAGCGAAAACGACGGAATCGGACTCGGGTGCGAGACGGCAGCGTCTTTCTGCAGGTCCCAGGAGTCGTGTTCCGGACGATTCCGTGACGTCCTTTTGACTTGAGGGGGGCCGTCCGCTCTGGGAGGGTGAGGGCATGGTCCGTCGGTCGCCACGATTCCCCCGGGTCCCCCGCCGAGCGGCCGTGGGTTTCCTGGCGGTCACGGTGGCGTTCGCGGCGGCGTGCACGAGTCCGACCCTTCCGCTCCCGCCGCCTTCTCTGCCGAGCGTCACGGCGGGAAGTACCGCGGGCCACGTGAAGCTCACGTCCATCCGCGGCGCCGAGCCGAACGCGGTGCTCGTCTTCTACAACCACAACCCGTCGCTTTCGCCGGACGAACGCGTGGACGGCACCCTCGCCGACGGCGAAGGTTCGTGGTCCGCGGAAATCCGTGCCGATTCGGGCGATCAAATCGACGTCACCCAAGAGTCGGAGAACGGCAAGAGCCCGCCGACGACGGTGAAGATTCCCTGACGTCTCTTCGAACTGCGAACTCCCCTCACGGAGGGCGCGCAGTCGGGCCTGTCGTGCGCCCTACCTACTGCCAGCTCGTCTTGCCGCCGAGCATCGGAAGGGAGACGCGCTTGCCCGGCTTGGGCCGTTTCGGGAGCTTCACGGCGCCGAGGATCTCGCCCACGAGGTCGTAGTCGCTCGCCTGGGTGATCTCGACCTTCACCATGTCACCGGGGGACACGTCGCCGCCGGAGAGGAACACCTGGCCGTCGATCTCGGGCGCTTGTCCCGCGTGACGCCCCTTCATGACGAACTCGTGCTCTTCGCTCGCGCCCTCGACGAGCACCTCGAGCTCGCGCCCGATCTTCGTCTGGTTCTTCTTCCGCGCGATGCCGCGCTGCAGGGCCATGATCTTCCGGTACCGCTTGGACGCGACAAGGTTCGAGACCTTGTCGTCCATGGCGAACGCGCCGCACTCTTCCTCGTCCGAGTACTTGAACGCCGCGACGTGTTCGAACTCCGCCCACCGCACGAAGTCGACGAGTTCTTCGAACTCTTCGTCGGTCTCGCCGGGGTGCCCGACGATGAACGCCGTACGGAACGTGAGGTCGGGAATGAGCTTTCGCATCCGCTCGACGACACGCTTCTGACGATCCTTGCCGTGACCCCGACGCATGCGCTTCAGCATCGTGTCCGCCGCGTGTTGGAGCGGCATGTCCACGTACTTCACGATGTTCGGGTGCCCCGCGATCAGTTCGACGAGGCCGTCATCCATCGTCTCGGGATAGAGGTAGAACAGGCGCAACCACTTGAGGCCGCGAATGTCGGCGACGCGCTCGGCGAGCTCGGCGAGGGAGTGTCGCTCCGCCTTCGGCAGGTCACGGCCGTAGGCGATGGTGTCCTGGGAGATGAGATTGATCTCGAGCGCGCCCGCGGCGACGAGGGCTTCCGCTTCGCGCACGACGTCGTCCGCCGAACGCGAACGCTGCTTGCCGCGGAGCTGGGGAATCACGCAGAACGAACACGTGCGATTGCAGCCTTCGGCGATCTTCACGTAGGCGCTGGCGCGCGACTGCGTGACCGTGCGCGGGTCGGAGGCGCGCATGACCCAGTCGGCCGGGTTGCCGACCAACATGCGGTCGGCCTTGCCCGAGAGCACGTCCTCGAGCTTCAACATGTCGCTCGATCCCAGGAAGTGGTCGACCTCCGGCATCTCGCGCGCGAGGTCCTCCGGGTAACGCTGGGAGAGGCACCCCGAGACGACGAGCTTGGAGCACGCGCCGTTCTTCTTCATCTCGGCGAGTTCGAAGATGGTGTCGATGGACTCCTTCTTCGCTTCGCCGATGAAGCCGCAGGTGTTCACGACGATGACGTCGGCGTCGTCCGCTTCGGTGGCGACCTCGTAACCTTGCGCCTTCGCGACGCCGACCATGACCTCGCTGTCGACCCGGTTCTTCACGCAGCCGAGGCTCACGAAGTGGATCGTCTTCTTGGTGCGGCCGGTCGCGGATTCGTCTCGGTTCGCCATGGGCGGGGCCGGCTTTCCTAGCACGGGGAGGTCCCGTGTCACGAAGGGCTCAGAAACAGGCGACGTCGACGTTCTCGCCGTTCGGCGTACCTTGGAGGCGCACGCCACCGTCCGCCTGGGCCGGGCCGTAGCCGCGGAAGGACTGGCTCCAGCGGGCGAAGTTCGAGCGATCGGACCACGGACAATCCGCGGGGAAGGACACGCTCCGGCCGGGCGTGATGGTCAGGGCGGGGTAGGTCAGGGCGTCCACCGTGACACCGCCGGCCGTGAGGGTGATGGTGTCGCCGTCGTTCTTGAGGACGTCCGCGGGGCCGTTCGCGAACGCGACGACCGTTCCGGGGAGATCCCCATTCTCGGAGGCGACGGCGGAATCGGCGACGACGAAGAGGCCGTGGGCGGGGAGGATGAGGTCGGTCTGCAGATCGACGCCGTCTTTGGCGGACGTGCCCCGCGGCGACTCGATGCGAAGTCCCTTGAGGTTGAGGCTGCAGTCGCGGGTGTTCTGGATCTCGATCCATTCGCCGCGATCGCCGGAACCCGACGCCGAGGCGATCATGAGCTCGACGATCGCGAGATCGCCGGCGGCCAACGGGCCGTCGCATGCCTCCGCACCTGCGTCCGCACGCTCGGTCCCCCCCTCGCGCCGTCCCGCGTCGTCCGGTCGTCCGGCGTCCGACTCGATCCCGCCGTCGTTCGGTCGGTTGCCGACGAAGGCTCCCGAGTCGACGTTGATCGAGTCCGGCCGCTGGGCGATGGGATCCTCTTCCGGTCCCGAACCGTACTCGCCGGGCGCACCGCGGTAGGGAGGGGCTTTCTCGGCGACGGGTGTGGTGCACGCTACGATGCAGCTCACCATCGCAAGGAGAAGGACCTTCCCGAAGCGGGAGTCCGACGCGGTCAGGGGAGTCGGGGTAGAACCCGGGCTCGGCATAATCGACGGTATGGGGTAGGACGCATTCCGACGCTAGCCTACATTCGACTACACAGGTTCCTCACAGGCTAACCCTTGGAAAGGATTGAAATCCGATCCTCAGCCTGGGGACAATTCGGGGAGCCCTCGATCCACCGCATGGACCGTCCGGAGCTCAGGTCCACCCGGGCGGCGAAATTTCAGGACGGCCGCGCTGCGGCCATGGCGTCCGTGAACCGCTCGAAGAGATAGAGGGAGTCGTGGGGGCCGGCCGCCGCTTCCGGGTGGTACTGGACGCTGAAGGCACGGTGTTCCGTGGAAGCGAGACCTTCGCTCGTGCCGTCGTTCAGGTGGACGTGGGTCGAGACGACGCTCTTCGGCAGCGTGGCGAGGTCGACGCAGAACCCGTGGTTCTGGGTCGTGATCTCGATGCGACCGGTGGCGAGATCCTTCACGGGCTGGTTCGCGCCACGGTGACCGAACTTGAGTTTGTAGGTCTTCCCGCCGAGGGCGAGACCGAGGAGTTGGTGGCCGAGGCAGATCCCGAAGATGGGCTTCTTGCCGAGCAGGCTCCGGACGGTCTCGACGGCGTATCCCACGGCCGCGGGATCGCCGGGGCCGTTCGAGAGGAAGATGCCGTCGGGGTTCATGGCGAGGACGTCGGAAGCGGGCGTGTTCGCGGGGACGACCGTCAGCTCGCATCCGGCGTCGACGAGGCACCGCAGGATGTTGCGCTTCACGCCGAAGTCGAAGACGACGACCTTGTACTTCGGCGGCTTCGGGGCGGAGGTCGCCCAGGCGCCGCGGCCTTCCTTGAACGTGTACCGCTCTTTCGGAGTCACGTCCTTCACGAGATCGAGTCCGGACATGTCGGGTGCGGCCTTCGCCCGTGCGAGGAGCGTCGGCACCGGATCGGTGCCGATGGCGGCGTTCTGGGAACCGTGATCCCGGAGGTGCCGCGTGAGCTTCCGCGTGTCGACGTCGGTGATGCCGACGATGCCGTGGCGGACGAGGTACGCGTCGAGGGATTCGGTGGCGCGCCAGTTGGACGTGACGGGACTGACGTTCCGCACGATGAACCCCGCGGCCCTCGGCTTGTCGTCGACCGCTTCGGAGTCCTCGCGGTTCACGCCGACGTTGCCCATTTCCGGTGCCGTCATCGTGACGATCTGACCGAAAAACGACGGATCGGTGAGGACTTCCTGGTAGCCGAGGGTCGTCGTCGTGAAAACGGCCTCGCCCGTGGCGGTGCCCCGTGCGCCGAAGGGGCGGCCCTCGAAAGTGGTGCCGTCCGCGAGGACGAGATGGGCGACGTCGGTCGACTTCGTCATGGCGATACCCTGGAGGAGGACGTGGAAGATTCGAAAGCGATTTCGCCGCCGACGATCGTC
>JAXLYL010000014.1:0-152228 GCA_046351475.1 Polyangiaceae bacterium
GAGGCCCTCGGCCAAGACCCCGAAATCCCTCGTGGTTCCCCCCATGGAATCGCGCTAGCGTCCGCTCCATGGGCTCCGATCCGAAACCCGACGACGCGGCGGAACCCCACGATGCGTCCTGCGCGACCGACCACGGACGACCGCGGCACACGAAGGCGACGGCGGAATCCTTGGGTCGAGCGGCGGCACTCTTCCAGGCCCTGGGCGACGCCGAACGTCTCCGTCTGCTCGAGCTTCTCACCGCGGGGGAGGCGTGCGTCTCCGAACTCGTGGCCGCCACGAACGCCGGATTCTCGACGGTGTCGCAACGCCTCCGCATCCTCCGATCCGAAGGACTCGTCGCGCAGCGGCGCGTGGGCAAGCACGTCTACTACCGACTCGAGGACGCGCACGTCGCCGAACTGGTCGCGAACGCCCTCGCCCACGCCGACGAACCCCACGACCACGGAGACTGACGTCGCGCACGACTCCGGCCGATCCGGGGACGGGGACGATCAGGTCCGGACGGGAATCTTCGCGGTCCCGTACCTGGCGACCACGACGTCCGCCAACGTCGCCAGTTTCCTACGTCGCTCCTCGGTGACCGGCGCCGTGCCCGGGCCTTTGGCCTGACCGGCCAACGCGGCGAAGTCCGCCAGCGCGCGCCACTCCGGTGTCTCGGGGAAGCCGAGGGCCTGGCGGAAGGCTTCTCCCATCTCGAACGGATTCTGGAACCGACGCTCCTTGTCCTTCGCCAGGGCCCGCGCGAAGAGCGCGTCGAGGACCGGAGGGGCCTGCGCGAGCCACGTGCGGATCGGCGGAGGCGGCGTCTGCACCTGATCGGAGCGGTACGCGAAATCCGTCTTGTCCGGGGGGCCGGCGAACGGCGTGCGGCCCGAGAGCATCTCGTAGAGGACGATGGCCGCGGCGTAGAGATCGCTGCGACCGTCCACGGTCTGCGAGAGCACCTGTTCGGGCGGCATGTAGGCGCCCGTTCCGGGGGCCATGGCGCCGGTGTTCACGCCCGGCGTGCCCGCGGCATGGAGTCGGGCGATGCCGAAATCGGTCACCTTCACGATGCCGTCCTTCCGGACGAGGACGTTGGACGGCTTGATGTCCCGGTGCACGATCCCGAGCGCGTGGATCGCGCCGAGCGCACCGAGGAGCTGTTCGAAGTAGTAGAACGCCCGGCGGAACGGCATGCCCGGGAGGGCACCCGCTCCCGCGAGGACGGCGCGCGCGACATGGCGTGCGACGACGTCTTCGAGCGTGTCGCCCTCCACGTACTCCATGGCGAGCATCTGGTAAGGACCCCAGTCGAACATCTCCACGAACCGGACGATGTTCGGGTGCGCGAGGCGACGCAGGGACTCGGCCTCGTTCTGGAAGAGCGCGGAGACCTCCCTCACGATCGCCGCCTCGGGCTTGAGCGCCTTGAGTGCCACCGGCTCGGGAGGCGCGTCCTTCCGTGGACCGTCGGGAGCGTGGAAGAGCCACGCCCGGTAGACGACGCCCATACCTCCCGCGCCGAGCCGGGTGTCGAGGACGTACCTGTGGGTGCCGCGCTCGATGACCGTCCCGGGGCCGAGCACGACCTGGCTCGAGGGCCTCGGCAAGAGGGCGCTGCAGCCCGGGCAAATGCGCTGCCCCGGGCCCACGTCCCTCTTGCAGTTCGGACAGACGAGCACGATGCGGACAGCGTAGTACGGTAGAAATGCCGTGGCGAATCCTGGGACCGAACACGCCGAGCTCGCACCCGCGCCGTCGTTCCGGTACGTGGGCCTCGATCGCGGGCCGTCACGGCGGATAGCGGTACCCGTCGGAGTCTTCGGTGTCGTCGCCACCGTCGCATCCGTCCTGACGCACGGCTTCGGTGTCCGCGGTCTCGTGGCGTCCGCGCTCTCCACCGGCTTCGTCGCGTGGAACATGCGACGCGTCCTAGGGCCGCGGGTCGCCGGATCGATGGGGGAGACACGGGCGACGATGGGGATCGTCCCGTGGGGCGTCCTCGTCGAGCCCGACGACCGACCCCGCACGCTGCGCTGGTCGGCCGTGAAGCGCGTCGAGGTCACCATGGTGCACGGCAGCGACCAGGGTACGCCGCAGACCTTGTGGAGCGTCGTCACGGTCGAGACGGATCGCGATCGTTTCGTCGGCCGGAGTCCGGGCGCGGTGTCCATCGACGATCTCGTCGTCCACCTCCCGAGGTACGAAGAGGAAGCGAGCCACGTCGTCGCGTACGATCTCGACGGGGAGAGCCCGGGGGTCGGTCCCGCGGAACCCGACGTGGAGGGACTCCTCCTCGCCGCGCGTGCGTGGCTCGAGTCCCCGCCGTCCTCCACGCGCCTCGGGCTCGCGCCGCAGGACTACCGCCGGCTGTCGGCGAAGGTGGCGACCCGCGAGTCGGAAAGCGTGCTGAAGGAAGTCCTCCGCGAACGCCGCGTGCGGTCCGTCGATCCGCGCGCGTTCGCCGCCGTGGTGTGCGCGGAGATCGGTGCCCGCGGTGTGCTCGACGACGTCCTGTCGCTCGTACAGTCCCCGCACCCGGTCGTCGCCGCGGTGGCCAAGGTCGCCGCCATCAAGCTCGGCGCGCCACCTTCCAAGGTCGGCACCCTCGACGAGGTCGCGCCGTTCCTCCACGAACGCGACGTGGAGGCCCTCAGGTCCTGGTCGACTTGAGCCGACCGAGTGCGGCGTTCTTCCGTGCGAGGAGCGTGTCGGCCATGGCCTCCGGCGCGATCACGTTCAGGATCTGGGAAGCTTCGAGTCCCGCGCGTCGCGCGACGGTGAGACCGAGGAACGTGTCCTTGATGCCCCGCATGGCGTGAGCGTCCGGATTGATCGCGAAACGGGCGCCTTCCTTCGCGGCCGTGCGCACCATGTCGTCCGAGAGATCGAGGCGGTGGGGGTTCGCGTTGATCTCCAGATAGGTGTCGTTCGCCGCCGCCGCGCGCGCCACCTGCACGAGATCGAACGTGTAGCCCTTGCGTCCGAGGAGGAGCCGGCCCGTCGGGTGGCCGAGGACGGTCACGAGCGGGTGACTCACGGCCCGCACGATGCGAGCGGTCATCTCCTCTTCCGTCATCGCGAACTTCGAGTGCACACTGGCGATGACGAAGTCGAGGGAAGCGAGGGTCTCGTCCGGCAGATCGAGGGAACCGTCGCCCAGGATGTCGACCTCGATGCCGTGGAAGAGGCGCACGCCCGGCACTTCGGCGCGGGCGGCCTGGATCGCCGCGGCCTGATCCGCGAGGCGATCCGAGGAGAGTCCGTTCGCGTAGGACGCGGCCTGCGAATGGTCGCTGATGCCGAGGTAGGTGAAGCCCGCTTCCTCGGCGGCCTTCGCCATCTCGACGATGCTCGAGTAGCCGTCGCTCCAGTCGGTGTGGACGTGGAACACGCCGCGCACGGCCCGTTCGGCGACGAGCTTCGGAGGCACGTCGGATGCGCGCGCTTCGCGGAGCTCGGGGGGCGTCTCGGACATCCGGAGTCGTGCGTACACCGCGGTCTCGTCGCGGGCTTCGCGGGCGACGTCGGCCAGGGACGTCCCGAGCTCCTTCGCGCGTGCTTCGAGACCTCGGACGTGCTCGTCGGAGCCCGTCTCCGCGAGGAGGGTCGCCACCCACGCCTCCGGAGCGACGATGCGGACCCGTCCGCGCCCGCCGCCGTGGACGTCGAACGTGACGCCCTCGCCCTCGCTCCCGGTTTCCGTCGCGAACGAAAGCGTGCGCAGCGCGAGGTCGGCGGCGCGCAGCCGGAGGGCCGTCGCGACGCCGTCCTTGTCCAGCCCCTCGCAGAGGACGACGATCGCGTCGACCACCGGGGCACCGCGACGCGTGGCCCCGACGACCGCCGTGCGCGTGGCTCCGGACTCCGCGAGGGTCTCCTCGACGACGGCGCCCAGATCCTTCGCGACCGCGAGGAGGAGCTTCTGCGACCCCTCCATCGCGGCGAGGACGGCCTCGAAGATCTTCGCCTGCTTCTTCTTGCCGAAGCCGGGGAGCGCGGCGAGCCGGTTCTCCTCGCAGGCGTACGCGAGCTCGCCGAGGGTGGTGATGCCGGCCGATTGCCAGAGCGTCCGGACGCCTTTCGGTCCGAGGCCCGGGACCTTCATCAGGTCGAGGACGCCGTCCGGAATTTCGGCGCGCGTCCGTTCGAGGTCCTCGAAGGTGCCCTTGGCGAGGAGTTCGGCCACGAGGGCCGTGATGCCTTTGCCCACGCCCGGAAGGTCGCCGAGCGCTCCCCGGGCCACGACGTCCTCGAGGGGCTCGGTCAGGCCCGCGACGGTCTTCGCGAACGTGCGGAATGCACGGGTCTTGAAGCTGCTTTCGCCCGACAACTCGAGGCGATCGGCGAACTCCTCGAAGATCTGCGTGATCTGATCGTTCGTCACGGTGCTCCTCGCGGCGGATCGCTAGCACACGCGTTCCTCACCGAGAAGGCACGGGCGCTTCCGTGACGCGCGCGCATTTCGGCGGTAGCGTGGGTGCCGATGGCCACTCTCGAGCTCACGGTTCCCGAGTCGCTGAACGGTGCACGTCTCGACAAGGCGCTGGGTGAGCTCGCGCCCGGGCTGTCGCGTGCGAAGACGAAGCGTGCCATCGAGTCGCGGGCGGTGCGCGTGAACGGCCGCGTGCGTGCGAAGGGGGCCCTCGTCGCGACGGGCGAGGTCATCACCGTGGACGAATCCGCCGTCGACGACGCGGAAGCTCCGGCCACCCCCGAAGCCGACGCGGTCCTCGACGTGCGGTACACGTCGCCCCACGTCCTGGTCGTCGACAAGGCCGCGGGGAGACCGACGGCCCCGCTCCGCGCGGGCGAAACCGGCACACTCGCGAACGCGCTCGTCGGCAAATACCCGGAGCTCGCGGGCGTCGGCTATTCGCCCCGCGAACCCGGACTCGTCCACCGACTCGACACGGACACGTCGGGCCTGGTCGTCGTGGCGCGGACCGCCGAAGCGTTCGAGCTGCTCAAGGACGCGCTGAAGGACGACCGCCTCGAGAAGGCGTACCTCCTCGTCTGCGCGAGCGACGAGCTCCCCGACGCGGGCACCATCGAGTTCCCCATCGCGAAGCACCCCAAGGACCAACGACGGGTCTACCCGTGCGTCCACCCGCGGGACGTGGCGCGGTACGAGCCCCGACCGGCGTCGACCCGTTACGAGGTCGTGGAGCGGAAGGGGCGATGGGCCCTCGTCCGCGCCCACGTCGCGCGGGCCCTGCGCCACCAGATCCGTGCCCATTTCGCCGCCATCGACCACCCCCTGGCGGGCGACGTGCTCTACGGTGGCCCGGAAATCCGCGCCCTCGGTCGGCATGCGCTCCACGCCTCGAGCGTTCGATTCGGTGGTGCAGGCCCCATCGAAGCGTTCGAGGTCACCTCGGCTCTTCCGGCCGAAATGGCGAACCTGCTCAAGTCCGCCGATTCCGACTGAGAAAAGCAGCCGCTCGAAGTGGGCGCCGCCCGAGGAATTGGGTAGGGAAGACTCGATGTTCCGATCGTTCTCCTCCCGAATCGCCCTCGGAGTCGTTTCCTCCGTCCTCGCGTTCGCGTGCTCGAAGGCGACCTCCACGCCGAAGGACGACCTGAGCGGCAACATTCCTCCCAACCGCGAAGGCACGGGCGGGGTCACGGCCGACGGCGGCGTGACCATCGACGGCGGCGCGGCCCCGACCATCTGCGCGTACGACAGCGTGCTCCGGACGGCGACCATCGACCGCATCCTCTACGTGTCCCCGTCCGGCAGCGACGCCGCGGACGGTAGCGAGCAGACACCCTGGCGCACGCTCGCGAACGTCCCGAAGCTCCAACCCGGGGATCTTCTCGAGGTCGCCACCGGTTCGTACCCCTGCGGGTTCACGTTGGCCAATTCGGGAACGAGCGAACGCCCCATCCTCGTCCACTCGAAGGACGGCCCGAGCCGCGCCCTCCTCGATTGCAGCGGATCCGAGATCGGCATCACGGTGACCGGATCCTACGTCGCGTTGATCGACTTCGAGATCGCGAACCCCACCGGCGTCGCGGTGCAGATCCAGTCCCCGATGGCCGGCACGCCCGCACCTTCCCACGTCTCCCTCCTCGGCAACTACGTCCACGCCGGCGTGTCCGGGCTCGTCCGCGATCTCTACGGCGACGATCTCGAGATCGTCGGCAACACCTTCTCGCAACCCGATCGGCTCGGACCCGCCGAATTCGGGTTCGCCGTCGACCTCGTCGGCGTGGCCCGCGCACTCGTCCTCGGCAACAAGGTGCTCGACGTCACGAACACCACGGGCATCTCCGTGCGCGGCGGGAGCACCGACGTCCTCGTCGACGGCAACGTCGTCTCCTCCGCGTCCATCGCCGTGCGTCTCGGCGGAACGACGCCCGTCGCGGGCTTCCGCACGCCCGAGACGGCGTACGAGGCGAAGGCGGTCACCGTCACGAACAACGTGATTCTCGGCGCGACCTCCCAACCGTTCGAGGTCTCGGGCTGCGTCGATTGCCTCCTCGCGTTCAACACCGTCGCCGTCTCGACCGCGCGCTCCGCCGTGAAGAGCTCGCCGGGCAACGCGGGCTCCGCGGTCACGCCTTCCCAGAGCCGGAGTTCGGGGCTCCGCATCGTCAACGATCTCTTCCAGTTCGCGCCCACTCCGCCGTCCGACGTGTTCGCCGTCGCCGCCGAGGACGCCGTCGGGTTCACCGCGCAGAACGATCTCTTCTGGTCCCCCGGGGGATCGATGTCCGCGGTCACGACGACCCAACCCCTCGGAGCGACCGGCAACGTCGTCGACAAGGATCCGCTCCTCCTCGACGTCGCCAGCGGTGACGTACGTCTCGGCGAAGGGAGCCCCGCCAAGGGCGTCGGCACGAAGGTCGACGGAGTCCGTCGGGACGGGACCTTGGGCTGCCGCACCGCGAACAACATCGGCGCGTTCTAGGGCCGTGTCGTCGATCGCACCCATCTCCCGGGACACACGGAAGGACGGCCCCCGCGCCGCCAAGGGACCGGTCCGTCGCGCCCTCCGCGCCCTCCGCGTGCGTGCGCCCTACCTCGTGGCGCTCGTCCTCGGATTCGCCGTCGCTCGGGCCACCTTCGGCGTCGGCATCCCCAACACCCCGGAAGGCCTCGCCGGAGCGCTCGCCGCCGAGGCGTCCGCCTACGTCCGCGCGGAGGACCTCCGCTGGGAACCTTCTGCCGGTGTGGCCTCCGACTTCCTCTTCGGCCGTCAGGTCCTGTTCCTCGGTCGCGCGGAACCCGGCGCGCCCCGGGACGTCTACCGCGCGCGCGTGCGGCTCTCTCCCGAAGGGCATCCGCTCGGCATCGTCGACGTCCACGACCTGACGAACACTTCCCTCGGGGACGACCATGCGCTCGTCGTCCAGGGATCGCGGGCCGCGTTCGTGACCGCCGCCTTCGGGCAGGAGCAGAGCGTGACCGCGTTCGACCTTTCCGGGGAGGGGGACCTCGACACGACCTCGAAGTTCTCGGACCGCGTGATGGCCGCCATCACCAACCTTCAGGAGACCGGTTCCCGCGCGGGCATCGGGCGCGTCGAGATCACGCTCGAAGAGCCCGCGTCCGAAGTGGGCCTCGCCCTCGACGGAACTTCGCTCCACGTCGAGTGCGACGCGACGACGCCTCCCCGCGTCGGCGTCTACGACTTCGACAAGCGCGACTTCTCCACGCCCCTCCGGAGCGCGAAACCGGAAGCACACCGTCACCTCCCGAAGCCCCTCGCGCATTGGGCCGTCGACACCGTCCGTGCGGTCTCGTTCATCGGTCCCGCCCCGATCGCGTGGCTCGAGGAGAAGGTCTTCGCCGCACGCGACGACGTCCGTCGGATGGCGTTCAAGGTCCACGGCAGCGACGAGAGCGCGCTCGCCGACCCGAAGACCGCGGATCCCGAATCCGCGGTCCTCACCGCGTCGAACGGCACCGCCGACGACGGCGACTTTCCGCCCCCCGCGATCCGCAGCATCTTCAAGAATCCCGCGCCGGGCGAAGGCACCTGGGTCGTGCCGAAGCAGACGTGGCTGAAGCGATTCCCCGGGGCGCCGGAAGGCACGCCCCCGCCGTTCGTACGAACCATGCTCCGTCCGGACGCCGAGCGACCCTACGCCGAGGTCCTCCTCGTCGCCATGGACATGCGCCAGCTCGACGTCGACATGGAGGCGGGGCTCGAGGATCCGAAACCTCTCACGGGACCCCACGGCTCGGGGCGCATCCCGCGGGACCCCGCACTCTCGCCGCGCATCGTCGCCGCGTGGAACGGTGGATTCAAGACGGAGCACGGCACGTACGGGATGATGTTGAAGAAGCGCGTCCTCTTGCCGCCGCAACCCGACGCCGCGACCCTCGTCGTGACGGACGACGGGCGAGTCGGCATCGGTTCCTGGGCGCACACGACCGACGTGAAGGGCATCCAGGGCATCGCTCCGGAGTCGATCGTGTCGTTCCGCCAGAACCTCGATCCCCTCGTGGACCACGAAAAGGTGAATCCGCTCGGGCGTTCGCTCTGGGGTTTCACGATGCCCGGCACCGGCGTGCAGACGGAACGATCCGGCATCTGCGTCACGACCGCCGGCCACATGATCTACGCCTGGGGCGACGACGTCAGCGCGACGACGCTCGGCAAGGCCATGCTCATGGCCGGTTGCTCGTACGCCATGCACCTCGACATGAATCCGCACCACACCGGATTCCTGTTCGCCGCCATCGACGACCTGAAGACGCGCAAGTTCCGTTCGGAGCTCCTGTCGACGGACATGGAGATCCCCAACGACCGGTACATCGACTTCGCGCAGAAAGACTTCTTCTACGCCTTCTTCCGTGACCCGACACCCAAGGCGGCCACGGGCGTCACCTTCGAGAAGGCCGCGGTGACCCAACCCTCCCCGGCGTTCGTGCCGGCCCTCTTCGACGCTCGTGTCACGGAGGGCGACGTCACCGTCACGCTCGCCTACGCGGAGGCGGGGCGCGTCGGGGTGCGCGTTCGTCCCGGTTCCCGCGAACCCGACGCCAACACCGGAGGTTCGTCCACCGTCGATCTCGCGGCGGCGGACGCGGGGCGGGTCCTCTTCGCCCTCGGTGCGGGTGTGGGGACGTCGAAGCGACCCCGGGGCCTCGTCACGGGAGGACGCGTGCACCACCCGTGGAGTTCGTCGATGACGGAGGAGAAGTCGTCCGTCGCGCTCGTCGCGAAGGCCGACGGGACGATCGCGTTCGAGTCGGACCCTTCCGCCATCGATCGCACGGCGGACGCCGTGGAACTCCCGCTCCTCTTCGACACGGGACGATCGTTCGCGAAGAAGACCCTCCGCGGGGACGTCGAATCCCGGACGGCCCTCGGCTTCACGCCCCGTGGAGCCCTCGTCGTCGCGAAGGCCGACGCCGCCAGCTACGAAGCCCTCGCACAGGCACTCGCGAAGGTCGGCGTCGTGCGGGCCGTCGCTCTCGATCGCGGAGCGCACGCCTCCGGAATGTTCCACCGTGCGGGTTCGGCGGAAGCCCCGCGATCGCGGTACCCGGAGACCGTGGTGTACGGCGTGGCCGAGCGCATGAAGCCGCGCGCCTTCCGTTTCGAGCCGGATCCGGCGTTCGCGGAGAAGAAGAAGTCCCCGAAGTGACGGCTCAGGGCGCTTCGGGCGGGTCGCCCGGGGCGGCCACCGGCTTGGCGGGAACGTCGCTCGACGAGTCGTCCGTCGTGTCGGCCTTGGGCGCGTCGTCGGACGGGGCGTCCGTCGCGTCCTTGCCCGGCGGCGGCGCTTCCGCGACGTCGCTCGTGCCTTCGTCGGCGGCGACGTTCGGCGAGTTGTACCGCGGCGTCTCGCCGGGCTTGGAATAGTCGATCCAGAACGTGGACGCTTCGCGCGCGTCCATGTGCACGAACGTGCTGTTCGGGTAGTAGCCGACGCCGACGTTCTTCAGCGTGCGGCAGAAATCCCGCACGACCTCGTTCGGCACACCCACGACGCGGAAGTCGATCGCGTGACCGACGTTGTGGTTCGAGTGCTTCGTGTGTTGCGTCGGCGAGTACGGACGGAAGCCGCTGATCACCTCGATCTTCCGACCCCCGAAATGGTTCGACACCACGTTCACGAGGGCGATGAGGCGGGGCTCGATGGGATGACTCAAGTTCCCCGTGGACCGCATCATCTTCTCGAAGCTGCGTTGGGCTCCGATGCCGACCTTCGACTTCTTGTCGGCGATCTTCACCGTGAACTCCTCGTTGGTCGCGAGGCGTACCGCGTGGACGACGCCCGGCTGCTTCGGGCGCATCGCGTAGTTCACGGGCTTCTTGTCCTTGGCGGACTTGCCGTCCTTCGAGAGGCCGGGCGCCGTCTTCGCCTTCTTGTCGTGCGCCTCGCCCTTGTCCTTCGACGTCGCGTCGGACTTGTCCCTGGGTTTGCCTTCGAGCGCGAGCTTGTCGGTGTCGGCTTTCTTCGCCTTCGCGTCCGACTTCGCGGGGGCCTTCGGCTGCACCCCCGGAATCTTGAGCTCGTCGCCCACCTTCAGCCGCTTGATGTCGGCGGGTGTGAGGTGGTTCGCGTCCGCGATGGCCTTGACGGTCACGTGGTAGCGGTTCGCGATGGCCTGGAGGGTGTGGCCCCGGCCGACGACGTGGGTGACGTCCGCGCGTGCATTCCCCCCGACGAGGGCGAGGACGAGCACCGTACCCGCGGAAACGAAGGCCGGCATGCGCGACCGCTCGTGGGGACGGGAATCCGTCGCTCGGGGGAGGGAACACGGGATGCTCGACAAGTACTTCATGAGGCGCCCTTCGGTGACGGAAGCAGAGGCGTCTCACCCGAGTGGAAGAGGCGGTCTGCGCGGCGCTTCCATAAGCCGATCGCACACCCGTTGCCTAGGGTGGACCCGCGTCTTTTTTTGACCGCGAAAGGCGGGGGGTGCCACACTTCCAACCATGGCCGAAGGGAAGAACCTGGTCGGCGTCGACATCGGTGCGAGCTCGATCAAGGTGATTCAGCTCAAGGAATCCCGGAAGAAGCTGGGCGTGATCCGCTACGGCTACGCCGAGCTTCCTCCGCAAACGATCATCGACGGCCACGTCATGAATGCAGGCGCCGTCACCGAGGGCCTGCTCAAGATCTTCGCGGACAACAAGATCCAGCAGAAGGACGTGTGCATCGGCGTGTACGGCCAGTCCGTCATCGTCCGCAAGATCACGGTCCCCATGATGACCGCCGCGGAGCTCGACGAGCAGATCAACTGGGAGGCGGAGCAGCACATCCCCTTCGACATCAAATTGATGTCCATCGACTACGAAGTCCTGAAGCAGCGGCCCGAAGCGGGCCAGATGGACCTCCTCCTCGTCGCAGCGAAGAAGGACGAGATCAACGACTACGCCGGCATCCTCCGCGAGGCGAAGCTCCGCCCGGTGGTCGTCGACATCAACGCGTTCACCGTCCAGAACATCTTCGAGCACCACTTCGGTCTCCCGAACGACGGCACGATCGCGCTCCTCAACGTGGGCGCCGCGGTCTCGACGCTCAACATCGTCTCCGGCGGTGTGAGCGCGTTCACGCGCGAGATCAACAACGCGGGCAACTCGGTCACCGAGGAGATCCGGAAGCAGTGCAACGTCTCGTACGAACAGGCCGAGGCGTACAAGCGCGGCGGCGGTCCGACGCAGATCATGCCCCAGGAAGTGCACGAAGTGATCGCGTCCGCGTCCAGCACCCTCGCCGGTGAAATCCAACGATCCCTCGACTTCTACCTCGCCACGAGCGGCGAGGCGGAGATCAGCAAGATCTACGTCTGCGGAGGAAGCGCGTACCTCGCGCCGCTCGCTTCCGCGGTCGAGAAGCGCGCGCGCGTGCCGGTGGAGGTGTTCGATCCCGTCGGCAACATGGCGATCGACACCAAGTACGTCAACGAAGCCGATCTGCGCCAACGCGCGTCGCAAATGGTCGTGGCCATGGGGCTCAGCCTCCGCGCCGACAGGGAGAAGCGGTCATGGTCCGCATAAACCTCCTACCCCAGAAGAAGGAGCTCCGCCGCGCGGCGGGCGAAGGCGGCCAGACCTGGCTCCTCGCCATCGCGGGTGTCCTCCTGTTCGAGGCGATCGTCCTCGTCTTCGTGCACCGCTCGAAGCAGAACGAACTCGCGGCCCTCGCCAGCAAGAGCCGCGAGATCCAGACGAGCATCGACACCATCAAGAGCAAGATCAAGGACCACGACTCGATCAAGTCCCAGCTCACCGAGCTCCGCGCCCGTGAGGACGCGATCTCGAAGCTCCAGTCGTCCCGCATCGGCCCCACGGCCATGATGCTCGAGCTCGCCCACATCCTCACCAACGGCCGCGGGCCCAGCGCCGACCGCGACAAGCTCGAACAGTTGAAGCGCGACAACCCCAACGCCTACCCGAACATGGGTTGGGATTCGCGACGCCTCTGGATCGACTCCTTCAAGGAAGGCGATCGGAAGGTCCGCATCACGGGCTTCGCGCGCGACGGCGAGGACGTGTCCGAGTTCCTGAAGCGCCTCACGCTCAGCGAGTTCTTCGCCGACGTCACCCTCATGCCCGCCGTCAAGGTCGTCGACACGACGACCAAGGTCGAACTCCTGAAGTTCGAGCTCAGCGCAAAGGTCAAGTACTGATGGCTACCCCCGCTGCGGCCGCTGGCATCCAGGCGCAACTCGCCAAGCTCGGTCTTCCCGCGAAGATCGGGATCGGCGCGTTCCTCGCCGTCGTCCTCGGTGGCGTCTACTTCCTCTTCGTCTACGGGGACGTCCAGACGAAGATCGACGGCGAGCAGAAGAAGCAGGACGGCCTTCGTTCGACGCTCGCGGCCCAGCAACAGGCCGAGCAGAGCTACATCGCCGACCGCGACGAACTCGTGCTCCGTCAACAGCGGCAGCGCGACCTCAACAAGCTCCTCCCCGCCGAAGCGGAGTCGGCGTCGTTCCTCTCCGCGGTCCAGCAGATCGCGAACGTCGCCGGCATCGATCTCAAGGCCTGGAAGCCGGAGCCCGAGAAGGACGACCAGTTCTACGCTCGCGTGCCCATGAAGCTCGAAGTGGCGGGCAAGTACCACCAGCTCGTGAAGTTCGCCTACGAGGCGGGCAAGATCGACCGCATCATCAACGTCGAGAACTTCGAGCTCTCGAGTCCCAAGTTGCAGGGAGACGACGTCGTGCTCAAGGCCACGTGCCTCGCCACGGCGTTCCACGCCAAGAAGGTCGTCGAGAAGCCCGCGGCCCGTGGAGGCGCGAAATGATCCGTCGATCGCTGGTCGTGGCCGGGTTCCTTCTCCCGCTCGCCGTCTTCGCGTGCGGAGGGGACAAGCCGAAGACCGCCCCGGCCTCCGCCGCTCCGTCCACGCGTGGAGCCGCCGCCGCGGCCGCCGCTTCCGCCGCCGCCGCCGATGCGGGTGTCGGTTCCGCCACCAAGTTCGACTTTCCGGAGAACGACTTCGTCGAGAGCGATCGCAACCGCGACCCGTTCCGCGCGTACTCCAACCTCTTCGTCGAGCAGTCGAAGCGACCGAACGCGAACCAGCGCAACGTCCTCCTCGCCAACTACTCGGTCGACGAACTCAAGCTCGCGGCCCTGCTCATGAGCGGGGATTACCCGCGCGCCATGGTCATCGATCCGACCGGCAAGGGGTGGATCCTGAAGAAGGGCGACTTCCTCGGGCGTCCCGACACCGTGCGGACGGGCGGCGTGAACGGCACCGACTACCAGGTCAACTGGCGCGTCGAACGAATCCGGGAGCAGGACATCGTCCTGATCCGGGAGGATTCCGCGCAGCCGTCGGTCACGCCGGCGACCCGCATCATCCCGCTGCATCCCGAGTCGGAGAACGTGCAGCCGCAGCAGCTCAATTGATCCGTCGTACGGTCCGAAGTTGGCAGTCTTGGACCGAACTTAGGTAAGTCCGAATTCCGTCACCGAGCTTGTTCGCACAACAAACTGGCGTGCGAAACGCAGCACACTTTACCGTTAGAAGACCGTCCGAAGACACGCGCCACGGGGCGCGCGACTCCGAACGCGAGGAGCTGACATGCACCGGGTGAAACTGAAGAGGCTGGGGACTGGGACGCTCTTGGCGCTCGCAACCCTGCTCTCGGCATCGGCCAGCCGGGCGGACGCCGGTCCCAACCACGTTCGCGACGTGCAGGTGAGGACCGACGCCGTCACTCGTGGGGCGGAAATCGTCGTCACGGGCACCGGAACGCCGTCGTACGCGTCACGCGTCGAGGCGGGTGGCAAGCGCCTGGTGGTCGATCTTTCCAACGCCGACATCCTCGGCGCGCCCGAGGCCGTCACCGGCGACGGAGGCCTCGTCGGAGGCGTGCTGACGCAGACGTTCAAGTCCGGACCGTCGACGTTCACGCGTCTCACGATCAACCTCGCGAAAACCGCCAGTTACCAGTTCCGCGCCGAAGGCGACAAGCTCAGGATCCTCTTCGCGCCCGCCGACAAGACGGGCGACGCGACGAAGCCGATCCAGCTCTCGAAGGAGCTCACGGAGGCTCCGAAGGCGGCGACCGCGAACGCGAAGACGAGCGCCCCCGGCGCCGTCGTCACAGCGGACGTGAAGGACATCCGCTTCGAGCGCATGCCGAAGGCCGCCGCGGCCGCCGGCGGACGATGCACGAACGGCTGCGACCGCGTCGTCGTGTCCCTCGCCCAGATTCCCTCGTACTCCGTGACCACGGGGCCGAGCGGCAAGCTCCGCCTCGAGATGAAGTCGACCAACGTGCCCGAGTCCCTCGTGCGCACGCTCGACGTGACCGCCTACAAGGGGGCGCTCAAGAGCGTCGCCACGTTCAAGGACGGGACCACCGGTTCCACGGTCATCGAGATCGACCGAGGTATCGATTCGCCGGGCTACGTCACGGTGGACGGCACGCAGTTGGCCTGGTCGTTCGAAGTGCCGGGCGGCGCGGACATGCCTTCCCCCATCGTGAAGGGGCAAGTCCAGAACGGAGCGAAGGACGAGAGTGCCACGCGTCGCACCCGTACGGTCGCGCGCGAGGACGTCGGACCCGACGTCCCGAAGGTCGAGCGCTCGATCCGCGGAGACGACGACGTGGTCGTCGAGACGAGCGGCGGCAGCCAGGCGGCCGGGTTCGCGTCCTCGATGCAGGCACAGATCACGACCGGCCGGTACAACGGCCGTCGTATCAACCTCGACTTCAAGGACATCGACATCCACAACGTGCTCCGGCTCCTCTCGGACGTCGGGCGCGTGAACATCGTCACCGCGGACGACGTGCAGGGCACGATCACGATCCGTATGAACCAGGTCCCCTGGGACCAGGCACTCGACGTCGTCCTCCAGGCGAAGGGTCTCGGCATGTTGCGGCAGGGCAACCTGATCCGCGTCGCGCCGATGGCGACCCTGCAGAAGGAGCGCGAGCTCCGGATCGCGCAGCAGAAGCAGGAGTACGAGCTCACGCCGCTCGAGACCCGCCTCATCCCGGTGAGCTACGCGTCCGCCGAAGAACTCCAGGCGCGCGCGAAGGAGCTCCTCTCCCCCCGCGGCTCCATCGCCGTCGACGAGCGCACGAACGTCCTCATCGCCCGCGACATCGGGTCGAACCTGAACCACGTCGAGGAGCTCGTCCGATCCCTCGACACGCAGACGCCGCAGGTCCTCGTCGAGGCGCGCATCGTCGAAGCCACGAGCCGCTACCTCCGCGACGTCGGTATCCAGTGGGGCGGTGACACGACCTTCTCCGAAGCCACGGGCAACCCGACGGGTGTCGCCTTCCCGTCGCGCATCACGGCCTCCGGCGGTAACTACGACGCCCAGACCCCGACGGCCGGTATCTCGCCGTTCACCCGTGTCGTCCAGCAGCCGAACTTCGCAGTCAACCTCCCGGCCGCCGTCGGTACCGGGCAAGGTGGTGCCCTCGGCTTCTCGTTCGGATCCATCGACAACGCGTTCAACTTGAACGTCCGACTGTCGGCGGCCGAGACGAGCGGTCTCCTCCGTATCGTGTCGAGCCCGCGCATCCTCACCCTCGACAACCGCGAGGCACGCATCAACCAGGGTACGTTGATTCCGTTCGCGCAGATCAGCGCGCAGGGCGTCCAGACGACCTTCCAGGAAGCCAAGTTGCAGCTCATCGTGCGGCCGCACGTCACGGCGGACGGTTCCGTCGCCATGCACGTGAAGATCAACCGCGACGAGCCGGACTTCAACCAGACTTCGGCGCGTGGTGACCCCACGATCCTCAAGCGCGAAGCGGAGACCGATCTGCTCGTCGTCGACGGCCACACGGCGGTCATCGGTGGAATCTTCACGCGCAACACCGGTCGCAACGTGGACCAGGTGCCGTTCTTCGGGGACATCCCCATCCTCGGCATCCTCTTCCAGCGTCGTCGCGCGAGCGACACCCGGAACGAACTCGTGATCTTCCTCACGCCCCGCATCGTGAACCGCGCAGAGGCCCTCGGCCGCTGATCGTCCCGGGCGGTCCCGAATGACCATCGCGTACCGAAATCACGCGCGCTGCTGCTCGAAAGGGTCGCATGCGCGCGTGGTCGTTTCCGAGGCGCAGGCCGGCGGCCGGCCGTTCGCATTCGCGGGAAGTCCGCGGCAGTTCGAGCGGGACCGTCCGTTCGACGTCCGCCACCTCGCGCTCGACCTGGACCTCGACGTGACCGCGAAGCGCATCGAGGGCCGCGCGACGCTCGACGTCGTCCGCGTCGATCGCGCGGCCACCGAGATCGAACTCGACGCCGTCGGCTTCGACCTGAAGAGCGTCTCGGAAGGCGGAAAGCCCGCGGAGCACCACTACGACGGCAAGGTCCTCCGCGTCGCGATCCCGCTCGGCAAGGAGGCCACCTCGGTCGTGGTCGCGTACTCCGCCGCGCCGAGGAAAGGCCTCTACTTCCTCGAACCGGACGAGCACGTCCGCGACCGTCCGCGTCAGGTGTGGACCCAGTGCCAGGAAGAGGACGCTCGGCACTGGTTCCCCTGCCACGACAAGCCTCACGTGAAGATGACGACGGAGCTCTGCGTCCGCGTTCCTTCCGGTTGGTACGCCCTCTCGAACGGCGCGCTCCTCAAGCGCGAGACGCCCGAAGGCGATCGTCCGTGGACGTACCACTGGAAGATGTCCGAGCCGCACCCGAGTTACCTCGTGACGCTCGCGGCCGGAGAATTCACCGAGATCACGGACCACGCCGGCTCCGTCCCGCTCTCGTACTTCGTGCCCAAGGGGCAGGAGGCGAACGCGCGCCGAACCTTCGGGCGGACGCCCGAGATGGTCGCGTTCTTCTCGGAGGTCACCGGCGTCGCGTACCCGTGGAACAAGTACGCCCAGATCGTCGTGCACGACTTCATCTTCGGCGGCATGGAGAACACGACGGCGACGACGATGTACGAGCACATCCTGCTCGACGAACGGGCGGCGCTCGACGTCACCTCCGACGATCTCATCGCGCACGAGCTCGCGCACCAGTGGTTCGGCGATCTCGTCACCTGTCGGGACTGGTCCGAAGGCTGGTTGAACGAGGGTTTCGCCACCTTCATGGAACACGTCTGGCGCGAGAAGGCGCTCGGCAAGGACGAGTTCGACTACGGCATCCGGGCGGATCTCCACGCCTACACGAGCGAGGCGAACGGCCGTTACAAACGGCCCATCGTCTGCCACGACTACGACGCGCCCCTGGATCTCTTCGATCGCCATCTCTACGAGGCGTGACCGTCTCCGCTGTCGCCGCCCGGTCCGAACCCGGGGCGAGTGCGCCCTGGCGAGCAGCGCCTACCAGGCGCCCACCACAGGACCTCGTCGAGACGCGGACTCCGTTCGCGCACTGAGACCGCTTCTGGTCGCAGCCTGGGTCGCTCTTCGACCGTATGAGCAGTTCGGCCATCCCAGGTCGACGTGGATGCCGTGGATCTTCGGGGCGTGCTCACGTTATGGTCAACGGCACACCACGTCACGTGGATGGCGTGCCCGCCGCGTTCGAGTTCGCCGGCGCCGACGTCACGCTGGGCGAGCAGAAGGCGCTGCTCCGCCGCGAACGCGCAGGTCCTCCATCGGACCAGCGTTCGCCATTCCGTGCAAGGAACGTCCACACTTCGTCGTGGTCGACCCCGACATGGCCATCGTCGGCGACGTCCGCGTGAAAGCGCCTGCGGACATGTCGCGTGCGGCTCTCGCCCACGCGCCGACCGCGCGCGGTCGATGGCTCGCGGCGGACGCCCTGTCCGAGACCGACGATCCCGTCACGATCGCCGCGCTCGTCGCGTCCCTCGTCGACGACGGCGAATTCTGGGGCGTACGCGTCGAAGCCGCCGAGGCCCTGGGCCGAATCCACGCGAAGGAGTGCGAAGTGGCTCTCCGAGCTGCCACGTCGATCGCGCACCCGAAGGTCCGGCGCGCGGTCGTCGTCGCCCTCGGTCGTTTCCGTACGGCGTCGGCCGAAGGTGCGCTCCTTCCCGTGGCCCTCGAGGACGACAGCTACCTCGTCGAAGCGGACGCCGCGCGATCGCTCGGCAAGACCCGACGGGACGGTACGCTCTCGACGCTGGTGGACCTCCTCGATCGCGATTCGTGGGCCGACGTCGTGCGCATCGGCGCCATCGACGGTCTCGCGGCGCTCCGCGACGATCGCGCCATGCCACACCTCGTCGCCCGGACGCGCTACGGACACTCCGAACGCGTCCGACGTGCCGCCATGATGGCCCTGACCCGTATCTCCACCGACCGGAAGACGCGGGAACTCATCGAGGATCTTCTCGACGACGCCCATCCTTACGTGCGGATGGACGCGGTCCGTGCCCTCGGTGAAATCGGCGACGCGAAGTCCCGCGGTCCGCTGCGTGCCCGACTGCCGGTCGAACTCGACGCGCGCGTACGTCGACGCATCCGCGAGGTCGTGCGCGATCTCGGCGGGGAATCCAAGCACGCGGTCGCGAGTCTGCGTGAGGAGTTCGAGAAGCTCACGACGGAGGCGCGCGAACTGCGGTCGCGGATCGCGAAGCTCGAAGCACGGACGTCGAAGGACGCCGAAGGTGGCGAGGCGCCCAAGACGTCGTCGAAGCCGCCCGCGAAGGCGACCCGAGCGAAGAACGTCCCTCGACGCGCTCCGGCCAAACGTCGATCCACCCCGAAGAAGCGCTGAATTCCGACCGACGCTGCTGACGCGGATCGTCATCCGATCCGCTGCCGACGAATCGTCGTCCCTCCGGTCGATTCGGATCGTCCGGAACCGACGCACGCTGGAGGTCACTTCCTTCCGCGCGTGGAGTCGTTCCGATGTCCGTCGTCCGCAGCGTCGCTTCCAAGTCACGTTCCTCCTCGCCCTCGCTGCGTCCGGCGCGTCGTCGCTCGCCGGATGTTCGTCGCGGGCGATCCGTCGAAGACCCGGGCGAGCCACCAGTGCCGTGGGCGGCCGCCCTGGTCGAGCTGGACACCCTGTTCCTCGACGTCGAGCGCCTGGAGCGCATGCTTCGCTACCTGCCGAGGCCGGCCGGGGACATCGAAGTCGGCGAAGTCCTTCTCCGAGCAGCGGGCCGACGTGATCTATCCGAACGCCTGGCGGAGCTGATCGAGCAGCCCTCCGCTGCGCCGACGTCGCAGTTCGCGCATCAGCAGGTCGTCGGCTGATGGGTGGACAGTTCGACCTGCTCAAGCCACTGGTCGAGGATGCGGGCGGGACGACCAGCGGACATGATCGATGCAGCCGGACGCGCCGAGGACGAAAAGCAGGCCGAGCGCCGCCACCTTCTTCCTTCTTCCGCCCTGGCCATGACCAGGGCGGCCGGCTGCACCAAAATTCCAGACGTTCTGCGCCGCTTCCAGACGGTATTCCTTGGGGCCCGGATGCTGATGCTCCGGAGTACCTGCACCATGTGGTGCAACGGCGCCAAGCGCCGACGCTGCAGGGCTGGAGGCCATGTGCTGGCCGCACGATCGACGGCACGTCGCCTGGGTCAACGGACCTGGTCCGCGGGACCGTGCCCGATCCGGTCCGCGCTGGCGGTCGCTGTTCGTCAAGCCTACGACCTGCTACCGAACAGCAGCCGAAGTCGGTAATCCCTGAAGAACGGGACGAGCGCCAACAAGGTCGCCTTCCAGTTCATCTCGAAGATGGCCCTGGAGTTCCAGGGCAACGTGGAGCAGCCTGCGCCTCGACGCCAGCAGCACGAGCGGCCGGCTATCGCCAACAGCCACGCCTTTCCCTGTTCGACCGCCTTCGCTGCTGCTGTTCCGCCATCCTGGACGATGATGCTGGTCGATGAAGGCCTGCATGGAAACCTGGTCTACGACCTGCTGGAAGATGACCAGGTCAAGGATGCCGCCGAACCTTTCCGACGGCAGCCAGCCTGAACAGCACGCCGGCGTGATCCGACGCCCATGGCCAAGGTGATCAAGGAGGTGGCCTGGATGCTGGCCGAGTTCCGCCACCAGCGCCTGCTGGAAGATACACCGAGCGCGCTGTCCGATCGCCGCCCTGATCAGCAGCCACGGCTACGAACTGGGCGACCTGCAGTACCTGGCTGGCGCCTGGTCATCACCGCGGATCCACCTTCATCGCCACATGGTGATCGCGGCCTGGGTGTCCTGGTGGGAACGAGCTGCGCAAGCGAGTACACCGCCCTACGTGGCCGAGGCCCAGCGCAACCACCTCGAGGGCACGCCAGCGCAGCGCGACAAGCGTCGCCGAGAAACCTGGTGGTCGCGGCATAGCCGGCTTCGCCGAGTTCGCCGACGAGCGCCTCGAATTCGTCTGGTCTTCCTGCCCGTGGCAGTCGACGACGTGGAGGTCCGGACAAGCTGCAGCGCGCACGGACGACGGCCGCGGACAAGGCCCGCGAACATGGCCACACCCGCGTCTTCCGCGCCTACGAAGGTCCTGCCGTTCCTGAACGCTGCAGTACCAGCCGCCGTGCTGCGCATCGATCGCGAACTGCGACGGCATCGCCCTTCCGCGCGACACGCTGCTCGCGTTCGGACGCCTCACCGCGAGGCGTCTCGCCGACGACTCCGTCCGCGCCATCGTCGTGGACGGGAACTCGTGGACGCGGCGTTCTGCTTATGCCGACCTGAAGGAATGGCAGGAATGACGGGAGAACGACGTCCGCGCCCAGGTGCAGTCGCCCATCGCTCCGAGCTCGGACCCCTCGATCGATCCCCGAAGCCCGTGGTCGCCGCTCTCAACGGCGTCGCGTTCGGAGGAGGGCTGGAGCTCGCGCTCGTGTGCGATCTGCGTGTCGCGGCCCCGCACGTGAAGGTCGCCCTGCCCGAGACCACGCTCGGCATCATCCCGGGTGCCGGCGGAACGCAACGGCTGCCCCGGATCGTGGGCGAGGCGCGCGCCAAGGAGATGATCCTCCTCGGACGGTCCCTCACGGCGGAAGAGGCGCTCGCGTGGGGCCTCGTGAACCGCGTCTCCCCCGCGGGCGTTTCCGTCGTCGACGACGCCGTCGCCTGGATCGAGCCCGTCGCGAACGGCGCCCCCATCGCGCAGGCCGCCGCGCTCGAAGCCATCGACCGTGCCTTCGCGACGACCCTCGAGACCGGTCTCGAACTCGAGAAGGTCAGCTACGACAAGGTCCTGGTCAGCGAGGACCGTCAAGAAGCGCTCCGCGCGTTCGCCGAGAAGCGGAAACCCACGTTCCGCGGACGCTGAACGGCCGACGAGGTCTTCCCGTCCGAGGGCAGGTCGACGAAGGCCGTCGGATCGACCGCGGACCGGGCGGTTTGGCCTGCATCGAGGGACGAGCAGTGCTCTACTCGCGCCCGATCATGTCCGCCGAATCGACCCTCGAACAGACCCTCGCCCGCGTCCGCTCCGGCGGCGCGCCCAAGTACCACGCGAAGAACGCCGAGACGGGCAAGCTGTTCGCCCGCGATCGCATCGCGCGCCTCGTGGACGCGGGGTCGTTCGTGGAGGACGCCGCCCTCGCCAACGCCGTCGATCCCGAGTTCCCCGCCGACGGCGTGGTGACCGGCACGGCGACCATCGACGGCCGCCCCGTAGCCCTCATGGCGAACGACTCCACCGTGAAGGCAGGGTCCTGGGGCCGCCGCACGGTGGAGAAAATCCTCCGCATCCAGGAGACCGCGGAGTCCCTCCAGGTGCCGATGCTCTACCTGGTCGACTCGGCGGGAGCGCGCATCACCGACCAGATCGAGATGTTCCCGGGGCGACGTGGCGCCGGCCGCATCTTCTACAACCAGGTCCAGATGAGCGGCCGCGTGCCGCAAGTCTGCCTCCTCTTCGGACCGAGTGCCGCCGGAGGCGCGTACATCCCCGCCTTCTGCGACGTCGTGGTCATGGTCGACGGCAACGCCAGCATGTACCTCGGTTCGCCGCGCATGGCGGAGATGGTCATCGGCGAGAAGGTCACCCTCGAGGAGATGGGCGGCGCGAAGATGCACTGCTCCGTGTCCGGATGTGGCGACGTCCTCGTGAAGACGGAGGAAGAGGCGCTCGACTTCTGCAAGCGTTACCTCGGTTACCTGCCTTCGAACTGTGAGGCGGAGGCGCCCGTCCGCCCCGCGCTCGCGCCCAAGGCGAGCGGGAAGACCCTCGAGGAAATCATCCCGACGGACGAGAACAAGCCGTTCGACATGATGGCCGTGATCTCGGAGATCGTGGACGAAGGGTCGTTCTGCGAGATCAAGAAGCTCTTCGCGCGCGAGATGATCACGGGCTTCGCCCGCATCGACGGCAAGACGGTGGGCATCGTCGCCAACCAGCCGAAGTGGCTCGGCGGTGTCCTCTTCGTCGACTCCGCCGACAAGGCCGCGAGGTTCATCTGGCTGTGCGACGCGTTCAACGTGCCGCTCCTCTACCTCGCCGACGTACCGGGGTTCATGATCGGCACGAAGGTCGAGAAGCAGGGCATCATCCGCGCGGGTGCGAAGATGATCGCCGCGGTCAGCGAGGCCTCCGTGCCCAAGGTGTCCGTCGTGGTCCGCAAGGCCTACGGCGCGGGTCTCTACGCGATGTGCGGCCCCGCCTTCGAGCCGGACGCATGCATCGCGCTTCCCTCCGCGTCCATCGCCGTCATGGGTCCTCAGGCCGCGGTGAACGCCGTGTACTTCAACAAGATCCAGGAGATCCCCGCCGGCCCCGAGAGGGACGCGTACGTCGCGAAGCTGCGTGACGAGTACAAGGCGGACATCGATCTGGTGAAGCTCGCGAGCGAGATGGTCATCGACGCCATCGTGCCCGGTCACGCTCTGCGCGCGGAGATCGGCGCACGCTTCTCGCGCTACGCGAACAAGAAGGCCGTCCGTCCGGCCAAGAAGCACCTCGTTCCGCCGGTCTGAACGTGCGTGTCCGCCCGGTCTCCGCGTTCGCGATCGCCACGTTCGTGGGTCTCGTCTCCGCGCGGGACACGTCGGCGGAGGAACGTCCCACGGCCAAGTCCCGGGCCCTGCCTTCCGGGGCGGGCATGGTCGCGGTCCTCGGTCCCTTCGCCGAAGCCGTCCTCGCGCCCGATTCGCGTCTCGTGGGCGCTCTCGTGCGCCTGCCCTACGGCACGGACGCACGCGCCGTCGGCCTCGATCCCGTCGCTCCCGGCATCGGCCGTCTCCGAGCTCCTGCGAAGGACGTCGTCGCGTTCGCGAACGCCCATCCCGAATGGCCCCTCGAGGTCGCGCCGCCGCTGAAGCTCCTGCTTGACAAGGTGGGACCCGTCGTCCAAGCGCCGCTCGCACGGAAGACCTTCGGCGTCGACGGCACGGGTGTGCTCGTCGGCGTGGCCGACACGGGGTGCGACGTCACCCACGCCGACTTCCGCAACGACGACGGCACGACCCGCGTCGCGTGGCTCCTCGATCTCTCCCTCAAGCCCGTCGGCCTCCATCCCGAGCTCGAGGACCGCTTCGGCGTGAAGAGTGCCACGGGCGAGCTGCTCTCCGGGGCCGTCCTCGAGGCCGCCGAAATCGACGCGCTCCTCGCCGCGAAGAAGGCCCTTCCCACCGACGGCGTCGGCCACGGCACCCACGTGACCTCCCTCGCCGCGGGCAACGGCGGCAAGCTCGATCGCCGCTACGTCGGCATGGCCCCGAAAGCCGGGATCGTCTGCGCGCGCGTGACGAAGGCGGAGGTCGGCACCATCGAGAACGACGATCTCCTCCGCGGGGTCGATTTCATTTTCGATCGGGGCGACGCCATGGGCCGTCCCGTCGTCGCCAACATGTCCGTCGGCACCGACTTCGGACCCCACGACGGGACGACCGCGTGGGAAGAGACCATCGCGAGCCACGTCGGTCCCGACAAGCCGGGTCACGCGATCGTCGTCGCCGTCGGCAACAGCGGCTCCATCGTGGAGCAACCGGTCCACCAGAACGCGTACGTCTCCGAAGGTGCCGTCACGCGGATTCCCGTCACCACGAACGGCGCCGACAACGGCGGTGTCCAGGTGTGGATCACGAAACACGCGGGCGCGGACCTGAAGGTGGGCCTCGACTCACCGGACGGCACGTGGATTCATCCCATCGCCGACGGCACCCAGGAAGGTGCGAGCGAGAGCGGCCACAACGCCGGCGTCATCCACGGGAGCGGAGCTCCGAACAGTCCCATCCCGAAGGGATCGAGCGGCGCCATCGTCCTTTGGCAGGGCAAGTGGCCGAAGGGCACGTACGACATCACGCTCGTCGGGCACGGGCTCGTCGATCTGTACCTCCAGGTCATCGGGGACGCCGCGTCCGGCAACGTCGGCTTCGCGCGTCCCGTGCGCGCCGGCACCGTGAACCTCCCCGGCACCCATCCGAACATCCTGGCCGTGGGGTGCAGCGTCACGCGTCCGCGATGGACGGCCATCTCGGGCACGAGCGTGGGCCTGCAGTCGCCCCTCCTCGACGCGGTGGGCGGCCTCCGCGATCCGTCGAACGAGACACGCTCGCTGATCGACGGCGACAGCTGCTGGTTCTCGAGCGCGGGACCGACCGCGACGGGACTGCCCAAACCGGAGATCTCCGCGCCAGGAGCCATGATCGTCGGCGCGATGAGTTCCGCGGCAGGTCCCGGATCGCCGTTCGGCATCTTCTCCACCGGCTCCTGCCCGCCCAAGGAGGACGGCACCACCGACCTCCGCTGCCTCCAGATGGACGCGACCCACGGTCTCGCGCTCGGAACGTCGATGTCGGCGCCCATCGTCTCGGGTGCCATCGCGCTCCTCTTCCAGCGGGATCGTTCCCTCACGCAGGAGGACGTCGTCACGCTCCTCCAAGCCGGCGCACACAGGTTCCGGCACCGCGCGGCGTTCGACGATCAGGCGGGGCCCGGCGAACTCGACGTCCTCGGCGCCCTCGACGCCCTCGAGCAACGGAAGAATCCCGAGCTCTCGCTGCCCAGCGTCCGCGACAGTTGGCTCGCGCTCAGCACGGACTTCGTCGCGGCCGACGGATCCCGTCCCGCCCACGGAATCCTCGAACTCCGCACGAAGGACGGCGAACACCGCGCGGACGCGTTCGATCCCACGCGGCTCCGCGCGACCGTCCGCGTGTTCGGCGGCGAGTCGTTGCCCACGCCCGCCCTGACCCGTCGTGGTCCCGGCCTCTTCACGTTCCCCATCACGCCGACGCCCGGTCTGGGAGGCCGTGCGTTGATCGTCGGCGCGACCTTCGACGGTGAACCCATCGTCCACGAGAGATCGATCCCCGTCGGCACCGACACCTGGACCGCGGACTACCCGATGCAGGTCGCGGGTGGATGTGCGGTGGTCCCGGCGCGGACACCCGCACCGCCGCTCCGGTCGACGACGATGGTCGGGTTGGGACTCGCGATCGTCGCCCTCCGATTCCGTCGACGTGCCCTCGTCAGGGCTTCTCTTCCGCGAGCGTGAGGAGGTACGCGTGGGGTTCCCACGCGCCGTCGTCCGGATCGATCGGAACGAACGGTTCGCCGACCTCCACGCCCACGACGTACACGAACGCCGTCCCCCCGAGCTCGGTGATCGTCGCCTGGGACTCCGTCGCCTTGTCGTACGCGGCGACGGGGATCGCCGCGCGTTTCCGACCTTCCGCGTCGACCTTCACCGCGGTCCACCGCATCTTCGCGTGCTCCTCCCACGAGGCCTCGATGCGGAGGCGTGCACCCAGAGGAGCACTCCGCGTGTCCACCACGACCAGGGACGATCCCGTCGGCGCCAAGGATTCGACCGATGCGAACCGACGCGGCGTCGTCGGCCATGGAACCGACCAGTCCCGACGGACGAGCGCACGATCGCCGAGGGCGCGGGACTCGAGCAGGTGGATGCCGTCGTCCGCGGAGCCGAAGAACGTCCGCGCGACGGCGTAGCTCGCGAGCACGTCCTCGAAGGTCGAACCGGTGGAGATCGCGTCCTTCATGCTGGTCCGCATCACGTCGAACACGTCCGGTTCGGAAATGTACCGTGCCCCGGTCGGCGGGGACTTCGTCGGCGTGAGCGCCCAGAGCGCCGTCACGAAGCGTCCCGGTGCGGTCCCGAACGTGTCGTCGAGCCACGTGGGGAAGAGGGAAGCGCCACGGGCATACCGAACGCTCCGATCCCGGTCGGGAAACGCGGCGTCGTCCATGACGGCCTTCCCGGGATTCGACTGGTACACGGACTCGCCGAGATCGAGGGACGCCGCGCACGGAACGGCGAGCTTCGCGAGCGCCGTCGCCGTGGCGCGCGAGGTGCCGTCGTCCATCGCGGGATTGGTGCGCATGCCGATGGCACGGACGAGTTCGGTGGTGACGAGCGTCTCGAGGAGGCAACCGGGGGCCACGTCGGCGTCCACGAACGAATAGGCGCTCCTGCGGTCGAACCCGCCGAACGACGTGTCGTGGTCCGCGAAGGTGTCCGAGAGTCCGGCGACGCCGTACACGACGTAGACGTCGTACCCGCCCGTCACCGGATCGACGTCCGGCGGGGGCAGTTCGAAGGCGAGGGTCGCCGTGTCCCACGCGTCCTCGATCGCGTGGACGATCGACGCGAACGTCGCGCGAGGGAGGCTGGCTGGACCGTGGACACGCACCGGATGCCGGAGGCCGTGCCAGGTCGCGGTCCCGTCCCTCGACCGCTTTCCCGCACGCGCCGGGACGAGCGGAGGTCTCGTACGCGTCGGCGGGATCGACCGTCCTTCCCGCGGAGGCGCCGCGTCCGCGGTTCCGCCCGCCCCCATGACCACGAGCAGGGCGGCCCAGGCGGCGACCATGAGCCGGAACATGGGCCGAGGGTAGACCATCCTCGCGCCGCCCGCCCCCGAATCTCCCTTGGAATCCAGCGCGGGCGGGGACGACGAGAACGCGGTACACTGCATCCATGGCTGCCGGCGCCACCGACATCGTCGTCCTCTACGACGGAGTCTGCGGACTCTGCGATCGGGTCACCCATTTCCTCGTCGTGCGCGACGTGAAGTCGGAGTTCCGGTACGCCGCGCTGCAGGGCGACTTCGCCAAGACCATCCTCGCGCGCCACGGCCGGGATCCGGCGAAGGTGGACACCGTCGTCGTCGCGACGGACGTCGGCACGCCCGGGGAACGTCTGCTCACGAAGGCGCGCGCGATCTTCCACCTACTCGCGCGCATCGGAGGTCCGTGGGGCGTCCTCGCCGCCGTGCTCGGTATCCTCCCCACGTTCCTGCTCGACTTCGGGTACGACCTCGTGGCCCGCGTCCGCTACCGCGTCTGGGGAAAGTTCGACACGTGCCCGGTGCCGCCGCCGGAAGTGCGCGAACGGTTCATCGAAGTCGGGTGAGTCGGGTTCGCGGTGTCCGCCCGCGGCGTACCCTCGGTGCGCGGCCCCGCCTGTTCCGTCAGTCCGCGCGGAGCCACTGCACGTCCACGCCGTTGAGCCACGTCTTCTGACGACGGACGAACGTACGCGTGGCGCGCACCACGGCGGTCTCGAGATCCTCGGAGGCGATCTCACCGCGCACGTGGGCGGCCACTTCCTTGTAGCCGACGGAGGCCATGGCCCGGGTGTCCCCGTAGCCTCGTGCGTGGAGCGAACGTACCTCGTCGATCCACGTGCCCTGGAGCCACGCACGCGCCCGTCGCGTGATGCGTTCGTCGAGGATGGCGGCCTCGTGATCGAGCGCGACGAAGTGCGTCCGGTACCTGGCGCCGCGGAATCCGTGTTCCGCGTGCCAATCCGAAAGCGTGCGGCCGGAGAGGGTGTGGACCTCGAGGGCCCGGCTCACGCGCACGAAATCGTTCGGGTGCAGCTTCGCGGCCGACACGGGATCGACGACCGCGAGACGTCCGTGCAAGGCGGCGCGTCCGTGCTCCTTCGCGAATGCGTCGTACTCCGCGCGCAACGTGGGGTCGGCTGCGGGGGCGGCGGCGAGTCCTTGCACGAGCGCCTTCACCCAGAGGAACGTCCCGCCGACGAGCACGGGAATCTTTCCGCGGGACCGTACGTCCTTCACCGCGGCATCCGCGAGTTCGGCGAACCGCGCGGCGTCGATCGGAGCGCCCGGATCCACCACGTCGACGAGATGGTGCACGGCACGCCTCCGTTCCTCCGCCGTCGGCTTCCCGGAACCGACGTCGAAGTGGCGGTAGATCTGGACGCTGTCGGCGCTCACGATCTCGCCGTCGACGCGTTCCGCGAGCGCGATGCCGAGGGCCGTCTTGCCACTGGCCGTGGGTCCCACGACGGCGACGAGCACGTCGTCCCGACGGGGATCCACGCGGGCGAGCACCGCGTCCACGAGGGCGTCCTCCCGGGAGGCGACCGCTCGCGTACCGGCGTCGGGGACGTCAGGGACGACCGACACGACGCTCCAATTCGTCGAAGGAGAGGCGCGTGATCACGGGGCGCCCGTGCGGGCAGTGGCCGGCGAAAGCCACGCCGTCGAGGGCGTGGAGGAGCGCCATGGCTTCTTCGCGAGCCAGGACGTCGCCTGCGCGCACGGATCCGTGGCAGGCCATGGTCGCGAGGACGAGGTCCACCGCGTCCCCGAAGGGCCGCCCCGCCGCACTGGCCAGTTCCGCGAGCAGATCGCGGACGATGCGTTCGGGATGGGCACGGCGGAGAACCTGCGGCACTCCATCGACGGCGAGCGCGCCGGGACCGACGGCTCGCGCTTCGACGCCGAGCGCGAGGATGTCCGCTTCGTGGGCAATGAACGTGGCGACGCCGGCTTCGCCGACGTCCACGACCTCGGGGAGCAGCAGCCTCTGCATGGCCGGAGCGCGTTTGTCGTACGCCCGGCGGAGGCGATCGAACGTCACCCGTTCGGCGGCGGCGTGTTGATCGAGGACGTAGAGGCCGTCCCGTCCTTCGCACACGAGGAACGTGGAGCGGACCTGGCCGACGTACCGGAGATCGGAATAGACGAATCCGTCCCGCCCGGATTCGATCACGCTCGTCGCGGAAGGGACATGCGCGGAGGCGACACCGGAAGCATCGACGACGGAGGACGCGGCGGGGGCTCCGTCTCCCCGCGAGAACGACCACGCGATCGTGTCTTCCGCGACGGAGGGTCGCGGGACATCGAGCCGCTCCGGTGTGGTGGCCGTGCGCGCGCGACCGTACAGGGGGCCGAGGGCCGGCAGCGAGAACACGGTGCCCAACACCGCGTAGAGCTCGCGGGTCATGGCGTCGAGCACGGAACGCGCGTCCGCGAAACGGACTTCGGCTTTCTGCGGGTGCACATTGACGTCCACGAGTTCGGGCGGCAGCGCCACGTACACCACGCCGACGGGGTACTTGCCCGGCTCGAGCACGGAACCGAACGCCTGCGCCACCGCCCGCGCGAGTGCGCGATCGCGCACGGGACGGGCGTTGACGAAGAGGTGGAGGCTCCCGGCGCCCGTGCGCGCGTGTTCGGGGGCGCTCAAGAATCCCTCGAACGAGAACGGTCCGCGGCGGCCTTCGACGCGCCGGAGCGGCACGTCCGCGAAGGCCTGGGACACGCGTTCCGCGGCACTCGACGCGGGGAGGTACTCGCGGGCCGGACGACCGTCGCGGGCGAGCACGAATCCCACGTCGGGCCGGGCGAGGGCGGCGAGGAGCACGACTTCGCCGACGTGTGCGGCCTCCGTACCCGTGGACTTGAGGAACTTCTTCCGCGCGGGCACGTTGAAGAACAGATCCGTGACCTGCACCGTCGTCCCGACGGGTGCCCCCGAAGGACGTTCGTCGACTCCGCCTCCGCCCGACACCCGCAGTTCGACCCCTTCGTCCGCACCACGTTCGCGGGTCACGAGCGTGAGCTTGGAGACGGACGCGATGCTGGGAAGCGCCTCACCGCGGAACCCGAACGTGGCGATGGTCTCGAGATCCTCGATCCGTCCGATCTTGCTCGTCGCGTGCCGCTCGAGGGCGAGCCGTGCGTCTTCCGCCGCCATGCCCGATCCGTCGTCGGTGACGCGGATGGAGTCGACGCCGCCCTTGTCGACGGCGACGTGCACGCGTCGTGCTCCCGCGTCGAGCGCGTTCTCGACGAGCTCCTTCACGACGCTCGCCGGTCTCTCGACCACTTCGCCGGCGGCGATCTGATCGGCGAGGGCCCCGGGGAGCTTGCGGACCTTGGCCATGGCCCGGGTCAGACCTCGGGGACGCCGGACTGCGCGAGGAAGAATTCGCGCGCGCGTCGGCGCGTCAGGGCGACGAGGACGAGGAGGCTCGCCGTCGTCCGGAGCACGAGACCGGCGTAGGGGAGGACCTTGAAGATGCGGGACGTCGTCGGTTCGATGGTCGTCGCGGCCACCGGATCGGTCGTCACTTCACGGGCCTTGCTCGAGACGACGGCCATGTCGAAGGCGTCCCGCGCGCGCCTCACGTCCGGCGTGATCGCGAATCCCACGACGAGGACGACCGCGTGGACCGACACGACCTGCACCAGGGCGCGCCGGGCGCCCTCACGTCCGCGGAATCCCCGCGCCGCGAGGAGGACCATCGCTGCACCGAGGACGGCGGAGGCCGCGGCCAGGGGAATGAGGCGCTTGGACGCGGCGTCGTTCGCGGCGATGGCGAGATCCGCGAGCTTCTGGACGCGGGCCCGATCCTCGTCGCTCTTGAGGTCGGGAACGAGGACCGACGTGTCGATGCTTTCTCCCCGGAAGAACCGCAGCGTGCTGCACCCGTCGAGGAGCGCGCTGAAGCCGAAGAGCCACGCGAAGAGGAGGGCCGCGCCCACGTAGAAGGGCCGCGCGGCCGGCATCGGGGGCGGCGTCGTGGACGGCATCACGAGCCGATTTAGCACGGCGTCCAGGAAAGCCTTCGAAACTTTACATCGGGCTTTTCCGGGGTGAGAGTCCTTGCCGATGGACGATTGCACACCGAGCGCCCGCCCCGTTTCCCGTCGTTTCCGTTCCCTTCGCGCGGCGCTCGTCACGGCCGTCGTCGTGACCTCGTCCAGTTCGAGTCCGGAGGCCGAGGCGGCCCCTCCTACGAAGGCGCAGGTCCCCGCGGCGAAACCGTCCGCCGCCGGGAAAGGCGCCGCCGATCTCGCCCCGAGCGTTCCCGCGGACGTCGCCGAACGGCTCGAATCGGGAGATCCCGCCAAGGTGCTGTCGGCGCTCGACGACGTCCGTCTCGCCGGCGACGTGCGTGCCACGGGCAAAGCGGGTGCGGCGGCGGTGAAGGCCGTGATCGACGCCCTCGACCGCGGGCTCCCGCCGCGCATCGCCGTCTCCGCCCTCGACACGCTGGCGGAGATCGCGAACACCACGGGCGGTGACGCGATCGCGCCCTACGGGATGCATCGGTCGAAGGAAGTCCGCGTGGCCGCCGTCCGGGCGCTCGCGTTCGCGAAGTCCACCCAAGCGACGCGGGTGCTCCGGAGGGCCCTCGCCGACTCCGACGCCGCCGTGCGCGCGGCCGCCGCGACGTCCGTGGGTGCCGCGAAGGTGAAGGACGCCATGCCCGAGCTCGTGCTCGCGCTCGACCATCGCGTGAACGACGCCGCCGTCGCCATCGGTCAGGTCTGCACGGACACGAACTGCGACGTCCTCCTCGGTCGGCTCGGTCGCTTGCCGTTCGACGTCGTCACGAGCGGACTCGCCGAGGCGCTCCTGCGACCGGCGTCGAAGTCAGCGACGACGCCAAGATCGCTCGTGAACAAGGTCGCTTCCTTGAACACCAACGAGGCGCGTCTCTTCCTGAAGGACGTGGCGAAGAAGAGTCCCCCCGGCGCGTCGGCGAAACTCAAGGCCGCACTCGAAGAAGGCGGGAAGGGAGTCTGATCATGAAGACCGCGAAGCTCCTTCCCCTCCTCCTGGCACTCGTCCCCGCCTGCGGTGGTGGCATGAACGCCGTCCATCTGTTCTCCGACGAGTGGACCAACGACGACGGCAAGTCGGCCGATCGGCTCTGGAAGAAGATCGGCGGGACGCGCGTCGAGAACGGCGCGGACGTCGCGGTCGGCGTCGTCTCCGCCGAGAGGCTCGTCGGGATGAACCTCGCCAACGGCGCGAAGTGGTCCTTCGCGCACCCGGTGGACACACGCCCGATGATCGCGGGCCACGTCGTCGTCGCGAGCGGGGGTCGCGAAGTGTTCGCGCTCGACGCCGCGAGCGGTTCGAAGCTGTGGGCGAAGGACGTGAGCGGACTGTCCCTTCGCGGAGCCGGCGACGACGGGAAGATCACCGTCGTCGTGCTCGGCGACGACCGGGGCGAAGGATCGACCCTGCTCGCCATCCAGAGGGACGGCTCCATCGTCCGTCAGGTCGAGACGAAGAAAATCCTCGGCGTACCCGCCGTCGTCGCGGGTCACGCGTTCATTCCTTGGGGACAGCAATACGTGTCCGCCCTCGACCTCTCGAACGGCGACGAGGCCGCGCGGATCCTCCTCCGCGAACGTACGAGCCGTGCGTTCACGCGGAGCGGAGCTCTCTATTTCGGAGAGATCGGCTTCTTCCGCTTCGACGACGCGATCGCGAAGGCGCCGCAGGGCAAGGCGAGCCACACGAACCTGCCCGTTCGCGAGCTGCCCGGCAACCCGGTGCTCATGCTCCCCGGCGACAAGAAGATCCCCGTGGTCTCCACCGCCACGGACAAGGTCCGTCTGTACGCGCGTCCGAAGGGCCCCGACGTTCCCATGGGGCTCGAGTCCGAGCGGTACTTCGCGACCTACTTCCGTGCCGTTCTCGGGCTGGAAGCCAAGAAGGGAAAGACCGTCTGGGTCGTCCCCACGGCCACGGACGTCCAAGGAGGAGCGGTCGGCAAGTCGGCCCTCTTCACCTGCGAGGCGAGCGGACACGTCACCGCCATCGACGCCCTCACCGGGGCCATCCTCGAGACGAAGGACCTCGGTTCTCCCGTGGCGAGCTGCGTCGTCTCGGTCGACGCGTACGTGCCGACGTCCCGGGGCGCCCACGCGCAGAGTCTCGCGGCGCAGGTCGGCGAAGAAGTCGGCAAACACGATCCGGAGCTCCTCGCGGTCGACCGCATGCTCGTCCGTGAACTCGGCGAGCTGCCCGACGAAGCGGCGACGCGGACGCTCCTCGAACTCACGAACGACGGCAAGGCCCTCCCCGATCTCGTGGCGGATGCACGCCTCGCTCTCGCGAAGCGCACGACCGGACTGGGCGCCATGAAGACCGCACTCGATCGGCACTACGACTTCCTCAAGGACGTCCTCCGTCCCCCGCCCGTGGGCGCCATCGCGAGGGCCCTCGCGAACGGGAAGGACAAGTCCTCGGCCGCCGACCTCGCGCGGCATCTCTTCGAACCCGAGTCGAGCGAGGCCGATCTCAAGGAGATCGCGAAGGCGTTGGTGGCGCTCTCGGGCGCTTCCGAAGGTCCGGCGCTCCGCAAGTTCGTGGCGCTCTACCGCGGCGGTGCGGAAACGGACGAACTCGCCGACGCCGTCGGGTTCGCCGCCGAAGCCCTCCTCGCCCACGGCACCAAGGACGACCGCGCGCTCGTCACGAAGTTCGAGGCGGACGGCCTGACCACCGAAGGCGTGAGGCCGAAGCTCGCGGCCGCCCTCAAGGCGACCGCACCGAAGGATCCGCCCGCCAAGTCCACGCCGGCGGCGTCTGGCGCCCCCGGAAAGGATCAGGAGAAAGGCGCGGCGAAGGAAAAGCGTCGACCCGCACGTCCGGAACCGTCCCGCCCCTGAAGGTCTCGGAATTCGGAGCCATTTCGTCGTCGTACTCCGTCGCGGCCACGCCGAAATCCCGCCCGAACAGGAAAAATCTATCCATCGCCTTGCACGAAGGGTGGGAGTCGGTCACACAGCCGCCCACATAGTCCCCGTCTGGAACGGGGCCTTCGAGGAGTCGAGCGATGCGTCTTGTGTCCACGGTGTTTGCGGGTGTTGCGGTTCTGGGTTCCATGCTGGTCGGCTGTGCGTCCGACGTGTCGGACGCGACGGTGGACGGCATCGTCGAGACCGAAGGCGAGAGCGCCGAAGCGATCACGCGCGCCAGCCGCGCCCTCCTCGGCAGCTACCACTTCGTCGACTCGGGCTTCGCGCCCGCGAGCGGAACGCTCCTCGGCCTCGTCCTCACGGACAAGCCGGTCGGGACGACGGGCCGCACCGAGTTCTTCGCCGACCTCGACACCGGCATCCGCTGCATCACGGCGCCTTGCCCGTCGACGCGTCGCCTCACCGGTTCGTTCACCGCCACGTCGCGCACGCTCTCGCTCCACGTGAATCCCGCGCCGAACGTCCGTCTCGCGCGCCCGGAAGTCCTCACGTACGCGTACACCAAGACGCGGAACCTCCTCACGGTCACCCTCACGTCGAACGGCCTCGGCCGCGGTGAGACGCAGCAGCTCAAGCCGGAAGTCTCGTACTGCGCGACGCCGGTCGACTGCGGCAACCAGAATCTCATCACCCCGCGCTGCATCGGCGCCTTCTCCTGCACGGACGACAACGCTTGCGCGTTCCACTGCGGCTTCCTCCCCGAAGAGGACTGCAGGTGGCTCCCCGAGTCCGCCTGCGACGCGAACCCGCAGTGCGAAGCCGTCCACGGTCCTAGCCACTGCTCGCCGGACGGTACGCGCTGCACGCGTGACTTCGTCTTCAAGCAGTGCCAAGCGAAGGCGCCCGAAGGCTGCGCCGGCCTCGACGCTTCCGCCTGCTCCGCGAACGACGCGTGCCAGACGACGTTCAAGCCCTTCCCGTGCCCGCCCGGCCAGATGTGCCCGGCCGTGATGGTGTTCGACAAGTGCGTCGACAAGCCCGTGAAGCCCGCGTGCGAAGGCCGCGACGAAGCGTCCTGCACGGCCGACGACGGCTGCGAGGCCCGCCTCAAGAACTTCCCGTGCCCGCCCGGCCGCCTCTGCCCGGCCGTGATGGTCTTCGATCGCTGCGTGACCTCGACCAACTGAACGACCGTCGTCCTCGTTCTTCGAACGGAAAAAGCAGCCCGCGCTCGGCGAGGGCTGCTTTTCCCGTTCTCGATGCGCCCGAGATCTGACGGGTTCCGTGGATGCTCATGACGAGCCACCTTCGGTGTCTCGTCTCCTCGAGGGCCTCGCGAACGCGATCCGCACGTACTGTCACGAAGAGTCGTCGTTCCCGAAGCGCGAACCTCGCAGGAGGTTTCGCGCTTCGTCGTTTTCGGGGAGTGGTACCGGGCGTCAGGCGCCGGGCGCGACGCCGTCGTAGAGCTCGAGTTCGTCCTCGCGGGCGAACATGCAGCACTCGCTGCCCATGGGGAAGTCGCGGCACGCGTCGGGGCGCGCCTCGTAGATACCGCACATGTTGTCCTTCGGTCCGAGGTGGTGGCAGGCGTTGGTGGCCTTCGCCATCGTCAGGACCAGCTTGCCGTCCTTCCGACGTCGCGCGTAGGGCGGCTTCGTCACGTCGGCGTGCCCGCCATCGACGAGACGCTCCTCGTCGTCGGCGTAGACGATGACCTCGTTGTCGCGGCAGCAGGCTCCGCACGCGAGGCAATCGAAGGACACCTTGCGCGTGGGGCCTCGGTGCTCGGAATCCCGCTCCGCGCGGCGGATCACCACGTGGTGGCAGTCCTTCGGCACGACGAAGGTCGCGAGTCCCCGGAGGGCTCCCTTCGTCTGCATCGTGTACCTCGTACCGCCGAGGTCGAGGATGGACCAGAAGCCCACGTCCTCCATGTCCGGCACGGACGGCTTCCGCATCACGAGTCGCGCGCGGGAGGGCGTCTCCCAGAGCACCGAGTGTCCACCGGAGCGTGCCCACGCGGCGGCCTCGGCCGCGAAAGGAGCCTTGAACGAACGGACGACCGGCCGCACCGTGACGGGAGATTTCACGCCGTCAGCGTTACACCATGCGTGCGAGGACGACGACGGAATATCCGACGGCCGTCTTCGTTCCCGGATTGGCGTACGAGTGTCGCTGATCCCCGCGGAACGCGACGAGGTCGCCCGCGTGGAGGTGCCAGGATTCGCCGAGCGCCACGAGCACGATCTCCCCTGCTTCGCACGCGAGGTACTCCCGCGTGCCCGGAGTGTGCGGGACACCGGGCATCTTTCCGCCGGGAGGGATCTCGATGCGATCCATCTCCATCCCCGGGATCGGATCGGGCAGGAGCTTCCGTACCGTGGCCTGACCCTGGTTCCGGATCTTGAGCGACGCTTTCGGATAGAATGCGCACGCGGCCCGAGGTTCGGCGAGGAGCTCCTCGATGGTGACCTGCAGGCCCACGGCGATCTTGTGGAGCACCGACACCGTCGGGTTGGCGTCGCCCGATTCGAGGTTCGCCCAGGTCGCGCGGGGAAGGCCCGCGAGCTTCGCGATCTGCCCCTGCGTGAACCCGCGGGACTCGCGGAGGTGCCGCACGTTCTTGCCGAGGCGTTCGCCCAGATCGTCGTCCATGCCCCAGGGTGCCAAAGAAGCAGACTTCGGACAACGGATTGGCAGACGTGACGACAGATTGTCACCAAGGAGCCAAGGTTTCCGGGAGGGCAGGACCTCGCGGAGGTGCACATGGAGATTCGGACGGCGTTGGTGACCGGTGGAAGCCGGGGGTTGGGAGAAGCGATCGCGTCGGGGCTGGTGCGGCACGGCGTGGACGTGGTCATCGTCGCCCGCGACGAATCGGCGCTGGCGACCGCGAAGGCGACGATCGCTTCGGGCCCTGGAACGGGACGTGTCCACGCCCTCGCGTACGACCTCGGCGACAAGGACGCGATCCACAGGATCGTGGGCGCGACGGCCGCCCTCGTCGGCGACCTCGATCTGGTCGTCCACGCCGCGAGCGATCTGGGCCCCACGCCGCTCCGGCCGCTCCTCGACACCGACTGCGAGGACCTCGAGCGCGTCTTCGCGGTGAACGTCGTCGGGCCGTTCCGACTGGCGAAGGTGATCCTCGGCAACATGGTGCTTCGCGGACGGGGGACGTTCGTCGCCGTGAGTTCCGACGCGGCCGTCGAGGCGTATCCGACGTGGGGACCCTACGGCGCGTCGAAGGCCGCCTTCGATCACCTCCTGCGGACGTGGTCCGCCGAGGTCGCGAGTTCGGGCGTCCGATTCCTGTCCGTCGATCCGGGAGAGATGGATACGGCCATGCACGCGGCCGCCATGCCCGACGTCGATCCACGGACGCTCGTCCCGCCCTCGTGGGTCGCGGAACGCGTCCTCCGTCTCCTCGGCGTCCACGGACCCGACGTCGGAGGGGCCGCCGTTCCTTGGGCGTCCGGCGACCGCGTGGTCGTCGCGCGCGGTGAGGGGGCGTCGTGAGTCCCGCGACGGCTCCCCGGAACGATCCCGGTGCGACGCGTCTCCTCGTCCTGGCCGCGGAAGGACCGGACGATCGGGACGGGAGCGAGACATCCCGGAACGCGACGTTCGCGGAGACCCGTGTCGACGCCCTACCGGACGTCCTCCGCCCCGGCGATCTCGTCGTGGTGAACGACGCCGCCACGTTGCCCGCGTCCTTCGACGTCGCCATCGACGAACGCGGTACCCGTCGCGGGACGAGCTTCGAACTCCGACTCACGGCGTTTCCGGCGGGGGACTCGGTCCGCGCCATCGCCTTCGGCCGCGGCGACTTCAGGACGGAGACCGAACGGCGGGGCCCGCCTCCGCATCTCGTCGTCGGGGACGAAGTGATGTTCGTTCCGGGCGTCACCCTCGTCGTCACGGAAGTGGACGCGTCGTCCCCACGGCGTCTCGGGTTCCGATGCCCGGCCGGTCACGACGCCTTCGTCGCGGCCCTCTTCGCCCATGGCCGACCGGTGCAGTACGCGTACGTGGCGCGCCCGCTCGCGCTCTGGGACGTCCAGACACGGTACGCGGGTCGACCGTGGGCCGTCGAAGCGCCGTCGGCCGGACTGCCGTTGACGACGACCGTACTCTCCGCGCTCCGGAATCGTGGCGTCGCAGTCGCCCGTCTCACCCACGGCGCCGGCCTCTCGTCCACGGGTGACACGTCCCTCGACCGTCGCCTGCCGTTCCCCGAGACCTACGAGATCCCTCCCGAGACCGTGCGCGCCGTCGAAGGCGCCCACGCCCGTGGTGGGCGCGTCGTCGCCATCGGCACGAGCGTCGTCCGCGCCCTCGAGGGAAACGTCGCGGACCACGGGACCCTGCGCGCCGGGACGTGGACGACGGATCTCCGCATCGGGCCTTCGCACGCGCTCCGCGTGGTCGACGCACTCCTCACCGGGATGCACGAACGGGGCGTCAGCCACTTCGACCTGCTCCAAGCGTTCGTCCGCGCTCCACGCCTCGATCGGGCGCACGCGTTCGCCGAGTCCCGGGGATTCTTCGCACACGAGTTCGGGGACACGATGCTCGCGTTCGCGTCCCCGGACGTCCGCGGCCGTCAGCCGTTCACCACGGCTCGCGCATCCCGATGAACGCGTAGGGATAGTCCCAATCGGGCATGGACGCGTCGTCGAGTTCCTTCACTTCCGCGGGCGTCAGACGCACGTCCGCCGCGCGCAGGTTGTCCTCGAGCTGCGCGAGCGTCCGGGCGCCGACGATGATCGAGGACGTCTCCGGTTTCGAGAGGAGCCACGCGAGCGAGACGACGGAAGGCGTGGTCTCGCGACGTTTCGCCATCGCCACCACCGCGTCGAGGACCTTCCAGTTCCTCTCCGTGTCGACCGCCTTGAAGGTGTCCTTCCACGATTCGAGGCGGGATCCGGCCGGCGGCGCCATGCCTCGCTGGTACTTCCCGCTCAAGAATCCGCGCGCGAGCGGCGACCACACGAGCGTGCCGAGACCGAACGCGCGGCACGCGGGAAGGACCTCGCGCTCCGCTCCGCGCGCGACGAGGGACCACTGGAGTTGTACGGACGCGTAACGCGCCGTGCCTCGACGGTCGGCGCTCCACAGGGACTCCACGAGCCGGTAGCCCGTGTAGTTCGAGCACCCGACGTAGCGGACCTTGCCCTGGGTCACGAGGTCGTCGAGCGCGCGCAACGTCTCGTCGATGGGCGTGGCGGCCTCCTGCATGTGCACCTGGTAGAGATCGATGACGTCGGTGCCGAGGCGCTTCAACGACGCCTCGCACGCCGCGAGCACGTGGCGTCGCGAGAGCCCGTAGTCGTTCTTCGTCGGGTTCGGCGTGACGGTGGTCAACGGGAAGCGGCACTTCGTGGCGAGCAGCACTTTGTCCCGCTTGCCCTGGAGCCACTTGCCCGTCAGCACTTCGCTCGAACCGTCGCCGTAGACGTTCGCCGTGTCGACGAGGTTCATGCCCGCGTCCATGGCGCGATCGAAGACGCGACGCGCTTCCGCGTCGTCGGAGGTGACCCCCTTCATGAAGGTTTCGGACTCGCCGAAGGTCATGGCGCCCATGCTGAGGACGCTCACGTGGAGTCCCGAATTTCCCAATCTCCGTAGTTCCATGGTCGGCCTCTCTCTGGGGAGCTCCGGCGCTCCGACGGTTCGCGGGACGTCAGTGGTTGCGCGCGTGTTCGAGGCAGAGCGTGCGCGGTCCGCCGCACTTCTCGCAGGAGCAGACGCGGATGTCGGCTCCGTCGTCCTCGCTCTTGCCGCAGATCGCGCAGGTGCGGGTCGCCACGCGAGTGGTCGCGGGATCGGGGCGCATGGACGCGCGTCGCGCCGACGCCCGCACGGTCGAGTTGCGATCGCGGAGCATGCGTACGCCGTGGCCCGCGAAGAACACGAGGTAGTTCGACACGGCCGCGACGATGGCGGCACGTTCGGCCCAGTCGCCGACGACGAACCGGTAAATCGTCATCGCGCCGGAGAGCAACCCGAGCCACTTGATGCGGATCGGGATCACGAAGAAGAGGAGGATTTGGTAGTCGGGGAACAGGGTCGCGAAGGCGAAGAACAGCGACGTGTTCAGCCAGAAGTTCGACTGGGGTGCCGTGAGCGCCGCGGCGATCACCGTGCCGATCATGCCGATCAGGTAGAAGACGTTGAACTTGAACGATCCCCACTCGCGCTCGAGATTCGAACCCACGAGCCACACCCAGTAGATCGAGAAGATCGCCCAGATGGGATCGGTGAACGTCGGGATGAAGAGGAACGTGACGAGTCGCCAGATCTGACCGTGCCGCACCTGGTCGAGATCGAGGGTGAGCATCCCCGTGAACTGGGGACGGAGCATGGAGAGGAGGAACGCGATGGCCATTCCTCCGACGATGAACGTCGTGACGTTCTCGATGGCGAGCTTGCCGAAGCGACGCTCGAGCCGGGCGAGGAACCTGTCCATGCCCTCGCGAGTATCACGCGCGCGGGGCGGTTTCTACGGAGTCCGTCCCGTCAATTCTTGGGCGCGCCACACGCGACCCACGTCGCGATCTTCGTGGCGTTCGCGCCGGAGACGCCGACACCCGCCGGCATCTGTTTGCCGCACGCACCCGTCGTCGCCGTGTTGCACACGAACGAGCTGGCCGCCGGGTCCTTCGAGCACGGATTGAAGTACGGCTTCCCGCCGATCACGTGGGCCTTCATGGCTTCGTACGTCGCGTCTCCCGCGGTGTCGTCGATGGCGGGCTGGTTCGGTGGTGTGCCGCCCACCGGCTTGTGGCAGCCGGTCGCGCTGCACGAGAGCGTCTTCATCAACGGGAGGATGTCCGTCGTCCACTTCACGGTGCAGTTCGGGTCGCTCACGTACGCGCTCGCGACGCAGGCGGCCGGCGCGCCGCCCGTCCCCGCCGTCCCCGCGGAGCCTCCGCTTCCTGCCGCGGGGGTGACGTTCCCGCCGGGAGTGAGGAGGCTCGCCGTTCCGCCGGGACCCGAGAACTGGGTTTCGTCCTCCGCGCACGCGGCCGTGAACGCGACGGCGACGAGGGTCGCCGCGAAGGCGGGCAGGACGCGGACGAAGCGAGGGGAGATCATGCCGCTATTGTGGCGTTCCACCGCCACCGAGGCAATGCGTCCGGTCGCGTTTGCCCACATCGACGCCACGAAGCGGTCTCGACGGAAGTTTGCGTGATGTCAGGAAGATCCAGCATCGTGATCCGAGTGGATCGATCCGTGTCCATCTTGCGACGGACCACGAACCGGAAAAGAATGGAGCCACGTCGCGCCACGGCACGATTCGACTGGCCCGACCGATGCATCCTTCCCCGCACGGACGAGCGCGGGTCGAAAAGGAGAACGACGATGGGCAAGGGAACGAACGGGGAGAAATCCGGGAGCGCTGCGCGGGGAGCTTCGACGCCGTCCCGGTCGTCGACCCGGAACATGGCCACGGCTCTCGTCGCGCTCGCGATGCTCGCGTTCTCCTCGGGATGTGTGAAGGTCGCCGCGTACGAACGCGGAGCGCTCGCCCATCCGACCATGTCGGCCGAAGACGTCTCGAGCGCTCTCGACGAACACGTGCGTGCCGTTTCGGAGGGCGCCACGGGCAGCCTCGGCGCCGCTGGCGGCGGTTGCGGCTGCAACTGACGACACGGCGTACTTCACGAAGCGCCCGACCGACCTCCTGAGCGGGAGGCTCCCCCGATGATCCTCTCCCGGGGCGGTGAATCCGTCGTCCGACGGCGACGACGCGTTGTCCCTCCGGCTCCGGCGGGGTGCATGCCGGCGCCCACACGCATGCCGTGCACGCGTCGGTGCTTTTCGCCAATTTCGACCGAATCCGGTACCTTGTGAACGTGGGCGCAGCTCGCCACTTTTCGTCTTGGCTTTGGGTCGCGTGGAGCGTCGTGATCGGCGTGGTCCTGCCCGTGCCGGCATTCGCGGCGCCGACCGACGCTCAGATCGCCGCCTCGATCGACAAGGCCGTCAACGAGGACTACGCGCAAGCGCACTTCGGAGAAGCGAAGAAAGCGTTCCAGGGCGCGCTCGACAAGTGCAAGGCCGCGAAGTGCTCCGCGAAGACCCGTGCGATGGCCCACGTCGGCCTCGGAATGGTCGCGTCACAGACCGGCGCCAAGGACGACGCGAAGAAGGAGTTCATCGCGGCGTTGAAGGAAGATCAGAGCGTGTCCTTGCCGGGCCGTCCCACGCCCGACATGAAGTCGCAGTGGAAAGAGGCGCAGGAGGCCGCGAAGCCCCCTCCGCCGCCCCCTCCTCCGCCGACTCCGGACCCGCCTCCGTCCAAGGGACCGGACACGCCGCCCGTCGCGACGCCGGGCCCCTCTGCACCGACGCCCGGCCCTTCCGCGCCCACGCCGGGTCCCTCGGCTCCTCCCGACGCGCCCGCGGATCCGACTCCGACCGGTCCGCCGCCGCCTCCTGGCCGTTTCAGCGGTTGGTCGAACGAGAAGGCGTTCCAGGCCGCGAGCGCGGCGCTCGCGGCGGACTACGCGGGCAAGCTCGACGAGTGCATCGAGAAGGACAAGGAGTCGCTCGCTCTCGAGGAGCAGCCCCGCACGCGACTCCACCTCGCGTCGTGCGAACTCCGCCTCGGCAAGATGGTCGACGCCCTGCGTGACGCGCAGAAGGCCGTCAAGGCGGCGAAGGAACGCAACGACACCGCCGTGCTCGCCGCGGCGCTGAAGCAGGGCCGCGAGCTTCTCCGCCGTATCCCGCACGTCACGTTCACGCCGCCGGAAAATACGCGCGACCTCAAGGTGATCTTCGACGACAAGACCGTCGCCGTGGAGAACCTCACGCAGAAGTTCTCGGTCGATCCGGGCAAACACGTGGTGCACGCCGAGCAGACCGTCGGAGGCGTGCCGTACGTCTTCGATCGCGAGTACGACGTGAAGGAAGCCGACTTCATCACGATCCCGATCGTGCTCGGAGCGCCTTCGGTGCAGTACCTCACGCCCGGACAGCTCCGTTGCATGCTGTCCGCGAAGAACCAGGAGGACGTGCTCAAGTGCGTTCCCCAGGGTGGCAAGAGCCTCGTCGTCCGAATGGGGATGGAAGGCGCGGTCTACGCCGACTCCCTCGCCGTGCAGGTGTTCAGTCCGCGCATCAACGCGTCGATCACGTCACCGACCGCGGGATGGAACGTCGGCGCCGGCTACCTCCTCGACGTGTTCACCGCCGCCTCTCCCGACATCGTCTCGATGGCGTCGACGAAGTACGCGGAGAAGCGCCACGCCGTGAACTTCGGAGGTGGGTACAAGCCGGGTCTCTACGGCGTGCAGGGTGGCGCGAGTATGTCGCGCGAGCCCGACTACCTTTCGCTCAGCGCGAACCTGGCCGTCTCGGCGGATCTGAACGACAAGCTCATCACGCCGCGCCTCTCGTACCAGATCTCGAGCGACACCATCGGTCGCAAGACGTTGTCGTGCGACGCGTGCAACCGCGGCTTCCTCACCCACCAGATGGATGCGGGCGTCACGCTCGTGCTCTCGCCGACGACGATCTTCCTCGTCGGCGTCACGTTCCAGATGGAGCGTGGGGATCAGTCGAAGCCGTACCGGAACGTCGCCATGTTCGACGAGGCGACCGCCGCCCGCGTGACGGCGGGAGAGTCTCCGGAGGTCGTCAACCAGTACCGACTCACGGCGAAGCCGTTCGAACAGCTCCCCCTGTCGAGGAATCGCCACGCCCTGTCGATGCGCATCCAGAAGCGGTTCCCCACGGCGACGGCGCGCCTCGAAGAGCGGCTCTACTTCGACAGTTGGGGCACGAAGGCGTCGAGCACGGACGCGCGCTACATCATGGACGTCCACAAGTCGGTCCGTGCATGGCCCCACCTCCGCGTGCACTTCCAGACGGCGGCGGACTTCTACCAACTCGCGTACGTCGCCCGGCAGAACGACGCCGACGCGGTCATCGACATCCCCACCTTCCGCTCCGGCGACCGCGAGCTCAGCCCGCTCATCACGGCGACGGGCGGCGGTGGAATTCGGTTTGCGCTCACCTCCGCGGAGGCCAAAGTTCAGTTGGGACTCACCGTGCAAGCCGACATTGCCTACACCCGCTTCTTCAACGCGCTCTACACGCGACAACGGGCCGCGATCTACAGCAGCGTCGGCATCGACGCGGAGTTCGAATGAACGTCGTTCCTCGCGCCCTCGAACGCTTCGCTCCGGTGCTCGTCGCGCTCGCGGGCGTCTTGTCGTGCAGCAGCGACCCGGTCCGCTCGGCGCAGCGCGAGGAAGCTGGACCCGAGCTGCCGAACATCCCGCAAGGCGAATACCACCGCGCCGGCCAGCAGTGCACCGCGTGCCACAATTCGGACGGTTCCGCTCCGGACTTCTCGATCGCCGGGACGGTGTTCTACGGACCGAAGAAGCGTCAGGGCGTCAAGGGCGTGGTCGTCACCATGCGCGACTCCGCCGGCAAGTTCGAGAAGACGACGAACTGCGTCGGGAACTTCTTCGTGCGGCGCGAAGAGTGGAATCCGAAGTTCCCGGTCGCGGTCTCGCTCTCGTTCCAGGACGGCGAGAACGTCCAAGGCATCGCGATGCAGAGCGCCATCTTCCGCGAAGGCAGCTGTGCCTACTGCCACAAGAAGCCCAACGCGACGTTCCGTTCCGTCGGGCACGTGGCCCTCACGCTGAACGAGGAAGCGGAGGCGGCCTACGAGCCGCCGTCCGGCTGTCCCGCTCCGACCGTGGCTGCGGTCGGCGGATCGGGAGAAGCCGTGACGTCGAGCGACGGTGAGGGTGGTACCGGGGGAGCAGGAGGCAAATGACGATGACGCGAACTCCCCTCCCGAACGCGCGAGTCTCCGGGGCGTTCCGCCGGACGCTCACGCTGGCCCTGGCCGTCGTCGCCGCTTCCTTCGTCGTCCCGGCGACCGGATGCGCCGATCCCGTCGATCCCGCCCTCTACACGGAGACGAACGCGATCGTGCTCGCACAGTTCGCCAATTCCGAGGTGACCGTGGGCGGGAACAAGGTGCTCGCGGGTGTCGACGGCTACATGGAAAAGGCGTGCGGGTCCCTCGATTGCCACGGCAACGAGGGCCGCCCTCTCCGCATCTACAGCCGCCGGGGGCTCCGCAAGCGCGGCGCCCAGAACGTCTCGAACGGCAGCCCCACGACCGACGACGAGATCCGGGAGAACTACTTCTCCGTCATCGGTCTCGAACCCGAGATCATGAGCCAGGTCGTGAGCTCCGATTCGAAGGGGTCGGCTCCCGAACGACTGCTTCTCATCCGCAAGCCCCTCGATTCGAAGAACAACGAACTCACCGAACCTCACAAGGGCGGCAAGATCATCGGGACGACCGCCGACGAGAGCTACCTCTGCATGACGGGGTGGCTCACGGGCACGTCGAACACGAACGCGTGCGCCGTGGCGATGTCGAAGATTCCCTAGGGCGGACCCGACGACGCGCGTCGCGCGCGCACGGACTCGCCGACGTCGGCGTGGTCGACCGTCACGGTCCCTTCGAAGGCGTGGACTTGCCTCGGAGGATGCGCGCGGCTTCGTGGAACGCCGGTTTGTCCGGCCGCGCGGCGGCGAGTTCGTCGTAGAGCCGGGCCGCTTCGAGGTACGAACCGGAGGCCACGGCGTCGATGGCGGCGCGTTCGGCGGACTTCGGCGCCGGACCTTTCGACGTCGCGGAGGGAGAGCTCGGAGGAAGTCTCGAGGACGGCATCGGGCTCGCGGAGGAGACGGGTGCCACGGCAGTGGACGCCGCATCCACGTGCAGGTCCGCCGGAACCGACGGACCGTTCGGTCCCACGACGACCACCACGGGACCCCGAGGGTCCACACTTCCGTCGCGGGGAGCGACGGAACCGTCCCGCGTCGTGCCGCCGAGCGACGTCGTCGGCCCCGTCCGTGCGGACGATCCGGACGTCGTGGCGTCGCCTCCGTCGAACACGAACCACGTGGCGACGAGTGCGAACGGCATCAGGAGCACGATCGCCTTCTTCGGCAACGAGGCGTCACGCCATTCGCGGGCGAGCGCCGAAGGACTCGCCGACGCCCTCCGGACGTCGGTGGGCGAACCGCGGGATCCTCCCGCCCGGGCTCCCTCCACGGCCGATGCGCGCGCGTTCGCGTCGCTCGCGTCGAGCAGCGCGCGCATGTGCCGCTCGCTCGGCACCGTGTCCATGGGCTTCCGTGGCGGGCCGAGCGGACCCGACGCGGGGGGAGGCGCGCTCCGGCGTGGGACTTCCGGGAGGACCGCCGGCGCGAGGGGCGCGATGGGATCGATGCGCGTGGCGTCCTCGCCGTCGTCCGACGTCGCGAGATCGGGGTACTCGCGGGAACCGGACTCGGCGGGTTCGAGCACCGTGGGGGCACTTTCCGCGGACGGAGGGAACATCATGCGCGCGGACGCGATGGACGCCGCCGGACGCGACGCCGGATCGCGCACGCCGGTCGTCGGTGTGGTCTGGACGACGGTGGCGTCGTGATCGTGTTCGGTGGACGTCACCTCCACGCGCACGTTCCCGAAACCCAACGTGCACGGCGCCACGAGGACGACCCACGACGTGGGTGCGGGCGCGCCGTCGAGCGTGGCCGGATCCTCGGCGGTGTCGCTGCGGAAGTGGAGACGGGTGCCGTCGAACGTGAGGTGGGCGTGGACGTCCCGGACGCCGGCGGCGTCGAAGAACCAACTCCCCCGACGTCCCAGACTGATCGACTCCACGGACTCCCCGGGAGGGAAGCGCAGATCCGAAGGCACGCCGACCCCCGCCGTCACGACGAGGATGAGGGTCGGGAGCTCCGGGGACGGCGTTTCAGGCATGGGTCTGGTCGGCGGCGTGCGCCCGCTCGAGCACCGAAGGGGGCATGTCGACGCCGTGTTCGCGGAGGATGGGTAGCACGGTCGGAAGGACCCCGGTGGGCACCAGGCGACTTTTCACTTCGCCTTGGGGTCCGAACCCTTCGTGCTCGCGGACGAAGATGTCCTGCAGGCGGTACTGGTTCTTCTCCACGTCGAACCCGAGCACCTCCGTCACGTGGGTGATCTTCCGGGTGCCGTCCGCGAGACGCGCCGTCTGGACGAGGACGTTCACCGCGGAGGCCAGTTGCACGCGGAGAGCCGAGAGCGGCATGTCGACGTCGCTCATCATGGCCATGGTCTCGAGGCGCGAAAGGGTGTCCTTCGGGTAGGTCGCGTGGAGGGTCGCGAGGCAGCCGCCGTGGCCGGACGTCATCGCTTGGATCAGATCGAGCGCCTCACCGCCGCGGATCTCACCCACCACGATGCGATCGGGCCGGAGGCGCAGGGTCGCCCGGAAAAGATCGCGGACCGACACCTGCCCCCGGCCCCTCGGATCGGCGGGACGGGCCTCGAGCTGGACGACGTGTTCGCGTTGGAGCTGCACCTCGCGGGAGTCCTCGATGACGACGACACGCTCGCCCGGTGGAACGAAGGACGAGAGCGCGTTCAGCATGGACGTCTTCCCGCTGCCCGTGCCTCCGGCCACGAGGATGTTCATCTTGCCGACGACGAAGGCCCGGAGTGCCTCGGCGACGTCCTCGGTGAGCGCGCCGAACTCGACGAGACGCTTCACCGTGAGCGTCTCCTTGAAGAAGCGACGGATGCTGACGAAGGGTCCGTCGGGCGCGGCCGGGGGCAAAATCGCCTCGATGCGCGAGCCGTCGGGAAGTCGCCCCTCGAGGATGGGCTTGTCGGCGTCGACGTGTTTCCCCACGAATTGCGCCGCGTTCCGCAGCGCGGCGAGGAGGGCCTCCGTGGTGTCGAATTTCGCGGGCGTGAGGATCAACTTGCCGCGCTTCTCGACGAAGACCTGGTTCGGCCCGTTGATCATGATGTCGCTGACCTCGGGGTCCTCGAGGTAGGGTCGAATGGGACCGAAGAACTGGAGGAGCGTTTCCGCGAAGACTTCGCGCGGGATCATCGGACGACCTCGAGCAGGGACGCGCGCGCCTCCTCCGCGTGCCCACCGTTCGGCGCCAGCCTCAGGTACTCGCGGAAGTGACGGTCCGCCCGCATCCGCTCGCCGCTCTCGTCCCGCAGGATCGTGGCGAGGGCGAAATGGGGATCCGCGGAATCGGGCGCGGCGTCGACCACCTTCTCCAGATTCACGCGCGCCGAGATCACGTCTCCCGTGACCAGGTAAAGCGAGGCCACCAGGAACCGGAGCCGCGTGTTCTGCGGATGGCGCCGCAACTCGGGTTCGGCGTAGTCGATGGCGACCCGGTATCGCTTCGCCTCGACGCACACGCGAAGGAGGAAGGGGAGCGTGGCCTCCCGGGGAGCTCCCGCTTCGAGGGCGAGCGCCAGGTACTGCTCGGCGCGCGTGAGGTCGCCCACGTTCGCGAAGGCCTTGCCACGTGCGAGGAGCTTGTCGGCGGTCTTTTCCTCGTCGACCGCGTGGAGGTTCGCCTCCACGGATCGACCGCCCCGCGCTTCGCCGCACCCGGCTCCCAACCCCAGTGTCGCCACCGCGAGGGCAGCCGCGACGTTCCGTTCGTGCGTTCGACGGTTCATGTCAGGAATCCTTCCGGGACTGGCGGAGTTTCAGCTGCCGTTCGAGGTTCGACAGCCACACGACGTAGCTCCCCCCGAGACCTTCGGTGAACGCGCGGAGAACGCGCACTTCCTTCTGCGCCGTCGGGAAATCCTGCACGGTGAGGGCGTGTTCGAGGCGGACCTGATGCGCCCGGTAGTCCTCCGTCACGCGCGCGCGGAGGTTCACGGCGTCGGCCTCGGCGTCCTTCGCGAGGTCGGGTTTGCCCGCCTGGGTGAAACACGCGGCGGCCGTCTCGAAGATGGGCACGGCCGCGACGCCGTCCTGCACGTGGAAGGGGCGACGTTCGCGACGCCCCTCGGCGACGACCTTCCGTTCGATGGCCGAAGCCAGCGCTTGATCCGGTGCCTGTTCGCGGCACGTGCGCACCGGCTCACCCCAGAGCGCGGGAACGTCCTTCGGGGCGGGGGCGGAAGTGCCGTCCTCCTCGTCGACGAGGAGGATGTAGCCGGCGAGAGGAATCGCGAGGAGCGCGGCGACGTAGGTGATGGGGCTCGTCTTCTGCGCGTTCTTGCGGATGACGTCGGCACCGCCTTCGATGGAGACCACCTCCACGAAGATCTGCACGTCCCCGATGCCCATGGCCGCGTCGGCGAGGAGCGGGGACTGCATGAAGCCGGATCCGTTCACCGTCGGCAGCGGATCGAGCGCCCGGGCCTGGGCGTGCACGCCGCCCCCGACCATGGTGACGGCCACGTGTTCCACCGCCGCCTTCTCCCGCGGTAGCCGGATCTCGCAGTGGGCACCGCTGCCGACCAGGACGTTGTCCGAGTCGACGACGAGCTTGTCCACCTTGCCGTCGGGGTAGACGATGCGGAACTGGAGGCCCTTGTTCTCTTCGTTCTTCATGGTGTCGTCCGCGGGTCACTCGCTCTTCGCGAGTTGGAGCACCATGGGACCCATGACGAGGATCATGATGCAGGTGAAGAGCAGGAACAGCGGACCGACCATGGCGACGCCGGCCTTCGCCGCCGCTTCCTCCGCGCGCACGGAACGACGCTGACGGGAGACGCTCGCCTGGACGAGGAGGACGTCGGCGACGGGGTTGCCGCGCTCCTCCGCCTGCACGAGGGCGTTCACGAATTCCCTCACGGAGTCGAGGGGAGCGCGCCGGGCGAAGTCCATGAGCGCCTGCTTGCGCGTGCGCCCGAGGGAGAGTTCCTGGAGCACGCGCGTGAGCTCCTCGACGATGGCGTCGTCGTGGTCGCTCGATTTCTCCACGACCTGCCGCACGGCGCCCGGAAAATCGAGGCCGGCGCTCATGGCCAAGGCCATGAGCTCGATGCCGTACGGAAGGCCGCGGTTGATCTGCTTCAGCCGCCTTTGGGATTCGCCCGAGATGAGCAGGTACGGGAGCGCGGCGCCGAGCGGTCCGCACACCATGACGAGGAGCGCCGTGTTGCCAGCCACCTGCCCGACGAGGAACCCGGTCGCGAGTCCGCCGAAGAAGCTCACGATGCTGAGCCCGACGTACTCTTCGGGCGTGAGACCCATGTAGTCGCCGGCGAGCTGGAGTTGCACGTCGAGGTTCTCGCGGGCACCGTCCGAAAGGACACCGCTCACGCGTACGCCGAACCAGCGCACGAACGGTTCGATGGACGCCCACGACGGTACGTTCTCGATGGCGCGGCGTCGCTTCAGGCCGCGCATGCCGAGGCGGGACGCCACGCGCGTGGCCGCGGAGGCGACGGCGTAGATGGCCACGAGCAGGGCGACGCCCACGGCGACGACGAAGGCGGACCGGTAGATCTCGAAGGACCGCATCAGACGTCCACCGCCAGGATCTTGCGCGCGAGGACGAGCGACGCCGCCCAACAAGCCGTCGCCACGGCCACGAGGACGTACCCGACGAGCGATTCCGTCAGTGCGTCGAAGTAGCCAGGCGACACCGACGACAGCGCGAAGATGATCACGAACGGGAAGAGCGCGAGCACCCAGAGCTGCATCTTGCCCTCGGCGGTCTTCGTGCGGACGACGCCTTCGAGGCGGTGCATCTCGCGGAGCGAATTCGCCGTGGTCTCGAGGACGCGCGGCAAGTTTCCGCCCACCTGCCGGCCGATGAGGATCGCCGAGAGCGCGGAGTCGAGCTGGCGGCTGCCGACCCGACTCGCGAGGAGGAGGAGCGACTGATCGAGGGAGCTGCCGAGGCGCACTTCCTTCATCGCGAGTTCGAGCTCCTGTCGGAGCGGATCCCGCGTCAGGCTCACCACGGAGCGGAGGGCGTCTCCCAGGCTGGGCGTGGCCTTGAGGGCGTTCGCGACCGCGAGCACGAATCCGTCGATCTGGCTCTCGATCTCCACGACGCGGCTCCGGCGCATGCGCTCGATCCAGAGCACGGGCAGGCCGAGGATGAGGGCGACGAGGAGGAACCAGAACGGCAGATCGATGGCGATGTGGAGCGCGACCACGAAGAACACCGCGACGACCTGGGCGAGGACGATGGAAAGTCCGCTCGTCCACACGAACATGCGGCGGAGCTTCCGCTCGAGGAACGTGACGTAGCGGGCCCAATACCGACGCGGGGCCCCCGCCGGATCGGCCACGAGGAGGAACGACGCCGCCAAGGTGCCGCCGAGCAGGCACGCGACACCGCCCCACTTGAACAGGGCGACGTCGATGCGCGGGAGCACGAAGGCGGCGTTCGCGAGGGTCACAGGTAGGGTTCCCCCGGTTTGACGAGACCCATGACGATGAACGTCTCGAGGAAGCTCGGCAGGTAACCCGTCGCCCGGAATTCGCCGAGGACCGCGCCCTTCTCGCCGGTTCCGGTACGCACGAACTCGAAGATGGGTCGGAGGACGATCTCGCCGTCGGACTCGATTCCGACGACCTCCGAGATGGACGTCACCTTCCGCGACCCGTCGGACAGACGCGTCTGCTGGACGACGAGGTGGAGACTCGACGCGATCTGTTCGCGGATCGCGCGGGACGGCAGATCGAGACCGCCCATGAGGACGAGGGTCTCGAGACGGGCGAGGGCCTCCGTGGGCGAGTTCGCGTGCGTCGTCGTCAGCGAACCGTCGTGGCCCGTGTTCATGGCCTGGAGCATGTCCAGGGCTTCGCCGCCGCGGCACTCGCCGACCACGATGCGGTCGGGCCGCATCCGGAGCGCGTTCTTCACCAGATCGCGGATGGTGTACTCGCCGCGACCTTCCATGTTCGAGGGGCGCGTCTCCATGGACACGATGTGGGGCTGGTGCAGGCGGAGCTCCGCGGCGTCCTCGATGGTGACGATGCGTTCGTCGGAGGGGATGGCGCCGGAGAGCACGTTCAGGAGGGTCGTCTTTCCGCTTCCCGTGCCGCCAGAGATGACGACGTTCTTCTTGGCGACCACGCTGCGCGTGAGGAACCGTCCCATGGCTTGGGAGAGCGCTCCGAACGCCATGAGGTTCTCGAGCGTCAGCGGCGCCGACGAGAACTTCCGGATCGTGATGCACGAACCCCGGAGGGCGATCGGCTTGATCACCGCGTTGACGCGGGAGCCGTCCTTCAGACGTGCGTCCACGAGGGGGGACGATTCGTCGATACGGCGGCCGAGCGGTGTGACGATGCGCTCGATCACGGCGCGGACGCGGTCGTCGTCCGTGAAGCGGGCGTCCGTCTTCTCGAGCTTCCCGTTCCGCTCCACGAAGATGGTGCGCGGGTCGATGACCATGACCTCGCTGATGGTCGGGTCGGCGAGGAAACGCTCCAGGGGACCGAGACCGAGGGCCTCGTCCGCGAGCTCCCCCACGAGCTCGTCCCGATCGACGCCGGCGGGGATGCGGGGGTCGAACTGCTTCACGATCCGACGCAGCGCGATGAGTACGCGGGGACGCATCGACGGGTCGTCGAGCTTCTGAGCGTCGATGGTGGCGAGGTCCAGGTTCTCGAGGAGGACCCGGTGGATTTCGCGACGGAGCGTCACCTCGTCCATCACGTCCCCTTCGACGACGATGTCGACGGGGATGCCCGCGCTCACGCGTTGGGACGGGACGGAGGAGACGTTGGGAACGACCTGGCTCGACCGCGGTGCGGGAACGCTTCCGCGATCGAGGCGGACCTCGTCCGACTCCCGGCCGAGGGGGGGACCGGAGGCGGGCGCGGCGATCTCGAATTTCTGGGAGATGCGCACGCTCCCGCCGCCGAGGTTCGGCGCCGAACCCGCGGGCAGGGGCGGGGGCGCGGACTTGGGACGGGGTTCGGCACGGGCGACGGACGCGGGGACGGCGAGCGGCGGCGGATGCACGGAAGGCAACCGGGCCGAACCCGGATTCGGTGCGGGAGCAGGTGCGGTTTCGGCCACGACGCGCGCACTGGGCGGCGCCGCCGACTTGGAGCGCGACGGCGGAACCGAGGCTCGGGCCGTCGGGGTGAGCGTGAGGCGGTACTGGCCGAGATGGATGACCGATCCCCACGGCACGTCGCCCGCCTCGCGGCGAAACAGCTTGTCCCCCACCACGGTTCCGTTGCTCGACGTGTCCTCGATCCGCATCCCGTCGGGGCCCGCGGTGACGACGACGTGTTGCCTCGAGAGGGAGTCTCCGTCGAGGCGCAGGGTGCACGACGAGTGACGGCCGATCGTGATGCGACCGTCGGGTGCGTGGACGCGTTCGGTGCGCGCGCCTTCGCGGTCGGTCTGGATGAGGACCTCGACGATCATCGCTCTTTCGCGGGCGTGCTCCCGGCGGTCGACGGCGCGGTCTTCGAGGGAGGCACGGCGGGGACGGTCGACGCGGCCGGCGCAGGAGCGGTCTTCGCGGATCCCGCTTTCCACGGTTCGCGGACGTACACGTCGACCCCGCGCATCTTGCCCGTGAACTCCTCGTATTCGTCCATGGCCGTGTGGACCATGTCGGTCACGGGGCGGTTCGTGGCGTCGACCACGCTCGGCACGATGAACACGGCCCCCTCGACTTCCGTCTCCTCCTTCGACTGGCTGCCGAAAAGGACGCCGAGGACGGGAATGTCCGAGAGGACGGGGAGGCCCTCCACGTTCTTCGACTCGCTCTTCGAATGGATTCCGGAGAGGACGAGGGACTGACCGAGCTTCATGCGCACGAGCGTGGAGAGGTGGGACGTCTGACGGCCGGGCAGGTTCGTCGCGCGGATCGGCGGGACGAGATCGCTCACGTCGGCCTCGACCTTGACCTCCAGATCGCGCTTCTCGGGATCGAACCGGGGAAGCACCGTCACCTGCGTGCCGAACGGGATCTTTTGGATGGCGCCCGTGAGTCCCGCGGACACCGGGAAGTTCTGTTCGCCGCCGTTCTGGAAGACCGCTTCGGTGCCGTTCGTCGTGATGACGGTGGCCTGCTTCATGACCTTCGCCCAACCGTAGCGGGACGCGATGTCGAGTCCGGGCAGCGGCTGGTTGACGATGTTGGTCTGCGCGGTGACGGCCTTCGCGACGAAGTCGTAGCCGAAGTTGGACGTGACGAACTCGCCGCCGACGCGACCCGGCCACCCGATGCCCACCGCGTACCCGCGGCTCTTGTTGTACTGGACGAAGAAGAAGTCCACGCGGATGTTGGTCTGCCGATCGCTGCCGCCGGAGCCCATGGCCACCAACGCCTCGACCTGGCCGGGGTACAGGGACGCGATCTGACGGATGCGCGCGAGGTCCCCTTCGGTGTTCACGCCACCTTCGATGAAGAAGCGCGAACCGACGCGACGCAGGCGCACGCCCGCGAACCCCTCGAGCAACTGGCTCACCTCGCTCTCCACGATTTCGGGGGAACGGGAGAACACGTTGATGGTCCAGTTCACTTCCTGGCCCGTGTTCTTGATGAGGAGGAGCGACGTGGAGCCGGGCTTCTGCCCCACCACCACGAACTGGCTCTTGTCGCTCGTGAGCTTGATGTCGACGATGCCGGGGGTGCCTTCCGAGTAGTTGGCGACGCCGGCGGCGGAGATGGTCCGGTTGTCTCCCACGGCGAGGTTCAGCTCGCTCTTCGCGGCCGTGGATCGATCCGCCTCGGCGGGCTGGGGCTTCGCGCGCCCTTGGGCCGAAACACCCGACGGAAGGAGGACGCCCGAAGCGGCGAGGAGCGGGAAGACGTACGGGGAGATCCGGGATCGTCGGCTCATGGATTTCCCTGGGCTTCGAGACGCACCGGACCGCCGCCGCCCTTGCGGATGTTCTGGATGCCGGTGCGGGTCTTGGCGTCGGTGATGGAGGTGGAGTTGAGGTCGGACAGGCCTTCGGTGACGCGGACGTCCGAAGGATTCCGGAGCGCCACGGAGATTCGCCCCTTCTCCACGGCGAGGGCGAGGAGCTGGGCCTCGGGCACGTTGAGGCTGAGGGTGAGGACGTGTTCCCGGGCGTCCGTCGCGGCGCGCTGTCCGATGGCCTCGAGTCCCGTGTCGAGCCCGACGGCCAGCACGAGGATGTTCTGCAGGAGAACCACCGAGGAGCGTTGGTCGTTGGACTGGGGCATGGTCGCGATCACGTCGACGCGATCGCCGGGACGGATGAGGGCGAAGCTCTTGTCGTCGTTGGCGGCGCGGACGCTCACGGCGCGCATCCCCGGCTGCACGAGGGAGGAGAGGTCCCGACGATCGTCGGTGGCGATGGCGAGGTCGGTCCACATGAGGGTCTGGTTCGCTTGGAGCGACGTGGCCATCCGGAGGCCCAGGATGCGGGGACGTTCCTCGTCCCGCACGGCGCGGGCTTCCACGTAGGCCTGGGGAACCGCCCGAGTCGCCAGCATTTCTTCGGTCAGGACGGCGCCCTGTTCCACGGGACGGAGGGCGACCACGAGCTTCACCGGCGCGCCGCCGGAGGCCTCCTGTTCGAACCGCTTCACGTAGATGAAGAGGAGCACCGCGCCGAGGGACGCGATGACGAGGGCGACGATGAGGGCCGTCTTGTTCACGGTTTTCCGAGGGTATCGAAGATGGTGTGGGGGTTCGAAGTTAAGGGGGCACCCGCCAGGCGCCCAGGAGCGCGTCCTCGGACGCAGCCGTCACGGGTCGGGGCGCGCGAGAATCACCGCGCGCGCATCTCCAGCACGGTGACGATGGTGTGGTCCCTGCGTTCCGCATCCACTTCGGTAAACACGAGGACGTCCCGGCCTTCCCGCAGATAGGCCCGCGCGCCGTCCTGGTCCTTCTCGAAGGCCCGCGTCCGTTCCCATCCGCGGACCGGCATGTCCGTGTCGAAGGTCGCGAGTACGTCGGCGGCGGAAGCGGAGGAGTCGTAGATGCGGACGCCGTGACTCGCACCTTCGATGCCGGCGTCCAGGATGCGACGGGAACGAGGTGGACGGGGCACGTCGTCGGCGTCGGTACCGGGCACGTCGCCTTCGTTCGGGAAGAGACGCCCGAGCTCGAGGGGGCCGTCCGTCCACGCGGTCACCACGTGGGTCTTCCCGTTCGTGGACTTCTTCGCCACGACGTAGCGAAGGTTGCCGAGTTCGCCCAAGTTGCCGCTCGTGAGGAACGCGCCGATGCGCGAGGCGGCGCCGCGGGAGCCGCCCGCGTCGTCCGACACGAAACACGCGACGAGCCCACGGCGGTCGCCGTCCACCTCACGGAGCACGCCGAAGGTGGGTCGACCGAGGATCGTGGGCGTGCGCGGATCGCGGACTACCCTCTCTCGTGCGGGTTCGGGGAGGTGCTCGAATTCTTCGGCGAGACCCCCCGCACGAGTCCGGCACTCGTCCTCGAACCTGTCGAGCACCGAGGCCACCGGAAGCTCCGTGAGGGCACTCGAGACGCGGATCTTCTCGCCGTTGATGCGCACGTGATGGACCGTGCCGACGAGGTCGTCGAGCCGCGTGAGGTGATCGCCGAGTTCGAGGGCGGCTTCCTTCGCGTGGCCGTACACGGCACGGGCAGCGAGCACGAACAGCACGGTCGACACGAACGCGCCGTAGGTCGCCACCCGCAGGACCTTTCGCAGGAGGCCGTCACGGGAAAGCGAGAAGGGACGCCACGGCACGAAGCGACGGGGTCGGGATCGGGCGAGGGAGTTCACCATCCGGTCACCGATCCCCAGGCGGTCTTCAGGACGCCGAGGAGGTTCCCGTCCCGGGCTTCTTCGTTGCACATCACCCGCGTGGTGCTCTTCATGGTCTTGCCGATGGCGAGCGGACCGGTGACGGACACGTTGCCTTCGACGTGCACCGCCACGGATCCGAAGCTGCGCGTGATCGTGTCGGCGCCAGGCGCACCGTTCGCGTAGCCGGACTCGCGCGTGTCCACGCCTTCGGTGCCGAGGCCAGGGGCACCTTCGTCGGTGGACGCTCCGCCGGGGCAACTCGCGAGTGCCGCCGTCCACGCGCGCTCTTTCGTGGAGCGCATGACGCGACTTTTCTCCGTGTACATGCGCCCCACGAAGACGAGGGCCGCGAAGGTCAGGATGAAGAACGGAATGACGACGAGGGCCTCCACGAGCGCCGCGCCACGCGTGCGTCGACGTGCCCGGGCGAGGGCCCAGGAACGTGCGTCGGGAGTTCGGAAGGGGGAAGGCATCGGGATCAGTGGATGATGTCGAAGTTGCCGTTCGTGCCGAGCCAGTCGGCGATTTTTCCCTTGGCGGCGCCGTCGGCCCAGTCGCCGGCGGCGGTCGGGAAGGTGGACATGAAGTCGACGGCCTTGGAAGCGGCGCCACCGAGCACGGCGTCCCCGAAGGTGCCGAGCCGACCGTTCACGGCCACCGCCATCATCGCGCCGAGCTTCGGGACGGGGGATCGCACGCGACGCAACCTCGCCCGCCACCGCATGTTCCACATGGCGTCGTCGACCATGTCGCCCCAGACCCCGGACGCGTCGTAGTAGAACTCGGCCTTCGCGACCTGGAACCGCGCGATGGGCGACGGATCCTGGGCCTTCCGTTTGTTCCACGAGGCGATCTCGACGCCCTTGGCGGCGCCGCTCTTCTTCACGTCGCCCCAGACGGTGGACCAGATGGCGAAGTGGTCGTCGCCGTTCACGCAACCGTCGGACACCTTTTTCGGGGTCTTGCCGTCGGTGTCCCCGAACTTCTTGCCGAGGGAGCCCGACAGGCGCCCGTCCTTCTCGTAGTTGCTCGCGGCCTTGCTGGCATCCATGAGGCACCGGAACATGTCGAAGCTCTTCTTCGGCCTGTCCGGGTGGGCGGCGTTGTCCTTGTCGATCTCTTCTTTTTGCCGACGGCAAAGGTCGGCGGCGTTCTGCTTCACGGCCGGCTTGTCCGTACCGCCGTCGCCGCCGCCGCCGCAGAAGTACTGCGGGAAGCTCGTGACGATGCCTCCGAGGAATCCCTTCGCCCAACTGGTGGGGATGCCGAGGGCGTCGAGGGGCGCGAGCGCGACGTCCCCGACGACCTTCGCGGCGTGATCGCACAGGGTGTCGAACGAATCCTCGGACACGGGAAGGCCGAGTCGTCGATCGCTGGACCCCATCGCTCCCGAAGGCACCTGGGACGAGCTGAACATCATGCCGCCCTCGACCGTGGGGCCGTAGCTGCGTGCGACCGTGACGGCTTTCGCTTCGGCGATCCACGGCATGCCCATGGCCACGCCCGTGGACGCCTTGTTGAGGCCACGAAGCACCTTGTCGACGATGGTCTCGACCTTGTCGATCACCTGCTGGAGGGGTGCTTCGGCGGCGCTGGTCGCGGCGCAGACCGCGGCGCCGATGCCCGTCCACGCGAGGGCACACGAGATGATGTTCGTGATGATGAGGAGCGCCTGGGCGATCTTGAGCGCCACGAGGATGGCGAGCACCGCGGCCATGATGAGGTTCAGCATGGCGATGATGTTCATTCCGCGTGCGTGGTAGACGGCGGAAGCGAAGGCCGTGGCGTCCGCGCCGTCCTGCATGGCCTCGCGGTAGAGGATCGCGTCGCCGACGCCGATGACGTACCAGAGGGCCCCGACGAGGAACGCCGACATGAACACGCCCACGACCATTACGGCGCCGCGGGTGTCGTGGGCGAGGGGGGCGGGATGGGCCGCGCCTTCCACCGCCGGAGGAACGCGGTGGGGGACGCTCGATGTCGGAAGGAAGGTCGGCATGGGCATCGGGACGGAACGTCGCGTCAGTAGGTGAAGGAGGCGCCGTGGTTCGGCAGCGCGGCCTCGGCGAGGAGCTTCTTCTTCCCGGAGACGAGGCCGCACACCAGTTGGCGTCCGATGGGGACGAAGCAGCGGTAGTCGTATTCGACGCGCACGCGGACCGTTTCGGAGGGTGTGAACGACACCTTCGAATCGGTGCCGCCAGGGGTCGACGGGAAGGTCACCTTGGGAGCAGGAGCGGGCTCGAGGGCCACCAAGGGCATCTTCACGGCGCGCTCGATCTCTTCGAAGCGTTTGCCCTCCGCGCGGTTCAAGGGGGCGCCGCCGTAGAACGCCGGGTCGTCGGGGAGGACCACGCTCGCCGCCCGTGCACCCGTCACCGCGGAGTGCTTCACGACCAGGTTCGCGGTCTGCACGAACCCGAACTGCACGAGGGCCATGAAGAAGACGAAGAGCGGCATGAACGCCACGAGGAACTCCACGTACACGGCACCGCGGGTGTCGGTCGCGAGAGCGGCGGACCCGAGCGTATCCGGGGATGCCGGGATTCTCACGGTGCTCCGCGCACGTGGGCGAGGGCTTCCACGGCGACGCCCACGAAGATGAACGGACCGAGGCGCATCCACGTCATCATCTCCGGATGGATGGCCCGGCGCCGATCCCTGGGCAGGATGGGATTGGCCACGAGGGCGAACGTGTTGCCCAGGACGCGGAGAAGCTTTCCTTCCCACGCCATGCGCGCCGGAGCGAAGAGAGCCGCGGCCACGAAACCGTACAATTCGGCCTCGATACCCATCATGGGTTGAAGGAGTGCGCCGAGGGCCGCGAAGAGTTTCACGTCTCCCCCTCCGATGGCGTTCGCTCGGTAAAGGAGCGCGGGGGCGATGCTGCATACGAGGGCACCCGCGACGGACATGCCCGCGGCGCCGAGACCTGCGCTCGCCCCGAACGCTCGGGCGGTGAGCGCGAAGTGGAGGAGCGGAGCGAGCACGAGGGGCCCCAGTGTCAGTCCGTTGGGAATGCGCTCGGTCTTCACGTCCGTCGCGGCGGACGCGGCGCTCACCAGGACGGCGACGGTGAGGAAGAAGGGAAGGGCCACCATGGAACGGATCCTCCACGAAGGGGGGGCGAACGCGCGCCGCCCAGGACGCAGGCAGACACGAGGACGCGCCGCACGTGGACGGCGCGCCCGGACCTCGAAGGCTTCGCGAGAAGGTGTGCCGCGCTATTGCGCTGCGCCGTTGATGCCGCCGACGGAGTTGGATTGCTCCGTGACCTTGTCCTTCACCTTGCCGCCGAAGGCCTTGAAGCCCGCGATGGCGATCAGCGCGATGACACCCACGAGGATGATGTACTCGACGAGGTTGGCGCCGCGGGTGTCGGCGAGGAAGCGGCGGGACGAGAACTTCTTCATGGCAGGCTCCTGCGTGGGAATCGAAACGAACGGTGGGAAGCGGGCGACGAACGGGTGAAACGGAACGGAAGGAACACTCAGGGAAACGGACTCACGAGGATGTTGCGCGTGCGCTCGAAGGACTGGACGAGGCGCGGTCCGATGGTGACGACGGCGAACGCCACGGCGAGACCCACGGTGCCGACGAGGACCACGTACTCGGACGAGACGGCCCCTTGGACGTCGTCCCGAAGGAATGCTTCAACGCGGCGCGACCAGGGCCGCGACCCGGCCGCGGATCGCGAGGGACCCGACGGACTCGACGGGCGCGACGGCGACCGGACCGACCCGGTCGGCGGAGCGAAATGCGACTTGCGGGGAAATTTGCCGAGAATCTGCATGAGAAGACGCGGGCGCGCGCCGCAGCCTCTGCAAGCCTGGGGCCTGTGTGGTCTCAGGTCGGAGCGTGTGCGGCTCAGGCCCGAACCCCCGTAAAGTCCGGACTTTTTGTTCCGTTGCCCCTGGACGCACCGCGTTCAAAAGGTGGGTCGAGGTGGTCAAACTGGGGTGCATGGGATCCATCGCATGGACGGCCCGTGATCCACGGACGGACGGAAATTCTCAGCGTCGCGGTGCGAGGCGAATGGGGCCAACCGGTGTCGGTCCACGGGGCGCGGGTCCGTGGACCTTCGGGGCGTCGACCGCGAATCGGGCGTCGAACACGAAGACCTCGTCCCGTTGGGCGACACGGAACGTGGCCACCGGGTTCTGGGGTCGGAGTCCTTCCGACCCCTTTTCCGTGGTCCCGATACGAAGGTCGAATTGTTCGTCCGCGTTCATTTTCATGAGCACGTGGGCCGCGCCCGAGGCGTCGGTGCGCGCGACTTCGCGATTGAGGTAGAGCACCGGAAGGTTGGGACCGTTCTCCGCGCGGACGAGGACCACCACCGTGCGCGTCGTCGGGCGACACTCCGCGGAGAACTCGGGTGTCTTGCCCGGATCCACGAGGCGACGCAGGGTGACCGTCAGCGCTTTCGACGGGGACGCGAATCCCGTGGGACACTGCACGTTCACGTCGAAGGACTCGCCGTCCTTTCCCGTGAGTCGCAACTTCGCCAACCCGGCTTCGCCCGTGGTCGCGATGGTCTTGCCCGCGTAGACGATCTCCGCGCCCCGCAGGGGAACACCCGGATCGCTTTCGACGCGGACGTTCACTTCCTGGGGCGGTGGCGGCGGCGGGTCGAGTGCCGAACACCCGGTGGAGACGGCCGCGAGGCCCGCGACCGCGAGGACAGGGACGGTGACGGCGAGCGGCCACGCACCGGTCCCCGTCGCCGGAGCGTCGGAAACGTGCGTCGAGGTCCGCGGAGTCGATCCGTCCCGGCGCGAGGTCAGCGAACGTGCTCCTTCGCCTTCGCGAGCGCGTGGTTGATCATGAGCTCCTGCTCGGCGGGCTCCATCCAGCGGCGCTGCACGGAGTTCGAGAGCTGGTGGAGCGGATCGAAGTACATGAAGTGTTGGCCCGGTTTGACGGACGGCGCGGTGTAAACGCTGATGCCCGTCTCCCGATCGTAATACTCGTAGGAGTGCACGTCCCGTTTGCCGCCGCCGCCGGGGGCGTCGCAGACGAAGGTGGGCGTGTTGAAGCCGGCCGTGGACCCGCGCACGTGTTTCTCGATGAAAAGGGCCGTATCGAGGGACGTCCGGAGGTCCTCGACGCCCTTCACGAGGTCGTGGAGATAGACGTAATACGGGTGCACGTTCACGTGACCGAGCCGCTTGACGAGGAGCGACATGGTCTCGGGAGAGTCGTTCACGCCGCGCTGGAGGACGGACTGGTTCCGGACGGTGATGCCGCGCTCCATGAGCTTGTCCATCGCCGCCTTGGTGATCCAGGTGATCTCCTTGGGGTGATTGAAGTGCGTGTGCAGCACCACCTCCTTGTGGAGCGCGCGGCCCTTCTCGACGATCTTCGTCAGCGCGTCGACCCACGGATCGTCCGTGAGGATCTTCTGCGGCATCACCGCGGGACCCTTGGTGGCGAAGCGCATGCGGCGGACGTTGGGCATCGCCAGGAGGGCTTCGCCGATGTCGGAGATCTGTTGCGCGCGGAGTTGGTACGCATCGCCGCCGGAGATGACGATGTCCTCGAGTTCGGGGCGCGAAGCGATGTACGCGTACGCGGCCTTCCAGCGCTCCTCGTTCGCCTTGAGGTTCACCTTCTCGACCTCTTCGGTGTCGATACCGACCGCGTAGCTGCGCGTGCAGAAGCGGCAGTACACGGGACAGGTGTCGAGCGGGAGGAAGAGGGCCTTGTCCGGGTAGCGGTGCGTGAGGCCGGGGACCGGCGCGTCTTCCTGCTCGTGGAGAGAGTCGAGATCGAGCTTCGGGTGGTCGGCGAGGATGCGCGAGCCCACCGGGACGAACTGGATGCGCAGGGGATCCTCGTAGGGATTCGACCAATCGATGAGCGAGAGGAAGTAGGGGCTCACGCGCACGCTCATGGGGGCGCGCTTGAAGCCCTGCTCGGCGTCGTCGAGGAAGGACTGGGGAACGAGGCCCTGCAAGGCTTCGATGAGCTTGGCGACCTTGGTGATCGAGTGCTTCGCCTGCCACGCGTGGTCGAGGAACGTCTTCTCGTCCACGTCCTTGTACGCGGGGATCTTCTGCCAGAAGGGGCCCTCGAGGAGCTGCTTGTGGACGAGGGTCTGGGGATCCACCGGCGGCTTCTTCGCGGCCACGGCGGGCGCGTTCGGGAGCACGTGGAGCTTCTGCGCGCCTTCGTGCGCGGGGGCCTTTTGGGGGTCGGAAACCGGCGTCGTCATGGCGGTTTCAGCCTTATCATCCGCCCCAGGGGCGCGCCAGAGGGCCGGGATTTCAGCGTTCGTACCGCGCCAAGGTGCTCCCGACCATGCCGACCACGAGGTTCACGAGTTCGTCCGGGGCGAGGACGCGCGCGAGGGGGCCGAAGCCGAGGATCCAGGTCGCGACCTCGTCGAGGTAGGTCACGGTCATGGAGAGGCGGACGCGGCCGTCCGGCGCCGTGGCGATCTTCTGCGACGGATGGAGCCTGCGGGCTTTCACGGCGTCGGCGGCGCGCGGGTCGAACTCGACGAGCACTCGATATTCTCCGCGGGGCGGGGCGATTCCGAATTCACCGTGCACGTAATCGCCGACGCGGAAGTCCGGTGGAATCGTGAACGTCTCTCCGTCACGCGGGCGTACGTCCGTCATCCGATCGAGGACGAACACGCGCATCTCGAGGCGGTCCACGTCCCGGCCGACGCACGTGAGGGCGCCGCGGTGGAGGACGAGCGCGTAGGGTTCGCAGACGACCCGTTCGTGGGACGCGTGCGGGTGCGGACTCGCCCGGTAGCGGAACGCGAGCCTGTGCAGATTCGCGACGGCATGGAACACGTCGTCGACTTCCTCGCCGCGCGCCCCGTACTGGTGCGGCGCCGGAGGAACGACCATGAAGCGGTCCTCGAGGCCCTGGTCGCCCGGAACCTCGCCCTTCACGCCCGCGCGGGTCGGTCGCCGCGCGACCTGGAGGAGCTGACGCCTGACGACGTCGAGTTCCTCGTACAACGCGGACCCTCGCAGACCGACGAACACCTGCCGCGCCGCCAAGAGGCCGTACGCCTGCGTGCGTCGGAGCGAAATCGAGCGACCGCGCTCGCTCGGCTTGATGCGCCAGAGCTGCGCTCCACCGGCCACCGTCGCGACCGGCTCGAGTTCGGTCTGATTCGCGAGTTCGTCGAGGTAGCGCCGCACCGATCGGGGCGTGACGCGGAGCTGGCCCGCCAGATCCCGCAGCGTCACGCCATTCGGATGGGCCTCGAGGACCGCGCGCATCTTGTCGATCCGGCGCGCTTGCGTGAACGAACCCTTCGGTCGGCCGACCTTTCCGGAACTCTTCGACGTGGAGGAGACGCGTCGCATGGAGGAGGTCGCCGGGGGTTCAGGGAACGTCGCGCGTTCGGAACGACTCTTTGTACTTCGCCTTGAACTGATCGTGGCACGCGACGCACGCGGCCTTCGTCGCCGCGAGGTCCTGGGAGCGGGCGGCGTCCGCCCCGTCCCGGGCGATGGACGACCAGTTGCGGAATTCCGGCGGTGCGAAGCCGGCAGCCTTTCCGAGGACCTCGTCGAGCGCGAAAAAATCCTTCGACGCGAGGGCCGGTGCGGCGTTGGCTTTCATCCACGCCTGGAGAGGACAGTCCGGCAACGGCTTCGTGCCGCACGTCGCCGCGGCGTCGGGGCCTGCGCCGTCGCGCCCCGCGTCCTTCGTCTCGTCCTTCTTCGTCGCGTCCTTCGCGGGCCGGGGAGCGGTCGCGTCTTTCGCCGTCGCGGCGCCCACGGCGTCGACCGCGCGTTCGGGCACGATGGGACGCGGGCCGTCGTCGCGCGTGCACGCGAGCGTCAGCCACGCCGTGCCGAACACGAAGGCCGTCCGGAGGAACGTCCCTGGGACGATCGTGGGTGCGGCGCGTCGATCCATCGACGCCGACTCTAGAACAGACCTGCACTCCCGGGTGATAGACTCGTGCGGATGGCACGCACGCTCGTCGAACTCCTCGCCGCGAAGCGGGACGGTCAGGCCCTCGAACCCTCCGAAATCCGCGGTCTCGTCGAGGCGTTCTCGGACGGTCGGCTCGCCGACTACCAGATGACGGCCTTCCTCATGGCGACGTTCTTCCGCGGGCTTTCGGACGTCGAGACCGTCGCGCTCACCGAGGCCATGCTCCATTCCGGGATCGTCCTCGACCTCGCGTCCGTTCCGGGCATCAAGGTCGACAAGCATTCGACCGGGGGCGTCGGCGACAAGATCTCGATCTGTCTCGCGCCGCTCGTCGCCGCCTGTGGCGTGCCCGTTCCCATGGTGAGCGGACGCGGACTCGGCCACACCGGGGGAACGCTCGACAAGCTCGAGGCGATTCCCGGGTTCAAGACCGACATGGATGTCGCCACGTTCCGGAAGACCGTCGCCGAAGTGGGGACGGCGATGATCGGACAGACGAAGGAAATCGCGCCCGCGGACAAGCGCATCTACGCCCTCCGGGACGTCACCGCGACCGTGGAATGCATCCCGCTCATCGTCGCGTCGATCCTCTCGAAGAAGCTCGCCGAGGGCATCGACGCCCTCGTCCTCGACGTGAAGGTGGGACGTGGCGCGTTCATGAAGTCGATGGACGACGCCCGCGCGCTCGCGAAGGCGCTCGTGCGTGTAGGCACCCGCGCCGGGAAATCCGTGACGGCCCTCCTGACCGACATGAACGCGCCGCTCGGGGTCGCGGTGGGCAACGCGAACGAGACGCGGGAAGCGTTCGACGTCCTTCTCGGCAAGGGTCCCGAGGACATCCGCGAGTGCACGTTCGCGCTCGGAGCCGAGATGCTCGTCCTCGGCAAGAAGGCGACCGACACGGCCCACGCGCGGACGTTGATGGCCGCGGCGATCGCGAACGGGGACGCGGTTCGTGTCGCCGAGCGACTCGTCCAAGCCCACTCCGGCGACCCTCGGGCCGTCACCGATCCCTCGCGCCTCCCCATCGCGAAGGAGGAAGTCGTGGTGAACGCACCACGCGACGGCATCGTGACGACGGTCGACTCCCTGGCGATCGGACTCGCCGCCGTCTCCATGGGAGCGGGCCGCACGAGGGCGGACCAGAAGGTCGACCCTGCCGTCGGTATCCTCGTCCACGCGAAGCCCGGAACGTCCGTCCGCAAGGGAGACGCCCTCGCCCGACTCCAGGTCCACTCCGCGGCGGACGCCGGCGACGCGAAAGCGCGCGTGGCCGCCGCGTTCGCCATCGGCGACACGGCTCCGCCGTCCTCGCCCCTCGTCCTCGAGAAGATGACGTCGAAGGACGTCTGACCGCTACTTCAGACGCGAACCTGGGGCGACGCCGTCGTCGATTCCCGCGAGGTGCAACGCCTCGCTGGGACCGCTCGCGAGCAACATGCCGTGGGACACGAGTCCCTTGCCGAAGTCGCGCGGCGCGAGATTCGCGACGACGACGACGCGCTTGCCGACGAGCGCCTCCGGCTGGAAGGTGAGCGCGAGACCCGCGATGATCGTGCGGGGCGTGGCTTCACCGAGATCGACCGCCAGCTTGAGGAGCTTGTCCTTCTTCGGGACCTTCTCGGCGGCGGTGACGAGCCCCACGCGGAGATCGACGGCCGCGAAGTGATCGTAGGCGATGGGGGCTGCGGGAGCGGCGTCGCCTTCCGCGGGCTTCGTGGCGGCGGTCGGTGCCGTCTCGGGGGACGCGGCGGGGGAGGGGGCGGGCGGCAGTTCGGGCATGATCTTCTCGAGGAGGGTCCGGGTGGCGTCGTCGTCGTAGGTCGGGAAGAGGGGGGTGCCGAGTTCGAGTTTCGTCCCGGGGGGGCGAGGTTCGAACCGCACCGGGAAGTGATCCGATCCGATCTCGGGCGTCAGCGGCGGCAGACCGAGTTGGGCGCGCATCGCGGCGCTCTTTCCAGGCATCGCGGGCCAGATCTGCGCGCTCAGCATGCGGAGGGTCTCGAGGAGCGTCGCGAGGATGGTGCCGACCCGAGCGGCGTCGCCCTTCTTGGCTTCGGTCCAAGGCGCGGCGCGATCGACGTACTGGTTCGCGAGCGACGCCACGGACCACGTGTGTTCGAGGGCCCGATTCGGAGCGAGGGCCTTCCACGCATCCCGTGCGTCCGTGCTGGCCTTCTCCACCGCGAGGACCAACTCGTCCTCGAGCGACGTCCGTTCGCCCATGGCGGGAACGACGCCTCCCGCCAGTTTCGTCACGAGACCGAGGACCCGGTTAAGGAGATTGCCGAGGTTCTTGCCGAGGTCGGCGTTGTACCGTTCGACGAGGCCCTTGCGATCGAAGTCGCCGTCCTGACCGAGGGAGATGGCGCGGAGCAGGTAGTAGCGAAGGACGTCGGATCCCATCTCCCGCGCGATCACCAGCGGGTCGACGGCGTTCCGGAGGGACTTCGACATCTTCTGGCCGTCGATGTTGAGGAAACCGTGCGCGTACACGGTCGTCGGGAGCGACTCCTTCGGATACCCGGCGGCGAGGAGGAACGCCGGCCAATAGACGGCGTGGAAGCGGACGATGTCCTTGCCGACCAGGTGGACGACCTTGCCGTTCGGCGGCCAGAAACGACCGTGGGGACCGTCCGTTCCGCCCAACGCGGAGAGGTAGTTCGCGAGCGCGTCGAACCACACGTACATGACGTGCTTCGGATTGCCCGGGACGGGGATGCCCCACGAGAAACTGGTGCGGGAGACACTGAGATCCCGGAGTCCGCCCTCGACGAAGGTGCGCACTTCGTTCCTGCGCGTCTCGGGCTCCACGAACTCCGGTCGCGTCCGATAGAGCTCGAGGAGCTGATCCTGGAACTGCGACAGTTTGAAGAAGTAGGTCGACTCCTTCACTTTCTCGACGGGCTTCAGGTGGATCGCACAGAGGTTGCCCGGCAGGAGCTCCTTCTCGGTCTTGAAGCCCTCGCACCCGACGCAGTACCAGTCCTCGTACGCGTCCTCGTAGAGGAAGCCGTTGGCTTCCACCTTCTTCCAGAGTTCCTGCACGAAGGCGACGTGGCGCGGTTCGGTGGTGCGGATGAAGTCGTCGGGGTTCACGCCGAGTCGGGGCCACGCCGTGCGGAAGCGTTCGCTCACCTCGTCGACGAAGGCTTGCGGCGGGACGCCACGAGCTTCCGCCGTCTGGGCGATCTTGAGCCCATGTTCGTCGGTGCCCGTGAGCATGCGCGTCTCGTGTCCGAAGAGCGCGTGCGCTTGACGCAGCGCGTCCGCCACGACCGTGGAGTACGCCGTCCCGAGGTGGGGGACGTCGTTGACGTAGTAAATGGGCGTCGTGATGTAGAACCGATCGGGCATGCGGAGCCGACGTTTCTAGACCGACTTCACGCCGGCCGGCTCGAGAAAGTCACGCCGGATTGCCCCGAAAATCGAACCGTGGAATCGGCCGTCGCGGGCGCAATCGCCGGAGGACGTGCCGCGAAGGTTGCGGCGCACCTCGCACGCGGGTAGGCCCCGCCTTGGAGGACTGGGGAATGCGAAAGCTTCGTGGGACCGTTCACTCTCTCGTTCTGGGTTCGACGCTCCTCGCCGCGTGTGGCGGGCACGTCGATCCCGCGCCCACGCCCGAGACGCTCGTCGACCTCCGGTCCTGTGGGTCGATGCCGACCGACGGAGCGACCCGCGCGCTCGTCTCCCTCGATCCGTCCGGAGCCGCATTCCGCGTGGGCGCCATCGACGTCGACGCCGAGGACGTCGTGTTCCTCGCCGAGGGCGATGCTCCCGAGAAGAGCGAGATCCTTTCCGTGTCCCGTTCGGGCGGCACGCCGAAGCGTCTCGCGGCGGCGCCATTCGCGACGCGTGCCGTGGCGCTCGGGGAGTACGTGTATTTCACCGACGCCGGCGACGGCGGACTCCACCGGGTCCGTCGTGCGGGCGACACTCCCGCCGCCCGCTTCGCTCCTCCAGGTTCCGAAGGCTGGCAGTCGGCCACGCCGCTCGCCCTCACGAAGGTCGGCGACGCCGTGTACTTCGCGTTCGTGTCCGGCGCACCCAAGGACATGAAGACCGGTCTCGCACGCATCGAGGCCGCGACCGGGACTCTCGCGTGGGTGAAGACGTTCGACGGCATCGCCGCCGAGCTGGTCGTCGACGGGAACGACCTCTTTTTCGTCCGAGGGTCGAACGAGCTCGCCCGCGCGACGATCGGCGAAGGCGCGACCCTCGCGACCTCCTCGGTCGTGGTCGACGCCGCCGGCATCGGAGGGGTCGACGTCGAAGGAGGGGTCGTGTTCTACGCCGCCGGATCCTCCATCCTCGCGCGCACCGATTCCGGGACGCCCGTCACGATCGCGACGGGGCAGGATCATCCGACACGCCTCGTCGTCGACGGCGCCCACGTGACCTGGATGAACGCCGGCCACCTCGAAGGGACGTGCGGCGTCGGTGCACTTTCGGGCGACTCGCTCCCATGTCACGTCGTCGGTTCGGGCCTCTACCGCGCGGCCAAGGCCGGTGGGGCGATCGAGACGCTCTCCGGTGCCGCTCCCGCGGGTCCCGGCACCGCCGTGGTCCTCGCGTCCGGGAGGAGCGCGGCGCCTTCCGACGTGCGCGACTTCGCCGCCGACGGCTGCGCGCTGTACTGGTCCAGCGACGGACGGGTGCTTTCGCGCTCGAAGTGATATCCTTCCCAGGATGACGCGTTCCCGTCGTGGACCACGGCGCAACGTCGCCCTGGGAACCCTCCCGCGGTCTCCGGCCGTCTTGGCGGTCGTTGCCCTGACACTGTGAACCCTCGCGACGATCGGGTGCGGCGGTGACGTCAACGTCGTCGATGCCGGAGCGACGAACCCGGAAGGCTGTCCGAAGGAGGCGACGAACGTCGTCACCCTCGTCCAAGGGCTCGTCCTCCAACCTCGAAACATCGCCATCGTCGAGCCGCACGCGTACTTCGTCGCGGGCATCGACGACGACTCGAAGTCCGGGAAATTCCTCCGGGTGCCGCTCGCGGGCGGCGCCGTCGAGACGCTCGGGGATGCCGCGAATCCCATCGGCATCGCGACGGACGGCACCGACGTGTACTGGACGAGCCAGGGCGACGGAATCGTGGGTCGGTACTCGGTGGCGTCGGGAACGAGCACGATCATCGCCACGGGGCAGACCGTGCCCGGACGCATGGCCCCCGACGGGACCGACGGCGTCTTCTGGGTGAACAACGGCGTCGGCTTCTCGGGTTCGGGCATCCAGCGGTACGGACGCACCGCGGGGACCACCACGAACGTCGCCACAGGACGCATCCGGCCGATCCATCTCGCGGTCGACGCGACGGACGTCTACTTCACCAACATCGACGCCGACCAAGTCATGCACGTCGCGAAGACCGGGGGGGAACCCAGGACGCTCCTGCCGGGCAGCGGTGGTCAGACCGGGATCGCGGTCGACGGCGAGCGCGTCTTCTGGACGGCGGCGGACGGCGTCTACAGCGTGGACAAGGCGGGCGTGCAGAGCGTGACCGTCGCCGGAGGGCAGGCGACGCCCGCGAGCGTGTTGGTCGACGGCGACTTCGTGTACTGGGCCAACTACGGGAGCCCGGAAAACAGCGGGATCCCCGCGAGTCTCGACACCAGCGGCAGCATCGTCCGTGCGAAGAAGGACGGTTCGAAGCCCGAGGTGTTCGCCGCGGCCCAGGCCCATCCCCGGGGCTTGGCGCAGGACAAGTGCCACCTCTATTGGGTGGCCGAGGGACGCGTCATGAAACGCGCGAAGTGACTCCCGGCGGTGCGTTCGCGGGCGGCGGCGCCGCCACCTCGCGCGTCGGCGTGCGCACGAGACGCGGCGCGCGGTCGAGCATCGTGCGGAGCGGCAACATGAACAGGCGATCGATGGCGACGCGGAGGTCGCGGGACGGCGGCGGTTCGGGTTCGGCCGCGTAGAGGCGCGAGTCGCGGCGCAAGGCGCGGCGGAGGAGCGCGTCCCGCACGGGACCCTGCGAGCCACGTCGCGTCGAGCCCCAGGAGAGATCCGCCGGCATCGGCGCGATGAAGGCGAGCTCGACGTCGCCCTGCGCGACGACGGTCGCGTGGTAGATCGTCGCGACCCGGCCACCGGATTCGTGGAAGACCGCGTTCCGTACCGCGAGCGGTTCGTGGAGCGAGAAGGTCCTGTCGCCCACCCGTACGCGGTGCGGATCGACGACCACTTCCTCGCCGGAGGGCGTGGAGAGATAGAAGCGTGCGAACGCCGCCGCGTCCCGGTGGAGGAGCGTGTCGATCAGCGCGTCCGCGTGTTCCTCGGAGAGCCACGCGTCCTCGGACGCGAGGGAGTTCTCGAGATCGTGATCGGCGAGGGTCGCCGCCGCGGCCACGAGCGCGCGGTGCCGCGTGTCTTCGCGCAAGGTCACGTTGGCGCCCACGTACCGTGCACCGTCCCGCGTCGTGAACGCGAAGACGAGGTGCGTGCGTGCACGATCGGCGAAGAGCGTCACGCCGAACGGTTCGGACCAGCGCACGAGACGTGTCGACGTCTCCCCCGCGACGCGCGTGATGCCTTCGTCGTCGATCACGAGCCACGATCGTTCCCGCGAACGATCCCGCGCCTCGCGTCGAGCGGCGTGCGAACGGACCGCCAGGAGCGAGAGCGCGGAGACCGTGCTCGCGCACGCGACGGCCCACGCGGGCAGTCCACACGCGGCCGTCATGAGTCCCGCGGGAAGGGCCGCACCGAGGGATTCCACGAAGCCGCGGGCAGGGGACGTCGGATCGTTTGCCACCGCCCCGAGTGGGAGCTTCTGGATGCGCGGAATCACCCCTCAAAACTAGCACCCGGGTTTCGGCCGGATCCTGGGTCGACCGAGTCTCAGGCGATCGTTTTGTCAGAGAGCGTAGGACGATGGATCCACGCCCCGGGTCGTGGAGACTTCAGCGCACCTGCGCACGTGCGCGGTGGTGCGATACCCACGGCGAGAGCGTGGCACCCATCTCGGATTCCCGCGCGGAATGGGCGCCGAGCGCGTTTTCCATGCGTGCCGCGGCGACCGCGATGGCCACCGCGAACGCGTCGCGGTTCGAAGCGTCCACGGTCGCGTACCCGAGGAGTTCGTCCTTGTGGCGCTCCAGGAACCCGGTGTCGTAGTGGCCGCGGACGAAGTCGGCGTGCTCGAAGAGCTTCTGGTGGAACGCCAGGTTCGTGCGGATTCCCGTGACGACGTATTCCGAGAGGGCACGACGCATCCGCGCGACCGCGCGCTCCCGGTCCGGCGCCCACACACACAGCTTGGAAATGAGGGGGTCGTAGAAGCTCGAGATGGTGCAGCCCGGATACGCACCGCCGTCGTCCCGCACACCGGGACCCGCGGGAGTGCGGAGCGTCTCGATGACACCGGGGGACGGGAGGAAGCCGCTCGCGGGGTCCTCGGCGTAGATACGACATTGGATCGCGGCGCCTCGCCCGACCACGTCGGCCTGGGAGATGCCGAGCGACTCGCCTTGCGCCACGCGCACCATCTCGCGCACGAGATCGAAGCCGGTCACGAGTTCGGTGACCGGATGCTCGACCTGCAGGCGCGTGTTCATCTCGAGGAAGTAGAAGTTGCCGTCGGGAGCGAGGAGGAACTCGAACGTGCCCGCGGAGAAGTAGCCGACGGCCTTCGCACCCTGGACGGCGATGGCGCCCATCTTCGCCACGAGATCGCGCGACGCCGCCGGCGAGGGCGTCTCCTCGACCACCTTCTGGTTGCGGCGCTGGATCGAGCAGTCGCGCTCGAGGACGTGGATCATGTTGCCGTCCTTGTCGCCGAGGACCTGGATCTCGACGTGGCGCGGCGCGATGATCGCCTTCTCGATGTAGACCGTGTCGTCGCCGAAGAATTTCTTCGCTTCGCTCCGGGCTCGCTCCCAGGCCGTCGCCATTTCGGAGGGATCCGCGACGAGGCGCATGCCCTTGCCGCCGCCTCCGCTCGCCGCCTTGAGCATGACCGGGTAACCGATCTTCGCCGCTGCGGCCTTCGCTTCGTCGGTCGTGTCGCACAGGGCACCGGGGACGATGGGCACACCGGCCTCGGCCATCTTCTTCCGGGCCGCCGTCTTCGACCCCATGTCGCGCATGGCGCTCGCGGGGGGACCGATGAACGCGATGCCCGCCCGTTCGCACGCTTCGGGAAGGGCGGGGTTCTCGCTGAGGAACCCGTAGCCGGGGTGGATGGCTTCGGCGCCGGACTTCTTCGCGGCGTCGATGATCTTGTCGACACGCAGATAGCTCTCGGAAGCTGCCGCGGGACCGATGGGCATCGCTTCGTCGGCGACGCGGACGTGGAGCGCCGCGCGATCGACGTCGGAGTAGACGGCGACCGCGCCGATGCCCATCTCGTGGAGGGTGCGGACGACCCGAACGGCGATTTCGCCACGGTTCGCGATGAGCACTTTCTTGAAGGTCCGAGCCATGGCGGCGCATCTTAGCCTCGTCCGTTCGCTGCGGGTCGCAAGATTGCGAGGAGACCGCCCGAGGCTTTGCTAGGCTCCGGCCCGTGCGGGACCGTTCGCTGACGTTCGATTTCACCCCGAAGGCGGAGCCCGCCGTCGAAGCGCCCAAGGAACCGCCGGTACTTTCGGTCGGGGACCTCGACCGCGCCATCAAAGGGGCCCTCGAGGGGTCGTTCGAGGCGCCCGTCTGGGTGCAAGGCGAGGTCACCGGAGCCCGGCCCGCCGCCAGCGGTCACTTGTACTTTGCACTCAAAGACGAGGACGAGGACGCATCCATCGACGTCGCCATGTACAAGACGAGCTTGACCGCGCGATCGCGGGCGCTCGTCGTCGACGGTGCACGCGTCCGTCTCCGGGGCCGCCCCTCGTTCTGGGCTCCCCGCGGACGCCTGCAATTCGTCGCGGACCGTGCCGAAGCGGAAGGCGCGGGCGCCCTCCAGGAGGCCCTCGAGAAGCTCCGGGCGAAGCTCGCCGCGGAGGGCCTCTTCGATCCCGCGAAGAAGCGCCCACTCCCCGAAGCGCCCCGGATCGTCGGCGTCGTCACGAGCCGCACGGGCGCCGTCATCCACGACATCTGCAAGGTCGCGTTCCGTAGGGGCGGCGCACGCGTGCTCCTCGCGCCGGCTCTCGTACAAGGTGCCGGGGCCGCGGAGTCGATCCGCGCGGCCCTCGAGAAGCTCGCGCGCGTGGACGAGGTCGACGTCATCCTCGTCGGCCGCGGCGGAGGTTCGGCCGACGACCTCGCGGCGTTCAACGACGAGGCCCTCGTCCGGGCGATCCGAGCGTGCCCCGTTCCGGTCGTGAGCGCCGTCGGTCACGAGGTCGACGTGACGCTCACCGATTTCGCCGCCGACGCGCGGGCTGCCACGCCTTCCCAGGCCGCGGAGATGGTCGTCCCCGACGCGCGGGCCCGTCGCATGCTCCTCCGCGAGACGAGCCTCGCGCTGGTCCGGGCCATGCGGTCGCGGATCCACGACGACCGCCTCGCCCTCTCCGAACTCCGGAAGGACGTCGCCGATCCGCGACTCCTGCTCGCGGCGTTCCAGCAGTCGAAGGACGACAAGACCATGCGCCTCGAGGCGTGCGCGCACGACCTGGTCCGGTCGAAGTCGGAGGCGCTCCTCCGCACCCGCGAACGTCTCGCGTTCCTCCATCCACGCTCCGTCATCCAGCGCGAGCGGGCATCCGTCACGAAGCTGGAGGAGCGGATCGCGTCCACGACGCGGGAACGACTCCACGTCCACGCGCGGAATCTCTCCCAAGCGAGCGCACGTCTCGACGCCATGAGCCCGCTCAAGGTGCTCGGTCGCGGGTACGCCATCGCGTCCCGCTCCGACGGCCGTGCGGTCCGCAAGGTCCAGGACGTCTCCCGCGGCGATTCCCTCCGAGTCCGCGTCGACGACGGCGTCCTCACCGCCGTGGTCGATTCGGTCGAGCCGAAGTCGTGAAACGGTTCGCCCTCTTCGGCGACCCGGTCGGCCATTCGAAGAGTCCGCGGATGCACTCCGCGGCGTACCGCGCCCTCGGGTGGTCCCACGTGTACGAAGCGCGTCACGTCGTCCCGGACGCGCTCGCGGACGCGGTGGATGCCGTCCGGCGCGGGGAGTTGGAGGGCGCGAACGTCACCGTGCCTCACAAGGAGCGCGTTCTCGCCTTCGTCGACGGCGTCGACGCGACGGCCCGGGTCATCGGAGCCGCGAACACGCTCGTACGGACGTCCGACGGGAAGGTGATCGCCCACAACACGGACGCGCCCGCCCTCGTCGACGAATTCGCCGACCTCGGCATCCGGTCCGGCGGAAACGCCGTCCACGCCCTCGTCCTCGGTGCGGGAGGTGCCGCACGCGCCGCGATGTTCGCCCTCGCCCGCTCCGGGATCATCCGGACCATCGAGGTGCGTTCCCGGAGATTCTCGGACACCCACGTCGCCCGTGCGTTCGAATCGGAACTCCGCGACGCCACCGGGTCGGTCGTCGTCCGCGCGACGGAGCTCGCCCCGGATGTCGAGGCGGATCGTGCCATCGCCATCGTCGTGCAGGCCACGAGCGCGGGCCTCGGGTCGCACGGTGCAGGTTCGGCGACCGACGGCGGGCGGACCGCCGTGGAGGCCCTCGCATGGGACGCGTTGCCGGACACGGCCGTCGTCTTGGACGTGGTCTACGCGGACGCACCGACCGCGTTCGTCTCCCGCGCGCGCGCGCGTGGCCTCCGCGCCGAGGACGGTCGCGGCATGCTCGCGCGTCAGGCGGAGCGCGCGTTCGAACTCTGGTTCGGTGAATCGGCGCCGGTCGGCGTCATGCGGCGTGCGATCGACGTGACGTGAGGGAGCCGGCCCGACGGGCCTCCGCACGCGCGCGGGCGACGACCTGCGCGCTGCGCTCGTCCGAAAGGGCGTCGTCGAAGGCTTCGGACATGGAGGCGGCGTCGTGGAAGCGGCTCCCCTTCGCGGGGGCGAACGCGACGTCGAAGAAGGCGTCGAGGGCAGGCGGGAGATCCTCCCGGAGCACGGTCGCGTCCGGGAACATGCCACGATGGAGCGCGACGCACACGGACGCGAACGTGTCTCCTTCGAAAGGGGGGCGTCCGGTGAGACACTCGTAAGCCACGACCGCGGCCGCCCAAAGATCCGCGTGCACGTCCGTCGGCTCGGGGGAAAAGGCTTGTTCCGGGCTCATGTAGAGCGCGGTGCCGACGGTGACGCCGTGGCCGGTGATCCACGGCTCGTCCACGGAGGTCGCCAGTCCGAAGTCGACCAACGCGAGGCGTGCGCGGTCGGTCGTTCCCTCGACGACGAGGTTCGAGGGTTTCACGTCCCGGTGGACGACGCCTTCCGCGTGGACGGCTGCGAGCGTCGCCAGGAGGGATCGCACGAGGTGGCCCACGAACGGGAGTCCGAGATGCCCCTTCCTACGGAGGAGGCGAGCGAGGGTGATGCCCCGGACGTGCTCCATCACGACGAAGGGCACGCCTCCGTGGTCGCCCGAAGCGACGAGGCGTACGCCGGAAGCGCCGTGGAGACGACCCAGGATGCGGACCTCTCGTTCGAAGCGCTCCTCGAATTTCGCGCGCGCAGAATCGGACGGGTGGAGGGCTTTCACCGCGACCGTGGTGCCCGTGCGTTCGTCTTCCGCGAGCCACACGACGCTCGACGCACCTCGACCGAGCGGAGCCACGAGACGGTACGCGCCGCCGACGAGATCGCCCGCAGCGGGCTCCGCTGCCTTCCCGGACTGCGTCTCCGCGATGGTGAGGACGTTCATCGTTCGATCCCTTCCTTCGGTATCTCTCCGGACGTTGCAGTCCACGTGCCACCCCGAGGAAGCCCGAGACGGGTGACGAACGGCGGTCGGTGCCGTGGTATTCCTGCGTCGATTCGTCCCGAAGGGCGCCGTACCGCCACAGTCCCGTACGGTCCGGTGACGCCGGGATCGCGCCGTCCGCGCCGCCGGCGAAGTGGTCCCCGCCGCGAAAGCGGTGCACTCTCTCGGCGTGGCCATCACGAACCGCCAGCGGCTCGGCTACCGCCGGATCGTCACGCTCCTCGTCTACCTCATCATCATCCCGACGGGGTTCGTCCTCTCGCTGGGAATCGTGCTCATGTTCCTCGGGGAGGCGCAGTACAATCTCCTGCTGGGGATTCTCCTCCTCAGCTTCGTGTCGGCGCTCGTCACGGGCGTCGTCCTCGTGATCGTGTTCCTCCGTCGGGAAGCGAACCTCAGCGAGCTCCAGGCGGACTTCGTGTCGAAGGTCAGCCACGAACTCCGTACGCCGCTGACCGCCGTGCGCCTCTTCGCGGACACGCTCACGCGAGCGCCCGACGAGGAGACCCGCGAGAAGTGCGTGAAGGCGCTCTCCGAGGAGACGGATCGTCTCACGCGGCGCATCGAACGTCTCCTCGATTGGGGACGCATGGAAGCGGGGCGCAAGCTCTACGAGCTCCGTGCCGAGGACGTGCGGATGATCGTCGACGACACCGTCGGAGCGTTCTCGCCACTCCGGATGCGCGAACCCATCGAGTTCTCCGAAGACGTCGCGGCCGACCTGCCTCCCGTCATGGCGGACCGCCACGCGCTGGTCGACGCCCTCCTCAACCTCCTGTCGAACGCGCACAAGTACGGGGGCAATCCCGCGGTCGTGCGCCTCTCCGCGAAGGTCGACGGCCGGTTCGTCGACTTCTCCGTGAAGGACAACGGCGAGGGGATCCCGCGACCCGAACAGCGCCGCATCTTCGACAAGTTCTACCGCATCGACGATCGCCTCTCCCGCGCGAGGGAAGGCAGCGGTCTCGGTCTCGCCATCGTGAAACACATCGTCCGTGCCCACGGAGGGAAGGTGTCCGTCGAGAGCGCGAACGGCGAAGGAAGCACGTTCCATCTCCGGATCCCGGTCGCCGAAGGGCCCGTGGACGAACGACCGTCCCGGATTCCCCCACAGCGCAGGGATTCGACAGGACCGGGGTCCCCGACGAGGTCCAGTTGATGTAGATCCGTGCCGGCCATCCGAGGGGCCGTGACGTGACGAAGAACGACGCCGAAGGGAAGCCGAAGCAGAGGGTGCTGGTCGTCGAGGACGACGCCAATATCGCGCTCGGACTCCGCATCAACCTCGAGGCGGAAGGTTACGACGTGGTCTGCGCCGACGACGGCGAGGTGGCGCTCCGCGAATTCCATCGCACGAATCCGGATCTGATCCTCCTCGACGTGATGTTGCCGAGGCTCAACGGGTTCGAGGTGCTCCAGGAACTCCGTCGCGGAGGTCACGCGACGCCCATCATCGTCCTGAGCGCCCGGACGGGCGAAATCGACAAGGTCACCGGTCTCGAACTCGGTGCGGAAGACTACGTCGAGAAACCCTTCAGTCTGGCGGAGCTCCTCGCGCGCGTGCGCGGTGCCCTACGTCGCGGGCGTCGGCACGTACCGTCCGCCCACGAGGTCGTCGTGTTCGGCGCGTTCCGGATCGATCTGGACGCACGCACCGTCCACCGCGCCGACGCTGCGATCGAGATCACCGCGACCGAGTTCGACGTCCTCCAGTGCCTCGTCCGCGCCCGGGGCAAGGCGCTCTCGCGCGAGGACATCTGGCGCGAGGTGTGGGGACCGAGTCACCACGGCACGCCGCGCACCATCGACAACTTCATCCAGCAGCTCCGGGCGAAGTTCGAGGAGGATCGCGAAGCGCCGAAGCACTTCATCACCGTCCGCGGCGTGGGCTACCGGTTCGAAGCCTGAGACCGCTCGCGGCCCTTCAGGAGCGCACGCGCCAGTTGCCCGTGATGGTCTTGCCGACGTCGTCGAACGTGGGATCGGTGACGATGAGTTCCGGCCGCGCGTCCTTGCAGTAGAGCACGGCGTTCTGGCGGAACACGCGACCGAACGCGATGGCTTCCTCCCGGTCCATGCCGTGGACGAGCCACGAAGGTTCGCGCCACGTTCCCTCGGGATCGTCCTCGTGACCGACGCAGGCTTCGACGCGGTAGCACCCGAGGATGAGCAGATCACGGAGCACGACGTGACGACCGTCGTTCACCTTCCGCGGGAGCAGCATCGATCGGGGGTTGTACGCCGTGAGGACCGCGAAGGTCCGTGTGAGGAGCTCGGGCAACGTCGACGGGTCGGTGACGAGGTCGCCGTCGAGGGACGCGCGGACGGGCCCTTGGACGGAGGGGAGCTCGTAGACGGTGGCCAGGTAGTTTCGGAGGAGCGTCTGGTCCATGGGATCGGGCGGGCGAATAGCACGGAACCCGTCGTGGGGCCGCCGATCCCTCAGTCGCTCGCGGATGCGTCGCCTTCGCCCGCATTTTTGCCGGGTTCCGGGGTCGCCTCGGGTGCGCCCGCCGGCGCGCCGCCGCGGCCGTACCGGACCCACTGACGGAGCCGACTCTCGAGGCCGGCCTTCTTCGCCGCATCCCTCGCGAGCCGTTTCACGCGGAGGAGGGACCGGAGGACGAGCATCGTCGCGCGCATCGTGATCCGCGGAGGAACGACCCAGACGACGCCACTCTCGCTCGTGTCGTTCGCGAAGAGCCGCTTGTACTCGGCGTCCCCGAAACCGAAGTCGAAGCGATCGGGCTTGTCGTGGACGAAGAGATCGTCGAGCACTTGGAGCAGCATCATCTGACCGGGGGAGTTCCGCGCGAACGCGCGCGCGTAGCCCACCTCCTCGTAGTTGAAGGTGCCCTTGTATTGGTTGCCGACGAGGAAGGCCGCGGGCTTTCCGTCGACCCTCCACAGGTACGATCGGAGGAGGCCCCGCTCGGCGAGGATACGGAAGAGGGTCCTCTCGTCGTCGTCGTTCTTGATGCGGAGACCGAGGTGGCGGGACTGCCACGTCTCCTTCGAGATGGCGTGCGCCTCGGCGAGGAAGTCGGCCACCTCGTCGGGCTTCGTGACGCGCACGAGCTTCGACTCGCCGAACTTCTTGAGCTTCCGACGGAAGGTGCTCTTCGTCTTGCCCGAGAACTTCCCCCAGTACGCTTCGGCGTCGCCCGCCATCGCGATCCGGAGGTGGGGCTGGAACGGGTCGGGGACGAAGGTTTGGAAGCCGTCGCGCTCGAGCTCCACGATCGCGCGGTGGAGCGGCGAGTCCTTGTCGACGTCTTCGAGGAGGAGGAACTGACTTCCGCTCGCGTTCACGTGCTCCGCTGTCGCCCGTACGAGCGCACGGAACACCTCGGGAGACGGATCGGACACGAGGAACCGGTTGCCGACGAGGCGGTGCCCGTGGAGCGGGATGCGCGGGCCGAAGCCGGAGACGCGTGACGCGTTCAGGATCTTCGGCGCGAGGACGCCGAGGCCCACGATCTCGCCGCCGACGACGCACGTGACGGCGGTGGCCTTCGTGCGCGTGCGCGGGAGCCTCTGGATCTCGGCGCAAACGAAGGGCGGCGATTGGAGAGCGTGGGCATCCGGATCGCTCTCGAAGAGACGCGTCCACGTCGCGAGGAACGTCGCGCTCGACGGATCGCCCCCGTCGAAGGTGAAGACGTCCGCTTTCGGTTCTTCGGAGGTTCCGCTCTGTGCCGGGGGCATCGGTTCAATCCGCGAAGAGCGAGCGGGTGACCTTCATCGAGGGCGCGCCGTGGGAGAGGAGGGCGTCGTGGTACGTGCGCTCCTTGAACCCGGGCTTCTTCTCGACGACCGCGCGGAGCTTCGCGAACTCCGAGAACCCGTAATAGTAGGTGGTGAGCTGGGCGCTCGTGAGGCGCGCTCGCTTCCACTTGCCGACGGCCTCGCCCTCTTCCTGGAAGGCTTCCTTCATCATGAGGTCGAGCGCTTCCTTCTCGGTCATGGTGCCGGCGTGGACGCTCGCGTCGAGGATGGCGTTCGCCGCGAGGCGGAGCACCATCTTCTCGCGCATCAGGCGCACCTTCGGACCGCCGAATCCGTACTTGGCCATGAGCCACTCGGTGTAGACGGCCCACCCTTCCTCGAAGGCGCCGTTGCCGAACACCGCGCGGACGTCGGACTTGAACTTGTTCGCGTGCATGGCCTGCAGGTAGTGGCCGGGCATGGCCTCGTGGACCGTGAGGTCCGCGAGCATCGCGTGGTTGTACTCCTTGTAGAAGGAGAGGGCGCGGGCCGCGGGCCAGTCCTTCGGCGTGGGCGAGATGGCGTAGAACGTCTCCTGCTTGGCCTCGAGCGGGCCCGACGAATCGCAGTACGCGATGGCGACGCCCCGTCGGTATTCGGGCATCTCGATGATCTTGCAAGGCTCCTCGGGGAGGCGGACGAGATCGTGCTCCTTCACGAAGGCGGTGGCGCGCTCGAGTTCCTTGGTGGCGTCCGCGAGGATGGTCTTGTCGCTCGGCCGCGTCTCCGCGAGCTTGTCGAGGACGGACTTGACCATCTTGTTCCGCGCGGCGCGATCTTCGGCCTTCGGCGGCGGACCCTTCATCACGAGCGGCCACACCTCGAGTGCGGTGCGGGCCATGGCGTCCTGCGTCTCCGTCAGCAGCGCTTTCGCGCCGGCGACGAGGGTTTCGCTGGCGACGTCGTCCTCGAGGACGAAGCGGAGCTTCTTCTCGTAGGTGGCCCGTCCGAGGCGGAAGTCGCCGGTGCTTCGGGGGAGGAGATCCTTCCGGAGGAAGACGTCGAGCTCCTTCAGCGCCGCGTTCGCCTTCTTCGCGGCGGCGAGGACCGCTTCCTTCTGTGCGGGCGCCGTCTTCAGGACGTCGTCGAAGCCGTTCGAGGTGAGCGCGAGGAGACCCTTGTTCTGCTCGATGGCGGTCTCCGTGTGCACCTTCGCGGGCGTGCCGAGGCGCTTCTTCGCGACGGCGACGATCCGTGGCACCTCCGCGAGGCGCCCCGCGAGGCTCTTCATCCGCACGTCGACGGGCGCGAAGTCGCGACTGACGAGCGGGTCGAGCGCGTCTCCGACGAGGGAGGTGTAGAAGAGCGGGCTCTTCGACGTCTCCTGGAGTTCGTCGATCGCGAACGCGCCGTAGGCGAGTTGGTTCCGGAGGATCTCGGCATCGATCGCGCGTTCCTTGCCGAGAGCTTTCGAGTCGATGGTCGCGAGGGACTTCGCGATGCGCGCGTAGAACGCCTTCTTCGCGGCGTCGCCCGTGACGTCGGGATCGGGGAGCACGGCGTCGTGCGTGTGATCGCCGAGTTGGGTCGCGCCCACCGGATCGAGTTCGAGGGCGCCCTTCAGGAACTCCGCGGCCACGGCGTCGAACGCGGCGTCGGCGTTCGGCTTGGCGTCCGTCGCGGGAGCGGTCGCCGTCGGCAGTGCGGCGGCCGTCACGGCCGGCGCGGGCGTCGGGGCCTTCACGTCCGTCGGAACTTCGTTCGGACCGCACGCCGCGAAGGCGAGGAGCACCAGCGGGAGGGCGGACCTCCACGGGAACGTGCTCGTTCGGTCGAGGAGGCGCGACGGGAGGGACGTGCGGGCGGAGGGCGAGGGCGTCATCACCCGCCCTTCCTACCCTACCTGGACGCGTGCGTCAGTCGTCGACGGCGCCCGTGGGAATCACCCGCTCGCCACGTTCGTGCAGTCGAATTCGCGTCGCAGATCCTCCACGCGGTCGTTCCATCGAGACTCCCATCGGACGGTGGCAAGGAACCGGCATGCGCCGCCCTTCCGGTACGCATGGACCACGCGCGGCAAGAATCCGCGCTCGAAGATGCCGAATCGCAACGTGCCGAACAGGCCGATGAGGAACGCGCTCGGCGCGCGGGTTTGCGCGTACGTGAACCATTGGAGGAGGATTTCTCCGGGGACGTCGGGCGAGTAGCCCGTGAGCACGTGCCAGAGATCGTGCGTCTGGCGGATGCGTTGCGCGAGGTAAGCGACCTCGGCGTTCGCGAGATCGGGACGCTTGAAGACGTCGGGCGTGATGCCGTTGTCGTCGAGGAAGCGCACGTACTCGCGGCCGAGCGTACCTTCCGGAAGCGCACGCAGCGCCGCGAAGTCCAAGGTCGTCCGGTCGAGGGCGGGTTTCTCCTCGAGGATCGCGCGACCGGTCTCGTCCGCCTGGAAGCGCCCCCAGATGTCGGGGAGCACCTTCGCGTTCACGGCTTCGCAGAGCGCGAGCACGCGGTCGAGGCGGTTCGGGTCTTCGAGCAGATCTCCGAGCGCGGAGGCGGCCTGTCGGGCGCGTACGGGCCACGGCGGCAGATCGACGGAGGGAGCGCGATTCGGTCGGACGGCGGGCGGGATGGCGACGGTGGACATGGGGACCTCCGCTATTGTCAATGTTGAAAATAGTGCCATGTCTTGTGTTGTCAAGGGTGACAATAGTAGGGTGGGTGGACGATGCGACGGGACCAACGCGAACGGAAACGTGCAGCCAACCGTCCGGAAAAAGTGAGGAATCGGGAAGTCGTACGGGAGGCCCCGCGTCCCGCCAAACGGGTGCGACGCGATCCGGACGCGGCGCGGAGACTCATTCTCGACGCCGCGCGGGACGTGTTCGCGGAGCGGAGCCCCGACGGCGTCGGCCTGAAGGACGTCGCGGCGCGGGCCGGTGTGAGCCACGCCCTCGTGACCCACTACTTCGGGACCTACGACGCCCTCGTCGACACCGTGCTCGAAGCGCGCATCTCGGACGTCCGTGAACGCGCCATCGCCGCGCTCCGCACGCTCGGGCCCGACGCCTCCCCGACCTCCATCGTGCCGAAGCTCGCGACCATCCTCACCGAAGGTCCGACGATGCGGCTCGTGGCGTGGGCGCTCCTTTCCGGACGCCTCGCCCGCTCGGACTTCTTCCCCGCGCGTTCCCGAGGACTCCGGCAAGTCGCCGACGCCATCGAACTCTTCGCGGTCCACGCCGGGAGGAAACCCCCTCCGCGGGAGACCATCGAATTCGCGCTCCTCGCCGTCCTCACGTCCATGTTCGGATACGCGTTGGGCAAACCGTCGTTCTCCGTCGCGCTCGGACGGGATCCCTCCGAACTCGACGACGCGCGCTTCTGGACGTTCGTCGCCGGTCTCGTCGACCGCGCGTTCGACGTGGTCGCACCGAAACCGTGACGACGCCGACGTCCGACGACGTCGCGCCGTCGCTCAGGGCGTGCGTTTGAGTTCGGGCGGCAAGTTCCGCTCGAGGGGCGGCGACGAAGTCGGTCGACCCACGGCGCCCGCGGCCGCGCCCGTCGCACCGCTCCCCGTCGATCCGTCGATGCGCTGCCGCACGTGCATCGGAATCGCGGTCGAAGGGAAACGATCGGTGATCGCCAGGTAGCTCTTCTTCGCGTTCGTCTGGTCGCCCGAGTCCCACTGCGAATCGGCGAGCCCCAGCATCGCGGGCAGGTAATTCGGGTTCAAGGACAGCGCGCGACGGTAGAGGGTCTGGGCGGTGGAGAGGTCGCGCTGCGCCGCCGCGACGTCGCCCAGTCCGGCTACCGCCTCCGACGAGTTCGGGTTCGACGAGAGCGCGGATTCGTAGAGCGCCTTCGCGCGCGAGAGATCGCCCTTCTTCCGCGCCGCGGAGGCCTGCTCCACGAGGGATCGCGGATCCGCGCCAGGGGCGGACTCGCCGTGCGCCTTCGCTTCGGTCTTGCCGCTCGGACGGTCCGAGGGCGTCGGTGCCGGAGTGCCCTTCGCCGTCCGTTCCACGAAGGCTCTCACGACGGAAGCGAGCGGGTGCGGCGACTCGCGGGACGAGAGGCGCGCCGCGGCACGTTTCGCGTCGTCGACACGATCGGCCCGCACGAGGGCGAACACGAGGAGCGGGAGCGCGCGGGAGGAGGTCGCTTCCACGTCGGCCGCGTTCTGCAGGCGCATGACCGTGTCGGCGTCGACGGGGCCGTCCTTCGAATTGGCGAGCGCGAGAGCGGCGAGGGCGTAGCTGGCGTGCGGACTCGGGGCCGCGGACGCGAGCTTCGCCGACACGCGTTCGGCGGCCGCACGTTCACCGAGGACACGGTGCGCGTCGACGCGTGCCGCGAGCGTGGGCGTATCGTTGGGGGCGAGCTCGAGGGCACTCGCGGACTGCTTCTCCGCCGTGGCGCCCGTCGCCGCGAGGACGGCCTGGTTGTCACGCGCTTCGGCCGAATCGGCGGGGAGGAGGAGCTGACGTTGCCAGGCGACGTCCGCCCGGGCGACCGCGATGCGCGCCGCCACGGCGACGACCCGCGGATCCCGTTCGGCGTAGGCGCTCGCCTTGTCGATCTTCTCTTTCGCCGTCTCGAGATCGAACCGTTCGAGCGCGCGTTCGCCGTCGGAGAGGTAGTCCGAGACGCGGGATTCGGTCGTCTCCGCCGGACCCTGGGTCGCCGCGCCTCCGTTGCCACGAAACGCGAACGCCGCCGCGGCGAGGATCACGAAACTCGCGGCGGCCGCTCCCGCGACCGCGACGCGACCCTTCCGACGCGCGCCGGAACGCCCGGGGTCCGCCGCGAGCAGTTCGCCCGTCTCCGGATCCCTCGGGGCGGCGGCGACCGAGGAGTGCATCACGAGCGCGCCCGTCTTGACGCTGTGCGAGTCGTAGAGAGAGGACCGCTTCGGCGCCTCCTCTTCCGACCTGTCCGGGCTCACGGCCATGCGACCCGACTTCGACGATCCGACGAACGTCGGCGCCGACGGTGGAGCGCGGTGACTGTCGCCCTTGGGGCCACCTTCGGGCGGAGGGAAGTCGGGGTTCGTGCCGCTCGGTTCGTGGGTCGGCGAGAAAACGGAACCCGTGCCCTCCGGCGTCGGTTGGGTCGGCGGAGGATCGTTCCGGAGCTGGGCGAGGATGTTGTGCTGGGAGTCGGTCGCGATGGCCGAACAGCTCTCGAGCTGGGCGACCCTGTCCGCACGGAGCTCGAGCACGTCGCGTGCGACGTCCTCGACCCACTCGCCGAGTTGCGTGACCGACCAGCCGGCGAGGACGTTCTCGATCGCGACCGACATCTCGCGCGCCGTCTTGAAGCGCTTCTCCGGATCCCGCTCCAGTCCCTTCATGACGATGGGATCGAGGGCCTCGTAGAGCTTCCGTTCGTCGTCGGGGATGTCCTTGAACTCGGCGAAGACGGGCACGCTGGGAGGTTCGATCACCCCTTCGAGGACGCGCGCGAGGATGATCGCCTCGTTGTCGCCCGAGAAGAGACGACGGCCCGTGAGCGACTCCCACATGACGATGGCGGTCGCGAAGATGTCGGCGGAACGCGTCGTGTGTTCGCCGCGCAACTGCTCCGGCGCCATGTACGAGAGCTTGCCCTTGAGTTGACCGTCGCGCGTGGCTTGGAGACGGCCGGCCGCTTTCGCCACCCCGAAATCCAGCACGCGCGCCACGCCGTCCGTGCCGAGCAGGACGTTCTGCGGAGACATGTCCCGGTGCACGATGTTCAGCGGTCGACCCTGTTCGTCGCGCGCTTCGTGCGCCGCGTGGAGCCCGCGGAGTGTTCCGCAAATGACGGGAGCGACGACGCGCACCGGCGTGCGTTCCTCCCGGAGCCTCATCGCGCGGAGCAGGCGCGCCAAGGACTCGCCCTGCACGTACTCCATGACGAGGAACAACTCGCCGCCCGTCGCGACGACGTCCACCGTCGGGACGACGTTGGGATGGCGGATGCGCGCCGCGAGTCGAGCTTCGTCGAGGAACATCGAGACGAACTCGGGGTCCTTCGCGAAGTGGGGATGGAGCCGTTTGATGGCGACCGTCCGGGCGAATCCCACGGGACCGAGCAGGCGACCGAAGTGGACCGTGGCCATGCCTCCGGCGGCGATTTCACCGTAGAGCGCGTAGCGCCCGATGACTCGCACGGGGACTTCGATTCCGGGGACGGACGAACTCACGGGGCGTGTCCTCAGTATACGGGAGCGGCACGTGACGTCGCCACGACGAGCGCGCGCCAGGCGACGAATGCGACCGACGTCGGGGAGCGTCCTCCGATGCCGTGGTCAGTCGTGGGCGTCCTTCGCACACCGGAATCCGCTCATGACCAAGCGAAACGAGCCGGGATGGTGCACGCGGTTCGACGAGCGCAAACCTTCCTTCGTGTAGTTGAAGGCTCCGCCACGGAGCACCCGCTCGCACACGCGTGGGATCGGATTCGTCCCGGTGAAGCCCTGCCGCCCCTCGCGGCGCAGCGTGTCCTGGGCTTCGAGGATCTCCTCGCAGGTGCCGGGCGTTCCCGTCCGTGCGGAAGGTCGCGAGTACGCCAGCGGATCGTACGCGTCCTCCATCCACTCCCAGACGTTCCCCGCGAGGTCGTCGTGGCCGTACGGACCCCGGCCCTTCGGATGGGAACCGACGTCGTCGGTCTTGCCCCCGTGACCGAGCAGTCTCCCGAACACCGTGAGCTCGGGGGTGGGCTCGTCCGAGCCCCACGGATAACGTCGACCGTCGCTGCCGCGGATCGCGCGTTCGAACTCCGCCTCCCGTGGAAGGCGCTTGCCCTTGCTCGTGCAGTACGTCCTCGCGTCGTCCCAGCGGACGCCGACGACGGGTTGCCGTGGTCCCGAAAAATCGGAGTCGGGGCCGGCGTGGGTCGAACTGGCGATCTTCCGGTTCGGTGGACCGCACACGCCTCCTACGACGCACGCTTCGTAGTCCTCGTTGGTGACCTCGGTGACGTCGAGCCAGAAGGACGACACGACGACGTCGTGGGCGGGGCGTTCGTCGAGTTCCCCCTCGTCGTCCGTTCCCATCCGGAACGTGCCACCCGGCACCTTCGCCATCCCCGGAGGGGTCACCTCGCCGAGGGCGGACGCCGCGGACCGGGAGACGGCGGTCGCCGACCTCACCGCGGAGCCGTCCTCGGTCGCAGGGCCCCGCCCGGCGTCCAGCTCCACGCCCGAGTCGGCGAGTGTCGCGTGCGATCCCGACGCGTCCGACGGTCGTGGGACGTCGACGGCCGCGGCCGTTCCACGTGGAGGGGCTTCGTGCGTCCGCCGCTCCGCGCATGCGGCCGTCCCCAGCGTCGTCACGAGGGACGCGGCGACGAGCACCGCGGAGGGTGTCGACGTTCGTCGTCCCGTCCGCCCCGTGCGTGGTCGCTGCGGCCAGATCATCCTCCCATTAGAGCATGGTCGTTCCGCGGCGAGGGCCCATGCTAGGTTTTCCCGCCGGTGATCGAAGTCTCCCGCCTCCACAAGTCCTACGGAAATCGGGTCGCCGTCCGGGACCTCTCGTTCTCGGTGCAGCGCGGCGAGGTCGTCGGGTTCCTCGGACCGAACGGTGCGGGAAAGAGCACCACGTTGCGCATCCTCGCCGGATTCCTCGCGCCGACGTCCGGTGACGTCCGCGTCTGCGGCCACGACGTCACCACCGACTCGCTCCGCGCGCGCGAATCCATCGGCTACATGCCCGAAGCGTCGCCCCTGTATCCCGAGATGCGGGTCGTCGAGTACCTCCGGTTCCGCGCGGAGTTGAAGGGCGTCGCCCGGACACGTCGGCGCGCGGCCGTCCACGAGTCCATGGAGCGCGCGTCGGTCACGGACGTCGCGAACGTCCCGATCGGCAAACTCTCGAAGGGGTACCGCCAACGGGTCGGACTCGCCGATGCCCTCGTCGCGAGACCGAAGCTCCTCCTGCTCGACGAGCCCACGGCCGGACTCGATCCCAACCAGATCCGGGAGGTCCGGGGCGTCCTCGCCGAAGTCGCGAAGGAGTCGACCGTGCTCGTCTCCACGCACATCCTCGCCGAGGTCGAAGCGACCTGTACGCGGGCGGTGGTCGTCGCGCGCGGACGCCTCGTCGCCGAAGGTCCCCTCGACACCTTGCTCGCGGGCGGGGAAGGGGGACGCGAGGTCGTGTTCCGGGTCCGCGGCGCGCGCACGGACGTCGACGCCGTCCTCACCGCGGCCGGGGCGCGCGCGCGGACCGAACCCGAGACGTCGGACGTCGTCCGCGTCACCTACCGTCCCGAAGGGAAGGCGGTCGGCGTCGACGGGGAGATCGAGGCCCTCGTCGCGGCCTTCGTCGCCCGGGGACTCGGCGTGAGGTCCGTCGAGCGGCGCGCGTCCAACCTCGAGGAAGTGTTCGCCGAACTGACCCGGGAGACGCCGTGAAGGGCTTCTTCCCGATCTGGAAGCGCGAACTCTTCGCGCTCTTCGCGACGCCCCTCTTCTGGGTCCTCGCCGTCGTGTTCCTCTTCGTGCAAGGACTCCACTTCTACGTGATCGTCGATCAGTTCGCGTCCGCCTCGGCGATGCCCACCGATCAGACACCTCTCCAGGCGTTCTTCGGAAACACCTCGATTTTCTACCTGGTCCTCTTCCTCGTCATCCCGCCCCTGACGATGCGGACGTTCGCCGAGGAACGTCGCTCGGGAACGATAGAAACGCTCGTCACGGCTCCCGTGTCCGACGTCGCCGTCGTCCTGGCGAAGTACGCCGCCGTCCTCGTCACGTACGTCGCGATGTGGCTGCCGACGGTGCTGTACCTCTTCGTGCTCCGACGAGCCGGCGGCGTGGACTTCCGGATCGCGGGAGCGGCGTACCTGGGGGTCCTGCTGGTGGGCGCGGGCTATCTCTCCGTCGGGACGTTCGCGAGCGCGGCGACGCGGAGTCCCTTCGTGGCCCTCCTCGTCACCGCGTTCGTGCTGCTCGTGCTCTTCGTCATGGGACTCTCGGAGTTCGTCGTGCGCGAAGGCACGCTCGCGCACGACGTGGCGTCCCACGTGTCGGTGTGGTCCCAGATGGCCGAGTTCTCGAGCGGCATCGTCGATTCCCGACGGCTCGTCTTCGACGGGACGTTGATCGTCTTCCCCCTGTACCTCGCGATCGCCGTCGTCCGCGGATGGAAGGAGGGGACCGGATGAAGATGTCGCGCGCCGTCGATCGGGGGATGGGACTCTCGGGGATCGCCGCCGCCGCGTTCCTCGTGATCGTCGGGAACGTGCTCGCCGCGCGCCACTTCACGCGCTGGGATTTCACCACCGATCGCAGGTACACGCTCTCCGAGCCCACACGCGCGACCCTCCGGGAGCTCTCGGAGCCCGTGCACGTGTGGCTCCTCGCCGGCTCCGCCGAACCCCTCGGCCAGGCCGTGCGTCAGCTCCTCGTGGCGTACGAAGCCGAGTCGCGGCACGTGGACGTGCACGTCGTCGACCCGGATCGGGACGTGGCCGCGCTCGAGGACCTCCGGAATCGGTTCCGCCTCGAGACCGGACGCACCGAGCAGGGCGGCGTCGTCACCGACGCGATGGTGATCGTCGAATGCGCGGGGAAGACCTGGTTCCTGCGGCCCGCCGATCTCGTCGACGCCTCCGAGGCGGAAGACGGGAAGGTGCGCCCGCGCGAAGAAGAAGCCCTCACGCTCGCGTTCCGCAACGTGATTCGCGGGGACAAGGGCGTCGTCTGCTTCACGACGGGGCACGGCGAACTTTCGCTCGACGCGGGAGGCGAGGAAGGGCTCCGGGCGTTCCGGTCGATTCTCGAGAAGAACAACTTCGACGTGCGCCCGGTGGACACGCGCACGCCCGGAACCGCTTCCCCGTTCGACGGGTGTCGCGTCGTCGCCGTCGTCGGACCCCGGGGTTCGTTCTCGACCGACGAGGCCGAACGTCTCCGCACGTACGCGCTCCTCGGAGGCAACGTCTTCGTCGCCGCGGGGCCGGACGACGCGGCGTCCCCCGACGGACCGAAGGACGCCGGACTCGGGAGGGTGACGGGACCCTTCGGCATCGCGCTCGGTGAGGGGATCGTCGTCGAAGGCGATCCCACCCGTACGTTGCCCGGTGGACGCGGACTGCAATTCTTCGCCGCGGCGCGAGAACACTCGCTCACGACGGGCCTCTCGCGGATCGAGGACGCGAAGGAAGCACCGCGCGTCGTCGTGCTCCTCGCACGACCCGTCCGTGCCGTCCCGGAAACCGGTGCGTCCGCTCCCGTGGATCTCCTCGCCACGAGCGCACGCGCTTTCACGATCCGTTCCCTCGCCGGAGCGTCCACGACGACCGCGGACTTCGCGCGACCCGACGGTGCACCGGCAGGTCCGTTCGCCTTGGCCATGCTCTCCGAACGCCCGAAAATCGGACCGTCGAGCGAGCACGGTCCTCGCATGGTGGTGTTCGGTGCGACGAGTCTCCTCGCGGCATCGAGCTTCGCGAGCCCGTGGGCCGTGCACGGTGGAGCGACCCTCGTGGAGAACGCCGTCGCGTGGCTCGCCGCGAAGCCGGTGATGGTGGACGTTCCGTCCCGGAATTCCGCGGCGTTCGCGATGCGGATCTCCTCCGATTCGAAGTCGGAGATCCGCACGTACGTCCTCGTGACGATGCCGCTGGCGATCGTCCTCCTCGGGCTCGCCATCTTCTTCCGTCGTCGCGCCACCGAAGGCCGACCCGAGCCCCGCCCGTGACGCGCGTCGACGCGGAGGCACGGTGATCGGACGGAGGCACGTGGTTCCCGTCTTCCTGGTGATCCTCGCGGTCGGCGCCGGCGTGTACACGTGGCGCATCGATCGCGGGACCGTGTCCGACGGCGAACTCCGCGCCCGCGAAGGCCGCATGCTCCCGGTGTTCCGGAGGGGCGACCTGACGTCCGTGACGGTCACGCTGCGGGGTGGCGCGCCGTTCCGATTGCGTCGCGACGACGCTCCCGACGGTTCCGGGACGACGCACACCTGGTCCGAAGGGTCGCCGTCCGACGTCGTCCTCCGTGCCGCCGAACGACCCGCGGTGGACCGACTCCTCTCCGAACTGGACGGAGCCAACGTCTTGCGACGCGTGACGGACGGCGCTCCGATCCCGGACGCGGACCCGGTCGCGACGCTCGCGCTCGTCGCGGGGACCCGCACGACCACCATCGACGTGCTCGGCGACGCTCCCACCCCGGCGGGCGCCGTCTACGTCCGTGTCGATCGCGGCGCGGTGGTCGTCGTCCCGGCGGCGACGGCGCGTGTCCTCCTCGCGCCGGGCGACGCCTACCGTGACCGGAACCTCGTGCCCGAGGGCGCGCTCCCGCCCGTGTCCCTCGTCCTGCACGGGGGTGACCTCACGGAAACGTGGTCGCGCGTCGGGCCGGAAGCCTACGTCAGCGACCGATCGCGTCTCCGGGTGCTCCGATCGGAGTCGGACGATCTCGTGGCCGCCTTGGGGGCCCTCCGCGCGGAGTCTTTCCTCGACGCCGCCGCCGGCGAGCGATCGACCGCGGCGCGCGTGCACACGGTGTCGTGGACCTCGGGAGGCCCTCCGGTCGCGGTCGCGTTCGGACCGCCCTGCGTCGATCCGAAGTCCGCGGCCACGTTCCGCTGGTCACCTTCCGCGCTCGCGGCGTGCGTCGCGACGGGCACCATCGACCGCATCGCGCCCCGGAACGACCGCGCGGGCGACCGGCGCGCGTTCACGTTGCGGGACGACCAGGTGGAAGAACTGGAGTTCACGCGCGCGTCGGACCGCGAGGTCGTCCGTTTCGTCCGCTCGGGCGCCGGGTTCGAGCGTCGGGGAGGATCCGTTCCCGTGGGCGCCCCCGACGCCGGAGACGACGTCCTCCGACGCCTCGTCCACGACGTCGTCGCGTTCGAGACCACGCTTCGTTGGACCCCCGCCACGGACGGATCGTCGGCCGCGGACCGGAACGGGCACGACCGCGTCCGTGTCGTCCGCGCCGACCATCTGGGCGAGGAGGTCGTATGGACGCGTCGCGAAGCCGCCTCGCGTTCGTTCGTGCGCGAGCAAGACGGCGCGTCCGTCTCCGTGCCGACGTCCTCGGCGGAGGCTTTCGCGGACCTCGAGCGCGCGGTGCGTTGAGGCGATCGCGCCGTCGTGGCAGAACGCGCGGATGGTCCGCACACGTTCCGTCCGCTTCGCCGCTCTCCTCGTGTCGTGGGCGGGGTCCACCGTGGCCGCCTGCTCGTCGAGCACGTCGGACGCCCCGATCGGTTTCCCGGACGCGGGGGACGGAGGTGCGTGCGGCGCGGCGGGTCTCGACGAACGAACGCGCATCCCCGGCGGTGATCCGGATGGGCACCGCGATCCGTTCGGAGCGAAGGCGGCGGGTCAGGCACGCGCGGGACGCATCCACGACCCCGCCCAGATCCGTCAGCCCCTGGACGCGCGTGCGAAGGTGCGCCTCGGCGACTTCGTCCTCGCCAACGATTCGATCGCCGTCTACGTCGAGGGTGCCGGCGAGTCCGACGGCTACGATCCGTTCGGCGGCGAAATCCTCGGTCTGGAGACCGTCGACGCGTCCGGACTCCCGCTCGGAACCTCGCAGTACGGGGAGACACTCGTCGCCCTCTCGCGCCAAGCGGTGAAGCCGGAGTCCGTCACCGTCCTCCACGACGGTTCCGACGGTGGCGAGGCCGTGGTTCGCGTGAGCGGCGTGCTCACGAACATCCCGTTCCTGGAAACGTTCAAGGCGCTCCTCGGGGCCGAATACGGCTTCCCCGCGGCCCTCGACTACGTCCTCGCTCCCGGCTCTCCCAAGCTGACCTTGCGCTTGACGCTCGTGAACTTCGGAGGGGAACGCGTCGACTTCGCGACCACGCAGATGATCGGCTTCTTCCAATCGAGCCGACAAAGCATCTTCACCCCCGAACACGGGTACGCCACGCCTTCCGGGGACGTCGCTTGGGTCGGCTTCGACGGAGGACCCACCGCGTTCGTGTGGCGCACGCCCAAGAGCGCGATGTCGTTCGGCATCGAAATTTCCGGCTTCCAGTACTTCCAGGCGAAGGGCCTCGGGATCGACGGCTGCACGCGCGCCACCGTCGACTACGCCGAAGTGTTCGTGGGCGGTCCCGGCATCGACGGGGCGCTCGCCGCGATGCGGAAGTCCGACGGGGACACGACCTTCCGCGAAGTGAAGGGCACGGTCGTCGAGACCGGGGGCGGCCCCTTGGTCGGAGCACGGGTGCACGTCGTCGGGAACGATTCCCGTCTCGTCACGCGTGCCGTCACCGACGCTGCCGGAGCGTTCACGCTCCACGCACCGGATCGCGCCGTGGACCTCGTCGTCACGGCGACCGGGTTCGACCTGCCTTCGTCGACGCCGCTCCCGGCCGGTGCGTCGACGGTCGTACTCGAAGTCCCCACCCACGGCACGATCGCCGTCCACGCGAGGGACGCGGCGACGTCCGCGAAACTTCCCGTGCGCGTGCAGGTCGTGCCGGTGGTGGCGCCGTCGAAGGTTCCTCCCTCGTTCGGGATCGACGGCGAGACGAACGGTCGCCTCCACCAGGACTTCGCCATGGGCGGCGAATCGCGCCTGCGCGTGCCCGCGGGCGAGCACCGCGTGATCGTGAGTCGCGGCTTCGAGTGGGAGCTCGTCGACCGCACGATCCGGGTCGACGCCGGCGCCACCGTCGACGTCGACGCGGTCCTCGAGCGTTCGGTGAATTCGGACGGCGTCATGTGCGCCGATTTCCACGTGCACTCGAACTACTCGATGGACTCGGACGACCCGGTACCCACGAAGATCCGGGCCGCCGTCGCGGACGGCCTCGAAATTCCGGTCTCGAGCGAACACGAATGGGTGCACGACTTCCAACCCGAACTCGTCGCCATGGGGCTCGCACCTTGGGCGTACGGCTTCTCGGCGGAGGAACTCACGACGTTCACGTGGGGACACTTCGGTGTGGTGCCGCTCACGGTCCGTCCGGAAAGCGTCAACAACGGAGCGGTCGCCTGGGTGGGAAAGAAGCCTCCGGAGATATTCGGAGACGTGCACGCCCTCCCCGAACGGCCCCTCGTCGTCGTGAACCATCCGTCGAGCCCCGGATTCATGGGCTACTTCTCCTCCATCGGGTTCGAGCGGTCCCGCGCAGCCGGTGCTCCCGATCTGTGGAGCGACGCCTTCGACGCCGTCGAGGTCTTCAACGCGAGCGATCTCGATTCGAACCGCGACAAGTCCGTGGGGGACTGGTTCGCCCTCCTCGACGCGGGCAAGACCGTGTGGGCCGTCGGAAACTCCGACAGCCACCACGTCCGCACCGATCCGGTGGGGTATCCGCGCAACTGCCTCGCCTTCGGCCACGACGATCCGTCGAAGTTGTCGCCCACGATCGTTCGGGACACCCTCGCGAAGGGGCGCAACGTCGTGAGCGGAGGGTTTCTCATGACCGTCGCGGCGCCCGGAGGGCTCGGACCGGGTGACACGCTCGCCCCCGGATCCACGTCGCCCGTCTTCCACGTGACCGTCGTCGCCCCGCGATGGCTCGACGCGACCACGCTCGAGACGTTCGTGGACGGAAAGACCGTGGACGTGCGCGCCCTCGTTCCCGGATCGACCGGGCACCGCTACGAGGCCGACGTGACCGTGACGCCCGTCGAGAGTCGTGCCCGGCACTGGGTCGTGTTCCACGCGAAGGGGGACCCCACGCGCGATCTCTCGCCGCTCGCCCCCGGCAAGAAGCCGTTCGCGGTCTCGAATCCGATCTTCTTCTGAGTTCTTGACGGGATCGATCCCGGCCGGTAGCGAAGGAGAGGGATGGTTCCGAAGCCGATCGTGAAGTGGGCCGGAGGCAAGTCGAAGCTCATTCACGAGCTCCTGCCGCGCATCCCCACGACGATGCGGACCTACGCCGAGCCGTTCGCGGGCGGCGCCGCCATCTTCTTCGCGCTCGCCGGCGAGCGCTCACCCTCGAACCCGCAGACCTTCGAGCGCGCGATCCTCGCCGACCAGAATCCCGAACTCGTCGCCTGCTACCGCGCGGTCCGGTCTTCCGTCGACGACGTGATCGAAGCGCTCCGTGGTTACCGGTACGACAAGGATCTCTTCTACGCGACGCGCGACGCCGACACCCGGACCATGTCCGACGTGGCACGCGCGGCGCGGTTCATCTTCCTGAACCGCACGTGTTTCAACGGCCTGTGGCGCGTGAACGGCTCCGGCAAGTTCAACGTCCCTTTCGGCCGGTACAAGAACCCGACGATCGTCGACGCGCCCGCGCTCCGGGCAGCTTCCCGAGCGCTCGCCCGCGCGGACGTCCGACACGGAGACTTCCTCGGCGTCACGTCGGATCTCGAGCGCGGCGACTTCGTCTACCTCGATCCTCCGTACGTGCCCGTCACGAAGACGGCGGACTTCACGTCCTACGTGGCCGGCGGATTCCACCACGGCGATCAGGTGCGTCTCGCGGAGGAGTTCCGACGCCTCCGCGATCGCGGCATCCTCGCCATGCTCTCGAACGCGGACACCCCCGTCTCCCGCGAACTCTACGCGGACTTCGCGGTCCACCAGGTGCTCGCGCCGCGCGCCATCAACTCCGATCCTTCCGGTCGCGGAGCCGCGCGGGAGATCGTTGTCACGTCCTGGGGGCCTCCGGGGTTCCACGCCCTTCCGCGGAGCGCCCGTCGCGAGTCCGAAGCTCCGCGTGCGCCGTCGACGACGAAGCCCCGGGTCGCACGCGCGAAGGCGTCCGTTCCTCCGCCCGCTCGCACGCGTCGTCGCCTCGAGGCCTGACGTTCCCGCGGTTCCCGATGGCCGACTCCGACTCCCTCGAGACCACGCTCCGCTACCGCGCGAAGGTCGAGCTCCGCAAGCGCATGCGCGCCGTGCGCAAGGCGACGCCCGCTTCCGCGCTCGACAAGCGATCCTCTTCCATCGTGGAACGACTCGAAGCGCTGCCCGAGATCGCTTCGGCGAATTCCGTCGCCCTGTTCTGGCCCATGGTCGACCGGCACGAGGTCGATCTTCGCGCGTTCGACTCCGCGTTGCGTGCGCGTGGTGTCCGCGTGCACTACCCGGCCATCCATCCGGAGACCCGCGTCATGACCTTCCGCCGCGTGGACGACGTGGCGACGATGGTCGAGCGAGGTCTGGGCTTCGAGGAACCCGATCCCGCCGCTCCCGTCGCGACCTCCCTCGACGCGATCGTGGTCCCGGCCCTGGCCGTCGACGCGCGTGCCCACAGGATCGGGTACGGCGCCGGCTTCTACGATCGCGCCCTCGCGTCCCTCACGCCGCGACCGTTCGCGGTCGTGGTCGCCTTCGATTTCCAGTTGCTGGCGGAAGTGCCCGAGACGGAGGGCGACGTCCCGTGCGACGCCGTCGTCACCGACGCGCGGACGCTCCGTCCCACGCCCTGAGTCGCGTCGGCCGAAGGCGCGCGCGTCAGTTCTTCGAACGCGGGTTCTCCGCGCGCTTGCGGCATTTCGGACACACGCCGTACATCTCGTGCTTGTGGCTCCGGAGCTCGTATCCGTAGCGCTCCGCGATCTCGTCCTGGATGGTCTCGATGCGCGGTTCCTCGAACTCCTGGATCGCGCCGCATTCGAGGCAGATGAGGTGATCGTGGTGCGAGGCGTCGTCCGCGAGTTCGTAGCGCGTGAGACCGTCGCCGAACCGACGCTCGAACGCGACGCCACATTCGGTGAGGAGCTTGAGCGTCCGGTAGACCGTGGCGTACCCGACCTTGGGATCGTTCTTGCGGACCTTGGCGAGGAGCTCCTCGATGCTGACGTGATCGTCGGAGTGGAAGAAGGTCTCCACGATCAGGCGACGCTGATCGGTGGACCGGAGGCCCTTCTTGATCATGTACGCGGTCAGGACCTCCCGGAAATGGGAGAGGTCCGTGGCGTCACGTCGGTGTGCGTTCGTGTGCACTTCGCCCCCAGTCTTCTTCTGTTTCGACGAACCCAAGGCCTGCATACTCCCCCGAGACGGCCACGAGGGCAACCGCACCCCGTCGACCTCCGGCACGGCCGCGATCAGCGTTCGATCGGGAGGCCTTCCGCCTCCCACGCGAGGAGACCGCCCTCGAGGAACGCGACGGGCATCCCGCTCTCGGCGAGTTTCGCGGCGAGATCCTTCGTCTTGTCCCCACTGCGGCAGTAGAGGACGGGCTGACCCGCGAACATGTGGAGTTCCGCGAGGCGACCCTCGATTTCTTCGAGGGGCATGGGCTTCGCTCCGGGGAGGTGCGCGCGTTTGAACGCGTTCGCGTCGCGGGTGTCCACGGGAACCACGGCCCCCGTCTTCAGGAGTTCGGCGAGTTCCCGCGCCTTCAGGGCGCCTTCGGCTCTCGGAAGGAACGGATCGACGAGCTCCCGGAGTTGCTTCTTGTTCGCGGGGCCCGCGATGGCGTCCACGATCCGACCGCCCGCGAACACCATGAACGTCGGCACGGACTCCACGCGGAGTTGCCGGACGACGACGGGCGAGCGCTCCACGTCGACGCTCACGACCTTCAGCTTGCCCACGAGCTCGTCGGCGAACGCCGCGAGTTCCGCGCCGGTCGTCCGGTAGCTCGGATGGCGCTCGGCCACGAACGCGATGACGACGGGCAACTCGGACCGCAGGACCTCACGTTCGAACTCCCGCTCGGTCACGGGAACGACGTTCGACGCCTTCGCTCCCGGCCCTTGCGGCGAGGCTCCCGGTCGTGGTCCGCCGAAGCCGCCACCGCCCATGCCACCCCCGAAGCCCGACGCGCCTCCTGCTCCACCGAACATCGACATGGGGCTCGGATAACGGAGCGCGCCTTCGAAGTCACGTAGTCCTGGAGGACGGCGGATCCAACGCCGCGACCCACGGGGAGGCACCGGGAGCGTTCGGATGCGTGTAAGCGTTTGTCCTACACTCTCCCGAATTTCACGTTGCACGCCGATTTTTCCTGGGCGCGGCAGGAGGGTCCGGTTTGCCGTCGCCGCGTCGAACTCCCGGAATTTCCTCGGTCGACCGTGGACCGCGGGTTGCAAAGAGAGTCATCCGGCCCCCGTGTTCCCGCCCACGGGGAGTCCTCGGAGTTTCATGAATCCCGTCGTCGCCGTCCGTCGTTCGCTCCGCGCGCTCTCCCGTCGCACCGTCCCCGGAGTCGCAGCCCTCGCGCTCGTCGCGGCCGCATGCTCGCCGCCGGTTCCGCAGGGCTACAACGGCGTGACGCCCACCGTCGACACGACCGACGACGAAAAGCCCAGCACGGCGAAGAAGAAGAAGAAGACCTCCGACTCGGACGTGCCGAGCGTCGGCGACATGGCTCCGACGACCGACGACGGCCCTTCGCCGACCGGTGGATCCGGCGGCACTGCAGGCACCGCGGGTTCGGGCGGAACGACGACGACGAACGTGGAGATCCTGGCCGTGGCCCCGGTCTCGTCACCGGCAGGCGCACAGGACGTGACCATCACCGTGAGCGGGAAGAACTTCGACTCCGGAGCCCTCGTGAAGTTCGGTGGCGGCGCGCTGGCCACCACGTTCGTGTCCGACACGTCCTTGAAGGCGATCGTACCGACCGCGAAACTCTCGGCACCGGGAACCTACCCGGTCGTCGTCACGAGCAAGGGGGCCGATACCGCGCCCATCGTCTTCACCGTGACCGCGTCCAACGCTCCGGTGACCCTCACGAGCGTCACGCCCTCGTCCGCGCTCCAAGGGTCCGGCGCGACCAACGTCACGATCGCGGGCACCGGGTTCTCGGGGACGCCTTCGGTCACGTTCAACGGCCAACCCTTGACCGCTGTGAACGTCCAGAGCGCGACGAGCCTGACCGCGACGATCCCCGCGACGCTCCTCACGACCGTCGGCACGTTCCCCATCGCCGTGACGGCGAACGGCGCGCCCTCCGCACCGGTCACGTTCCGCGTCGAACCGAAACCGGTACCCACCATGACGTCCATCTCGACGACGACGGCGACGGCGGGTCGGGGAGACCTCTCGGTCGGCGTCACGGGGTCGAACTTCACGAGCGACGCGAAAGTCGCGATCGTGAGCAGTGTCACGGGGACCAACGGTGTCGTCGGCACGACCACCGTGCAGTCCACCTCCCAACTCACGGTCCTCGTGCCCGCCAACCACTTCGCCGCGGCCGGAACGGTGCAACTCCGCGTCTACATCCCGCAGCCGAACAACACGGCCATCTACTCGCCTTCGTCCACGTGGAAGTCCATCACCGTGACCGCCGCCGGGACCGCGGGCACCGCCGGAACCTCCGGGACGGGGGGCACGAAGCCCACGCTCACCTCCGTCACCGTCGACGCCGCCAACGGCGACGAGTCGTGCACCACGGACCCCTGCGTCGGGCTCGGCAAGGACGTGACGCTCACGGGTTCGGGCTTCTCGTCCCAGAACACGATCTTCCTCGGAGCGCTTTCCAGCAACCGCACCGCGGCCATCGTCACCCTCAGCGCGACCCGCATCACGTTCCGTGCGCCGACGACGATCGACGTCGGAGACTACCGCGTCTACGTGTGCAATCCGAATCAGACGGACTGCGCCCGCAGCGCGGACCTCCTCGCGATCCGCTGACCGTCCGCAGGATCCGGGCCTTTTCCGCGCACGCGGGAGCACCCGGGCGGGTTGCCGTGGATCCGCGCGCTGAGCTCCCTCCGATCCGAAACCCCTGGCCGGGACGGGAGTTCACACGCGGATCGTCCGCGAATTTCGCGACGCTCCGCGGTGGGCCGAATTTTGCACTCTTCGAGGACGTAGCGTCTTGGGTCGCCCTGCGACCGCTTCTTTCCTTGGAGTGACATCGATGTCGATCGCTGGCCGACCGCGGGTTTCGTTCGGGTACGTCGCGTTGGGAACCCTGTCCGTGGCCATGGTCATGGCACTCGGGACCGCGACGGGTTGTGGTCTCGCCGCCGAGGATCCCGGCGAGGTGAACCTCGCCACGGGCGCGACGAAGAAATCGAAACGCCCGGCCACGGACGCCGGCACGACCACCGCGACCCCGGTCGACGCCGCCGTCGCGGAGTCCCCCGACGACGACGGCATCCTGGACGCGGGAGTGGTCGCCACGCCCACGTCGGACGGCGGTGGTTCGTTCCCTCCGGTCGACGCGGCCGTGGTGACGCCCGCGGGGCCCCAGGAACTCCTCTCCCTGAACCCCGCGTCCGCGCCCGCGAACGAGCGCGACCTGTTGATCGTCGTCGGCGGCAAGGGATTCACCGCGACCTCGATCGTCACCTTCGGCGGTGAGCCGCTCACGACGATCTTCGACTCGCCGACCTCCCTCCGCGCCACCGTCCCGGCGGCGAAGCTCGACAGCGCGGGACTCTACCCGGTGCTCGTGTCGGGGCCCGGCGGCGAGAAGACGGCGGCGATCATGTTCACGGTCACGCTCTCGGATCAGGCGGTCATCGTGAACTCCGTGACGCCCGCGAGCTCGGTCGAAGGCACGGGTCCCGTCGGGATCACTCTCTCGGGCGACGGATTCGACGGACTGCCGACCGTGCTCCTCAATGGCAAGGAACTCACGAACGTTCGCGTCGTGTCGAAGTCGACCCTGACGGCCACGATTCCACCGACGGCCCTGACGGTGCCGGGCTCGTATCCCGTCACTGTCAGTCTCACGCCGACTGGAGCGCCTTCGGTGCCGATCGCGTACGAGATCCAGAAGCGACCCGCTCCGGAGATGATCTCCGTCCGCGAGACGGCCACGAACGCGCCCGTCACCAACGTCACCGTGAACCGCGGCGACCTCGCCGTCACCTGCACCGGAGCCCGCTTCGTCGCCGGCTCGAAACTCCTGGCCGTCGGACCGTCGAGCCCCGACGGTGGTCAGGAACTCGCCACGACCGTCGTCAGCGACACGGTCGTCCGCGCGACGGTGCCGGCGGCCCTCTGGAAGAAGACGGGAGTCGTCGAACTCCGCGCGTTCGTCCCGTCGGGAACGAACGGCAAGATCTTCGCTCCGGCGAACCAGTGGTGGTCGGTGACGGTCTCCGCTGCCCAGACCACCAACGGCGGCGGAACGGGCACCACGCCTCCTGCCGTCGTCCCCACGCCCACGGGTCCCACGATCTCGTCGGTCAACGTGATGGCGGCGGACGTGCCTCCCGCGTGTCCCGGTTGGCCGTGCGTCTTCCGCGGGAGGACGGCGACGGCGGTCGGCACCGGCTTCGTGGCGAACAGCACCGTGTTCCTCATGACGCCCAACGCGTATTGGCAAGTGGCCGCCCAGCCGGCGGACGCCATGCACGTACGATTCGCGGTGCCGACATCCATTCCGTCGGCCGTCTACCAGGTGGTCGTCTGCAACGCGGGAACCACGAACTGCGCGGGCAGTCCGAGGCTCCTCGGAGCATGGTGACGTCGCGTCCCCGCGTCAGCGCGAGGGGCCGAAGGAGGTGCGGGTGAGGCGTGGGTCGAGGGCGTCGCGGAGCGCCTCGCCCACGAGATTGAACGCGAGCGTGGTGGCGAAGAGGCAGAGACCGGGGAACGCCAGCAGCCACCAGGCGTTCGCGTCGGAACGGGCGTCCCCGAGGAGGGCGCCCCAACTCGCCGTCGACGACGGCACGCCGACGTGGAGGAAGTCGAGGGTGGCCTCGACGAGGACGACCGCACTCGTTCCGAGGGACGCGGAGACGATGGCGGGGACGAGGACGTTCGGCAGTACGTGACGGAAGAGCACTCGTGCGGGCGAGGCTCCGAGCGCTCGTGCCGCCACGACGTACTCCTCGGAGGTCGCGCGGAGCACTTCGGCACGGACGAGCCGCGCGACCTCCGTCCAACGCGTGAGTGCGAGCGTCACCAACATCGTGAACGTGGAGGCCTCGGGGAGGGTCGCCTGCACGACGAGGACGAGGAGCAGGGTCGGGAAGGCCGAAAGGAGCTCCACGAGTCGGGACACGATCGCGTCCGCCACGCCGCCGAAGAAGCCGGCGAACGCCCCGACGACGCACCCGACGAGCCCGAACGCGAACACGGCCGCGAACGCGAATCCGAGGGACGTCCGCGCTCCGTGCACCACGCGCGCGAAGACGTCCCGGCCGCTTCCGTCCGTGCCGAGCGGATGGGACGCGGTCGCGAAGGGCGGGACGAGCGGCGAGGACGTTCCGAGCGTCATGCGTTGCCTCGGTCCGTACGGAACCAGGGGCGGGACGATCCAGTCCGACGGCTCCGCGTCCTTTCGGAGATCCTGGATGCTCTTGCCCCGCATGCCGTCGGGTTTCCGAACGTTGGGAAACCAATGCGTCTCGCCGTGCCATCGGCACGCGATGGGCGAGCTCGACGCGAGGAAATCCGCGAACACGGCCACGAAGACGAATCCGAGGAGGACCGCGAACCCGACCCGTGCGAGGCGACTCTGCCGCACGTGACGCGCGAGCAACCGGTAGATGTCGCGTCCGAACCGCGTCGTGACCGGGATCACGCGTGTCCCCAACGAGACGAGCGGGGCGGGAACACGCGCGACGCGCCGCATGCGCGGCATGAGCGAGACGCGACGGCTCGACGGAGGCGGTTCGCTCGTCCTCATTCGGTCACGGCCGCCTTCGCGCCGATGTTCTCCCGTACGCGAGGATCGAGCACGGCGTAGGCCAGATCGGACAGGACGAGCGTCGCGGTGGCGAAGGCCGCCGAGAGGAGGATGGTCGCGATCAGCCAGAGATCGTCCCGGTACTCCACGGCGCGGATCGTCTCGTACCCCAGACCGGGAATTCCGAAGACCTCCTCGATGACCATCGTTCCGCCGAGGACCGTCGGCAGTTGCAGCCCGAGCAACGTGACGAGGGGGAGGAGCGCGTTCCGGAGGACGTGGACGACGAAGAGTCGGACGCCATGGGCACCCTTCGCGCGAGCCGTCCGCACGTACTCGAGCCCGAGGACGTCGAGGACCGCGGCGCGTTGGTAGCGCGTGAGGTTGGCGACGGCACCGACCATCACCGCGCACACGGGAAGACCGAGGCGGTAGCCGACGCCGAAGTCCGCGAGGGTCGCGCCCGTCGCGTGTCCGGGACCCACGGCCGTCCGCGCGAGGATCTCCGCGACCCAAAATGCCGGGAGAGAATAGAGCGCGAAGAGGAGCGCGGAGCCGGCGAGATCGATCTTGCGGTTCCGGAAGATGGCGAAGACGACGCCGAGCGGGACCGCGATCGCGAAGCTCGCCAACGTGGAGAGCGTCGCGATGCCGAGCGTGATCGGAGCCTTGCGGAGCAACTTCGCGTGGATCGGTTCGCCGTCACGCGTGCTCACGCCGAGACGTCCCGTCGGGAGCCTCGCGGCCCACATGCCGTACCGCGTCTGGCGCACCGTGGCGACGACGCGGTCGACGCTCGTGAGCGTGCGGTAGTCGATGCGGTGCACGTACCACCATTCTTCCCAGTGGGCGACGACGCGTGCACGCTCGTCGTCCCGCATCCCGACAGTCGCGATGCGGGACACCTCCGTGGCACGCGAAGCGATGCGCGTCAGTCGCTCCAGGGATTCGGCGTCGGCGTCGCGCATGGCGCCGATCACCTCCTCGAGTCCGAAGGTGTCCACGACTGCGAGATCGTGTTCCACGACGTCGGTGCCGTGACGGAGGAGTCGTCGCAGGGCGCGTTTGACGGCCGGAGCGGTGAAGTCGAAGGCCCGGTCCTGCCAGAAGTGGTTCCAGAAGGTCGCCGCCGCGAGGCCGTCGCGGAACGCGTCCTTCCCGCCGACGTCCATGCGTTCGGCGATGGGCCGGAGCGCGAGCGCGACCCTCCCTCGTTCCGTCGGACCGAGCTGATCGAGCTTGGGGAGGACGTGAGGCAACGCCGCGCCTCCCAACTTGCCGAGTCGGTAGGCCGACCACGCCGCGTCGTCCCCGTCCCTCACGATTGCGGTCACGTAGCGCGCCGCGAGGTCGGATACGTCCGTCGGTCGCGCGTCGAAGAATCGCGGGAGGTCCAAGAACCTCGGACGCCGGCGCTCGTCGAGAGCGTAGGCCGTGGCGAAATCGCCGGAAGCGAGGGCCACGGCGCGCATTTCCGTCACCGGTTCGGGGACGAGCGTGGTCAGCCCGAACACGACGAGGCTGATGCCGAACAGCGTCGGCAGCGCCCACAACAGCCGGCGAAGGGCGAAACGCAGCATCCCGGAAAAAACGGTACACTCCCCGCCCCGTGAGCGACCAAGATCTTCGAGCCCTCGCGACCGCGTGGGCGGACGCCGACCCCGACGAAACCACCCGAGCCGAACTGCTGGCCCTGCTCGCGGTCCCGGATCTCGCGACGACGGACGTCGCCGATCGCTTCGCCATGATGCTCGAGTTCGGCACGGCCGGACTCCGCGGCGTGCTCGGCGCCGGTCCGAACCGGATGAACCGTGCCGTCGTCCTGCGGACCACGTGGGGATTCGGACGCCATTTGCTCGCCGCCGTGCCGGACGCCGCCGAACGGGGTGTCGTCGTCGGGTACGACGGGCGGAGGCGGAGCCGCGACTTCGCCGAAGACACGGCCTGCGTCCTCGCGGCTCTCGGCATCCGGAGTTGGCTCTTCGACACCGTCGGTCCGACGCCCCTCATCGCGTTCGCCGTCACGCGGAAGGGGGCGGCCGCGGGAGTCATGGTCACCGCGAGCCACAACCCTCCCGAGTACAACGGGTACAAGGTCTATTGGGACAACGGCGCGCAGATCGTCCCTCCCGTCGACGTCGACATCGCGAAGGCGATCTCGAAGTCGCCCTCCGCCGTCGACGTACCGCGGCTCGATTTGGTCGTCGCCCGCGAGCGCGGCCTCGTCCTCGACCTCGGGGACGCGATGAAACGCGCGTACCTCGACGCGATCCTCGATCTGCTCCGGTCCCCCCGGCCCGAGGGGGATCGATCGATCCGCACCGTCTACTCGGCGATGCACGGCGTCGGCGACGAGCTCCTCCGGCGTGCGTTCGACGAGGCGAAGTTCGACGCCATCGAATCCGTGCCCGAGCAGAGCCAACCCGACGGCGCGTTCCCCACGGTCGCCTTCCCGAACCCCGAGGAGAAGGGCGCGATGGATCTCTCCTTCGCGCTCGCGCGCCGGACGAAGGCGGAACTGGTCCTCGCCAACGATCCCGACGCCGATCGCCTCGCCGTGGCCGTCCCCGATCCTGCGTCCCCCACGGGGTACGTGCAGTTGACCGGCAACCAGGTCGGCGTGTTGCTCGGCCACGATCTGCTCGAGCGGGCGGTCGCGGGCCGGAGCGAGGCCGATCGCGGGAAGCTCCTCGTGCTCGCGTCCTGCGTCTCCTCCCCCATGTTGGGCGTCATCGCGGGAGAACTGGGCGTGCGGTACGAGGAGACGCTCACGGGCTTCAAGTGGATCGCGAACCGCGCCATGCAACTCGAGGCTTCGGAGGGCCTCGAGTTCGTGTTCGGTTACGAGGAGGCGCTCGGTTACACGGTCGGCACGGTCGTCCGCGACAAGGACGGCATCGGAGCCGGGCTCGCCTTCGCCGACTTCGCCGCGAGACTGAAGACCCGCGGGAGGTCGGTCCAGGCCGAGCTCGAATCCATCGCACGTCGATTCGGTCTCTTCGTGAGCACCCAGGTCAACGTGACGAAACGCGGGGTCGCCGGCGCCGCGGAAATCCGCGCGCTCATGGCGGGGCTCCGCGCCCGATCCCCGAAGGCGTTCGGCCCGTTCGCGATCCGCGCCGTGAGGGACGTCCAGTCCGGGACCCGCGTCGACGCGAAGACGGGCGAACGGTCCGCGATCGCGCTCCCGCCCAGCAACGTCGTCATCTACGACCTCGAAGGCGGCAGTCGTGTCATCGCGCGACCCAGCGGCACCGAGCCGAAGATCAAGTACTACGTCGACGTCCGCGAACCCGTCCGCGACGGCGAGCCGTTCGCCGACGCCGAAGTCCGGGCCACCGTGAACATGAAGGCGTTGTCCGACGCGTTCGTCGCGTTCGCGGATGCTGGCGTCGCCTGACGTCGTCGACGTCAGAAGAGCACGGCGGATCCGAAGAACGGCAAGATGTCGTGGTAGAGAGCCGTGATCGTCCGCGGCGGTGCACCGTCGCCCAGGTCCACCGCGCGCACGTTCGCGAAGCCCATGGCGTACCGGAGGGCCAGCGTGGTCGTGAGGACGAGCGCGTCGGGACGAGGATTCGAACCGATGGAGAGCGGCGTCCGCTTCTCGATTCCCCCCGAGATCCCGTAATAGTCGACGCGTTCTCCGAACGAGGAGACGAGCGTGCGGATAGGTGCGCGATCCGAGAAGATTCCGACCCCCACCTTCCATTCCTCGGAGAGCGCGAACACGCCGCCGAGTCGCGCGTTGACCATCGGCTGCCGTTCGGCGACCGACGACGAGAGGCCCGCTTGGAAATCCACCTCGGCCGCGACCCAACTCCGCGCGCCCACTTCCGCGGCGATCGACCCGACGACACGCATGGGCGCGACGACCGAGAACGCGTTGTCCGTCGTCCGGGGCTGCGTGAGCTCGAAGACCGAGCGCGCCCTCGCGTCGACGTTGCCGCTCGCGAGGACGTCCGCACCCCGGTCGCTCGATCCGAGGAAGAATTCCGGCGCGCGGACGACGGCCCCGACGTGCACGCCCCGCGACGGAATCCATTGGATTCCCCCTTGGAACGTGAGGCCGAACGCGGTGGTCGTCGATCGCGATTGGAGGATCACGAACGACGGATCGATCTCCTTCGAAGGATCGTCGGACGCCACGTCGAACGAGTACTGGGAAAACTGCGACACCGTCCGGTACGTCCCGAAGACCGACACTCCGAACCGGAACGTGGGGGACACCTCGTACCCCAACGACGGACCGAACCGGTACCCGTTCCGATCCGTCGACAGGTCGACGCGCTGACGGAACGTGCCGGGTGCGAACGCCTCTCCAGGACCCAGGCCGATCGTCGAGGTGTCCTCCGTCGCGCGCACGTCACGGTCGTTCACGAACAGTCCCGCCCCGATCGACAGGCGTGGCGTGAAACGTCGCACCACTCCGATGGCGTTGGGCACGGACAGGATGTCCGCCGAACGGAGGTCGACGCCCTTCACGCCACCGCCCACGGGGGTGCGTAGGACGTCGTTCATGGATCGGATGCGGATCCCGAACGTCGTGGCGGACACGTCGACCTGATCGTGACGGAGACCTCCGAGGCCGGCGGGGTTGTACCAGATCGCACCGGCATCCCGGGTCGTGGCCGTCACCGCTCCTCCGGACAGGGCCGCCTCGCTCGAATAGAAGAACGGATCGGAATTCTGGGCCGACGCCTCGCGGACGCGTGCCGACGACGCGAGGAACGCGGCGAAGGCCACGACGGTTCGCGGCGAGATGGCAGGTCGGGGCGGATGCACGGCGGCGCGAGTCTAACCCCGATTCCTCCGCGTTCGTCACGGGCAGGCGAGCGACGGTGCCACCCCGAGATTCGTCAGGTCGGACGACGAGAACGTCGCGTAGGACGACGACGTCACGAACGTCGCGGTGGCACGGAAGGGCGCGCACGAAATCCGCCGGAAGGACCCGTCCTCCCACGGACGTCCCACGGCCGGTACCACGCCCGAAGGGGGCGCGAAGCCGAGTCGCCCGAAGGTGTCCACGATGCGATCGACGCCGCGGTCGATGCGGCCATCGCCGTCGGCGTCCACGAAGAGCGCGAACCGGTCGTCGCCGTTGAAGTCGACCGCGTCGTTCACGTCGTCGCACCGCGGGTCGCCGAAGTTCGGATGGCAGACGACCCGCACGCCGTGGGCGGGCAGGAAGGGCGCGCCTCCGAACGCCGTGTCCTCGTGGCATTCGTCGACGTGGGAATTGGTCTCGAGGCAGAACCTCAGCGAGGCGACCGGCACGGGCGCGCCGCAGCGGTTCCACACCTCGACGGCCCGGCGGTTCGCGTTCGACTCGAGGACCTCGGACAGGAGCAGGCAGCCCTCCGCGGCGCCCAGGACCGGTCCGCTCGCGTCGACGGCCGGAACGGACGCGTCGCCGTCCCGCGCGGCATCCCGACCGGCATCGGAAGCCGCCGCGTCCACGATCCCGCCGTCGCGGGCGGGGTTTTCGACGATCTCGGAGTCGCGCGATCCGGCCTCCACGAACCCGGCCTCACGGGTCGCGGCGTCGACGTTCCCGGAGTCGTGGCCCGGCGTCCGGCCGTCGCTTGCCCGCGCGTCCTCCAAGCCACGGGGCGTCGACGGTGCCGACGAGCCTCCGTCGGAGCGCATTCCCGTCCGGTCGTCGTCCCCCGGATCCTCCGGAAGCGACGGATCCAGACCGTACGCGCACGCGCCGAGGAGTGCCGGACCGAGGGTGCTCGACGCGAGCAGAATGAACGTGTGGAGGAGAGAGGATCGGGGTCGGAGCGTCGCCATGCCCCGGGACATAGTTGGCGAATCCCCACACCCCCACGGTTCGCCTCTGACGGCCCTGTGGGGATTGGAGACGGAGGCCTGAGGATGGAGGGCGGAGAGGAGAGACGCGCCCCGGAAGGACCCCGGCGTTCGACCCGAACCCGTGGGAAAACCCCCTTGACTTGCCCGACGCACTCGACCATAACGCCGCCTCCCCGCATTCCAACGGCTCGAAACAGCGTCCAACCCTCGCGGACGTGGCCGAACAAGGGAGCGGATTCAAGGAAGGCACGTCATGCCGAAGATGAAGACGAACAAAGCCGCTTCGAAGCGCTTCAAGGTCACGGCCAAGGGCCGCGTCCGTCGCTCGAAGGCTGGCGGCAACCACGGAATGCAGGAGAAGTCGCGCAAGCGAGTCCGCCGCCTGCGCAACAACGACATGGTCGACAAGACGCTCGAAGCCCATATCAAGCGCCTTCTCCCCTACGGCTGATCCCAGGAGTTCGTCATGCCCCGCGCAAAACGTGGTTTCAAGGCGCGCCGCCGCCGCAATCGTATCCTCAAGCACGCTTCGGGCTTCCACAGCGCCCGGTCCCGCCTCTTCGCTTACGCGAAGGAAGTCGTGATGAAGTCGTGGGTCTACGCGTACGCGCACCGCAAGCGCAAGAAGCGTGACTTCCGTCGCCTCTGGATCGCGCGCATCAACGCCGCGGCCCGAAGCAACGGCACGAGCTACTCGCGCCTGATGCACGGCCTCAAGTTGAAGAGCATCGGCCTCGATCGCAAGATCCTCAGCGAGCTCGCCATCTCCGACGCGAAGGCGTTCTCCGAGATCGTGAAGAGCTCCGGCGCGCAAACTGCCAAGGCCTGACGCGATCCCGACCCCTCCGGGATCTCCAACGTCCCGAGGTTCGAAGCGAAAACCCCGCACCCCCAAGGCGCGGGGTTTTTCTTTTTTAACGTTTCGGTGGTCGGCGGGAACGAAGGACAACGCGATGCTTTCTTCCTCTTGGACTCGACTCGTCACGCGTTCCTTTCGAACGCTCGCCATCTTCCCCCTCGTTGCGTGCCTCGTCGGCGCGTTCTTCGCCGCGTCCATGGAGCGCGTCGCGGCGGCGGGCGAACTCGGGACCGTACCGGTCATCCTCGTCTTCCACTCCGATTCGTCGGACGTGGCGGTGGCCGATCTCCGTCGCGCGCTCTCGGCTCGCCTCGGATCGCCCGTCGTGTCGCCCGAGGACCGCGTCCCCGCCGTGCGTGGCACGGTGACCGTCACCTACCGCAGGGCGGCAGGTGAGCTTGCCGTCAGCTACGACGAAGCCGGCCGAGGCACCGTCGCGCGCATCATCAAGGCTCCCAAATCGGCGGAGGGTGTCGTCGACGCGGCGTCGATGTTGGCCGCGAACCTCGCGCGCGACGAAGCCGCGGAGCTCCTCCCTCTTCCCGGTCCCAGCGCGGACGCGGGCGCCGACGCGAACGACGTCGGTGACGCAGCCGCGGATCCGTCCGAAGGCGCGCTCGATGCGTCCGACGCATCCGCCCCCTCGGAGCCGATGACCGACACGTCGCGTGCGGACGCTGGACTCGACGCGAACGACGCAGGCGCGAGAAACACGGTCCCGGCGACGGCCGCCTTCGTCCACCCCCTCGCGACGAACCACGACGACGAGGACGTCGACACGATGGTGCAGTTCAATCTCCTCTACGGTCGCGTGGGCTCGGCCTCTGCGATCCAACTCGGCGGCGTCAACCACACGCTCCGTAGCTCGTCGGGCCTCTCCCTCGCGTGGATCGGAAACGTGAGCGGCGGGACGTCTTCGGGCCTCGACCTCGCGTTCGGGTTCAACCGATCGGCGCGCGAGGTGCGTGCGTTGCAAGCGAGCCTCGCATTCAACAGCGCCTCGGCGGACGTCGCCGGCGCTCAGCTCGCGTTCGGCTTCAACGGCGCGGAGAAGGTCACGGGCTTCCAAGGCGCCGCGCTGAACGTGGCCGACGCTCTCGAAGGCGGCGCCGTCGGAGCCATCAACGTCTCGGGTGACGTGCGTGGCTTCCAACTCGGGTTCGTGAACGTCGCCGAAAAGGTCCGCGGCCTCCAATTCGGGCTCGTCAACGTCGCCGACGACGTCGAAGGCATTCCCATCGGCCTCGTCAGCGTCACGCGCTCGGGCGGCGTTCATCCGAAGGCCTGGTTCTCCACCAAGTCGTACGCGAACGTCGGGGTCGAGTTCGCGACCCGCTACACGTACACGATGCTGAGCGCGTCGGGTCACGTCGAAGGATCAAAGACGCTCTTCGGCCCGGGCTTCACGATCGGCGCGCGCATCCCGACCCCTCACGTGTTCGTCGACGTCGATCTCGGGATCACGTACCTCTTCCACGATCCGAAGGTCGGTCAGTCCGCGGAGGCGTTCGTCGCCGATGATGCCGTCCTCACGCGCGTTCGCGCTCTCGTGGGGCACTCGTTCGAACGGCACCTGTCCGTGTTCGCCGGAGGAGGGCTCGTCCTCGACTGGCGATTCCCCGACGGTTCGACCGTCAACCTCCGCGCCGTGCCGGAATTCGTGGCCGGCGTGGGCTTCTGACGCGCGATCGTCTCGAGACGAGGGGCAGAAAGGAGCTTGGTCTGCGATGATGACGTTCTCGGGAGTTTACGCGTTGACGGACCTCTTTCCTGAACGCCCGGAAGACGAAAGTGAGCTCCTCGCGCGGAAGATCGCGAAGGGCGAGATCCGAGCCGTCGCGCGCGCGTACGAGCTCCACGCCGCGTACGTCCGTGGGTTCGCGCGACGTCTCACGGGCGACGACGCGAACGCCGACGACCTCGTTCACGAAGTGTTCCTCGAGTTGCCGGCCCACGCGAAGCGCTTTCGTGGGGAAGGTTCGTTCCGCAGCTTCCTCGTGTCGATCGCGGTGAACCACGCGCGTCACCACGTGCGGGAAGCCGCGCGACGGAGGGCGCGGGGCGAGACGTATTCGAACGACCTCGCCGTCGCGCGGTCCCCCGAACGACCCGACGCGAACCTGGAGAAGAAGGAGCTCGCCGACATGCTCTCGTCCGCGCTCGACGAGCTCCCCCTCGATCAACGCGTCGCCTTCGTGCTCTTCGAAGTCGAGGAGCGGAGCGGCAAGGAGGTCGCGTCGATCGTGGGCGCCCGCGAGGAGACGGTCCGAGCCCGTGTGTTCCACGCCAAGGCGAAGCTCCGCGAGATCCTGTCCCGTCGCGCCGACTCGTCTCTTCGCGTGCCCCACGCAGGAAGGACCTCGCGATGAGCGATCCCGACGATCTCCTCGCGCGTGCGACGAAGGCGCTCCGCGACGCCGGTGACGAACCGCCCGTTCGATCGTCTCGCTCGTCCGACGGTGCGTCGCGTCTCGCGCTCGAGCTCGCGCGGAGGCAACGCACTCGCGGAAGGAAGCGCGCGATCGGAGCGCTCCTCCTCGCGGCGTCGTTCCCGTTCGCCGCATGGGCCGCCGGTTCACCGACGGCGCGGAGGGTCGTCGCGGCGGCCCTCCGCGGGGCCCACGTCGACGGTACGCGTCCTGTCGTGAACACAGGTCACGAAGGAACCGCGGTCGACCCGAGTCCCGTCCGTCCCGTCGAGCCTCCCGCGCAGATGGCACCGCCGGAGTCGCCGTCGGTGGAACCCTTGCCCGATACGCCGGGACCTGCAGCTACTTCGAAACCTGCGGCGGAGGCCACGTCGCCGCGCGGCTCGTCACGCGGAGTGGACGTGGGCGCCCTCTACGAAGCCGCGCACACGGCCCATTTCGAAGGACGGGATCCGGGGACCACCCTCGTCCTCTGGGATCGGTACCTCGCCGCCGCGCCCCGCGGCGAGCTCGCGCTCGAGGCCCGTTACAATCGGGCGCTCACCCTCGTCCGTCTCCGTAGGCTCGTCGAAGCCGAGGAGGCACTCGCGCCGTTCGCGCGCGGCGACTACGGCGGATACCGTCGCGACGAAGCTCGGATGCTCGTCGAGCGGATGGGCGCGTCGTCCGCACCGGACGCGTCGCCGCAGCGAGCTCCCGCTCCTTAGCGAGCGTTGGTGGGTGCCGGCGGCGACGAACGTCCCGCCCATGAAATGGTCACTCGCACGATCGTGCTCGCACGTCTCGTGCGCACAGGATGTCTTGTCTTTCCATATGTCTTTTCAAGGAGCATGCCCATGATCTCCCGTTGCCGTGTGCGATCGTTCACTCTCGTGTTGGTGTCTGCGCTCGTGGCGCCCTCTTTGGTGACTGGATGTTTCGTCGAATCCAATCGCCCGTGCGATCCATACTCGCCCGGAGGAACCGCTTCGCCGACGGCGCCCGTCTCGCCGGGTTCCGTCACCGCCGATCCCACCGTCGGCGGCGGCGTCCTCCCGGGCCAACCTTCCGATGCCACGGGTGTCTACGAGGACGGCGGGAGCGGCGCGGGGAGCGCCGACGGGGCCGCGCCTGCGTGCGAAGGCCGCGCCGTCGATCCGGACAAGGAGCTCTTCGTCGTCGACTCGTCGGTCACCGCGTCCTGGCGCGCCGACGTGGCCGACCCGTCGGCGAGCTTCTCGTTCCGGCGCATCGTCACCGAGCTCGCGCCTGCGAACACGACGCCGTCCGACTTCGTGCTCCGTTGGCTCGAGAGCTTCGCGACGGGCAATCACGTGTCGTTCGTGGCGAACGGGAGTGTTTCGGGCACGGTGGCCGTCGCGCCGCGCCCGCGCGTGAGTGAGGTGCTCGTGTGCCCATGGTTGAAGCTGACCCCCGCGAATGGATGCGACGACACGTGCGGCTATTGCCGCGGTCGCGCCCTCGATCTCGGCAAAGCGCCGTTCGCGCTCACGGCGGTCGTCAACCGTATGGACGTGCGCGACACGTCGCGATCGTGCGGGGCGGACGCCGGGCAAGGACGGCTCGTGTTCACGGCCCTCCGTCCGGGGACGAAGGAGCCAATCCCGTTCTCCGTCATCTTCGAATACTCGCTCCCCTCGACCACGGCCGCGGACGTGCGCGCGTGGGCCACGCGTTGGCATCGTCTCGGCGATCTTCCCTTCGGCCCCGCGTTCGCCTCGTCGCTCGCCGACGTGACCGATCGTTTCGTCCGGCACGGAGTTCTTCCGTCGTCGTCGGGCGGAAGTGCGCTCTCGGCGATCCGAACGAACGAGGCCGCGTTCTCCGCGTCCGGAACGGAGTGGGAGCTCCGGGAGTTCCGCTTCCTCCGGGCGGCGTCCACGTCGTCGACCTATTCACTCGAGCCCGTGGTCACGGAGAGCACACCGCGTCTCGAGGTCGCGGGGACGGAGGCTCTCGGATCCCACATCCTCGCGAACGCCGCCTCCATCCGCGACCGTGCTGACAACGCGCTCCCGTTCGCGATGATCGCGGGCGCGTCGTCGATCCCGTCCGCGTCGTTCGCGTGGTCGGCTCCGAACGTGAAGGACGCGGGTCTCCTCGCGGCGTTCAACGCGAACACGTGCAACGGGTGTCACGCGCGGGCGGGGGGCGTCGGCGCGGGAGGGTTCTTGCACGTCGTTCCCGGAGCGACGGCAGGCGCAGCGTCCGTGCGCTCCCCGTTCCTCTTGGGCACGGGAGCCGGCGAGGGTGAGCTCGCGCGTCGCGCGACCGCATTCGCCGCCGTGCTCTGCTCCCCGTGCACGGGTACGACTCCCTATTACGGCGCGCGGACCGGTGAGGACGTCGAGGACGTCGCGATTCGGGCGGCCGTCGCGGGGCGCCGCGTTCACTAGAGCGAATGCGGCGCCCCACCGTTCGCGGATGGATGGTAGACGTTCGAGACCCCCGCACACCTCCTGCCGGAAGCTCCCATGTCCGACAAACCCGCCCGCGAAACGAACCCCGACTCGGCCGCCCTCGAAGCGCGCATCACCGCCGATCTCGACGCCCTCCGTGGCTCGTTCGGCGCGCGGTTCGCGGCGGCGGAGACGGAGCAAGCGCTCCGCGACGAGAACGCGAAGATCCTCGGCAAGAAGGGCGAACTCACGGCGCTCCTGAAGCAGATGGGCGCCGTCCCGGCCGACGCGCGTCGCGCCATCGGCGAGAAGGTGAACGCGCTGAAGACGGAAGTGGAGACCGCATTCCACGGTCGACTCGCGGCGATCGAAGCCGAGATTCGACGGGCGGAGCTCGGCGCGCGTCCGTTCGATCTCACGTTGCCCCCGCGCGTGACGGCTCCGCTCGGCCACCGTCACCCGCTCTCCCTCGTGAGGGACGAGATCCTCGACATCTTCAAGAGCCTCGGCTTCGCCGTCCACGACGGGCCCGAGGTCGAACTCGAGGAGAACAACTTCACGAAGCTCGGCTTCCCGCCGGATCACCCTGCGACCGACATGCAGGACAGCTTCTGGACCACGAACGGAGTCCTCCTCCGCACGCACACGAGCAACGTGCAGGTGCGGGCGATGATGTCGAACCGTCCGCCCATGGCGTTCGTGGCTCCCGGTGCCGTCTACCGACGGGACGACGACGCCACGCACTCGCCGATGTTCCACCAGATCGAGGGCTTCCTCGTCGACGAAGGCGTCACGATGGCCCATCTCCGTGGCGTGCTCGCCGCGTTCGCCGAGAGGCTCTTCGGCGGCGGCACTCCCGTGCGTTTCCGTCCGAGCTTCTTCCCCTTCGTCGAACCCGGTGCGGAAGTCGACCTCGGATGCCCGTTCTGTCTCCAGGCGGACGGCACCCGCAAGGGCTGCAGCGTGTGCAAGCACACGGGTTGGATCGAGATCCTCGGCTGCGGCATGATCCATCCGGTCGTCTTCGAACACACCGGGATCGATCCGGAGAAGTACACGGGTTTCGCGTTCGGCATGGGCATCGAGCGCATGGCCATCGTCCGCTACGGAATTCCGGACATCCGCCTGCTGTTCGAGAACGAACCGCGGTTCCTCGCGCAGTTCTGATCACCGACGCCGAGGTCCGGAGCTTCAGTCGAGGATCGCGTGGAGCCGGGGCGCGATGTTGTCGACGGCGCCAGGTCCCTTGATCGATCCCTCGATGCGCTTGTCGGTCGCGCGCCCGTCGGCGCCCGGGACGACGAACAACGGGATCATGGCGGACTCGTATCCGGCGGCGTCGAGTCGTGCGCCGTCGCGATCGCGATCGAACTGCAGCACGTCGAGCTTGGGGAAGGCCGCGTCGAGCTTTCCGGCTGCCGCCGCGTCGTGGAAGTGACGGCACGGTTCGCACCACTTCGCGCCGACGTAGACGACCACCGATCGTCCGTCCGCCCGCGACGCCGCGGCGACCTTCGCGACGGACGCGGCGAGGTCACCTTCCGGCGCTCCGTCGAGCAGCCGCACCTTGCCGGCAATCGCTGCGTTCGACGCCGTCGTTGCACCTCCGGACGTGGGTGGTGAGGTGTGTGCAGACGCGGTTCCGGCCGTGTCCGGACTCGTCTTACATCCACCGACGTGGGCCGCCGCGCATGCGACCAAAGCGATGCCGAACCCGCGAAAAAACGCCACGGCCGTGACTCGATTGCCCATCGACGACGAACGGTATCACTGAAGTCGACGGTGCGAGGACGATCGCTGAAAGCTTTCCCGCGCGCCGCACGTCTTCATCCACGAACGCCACGTTGACAGCGGCGGGACTCGGGCTATCACGAGCGCGCCGCCGAACCGCAACCCACGCCACCGACATCGTACCCCACTCCTTGGCGCGACGATTGCACAACTCGGGACCATCATGCAGCGCACGAACGAAGCGAAGACCTGGAGACCGCGTGCGCGAGGCGCCGACGTGTCCACCGGTACGGAGCCGACGGGTGGCATGAAGCGGACGACGTCCTCGACCCGTCTCCGCCGGCTCGCGCCGATGGTGGTCGACGAGTTCGCCGGGCTCGATCGCCTGGACCGCGCGGAACTCGACGACGAAGACACCGTCGATTCCCGCGATCGCGTGAGCTGATTCCGCCGTCGTCGTCCCCGCTGCCGCGGTCGTACCCATCGTCCCGCCCGGCGTGGTAGTTCACGGGCCCATGAAGGCATCGCTTTCGTGGCTCCGCGCGCTGGTTCCCTCCCTCCCGGACGACCCGAAGAAGGTCGCCGCCCTCTTCACGGGCGGTGGTCTCGAGGTGGAAGGAATCGAGACGTATGGCTCGGCCAGTGACAGTTGTGTCGTGGTCGCCGTCACCGCGTTGCGGCCCCACCCGAAGAAGGAGGGCCTCCGCCTGGTGACGGTCGACCGCGGGACCGGGTCGCCGTTGGAGGTGGTGTGCGGTGCGCCGAACGTGCCCGAACCCGGGGGACTCGTCGTTCTCGCGCCACTCGGTGCTTCGCTTCCCGCGAAGGGCGTCACGATCGAGAAGCGTGCGATCGCGGGTGTCGAGAGCGAAGGCATGTTGTGCAGCGAATCCGAGCTCGGCCTCGGTGACTCCGAAGGCGGCATCCTGATCCTGCCGCCAGGCACGGCACGCCCCGGCACGCCCCTGTCGAAGGCCGTCCCCGAATCCAAGGACTTCGTGTTCGAGATCGGCCTCACGCCGAACCGTCCCGATGGCCTCGGACACGTCGGCCTCGCGCGCGAAGCGGCCGCGCTCCTCGGCGTACCGTTCGCCGCCGAGGTCGTCGGCCTCCCCGAAGGCTCGAAGAAGGGCCCCCTCGCGTCGTTCGCCACGATCCGCATCGAGGATCCCGAACGGTGTCCGCACTACGGCGCCGTCGTCGTGGAGGGCGTCACCGTCGCGCCTTCACCTCCCGGCATCCGGTTCCGGTTGCAGGCGCTCGGCGTGCGCTCGATTTCCAACGTCGTCGACGTCACGAACCTCGCGATGCTCGAGTTCGGTCACCCTCTCCACGCGTTCGACCTCGACGAGGTCGGTGGAAAGACCATCGTCGTCCGTCGCGCGAGGGCCGGTGAGCCTCTCCGGACCCTCGACGGCGTGGATCGCAAGCTCGACGGAGACGACCTCGTGATCGCGGACGCGAACGTCCCCGTGGCGCTCGCCGGCGTCATGGGTGGCGGAAACAGCGAGGTCACCGCCAAGACCAAGCGCGTCCTCTTCGAGGTCGCGTACTTCGACGCCCGTGGCGTCCGCCGTGCGGCCCGCCGTCACGGCATGCACACCGAGTCGAGTCACCGGTTCGAGCGCGGTGTCGATCACGGCGACACCACCAACGTCCTCGCACGCGCCGCGTCGCTCACCACGACCCTCGCGGGCGGTACGTGCGCGACCGCCGCCGAGATCGTCGTCGGTCGGACGATTCCGAAGGTCACCGTGGACTTCCGTGCGAACCGTCCCGAGGCGGTGCTCGGAATCGCGGTGTCCGAGGAGGAGTGCCACGGCATCCTCGCGCGTCTCGGCCTCTTCGCCCGGAAGAAGGAAGGCGAGGTGACCACGTTCGAGATCCCGACCCACCGGCCGGACCTCCTCCGTGAGATCGATCTCGTGGAGGAAATCGCGCGCGTCCGTGGCATGGATTCGATTCCGTCGATCGTCCCCGCCGTGCGTCCTTGCCGCGAAGGCCTGACGCGCGAGTCCATGCTGCGGAGTGCCCGGGACGCCGCCGTGGAACTCGGGTTCTCCGAGGCGCTCACCTTCAGCTTCGTGACGACGAAGGTGCTCGACGTCCTGGGGGCGCCCGCTCCCACGGTCCACCTCGCCAATCCGCTCAGCGAAGCGCAAGCCGTCATGCGCACCAGCATCTTGCCCGGCCTCCTCGAGTCCGTCGCCCGGGCGCGTCGTCACGGCGAGGGAGACGTGCGTCTCTTCACGGTGGGCACCGTGTTCCTCGCGGGCGAAGGGACCGGTCCGAAGACGTTGCCGAAGGAGGTCCTCACCCTCGGCGCCGTGTGGTGTGGCCACGAACATCCTTGGCTCGCCCACGCCCGCCCCGTGGACACGTGGGACCTCACCGGCCTCGCCGAGGGGCTCGTCGCGCGCCTCGTGCGGAGGTCGGCCTCCATCGTCCGGTTCGACGAGGCTTCCCGCCCGTCCCGCCTGCATCCGCGATCGGCCGCGCGGATCGTCGTCGACGGCAAGGACGTCGGTACGATCGGCGCGCTCCATCCCGACGTGGTCCACGCGCTCGACGTCGGGGGACCGGCGTTCGTCCTCGAACTCGACGTCGAAGCCCTCTTCGCGCTCGGCGTGAAGGCTCCGCGCTTCCGTCCCATTCCCCGCTTCCCCGCGAGCACGCGCGACATGGCCCTCGTCGTCCACGACGACGTCCCGGCCGGCGACGTGGCGGCGCTCGTCCGCGAAGCCGCGGGAGACCTCGCCGAGAACGTGGTCCTGTTCGACAAGTTCTCGGGCGGGAAGGTGCCGGAGCACCATGCGAGCCTCGCGTTCCGCGTGGTGTACCGCGCGGAAGGTCGTACGCTCACGGACGTGGAAGTCGACGAGCGTCACGCGAAGGTGTTCGCCGCCGTCTCCTCCCGTTTCGGCGCCACGCTCCGGGCCTGACCGACAGGATCCTCGAATCGTGGTATCTCTCGCCCGTCCCCGGCCGGACGACCGCGGGAGGAGAACGGACGCGTGACCACCGAAGCCCGAGGACCGAATCTGGAAGGCGCCGTCCTGTCGCGGCGGTTCCGTCTCGTGAAGCGTCTCGGGGAAGGCGGCATGGGCGTCGTCTACGCGGCCGAGTCCCTCGCGGACGGCCGCAAGGTCGCGCTCAAGATCCTGCGCGAGGAGTTCCTCTCCGAACCGACCGTCCTCCAGCGCTTCCTCGACGAAGGGCGCACGTGCCAGAAGCTCGCGCACCCGAACATCGTCACCGTCTTCGAGACCGCCCAGGCGGAAGACGGTAGCCCCTACATCGTCATGGAGCTGCTCGAGGGCATCCCGTTGAGCGCGTACACCGCGAACGGTGGTCGCATCGCGGTGCTCCAGGCCGTGCCCATCGTCCACGGAATCCTGAACGGCCTCGCCGCCGCGCACGCGCAGGGCATCATCCATCGCGATCTGAAACCCGACAACGTGTTCCTCTCTCGGGACGCGAAGGGGCAGTTCGTCGTGAAGCTGCTCGACTTCGGGATCGCGAAGGTCATGGACGTGGCCGGCGGCATGGGCAACAAGACCAAGACGGGCATGTTGCTCGGCACGCCCGCGTACATGAGCCCCGAGCACGTGAAGAACGCGAAGGACGTCGACGCACGCACCGACCTCTGGAGCGTGGGCGTGATGTTCTACGAGATGATCACGGGCCGCGTCGCGTTCCCCGCGCCCACCGAGTACGCGCGACTCACGGCCGTCCTGACCACCCAACCCGACGCGGTCGAACGCATCGATCCGAACCTGGCGCCGTACTCGGCGTTCATTTCCCAGGCCATGCAGAAGGATCGTTCGCTCCGGTTCCAGTCCGCCCTGGGCATGGGGCGCGCGCTCGCCATGGCGGGCAACGACGAACAGTCCGCCGTGCGCGTCGCCGTGCTCAGTCGTCTGCCGGAGGTGCCCGCCGTCTACGCTCCGCCGAGCGCCGTCGCGGCCGCGCGCCCGTCCCAGCCTCCGGAGGGGACGGGCGGTCACGCGCGGATGCCGTCGGTTCCCCCGCCGACCACGCCGGGGGGCACGTTGACGAGTCCGCGATCACGGACGGTGTCCGAGCATCCACCGGCCGTCGTGATGGTGCAGGCGCCCTCGAGTCGGGACGGCACGTTGCCCTCCGAGCACTTGCCCATGGTCCAGAAGCGCGGTTTCGCGCCCGCGCGGGTCGTGGGCGGTGTCCCGCCCGTGCTCGTGGTGGTGCTCGTGCTCCTCGCGCTGCTCGCGGGATTCCTTCTCGGATTCGCGACGGCGCGCCACACCTAGGCGACCCCGGAACGAAAACGGCGCGATTCCGGAACCGGAACCGCGCCGTGCGAGGCAACGCGACGGGGATCCCGTCAGGCCGGCGTTCGACTCTCCGCCTGTTGCGACGACTTCGCGGTCGTCGTGTTCGGTGCACTCCAACCCTTGCCGTGCATGTTCTCCATGAGCTCCTGCAGGAGGTCGCGCACTTCCGGCTTCCCCTTCAGGTGGTTCAGGAGCAGGCCGGAAGCGTCGCTGAACGCCTTCTCGAAGGCGAGACCTTCGCGCGTTCGCGCCGCCACCTTCTCGCGGCCCGAGTTGAGATCCTCTTCGAGGGCCTCGGCGTAGCGGGAGAGTTGGGCGCGGAGTTCCTCGATCTGCCGACGCAGGTCCTTGCCCTGGGCGTCCTTCGCGGAAGCGTTGCGTTCCCGATCGCCGAGTTGTTCCTTCCGGGCCTCGAGGAGGGCGAGCGCGGCGCCCGCCTTCTCGAAGAGCGGCCGGAGCTGTCCGACGGGCAGGTTCTGGGTCGCGGCCTGATCGGCCCCGTTCTTCGCGGCGCTGGCACCGCGCTCCGCGGCTGTCACGAGTTCGCGGAGCTTCGACGCCTCGTTCTGTTCGGACGTCACGTCACGCAGCACGCGCGACTCCTCGTGCGCGAGCTCTTCGACCTTGCGACCGATTTCCGCGCGGAGCGCACGACCACGCCGCTCCAGCGCTTCGAGTTTGCGGGAGTGACTCGCGGTCTCGCCTTCGAGGCGGTTCGCGCGGGACGCGAGGTCCCAACACTGCTGGACGGCCGTCGTCACTTCCGGCGGCGCATTGCCGGACGGGTACGCGCGGCTGACCATGCGCGAGAAGAGCGCGGCGCGGCTCGCCCACTCGATGACGCCCGCGGATTGCGGGGGCGGCGGCGGGGGCGGGGGCGCGTTCTCTCCGCCACTCGCCATCTCCCAAGGCGTGCTCGGCAGCGATCGTTGGAGACCCTTCAACTCCTCGTGGAGGTGGTGGGCGTCCTGGAAGCGCTTGCGGCGTTCCTTCTCGAGCAGCTTCACGACGATCGCTTCGGCGGTCGGCGAGATGTCCGGCTTGATGGACCGGGGCTTCGGCGCGGGAGCGGTGCGCTGCATCTCGAGCAGCACTTCGCGATCGTCGGATCGGAAGGGAAGCTGACCGGTCAGCATCTCGAAGAAGAGGACACCGAGAGCGTAGAGATCGCTCTGCGGTCCGGCTTCCTCGCCGCGGGCCTGTTCGGGAGACATGTACTCGGGCGTTCCGAACACGGCGCCCTTCGGCGCGAGGCGCGGATCCATGGCGAGGTGCGCGAGACCGAAGTCGAGGATCTTGACGAAGTCCTTCCGGCCACCGCGCGTCGTGAGGAGGATGTTGTCGCTCTTCAAATCGCGGTGGATCACGCCGAGGTCGTGGGCGCGCGCGAGCGCGGCGCACATCTGCTCGAGGATGTCGACGGAGCGCGCGAGCTGCATCGGTCCACGCGCGAGCTCGCTCGAGAGCGACGTGCCGACGAGGTACTCCATCACGAGGTAGAGTTCGCTCTCCTCGGTCTCGCCGATGTCGTGGATGTCGATGATGTGCGCGTGGTCGACGCGGTTGGCGGCACGCGCTTCGCGGAGCATCCACGCACGGAGGTGCGTCTCGCCGCGGAGATCGGGCCGAATGAGCTTCAGGGCCACGACGCGATCGATGAGGACGTGTCGGGCGCGATAGACGACGCCCATGCCTCCCTCGCCCGCGCGGGCTTCGAGACGGTATCGCCCGGCGATGACCCTGCCGAGCATGGGATCGGACGGCTTGCCTGAATGCACCCGCTGCGCCTGCGTCATGGGATCTTGGCTCCAGGCACGAGGCTATCAGTCCGAATTCCGCCAATGGAAGACGGTCGCGATCGAACCGAGGCGAATCACCTCACGCGCGAGTCGGCGACCATGTGCGACGACGACGCCAGTTCGCCGCGCGTTCACGGCACACCGATGCACCACGGACGCGTCGACGCGTCCGTCCGGAAGACGGCGAGGGTCGTGGTCGCGTCAGAAGGTGACGTTCACGACGGGCAGGCGCAGTTCTGTCTGCTGGGCCATGCCGTACTGACGGAGGTCCCGGGTGGAGAAGACGGGACGCACTTCGGGAACCGGCACCCCGAGGAGGAAGTCGCCGCCCTTCAGGTTGAGGAGCGACGTGGGCGGCGTGGCGGGAGCGGCGGCGGGCGCCGGCGTGGTCGCGGGAGCCGGAGCGGGCGTCGCCGGAGGTGCGGCGGGAGGCGTGGTCCCCGCGGCGGACGATCCGCCGCCCACGGTGAGGTTGCCGGCCGGATCGGCGGCGGGCTCGTTCGTGGGCGCGTTGTCCTCGATGGCCTCTTCGGACGCACGGTACCGCGTCGCGTTCAGCGAGAGGACGATGGCCGGGATCACGAGGGCGAGACCGCCCGCGAGCATGAAGACGGGCGCGCGGCCGTCCGTGGAGTTCTGCTCGACGAAGTAGCCGCCCACCGCACCACCGCCGGCGCCGACCGCGCCTCCGATGACGTACGCCCAACCGTTGCGGACGCCGATGAGGGACTCCGTGATCGTGACGACTTCCGCGCCGAGCAAGCCTCCACCGACGACGCCCTTGGCGGTCGGTGCGACTTCGTCGGCGCGAGCTTCACGGGGAGCGACCGCGAACACCGAGGTCATGACGACGATGCCGGACAGCACGGCCGCGCACGAACGCCGAAGGCGAAGCTCGGAAGAAATCTTCATGACCCGGGACGGTATCATGGTGTTCGCGGGCCCGGAAGGTGGCTTACCTTCGCTCTCCGTGGGTGAATTCGACCTGGACCCTCGGACGAACCGCGGCCGGAATTCCGCGGGGATCTCGGCCGTCGTCCGACCTGCCGTCACGTCGGCCCTCGTCGCGACGCTCCTCCTCGCGGTCCTCGCCCTCGTCGCGGCCACGGTTCGCCTCCTTCCGTGGCTCGTCGAGAAGGACGTCCCGTGGCAGGTCATCCGTCCGTTCGGAAGGGGGCTCGCGTCCGTGGCCCTCGAGGCCGCGGTCCTCGTCGGGTTTCCCCTCGGTTTCGCGTGGGCGGCCAGCCGATTCGTGGAACGAGGCGAGGCGCTGGTCCTCGCGAGTCTCGGCGAATCTCCGGTGCGCACGACGTCGCGTCTCGTCGCACCGGCGCTCGTGTTCGGTGCGCTGCTCGGAGCCATCGCCTTCGTCTGGGGTAGCGACGCGCGCGGACCGGGACGCATCGTCGACGAACTCGTCGCGACCGCCCGTTCGGCCTGCGAGGGGACGCGAACGCGTACGTCGACCTCGGTTCCGCTCGCGCCCATCGCGTGGCTCTGCGAGCCGGGAGCTCCGCCCTATATCGCGGGAGCACCGCCTTCGGGTTTCGCGCGGCCGGGAGGAATCGTCTTCGCTGCCCGAGGACTCGACGTGTCCGACGATCTCCGTCGCCTCGAACTCGACGACGCCACGCTCGCCTTCCGAATGCCCGAAGGTGCACGGGCGTCGATGGGGACGTCGTTGGGGGTGCATGTGCGACACTTCACGTTGCGCGGCATGGCCCCGTGGGCCCGTGCGTCGGTCCTGCCCCCATGGGCGCGCGCCGTGCTCGTGGGATCGTCCGCGGCGTTCGCCGCCCTCGTCGCGGTCTTCGCGGTGCTCTCGAGCGGGAGGAAAGGGCGGCTGTTCGCCGTCCTCGTGGGGTCGTCGGGTCCCGTCGCCGTCCTCGCGACGCTCCGGACGCTCGAGCGTTTCGATGCCGGGCCGATGGCGTTCGTGGTCCTTCCCGTCGTCTCCGTCGTGACGGCCTCGACGGTCGCGCGCCTCCTCGTGATCTTGGGAGACCCCGAGGACGAAGGCTCGACCTGGGCCCGGGTCCTCCGCACGGTGCGACGCGTGCGAGGGGCCCGTGCCCGCGCCTGAGTCCTTGCCCGGCCGTCGTCCCACTGCTACTCACAAACGAAGGGAGTCTCAGGACCATGAACCTCGGACCGATGGAAATCGCGCTGATCGCGTTCGTCGCACTCCTCCTCTTCGGAGCGGGGCGCATCGCTGACATCGGGAAGGGACTCGGTCAGGGGATCCGGAACTTCAAGTCGGGCCTCAAGGAGGCCAGCGAAGAAGACGCGCCGAAGAAGCTCCCGGCCGACTCCAAGGTCGTCGACGAGAAGACGACCACCAAGGAAGCCTGACGGCAGCACGACCGCGGCGGTGACCGGGGCGCGACGCGTCCGCATCGCCACTCCTTTACGGACGCGCGCGCCTGGCGATAGCGTTCCGGTTGGAAGTCCGTCCATCCGCCGATCGCGGAGGGCGAGTCGCCTCCCGCCGAAAGGACCGAACGTGCCGAACCGACTCGCAGCGCGCCTCAGTGTCGTCGCACCCAGCGTGACCATCGCCATGAACGCGCGCGCCGCTTCCATGCGCGCGACGGGCGCGGACGTCTTCGCGTTCGGCGTGGGCGAACCGGATTTCGAACCGCCCAAGCGCGTGCTCGACGCGGCGAAGACGGCCATCGACAAGGGCGCCTCGAAGTACACGGCGGTCACGGGTATCGCCCCGCTGAAGGCCGCCATCTGCGACGCGACGGCGAAGCGACGCGGCCACGCCCCCAAGCCGGAGAACGTGTGCGTCTCCGTCGGCGCGAAACACGTCCTCTTCAACCTCGCGCTCGCCCTCTACGAGCCCGGCGACGAGGTCGTGATCCCTGCGCCGTACTGGGTCAGCTACCCGGAGCAGGTCCGTATGTTCGGCGCGACGCCCGTCATCGTGCCGACGGAGGAGTCTGCCGGTTGGAAGCTCGACCCGAAGGCCCTCGCCGCGGCGCTCACGCCGAAGACGAAGGCGGTCATCCTCTGCACGCCCTCGAATCCGACCGGCTCGGCGTATTCGAAGGCGGAGCTCCTGGCCCTCCTCGACGTCCTGCGTCCCCACGACGCGTGGATCGTCGTCGACGAGATCTACGCCGAGCTCGTCTACGACGGCTTCGAACACCACTCGATCGCCAAGCTGGCGCCCGATCTCGCCGCACGCATCGTCGTCGTCGACGGCGTGGCGAAGACGTTCGCCATGACCGGCTGGCGCATCGGTTGGGCGATCGCGCCCGCTCCCCTGGTGAAGGCCCTCGACGTCGTGCAGGGACAGAGCACCACGAACGCCACGGCCGTCGCCCAGTTCGCCGCCGTCGCCGCCCTCGAAGGACCGGACGACGAGATCGTCGAACTTCGGACGCGGTTCCAGAAACGTCGCGACGCCATGGTGCGCGGCCTTTCGTCCATCGCCGGCGTGAAGTGCCGGGTCCCCGAAGGCGCGTTCTACGCGTTCGCCGACATGCGCGGTCTGTACGGTCTCCGGTGGAACGACAAGACCCTGGCCACCGACGAGGACGTCGCCTTCTTCCTGCTCGACAAGGCGCACGTCGCCGCGGTCCCGGGTGGCGCGTTCGGCGCTCCCGGATTCGTCCGATTCAGCTACGCCACGAGCGAGGATCGCATCGAGAAGGGCATCGCGGCCATCCAGCGCGCGATCGCCGAAGCCAAGGGCTGAGCGCCGGGCGCGTCGGAAGCCTTCAGGGCTTCTTCAGCCACAGCACGACGTTCTCGTCTTCCGGCTTCACGGTCTCGATCGGCGACCAGCCCGTCGTGAAGTCGAGGATGGCGAGCGTGCGTGCGCGTTCCGCGAGGACGGAACCTTTCGTGTCGAAGTCCACGCTCGCCGAACGGATCGAGATCGATCCTCCGCCTTCGTCCCAGATCTCCACGAGACGCACCTGGTTCGGGAAGTCGGCGAGGGCGGAGGTCTGCATCTCCCAGGTGCCGGCCGAACCCGATCCGAGGACGCGCACGCGATGCGTGTGCGCGTGGCCGACGAGATCGAGGATCACGTTCCGGTTCTGGGTGACGATCCTCTCCCACTCCCGGGGCGTGAGGACGTCCGTGCGCGTCGGTCCGCCGGCGCTCGAGCCGTCGCCGAGGCGATCGACGGCATGGTGGGAGACGACGACGACCCACTTGCCGTCGCGCTTCGCGCCTTCCAGAGCGGGCATCACGACCTGCTCCACGTCCGCCTTGCGCACGATGCCGTCGGCGCCGCCCGTCTCCGCCGCCGTGTCGACCACGAGGAAGCGCACGGGGGACCCCGGCACGTCGTACGCGTAGGTCGCGTGACCCGAGGTCCTGGCGTACGCGTCGATGCCGTGTCCCGGAGGGCCCTTCTTTCCCGTCGCCGCCCCGACGCGCGCCATCAGATCGAGGGGAACCATGGGTCGTCGCGCCGGATCCGCGGGCACCGTCCCGCGGTGGATGGGCGCACCCGGTTCGCGGTAATCGCGCGTGCCGCCCTTGCACTCGGTCCCGATCGTCTCGGCGATGCGTGCGTCGTCGACCGCGAAATTTCCCTGGATTTCGGCGTCGTGGTTGCCGGTCACCCAGAGCCACGGCATGTCGAGTCCGACCGGCGTGAAGACGTCCTTCGCGTCGTTGTCGGGTCCGGGCTCCACGTCGTTCGGATCGCCCGAGTCGCACGCGAACGCGTCGCCCCCGTCGAGGATGCGGAGCATCCACGCGAGCTCGTTCGCCTGGGCGTTGTCGACGTTGTCGCCACCGAGCACCACGAGGTCGACGGGCACCTCGCCATGGATCGCGTTCAACGTCCGGACCATGGCGTCCATGACGCGGCACTGGTAGCCCTCCTGCGGACGGAACGCGCCTTCGATGGGAGGGGGCCCGTCCGCCGCGGCCACGCGGGAAGGGGACTCGTCGTCGGCGAGCTGGAAGTCCGAAGCGTGCACGAAGCGCGCGACCCGCTTGCGTCCATGGGTGGGCGTCGGGGCGGGGGAGCCGTCGAGGGTGCGATCGACCATGGGCCTGCCCGCGCCCACCGTGTACGTGCCCCATCCCTCCGCGAGGAGCGTCAGCACGTTCTTGGGATCACTCGGCGCGCGCAAGTCGATGGTTGGCACCCGCGCCTTGCTCGGCACGATGCTCGCTTTGGTCGACGTGATGGCGTTTCCCGTCTCCGGTTCGCGCGTCACGACCGGGGGCGTTTCGCTGTCCTTGGAACACGACACGACGGCGGCGGCGGCGAACCCGAGCGCGACCGTGAGGCACGTCGCGAGGCCCACGACACGTCGCTGCCGCCTGCGGTTTCGTGGGTCGTTCGCCGGGAACATGCGGTCCTTCGTCGCGTGCGGGATCCGCACGACGCCAGTGTCGCACAACTCGATTCGACGTGGGTCGATCGCGGGTGTGCGTGCCGCGCTGCGTTCGACGGGAAGTGAACTCCGGTCGCCGGCGCCCATGGCATCCCGATCATGGCGGGCGTCCACCCGTCGATGTGTGCTTGTGGGTCGTCGATTTCGTGTAGGCTCGCCGTTCCGCGGGGTCGGTCGTTGCGATCGTTCCGCGCGATCTTCCGAGATGCGAATTCTCGGAGGAGTACCGAGTGGCAGCAAAACGACACGGCCGGTGGATGGATTGCTGATTCACTTCGTCGATTCAACGTCGGGCCGCTCCATGGCCCATCGCCACACCCTGAAGGAGAGCTTCCCATGATCCATTCGAATCGCTTCTTGAAGCACGTGCCGGTCAGCCTCGGTGTCGTCGGTCTTCTCACGCTCGTCGCGTGCAGCAGCGTCACGGACGCCGTCGCCAACAACCCGCTGTGCTGCACCGAGTTCCAGCCCGGCAAGGACATGGCGACCATCGGTGCCGACCTCAAGATCGAGGGCGACGCGAAGGGTCAGTTCACCGTGTTCGCGCAGGCCGTCGGCGACGCTTCCGTCACCGCGAAAGGCATGCTCGACGACGTGACGGCCGCCTGCCGCAACATCGCCCTCGACGGCGGTGCGACCCAAGCCGAGATCGACGCCGAAGAGGCGAAGGCGCCGAACGCGCGCGCGAAGGGTCTCTGCGCCCTCGCCGTCGCCAAGATCAACGGCACGCTCCAGGCCTCCGGCCAGGCGAACGCGAAGCTCACGGCGGTCTTCGATCCCCCGAAGTGCGAAGCCTCCATCGACGCGAAGGCGAAGTGTCAGGCGAACTGTTCCGGCAGCGCCAAGTGCGACATCAAGGCGACCCCGCCGACGTGCGAAGGCGGTTCGCTCCAGGTCGCCTGCAAGGGCGAGTGCACGGCGAAGGCCGGCGCGACGCTCCAGTGCGAGGGTGGCTGCACGGGAACGTGCGAAGGTTCCTGCACCGCCGAAGGCGGCGTCGCGGTCGACTGCGAAGGTTCCTGCGAAGGCACCTGCACCGTCGACGGAACGGCGAACGGCGCGAGCGGCGTCCAGGCCGACGGCAGCTGCAAGGGCAAGTGCAACGGCAAGTGCACGGCGTCCGCCACGGCGCCGAAGATCGAGTGCAAGGGCACGTGCAACGGCAAGTGCTCCGCCTCCTGCAAGGGCTCCGCGACCGCCGAAGTGAAGTGCGACGGCGAGTGCAAGGCCGACTACACGCCCCTCAAGTGCCAGGGTGGCACGATGAAGGGTGGTTGCACGGTGGAAGCGAAGTGCGACGCGAACTGCGACGCGAGCGTCAACGCCAAGGCGAGCTGCACGCCTCCGGCCGTCCGCATCGCCGTCACGGGTGGCGTCCAGCTCACGGGTGACGCGGCCACGAACTTCAACCGCCTCATCGAGTCCCTCGAACTGAACCTCCCGAACGTCCTCGTCGCCATCAAGGGTCGCGGCGAAGGCTTCGTCGGTTCGATCTCCGCGGCCGTCGAAGGTGGCGCCACGCTGACCGCTCAGGGCAACCTCAGCGCGAAGGCTGGCTTCTGCGTCGTCTCCGCCATCGCTCCGGCGATCGCGGGCGCGGTCGAGAACGCGAAGTCGTCCCTCGAGGCGGCCGGTTCGCTCTCGGCTTCCGTGAAGTTCTGATCGACGTCGAACGGCCGGCGCGACCGGCCGATCCCGCGAACGGCGTGCTCCTCACGGGGCACGCCGTTCGTCGTTTCGGGGACTTTTCAGTTCTCCCAGAGATCGGCCGTACCGAATCGTTGCGCTTGCTCGGTGGACCCGTGGAAGTCGACCGGCTTGGCGTCGCCGACACACGACGTGTCGAGGGTCTTCGTCGGGTCGGTCAGGAATTGGTTCATCAGGTCGACCCCGCAGTCCGGTTTTCCGGCCGTCTTCACGGCGGAGGACCCTTGACCTGCCGTGAGTGCGTGGGTGCCGTACGCGATGGTGTGGAACGTCTGGTTCGCACCCGTGAACTTGTCCTTCACGGGCGTCGCGTCCGAAAGCGACGTTTGCGCATCGAGATCGCCGTTCATCGAGAGCACCGGGAACGTCGGTGAAGGCCAGAAGTCGTAGAACTTGTCCTCGCGCGGCGGGAAAAGCGGCCAGACTTCGCGCATGTCCTCGTTCCGGAGATTGCCTCCGATGCAGACCGGAGCCGAGAAGCATGCCGTGGAGAGGCGATCCTTCGTGGGCGCCGGGTCTTCCCAGATGTCGTTGAAGATCACGTTGTAATAGAGCGCGGTTCCGTCGACGGACCCTCGCCCGACGCCCTTGGGCGTCGCGTCGTCCGGAGAAGAACCTCCGGGCTCTTCGGGAGAGACGACCGCAGGGTCTTCCGCGCCCGTCATGCGCTTGGTGATCGCGGCCACGTCCGCGGCCGAACACCGCTTCGCGCGGTACAGCACCGCGAGATAGTCCACCAGGACTTGGGGACTCCGCGAATTGCCCTGACCGAGAATGCCCGAAACGGTCTGCACGAACTGCTCGCGCGTCCGTTCGCCGTCGGCGGTCATCTCGGGTTGACCGGCGAAGAGCGCGGCGCAACCGTCAGCGCGGAGCGAAGCGACGATGCTCGTGATCGTCGCCCATGGATCGGCGCCCATCTTGCCGGCGCAGAACGTGTCCTTCTTGCAGTACTCGGCCAAGTTGCGGCCGGCCTCCGCGTGCCCTTCGTCGTACCGCGAGTAGTACGAGCCGGGAGGCGAGATCGAATCGAGGATGACGCCGGTCGCGTCGTTCGGGTTGGCGGCGATGTAGCGGATGGCGAGGTGTGTCCCGTACGAGATGCCACGCACGAACAGGCGTTGGCCCGGCCGTCGTACGCGTTTGGTCAGGTAGTCGATGTCTTTCGCGGCGTTGGTCGCCGAGAAACCCCGGAGACCTTTGCCCCAGTGGGCCGAAATCTCCTCGGCGCACGACTTGGTTTCGGCGACGGACATCGCCTTCACGCTCTTGCCCGACTGTGCGGAGAACTTCGGACACCCGAGCGGCGTCGACGCTCCGAGCCCTCGATGGTCGTACCCGTAGTAATCGAGGGGGCGGTCCGGCGTCTGGAGCCCGGTCGCCTCCGTGGCGAACGACGCGGAGAGGGTGGCCTCACCTGGACCCCCAGGAATCTCCCAGAAGGCACCGGCCTCCGCGTGCCCCGAAAGGACGCGGGCCATGGTGACCTGGATTTGAGGGCCCGTCGGCGCGTTCCAGTCGAGCGGGACGCGCACGATCGCGCACTCCATGGTGGCGGGCGCATCGGTCACGGTCGCGCAGGGGCCCCACGTGATCGCCTGCGCTTCGTCGAAGGGACCGGGGAGAGTCCCCTCGGGAGCGCCCCCATCGCCGTCGGAACCGGACGACGTACCGCCATCGGTCGTGTCCGAGGAGGAGGTGGAGGTCGCGCTCGAACAGGCGTTCGCGACGAGCAAGAGGGGCAGGAGGGTGGAGGCGGGAAGGATTCGTAGGAAGTTCACGGACGCCACGCTATCCGGACGCCGTCGACGCTCCCAGTTCATGGACGAGGTGGCGGCTTCTCCTCCGTCGCACCTCGGTCAGGGACCGACGACCTTGGGCGGCCAAGGGAAGACGACGCGCGCCCGCAGTTCGTCCGACTTCAAGAGTTCGGTGTGCGCGAGGCATGTGCGCGTGTAGCAATGCGCGAGGGTCGGTCGGAAGCGGACGGTCACGGGGAGACCCGCCGGGAACCGGGCTCGGAGCGAATCGTCGACCTTCCAGACCCACGCCATTTCGGGCTGGAACGTGGCGACCGCCAAGTCGACGGGCTTCGTCCACTCTCGGAAGCAGAGCAAGAAGAGGTTCACGGCCGACCAGCCGTTGAAGTACGCCGTGGGCGTGGGAAGGCTGAAAGACCACGACGGTGCGTTCGCCGAGGACCGGTTCAGGACCTTCACGTCCCGCACGGTGAACCGCTTCGTCAGGCTCGCCTTCACGCCTCCCGTGAGTTCGAAGCCGACCTTGCCGACACAACCTTTCTCCTGGGAACACTCGCCTCCGGCCGTGGCTTTCCCTCCGAGCTCCCAACTCAGGGTGTCCGAATATTCGACGACGTTCTCCACGGTCTGCGGATAGGTCTTCGTGACCACCGAGACTTCGGGTGCCGTCGGGCCGATGTCGGCGACCTCGAATCCGACCTCGTACGCGTGGGCGATTCGTCCCCGGTTCAACTTGCCGTCGTCGTTCCGTTCGCTCTCGCTCGTCGTCGCCTCCCACTCGGGGATCGAGTTGAGGATTCCTCGGGCAGAGATCACGAAGTAATTGCCCGCTTGGAACACCGAACGCGCGCTGACATTGAACGTGTAGACGTTGCGGAGGTATCCGAACGTGGCCGTCGCGTAGTCCGCGCCGACGACCTGGGCGATGTCCGGCGGTCCGTCCTTCGCGTCCCGCGTCTCGGTCGTCGGAATCTCGTTCACGAGCCGATCCCGCAGCCACTCCTGGAGCGCATCGAGACGGTCGAGTTGGTAGGCGTCGTCGTCGGCGAAGGTCCCCGAAGTTTCTTCGTCGGTCACGCCGCCGTCGGACGCGAGTCGCGAGGTCGACGTGGTCTGGGATGCGGCGGGCAATGCACCCGCGAATTCGAGGACCTCCCCTCTCGGATTGCGGACGAACCCCCAGAGTTCGAGGGAGGGGTCCGTGGCGACCGGCGTCGCGCCGAGGCCGAGGAGATCGCGCACGGCCGCGATCGTCGACCAGGAAGGGCGCACGAGGACGATCGGGACACCGCCGGAGAGCGCCGCGGCGAACGCTGCCCGATCCGAATCCGAGAGCGACGCCACGTCGGGAATGGAGCCGACGAGAGGAGCGACCGCTCCCGCCGGAGCGATGTCGAAGAGGCTCGCCATCTCCGGCAGGAGGTCCTCGGGAATGGACCCGAAGAGACGGATGACGATCTTCGCATTGCTGCGCGGGGGCGCGTCCGAGTCCGCAGCAGCGTCGTTTCCGGGAGCGACGGCGTCCACCGAGGCGTCCGTCGACGGGAGCGCGCCGCCATCGATTGACGTCTCCTGAGAATTCGTCGAACACCCGGGGCCCAGGGCGAGGCCTCCTCCAATCACCCACGCCGTGCCGACGACTCTCCAATTCGTGACCATGTTCGCGCGTCCTCTCGTCGCGACGGACGGACCATCGCGAGGGAGAACCATGTTCGTAGGGTGGCGCTCCCGAATCAATCGGAGCGTGCACGACCGACCGATCGTCGCGACGATTGCCGCCGCGCTCAACCCGCCTGGCGTTTCCGCGACTGGGCGTGGGCGTGCGCGATGCGCTCGCTCAATCGCTCCGTGGATTCGCGGAGGCGTTCGGTACTCGCCTCGAGTCCCGACGACGACTTCTTGAGGGCCTCGGTGCGATGCCGCAGGCGCTCGGTGTGCGCGCGGAGCCGCCGGGCGGTGGCGCCCAAGAGTTCGTGCGGGACCGAGGAGTCGTCGGAAGGAGGTGCAGCCATGATGCCCCTTGCCCTGCAAACTTGGGGCCACTGTAGGGAATGGTGCGCAGGTGTGAAGGTATCTGAAACTACTTACAAATGTCGCGAATGCGCGCGGGCTCCGATCCGCCGAGGAGCCCCTCCGGATCCCGGAAACGGATCGCATGAGATCCACCTGCCGACCCTCGGGACACCCGTGCGCCGTAGAGTACGGGCGCCATGGCGACCCCCACGAACGTGACCGCGCCCGAGTCCTCGGCTTCGTTCCCAATCCCCGACGGCACCCTCTGGGTCGGAGGCGTTCGTCGCGAAGGCACACGTGCCGACGTCCGCGATCCGTGGACGGGGGACGTCGTCGCGGAGGTCACGCTCGCCGACGCGAAGGCCATCGAGGAAGCGACCCGGGCGGCCGAACACGGTTTCGAACGGCTCCGTCGTCTCCCGTCCATCGAACGGAAGAACGTGCTCCGCCGGATCGCGGCGGCGATCGCGGCACGTCACGAGGAGCTCGCGCGCCTGCTCGTGCGCGAATGTGGCAAGCCGATCACGCACGCACGCGCGGAAGTCACGCGAGGGATCGCGACGTTCGAGCTCGCGGCAGAAGAGTCCGTGCGCCTGGTCGGCGAGACCATGCCCCTCGACGTGACGGCCGCGAGCATCGGCTATTCGGGCCGGTGGACCCGGGTGCCGACCGGACCCGTGCTCGGCATCGCGCCGTTCAACTTCCCGCTGAACCTCGTCGCCCACAAGGTCGCGCCGGCCCTCGCTGCGGGCGCGAGCATCGTCCTCAAGCCGCCTCCTCAAGCTCCGCTCGCCGCGCTCGCACTCGCGTCGATCGTGCGAGAGAGCGGCGCGCCGCCCGGGTCCCTCGAGGTCGTCCCGACGACGAACGAACTCGCCGAGACCATGGTGCGCGACGACCGCTTCAAGGTGCTCTCGTTCACCGGGAGCGCGAAGGTCGGGTTCGCGCTGAAGGCCATCGCCGGCAAGAAGCGCGTCGTCCTCGAGCTCGGGGGAAACGCGGCCGTGATCGTCCACGAAGACGCGAACGTCCCCGTCGCGCTCGACCGGATCGTGAACGGCGCGTTCGGGTACGCGGGGCAGGTGTGCATCAAGGTGCAACGTCTCTTCGTCGCTCGGAGCATCGCGGAGGACGTGGTCGCCGCGCTCGTGGAGCGAACGAGAAAGATCGCTCCCGCCGATCCCTTCGACGACTCGACCGTCCTCGGCGCGATGATCGACGAAGCCAACGCGGTCCGCGTCGAACGGTGGGTCGAGGAAGGTCACGCCGCCGGAGGACGCCTGCTCGTACGACCGAGGCGCGACGGCGCCAAGCTTTCCCCCGCGGTCGTCGAGTTCGCGTCGGACGCGCCGGGCGTGAAGATCGTCGACGAGGAAGTGTTCGGACCCGTGCTCACGGTCCACCGCTACGACACGTGGGACGAGGCGCTCGCGCGCGTCGACGCGACCCGGTACGGCCTGCAGGCGGGCATCTTCACCGACTCCCATGCCTGTATCGAGAAGGCGTACCGGGATCTCCACGTCGGCGGTCTCGTCGTGAACGACGTGCCCACGTTCCGGGTCGACGTCATGCCCTACGGCGGGATGCGGGACTCCGGAATCGGCCGGGAAGGCGTGCGGTTCGCCATGGAGGACATGACCGAACGGAAACTGATGGTCGTCCGCGATCTTTCGGAGCTACCCGCACGTTGACGCGCCGCCAGGGTCCATCTACCTCGACCCCGTCATGCGCCCGAGCGACGAAATCCTCGTCCAAGCCCTCTCCAAGGTCCTCCACCCCACCCTCGGCAAGCCGATCACCGATCTCGGTCTGGTGAAGAGCCAGAGCCTCTTCGACAAGAAGGTCGAAGTGACCGTCGATCTCGGTGCCCTCGAGCCCGCGGACCGAACCGGTTCGCTCCGACAGACCCTCGGTGCCGAGATCCGGAAGGCCGCCTCCGCGCTTCCCGACGTGGATTCCGTCGTCGTGCGATGGGAGGAAGACGTCCCTTCGCGCGCCGTGGCGGAAGGGGATCCGCTCCCCGGCGTGAAGAACGTGGTCCTCGTGATGAGCGGCAAGGGAGGCGTCGGCAAGAGCACGACGGCCACGAACGTCGCCATGGCGCTCCATCGGAGCGGATACCGCGTGGGATTGCTCGACGCGGACATCTACGGACCCAGCATTCCCACGATGCTCGGCGTCACGGGGCGTCCCGTCTCCCTCGACGGCAAGACCATCGAGCCCCTCGAGCGCTTCGGCGTGAAGCTCATGTCGATCGGGTTCTTGCTCGAGGATCCCAAGGCGGCCGTCATCTGGCGCGGTCCGATGCTCGCGGGTGCCCTGAACCAATTCCTGAACGACGTGAACTGGGGCAAGCTCGATTGGCTCGTTCTCGATCTCCCCCCGGGGACCGGGGACGTCTCGCTCACGCTCTCGCAGCGCATGAAGTCGAGCGGCGCAATCATCGTCACCACGCCGCAGCCCGTCGCGACGGACGACGTCTTCAAGAGCGTGTCCATGTGCCAGAAGGTCTCGATCCCGATCCTCGGTGTCGTCGAGAACATGAGCTACTTCGTCGACACCGCGGGCGTTCGTCACGAACTCTTCGGCAAGGGCGGCGGCCAAGCCGTGGCCGAGTTCGCGTCGGCGCCGCTTCTCGGGCAGGTACCCATCGATCAGTCCGTCCGCGAGTGGGGCGACAAGGGAACTCCCGTCGTGCAGGCCGCGCCCGGTTCGGCCATCGCCCGGAGTTTCTTCGAGATCGCCGAACGCCTCGTGGACCACGTGAGCGCGACGCGGGGATCGGATGGTGCGGCGACGGACCAGGGGCCGGTCATCGACCGCTCCGGAGGTCCGGGTGGGCGGAAGCGCTTGCCGGTGGTCGGCTGACACGCACTTCGATAGGTGGAAAACGCAGGGGCCCGACAGGATTCGGCGGGCGCCCGTCCCATCCCGGCGAACGAAAGCGCCCGGGGTAGGTTCGAGGGGGGCGAGGTCCGACTCGGATGGCCCGTTCCGTGCTTCGTTCCCGGCGGGTCCGGACGCCAAAACGTTCGCACGCCCACGCCCTCCCGCTACTCTCGTCCACGCGCGCCGAAATTCGCCTCGGCGCCCGAATGGAGCATGCCCATGCGCTGGTTCATTTCACCCCCCGTCCGTACCGGCCTGGCCGCCGTGGCCTCGTCGGCGCTGTGCGCCTTCGTCATCGTCGCTTGCGGTTCGAGTGGGGGAAGTGAGTTCGACGACGCGACGAAGGACGGTGGGAAGATCGACGCCGGCGGGACCGGCACGTTCGATCCCGGGGACGGCGCGCCCGACCCGGACGCGTTCTACGTGAAAGATCCCCTTCCGCAATACTGCGGCCCGGCGACCCAGCCCGCCCCGCCGCCGCCCACGGGGACCCTCGACTGCCCCGGCGACAAGAATCTCCAGGGGTGTCCGTGTCCGACGCTCGGCGAGAAGGTGAAGTGCTACCCGGGTGCGCGCGCGACGCGTGGCATCGGCATCTGCCAAGAGGGCGAGACGGAGTGCGTGAAGACGGGAGAAGTCTCCAAGTCCTGGGGACCGTGCGTGGGCGCCGTCACGCCGAAGCCGGGAGCGAAGACCGGCAAGGACGCGTGCAAGTGCTTCTCCGAAGGCGAGTGGAAGATCAAGAACATCGCCCGTTGCACGTTTTTCGGATCCGCCACGCACGACGAAGCGAACGTGACGAAGGTCACGTCCACCCTCGAAGACGGCACCACCTGCGCCGATCCCCAGACCGGTGTCTGGACGCAGAGCACCCTCAAGGTGGACTGCGAGGGCACGTTCACGCTCTGCTACACCGTCAAGGCCGGCGACGCGACCAACAAGCAGCCGAGCGATCCCGTGCTCGGCAAGGTCTGCACGCCCGCCATCGACTACCCGAAGGCCAACGAGACCATTCCGCTCCCCGCCCTCGGCCACTGGTCGAGCGACGCAGCGGCCGGCAAGGCGTTCTTCAGCCGCGGCGGTTACGGCGAGCTCACGGTCAAGGGCAAGAGCTACGCGTGCGACGCCATCGACGACGGCAACGGCAACGAACTCGTCTTCCAGACGATCAAGTACTGCCCGTCGAAGTGCGACGACAAGGTGAACCACGGTTCCGATGCGGAATGCGTCAATTGCACCAACGGAGCGACGGGGACCTTCCCCTGACCGGGACGCTTCGCGTCGCGTTCGAGCGCCCACGGGGTGAGCGCTCGAACACGACGCTTCGCTGCGTCGGGTTTCGGTCGGTGTCCTGATGGTTCGTCGTGCAGAGAATCTTGGATTATCTGCACGGTGAAGGCCTGGCGGGTCGTCGGCCCGGAGGTGTGGACGGCCTGGAGGATCGCGGAGGGAGGTGCTCCGACGGGGCACTCCCCTTCGTGCGTTCCTTCCGACGTCAGCGCCAGCCCTTCTTGGCCGCGTTCAAGAGCTCCACGTCCTGCTCCTTCTTGAGGAGCACACCGAGGAACGGCAGTTCCTTCGCGAAGCGCTCCTTGCCCACGCCCGAGGACGCGAGCACCGCGATCCAATCCACGAGTTCGCTCGTCGACGGGCGCTTGCGGAGACGGGGGAGGGCCCGGAGTTCGTAGAACGCCACCACGGCTTGATCGATCATCGTGCCGTCGACCTCCGGGTGGTGCACGCGCACGATGCGCTTCATGAGTTCCTGATCCGGGAAGTCGATGAAGTGGAACACGCAGCGGCGCAAGAACGCGTCCGGAAGTTCCTTCTCGCTGTTCGAAGTGATGACGACGACGGGACGGACCGACGCCACGATCTCGTCCCCCGTCTCACCGACCACGAACCGCATGCGGTCGATCTCGTGGAGGAGATCGTTCGGGAACTCGATGTCCGCCTTGTCGACCTCGTCGATGAGGAGGACGACCCGCTCCTTCGACGCGAACGCGGTCCCGAGGGGGCCGAGCTTGATGTAGTGGCGGATGTCCTTCACGTCGCCGTCGCCGAACCGTGCGTCGTAGAGGCGCTGCACGGTGTCGTAGACGTAGAGGCCGTCCTGGGCGCGCGTCGTCGACTTCACGGGCCAGTGAATGAGCTTCGTGCCCAGGGCCTCGGCGATGGCCTCCGCGAGCAGCGTCTTGCCGGTGCCGGGTTCGCCCTTCACGAGGAGCGGCTTCTCGAGGGCCAAGGCGCAATCGACGGCCGCCTCCAGCGCGTCGTTCGTGAGGTAGCTCGACGTGCCCGTGAAACGGGCGAAGGTTCCGGGCTTCGAAGGCGGGGACGGCATGGGAGTGGTACGGTACCAAAGTGCTGATTCCCGCCCCAGAGGTTCCGCTGCCGAGTCGCGACGCCGTGGACGCGGCGTGCCTCGATCTCGGCCGCCGCCTGGGGGATTCGAAGGTCACGGTCGACCGGGAGACGCGCGAGGCTCATGGCCGTGACGACAGCGCCGTCGGCGGACGTACGCCCGACGTGGTCGTCTTCGCCGCGTCGACCGACGACGTCCGCGCCGTCCTCGAGATCGCCCACGAGCGCGGCGTACCCGTCACGCCCCGCGCCGCCGGTACGGGACGCACGGGAGGTGCCGTTCCCGCGGCGGGCGGCATCGTCCTCGCGACGCACGCCCTCGGGCGGATCAAGGAGATCGATCGGAAGGACCTCGTCGCCGTCGTCGAACCCGGTGTCGTCACCGGCGCGCTCTTCGACGCGGTCGAGAGCGAAGGCCTCTTCTATCCACCCGACCCGAACTCCCACGACGCGTGCATGATCGGCGGCAACGTCGCCGAGAACGCGGGGGGACCGCGCGCGTTCAAGTACGGCGTCACGCGCGACTACGTCCTCGGTCTCGAAGCGTGTCTCGTGGGCGGCCGCATGATCCGCACGGGCAAACGAACGGTGAAGGGCGTGACCGGATACGACGTCACGGCGCTCCTCGTCGGCAGCGAGGGCACGCTCGCCGTCTTTTCCGAGATCACGTTGCGACTGCTCCCGAAGCCGCCCGCCGTCGCGACGGTCCTCGCCCTCTACGAGAGCGTGGCCGCCAGCGCGGAGGCCATCGGTCGTATCCTCGCCGCCGGTCTCGTCCCGCGATGCATGGAGCTGCTCGACGGTGCCACCCTCGACGCCGTCCGCTCCCAGGGCAACGAGGTGGATCCCCGCGCGCGCGCCATGCTCCTCCTCGAGATCGACGGCCCTCCCTCGTCCCTCGCCGAAGGTGTCGAGCGACTCGGCGAAGCCGCGTCGGGCGGATCCGGAGTCGTCGACGTCTTCGCTGCGGAAGACAAGGCCGCGCGCGATCGGCTCTGGACGGCCCGGAAATCCCTCTCGAAGGCCACACGCAAACTCGCGCGACACAAACTCTCGGAAGACATCGTCGTCCCCCGTTCGCAGGTGCCCGAGATCCTCCGCCGCGTCGATCGCATCGGCGAGCGGACCGGCGTGCGGCACCTCGCCTACGGCCACGCGGGCGACGGCAACCTGCACGTCAACTTCCTCTGGGACGACGACGGCGAACGGGACGCCGTGAACGCCGCCATCGAGATGCTCATGCGCGAGACGGTCGCCCTCCGGGGGACGCTCTCCGGCGAGCACGGAATCGGCGGCGCGAAGGCGGCGTACCTGCCCATGGAACAGTCCGAGGATCTGATCGCGCTGCAGAAGGACCTGAAGGCCGTCTTCGATCCGAAGGGCGTCCTCAACCCCGGGAAGATCTTCCCGGTCGCCGGCCACAAAGCCTGCTGACGCGAGCGCACGCGATCGGGCCCATGGCGCGCCGGGTCAGGTGCAGTGACTGAGGAGCTTGAGTCCGTTCGGGCACTCGCCACGCTGGCTGCATTCGCAGGTCCCGTCGGCCGGCCAGTCGAAGGACGCGCAGCAGATGGAGTCCGGAATCGTCGTGACCGTGCACTCGGTGTCGGTCGGCAGCGGCGATTGCGCGAGGCAGCTGCAGATGCCTTGGCCGACGTGGCATTCGCGACCGATGCAACGCTCGCCGCAGTCGTTCGAGAGGCAATCGTCGATGGCCGTGAGCAGCTTGGTCGTCGTGAAACGCTTCGCGTCGCGGCACGCCGGGTCGGCGCAACACGCGTCGAACTGGGACTTGCACTTGAAGGCGAGGCACGACGCGCACGACGTCCCGGTGGTCTTCATGAACGGCGGAAGGCACGCCGGCGTCCCGTCCGGGATGATCTCGCCCGGTGCCGTGCCCGTCGTGCCGGAATCGGAACCGCCGCTGGACGTCGTTCCCTCGGAACCGGCGGACGCGTCTCCGGAAGCGCCCTTTCCACCGGCCCGGAGGGCGCCGGGGTCGTCGTTCACGAACAGCACGCAGCCGGTGACCCACGAACACGCGAGCAGGACGACGGCGTGCCGTGCGAACGCCGCTCCCCGTCCTCCGCCGTTCCGCGCGCCCCGGTCCAGTTCCACGGGCGCGTGCTAGCGCACTTTCGGGCGGCGTCGATGGTCGTCGAGAAGCGTGGCATTTTCGCCGAAACGTGCGAGCACGTCGCCGAGCATGGTCCCCCGCACTCCCCGGAACGCGACGTTCTCCGCCCTCGCGGCGTGGGGAGCCGTGATTCTCGCGCCCTCCGTGGTCCTGGCCGCCGATCCGCCGGCGGCGGACCCCTCCCACGAGAAGATGGCGGAGCGCCTTTTCGACGAGGCCCGGGCCCTCCTCGACGCCGACCACGTTTCGGAAGCGTGCGCGAAGTTCGCCGAGAGCCAACGACTCGATCCCGGAGGTGGCACGCTCTTGAACCTGGCGAGTTGCCACGAGCGGATGGGCGCGGTCGCGACCGCCCAAGCCGAGTTCGACGCCGCCCTGAGTCTCGCCCTCCGCGACAAGCGCCAGGATCGCGAAACGTTCGCGAGGGAACGCCTCGCCGCGCTCGGGCCCACCGTGCCGCGCGTCACTCTGAGCGTCGGCCCCGAAGCGGCGCGTCCCGACTTGGTCGTCACCGTCGATGGCCGCGAGATCCCCACGGAACGTTGGGGACCGCCCATCGCGCTCGACCCGGGACGCCACACGATCGCGGCGAAGGCGCCGGGCCATCGACCGTTCTCGCTCACGGTGCTCCTCCGCAACGACGGCGCGACCCTCGGTGTCGAGATTCCCGCGTTGGCCGCCGACGCCGTTTCCCCGACGTCGCCCGCCACCCGTGGACCCTCCCCGTGGTTCTACGCGGGAGCGGGCGCCCTCGCCGCCGGCCTCGTGACGTCGGCGGTCACGGGGGGCCTCGCACTTTCCGCCCACGGTGCCGTCGGGGAGAAGTGCGATCGGGCGACGGGCGTGTGCGCGGACCCCACGGGGATCGACGACGCGTCCCGCGCGCGCACGCTCGCGTGGGTCAGCACGGTCTCCCTGGGCGTGGGCGTTGCAGGTGCCGTCGTGATGGCGCTCGCTTGGCCGAAGTCTTCGGCTCCGGCGACCCGTACGGCGTCACTCGAGGTCGCACCGACGACGGGCGGTGGCGTCCTCACGTTCCGTGGGAGCTTCTGAGGGTCGCCTTCGTCACTCGAGCGCGAGGGACCAGACGTCGGAGCCCGTCTGCACGCCGAGCACCTCCGCTTCCGCGGATCCGATCATGATCCTGCCTTCGCCAGCGCTCCGCCACGGCGCGAGGACCGCCCGGAAATAGGGCGGCTCCGGCAGGTCGACGGCCACGAGCGCACGCTGCGGCGGCTTCTTGATCTTCGGTTCGGAGTCGCCCTTCGCACGGGCGCTCGGCGGGATCGAACCGGTGGGCGAGAGGAGGCCGGCCACGCGCACGTTCGCCGCGCGTTGCACGAGGAGCACTTCGTCCGTGGGTGCGGTGAAGTGCGGTCCGCCGTCGAAGGGATCGACGCGTTCCGCGTACCGGAACCCGATGCGACGGAGCATCTTCTCGACGCCGCGCGTCTGCGCGCCGACCTTGCCGATCACCTGCTGCGCCTGGGGCGGCAGGAGGGACGCGTAGATGGTGCCCTCGGGGAAGAGGCCGCGGATGAATTCCTTGTTCTTCTTCGAGAGCCGATCGGCTTCGGCGTAGGTGAGGCCCGTGAAGTGACGCCCCAGCGCGTCCCAGAGGTGGGACGTACCGTCCGATTCGAGGGGCGGGAGGAGCTCGGCGAGCACTTCGTCGCGGAACGAGCCCCGGTGCATCTTCAAGTACAAGAACCGGATGTACGAGATGAGCAGGCCGAGTCGCTCGGGCTTCTGCCGGTACTCGGGCCGCACGATGAGGCCGCCGATCTCCGTGGGGCCGTTGTACGAGTAGCCGATGGAGAGGGCCGTGTGCTTGAAGTGGCGATCGAGGGTCGCCGAGTACCGTTCCTCGTCGATGACGTCGAGGTAGATGTACGGCGCGTCCCGTCGCCCCAACTGGGCGATGATCATGGACGTTCCCACGATGCGCCCGGTGTCGCGCTCGACGAGCACGAAGACGTACTCGCGTCGTTTCGGATCCTTGATCGCGCCCGTGAAACTCTTCTGGGAGGTCTCGAGCAGTCCGCGGATGGCCTCCCGATCGGCCGGCAGGTTCACCGTGTTCAGGTGATGGGCGACGTCGAGCAGCTCGTCTTCGTCGGCGGGGCCGGCCCCTCGGATCTCGTACGAAACCATGGGAGGCACGCACCTTTACCACGACGCCGGAAGGGACGCGTGCGCTACGGTGTTCCGCGGACGGTCCCCACCATGCCCGCACGCCCCCTCGTATCCCCGCCCCGTGGATCGCGAACGCCACGGACGGGCTCGAAGCTTTCACATGTTATTCCGACGTCTTGGGCCTTGCCTGGGCTGGCCTTCGTCGCCCTCCTGCTTACGGTCGCGCTGGGGAGCGGGTGCACCCGGACCCCGACGGAACGGCTGAAGGTGGTTGTCACGGTGGCGCCCCTCGAGACCTTGGTGCGGCCCATCGCGGGGCCGGATGCGGACGTCTTCGTGGTGGTCCCCCGGGGAGGTCCGCTTCCTCCGACCACGCTGCCCACACCGAACGATCTGATCCGGGGACGCCTCCTCGTGACCGTCGGACTCGGCCTCGACGGGTGGTCCGATTCCTTGGTGCCCGGGCTCCCGGAGAAGTTCCGGACCGTGCGCGCGGGCGACCGCGTCCCCACGATCGCTCCGACGGGGCCGAGCGACTTCCGCGGCGCCGACGGAACGCCCCAGAACCCGTATTTTTGGCTCGATCCGGAGCGAGCGCGTCTTCTCGTGAAGGCCATCGCGGAAGAGATGGCGCGCGCGGACGCGAACCATGCGAACGCGTACCGCGCCCGGGCCGGCACGTTCGACGCCGACCTCTCGGCGTTGGATGCGGAGGTCGAAGGACGCATGAAGCCCCTCGCGACGCGGACCGATCTCGGCGCCGCCCTCTCCCGCGACGCGCGGTTCGCGTATTTCGCCGAACGCTACCATCTGCCCTCGTCCCTCGCGGCGGCCGGCACCGTGACCCGGGCGAGCCTCGACGGGTTCGATCCCTTCGGGGGTGCGGACTACGCTTCCCTCGTGCGCCTCGCCGCATCCTCCGTGGAGGCCCTGGCCCGCAAGGCGGCGACGCCGGCACCGTCCGCCGTGGATGGGACGGGCGACGCCGGTCCGGGCGCACCTCCTTCGAGGTGAACCCCCGGGAGGATGGTGGTACGCTCCCCGGGCGTCCCTAGGGAGATTCCCCGGGGAAGGGCAGCGTCTCCGGCCTCGGGAATGGTCCCCGCCGTAAGGGCCTCGACGGAGGTCGTCCTCGTTTCCTCGATGTCGGAAGGGTCATGAGGCGCGACGCAAGCACACCGCTCATCCTGTGGGTCTGCGCCGCGGTGTGCGCCCATTACATGTTCGCCCAGGGCGGTGGCGAAGTCGCGCGCATCCACGACGACGGGACGGCCATCGCCAAACTCGCGCGCGGCGTCCGCGAACGGGTGCGCGCGAGCGAGCAGACCTTCGAGGTCGTCGCCACCGAGGTCGGCGAAGAGCCGAACCAAGCGGACCCGCCGAACGCTCCGACGCCTCCGAAGGAAAAGGAGAAGGAGAAGGCGAAAGAGGAGAAGCCCGAAGAGAAGCCGAAGGCCGCCGAACCTCCGAAGGAAGAGAAGAAGATCCCGGCCGTCGCGAAGGTCGAGGAGAAGAAGCCCGAACCCCCGCCGCCGTTGATGCCGGACAAGCGCATCGCCGTGCGCCAGCACGCCAAGCCCGATCAGGCCGACAACGAGAAGGCGAACTTCGTCGGCGATCAGGCGAACCACGTCGAGGAAGAGACGGTCGCCCGTCAGACGTCCCACGACCAGGACGATCCGAACCCGACGCCCGGCGGGAACCATTCGAGCTCGGACCCGAGCCCCGGAGACTCCGATCGCACCAAGATCGCGGAGAGCGAAGAGCAGAAGGGCGAGAAGAACCGGGCGCCCGGTGACAAGGGCACGACTTTCGAACTCGATCACGGTCCGCCGAAGAATCCCGCCGCCGTCGCGATGCAGACCCAGCCCGCTGCGCCGAAGACCGGTGGCGACGGCCGTCCCACGTCCCCTTCGGCGAACACGCCCGCTCCGCCCGAACTCACGCCGGGCGGATCCGGTCCCGCCGCGCCCGACACGACGCAGTCTCCCTCGGGGGGCTGGTCGTTCAATCCCGTGCGTCCTGGCATGGGGCTCGGTGCCGCGAACGACAACGGTCCGGGGTCGTCGTCCGATCCAGCGCACACGAAAAAAGCCGCACCGACGACCGCGTGGCTCGGACTCGGCGGTACCCCCGGTCCCGGCCGCGTGAACTTGAACCTGTCCCACGAGGGTGTGGTCGCCATCGTCGGGGACGAACAGATCCGCAAGATGCGCGAAGCCGACGGGGAACGTCGGAAGAGCGAGCACCGAGGTTCGTGGAAGGCGTCGAGCCTCGAACGGTGGCGGAGCGCCATCGAGAACTACGTCTCGACCGTGAAGCCCGGAAACCAGACCGCGCTCAACACGGCGTCGGTGCCGTTCGGCACGTACCTGAACGGGATGCACAACCGCATCCATCCGATATTCGCCGACAACTTCCTCGGCTCGCTCGCGAGTCTCCCGCCGACCCACGCGCTCAACGACCCGCGTCTCGTGACCCACCTCGAGATCGTCCTCACGAAGGACGGACACCTCGTGAAGATGGGCGTCGTGAAGACGAGCGGGAACACCGTGTTCGACGTCGCCGCGCTCGACTCCGTGCAACGCGCGTCACCTTTCGGTTCCGCCCCAGGTGCCATCGTCTCCACGGACGGAAACGTGTATCTGCATTGGGAGTTCCACCGCGACGAGGTCTACGCGTGTTCCACGATGAACGCGCGCCCCTTCCTTCTCAACCTGCCTCCGAAGGGGCCGCCCACCGAAACGCCCACGCCCCCCGGTCAACCGCCGTTCGGACCTTCGCGCGAGCGGGGAAGCCCGGAGAACACGGGCGAGACCCGTCACGGCAAGCTCGACCTGCCCGGGCGTCGTTCGCTCTGAACTCACGCGCCGTCGCTCGAATCGCGATCGCGATCGCGTTCGCGTCCTCGGTTTCCGTCGTCGCGGAGGCCGCCGAGAAGGACACCGACGCGTACCTGGCCGCGCGCGACGAGGAGCCCGTGTTCCAGATCCGCGACGCCGTCGGCAAGACGCCCGTGAGTCTCGCGTTCCGCGGTTCGCTCACGATGCGTGCGGGCCTCGCGCTGGGGAGCACCGTACATTCGCCCTCCAACGGCGATCTGCTCACGGGCACGGGCGGCATCCTCCGGCGAGGTAGGTTCGGCGTCGAGGGCACGATCTCGCCGTTCGTGAAGACGAATTTCCTCGTCGACTTCCACGACGGCTTCACGCCCACCGAATCGAAGACGCCGCTCGCCCTGGCGGACGCCGATTTCGAATTGATCCTCACGAAGCTTCGCCTCGGCCTCTCGCGCGTCCCGTTCACGCGCCATGCCCAGGTGGACGAGACGCGTCAGGTGTTCCTCGAAGCGCCGACGGGGTGGCGGGCCGATCGCCTCCTCCTCGGGCGTGGCCCGCTGACGGCCATGCTTCCCGATCGTCGACCGGGTGTGTCGCTCCACGACGAGCTCGACGTCTTCGACTACGCCATCGGCTTCTATTCCGGAGGGGGTCCGGGTTCCCAGGAGTCGACGGCGAGCGGCATCTTCACGGGTCGCCTCGAGGTCGCGCCGTGGGGACCGCCTCCGCGTGAAGGTGCCTACTTCCCGGCGGACGAGGAATACGGCGAGGCGCGCGTGGCGTTCGGAGTGGGCGGGCTGTCGCGCTCCGGACCTTCGGGATCGACCCGGGCGGTGTCGGGCGCGGTGACGGCGAGCTACCGCGGATTCTTCGCGTCCGTCGAAGCGGCCGTGGGGGAGGGCAGTCCCCGAGGCATCGACGTGAACGTCGGCCAACGCGCGTTCACCGCCGACCTCGCGTGGCGGTTCCCGTGGGCGTTCCACGGCGTGGAGCTCGGCGCCCGGTTCGACGCGTGGAAGGTCGACCGCATGTTCGACCGCGCGGCCGACCAGAAGAGCCTGTCCGTCGTGGCCAACGTGTATCTCTGGAGGCACCGCATCAAAGTCGGTACGCTTTTCCGGTCGCTCGTCGACGACGCGGACGTGACCGGTCGTCAGGTGCGGAACGAAGGCCTCGCGGACATGACGGTGGGTTTCTGATGGGCGAGGGCGTGAATCGGGTGCTCCGCGTGACAGCCATCGTCGCCGTGATCGGGACGGCCATCGGTGTCGTCGTGGCGCCGGGCCTGCACGGCAACGCGTCCGAGGCGACCGTCGTCCGGTGGGATCGCGTCGCGAGTATCGGCTCGACGTTCATGTTCGTCCTGCTTTCCGGCATGGCAATCTTCGGCTCGTACACCCTTTCGCGCGCGGACCGGGTCCCCGTCGCGCCGAAGGTGGTGATGCTCCTGGGCGCGTTCGTGAGCCTCGTCCTCGCCACACCCGCCCTCCAACACAAGTTGCCGTCCCTCTTCGCCGCGGTCCTCGCGATGGCCACCAACGTCACGGCCCTCGTCGCCGGCGTGTTCGCCATGCGGTTGGCCGTCACCCGAGGAGCCGGGATCGTGGTGCTGCTGCTGGCCGTCTCCGCGTCGACGCGCCTCTTCGGATGGGAGCTCGCGGTCATCGCGGGCGAACGCGCGAGCCTCTCTCTCTACGACGTGAGTCGCGGATTCGCGACGGCGGCCGTGGTCTCCGAAGCCCTCGCGCTCCTCGGCGCGTCCGTGTGGGTCAGCAGCCGCTCCCGTCTCTTCGGCCAGTTGCCTGCGTCCCTCGCGTTGGGTGTCGCCTTCCTCGCGACGTGGGCCGTCGCGAAGGGCAAGCCGACGGAAGCGACGCTCTGGGAGTGGATGCTCCTCACGTCCCTCGGTCCTGTGCCGGTCGTCCCGGCGCCCTTCGTCGTCGGAACGCTCCAGACGCTCCTCGCGTGTTCGTCGATCACGCTGGGTCTCGTCCTCGCGCTCCAGCCACGCATCGCCACGGCGCTCGTGGCGCCGTTGGCCCTCGCCGTCCTCGCCCGGGGGGAGACGGCCGTCCCCCTCCGGGCCCTCGCCCTCGTCACCGGCTCCCTTTGGCTCGCCATCGCCACGGGAGACCTGACTCCCGCCCGTGCGACGCCACCTCCGGCGGGTCGACGGCCCGAGCCGCTCCGGTCCTTCACGGACGCCTGAGCCGTACGCCGCCGTCGTCGGAAACCCCTCGATTTCGCGCAAAATTCGCGGTGACCGCCTCCCCGGTTGCCTCCCGGCCCGGCTTCTCCTATGAGCCCGGCATTCGATGAGCACCGTGCGGGACCTGATCGCGCTGACCAAGCCGCGGATTACCACCATCGTCCTCGCGACGGGCGGTGCCGGCATCGTCATGGCTCCCGGCTCCATCCCCGCGTGGAAGCTCGTCTTTTCGCTCGTCGGAACCGTGCTCGTCGTCAGCGCCGCGAACGCCCTCAACATGTGGTGGGAGCGTGACGTCGACGGCCTGATGGAGCGGACGAAGAACCGCCCCCTTCCCGCCGGCCGTCTCGGTGCGACCACCGCTCTCGTCTTCGGACTCGCCCTCGGCGCCGTGGCGACGCCCATGCTCTTCGCCGTGAACGCGCTCACGGGCGCCCTCGGTCTCTTCGCGCTCTTCAGCTACGTCGTCGTCTACACGCCGCTCAAGAAGCGCTCGCCCTTCGCGCTCCAGGTCGGTGCGGTCCCGGGGGCGATTCCGCCCCTCCTCGGTTGGACCAGCGTCACCGGGCACCTCGACGCCGGCGGCCTCCTCCTCTTCGCGATCCTCTTCCTCTGGCAGGTGCCCCACTTCGTCGCGATCTCGCTCTTCCGGGCGGACGACTACGCGCGTGCGGGCCTCCGCGTCTACGGCGTGTCCCGCTCCGACAAGGTCGCGAAGGCCACCATCGTGCTCTACACGGCGGTGCTCGTCGGTCTCAGCGTCCTCCCCACCTCCTTCGGCCTCGCGAACGTGCGCTACCTCGCCATCGCGGTCGTCGCGGGAGGCCTCTTCTTCGGTCTCACGTTGAAGGGACTCCGTGGCGAAGGCGCCGAACGGGTGAAGTGGGCCCGCTCCGTCTTCGGGTACTCGATCCTGTACCTGCTCGTCGTGTTCGGATCGCTGCTCGCGTTCCGCATCGAGGCGTGACGTGGAGGCCGTCGACGGGTCGCTCCCGGGCGCGCCCTCGCGCACCTACGTCCTCGTCCGCACGTGGACCCGGGGCGTGCTCTTCGCCTGCGTGTTCGCCGCCGTCCTCGTCCTCTTCTGGTTGAAGCGCCCCACGCGCACCAAGTCGTTGGGTCAGTACGGTCCCGTTCCCGCCTTCGTCATGCACGACCAGACGGGGAAGGAAGTCACCGAGAAGGACTTCCGAGGCTCGGTGTTCGTCGCCGACTTCATCTTCCTCCGCTGCGACGAGTCGTGCCCGATGCTGACGTCCCGCATGGCGAACCTCGCGCGCGAACTCGAAGGTACCGGCGTGCGCTTCGCGTCGTTCTCCCTCGATCCCGAGAACGACACGCCGGAGGAACTCGCGACGTACGCGACCAAGTGGCACGCGGAACCGGGCCGATGGTCGTTCCTCACGGGTCCCGTCGCCGAGATGCAGCGGGTCGTGAGCGCCGGCTTCAAGGTCGGATACACGCGCATGGGCGACAAGGATGGCATCCCCAACATCCAGCACGGGAACTGGCTCGTCCTCGTCGACGCCGAAGGAAACCAGCGAGGGTACTTCCGCGCGGACGACGAATCCGATCGCAAGGAACTCGCCGCCGCCGCGCGCATGCTGGCCGCCGCCGCGAAGAAGAAGTGAGCTCTTCGCCATGACCACGTCCGAAATCGGCGACTCGCTCGCCCTCGTGAACGCCTTCCTCAACGGGACCAGCGCCACGCTCATCGTCGCCGGACGACTCGCCATCGCCCAGCGGAACAAGAACGTCCATCGGGCGCTCATGCTCGGAGCCTTCGCGACGTCCGCGCTCTTCCTCGCGTCCTACCTGACGCGCGTCGCCCTCACGGGCACGCACGCGGATCCGCACACCGGCGCGCTCCACACGATCTACCTCGCCATCCTGATCACGCACATGATCCTGGCGATCGCCGTCGTGCCCATGATCTTCCGCACGCTGTTCCTCGCGTGGAAGGGGCGTTTCGCGGACCACAAGAAGGCCGCTCGCTGGACCTTCCCGGTGTGGCTCTACGTCTCCGTCACGGGCGTCCTCGTGTACGTGATCCTCTACCGGATCCCGGTCTGAACGTCCGCGAGGCCGCGCGGTTCAGCGGCTGCGCTTGCGATCCCGCGTCCAGCAGCCGACGGCGCGCACCGGCTTTCCTTGGTCGTCGACGCCCTGCTGGACGAGTCCGACGCAGCTGTTCTTGGGAAGGTCCGGATTCACGGCGGACGTGATGCACGCCGATCCTTGGGACGTCGCGGCGGCGGGGCAGTCGCCCTTTTCGGTCGCCGTGCACGTCTTGGTCGACAGCACGCTGCAGAACTTCTCGGAGGAGAAGTCCGCGTTCAGGCACGCGCCCTTCGGGCAGTCGTTGTCGTTCCGGCAAGGCGAACACAGGCTTCCGTCGCCGACGCACGTGCCCGCGCGGGGGAAACACGCGAGGGTGCCGTCGCCCAGGTCGCGGCACTCGGAGTCGAGGGGGCAGTTGTCGTCCGTCTCGCAGGAGGGCGAGCAGAACGTCTTGCCGTCGCCCCCGATGGCGCAGAACTGCGAACGTCCGTCCAGGGACCGGGGGCAGTCGATGTCCGACGCGCAGGGCGCGCAGTAGTCGCGCTTCGCGCAGACGGCGACCGTCTGGCCGAAGGAGCGCTTCGTCTCGATGGCGTTGGGAGCGGTGTTGATCGTCGCGCAGTAGTAGCCGCCGGCGCAGTCCGAGTCGTCGATGCAGAGGAACTGCGTGCAGTACGCGCGCCCGTCGGTCGGCGTCGCGGCGTAACACCAGAAGTTCTGATCGAGATCGCAGTCGGTGTTCTTGTCGATGCCGAGCGTGGGGTTGCACGGCTCGCCCCACTGGCCCTTGTCGCTCGCCGCGTACGCGACGCGATCGGCCACGCAGTAACTGTCCGGGCTACCGCCCTTGCAGTGGTAGTTCGCCGGGCAACCGGACTGGCCCTGGCAGAGAAGACGGCACTTGGTCTCGGTGCCGTCGGAGATGCACTTGTTGCCCGGGTTGCACTTCGAGCTGTCGCACGCCGGAACCACCTTCACGGGCGTGGGATCGGAGCTGCTGCATCCCGTGGGGCCGAAGGTCGCGGCGCCGACCACGAAGGCGGCGGCGAGACCGGGGACGAGCGAGGGGGCGGAGGTGCGCTTCCGGGGGAAACGTCGCGTCGAACGTGGAGTCATGGGCGAAAGAAGCATCGGGCACCAACTCGATTCGAGCGAAGGAAGGCGTACGGGAACGTGTGTGAGGGTGTTGCGACTTGACCCACAAGGCGCCCGCATTAGGCTGAACTTTTGCACGATCTAGCACACCGTTTCGGAGTCTCGCCATGACATTTCCCGTGGGTTTCGCGCCGTCTTCCCCCGTCTTTCCGGTCCTCCGCAACGCGCGCGTCCTCGTGACGGCCGGCTTCGCGGCGTCGCTCCTCTTCGGGGTCTCCGGATGCGGGTCCTCCACGACGGGCACCACCGGCGCGAGCGACGCGGGTGCACAGGATCCCGGTATCACGGCTCCGGGCGAAGGCGCCGGCGTGGGCTCGGAAGTGAACACGTACGGCGTCGCCTATCCGTCCGACAACCTCGGTTACACGCCGCGCGCCGGCACGACGTCGGGCAACCGGATCCGGAACTACAAGTTCCTCGGCTACAAGAACCCGAAGGAATCGAAGGAGCTCACCACCATCTCTCTCGCCGACTACTTCGATCCGGAGATGCGCGAGCACAAGATCATCCACCTCGTCGCGTCGTCGGTGTGGTGCGGTCCGTGCCAGCAGGAGACCGAGGAAATCAACAAGGTGGCCGACACGCTCAAGGCGCAGAAGGTCGTCTTCGTCCAGGCGCTCATCGACGGACCGAAGCAGGGCACCGGGGCGACGAAGAGCGACCTCGAGAAGTGGACGAAGGGTTACGGCAACCCGTTCCCGACCATGCTCGATCCCAACGTGAAGAATCTGGGTGAGTTCTTCCAAGCGGCGGCCGTCCCGTGGAACGCGAACATCGACGCGCGCTCCATGGAAGTCCTCTCCGCGTCGCTCGGCGCTCCTCGCGACGTCACCGCGGACGTCCAGAAGTGGGTCAAATGGGTCGACGACAACGCGCCGTACGCGGCGAAGTGACCGTGCGTCGGCTCTCCGGCCTGGGGCGGATCGTGGCGCTCCGCGGTCTCGTGGCCCTCGTCGTCGGTGCCACGCTTTCCGTCGCTTGCGACAACGCGGCGTCTCCCAAGTCGGCCGCGGACGAGAAGGCCGGCGCGCAGGCCGCCGACTTCACGACGCGCGACATCGAGGGCAACACGTTCCGCCTCAGCGATCACCTCGGCAAGAAGGTGATCCTCTTGGACTTCTGGTCCACGTTCTGCCAGCCGTGCATGGCGGAGTTCCCGCACTTGAATCGCCTGTACCAGGAGAACAAGGCGAAGGGCTTCGTCGTCGTCGGCATCTCCATGGACGGCCCCGAGACGGTGGCCGACGTACCGAGTTTCGCGAAGCGAAACGGTGTGACCTTCCCCGTGGTCCTCGACGAGGACTCGCGCATCGCGAGCCTCTACAACCCGCGAAAGTCCGCGCCCCTCGCCGTCCTGATCGGAAAGGACGGCAAGGTCCACGCGATCCGCGAAGGCTACAATCCCGGCGACGAAGAGCACCTCGCGGCGGACGTCGCCAAGGTTCTCGACCCGGCTCCCGCGTCGCCGTAACGTCGTCGACGCCCGACACGCGCGCGTGCCCGACCACGTGTGCGCTCCCGGGCGGAGGTCGCGCGGACTTTGGGGAATCGGACGCTCTCGGAAGGTCGCATTCGGAGGCACGCGCGTCGAGCGCCCTCCGCGGTCGCCCTCGGGCTCCTTTCCTTCGCCGTCGTCACCGGGAAGGCGTCGGAGGTTCGGGCGGTGGACCTTCCGACGATCCGCGACAAGCCTCTCCGCCTCGACGTCACCGAGGTGTCCATCTTCGGCCAGCGTTTCGCCGCGCGAACGGCGGACGGGCAGCTCTACGAGGATCACGGGTGGGGTTTCTGGC
>JAXLYL010000015.1:0-152051 GCA_046351475.1 Polyangiaceae bacterium
CATGGCGTTCGCGTCGAAGGCGGCGCCGGTCCCCTTGAAGAAGCTCGCGTAGGCATTGTCGTGCGGGGCGACGACGTCCGCTTTCCCGTCGCCGTCCAGATCGGCGAGCGCCACGTTCTGATCGTAGCAGCCCGCGAAGTAGCACTTCGCATCGCAGCCGCTCGCGCCCTTCGCCACCGGCGGGAACCCGGCGACCGACGAACCGTCGGCACGCCACGCGGCGACCACGTCGGTCGGCCCGCTCTTGCCCACGCTGGCGACGATGTCGAGCTTGCCGTCGCCGTCGACGTCGGCCGCGGCCACGCCACGGATCTCGTCCTCGAAGGTGACGGGAAAGCCGGAGAGCACGGCGCCCTTGGCGTCGAACATCGTGACGTTCTTGCGCGAAGCGACCACGACCTCGAGCTGCGCGTCGCCACGGAAATCGGCGACCACGGGGCTCGACCACATGCGACCGGTCCCGCCGTCCACCTTCCAGAGGACGGAACCGTCCGGACGGAAGGCGACGAGTTTCGACTCGCGCGCGAGGACGATCTCCTTCGTCCCGTCGCCGTCGAGATCGGCCACGGCGGGAGCTCCGAGCCACCCCTCTTCGTAACGGTCCTTCAGGACGACGAACGGCTCCGGCGCGGAGACTTTCGCCGTGCCTCCCGCGGCGGCACACGAAGGCACCACCGGTGGAGGAACGCTGCCTCCCGGCGTTCCGACGGGGGCGTCGGTGTCGGAAGTCCCGCCGTCGCCCGCGTCGCCGGACCCGCCGTTCCCGCAGGCCACATAGCCACCGGCGAAGACACCCACGACGAAGGCGAGGCACGACGTGACGGTCCGGCTCATGCCGGGAGGATACCGCTCACTCGAGCTTGCCCGTCACCCATTTCGCGACGAGCGCGCGTTCGGCGTCGGTGAGTGCGACGCCGGGAGGCGGCATCGTCTTGGCGGCGACGACGCGGCGGTAGAGCGTCGCGCGGAGCTCGACCCAACGGTCGACGGACCCGAGGTCGATGCCCGAGGACGCGCCCGGGGCGTGGCAGCTCGAACACACCCGTTCGTAGAGCGGACGGATCGAGCGCTCGAAGGACTCGCGCCCGTCCGGCAGGCTTGCGGCCGAAGCCCATGACTTCCGAACCGGAGGCGGAGACCGTGTAGACGTCGTCCTCGCCGGCGACCACGAGGGACGTGTCCTTCGCAATGCCGAGACCGTGGGTCGTGCGCACGGCGCCCCGATCGAAGATCCCGATCTCGCTCCCGGCGAGGAGCCACGTGCTCCTCCCACGTGTGGCCACGCGGACGATGCCGGACAGGGACTTGCCGTCGTCGCCCGCGACTTCGTGGAGGTCGCCCGAAGGGGCGTCGCCCGACGCGCGCGAAGGCCGCGTCCCGGGAGATCCCGTGGGCCGCGCGAAGGACTCGTGGAAGAGGCCCGTCGCGGTGGCGACGAGCACGCGTCCCTCGGCGTCGAGGGCGGCGTCCTGGATGGAAGGCAGCGCGAACGTGGTCCCGACCTTCGAACGGAGGTCGTCGAACGTCACCACCTCGCGGACCCCGGCGACGTCCCGCACGACGAGCGTGCGACCCATCCGGTGGTCGACGCGGACGACGCCCGTCATCGTCACGTCCGTGACTCTCGCGCCGGCGACGACCGCGAATCCTTCGCGTGCATCGAACACGGCGACGTCGGCGTCGACGCGATCCATGCGCTTCATGGCGTAACCGTCGAGCCCCATACGACGGGACGCGTCCTCCACGACGCCCGAGGGAGAGATCGTGAAGAGCTTGCCGGCGCGATCGCGGACGACCGGAGCGCGTCCTTCGCCCCGCACCATGGGGAGGAAGAGGACGTCCTCGAAGGGCGCGGCGCCGGCCGTCGGCGTCGTCTTCGACACGACGGCACCGAGGGCCACGATCGTGACCGCTCCGCCGGAGACCACGGCGGTCCGCCCGTCGTCGTCGGCGAAGGCTTGCACCGCTCCGACGCCACCCTCCGGCGGCGCCCAGGGCACCGGCACGAGCGCGAGGGGGGCGGACTTCACGGCGACGGGCTCCGTGGTCCCGGGTGCGGGGACCGACGACGCCGGCTCATCCATCGCACCCATGGCGTTGCCGCGACCGTCGGCCGCGTCGCCCGCGGAGCACGCCGCGAGCACCGACACGGCGAGCCACGCCGTCGCCGTGGCCGCCCCTCCCAGGAACGGCCGCATCACGCGATCACCCCCGGCACGACTTCACCGTCGCGCATGTAGCGACGCGGGTCGACGTCGACGGACGCGAGCATGGTCGCGAGCACGTCCGGAGGGGCGATGGGACGCGCACCGTCGGTGAAGGTGCCGGCGATCTTGGGCAGCACCTGCTCGGTGTCCGTGCTGCCGATCACGCGGTTCCCCTTCCACTTCGGCGAGATGACGATGGCCGAATTGTTCGGGTGGTGGTCCCGGCCACCCGAGAGGTTGATGCCCGGTGAGCGGCAGAAGTCGCTGACCACGAGCACGTGGGTGTGGTCGGCGAGCTTCTTGCCGGCGCGCGTCGGGTGCGGGGTGCGATCGAGTTCGCGGAGGAACCCGGCGAGGAGGTTCATGCTCTCCTGGAGGAGCGCGGCGTGGATCCGGTAGTTCGACGCGAAGTGCGTGTCGAAATTGCCCATGGTGAGGCTCACGGTGCGGAGCACGTCGCGGCGCATCGACTCGATGGCGAACGCGAAGTTGGTGGGCGCGGCACCGAAGAACTTCGCCTTCTTCTGGGCGGCGGTGGCGGCGCCGTAGACGGGGTCCGCGTACGGCTCGTGAAGGTCCGGGTACGCCGCCTGGAGCGCGGTCACGTCGAAGAGGGTGCGGAGGTCCCCGCGATCCCGGTCGAGCATGGACTCGAGGCTCCGGAGCTGGGCGCCCCAGCTCTCGAACGTGGTGGGACGGGCGGCGCCCTTCGCGAGATCGTCGGCTTCGGCGGCGAGCATGCGGGTCACGCGCGTGCGCTCGGCGGCGGTCTCGAAGCGCGTGCTGCGCGTGAGCGTGCGCGACACCGTGGCGAGCGAAGGGATCTTGAGCGGCACCGCGCGGCGGTCGAGGTGGTTGCCGAGGAACACGGACGGGAATCCGATGGCCGCGCTCGGGATGAGTTGCGCGCGTCCGAACTCGCTGGCGAGCATGGTGTCGATCGTCGCGGAAGCGGGCTGCCCGCCGCCCAAGTGACGCCCCGTCGTCGAGAACGCCACGCCGTCCGGGTGGGACACCGTGCTCATCGCGAGTCCGTTCACGATCGTGAGCCGATCGTAGTAGGCCGCGAGATCGCCGATGGCGGGACCGAGGCGCATGGCCGCGTTCGCGTGCGGCTTCACGGGCGCGAACGTCTTCACGTCGCCGTCGAACGGCGCGTCGGTCCAGTGGCGGATCTTGGTCGTCGCCAGATCCGTGGTTTCCGTCGTCGGAGGCGCGACGAGGCCCTTCTTCTCGTTCCGAGGATCGGTGAGGAGCATCACGTCCCACCCGCCCTGGAGGAGGACGACGACGAAGAACTCGTCCGACGTCGCCGCCGCGTCGGCGAAGGACGGCACTTCCTTCTGCAGGAACGTGGACGCGCCCACCGTCCCCGCGAGGGCCGCTTTCAGGAAGCTCCGACGGCTGGATTCGAATCCGCTCATGGTGACCTCAATACAGGTGGAATTCGGGGTGACGCACGAGGCCCTGACAGACGGCGGCCCAAGCCCCTTCGCGCGCGTCGAACGTGGAGTCCTTGGGAGCGTCGGCGGTGCCCTGGACGCGGATGCGTTCGAGGCGGACGTCCTCGTAGAGGGCGAAGAATCGGGTCGTCCTGTCCGTGGGCGCGAGACGCACGGGGTAGCCGAGGAACGTGCGGTGGAGCACGTCGAACCGTTTCTCGAAGGCCGCGCGATCGAGCACCGGCGGGATGTCGAACGCGAAGACCGCACGTTCGGCGACGGGCTTTCCGGGCGTGGCCTTCACGTCGCGCTCGAGGGCGCGATCGCAGAGGGCGACGCCGATTCGTTCGAAGGCCGCGAGCATGAGTGGGTTCGACTGGGAGTTCCGGAGGACGTCGTTCCGGTGATCGGGGACACCGAGGACGCCGAGGTAGTCCGTCCAGGCGTCGAAGACGGCGTCCTGGGTACGCCCGCGGAGCGCGGTCTGGGCTTCGAGGGGCGCGAGACCTCCGAACACGGAGAGGTAGCTCCGGATGAGCGTCTCGGCCGGCATGAGCCGCTCGTCTTCCTTCGCGGACATGTCGCGTTGGAGGGACTCGTGGCCCGGGAGTTCGGTCATCGTCCCGCGCGGACCTTCGGGGGACGTCGGGTCCGAAGGCGCGGCGGGGGCGGCGGGCGAGGGCGGGACGATGGTCGGTTTCTCCGTCGTCGGTTCCGAGGGGACGCGGCCTTCGGAGCACCCGAGGGAGAGCGTCGTGACCAGGGCGAGGGCGAGACACGTCGCCGCGCGCGAGGCCCGAGCCCCGAGCGCGTGGGAGATGCGGTATTCCACGTTCAGTCCTTCCCTTCCCGGACGTCGAAGACGTTGGACGCGCGGTACGCGTCGGAGGTGACGATGGCGCGGACGAGCGCGCGCATCTTGTAGCCACTCGAGACGAACGTCTTCTCGAAGGCCGCGAGGGACTTCGCGTCGTGTTCGTCGGTGTCGCGCCCGAAGAAGCTCCGGACGACGTTGTCGACGACGCAGGAAGCGAACTCGGGTGCGCGCGACACGGATTCACCGAGGGCACGGGGGCCGGCTTCGGCGTTCTCGACGGACGCCTGCGCGCCGCGGAGGAACCCGGCCGTGGGGGTGGCGAAGGCAGGATCGTAGAACGGTGCACACTGGTTGACCGTCCCTCCGGTGATCCCCTGTTTGCACGCCGGTTCCCGGATCGGGAACTTGGACGCGGGCAGGAAGCTCCAGTCGGACTCGGCGACGCGGGTGAAGTACGCGGCCATGGGTTCGAGGGTGGTGTGGCAGGACGAACACCCTTGGCGCTTCGTGAGGTCCACTTCGTCCGACGGGAGGAGCGCGCCGGGAGGCGCCACGAACTCGCGGCAGAGGAAGGTCTGGTAGACGGCGTGGGCGCGGGAGCGCCGCGATCCGTACCGGGAGAGGAAGGCGGGCGTCGTGAGCACGCCGGACGCTAGCGGACCACGATCGGCGACGTCGACCCAGGTGTCCACATCGGAGGGCGCGAGGCTCGCTGGCACGTTCGAGACGTCGAACAACCCGACGGGATCCGCCTGACCGAACGCGAGCGACGAGGTCGACTGCGAACTCGGACCGACGGCGCGGTAGAACTGCGCGAGCGTGCCGTTGATGCGCGTGCCCTTGCCGGTGACGACCTCGCGGAAGTCACGGTCGCCCGAGAGGATGCGGTCGAACATCTGCGCGACCTCGAGGGAGATCGCGCGACGAATCCACTGGGCGCGGTTCTGGTTCGGCCGATCGAGATCGGTGCCCTCGCCGAGCGTGAGGAGGCTCGGCGCGGTGAACGCGTTGCCGTCGAGGGTGGTCGCATCGTGCGGGAGACACCGTTCGAGGCCGATGCCGCACCCGCAATCGTAGGTGCCCGAGACCGCGATGGGCGACGTGCACGCGATGCGCGATCCCTTCGGCAGCCCCACGGGTCCGCCGAACGCCACCATGGTCGTGCCCACTTCGCCCGTCTGGGCTTCTTCCTTGCACACGCGCACGGCGGTCATGGGAACGCGCGGCGTGCTCGCGCCGGCATCCGCGGCCGGGGGAGCTGCGAGGAGGTTCGCGGCGGGCGCCACACCCGGCACCTTCGCCTGCCAGAGCGCGTCGGTGTTCGTGAGGTCTTTCGGGTTCGCCGCGCGGTAGTCCTTGTAGAGCCACCACGGCTTCACGAGGGTCGTGTACGCGTCGAGTGTCGCCTGGCTCACGTTCTTCGGTGTGCCCGTCACGGCGCCCGCTGCGGTGATCGTGATGCCGGTCTCGTCCGGCGTCATGCAGAAGCCGCGATCGGTGGGCGCGTTGGTACCGGAGCGCGCGGGCCGACGTTGTCCCATGCGGAAGAACACGGCGAGGGGCTTGCCGTCGGGCCCGTTCACGACGGCACGTCGGAGCTTCGACGTCTCGCCGTTGATCAGGCTGTTGCCACCGAGGTCGAGCTTGAGGCGATCGACGTAGATGCGTCGCACGCGCTCGGAGTAAGCGGGCGAACGGAGGGCTTCGTCGAGGAACGCGTTCATGGAGAACGCGCTCGACTCGAACTGGGCGAGTTCGTCGCGGGTCGGGATACGACCCTTCAGATCGATCGAGAGTGCACGGAAGGTGCGGTAGTCGTCCAAGCTTCGCGTGGCCGCGTGAGCGGCTGTCGTCCCGAAGCTCGTGCAGAGAACCAAAGAAAGAGCGACCCACTGCGCTCGTTTCGTCACGACGAAAGGTAGAGCAATCCGAGTGCCGTGGATCGAAGGGCCCGGTTCGTCCCCGCCTCGGGGTCCGAGCGAAGGACGTCAGAGGAAAACACCGAGAAGTTCGCACATCGATACCAGTGTCAGTGCAAACTTATGCTGGGGCTGCATGGATCCACGGACTGGATCCCCGCCCCCTCGACGTCTCCCAGGAGCCACTGGAATTTCATCCGAAGCGCGCGACGCCGCGGCCCACGGCGCGGAGCACGCGGAGGAGTGCGGTCGCACGGAGGGTCTTCTCGGGAACGTACGTGGGACGTGACCCGTCGGATCCCGCGAAGGCGTCGAGCCAAGGTTCCACGGGAGGTCGGGCGAGGACGCCGGCCCAGTCGAAGAGGGCGAGGCGTTCGATGCCGACGTTCCGTACGACGGCGACGTCGGCGGCGAGTTCTCCCGGGTCGCGGTAGACGGGTTCGTTGCCGAAGGCTCCGACGCCCACGGTGCCGAGGGAGACGCCGGCACGGGCCCCGAAGCGACGGAGGGTGCTGCGGCTCGCGTGATCGAGGACGGCGACGGCGTCCTTCCGGCCGAGCACGCCGCGGGACCATCCTTCGAGGAGCGAGGTGTAGATCATGAGGCTCGCGTGGTCCCAGGCGTCGGCGAGGTGGGGAACGCCGATCGCGCGTTCCCACGCCGCGGCGCGATCGCCTCCCGCGAGAGCGGTGGGAAGGAGGGCGGAGGAGACGAGGAGTCCTTCCTCCCGGAACCGCGCGAAGGCCGCCAGGTACGCGCGTTCGGCTGCGGGAACGCGGGCCGTCACGCGTCGCCAGATGGCGACGGCTTCAGGCGACGCGCGCCACGCATCCCGCCACGAATCGGCGACGAGGGCGAGGGCGCGGCGGCCTTCGTCGATGGGCGGCTCGACGTCGAAGACGATCTCCATGGCGCGTGCGGAGCCCGCGTGGGCGGCCTTCACGGTGGCTTCGGCGAAGGCGACGAAGGCGCTCGCGTTGGCGGAGTTGGCCCAGCGTCCGTCGGCGTCGTCGAGCATCGGCCAGAGGGCGACACCGATCCCCACGTCCGTGAGCGTGCCCACGACGTCGGCGAGGCCGCCGAGATCCTGGGGCCGCACGGCGAGGGCGACGTCGAGGCCGTACCGCACGAGAAAATCCAGGGATCGGGGACGTACGAGCTCGGCGTGGGGCAAGAGTTCGCACCACACACGCAGGTCCCGCGGCCGGTTATGCTCGTCGGCCATGAAGATCCTCTACGGCGTGGTGGGCGAAGGCATGGGGCACGCGATGCGGTCGCGGGTGGTGCTCGAACATCTCGTCGCCCAGGGTCACGAGATCCAAATCATGGCCTCCGGACGCGCGAAGGATTTCCTCGAGAAGCGTTTCACGGACGTGAACAGGATCCACGGATTCCATCTCATCTACGAAGAGAATCGTGTGCGCCTGGGCCGGACGCTCTGGTCGAACGTGCAAAAAGGCGCGGCGGGCGTGCCGACGAACATCGCGGCGTACTTCGATCTCATCTCGGAGCGGAAGCCGGAGCTCGTCATCAGCGACTTCGAGTCGTGGACGTACCTGTACGGAAAATCCCGGAACCTTCCCATCCTCTCCATCGACAACATGCAGATCATCAACCGCTGCGAGTTGCCGAAGGAGGTGACGGCCGGCGTCGAGACCGACTTCCAGCTCGCGAAGGCGTTCGTGAAGAGCAAGTTGCCCTTCTGCCAGCACTACCTGATCACGACCTTCTTCCGTCCTCCGGTGCGGAAAGACAAGACGACCCTCGTTCCTCCCATCCTCCGCCCGGAGATCGTGGCGGCGAAGCCGACGCGAGGCGAACACGTGCTCGTGTACCAGACGGCGGAGGGAGGAGCGGGCTTGGTGCAGACGCTCGCGCGCACCGGAATCGAGTGCCGGATCTACGGTGTGAAGCGGGATTTGAAGGAAGACGAGGTCGTCGGCAACCTGCGCTACCGCCCGTTCAGCGAGAAGGGCTTCATCGACGATCTGGCCTCGTGCCGCGCGGTGATCGCGGGAGGCGGATTCACGCTGATGGGAGAGGCCGTGTACTTGAAGAAGCCCATGCTCGCCGTCCCGCTGGGAAGGCAGTTCGAGCAGGTTCTCAATGCGAGGTACCTCGAGAAGGTGGGATTCGGGAGGGCGGCGGACGATCTCGAGGATCCGAAGGATGTGCTGGCGTTCCTGGAGGCGATCCCGGCGTGCGAGGAGAAGCTCGCGGGGTACGTGCAGGAGGGAAACAAGGAAATGCTGGGAACGTTGGACGGCCTGCTCGACAAAGCTGCCGCGGGACTTCTCTCGGGATGACGTGAACGTGAAGCCCCAAGCCAGCGCGAACGCCCCCAGCATCGGCAAGGAGCCCCAAAACCCCGTGCCCGTGCCCGTGCCCGTGCCCGTGCCCGACAATCATGCAGCTACCGCCGCGATCGTCGCCACCCGCAGCCCCCCTAATCCTCACAGGCCTGCGCCAACCGAATGAGCATGGAGACACTCCGTACGATCATCTCTTTCCCTCTCCGGTGCTCCGCTTCCCCGACCAATTGCAATCGCAGACAAGCATCCAGCAACGCCGCCGACTCCGTGGCGGATCCTCGGGCGGTGACGTAGAACCTCCGCTTGTCCGCCTTCGAAGCCTTCCCTGCCCCCTCCGCGATATTCAGGAGAATCGACATCGCCGCACGGGTGAACTGATCCGCGACGTGTCCTCGTCCCCGTGGGAGAGCTTCGATGATGCGGTTCGCGTAGACGAGGAAGTCGAGGGCGAGGTGATAGACGTCGAGACGCTCGTGATCGAGGGTGAGCATGGCTCACCTATCGGGCGGATCTTGGGGGTGTTGCGCGGCGGGGCGATCACGGCGGGAGCTGCATGATTTTGTCGGGCACGGGCACGGGCACGGGCACGGGATTTCGGGGCGCCTCGTCTCAGTCGCTCGCGTTCGCGTCTGCCGGGACCGCCGCGTCTTCCAATGCCGGTCCGTCCGCTCGAGCGTCCACCGCGCTCGCCGCGTCCGAGACCGGATTCACTCCCGCTCCTGCGTCCGATCGGACGTTCACTCCCACCACCCCGAACGTCGCGCACCCCGTCGTCGCCGCCGGTGAGAACGTCCCCGCGAACGCGGTCTTTCCCGCCGACGTATTGACCCGAATCCTTCCTGCCCCTCCCCCTCCACTTCCATGGAAGGCGAAGTTCGGCCTCGGATCCCTCTCGCCGGGCAAACCTTCCGCCCTCGCTCCGGCCGATCCCGCGCCGCCCGCGACCGCCGGAGTTTCCGTGCTCGGTCCTCCGGCCGCCGGTGTCGCCGAGGGCTTTCCGTTGTCGCCGTCGGAAGCTCCGGTGCCCGCCGCACCTCCGCCTCCGTTCGCCGCGAGAACTCCATCGATCGTGACCTCGGGAGCCTCGAGCAGGATCGCGCCTCCGCTTCCTCCGCCCGATCCGTCTCCGCCGCCACCGCCCACGTGCACGACGCCCGTGGCCGTCACGCGGATCGCTTTCCCGGCCACGATCTGGATCGCGCCTCCGCCTGCACCCGAGAACTGTCCCCCTCCGCTCGATCCTCCGTAGAGCGGGAGCAATTCGGGATTGCCATAGAGCGCGCCTCCCGCGTTCCCACCGCCCGAGGCTCCGCCTTTACCGCAGTAGCTCGCGCCCGCGCCCTCGAGGTCCGCACTCCACGTGCCGCCTCCCGGTCCGAGTCCGTCCGCCGCCGTGGACGGCGAGCCGTACCCTCCGCCCACCGCACGTCCCTTGTCGGCCGCGGCTTGGAGCGTGCCCACGATGTCCACGTTCTCGAGCGCGAGGAACACGACCGGCAACGTTCCCATCACCCGCACTTCGGTCGCCGCTTCGATGCGGATGTTCCGCGCGACGAACACGCGCACCTTCGAGCCGTCCTTCTGGATCGTCTCGAAGGAGCGGTACGTCGTTCCCGGATCCGCGCAGCCGGTCTTCCCGGGATCGAAGTTCACGAAGTTCCCGCAGTTCGATCCCGTGTAGACGAGGTCGCCCGTGAGGCCCGCGAAGTCCACGGGATCGGCCACGTTCGACGGCGTGAAGGGCAAGGTCACCGATCCGGACGCCGTCGTTCCGTCCGGGGCTCCGTCCAGGCCGGCCGCGTCGCTCGTGAGGAAGCCGCCGTCCGCACCGCCGTCGGCCGCCGCGCCCACGCCATTGCCCTCCGATCCGCACGCGACCACGGCCGAAGCCGTGGAAAGGAGCGCGAGCGCGGAGGGGAAAACGAGACGGAACCGACGCACGAGGAAGGAAGAGGAGGACGTCATGACGGACTACGCGATCGTACCATCGTCCGCGGGAACGTCGACGCGATCGACCCTGCGGAGCTTGGGAAACAGCACCGCGTAGACGAGCACCACCACCAACGTGCCGATCCCACCGACCACCACCGCCGGCACCGCCCCGAGCCACGCCGCCGTGGTCCCCGACTCGAACTCGCCGAGCTCGTTCGACGCGCCCACGAACACCAGATCCACCGCACTCACGCGTCCCCGCATGGCGTCGGGCGTGGTCACGTTGAGCAGCATCTTCCGGACCCAGACGCTCACCATGTCCGAAGCGCCCACCACCACGAGCGCGAACGCGGAGAGCGCCACGTTCTTGGAGAGGCCGAAGAGGATGGTCGCGAGCCCGAACACGAACACGGACACCAACATCACCCGCCCCGCGTTCCGACGGATGGGCACGTACGCGAGGAAGATGGCCGTTCCCACGGCGCCCATGGACGGCGCGCTCCGCAGGAGACCGAGCGCCCAGGGCCCCGCGTGGAGGACGTCCTTCGCGAAGATGGGCAGGAGCGCCACCGCGCCGCCGAAGAGCACCGCGAAGAGATCGAGGCTGATGGCGCCCAGGGTCACCTTCGCGCGCCACACGTAGCGGACACCGGCGAGCACGTCGTCGAGGCTCGTGGCCTTCGACGCGCCACCCACGGACCGGATGCGGAGACCCAGGAGCATGGCGAGCGAGAGCACGATCAACGTGGCCGACGACGCGTAGACCGCCACCGGTCCCCGGAAGCCGTACACCACGCCTCCAAGTCCCGGGCCGAGGATGGTCGCGACCTGCCAGATCGACGACGCCCACGACACCGCGTTCGCGAAATACGGTTTCGGCACCACGTGCGGCAGGAGCGCCTGGTTCACCGGCCCCGAGAAGGCGCGGGCCGATCCGAGGAGCACGAGCACGAGGAGGATGGGCGCCGGATGGCGGATGCCCGACATGGCGAGGCCCATCAAGAGGAGGGACGCCGTCGCGAGAGCGGCTTGGCAGGCGACGAGCACCTTCCGCCGATCGAACCGGTCGGCCACGTGCCCCGTCACGAGGGAGAGCACCATCATCGGCACGAACTGCGCGAGGCCCACCATGCCGAGGTCCAAAGGCTCGTGGCGGATCTCGTAGACCTGCCAGCCGATGGCCACCGACTGCATCTGCGTTCCCACCGTCGTGAAGAACCGCGCCGCTTGGAACAGTCGGAACTCCCGGAACGCGAACGCCGCGTACGGCGAAGGCTCCGGGAACGCGGGGGGATCGGACGGCGGGGCGGCTTCCAGTTCGGACAAGAGGAGTGAGGACTCTCTACCTCACACACGCGCGAAGTGATGCCTCGTGGACGCACGACGCGATCGATCCTTTCCAAGCCCGGTGAATCTTCGGGGTGCCTCCACCGACGTGGCACGCACCACGGACGGAAAGGATGGGCCGATGCGAAACTCGGATTCGTCGTGGCGCGGGTGGATCGCCGGTTCCACCATGGGCCCCGAACGCCATGTCCCTTCCCTTCCCTCCCTCGTCCTCCGAGCTCATCCCCTCCCGGGTGGCCCGTGGAGACTTCGACTCCGCGGAACCGTTCCCCGAAGAACCGACCACCGAGTTCCGTCGCGAGCCGACGGAGGTGAGCTCCATGTTCTTCGCCGAAGGCGTGACGGACGCGCCTTCCGTCACGATGGCGCGCGACCTTCCGATGTTGCCGCTCGCGTCGTCGTACGTCGCGCCCCATTGGGCCGGTGTGGAGGAGCTTCCGGAGACGACGGGCATGCCCATCGTGGTCGTCCGCGAGACGGCCGCTCTCGAGGACGTGCTCGACGTGGCCGAGGACACGGCGGCCTACGCCGCGCGCCGGCCCGTCGCGCTCGCGCGGAACCTGGTCGTGGCCGCGGTCGTGTGTGCGGGTCTGGGTGCGGCCCCGACCTTCGCCGCCGACGTTCCCGCGGAATCCGTGGCCGTTCTCGAGAAACACGCCATCGATCGCGCCACCTTCACCCTGGCGGGCACGCGCCGCGCCCTCGCCGCCCTCGACCCGGAACCGGTCGCGTCCCAGCACGCCCCTAGGAGGACCGCGCGCGCTCGCATACGATGATGCCTGCGTGAACGATCGACCGCCGCCGCCGAAGAAGGAGTTTTCCGTCCCTCCCGCGCCGCGTGCGTCGGAGTCGTCGGCGGTCGAAGCCGGTCCCGAATCCGTGGGCCGCACCGGCCCCACCTTGCCGCCTCCCGCGGAGCGGACGCTCACGCACATCCTCCCGATGCCGGACGAAGAGAGTCCGACCATCATCAAGCGCGACGTCCTGCACACCATCCGTCGCCAGATCGACACCATCGCGATCCCTCGCCTGCGGCTCGTCGTGGAGAAGGAAAAGGGCGCCGTCTCGGGCCGCGAGGTCGTGTTCGACGGCGAGGTTTGCCGCATCGGCACCCACCCTTCGAACGACGTGGTCGTGACCGATCCGGTGGTCTCCCGCTTCCACTGCCGCCTGGTCCTGGAAGACGGCCACTGGAAGATTCGCGACACGGGTTCCCTCAACGGCACACGCGTGGAAGGCATCCGCCTCCGGGACGCCGATCTCCCCGAGAACGCGACGCTGGTCCTCGGCGACACCCAGATCCGCGTGAGCCGGGCCGACGCCGCCCGCGAGACGGTGGTGCCGACGGCCCCTTCGTTCGGTTCGCTCATGGGCCAGAGCGTGGCCATGCGGAAGCTCTTCGCGCTCCTCGAGAAGGTGGCGGCGAGCGACATCAACGTGCTCATCCACGGCGAGAGCGGCACGGGCAAGGAGCTCGTGGCCACCGAGATCGTGCAGAAGGGCGCGCGTGCGGAGAAGCCCTTCGTCATCGTCGACTGCGGCGCCATCTCTCCGAACCTGGTGGAGAGCGAGCTTTTCGGTCACGTGCGCGGCGCCTTCACGGGGGCGGAGCGGGATCGCGTGGGCGCCTTCGAAGCGGCGGACGGCGGCACGGTGTTCCTCGACGAAATCGGCGAGCTCCCGCTCGAGCTCCAGCCGAAATTGCTCCGGGCCCTCGAAGCGCGGGAGATCCGCGCGTGGGCGAGACGAAGTCGCGCAAGGTGAACGTGCGCGTGGTCTCGGCCACGAACCGGGATCTCGAGCGCGAGGTGAACAAGGGGCGCTTCCGGGAGGATCTCTACTTCCGGCTCGCGGTCATCGGCGTGAACGTGCCGCCCCTCCGCGAGCGCGTGGAGGATCTGCCGCTCCTCGTCCGAGGGTTCCTGCAGAGCCTGGGCGTCGAAGGCGAGGAGCACCTCTTTTCGGACGAGGTCCTGGCCGACATGGGCCGCCACGACTGGCCGGGCAACGTGCGCGAGCTCCGGAACTTCGTGGAGCGCACGGTCGTGCTGAAGACCGCGAGCCCGACCCTCAAGCGGAGCGCCGAGAGCGCGACGGACGCGGCGTCGAAGCACACGGTGGACATCGCGATCCCCTTCAAGATCGCGAAGGACGCGGTGATCGAAGATTTCGAACGGGCCTACTTGGCGGCCCTTCTCGAAGCCAGCGGCGGAAACATGAGCAAAGCGGCGCGGACTGCGGGTATGGACCGCATGTACTTGCACCGCCTCGTGCAACGCCACGGTCTCCGCGGCGGGGGGGCGGGCGGAGGCAACGCACCGTGACCCATCCCACCGATTTCGATCCGAACGCTCCCGCCCAAGCCGACGCCGGCATCTACGGACTCCCCCACTCCTTCGAGGAAGCGAAGCTCGTGTTCCTCCCCGTTCCCTGGGAGGCGACGACGTCGTACGGGGGCGGAACGTCGGAAGCCCCGGCCGCGATCCTGGACGCGAGCTTCCAAGTGGACTTGCACGACCTCGACGTGACGAACCCGTGGAAAGCGGGCCTCTTCATGCAGGACGAGAGCGACGACGTCCACGCGTGGAACGAAGAAGCGAAGGCCGAGGCCGCGAAGGTGATCGAGGCGGGCGGCGACGTGGAAGGCGACGACGAGCTCGAAGACGCGCTCGAACGCGTCAACGCGCTGGGCGCGAAGCTGAACGCGTTCGTGGAAGCGGAGTCGGCGAAGATCCTGGCTGCGGGGAAGATCCTGGGCATCGTGGGCGGGGATCACTCGGTGCCGCTCGGCGGCATGAAGGCGTTGGCGGCGCGCACGGGGGAGTTCGGAATCCTGCACATCGACGCGCACTCGGACACGCGGAATGCCTACGAGGGATTCGAGTTCTCCCACGCGTCGATCATGCACAACGTGCTGACGCGGATCCCCGAAGTGACGAAGCTGGTGCAAGTGGGCATCCGGGACGTGTGCGACGAAGAGATGGAGTTCGTGGCGTCCCAGGGCAAGCGCGTGCACATGGTGAGCGACCGGGCGCTGTCGCGGGCGAAGATGGAAGGCACGCCGTTCGCGACCTTGGCGCGGGCCATCGTGAAGGAGCTGCCGGAGAAGGTGTGGGTCTCGTTCGACATCGACGGCCTGGACCCGCGATTTTGTCCGCACACGGGGACTCCCGTTCCGGGCGGGTTGGACTTCCAAGAGGCGGTGTTCCTGCTCGGGGAGATCGTGCGGGCCGGGAAGACGATCGTGGCGTTCGACCTGAATGAAGTCGCGCCGAACCTGGCGGACGAGGACGACGAGTGGGACGCGAATGTCGGTGCGCGGATGCTCTACAAGCTCGCGGGGTTCACCCTGGCGAGTCAGGGGTTCGCGAAGTTGGTGGAGTGAACAAGGAGCCGCGATACCGAACGTCTGCCTCGAAACTCCCACCCCACGACCCCACCGCCCCCACTTTCCGGACCACGCGGCCCCGTCCCTCGTGAAGAATGGGCCCCATGGGACGACGACACGTGTTCGGGCTCGCGGCGGCGGCCCTCGCACTCGCAGGGTGCGGTGAAGGTCTCGCGGGTGGGCGGGCGGCGCGGAATGCGCTCGCGCGGGACCGCACGCGAAGCTGCGGCGGACGGGAGCGCATCGAAATCGAGGAGCCGTTCCGCGTCGTCCACGGCGCCCTCTGCGCGCCGGACGGGAGCGGCGCATCGTCGCCCGTGGGCGCATTCTATCAGGGCCGACTCGGGGAGCACTTCGCCGCGCTGCCGAAGCTCGCGCCCACGTTCGACACGCGCAACGCCACCGACAAGCGCTACGACGCCCTCGAAGGCATGGAGACCGCGCGGGCCGCGCGCGTCGTCGGGTGCCACGAGAAGATCGGTTTCGTCCTCGAGGGCAGCGACGACGGCGCGACGCTCTTCCTCCGCGTGGCCCCCTCGCGCGCCAACCAGGGCAACTTCTCCGGGGTTGCCGAGCACGATCGCGTCTCGCAGCTCGTACGTCCGCGCGCGGCCGGCATGGGCGACGAGTGGCGCGTCGGCGTCGTCGAATGGTTCGATCGGCCAAGGTTCGAGAAGCACTTCGGCCCCATCCGCCCGCGCGAGGCCTGCAGGGCGGAATGGGCGGCCCTCGAAAGCTCGGGAGGTCGCTTCGAAGGGGACAAGTTCGCGGCCGTGTATCCCGACGGCGAGGTGTTCCCGGGCGCCGACGCGGCACCGAAGGTGTCCTCCGAAGACATGCTCCTCGCGAAGCTCCGCGCCCTGCCGCCGCCCGGCAAGACGTTGCGCGAGCGATTCCGGGACGCGCGCGTCCTCCTCGAAGTCGCCGAAGTCTACGAGGCGTCGCGCACGAAAAGCAGCCGGGTCTACGACGAGCTCGTGCGACGCAACGCGTTCTTCGCGAGCCCCCTCCGCACGAAGATGCCCACCGTGGCGGAGTTCGACGCGTTCGTCCGGAGTTTCGAGGCGAAGCATCCCGACGTCGAGAACGAGCCCCTGACGAAGAAGGCCGACGTGGCCATGCCCGGCACCACGGGCCCGGAGTTCAAGGCGAACGCCTTGCTCCTCTTCGTCTCGGCGGTGGGAACGGCGTGGCTCCACGACGTCCTGTTGGCCGAGGCCGATCGCCTCCGGGACACCCGGCCCTTCGAAGCCCTCGCCCTCGAGGTGTTCCTCCACGAACGACTCCAGGTGCTCGGGCCCGACAAGGCCCGCGACGCCGTCGCAGGGCGCGCGGGATCCCATGCCGAAGCGCTCGTCGCGCCCCTGGTCCCGGAGATGCGCGTGACGGGGACCGATACGCCCCGCCTTTGGGGCCACGTGCTCGAAGGAGGCGCACTTCCCCTCGCGCGGACGCTGAAGACCACACCCCGAGGTCGGGGCCCTGGCGCGGTCCAAATCGTGGCCACCCCCATGTCCTGCGCGAGCGGCGTCACGGACACGTTCGCCCAGGAGCGCGTGACGCGCACCGTGACGACGGCGGCCACCGGTGGCGCGACGTCGGCCCAGGTCGCGGACGCGGCGGGAATGAACGCCCGTCTCGCCGAGATCGCGCGGGAGCGCGAGTTCCAACGGGAGCGACTCGCCTGGAAGAACGCGGGCGAAAAGGGCGTCGTCTACGACTCGAAGCGATGCGGCGGCGTGGGCCAGGCCGAGTGCCCGAAGACGTCCGAGATCCAAGGCGGCGGGCCGTCGGGCGCCGAGTCCTGGGTCCATGGGGACGCCGAGGCGAGGATCCGCGCGCTCGACGCGGAGAAGGCCCAGATCGAAGCCAAGCTCGTGGCCCTCGGAGCGTCGATCACGCCGACGAAGGCGCCCGAGACGCGGACGGAGGACGTGGGCACCCGGCTCACGACCGTGAAGGAGATGCGGACGAAATGTGTGGTCGACCTGACGATCACCCTTCCGGATCGCAAGGTGGTGACCGCGAGGATCGCACCGTCCGTGTTCGGCAACGACGCGAAGGCGACGAACGAGGCGCGACAAGCAGCGCTCCACGCCATCTCCGTGGAAGTGGAAAAGGCCATGGAGCCCGTCATCCTCGCGAACGTGCCCGCCTACCTCGACGGCATCGCCGCGCGGGACGCCCGCGAGGGCGCGTTCGCGCGGCGCCTGTTCGCGGCACCGATGCTACGAACCGTGGACGAGACCACGGGTTCCGTGGGACCCGGCCTCGCGCCGGTGTGGCCGTAGAGCCGATCGCGCGCGGAGAGACGCGTCCGAGGTTCGTCGTCGCGGCCGCGCGCGGGCCCGAGCTCCCCTCACCACGTCACGGTGGCACTTCCGTCGCCGCCGTTGCCTCCGCCGGTCGTCGTCATTCCGTCGGTCACACCGCCGATGTACGACGACCCGCCCGCTCCCGGCTGACCGGTGCTGCCGGTCGTATCCGGCAAGAACTCTCCCGGGACGGCGTCGTCGCCCGTGAGGCCGCCGCCCGCGGCACCCACGCGTCCTCCCCGCGACTGCGACGACATGAGGGCGCATTGCGTGTCGCCTCGACCGGCGCCGCCGAAACCCAGTCTCCCCGCTCCCGCGGCGAATCCCAAGGTCACGCAGACGGAAGGCGCATTTCCGCCGCCCCGACCTCCGTCCGTCTGGCCTCCGCCCGACGGGGGGCCACCGCTCGGATTGCAGAAGGTACCGCCACCTCCGCCGAAGTATCCTCCACCTCCACCTCCTCCACCCCCGCGGTCGTTCCTGGAGTTGAAGCCGCAAAGTCGACTGGCGTTCCCGCCCGCGCCACCTCCCCCGCCTCCGACGAGGACCCGGTCTGCGAGTGTCGATCCGCCGAATCGGAAGTCCGTCGCACCGCCTCCGTTTCCTCCGGAGCTCTGGCAGGCCGCGCAGTCGGCGATGCTGGTCCCGCCCGCCCCACCCCCGTTCCATCCGTTCTGCCCGCCCACGAAGATGCCGAGCGTGTCGCCCGGCGAGACCGAAAGCGTCCCCTTGGCGTACCCACCCACTCCGCCCCCTCCCGCGCCGGCCGCGTTGAACGCCCCCTGGGCGCCCCGCGCTTCGAGAACGAGCCGCGTCACTCCCGGAGGGACGGTGAAGGTCTGGGACGCGCCGGTGAAGGCGAAGTTCCGAGTTCCGGACGCGGAGCAGTCCACCGACACGTTCACGGCGCTCGCGCCCACGACTCCCGTGGCCGCGGACACGTGACACTGCTGGCCGGGCGAAAGCGCGGCGATGGCGATCGCATACGGGGCTCCGCTCGCGATCGGAGTGGCGAACGAGAACGAACCGTCCGCGTCGCGCACGACGTCGTCGCCGCCGTTGTTCTGCAGGGTGATCGTGCCGGTGGCGAGACCGGTCAACGTCACGCCGATCGCGAACGTGTCGGTCGTGCACGTGACGTCGGCGTCCGTGACGTCCGCCGTCGCGACCCCCGTCCCGTGATCGACGACGCAGGTCTGCGAGGGAGACGTCGGCTGCGCGATCACCTGCACCGCGTAGCTGGAACCGGCTGCCACGTCGGGAAGCGCGTAGCGATCCGCGCCCGGAGGGATCGCGAGCGTGTCGGTGCCGTTCGAGATGCGCAGTCCCGAACCGGCATATCCGCCGACAGCGCCACCCAGGCCGACGCGACGTCCGCCATCGGACGCGCTTCCGTCAGCGTCGCCTCCCTCCGACGTGCTTCCGTCGGATGGGCCTCCGTCCGCCGCACCTCCGTCGGCCGCACCTCCGTCTGCCGCACCTCCGTCGGCCGCGCCTCCGTCCGCCGCGCCTCCGTCCGAAACGCTTCCGTCGGCATCGCCTCCGTCCGATGCACTTCCGTCGCGTTCGCCTCCATCGGACGCGCTCCCGTCGGCGACGCCGGCATCCGACCCGCTCCCGTCGAGGCTGCCCCCGTCGTTCGCGCTTCCGTCGAAGTCCCGTGCGTCCGCCTTGGCTCCATCCGACGCGCTTCCGTCGACGACGGTGCCATCGGCGGTGCCGGTGTCAGGAACGCTTCCCTCGATCGTGCCGCCGTCGAGGACGCTTCCATCCGCCCCGAGGTCGTCGCTGCCGCTTCCGCAGGCGGAGAGGAACGCCACGAGTGCGAGGGGAAGCACGAGGGAAGGTCGGTGGGCTCGCATCGGCATGGGGTGAGGGTACGTCCTGTCCAGCCCATTGGAAACCTCGCGCGTCCCCTCGACTTCGCCGGACACGTTCGCGACGCGGCGTTCGGGCCCGTGCGCGCGGGCTCCCTCCCGAACCTCGGCCTTGCCGTGGTCGAATACCTGCGAATTCTCCCGATCACGGCAGACGTCCGTCGTCGTGTGGACGCGGCGCGCCGACCGGAGGAGCAGTGGCAAGACCGCGCATGCGAACGCGCCGCCCGGTTGGAGCCTGGCGCCGACGCGAAGTGCCGGATGCACGAACTCCTCGAGGTACCGCGGGAGTGGTTCTGACGGTGTTCGTGCCGAGGGGCGGAACCGACTCGGCAATGTGGAAGAGCTTCTGGGATCTCCGACCACGCCGAGGCCCGAGGAAGCGTTTCCCGTCAGTTCAAGGCCTCTTCCATGGCGTACTCGTCGATGACCCCGTCCTTGAACAGGGCGTGGAGCGCCATCTCGAACGTCTGCATCCCGTACGGGTGAACGCCCTTCTCCATCAGGCTCTTCAAAGGCGGGTTGTGCTCCGGCTTGCGGATCGCTTCCTTCACCGCCGCCGATCCGATGAGGACCTCGGCCACGAGCTCGAGTCCATTGCCGTCCGCACGCGGCACCAAACGCTGCGCCACGATGCCTTGGATGGCGCCGGCGATGCGCAGACGCGTCTCGTTCGGATCCCCCGGGAGCAGGGACAGCAAACGAAGCACCGTCCGCGCGCAATCCGGCGTGTGCAAGGTCGAGAGCACCAAGTGGCCCGTCTCCGCCGCCTTCAGGGCGATATCCATCGTCTCTTCGTCGCGGATTTCGCCGACCAGGATCACGTCCGGATCCTGGCGGAGCGCGGCGCGGAGGGCCTTCGAGAAGGACGCCGTGTCCGAACCCACCTCGCGCTGGCTCACCGACGACTTGTCGTCGATGTGCATGTACTCGACCGGGTCCTCGATGGTCACGATGTGGAGCGCGCGGTTCCGGTTCATGTGGCCGATCATGGAGGCCAACGTCGTGCTCTTGCCGTTGCCCGCCGCGCCGACGCAGAGGACCAGACCGTTGTTCTTCTCCGCCAGGTCCTTGCACACCGCCGGTGCCTTGATCTGCTCGAAGGTCGGGATCTCGGTGGGGATGACACGCATCACGATCGCGAGCGACCCACGCTGCCGGTACACGTTCACACGGAAACGGCCCAGGCCCGGAACGGCGTACGAGGTGTCGTGCTCCTGGAGCGCCTCCAGGTTCCCCCGGAGCTCCGGATCCCGCACGACCAAGGACGCGATGGCTTCGGTGTCCTCCGCGCGGATCTTCTCCACGCGGAAGTACACCATGTCCCCGCTCACGCGGGCGCCCGGCGGCTGGCCCACCTTGAAGTGGATGTCGCTCGAACGGGCGCCGATGGCCTTGCCGAGGAGTTGCTGGAAGAAGGTTTCGTTGGCGTAGGGGGACGAGTTCGACACGGCGAGGATCCTATCAGCCCTTCATGGCCGCGAGGGCGGCGTCCACAAGACCTCCGAACGTCGGATGGGCTTCCAGGTTCATGCCGGCACGACCGAGACGATCGAGGGTCTTGTGGTCGGCGAAGTAGGCCGGCGTCATCCGCATGCGGAAGGGCGCGTAGACCACGGACTTCTCCGGATGATCGAACAGGAACGTGTTGTGGACCACGCCCGTGCCCGAACGGATGTCCTCCGGCGGGTGGCCCGGGAAGGCGCCCCACGTGGTCGACACGAGGGCGTACACGAAGGCCGCCCAGCAATTCACGCCGATGCCGCCGTAGCGCAGATCGGCGATGGCGGTGTCGAACGCCGCAGCGAAGTCCCTCTGCGTCGTCGGGTGGATGAGCATGCTGCAGGAGAGCGTGCCCCAGATGGACTCGTTCGCGAACGCCACGGCCTCCCGGAGGTACGTCGCCGGATCGTCGCTGCCGAGGGTGACCTGGGCGAGGACGCCGCAGAAGGCCTCGTTGTTGAGCGCGTACTCCTTCGCGTCCGCCGGAACGTCCGGAATGACCGTCCACGGCACGACGCCCGGGTTCGACGGGCCGAGCGGCCGCGCCTTCGGATAGTGCTCGAGGAACCCGCGGTAGCGATCCTCGGCGCCCGGGTAGTAGGCCTTCCGCGCTTTCGTGTCGGCCAGCGCCGCGTCGATCTTCTTGAGGAACGTCTCGCGCAGGATCCATCCCTTCGGGAGAACGAGAACCTTCGCGGCGTTGCAGTTGAACGACGCGTTCTGCGCCACCATCGAGGCCACGTTCCTCGCGTGGTAGTCCATGTCCGCGTCGCTCCACGGGCCGGGCACCACGAAGAGCGGGCTCACGCATCCGAGCTCGGAGGAGAAGGGCCGCGTGTTCTTCGGATCCTTGGCGGCCTTTCGTCGCGCGCGCTCCTCGGGATCGGTGCCCCACACGATGGCGTCGTAGGTCTTGTCCGAACCCGTCACGTGGAGCGTGTCGACGGACGGATGGTTCGACAGATGGGCGCCCACGTCCGCGCCGCCGTAGACGATGGCGAGGAAGCCTTCGTCGATGAGGCACTTGAACGCTTTTTCGAGGTGGGGACCCACCGCGGCGTTCACGGGGTTCATCTTGAGGACGACCACCTCGTTCTCGACGAACAGCTTGTAGAGGAGATCCATGGGCGGAATCGAGGAGACGTTCCCCGCCCCGAGCACGAGCGCCACCTTGCCGTGGCCCGTGCTCTCCCGGTACGCGCGCCCTTGGGACGCGGGCTTGCCCCGTTCGATCCACACTTCGGCGCGGATGCCGGGCTGCATGGCCCGTTCGAGGAGCGACGCCGGGAACACCGTGGCCACCTGGCGGCCGTCGGCGCGGGTCGTCATCTTCGGCGGCTTCGGCGCGCCGCCCGCTTCGAGGGCCTTGATGAGGAGCTTCACGTTGCGCACGGTCACCATGGGACCGGCGACCCATTCTTCGCCCGTGCGTGGATCGTCCGGCGTGAGGCCCTTCAACTTGCAGATGTCGGCCACCCACCCTTCCGAGACGGCGAGCACGCCCTCGAGGATCGTCTCCAAGTAGCGGACCCGATCGGCGATGGGCACCTTCGTCCACGCGTCCTTCGTCGCGGCGACACGGGCCACGGCGGCGTCCACGGCGTCCATGGATGTCGCGGGCACCGGGGGCGGCGGATCCGGGAAGGGCGCGGGCGAGGAAAGGTGCGGCGCGGACGCGGACGAGGAAGTTGTCGTGGCGTTCATGGGAGGCCGAAAGGGTACCAGCCTTCCCCGCGCCCGAACGCGACGATTTGCCGCATCGTCGGGCGAGGCTGCCCGGGCTAGAAAATGCGGACATGAACCGATCCCTCGCCCTCGCCCTTTCGCTCCCCCTCGGTCTCGGCCTCGGCGCGTTCGCGCCCGCCTGCAGCGACTCCCACGACGACGACGGTCACACCCACGACGACGGCGGGACGACCTCGGACGGCAGCGTGACCACGGACGGCGGAGCGTCCGGCGTCGCGCCGACCTCCATCGCGTTCGAAGCGCGCGTGGGCGCGGCGAAGTTCTCGTGCGCCACCCGCGGCGAAAACCTCGGAACGTCGAAGGCGACCGTGGAGCCCTTGGACTTCCGCGTCTACGTGCACGACGTGAAGCTCGTGCGCGCCGACGGCGTCCTCGTGCCCTACGCCCTCACGGACGACGGCACGTGGCAGAAGGGCGGCATCGCGCTCCTCGACTTCGAGGACAAGACCGGCACCTGCGCCAACGGCACCACCGAGACGAACACCACGCTCCGCGGCACGGCGCCCGCCGGCACGTACACGGGCCTGTCCTTCAAGATCGGTCTGCCCGACGCGGAGAACTTCTCCGATCCCACCACCGCCCCCTCGCCGCTCAACCTCTCGGGCCTCTACTGGAGCTGGGCCTCCGGCTACAAGTTCGCCCGCATCGACGCGAAGGTCGTCATGGACATGGGCGACGCCGGCATGGCCATGGGCGACGCGGGCATGGGCGACGGCGGCATGGCCATGGGCGACGGCGGCGGACACGGCGGTGGCCACGGCGGCGCCGATTCGTTCCTCGTCCACCTCGGGAGCGCGGGATGTTCGGGGAGCCCCACGGCCGGCGGCGTGACGTGCACGAAACCGAACCGCGGCCAGGTCACGCTCACGGGCGTCGACTTCGCGTCGAAGAAAATCGTGGTCGACTACGCGGCCCTCGTCTCCGGCGTGGACCTCATGATGGATCACGGCGGCGCGCCGGGTTGCATGTCCGAAGGGGACGACCCCGAGTGCGCGAGCGTGCTCTCGGCCCTCGGCGTGAACCTCGCCTCGGGTGCGGGCGACGCCACGACCCAGAAGCTCTTCCGCGTCGAATGAGGCTGGGCCTCCCGTGACCCGCCGCGCCGCCGTGCTCCCGACGTTGCTGCTCCTCGCCGCGTGTTCCACGCGCGCCGAGGACGGCGGCGCCGTGGCCGACGGCGGTGCGGACGCGGCGTCCGACGGACCGACCACCGTCGTCGAGAACGACTACACCTGGACCCTGCCGGCGGGATTTCCGAAGCCCGTCGTGCCGAAGGAGAACCCGATCTCCGTCGCGAAGATCGAGCTCGGCCGTCGCCTCTTCTACGACACGCGCCTGTCGGGAAACGGCACGCAATCGTGTGCGACGTGCCACGAACAGAAACACGCCTTCGCGGACACGAAGGCGCAGGGCGTGGGCTCCACGGGCGAAGTGCATCCCCGTGGCCCCATGAGCCTCGCGAACGTGGGCTACGCGAACACGCTCACCTGGGCGAACGACGTCGTCGTCACCCTCGAACGGCAGGCTCTCGTGCCCATGTTCGGCGAAGCGCCCGTGGAGCTCGGACTTTCGGGGAAGGAGAACGAGCTCTTCGCGCGGCTCCGGGCGGAGCCGTACTACGTCGACGCGTTCCCGAAAGCGTTTCCCGGCACCGAAGGCGACGGCGTGACCCTCGAGCACGTCGTCCAAGCGCTCGCCACCTTCGAGCGGGTGCTCGTCTCCGGCGACTCGAAGTTCGATCGCGCGGCCTCGGGCAAGGATCCCGCGGCGCTCGACGCGTCGGCGAAGCGCGGGCAGGAGCTCTTCTTCTCCGAACGCATGGAGTGTTTCCATTGCCACGGCGGCTTCGCCTTCGCCGACTCGGTCTCCCACGAGGGCAAGACCATCCGCGAGGTCGCCTTCCACAACACGGCCCTCTACAACGTGGACGGCCAGGGCGGTTATCCCGTCGGCAACCGCGGCCTCTTCGAGCTCTCCCAGAAGCCGGCGGACATGGGGCGCTTCAAGGCACCTTCGCTCCGGAACATCGCCGTCACCGCGCCCTACATGCACGACGGCACCATCGCCTCCCTCGAAGACGTGATCGATCACTACGCCCGCGGCGGCCGGAACGTGACCACCGGCCCGAACGTGGGCGATGGCGCGAAGAACCCGCTCAAGAGCGAGTTCCTGAAGGGGTTCCTGATCTCCCCGGAGGAGAAAGTCGACCTCGTGCACTTCCTCGAGTCCCTCACCGACGACGGGTTCCTCGTGGACCCGCGCTTCGCCGATCCGTGGCCCCACCCCTGACGTAGGACTTCCGATGCTCCCTCGCCGTCCCCTCGCCCTCCCGAAGACCGTCGTGACGACGTTCGTCATGTTCGCGCTCGTCTTCGCACTCCCGCTCGCGGACGTGGCCTGCTCGTCGACCGAAGAGGGCGTTGAGGTCACCATCGTCGAGGGCGGCCCCACGAACGCGGGCACGGCGAACGTGATCGTGAACGACCTCGGGTTCGTGGTCACGCTCACGAAGGGGTGGATGGCCACGTCCAGCGTGGAAATCACCGCGTGCGCCGGGGCGGCGGCCTCGGTCACGCCGTCGTGGTTCGGCGCGGGCGGCCTCGGCGGCCTGCGGCTCGCGTGGGCCCACTCCTCGGCGAGCCCGACGAAGCTCGGCGAGCCCGTGGTCACGTCCCTCACGGCGCCGACGTCGGAGAGCACGGAGCTCGGCGACCTGCTCCCGCCGCCCGGGAAGTACTGCAAGGTGAAGCACAGCGTCGGGGCGGCCGACGACGACGCGAAGAACCTCCCCGCGGACGTCGCCTTCGTCGGCAAGAGCCTCTACGTCATGGGCACGTCGTCCAAGAACGGCAGCGCGCCCGTGGCCTTCGAGTCGTCGTCGACGTTCGCGTTCGACGTGGAGCACGACGTGGCGTTCACCCTCGACGCGAAGGCGTCGCCCAAGGCGACGCTCACCTTGGGCGCCGCGCAGGACCATTGGTTCGACGGCATCGACTTCGACAAGGTCGCTCCCGACGCCGTCGCCGACGCCGTGATCTCCAACGTGAAGCGATCGTTGACCGCGAAGGTCCCGTGAGCCGAGCCCCGACGTGACCTCCGCGTTCCGCGCCGTCGCCGCCGCGCTCGTCGCCCTCGCCTCGGTGGTTTGGGCGCGTGACGCCGGTGCGTGTGCGGCCTGCGGATGCGGGGACCCGACGCTGACCGCCATGGGGTCGGAGAAGCCCTTCGGCGGTCGTCTCCGTGCAGCCCTCGATTTTCGCTACCGCGAGGACTCCGTGGGCGAGAAAGGCGTGGATCAGATCCGCATCGACGAGCGCCGCGTGGACGCGCAGGTCGCGTGGGCACCGGTCTCGCGGGTGTTCCTCTTGCTCACGGTGCCGACGTTGCACCGGAACGTGCGCTACGTGAACGAGCGCCGCGAGACGACCTTCTCCCTGGGCGACGTGGAGCTCCGCTCGAAGTTCTTCGTCTACGAGGACCGTGCGTTCGCGCCGCGTCACCTGATCGCGTTCACCGTCGGCGCGAAGTTGCCCACGGCGCCCCGTCGCCGCGATGCCACGGGAACGCTCGTGCCCGTCGAGGTGCAGCCCGGCACGGGATCGCTCGATCCCCTCGTGGGGTTCTCGTACGCGTGGTTCAAGAAGCCCTGGTCCCTCTACGTGAGCCTGCAGGGCACGATGCCGGGCATCGGACCGTCGGACCATCGGGCACCGCCGTCCCTGCGTTCGACCGTCGCGCTCCAGTACCAGTTCGTGCAGGCCTTCGCGCTCCGGGGCGGAATCGACGGCCGATTCGACGGAAAGGCCCGGGAAAATGGCGCCGTGGACAGGGATTCCGGCGGCGCCGTGGGCTACGGGACACTCGAAGCCCTCGTCACACCCGTCGAGGATCTGGTCGTCATCGGATCGGCCCGGGTGCCGGTCGTGCAGGCGCTCCAGGGATTCCACCACGAAGGACCGGTCTTCGGCGTCGCCGTGGCCTATGATTTCTGAACCGCGATGAACTCCGAAGCCTCCGCCGCCGGCCTGGTCACACTGACCGACCGGAAGTCGCCCGTTCCGGACACGGATCGCACGCATGCGCCCGCGGTGCCGACGTCGAAGGCGCCCACGGGTCTGGCCTGGCTCGTGCGCCTCCGCTGGCTCTCCGTCGCGTTCCAGGTGCTGCTGCTCGCCGTCGCGACGTACGGCCTCGAGGTGCCGTTCGAGACGCCGAAGATCCTCGGCGTCGTCGCCGTCGTGTTCCTGACGAACGTGGTGCTCGCGACCGTCGGCGTGCGACGGGCCTCCCTCGCGTCGCCGGAGACCCACAAGCGCCTCATGGGCGGCGTCCTCGTGACGGACGCGGCGCTCTTGACGGCCATCCTCGTCCTCTCGGGTGGACCGTCGAACCCCTTCTCCGTCTTCTACCTCGTTCAGGTCGCCCTCGCGGCGCTCCTCCTCGACAGCCGTTGGGCCACCGGGCTCGCCTTCGGCACGTCCATCGCCTTCGCGGGCCTCTTCGTCGTCACGCCCGAGAGCGCGATGCACGCCATGCACCACGGCGGAGGCTTCCGTGCGCACCTCTACGGCATGTGGGCGTCCTACACGCTCGCGGCCGGGTGCGTGGGCTACTTCGTCGCGAAGATCGCGAAGGCCCTCGAAGCGCGTGAACGTGAGGTCGCCGAACTCCAGCGCGCGCGTGCGCGATCCGAGAAGCTCCTCTCGCTCAGCACGCTCGCGGCGGGCGCCGCCCACGAGCTCGGCACGCCGCTCGGGACGATCGCGGTCGTCGCCGGCGAGCTCCGACGCGCCGCGAACGGGCCTCTCGACGCGGCCGCGGTCGCCGAGGACGCCGAGCTCCTCCGACGCGAGGCCGAACGGTGCAACGGAATCCTCCGCCGCATGGCGGCGTCCGCTGGCCAGTCCGTCGGCGAAGGCACGACGACGATCGCACTCACGGATCTCGTCGACGACGTGCGCGCGGAGTTGGGCCCCTTGGCCGCGGACGTCGCGTTCACGGGCGAGTTCGGCGGTGCCGTGGAGGGGTCGTACCGGGGCCCCACCCGCGCCCTGGTGCAAGTCCTGGTGAGTCTCGTCAAGAACGGCCTCGACGCGTACGCGAACCGCCCGGACCGAACGAACCGTCCGAAACCTCCGATCGCGGACGTCCGGGTGTACGTGGACGTCCACGAGGACCAGTTCCGGTGTTCGGTGGCGGATCAGGGAGACGGCATGTCGCCGGCGACCCACGAACGACTGGGCGAACCCTTCTTCACCACCAAGCCTGCCGGCAAGGGCCTGGGACTCGGCCTCTTCCTCGCGCGGACGTTCGCCGAGAGCCAGGACGGCACGCTCACCGTGCAGAGCACGGCGGGCAAGGGCACGTGGGTGGACCTACGGATCCGGAACGGGGCCCCGTGAGCGACGCCCGATCCGTCCTCGTCGTCGACGACGACGACACGTTCCGCACGCGTCTCGTGCGCGCGCTCGCCCAACGCGGGTTCGACGCGCAAGGCGCCCCCTCCGTCGCCGAAGCGAAGGTCCGCGCCGAAGCGGACAGTCCCGAGTACGCCGTCGTCGATCTCAAGATGCCGGACGCCTCCGGCCTCGACACCGTGAAGACCCTCCTCTCCATCGACCCCACGACGCGTGTCGTGGTGCTCACGGGGTACGGAAGCATCGCGACGGCGGTGGAGGCCATCAAGCTCGGCGCCGTCGACTATCTCACCAAGCCCGCCGACGTGGACCAGATCCTCGCCGCCCTCGCCCGCACCACCGAAGGCGGTGACGCGCCTTCCGGTTCGTTCGCACTCGGCGAGGTACCGAGCCTCGCGCGCGTCGAGTGGGAACACATCCAGCGCGTGCTCTCGGACGCTGGGGGCAACATCACCGTCGCCGCGAAGGTGCTCGGGATCCATCGGCGATCGCTCCAACGCAAACTAGGAAAAAACCCCGTACGTCGCTGAGACGCGTCGCGGGTCGCGTTCGCGATCGCGGTCGGGACGATCAGGTGCGCGGTTTCGGCGCAGTGATGTCGGCGTCGCGCACGTAGAAGGGTTCGAGGCCCGCGGCGTCGACGGGGGAGCGGTGCCGTCCGACGTGGAAGAGGGCGACGGCGCGTGGCACGTCGTGGGGCACGTCCGTGAGCACCTCGCGGTGGAGGACGACGTCGGGCGGCAGCAGCTTGGCTCCCGTCCCCACGAAGGTCAGGGGCGTGCGCTCGTGGGGTGCGAACGCTTCCCGCACGCGATCGATCCGCACGTGGCACGCGGGGAGGAGATCCGTCTCCCCCGATCGGATGCGCACGAAGAGCTCGCCCTTCATGGCGTCGAGCACGCTCGCCACGGGCCCGCGGGCGACGAGATCGCCCGCGACCGCGTCGAACGACGACACGCCGACGACGGGCGCGCCGGTGACGAGGCAGATGCCTTTCACGGTGGCCGTGGCGATGCGCACGCCGGTGAACGAGCCGGGGCCGATGCCGACGACGAAGAGTCCCACGTCCTTCGGCTTCCAGCCGACGCGGGCGAACGCCTCGTCGAAGGCGGGTAGGAGCGATTCGCCGTGGGCGTTCGAGACGCGCGTGGCCGTGGAGAAGATCTCGGTGTCCCCTTCGAAGAGACCGAGGGACGCCGTGGGAGTCGAGGTGTCGAAGGCGACGACGCGGAGAGGCATGGCGGGACGTACCGGAGCGGAGCGAGCGTTCAGAGCCGCGCGAAGCGACCGCTGCCGAACGCCGCGGCGAGGAGTTGATCGACGCGGGTGGTGAGCTCCTTCGCACGCGGGTCGGTCATGCCCTGGAGGGCCGCCTTGATTTCGTTCAACGCCTTCAACTGGCTGAAGAGTTGGACGTCGCTGAGCCCCGTGTTGCCCGTGAGCACGTGACGGGCGCGCTCGATCTCGCCGGAGAGTGCCTCGATGCCGATCCCGACCGCACCGACGCGACGCGCGTTCGGGTGTTCTCGGAAGTGCGCTTCGAGCACGGGGCCGACGATGGCCTCGAGGATCGCCGCTTGATCGGCGTTGTTCCACACGTGCTTGAGGACGAAGAAGTCGGAGGCGTCGGGCTTGTTGCGCCCGTCGAGGAACGCGCTCGCTCCGAAGAGCTTCAGGAGCTTGACGACACGACGATCGGAGAGCGTCACGCCTTCGGCGCGGATCTGGAAGACGAGCCCCTTGTACTGCGAGAGGAACTCCTCTCCGAACGTGAGGCGTTCGCCGAACGAAGCGTGCACCGCGCGGATCTCTTTCGCCTGCACGAGCGGGGTGACCGGCGCGTCCTTCAGCTGGAGGACCTCGTGCTGGAGGCCCTTCTGGAGCAGGTCCTGGAAGTGGTACGCGTCCAGGTTGTCGCTCCGGATACGGAGGAGGAAGCGGTCGTAGATGGCCGTGAGCGTCTCGTCGGAGGGCACTTCGTTCGACGCGCCGAAGCAGGAGAGGAGCGGGCACGTCATCACGTGTCCTCCGCTCGTGAAGCGTCGCTCGTTCAGGAGCGTGAGGAGCGAGTTCAGGATCGCCGAGTTGCTCTTGAAGACCTCGTCGAGGAAGACGATCTCCGCCTCGGGCAACATGCCCTTCGTCTTCCGTTCGTAGTTGCCCTCGCGGAACGCCTTGATGTCCACCGGTCCGAAAAGTTCGTTCGGCTCCGTGAAGCGCGTGAGGAGGTACTCGAAGTAGTCGGCCTGCAGGAGGCGGGCGAAGGTGCGCAGGAGTGCGGACTTGGCGGTGCCGGGAGGACCGATGAGCACCGCGTGCTCCCCCGCGATGGCGGCGATGAGCAGGAGCCGGATCACCTCGTCTTTGCCGAGAAATCGCGACTCGAGGACCCGTGCGAGCTCCGTGAGGCGCGAGGCGAGGGGCGTGGAAGCGCGTTGGACGTCCGCCATGGAGGCAGGACGCTACCACGACGTCTCCACGGCGTTCGCGCCCGAACGAACGGGCACGGCGGTCCGCGTACGGTGATAGATTCGAGGAAGACCATGGCGGCGGCGAAATCGACTCGGCTCGCGATCACCCAACACGCCCTCGAAGACACGCTCGAGCGTCTCGAGGACTTGCCGAGCCACGCGGACGTTCGCGCGCTCCGCGCGAAAGCGATGTCCTACGTGCGCGCGATTCACGGATGGGCGATCCAGACGCCGAGTCCGGAGCAACGTGCGGCGCTCATGAAGTGCGTGCTCGATCTCAACGTGGAGGTCATGGCCCTCTCACGACGGCTCAAGGCCACCGTCCCTGCGGAGAAGACCTGATCAGGCGTGGAACGTGACCGCCTCCGGGCACGGCGGTCCTGGATCGGGCGGAGCCCAGGGGGTGGGAGCGTCCCGCTCCGGGGAATGCGTGGGAGATGTGGGGAAATTAGGCATTTTCCCGAGCTTTTCGAGTTCAGGCGTTCTTGCTAGGTCGTAAAATTCCAGGCACACTCCATGCTCTACGTTTCCTCGAGGAGTTCACCCCATGAGCGAAAAACGGACCCTTCTTCGTCACTTGTCTTCCGCGATTGGGCCGCAAGCGGCGATGGCGAAGAGGTCCCCGGCGTTCGACGGTGAGACCCGCATCGAGACGCGCAACACGACGTACTACTTCGTGGACGGCGTCTGCTGCGAAGTGAAGCGCCACGACGGCAAGATCCCGACGAGCGAGTTCATCGGGATGCGCGTCGTCGGTTGGTTGGTCCATGGCGGCGCCGAAGCCGTCCTCGAACCCGAGTTCCGCACGGGGGCGTACGCCGTGCTCTACCGCGAGCCCTCGCCCCGGGAGAACAAGCCCGGCAACTTCGCGCTCACCTCCCCCGCGATGGCGTTCGTGCCGGCGTGCGATTCGAGCGCGCGCCATCGCATGGCATCCCGTCCGAGCCTCGGCGCCTTCGGTTGGGCGCCCGCCGAACGTGCGGCAGGTCCCATGCACTCCATGGCCTTCTCGACGATGGACGACGTCGTCGAAGCCGCCGGCGCCGTCGTCACAGAAGCGCCGCGCGAGATCCCCATGCTCCCGCCGCCGGCTTCCATCCCGCCGTCCTACGCGAAGCCTCCGAGCGTGGCGCCGACGAGCGTCCGTCCGGCGAGCGTGCGGCCGCCGAGCATCGTGCCGACCGCGAGCGCCCAGGGGCCCGCCAGTGTGCCGCCTTCGCTCCCGCGGAGCTCCAGCCTCCCGCCGCGCCCCGTCGCGATCCCGCGCGCGCGTGCGTCCGTGCCCCCTCCGATCCCGAGCGCTCCCGCGAGCGCCCAGGCGCCCGCGCCTCCGCGGAGCGGCGTCGCCCTCACTGCCCGCGGCGAAGCCGATCGCGCGAAGGCCAAGGCCAACGTCGGCTGACGGTTGAGGATCGCACCCGGTCCGTGCTTCTTTGCGGACCCGATGCGAACGCCGAAGCCGTCCCGCCCGTCGTCCCGAGCTCTCCGCGCCGCGATCCTCGTCGCGGGCGTGGCTGCCCTCCCGTCCTTCGTGGGCTGCGGTTCGAAGCCCGCCGCGAAGGTGCCTGCACCGGTCGCGTCCGCGCCTCCGGCCCGCGCGGACGGTCGCCTCCCCGCCCTCGCGTCGCCGAGTCACTACTCGCTCGAACTCACGGTGGACCCGACGACCCCGAAGTTCTCGGGGGTCGTGCGCATCGACGCGAAGATTCCCTCGGCCACGCGCCACGTGGTCCTCCACGCGGACGAACTCCGTGTCACGAAGGCCCACGCCGTCGCCGACGGCAAAGTGGTTCCCGCGAAGACGTCCGTGCGGAACGCGGCCGGCGCCCAGACCGCCGAAGAACTCGTCCTCGCGTTCGACGAACCGGTCACCGGCGAGGTGGTGTTCGAACTCGAGTTCGACGGCGACTTCAGCCCGACCCTTGGCGGCCTCTACCGCGTGCACGAGGGCGACAAGGACTACGCCTTCACCCAGTTCGAAGCGACCGACGCACGGCGAGCGTTCCCCTGCTTCGACGAGCCGGCCTTCAAGGTCCCCTTCGACGTCCGCATCCACGCGCCGAAGGGCATGATCGCGGTCGCCAACACGAAGGAGATCGGCAGGAAGGAGGACGCCACGGGCGCCACCTTCCAGTTCGCCACCACGAAGCCCCTGCCGACGTACCTCGTCGCGTTCGCCGTCGGCGACTTCGACGTCGTCGAGGGACGGAAGGCGGGCGCGCCCATCCGCGTCATCACCGCCAAGGGCAAGGGGGGCCTCGGCCAGCTCGCCCTCGACGAGACCACGATCCTCGCCGACAAGCTCGGCGAGTACTTCGACTTCCCCTACCCGTACGACAAGCTCGACGTCGTCGCCGTCCCGAACTTCGGTCCCGGCGCGATGGAGAACCCGGGTCTGGTCACGTTCCGCGAGGAGATCCTCCTCCTCGATCCGAAGCGCGCGTCGCTCGCGGCCCGTCGCCGGCAGACCCTCACCATCGCCCACGAGCTCGCCCACCAGTGGTTCGGCGATCTCGTCACCATGGAGTGGTGGAACGATCTCTGGCTCAACGAAGGGTTCGCCACGTGGATGGAGGCCCGCATCGTGGACGACGTGCGGCCCACCTTCGGCGCGCGCATCGAGAACCTCGCCGACGCCCTCGAGGTGATGGACGAGGACTCCCTCCCCTCCGCGCGCGCGGTCCGCGGGAAGATCGCCACCGTCTCCGAGCTCGCGAGCGCGTTCGACGGCATCACGTACACGAAGGGAGCCGCCATCCTCGCCATGCTCGAGAGCTGGCTCGGCCCCGAGACGTTCCAGAAGGGCGTCCGCGACTACGTGAAGACCCACGCCTGGAAGAACGCCACGGCCGCCGATCTCTTCGCCGCGCTCGGCAAGGCCTCCTCGAAGGACGTGGCGGCCGTCGCCGCGACGTTCCTCGATCAACCCGGTGTTCCGCGCGTGAAGATGGCCGTCTCCTGCGAGAAGGGCAAACCGTCCGAGCTCGCCCTCGAGCAGGCGCCGTGGCGCGCGCCCGGGCTCGGCGACGACCGCGCCGCCAAGAGCGATCCCAAGACGTGGAAGGTCCCCGTGTGCGTGAAGAGCGCCGGCGCGAAGACGCCCGCGTGCACGCTGCTCGACGGCGCGGGACCGACGAAGGTCGGCCTCGATCAGTGCCCGAAGTTCCTCGCGCCGAACGCCGAGGAGAGCGCGTACTACCGCTGGTCGCTCGACAAGGATTCGCGCGCGAAGCTCCTCGCCAACGCCCACGACGCGCTCGACGTGAGGTCGCGCCTCGGACTCCTGTCGAACCTCTGGGCCGGCGTGCGTTCCGGGGATCTGCCCGCCAGCGAGTTCGTGGCGGCGCTCCCCAAGTTCGACGCGGAGTACGAGCGCGCCATCGTGCTCGCGCAGATCGACGTCCTCCGCGCCATGAAGGAGACGCTCGTGACGGACGAGGCGAAGCCCGCGTTCGCCGCCTTCGCGAAGGCCCGACTCGACGCCATGCGCCGGGCTCTCGCGGCCACCAAGGGCCAGAAGGACAAGGTTCCGGAGGAGGACCGTGAGCTCACCGAACGTGCGCTCTTCGCCGCCCTGGGCGACGTCGCCGACGACAAGGCCACCCTCGAAGAGGCCGAGAAGACGACGAAACTGTGGCTCGACTCGCCCGAGAAGGTGCCCTCCGAGGTCGCGCGTGCGGCCGTGGGACTCGCGTCACGCGGCGCCGGCGACGCCCGTCTCGACGCGCTCCGGAAGGCCATGGCCACGGCGAAGACGCCGGAGGATCGCGGCGTCGCCCTCCGGGCCATGTTCACGTTCAAGGACGAAGCCGTCCTCAAGCGCGCGCTCTCCCTCGCCCTCACCGACGAGATCAAGCTCCAGGATCTCCGCTACGTCGTCGGCGCCGCGCGCGCGGACGCGGGCACGCGGAAGGTGCTCTTCGGCTGGATGGTCGAGAACTGGGACGCCCTCAAGAAGAAGCTCCACGGCAAGGACGCCCGCCGCTTCCTCGCCATCCTCGGCGACGCGTGCACGACCGAGGAGCGCGATCGCATGCGCACCTTCTTCGAGAGCAAGGCCCCCGAACTCGAGGGCGCCACGCGTCCCCTGGCGGAGGCGCTCGAGTCTTCGGGCGTGTGCGTGGCCCTGCGCGAACGCGCGAGCGGTGACGCGAGCCACGCGCTCCAGAAGGCGAAGCGCTGACGTCGACGTACCCCGGTGGAGGCGCCGCACGCGCCTCCGCGGGACCTCAGAGGAAGAACGAGACGCCCGCGCTCACCGTCGGATACCCGATGCGGACGGTGATCGCGATGCGCTCGGTGAAGTTGTAGCGGCCGCCCGCGGTGAAGAGCGGGTGGATGTAGTTCGCGCCCTTCGTCGCGATGCCGATGCCCGGCTCGCCGAACACCGAGAAGTGCGTCGACATCCAGAAGTTCCACTGCATGCCGACGGGGATGAAGAAGCGGCCGCCGGCGGTGGGCATGAAGTCGAGCCCCGTCGTCACGGCGACGCTGTTGTTCAACTGCGGGATGAACCCGTTCTGGACGACCCGGAACGACGCGCGGGCGCCGATGCCGAGCCCCCCGGGACCGAACGCACCGCCGTATCCGAGGAGCGCGTGGGGCTCGACTTCGGCGATGTAACTCGGGTGCTCGTTCGGCTGCCGGATCAGGTTCTCTTCGGCGTGCGCCGGCCGCGCGAACGCCGTGGCAAGCACAAGCGAAGGAAGTACGAAGCGGAAGAATCCAAGGTTCGGGAAGCGCATGATGTTCGTCCCTCGGCGTTCCTCTTCGTACGTTCCCGGATTCACGGCCAACTTCCGGGCGGGAAAGGTGGCGAACCGCCTCACATCGGCCCCCCTCCCCGAATCCCTGCGAATCGCCTCGCCGACTCGGAGGGGTGACGACCCGGTTTCGGGGCGAACCACGGCGGTGGTACGCTCGGGCGACGCGCATGCGACTCGGGGAAGCCCTCCTCCAAGAGGGCGTGATCAACGAAGACCAGCTCGAGAGGGCCCTCCAGGCCCACCGCCAATTCGGCGGACGACTCGGCACGAGCCTCATCGAGCTCGGATACGTCCACCCCGACGTCGTCGCGCGCGCGTTGAGCCGCAAGCACGGCGTGCCTCCGGCGCTCCGGAAACACTTCGCCAGCATCGACCCGAAGGTCGTGCCGTTGGTGCCGGCGACCGCCGCGCAGAAGTACGGCGCCATCCCGCTCGGCTTCACGTCGAGCACGCCCCCCCGTCTCGTGGTGGCGTTCATCGATCCGAATCCCGTCAACGTCGACGGCATCGCGTTCGTGGTGGGTAAGCGCATCGAACCGGGCGTCGCTCCCGAACTCCAGATCCACTTCTGTCTGGAGAAGCTCTACAACATCAAGCGCGAACAGAAGTACGTCAGCGTCGGCGTCGACATCGAGGGCACGAAGCCGGACGCGAAGCCGCAGACCCGCGAACGCATGGGATCGAAGGTGATCCTCACGCCGCCGCCGCCGCCCATCGCCGCGGCGCCTCCCGCGACGCAACGTTCGTCCGGCCCGAAGAGCCATGGCACGCACCGCGGCTTCCCGAGCCCCGATCCGCGGAACCAGTCCGCGCCTCCGCCGTCCATGTCCGCACGCGCCGAGACGCCGAAGACGGCCCGCGCCGACGGTCCCCGACGACCCGCGCCCATCGTGCTCGACGCCCCCCCGATGCCGGTCGTCGCGACGGCACCCCCGTCCTCCATGCTCCAGATGGCGGCGCCCGCGTCGTCGGTGATGGAGGCCGTGGCACCGGTCTCGATGGATCCACCGAGCTCGTCGGCGATCACGGCGCGATCGGTGGCGGAAGGTGCCGGCCTCGCGAAGACGTTGATCAGCGAGGAGCGACCGAGCGTCGTCGAGGTCGTCCGGCCCATGATGGGCAGCGCGCCCGATCTGGACGACGCGTGGGACGACGACTCGGACGACGAGGACGAGGGCGATGCGACCTCGGACGACGCCGCTCCGGTCATCGCGGAAGAATCCGTGCGTACGACCGCGATGCGTGTCGAGGCCGAAGTGCCCACGCTCCCCGAGGAGCGCCCGGCGCTGAGTCTCAGCGGCTTCCTCGACGCCATCGAGTCCGCCAAGTCGAAGGAAGACATCGGCGACGCCATCGTGGACTACCTGAAGTCGAGCTACGGCGCCGGTCTCGTCCTGATCCACAAGGACGACATGGCCCTGGGCTGGCGCGGGTTCGCGTCGGACGTCGACGCCACCACCCTCGAGTCCATCGCCCTCCCCCTCTCGACGCCGTCCGCGTTCAAGGTCGCCCTCGAGTCGAAGAACGTGTACCGCGGTGCGCCCCCGCCGGAGGGTGCATCGGTGCAGTCGCGCCTCTTCAAGCTGCTCAAGTGCGCGTCGCCGAAGGAGCCGAAGGAGGTGGTCGTCGCGCCCATCGTCCTCGGCAAGCGCATCGTGAACTTCGTGTACGCCCACGGCTTCGAAGGCGGCGACCTCCCGGAGACCGTCGGCACCGACATCAAGGACGTGGCGAACGCCGCGGCCGACGCGTACATGCGCCTCATCAAGTCCAAGGGCGCCGAGAAGACGTGACCCCGGGACGTCCGCGCGCATCGCGGAGCGCGAATTCAGCGGAGCATCGCGGAGCGCGAATTCAGCGGAGCATCGCGGAGCGCAAAATCAGCGGAGCATCGCGGAGCGCAAAATCAGCGAAGCGGCACCGCCAGGAGCGCCCGTGCGAGCGCCTCGTAGGTGGTCTTCCGCGGATCGTCCGCGCGGAACACGAGGCGGAAGTAGTCGTGAATCGGCCGCACGGACGGAAGGATTTTCCGCACCCGCCCGGCCTTGAGATCGGGGCGCATCAGGTATTCGGGGAGCACCGCGATGCCCGCCCCGGCGACCACCCGCTGCCGGATCGCCTCGATGGTGCCGAGGGTACGCACGGCGGAGAACTCCATGGAGTCCCACCCGCCGGGCGCGTCCCGGAAGTAGTGGAAGAGCGGGAGCTCCGCGCTGATGTCGAGGAGCGTGTGCGCCTTCGCGTGCTGCGGCTTCGTCACGGGATCGCTCTTCAGGAGCTTCGCGCTGCCGACGAAGACGTAGTCCTCGCGATGGAGGCGGAAGGAGTCGAGCTTGGGATCCACGAGCCGCGAGGACGTCACCGCGCAATCGATCTCGAGGGTGCGGGTGCGGAGGAGGAGATCGGGACCGGAACCGAAGTAGACGTCGAACCGGACGTGGGGCAACGCCGCACCGAGGGCGTCGAGCTCGGGCACGAGCCAGCTGATCCCGAGTTCGTGCCGGGTGCCGACGACGAGCTCCATGGGCGGCGGTCCCGCCTCGCCCCGCACCGCCCGGGAACACTCGATGGCGGCGTCGAGGCACTTCGTCGCGTGGGGGAGGAGCGAGAGCCCCGCTTCCGTGAGCGCGACGCTGCGGGTCGTGCGGAGGAAGAGCACGGTCCCGAGTTCGGTCTCGAGTTGTTTGATGCGCTGTCCGAACGCCGACGGCGTGAGCGCGACCGTACGCGCCGCCTTGCGGAAGTTCAGGTGCTTCGAGGCCGCGACGAAGCAGCGAAGGGCGTCGATGGACGGCAGCATCGGGTCGCTTCTTTCGTACCACGGCCTCCGTTGACAACCGAAACCCACGACCCACGTTGCAGGGAGGCGCGCGGTATCCCCCGCGCCGTGAACCCGCCGGGCGATTCGTCCCCGGCCGAGGAGACGTCATGCACCCTGGATTCATCGGTTTCTGGAAACACGCGCAGCGCACCTCCGCCTGCGGAGACTTCGGCCACGGGCAACACGCCCACGCGCACGGCCACGATCACGATCACGGAGGCCGCGGCTTCCGAGGCTGGCATGGCGGTCCGGCCGGGTTCGCGTCGGCCTTCGCCTCGGGTGAGGACGAGTTCGGCGGGGGCTTCGGCGTCCGGCGCCCGCTCCGGTTCCTCGCCCACAAGTTGGAGCTCGAGGAGACGCAGGTGGAAGAACTCGCCGCCGTCCTCAACGAACTCAAGACCGAACGGGCCCAAGCCGCCGTCGATCTCCGTCGCACCACCTCCGCGTTCGCCGATCTGGTGGACGTCGCCGAGTTCGACGCCACGAAGGCCGAGGCCGTCGCCGCGTCCCGCGTGAAGGCCACCGAAGCCCGCGAAGCCGCCGTGGCCCGGGCGCTCGGCAAGATCCACCGCATCCTGAACGAAGAGCAACGCAAGCGGCTCTCGTACCTGCTCCGCACCGGGGCTCTCTCCATCTGACCATCCGACCCTCGGTCCTCACCGATCCTCGGGGGTCCCGGAAGCCGGCTTCGTCCGAACTTCGGGCTGCCGAAGGTCCCACGACTTTCGTCCGCGGCGCGCGTGCCCTCCTCACGGAATCTCCCCTCCAACCCGGGGGAGGGCGCGCGCAGCCGCCCTTTTGTCGACGTTTTCCCGCGTCCGCACGCGGACCCCCTTCGCCCCACGGGCCAGCCGGACTATGCCGGGCGGCATGCAATCGCCCGTCCGCATCGGCCTGCCCATCACCCTCGAAGATCTCGAAGACGTCGCCCTCCGCGGACGCCGGGTCGAATGGGGTGACGGCGCGCGCGCGAAGGTCGACGCGTCCAGGAGCGCCATCGACGCCATCGCGAATGCCGGTGAGAGCGCACCGCGCGTCTACGGCGTGAACACCGGTTTCGGCGCCTTGAGCGAAACCCGCATCCACGCGGGGGACGTGCGCGACCTCCAACGGAACCTGATCCGCTCCCACGCGACCGGCATCGGTCCGAACCTCGGCGTCGGCGAAGTGCGCGGAATGATGCTGCTCCGCGCGCAGGTGCTCGCCCTCGGGCACTCCGGCGTGCGCTCCGGCGTGGTCGACACGCTGATGGCCATGTTGAACGCGGGCGTCCACCCGCGGATCCCGTCGCAGGGTTCCGTGGGCGCCTCGGGGGACCTCTCTCCCCTCGCCCACCTGGCACTCGTCCTCATCGGCGAGGGCGAAGCGTCCGTGGATCGGGAGGTGGCGACGCTGCCGCGCCGTCGCGATCTGCAGGTGCGTCCGTTCGTGTCCGGCGCGAAGGCGCTCGCGGACGCGAAGATCATGCCGGTGACGCTCGAAGCCAAGGAAGGTCTCGCGCTCATCAACGGCACCCAATACATGACGTCGCTCGGCACGCTCGCCCTGCTCGAAGCCGAAGCTCTCGCGACGGCGGCCGACATCGTCGGCGCCATGAGCCTCGAGGCCTTGAAGGGCACCGTGAAGCCCTTCGACGAACGCTTGCAGAATGCACGTCCTCACCCGGGCCAGATGGTCGTCGCGAAGAACCTCCGCGCGTTGCTCACCGACAGCGCCATCGCGCAGAGCCACGCGAACTGCGGCAAGGTGCAGGACGCGTACTCGCTCCGGTGCATGCCGCAGGTCCACGGCGCCTCGCGGGACGCCCTCGCCTGGGTGCGGAGCGTGCTCGAGCGCGAGGTGAACAGCGTGACGGACAACCCGAGCGTCTTCCTCACCGACGGCGACCCGGACATCATCAGCGGCGGCAACTTCCACGGCCAGCCGCTCGCCCTCGCCCTGGATCTCGCGGCCATGGCCACGGCGGAGCTCGCCAACATCAGCGAGCGGCGCATGGAGCAGCTCGTGAACCCGGCGCTTTCGAGTGGGCTCACGGCCTTCGTGGCGAAGGACAGCGGCCTCCACTCGGGGTTCATGATCGCGCAGGTGGCGAGCGCGTCCCTCGTGAGCGAGAACAAGGTGCTCTGCCACCCGGCGAGCGTCGACTCGATCCCGTCGTCGGCCGGCAAGGAAGACCACGTGAGCATGGGCAGCGTGAGCGCGAAGAAGCTCGTCGAAGTGGTCGCGAACACGAAGCAGGCCCTCGCCATCGAGTTCATGACGGCGGCGGCGGGCATCGACCAACGCGCCCCGCTCACCGCGAGCCTCGGAGCCCGCACGGCCCTCGCGGTGGTGCGCGAGAAGGTGGCCCCGATGACCGGCGACCGTCCGCTCTACGAGGACATCGCGGCGATCGCGGCCATGATCGATTCGAAGGCGATCACGAAGGCCGTGGCGGCGAAGGTGGGCGGGCTGGCCTGAGAGCGTCCCGGTCGGCGATGGCACGGACGGCGTAGAGGGAAGTCGACCGGAGGGAGCCCGCGGGCCACCGTCCGGGCTACACTCCATCCAGCACGGGCCCTTTGGCGGAACGGCAGACGCAGGGGACTTAAAATCCCTCGTCCGAAAGGACATCCGGGTTCGAGTCCCGGAGGGGCCACGAGGATTCCTGGAAGGGCTTTCTCAGGGGCCGTGGATCGGGTTCTGGGAGAACGTGCTCCCCATCCACGTGTTCCAGCAGCCGAGCACGGCGTCGAGGTTGTCGCAGGGTCCCAGGAACTTCGCCACGGCCTTCCCCTCCCGGCACTCCGCCGCGTTCGTGAGGGTTCCCCCTTCGTAGGCGGCGACGACGCAGGCCTTGCCTTCGGACACCTTGGCTCCGCAGGCCGTGCAGCTCGGATTCCCGTTGTCGGTGAATCGAGCAATCTCGCCCTCGCACGACGCCACGCCAACGTCGCACGATTCTCCGCACCCGAGCGTCGCCGTCGCGGAGGAGGCGCGCTCGCACGTCGTGGCGGTGCCGCACGCCGGAGCCAACGACGAACCGTCTCCACCGTCGGCGGCGCTTCCGTCCGTTCCGCCGTCGGCCGTACTTCCGTCCTCTCCGCCGTCGGCCACACTTCCGTCCCCTCCGCCGTCGGCGGCGTCGGCGCCACCATCGGCGGCGCCCGCGTCACCCGCGTCGTTGGAGCCCCTGAATCCCTCCGCCCGGCACACGATGCGCCCGGACGAACGCGATGCTCGGGATGGCCTCTCGCCTCGGCATCTTCGAATCGCGAAGACGTCGACGGACGCACGGGGCATCAAGGACGGCAGGTCCGACTCCGTCCGTCGAGCGCTTCGTTCCGACACGTCGTCCCATCGGCGAGGCACGGGTCCACCGCCGTGCGACCCGCGGAATCGGCCGTGGGACCGACACCGGCGCGAACGCCTCCGTTCCACCGACGTCGGCGTCGTACGTCCTTCCTCCCACGGAAGCGCACACGCTCTCCCGTTCGAAGCGCGTCTCCGTTCCCGTCCCGCGGCCCGACGCGATTGACTTCGACGTCCCCAAATCGAAACCTAGGAGACGCAGCCTGGCGAGGGGCGTCTGTCGACAGCGAGGTGAAGCGCTCGCGCACCTTTGCGCCTCGCCCTTCCCCGACGCGAAAGGGATTCCGCGTGCCCGTTCGAAGGTGGATTCGGAGCTTCGCGTGCCTCGGGGCCTTCGCGTCGACCGTCTGGGCGTGCGACACGTCCCTCTCGAAGTCCGTCAAACCGGACCCGGAAGCGAAGGTTCCCTGGAAGGTGGAGGTGTTTCCACTCCCGCCGGGCCTGGGAACGCCCGCGGGACGCGGTTCGACCAAGGTCCCGGTTCCGGGCGGCGGTCCCGGCGCGAGTCCGCACCACCAAAGGACGGCCGACCCTCTGGTCGACGACTACGTCAACATCGCGACCGGCGGCGTCACCATCCCCGTCGGTCCGTACATCTACTCGAACCTCTATCGCGAGAAGCCCGGCCACGTCCTCCACGGCGAGGAGTACGGAAGCGACGAACAGAAGTACATCCTGCCGAACCAGGGCGCCGGCAACTTCTTCTGGAACGCCGTCACGGGATTCCTCTTCGTCGACGAGACGTACCCGGACGAGGCTCTCCTGATTTGGCCGGGAGGAACCGGTACGTACTTCTTCCGGGACCCGACGGCCCCGGCGAACTCCGGCAAGTTCGCATCCGCCGACCCGAGCGTCCGTGTCGCCCTGTACGTCGCGGGGACGGCGGCCACGGGCCCCACGGGCGCGCGCCTCGTCGACGCGAACTCGGGCGCGAGCATGATCTTCGAGGACGTACCCGGTGCCGGAGGGACCAACGCCGCGGGCGGACGCGCGGGTGAACACCGCTTGATGCTCCGCCGCGTCGTGAACCGGTATTCGGTTCCGCTCCGAGGGTACGACTACGATGCGACGGGCGCCCCGACGAAGATCTACCGCTACACCCAAGGCGAATTGCCCGAGCCCCTCCCGCCGGACGTCGAATTCGTCTACGAGAGTCCGGATCCGTGCGTGTACTTCGACCGGAACGCCACGGGAGGATGTCAGCCCGGCGTGAACGGTCGCCTCGTACGGCGTATCGAGACGATCAAGGTCGCCGGCACGGCGCAACCAATCCGTATCAACTTCGCGCTCGTCACGACTCCGCGCGAGGACATGCCCTCCACGCTCGACGCGACCACCATCAAAGAGATCAAGTTCCCGGGCGTCTACGGGCAAGACAGGTCCCTCCTCCTCAAGTTCCAGCGCGGCACGAACAAGCTCGTCGAGCGGAGTCACAAGCCCGGCAACGCCGTCTATTTCTTCGCGTACGACTACGACGACAACCGCGTCACGGACGTCATCTTCCCGACGCGGTTCGAGGCGACGATTCGCTACGCGGAGACGGGAGGCACCGCCATCCCCGGAGTCGCTGGGGCCTTGTCGAAGTTCGTGACCGCGAACTTGCGCTACAAGCAAGCGGGCGCCGACTACCGATCCCAGGCCGTCCGCTTCGAGACGCCCGTCACCGTCGCGGACGACACCGTCCGCGTACGACGTGGATTCGATTCACGGGTGAAGTACGTGACGGGAATGCGCGCGTACGACGCGGACGCGCCGGACGACGTCGCCTTCCTCTCGCCGGAGGAGCGGGACGAGTTCGTCTCGTTCGACTACAAGAAGGCCGAGCTCCTCTCGAGCGCGACGTGGCCGGACGACGCTTCGTCCCAGGCGTTCTACGACCTTCTCTACACGACGAAGCTCCCGTCGAAGGCCGTCGGCCTCACGGTGGCGGATTTCTCGTACGATACGTCGTGGCCACCCAACCCGATCAAGGTCGTGGACGAGGGCATCGCCACGGACCCGAACCCCGCGGGTGACGTCGTCTCGCAGGCCGTCGTCGAGACGAATCCCGAGACGGGGCTCGCCCGACTGAAGTCGTGGAGCGTGGACGGAGTCATCTCGGCGGGTGCCCAGCTCACGTACGGGTCGGATCCCTTCGAACCGACCGGAGAGCGGAAGTCCGTCGAGACGATCACCTGGAACAACCTCCAGATGGTTTCCGACCGTGTCACCGCCTGCAAGACCGGTGAAGTCATCGTCGGCTGGACCGGAACGGGCACGCCCGACACCGACGCGGGCTCCACCGGCGACGCGGGCTCCACCGGCGACGCGGGCTCCACCGGCGACGCGGGCTCCACCGGCGACGCGGGCTCCGCCGGCGACGCAGCTTCCGCCGGCGACGGCGGCTCCAGCGGCGACGCGGGGAGTGTTTCCGACGGGAGTCTCGACGGAACGACGCTCCCCGGGCAGGACGGTGGCGACACGGACGCGTCCGCCCCAGCGGGCGATTCGGGCACCTCCGACGCCGGTGGCGGAGGCGGAGACGCCGGCCTCGGTTCGCTCCTCACGACGAGCTCCACGCAGTGCGTGTCGTTCACGCGGCAACGCATCACCGGTGGCATCGTCTCGATGACCACCAACCGCGTCCTCGACCGTTGGGGCAACGAGCGCCTGCAACAGCTGCCGACGGGCGAGACCGTCACGGCCGAATACGACGAACGGACGGGTCTGCCGACGACGGTGGCCGTCCAGGCCCCGGGATCGAGCCCGTCGGTGACGAGCATCGTTCCGGATCCGGATCAGATCGACGCCATCCGGAAGGTCACGACTCCCGATGGCGAGCAGACCACCATGGTCCGCGGCATGAACGGCGAGATCTCGCGGATCGAGTCCGCGGCTCCCACGGGAGCGGTCGACTCCGTCGAATACTCCTTCGCCGCCACCGAAACCGGCGGGACGACCCTGACCGTTTCCGATCGGAGTGGCGCCACGCCGGAGCACCACCGCTTCCGTACCGAGACCGTCGATCAGTGCAACCGCACGACCTCGATCCACTCGTCCCGTGACGGTGTGAACTACAGCAAGCGGTACGAAGCCGAGTACCCGTCGTGCAGGTACCCGAAGACCGAGTGCTTCGACGTGCCGGAAATCACGGTGCGAGGCAACGCGTACCAGAGCGAGTTCTTCTGCGAGGAGAACTGCTCCTGGGTCCAATACTGCTACTGCGCCGTCCCCAACCTCGTCTTCCCGTTCATCCCCGCGTGCGAAGCGTGGACGTACACGCTCATCTCCTCCCCCGGCCCGAACGGCCGCCTTTGCGAGGCGGAAGCGACCCAACGTGGACTCTTGCAAGAATGTCTGAGGCGCCGATGAAACGGAGCAAGCGAATGTCGAGCCTGGACGGCGTCCGAACCCTGGGCCGTCGACTCGCCGTGCCCCTCGTTCTCTTCGCGTCCGGAGTCGTACTCGCGTCGAGCGGGCTCGGGGCGTGCAGTTCCGGCGGTGCGGGCGGTGGCGGCGGTACCGCTGCGGGCGGTGGGAGCGGAGGCACGAGCGGAACCGGCGGCGGCTCCGGAGTCTCTGGAGCCTCGGGTGGCTCCGGTGCTTCGGGTGCTTCGGGCGCTTCGGGTGCTTCGGGCGGTGCGGGAACGGCGGGGACGTCCCCGAACCCGCCTCCGCCCGGATCGGACCTCGAGAAGTGCAATCCGTACGGCCCCGCGAAGGCGTGGGAGACGGCACCGGTCGTTCCGGACGACATCAGTCCGTGTTCGGGCAACGCCCTGCTCTACGTCGCCATGTTCGTCTACAACAGTCGGCTCGCCGCCAGGCCCGCGGCCAAATCCGACCGCGGTCTCGGCGCCGGGTGGAACATCAACGGATGGGCGGGCTCGTTCGCCGTCGAATACACGGCGACCGCAGGGGACGCCCGCTACCTCGTCGTCGACGGCGACCTCGGTCGCATCGACTTCGCGACGACCGATTCCATCGAGTGGCGCCCCACCGCGAAGGAACCCTACGCGCGCATGCGTCTCACGAAGGCGTCGGACGGGACCCTCGTCGTCCGCTACGAGGACGGGTCGACGCGCCGCTACCGGAGTCAGGTGACGCCATCGACGTTCGGGTTCGAGGTCGACGGCTCGAACCCGAAAGTCCACGCGATCAGCGCGCTCACGTCCGCGGACGGTGTCACGTCGACGGTCTCCTACGACGCATCGAATCACCCGATCGAGATCCGGGGTGCGTTCGGCCTCACGACCCGCTACGAGTGGACGGGCGACCGCCTGACCCAGGTGAGGCCGCCCGGCGGGTTCACGCTCACGCTCGTGCAGGGCGGTGGGGATCTTCTCGGCGTGCGGTACACGGGCGACGCCCCCGCCCCCGAGGACGTCATCGCGTACGAAGGCTCGAGCCACATGGTCCGGTCGATCACGCCGGCCGGTGAGCCCCCCACGTCCTACTCGTTCGACACCTCGGGTGAGACCGCGGGGCGCTTCGTCGAGTTCGTCGACCCGATCGGCGAGAAGTTCCGCGCCCAGTACTCGGCGGACGGTCTCATGGTCCGTTACACCGATCGCGACGACAAACCCGCCGGCGTCGTGCAGTTCAATCCCGCGAGCCCCATGGTCGTCTACACGTACGCCGACGACCTCGGGTACTTCACGAGGATCACACGGAACGTGCGGGGGTACGTCGAGTCGGAGATCAGCCTCCGGACGAACACGGGCATCACGTACTCCCCGAGCGACGAGCCGGCCGGCACGGTGGTCGTGACCTCGGCGAACACGGATCTCGGTCCCGGCGTGACGCTCACCGTCTGGGGCACCCGGAACGACCCCGAGTTCGGCGACATCGAGTGGAAGCCGAAGCGCGTCTCGAAGAACAACGGCGCCGAGGTGCAGACGTACGCGTACGTGAACTCGAACGACCCGGACGTCTCGTGGGCCAACGGTCGACCGAGTCGCATCGAGACCCAGATCGCGGCCACGCCCGAAGGTCCCCGCGTCGACATCTTCACCTTCACCTACGGGAAGGTCGGCGGGAACCGGTTCATCGACACCGACTACAACAACAGCAACCGCATCGGTGGCCGGGTCATCTACGCGCCGAACAACGCGATGATCGCGGAGCGCATCGACAAGATGGGTGGTCCGACGCGGACGAAGTACATCGACAACGTCCCCGCCGGCGGCGACGGCTTCATCGATCGCATCGAGGAGACCATCGGCAACAAGCCGTCGTTCGTCATCACGCGCACGGCGGACGCCACGTTCACCCAGCAACCGTTCTCGGAGGTCGTCGAGCGTCCGCGCCACGGCATGGCCGGGACGAACCGCGAGAGGACCGAATACACCTACGACTCGCGTGGCCTCCCGAAGATCGTGAAGAAGTGGATGAACGGCGAGGCGATCCCGCGGAAGGAAATCCACTCCGAGTTCGATCAGGCGGGCGCGGCGACCGACATCAAGCACTACGACCGTGCCTACAACTTCAGCTTCAACGGACCGCTCTCGTTCGAGGCCGTGATCCAGCGCTACAAGGGCGAACACTGGCCCATCGACGGGGAGTACACAGATCCGAACGCGCGCGTCTCGCAACGCAACGTCACGCGGAACGGCGTGAAGACGATGAACTTCGAACGCTTCTGGCTGGGTGACCAGCCCGTCGACACGGGAGACTGATCATGACCCGAGGAACAGCCCTCCGCCGTCGGTCGAGGCGTCCGCGCGTGCCCTCGTACGCGTCGCACGCTCTCCGCGTGTTCGCGGCGCTCGCGATCGTGCTCCTCTCGAGCGTCGTCCAGGGTGCCGAGCCCCAGAGACTCGTCGTCACCGAAGCGCACCCCGGTGGCCCCGTGCGCATCAGCATCTGGGGGGAGTCGGAAGCGGCGAAGTTCCTCGCGGACGACGCCGCGCTTTTCGACCGCATCAAGTCGCGGTGGAACGTCGTCGGCGCCCACGGCAAGATTCCGGAGGAGAAACTCGCCCTCATCCTCAAGTACCTCGAGGGACGCCGAGGACCGACGTTCGTCGCTTCGTGCAACGTCGGCCACGGTCTTCCGTCCGCCCAGGTCATCGCGAACGCGACGAAGCGCGGCGCCGTGGGCATCGGCTCCGGCTTCCACAACAACGCGATGAAGGTCGTGACGGATCCGAGCGGGTCGTGGATCCAGATGACGGAGCCGCGCATCGACCCCGCCGACTCGAGGCGCTACGCGCTCGGAGCGGACGGAAAGTTGGTCTGGGATCCGCAGTCGAAGAAGGGATTGTCGTACTACCAGCCGCCGAGCGCCCGCTACCCGCAGGGTCGCGAGATTCCGCTGACGGCGATCAAGCACCCCAATCGCCTCTTCTCGACAGGGTACAACAGCGCGATCCACCCCGAGTGGCAGGTGCTCCTCGGGGACGGCAAGCCGAGCCAGACGTATGCCCTCTTGGTCGAGGACGCGATCGTGGACCCGGTCGCCGAGTTCGCGAAGAAGGGCCCCAAGGGCGTCCAGTCGACCGCCGTCGCCCAGAAGGCAGCTCCCCAGGTGGGAGGCATCGCGAACGAAGCGTCGCAAAGCGGGCGCCTCTCGCGCTTCACCCGCCGGATGGGGGCGTTCGGCGCCCGGTTCGCGTCCGCGGCGCCCCGCGTCGCGATCGCCATGGTGCCTGGCGCGTTCGTCGATCACATCACCAAGAGCTTCGTGACCGACCTCACGGGCAGCAAGGACCTGGGGGCCATCGCCGGATACGTCGCGTCGGTGCCCGCCGGCGCGGCCGCCGACTCGATCATCTTCGGGACGCCCTTCCGGTCGGCGCTTTCCCAGGGTTCGCGGGGAGCCCTGCTCGCGCTCCCGGTCGTCGTCCTGGACCACATCGTCCGCGAACACATCAACGCCCCGCTGGCGGCAGCGATCGAACAAGGCGACGTCCACGCCGCCGAGACACTCCTGTCGATCTACGACGAGAACATCGTCCTCAGACCCTTGGCGTGGATGGCCGACTCGGCCTTCGTCCGGTGGTACAGCTCGTACCTCGGCTATTGAGGGAGGTCCGCTACGTCCTCGAAAGGGGACCGTACGTGCACGTCGTGGGCTATTCGGTGTCCTCCGCCGTCGACCCCATGGGCGCACTCGCGGCCGTGACCACACTCGGCGCCCCGAACCGCACGCGCGTGGCCGGATCGCCGAGGAGGTTGTAGGTCGCGATCATCTTCGGGTCGCCGCCGTCGTCCACGAACGCGCGCTTCGCGGCGTCCAGGACCGCGCCGAGGCGGGCGTCCTCGCCGGCGAAGGCTCGCTCGTAGAAGAGGCGCTCGAGATCCGTCGCGGCCCCGTAGGTCGAGAGGTTCGAGGTCATGATCGCCGCCACCGCCCCCGAACGCTCCGCCACGAGGAGCCGCGTTCCGAGGGCGTCCACGCGCGGCATCTCGAACCGGCCCGAGGAACACGTCATGGCCGCGACGATGGGCGTCGTCGTCAGGTCGCCGAGGAGACCGACGTCCGTCGTACCGAACGCCGGCGCCGCGGCGAAACGGTCGACGCCGCCGTGCCCCACGTAGCCCACGAACGTGGGGCCCGACTTCCAGACGGAGAGGATCTCGTCCCGCGCGAGGGACGGCTCCCTGCCCTCGATCCGCACGCGGTGGACGGACCGCGTCGCCGGAACGGCGCCCGCCACGACGTCGCCTTCGCGACCGAAATCGGCCTCCTCGCGCGACGCGTCCGACACGATCAGGGTCCGACCGTCGTGGGCACGCGCTTCGAAGCGTCGGAGCTTGTCGGTGAACGCGTCGAGCTCGTCGACGGTCCGCGCGGGGACCCGCCCGATCAAGGTCGGCGCGGCTCCGCCTGCCTGCACCGGGAGGAACGCCGCGTCCGACGCCGCGAGGCCCGCCATCGACGGGACCAGACCGGGCGGCACGTGGTTCGTCTTCGTCCCGAAGATCTCCCGGTAGTCGTAGGTCCCGCTGCCGGCGAGCACGACGAACTTCGGCGCTCGCGCACCGTTCGCTCCGAGCGACGCGAGGAACGTCCGGACGGACCAGGGGGAGGCGATCCCCGTGCCGAAGGCGTCCTCGATCTGGTCCACCGTCACGACGCGCGTGCGGAGTCCGTCCTGGGTCCGGCGGTACGCCGCGAGGCGTTCGGCCGCGGGTGCGAGCGACTCCGAAGTCACGACCACGTAGTCGACGGAGCCGACGGACAGGGCGTCGCGGCCCGTCCAGGGGCGCGCACTCTCGGGGGTCCTGGCGCGCTCGAGGGTCGTCACGTGCACGTCGCGCGCGACGGCGTCGCGGAACGAGGCGAAGAACGAGCCGTCCATGTCCTGCCCGAGCGCCGCGCCTTCGAGCCGCTTCGGACGCGAGGGATCCCCCACGTCGAGCATCACGAGGTCCGGCGAGGGCAGACCCAGGATCGTGGCGTCGGCCGACGCGCGGCCGTCGCGGCCGAACCGGAGGTCACCGTCGGCGACGGAGGCCGTCTTCTCGTACGCGAGGTCGAACGCGTCGACGTACACGATGCTCTGCGCGACACCGGGATCGCGGAACGCATGGAGGTCGACCCGGTTCGCTCCCTCGCGGAGCGTGCCGCCGGGGACGTCGAACTTCGCCACGTCCTCCTCGAGGCCCGACCACGTGGTCTCTCCCACGAGGACGCCGTTGACCGACACGGCCACGCGATGTCCGCCCGGAGCCGTGGAGTCGGGCGTCGCGGAGAACGCCGCGCCTTTCAGCGTGACGGTCAACCGACCGGGGGCCGCCGCGCGCGCGAGGCCGCTCACGGGAAGGTCGAACGTGCGCGTACCGAACTCGGAGTCGCCCGCGACCATGTACTCCCAGTGCCAGTAGTCCTTCTCCGGATCGGTGGCGACGGCCACGGCGGCGAAGCGATCTTCCTCCACGTGCACGCGGCTCGTGACCGACGTCGGTCCGACGACGGTGGCGGGCGCGAGCCTCTCCCGCGTCATGCCGAGGCCGCGCCCGACGGAAAGGACGTACGCCCGCTCCCGGGTGTAGTTCGAATCGACGCCCGCGGCGTAGAAGTACAATTCCGATCCCGTCACGTCCGTGAAGTACGGGACGGAGACTCCGCCGGTCCGCAAGACGAGGTTGTGGGTCCTCGCGAGGGAGGTGACGTTGCGCGGCGGCACGCGGAGCAGCGACGCGTAGTCCCGCGTGCGCACCCGGTAGACCCCTTCCCGTTCGGTCCCGAAGCGGACGGCGCCGGTGGCCACGAGGGTCTGGATGGGTCGCGTGCGGGCGCGGCTCTTGGCGAGCATCGTGCGGTTGCCGACGCGGGGGTCGCCGTCGAAGAAGTCCGCACCGCGGTGGGCTCGGGCGAACCGGCGACTCCCGAGGAAGTCCCCCGCGGGCGTCGGACGACGCCACGGACGCGCGACGAACGGCCCGTGCATCTCCCGCTTCCCGTCCGCGTCGACCTCGGCGAGGTAGTACCGCTGCCCGGAGGACGACGGTGCGACGCCGTCGTCGACGAACGCGTAGTCGCCGCCTTCGGGAGCGTCGAGGAGGCCGGGAAGGAGCTCGTCGTTGATGCGGACGGGCGCGACTCCGGGTCGATCCTGACGGTAGACGTCGAAGCCGACCGTGCGCGTCTCCGACGCCGTGGTCCATCGGAGGACGCGGGCTCCCCCTTCGTCGCTCACGTCGAACCGCGCGATGAGCGCCTCGGTGGCTTGCCCCTGCCTCACGGACACCTGGCACAAGGGACCGAGCGAGAGGCGTGCGCGCGTGTTCGTGGTGTCCCCGGTGTGGTCGACGAAGGTCGTCCGCGTGCCGTTCGACGCGGGCGTCCCGGTCACGTCGATGGTCTGACCGCTCGTGGTCGCGGTCACGTCGACCTCGTAGGAGGCGAGCGCGACGCCGCCCGCCGCCAAGGTCACGTTGGTGCCCGGGGTCCACGTGACGGTTCCCGTACCGCCGAGGGCGGGGCCGGTGATCGATCCGAACCCCGCGGTCACCTGCGTGTTTCCCCGGTAGACGACGTTCGCCGCCGGGACTTGCGAGGTGATCGTCTGCCCCGCGAGGAAAGTGATCGCCGACGCCGTGGGGTTCACGAGCTTCAGGGTGATCGTCTCGCGCGCCGTGACGGGGAACGAGGGCGACGGCGTGAGCGACGGCGAACCGGATCGATGGCGCACGTATTGTTCGAGGTAGGGCAACGCCGGCGCGGACGTCGGCCCGGTGCCGTCTCCCGTGCTCGTGTAGATGCGCTGGTAGCCGGTGGGCGCGCTCGAGGTCGGAGGGTTCGCGGCGGCCGCCGAATGTCCGTACCAGAGGACCGCGTAGTTCCCGTTCGGCACGCCACCGACCTCGAAAGCGCCGATGTCGATCGCGCTCGACCAGATGCCGTATCCGGTCGCGGAGTTCGACGTCGTGAACGCCGCCCCCGCGTTGCGGACCCACGCGGAGTTGCCCGAGAGCGCGCCGCCTCCCGCGGTGGTCGACACGAAGGTGCCGCGGTTCGTGCCCGAACGGTCGACGAGGGAGACCGATCCGTTCCCCCTCTGCCCGGCATCGCCCGTGTCCGTGTCCCAGTCCTGGTCGTTCTCCGAATTGGAGCAGTGGGAGACGACGTAGGGATAGAGCGTGTAGCTCCGGGTCAGCGAGGGGTTCGTACCGACCTCGGTGATCCCGTCCACGTAGACGTTGAGTTCCTTCCCGTCCCCGGCGACGGCCCGGACCCCGAACGCGTTGATGTCGTCCCCGTTCGTCCGCGCGGAGGTCATGTCGACGAGGACCGACCAGTGTCCGGGCGTCGGATTCGCGATCGGATTGCCTCCGAGCACGCTCCACGCGTCGTCGCCTCCGCACCCTCCCGCCGTGCTGCACGTCCGCGTCGCACTCACGGCGCCCGACGGCGTGAGGAGTCGGTAACGCACGCTCGTGTTCCCCGTGTTGCGGATGCGATCGCGGTTCGCCGCCGCTTCGTTGGTCCCCTCGTCGATGTCCTGGTCGAAGATCGAGACGCGCATCGAGGCCGTGTTGGGCGGCACTTCGACGAAGAAGGTCATGGGGGAGTTCACGCCGCCGTTGGCCGTCGTCTTCGACAGGAACTCGGCGGTGGTCGTTCCCGCACCTTGGAGCGTGAACAGTTCGGTCTGCTTGCTGCCACCGGCCTCGGCTCCACGTGCGCCGAGTCCCATGACGGCCACCACCCCGAGGACACGGAGGACACCGAACCTCCGGTGGCGCACACGTGCGAGAGCAGCGGACATCGAAACCTCCACCTCGGGAGGGGGTGCACGGATCGCACCACGGACACGGGACGCCTCACCCCGGGAATTCGTGGAACAAATCGGAGAAGCGGCCGGCCCCCCCCCCCGGAATTCCTTTCGTCGGTTCGGACATTTTTTCGCACCTCGCGGACTCGAAGTCGCGGGTGGACTAGGCTCGCCCCGTGGACGACGAATCGTTTGCGCTCCCACGATCGTGGCAGGAGAAGGTCGGCGGGTTCTTCGCGGGGCCCGAGGCGCGGGCCCTGGCGGAATTCCTACGGTCGGAATCGCGCACGGGAACGCAGGTCCATCCGGCCCCCGAGGACGTCTTCGCCGCGTTCGCACACACGCCCTTCGAAGCCGTGCGCGTCGTGATCCTCGGACAGGATCCGTACCACGGACCGGGTCAGGCCCATGGTCTCGCGTTCTCCGTGCCGCCCGGCGTCCCCGCGCCCCCTTCCCTCGTGAACGTCTTCAAGGAGCTCGAGCGCGATCTCGGGATCCCCCGTCCGCGTCACGGGTGCCTGACGTCGTGGGCCGAGCAGGGAGTGCTCCTCTTGAACGACGTGCTCACCGTCCGTTCGGGAGTCGCCGCGTCCCACCAAGGCAAAGGCTGGGAGGCGTTCACCGATCGCGTGATCGCCACGCTCGACCGTGAGCACGAGGACCTCGTCTTCATGCTGTGGGGATCCCACGCGCAGAAGAAGGGTGCCGCCATCGACGGCGCGCGGCACTTGGTCCTCCGCTCGGTCCACCCTTCGCCGCTCTCCGCCCATCGAGGCTTCCTCGGATGTGGCCACTTCTCGAAGACGAACGAATGGCTCCGCGCCCACGGCCGCACGCCCGTGGACTGGTCCCTCCCCCAGACGCCCTGAGGCGCGACACCGGGGCTCGGATCACGGCGCCGCGTAGCGGACGATGGGCTGTCCCACGGACACCGGAGCGACGTCCTCCGCTCGGACGCGGAACTCCGTGACGGGTCGCGTGCACGGCGTGCGGAGCGAGACCGATGCGGTCACGCCCTCGGAACGCGAAGCGGGTTCGATCCGGACGAAGGTGGGGTCGCATCCGTCGAAATCGATCCGCACGCGCCGCGCGGAGCTCCCCCGCCGGATCCCCATCTCCACGGCCTCGACGACGCGTGGCCCGGGAAGTCGGAACGAAAGGACCACACCGTCGGCCCAATAGAACTTCACGGGCGAGAGGCCGTCCGGCGACGGGAACTCGAAGGACGTCGGGACGACGGTCCCTCCTCCGACGGACCCGGCCGGCACGTCCTCCCATCGCGGGAGGACCGGAAGCTGCCGCGAGGGTCGGTGGAAGATGCGGATCGGCGCGAGTCCGGCGGAGGCGATGTCGTAGAACGAAGCGACGAATTCCCACACCGGAATCGCGTTGGGATCGAAGGACTCGACGAACGCGGGTCGCAGTTCCTCGAGGGGGCGTCCTTCCATGCGGATCGCGAGGGCCGCCCGGTGGTTGAGACCGCACGAGTCGATGACGTACCTGGAGGTCGCCGCCGCGATGGCCCCCGTGCACGTGAGGACACGCTCGTCCGGAGACGAGTGTGCCTCGATCCAACGCCCCGTCCGCGCCCTCTCCTCTTGGACGATTTCCTGGAAGTTCCGGACGCCGTCGTTCGTCCGGACGATGGTCCCGCAGAGGACCGGGACCACGGCGAGGCACGTGGCGACGACGAGCCCCCGACGGGACGTGGGCGAGACCAGGAACCGCTCCGCCAGGACCACGAACCCCACGGCCGCCTGCAGCCCCAGGAGCACCTCGGGCACCACCAGGTACCACGGCATCCACTCGCCCGGATCGAACCGCCAATAGATCACGAGGACGAGCGCAGCCGCGATGGCGGGCGCCGCGACGAGGGGACCGGGGACCCTGGACGACGGGGAAGGTGTTCCCTCGGGGTACGGAGCGCGGGCACGGAACGCGACCATGGCCGCCACGACGAGCCCGAGGAACGCACTGACGAAGAGCGGCCACGCGAGGGGCTCGTTCGCCCAATAGGTTCCGAGCAAGGGGAAGCCCGTGGACGCGGGCCGCCGGAACGCGGCGTACTTCGCGTACGCGGACGTGGGCAGCGGACTGCCGAAGACACGGACGCAGAACAGGACCCACGCGGCGAGCGGGAGGCCCGCGGCGACGATCGACGTCCGGAGTGCCTGGCGCGCTCCGCCGCCCTTCCAGGCATCGTGGGCGGCGAGCGCCCACACCGCGAGGGCGAAGAGCGCGGCGTCGAGCTTCGAGATCACGCACGCCACGGCGAGGAGCATGCGCGTGCGCGGCGTCGCCCCTTCGAGCGTCGCGTGCAGGGTCACGAGGAGCAGGGCCACGTGGAACGGCGTCTCCAGACCTTGCCGCACCACCCACTCCGCGTGGGGGGCGAACACGAAGGCGACGAGTATGCCCGCGCCCGCGAGCCACGGGTCGGTCGTGAACCGGCGGAGGATGCGGTGGGACATGGCGAGGGTGACGGCGCATCCGACGGCATCCATGGCCAGGAGCGCGCCCGTGGGGGACACGACACGGGACCACGCGAAGAGGCCCGATGCGAGTCCGAAGAGGGCGCCCGACATGCCGAACACCGGACCGTCCTCGACGTTGTACGTCGCGAAGTGTCCGTCCCGGAATTGGTTCATGTACCGGAGGTAGATCGCTCCGTCGTCCGCGAGGGTGCGGCCGGGCCACGCCGCGAACGCGACGAGGGTGACGAGGCACGACACGACGGTGACGACGACGCGTTCGCGGCGTTCAGCCGTGGACATAGGGAACGCTCGGACTCCACGTCCGCCGGACGGCGGCGAACGCGTCCACGAGACCGAGGACCCGGCCCACGTAGTCGTCCGCCGTCCAGACGGGACGCGCCTTCCCGCGTGCGACCAGGGTGGCGCGAGCGTCGGGGTCGTCGACGAGCGCGAGGACGGCGCGCGCGAGGGCGTCGTCGTCCGTGGGATCGAAGTAGAGTGCGGCGTCGCCGAACTCGTCGCGCACACCGGCCACGTCCGCCGTGACGACGGGGCATCCCCGGGCGAAGGCCTCGAGGGGTGGAAGGTTGTCCGGTCCGAAGAACGACGGGAACACCATGGCGAACGCGCGCCGGTAGAGGGCGTCGACCACGTCGCGGTCCACGAAGCCGAGGAACGTCACGTGGGATCCGAGCCCGAGCTCCTCGACGCTCGCGCGGACGTGGGCGAGGTTGCCCTTGTCGACGCCGGTGAGGACGACCGAAAGGTCCTTGCCGTGCTCCTCCCGGAGACGCTTCAAGCCGTGGAGGAGCGCGACGTGGTTCTTGTGGGGCCAGAACTGCGCCGGATAGAAGAGGAAGGGCGTCGTCGTGTCGAACGGCAGCGGCACGTCCGCGTCCGAGGGTGGTCCGGACGTCGGCGTCGGGAGCGGCGCGACGACGACGCGGCGTTCCGGCACCCGGTACGCGTCCACGATCTGCCGCGCTCCCGTCGCCGTGCCCGTGAGGACGTAGGCCGCCCGCGGGAGCATGCTCGCGTAGAGACGTTCCCGCGATTCCCAGGTCCATCCGGAGACGCTGACCTCCGGGAAGTACGGCTGGTTGCGGTGTTCGAGGTCCCACACCGTGGCGAGGTAGGGGGCGTCGACAGCTTCGTGGCTCGGCGTCGTGAACCAGACCAGCTCCGCCCGGAGTTCCCGCGCGACCTCGCGGAATGACGGTCCCCCGGGTTCGAGGACCCGGGACTCCACACCGGGAACGGAGACGGTCCCACCGCGCGAGACGATCACGAGCTCGTGACGACGGGACGCGCGGCCGATGGCCTCGATCAGGCACTCGACGAACGTGAATCCGCCGCCCGTCGACGGAGTCACCTCGGGGACGTGCACCACCACTCGCACGGGGAAGGACGATACCACATCGGCTCCGCGGACTCCGTCGTTCGGACGGGCGGTGAATCTGATCGTGGGACGGGTGGCTATGGTACTTTGCGTGGCCCGCCGTCGACGGCAAGGACGCGGGCGCGAGGTGGAGGAACGGGATGTTTCACGCATGGGACGACCGCGTCGACGAGGTGTTGCGTGCGCTCGGCTCCGAAGCGTCCGACGTTCGCCTCGATCGCGAGAACGAGTTCCTCCGTGCGGAACTTGCCCGCGCCCGGGAGGAATCGGCGAAGAGGCTCGCGGTCATCCGCGAGCTCGAAACCCTCGCGAACGACCGAGGCCGCTGGAACGCCGAACTCCAAGCGCACGTTTCCCTGCGCGACGACCGGATCGCGGAGCTCGCCAGGAGCGCGGAGAATGTCACGAGGCAGCGCGACGACGCACGCGCGCACGTCGCCGATCTCCTCGAAACGTCGGCGAAGGTCGAAGCCGAACGGGACGCCCTCGCGTCGGAACGCCGTGACCTCGCGGAACGCCTTTCCGAGTGCACGGCGGAACGCGACGTCGCGGACGCGCGGAGTCGGGTCCTCGATCGTCTCCTCGCGAAGGAGCGCGGGACGACGGCCGCCCTCGCGGCGGAAATCGCCCGGCTCGCGGATCCGGTCGCCGTGGCGCTCGACGCCGCCCGTGCGACCCGGGATCGCGTCGCACGACGATGGCGAAGGCGACCATGACGGGCGCTCCTCGTGCGGTGGGAACGACGGGCCCCCGCGTCACCATCCTGACTCCGACGCGGGACGCCCGCCGCTTCCTCGCGGAGTGTCGTCGGTCGGTCGAGGCGCAGTACTATCCGATGGACCGCATCGAACACATCGTCCTCGACGGAGGATCGACCGACGGCACCCTGGAGCTCGCGCGCTCCATGACTCCCGGCATCGTCCTCGAGGCGGACACCGGAACCATCTACGAAGCCCTCAACCGCGGAGTCGCACGGGCGAAGGGCGACATCGTGGGATGGCTGAACGCGGACGAAGTGCTCCATCCGGACGCGATCAGCGCCGTGGTCCGGGCGTTCGAACGTCGACCGGACGCCGACATCGCCGTGGGCGACTTCGAACTCTGGACCGACGAAGGTGCGTTCACGCGGCGTTCCCGGAGCGACGCCCTCCAACGTCTCCGCCAGGGTCGTCGCCGTGGCACGTGGATCTTTCCCATCGCGGTCTTCTTCCGCACGGAGTTCCTCCGCGGGATGGGCGGCTACTCGACGGAATACCGGTTGGCCGCCGACCGGGAGTTGTGGCTCCGGATCGCCGCGTCCGACTCGCTGCCGAAGATCGTCCACACGGGAACCACGCTCGGACGATTCCGCGTCCACGACGGTTCACTCTCCCACGGCACGGACCGGACGACGCCGCTGCGCGAGAACGTCCGACTCTACGACGGCTACCGGGACGATCCGAAGGTGCCCGACGGCGTGCGGCGACACGCCCGCGCGCTGTCGCGTCAGAACCGCCTGTGGTTGGAGGTCGCCGAAGCGAGGCCGGAGGGCTTGGTCGCGATGACGCGCGCGGTCCTCCACGCCATGCTCGCGACCTCCGTCGAAGGACCGGAAGGGCTCTCCGATCTGGTGGAGGGACTCGCGACGAACAAGTTGCCCGCGACGCGACTCGGCGAGAAGGCGCGTCGCGTCTGGTACGGACTCTTCGACGAGTCGCCGTACGGTCCGGACTGACCGGCGGTCTCACCCCCGCCGCGTCGCGACGCCGAGCACGTTCCACGTGCTGGCGTCCGCGGGTCGGTCGACGTCCGGAAAACTCGTCCACGATGCGAGGGTCCAGCCCGCCGCGTCGAGAAACGCCCGCATCTCCTCACGACCGAAATAGCGGACTTCGTGGCGCTCGGGAGGCGTCGGTGCCGTGGGCGACGTTCCGACGGGCTCGAGGAACACGTCGACCGTGGCCACGCGCCGGGCGGTGTCGCACGAAGCCTCGACGCGCCGGGTGACCTCCCCTTCCCCCGTGACGATGGTCCTCCGGCGATCGGACACCCCCGTCGCCTCGACGGCTTCGTCGAACCACACGTCGAACACGAAGATCGCGCCCGGACGCGCGTGCGCCGTCGCCGTCGCGAGGGCATCGATCACGGCCACGTCCGTCGTCTGGTAGCCGAGGACGGCGAACATCATCAGGACCACGTCGAAGTCACGCCCGAGACGCACGGACCGGAGGTCCCCCTGGACGAACGCGAGCGCTCCCGGCGGTGGCGACGGCATCGACGACACCTTCGCGCGCGCCAGGGCGAGCATGGCCTCCGACCGATCGACGGCGACGACGTCGTGGCCGGACGCGGCCAACCGGATGGCGTGCCCGCCGGTGCCGCACCCGAGATCGAGGATCGTGAGCGGCCCCTCGTGACCGTGGGCCGCGGCGGACGCGACGATGATCGCGCACTCGCGCTGGTAGTCCTTCGTGGCGTAGGTGGCGTCGTACGTCGCCGCCAATGACGGGCCGAACGTCGTCATCCGAGCACGCGGCGCACTTCGGTGACGACGCGGGCGAGGTCCTCCGGCGCGAGCGTCGGACCCGAAGGAAGGTAGAGGCCACGGCGTCCGAGCTTCGACGCGACGGGATGATTGCCGCCGGCCATGGTCCGGTCCGAGGCGAACACCGGCTGCTCGTGCATGGGCCAGAAGAACGGTCGGGTCTCGATACCGGCGCCGTCGAGGGCCGCGGTGAGCGCCGCGGGATCGACGCGCGCATCGTCCTCGAGCACGACGCCGTACATCCAGTGGATGCTCCGTGCCCAAGGTTCCTGGACGTGGAGCCGCAGCCCGGGGACGCCCGCGAGGTGCCGGTCGTAGTACGCCGCCATCGCGCGCTTCCGCGCCAAGGTCTCGTCGAGTCGCGCGACTTGGGCGACGCCGATCGCGCCCTGAAGGTTCGTCATGCGGTAGTTCCAACCGAGGACGTCGTGGACGAACCGGCGATCGGGACGGAACGCGAGGTTCCGCCGGGACCGGAGCGCGTCCGCGAGGGTCGCGTCGTCGGTGAGGACCATGCCGCCCTCCCCGGTCGTGACGGGCTTGTTCGCGTAGAAGCTGAAGACGCTCGCCGTCCCGAACGAACCGCAGGGTCTCCACGAGGGCGCGTCGCCGGAGCGCCCGACCAGGTACTCGGCCCCGTGAGCTTCGGCTGCGTCCTCGACGACCGCGAGCCCGCGGTCCCGGGCGAGGTCGAGGAGGGGATCCATGTCCGCGGGATGCCCGTAGACGTGGACGGGCAGGATGGCGCGCGTGCGCGACGAGAGCTTGCGACGGACGTCGTCCGGGTCGAGGCACCACGTGCGCGGATCGGAATCGACGAACACGGGAACGAGACCCGCCGCGAGGACGGCGGTCACGCACGAGAGGATGGTGAACGTCGGAACGACGACCTCGGACCCCTCGGGCAAATCGAGGCACGCGAAGGCGAGATGGAGCGCGAGGCTCCCGTTGCAGACGGCGACGCCGTGGCGGCGACCGCACCGGGCGGCCCAGAGTTCCTCGAAGCGCTCGACGTAGTTCGCGCCCGCCGACGAGATCCGACCGCTCCGGAGGCAATCGGTCACGTTCGCGATCTCGTCGTCCCCGATCAGGGGTTCGCTGACGGGGATCCGGTTCAAAAGCACTCCTTCTCGTCGGGGCCACCGTAAGGGCCCTGCTTCACTTCGAGGAGAACGGTGTGTTCGTGCATGCGGAGACCATGCCCACCGGCCACGAAGATCGCGCAGTCGCCCGTGCCGAGCTCGCGCGTCGTCACGAGGACACCCGCGTCGTCGTAGAGGTCGAGGGCACAGCGGCCCTCCTGCACGAGCACGACCTCGCTCGTCGCGCCGAGGGTTCGGGTCACGGGCACGTGCCGGTGCGGACGGACGGCGCCTCCGGCGGGATAGACGACGTGCCCCACCTGGAGCGGGAGCGACGGAGGCGTGACGAACGTCGTCCGATCGGGCGTCGGCGTGGTCCGGAACAGGTACGCGAGGATCGTACCCCCGTGTTCGACGGCTTCGACCGCGGTGCCGGAAGCCTCCGGGCTCATGCGCCGCGCGCCCGACGTTCCCGGGCCGCGAGCTCGAGATCGTGATCGACCATGCGCGCGACGAGCTCGGCGAAACCGCACTTGGGCTTCCATCCGAGCTTCCGGTGGATCTTGCTCGCGTCGGCGCGGAGTGCGTCGACCTCCGAAGGCCTCAGGTACCGACGATCGAATTCGACGTGTTCCTTCCAATCGAGCCCCGCGCGTTCGAAGGCCATCGTGAGGAATTCCCGGACCGAATGGCTCTCGCCCGTCCCGACGACGAAGTCCTCCGCGCGATCCGCCTGGAGCATGGACCACATCGCCTCGACGTAGTCGCCCGCGAATCCCCAGTCGCGCTCCGCGTCGAGGTTGCCGAGGAACACCTTGGTCTGCAATCCATGGCGGATACGGCCCACGGCGCGCGTGATCTTGCGCGTGACGAACGTCTCGCCCCGTCGTTCGCTCTCGTGGTTGAAGAGGATGCCGTTGACGGCGAACATGCCGAAGGCTTCGCGGTAGTTGCGGGTGATGTGGAAGCCGTAGGCTTTCGCGCACGCGTACGGGCTCTGCGGCAAGAACGGCGTCGCCTCGTTCTGCGGCGGCGGGCTCGATCCGAAGAGTTCGCTGGAGCTCGCCTGGTAGAACTTGCAGGTCTTTCCCGTCCGGTCCTGGAACTTGCGGACGGCCTCGAGGAGGCGCACCGTCGCCGTGCCGGTGACGTCGGCGGTGTACTCGGGGATGTCGAACGAGATGCGCACGTGGCTCTGCGCACCGAGGTGGTAGATCTCGTCGAAGTCATGGCTGCCGATGATGCTCTGGACGGACGAAGCGTCCCCGAGATCGGCGTAGTGGAGGAAGAGCTGCGCACTGGGAACGTGCGGATCTTCGTAGAGGTGGTCGATGCGCTGCGTGGGGAACGTGCTCGTCCTCCGGATGAGGCCGTGCACTTCGTACCCCTTCGAGAGCAGGAGCTCCGCGAGGTACGAACCGTCCTGTCCCGTGATTCCCGTGATGAGTGCGCGCTTCAAGGAGTGACCTCGGCCCGAGTGTACTCCCTCGGCCCCGGGGATTCGAACAGACTCGCCAGGAATTCCGGCGAGACGGCGAAGCTTCAGGGATCCTTCGGTTCCATGCGGATCGACGCCAGGCCGATGGCGATGCGCCGCGAGTCGCCCGGAGGATCGAGGTAGCCTTCGGCCTCGAGGTCGATCGTCTGGGTCGGGCGCACGCTGGAGACGACGATGGTATGCTCCTCGAGCTCGTAGCCGACGTCGAGGAGGACCGAGACCTCCCCCACGCGGATCCGGACACGTCCGCACGCCGCGGGATTCGCCACCCGCATCCGGAACGTCAGGGCGCACTTCTCGGGCAGGGCACGCGCCAATTCGAGGCGGACTCCCGGCGCGAGGTGGACGTCGGACCACGCGCCCCACGACTCGCGGTTCGCGAGACCGGAGTGGTGGACGACGTGGAATCCGAGGGACTGAGTGGTGAAGTCGACGAGCCACCCCTTCCCGCTGTCGTCGAACGGCGCTCCCGATCCTCGGATCCGGCCGATGTCCGGGGCCCGGTAGATTCCCCACGTCTCGCGCTCGGAGTCCCAGGCGGCCATGTCGCCGAAGGGCACGTACCAGTCCTCCGTCGCCAGGTCCTCCGTGCGATCGGCGAGTCGTGCGTCGACCTCGCGCCAGTACGGGGCCATGTCGCTCGTGAGTTGGGTGGCGTGCTTCCGGTGGAATCCCAGGACCGACCGCATCCCGACGAGGGGCGCGTGCTCCGCGAACCTCCGCCACAGGTCCCAATCGCCCGCGAGACGGAACGACGCGTCCAGTCCGCCGACCAGGTTCCACAATCGGAGGGACCAGAACGTTCCTTCTTGCTGCACGAAGAGCATGGTGCGCCCGTCGTACCTTCCCTGTCGGAGAAAGCGCTGATCGAACCCCGTGGCCTCGGAGAGGTTCCCGCTCGAACAGGTCGCGTAGAGGAGCGAAGCGACGCCCGTGACCCATTCGCACCCCACGGTCGCCATGAGACTCGCGACGGCGTTGCACGCACCGATGGCGAGGCGGTCGTCCGAATTGATCCACGTGAGGATCGTCGGCCGACCGTCTTCCCGCTCGTGCGCGTCGAGCCCCGCGAGCAGGTGGGCGAAGCCCTGGTTGATCGCGTCGTACATCGATCGGTCGCGCCCACTCGCGATCGTCATGCGGATCCGCGGCGCGTCGTGGGGATCGCGGGCGTCGACGCGCCTCTTCCACCTTTCCGCGATGGCGAGCGTGTCGTCGGACGAGCCCCCGTCCTGCACGTGGTAGTGCAGGTCGCCGTCGAACCTCTGCCCGAGGACGCTCTCGAACGTCTCCTCCAGGAACGCGGCCGAATCGCGCGTCGGCGTCACCACGAGGAACCGCGGCTTGCGCGCCCAGGACATATCGGATTTCATCGACGCCGTCCCTCCCATGCGTATCGCCTACGTCGACCATTCCTACCATGCGACGACCCGTTCCTCGGACTTCTTCCGGGACGCGTTGCTCGTCGGTCACGACGTCGAGGTGTTCCTCGACGATCGGTGGAACGGTGGACTCGCGGTCGACGTCGATCGGATCGTGGGCGGCGGCTACGACCTCGTCATCGTCTGGCAGATGGAGCTCGTCGCCGAGGACCTCGCGCGGCGCGGCGTCCCGTTCGTCTTCGTCCCCATGTGGGACAGTTGCCGGGGCCTCTCGGACGTGTGGTGGCGGAAGCTCCGCACGGCACGCGTCGTGTCCTTCGCCCACGCGTTGCACGAACGCGTCTCGGACCTCGGCGTGGAGTCCATCGCCGTCCGGTACTTCCCGGACCCGGACGCCGCCGGCCCCCCCGTGACGTTCGACGGATTGCGGGCCTTCTTCTGGCAACGGTCGCAACCGACCTGCGAAACGGTCGAGAAGTTGTTCGCGAAGTCGGGACTCGAGGCGATGCACGTGCACCTCGCCTCCGATCCGCACGTGAATCCGTCGACGCTCTCGAATCCCCGGGACCACTTCGCGGGCGTCCCCGTTTCCACGTCCCGCTGGTTCGCGGATCGGCCGGAGATGCTCGCGCGCCTTCGCCGCTCCAACGTCTACGTCGCGCCGCGCCTCGCGGAGGGCATCGGCTTCTCCTTCCTCGAGGCCATGTCGCTCGGGATGTGCGTGGTCGCGGCCGACGCCCCGACCATGAACGAGTACGTGACCCACGGCGTGTCCGGACTCCTGTTCGATCCGTGGAATCCGCGGCCCCTCGATCTCTCACGCGCCGAGGAGCTCGGTCGCCGGGCACGGGAGAAGGTGATCCTGGGTCGCGCGCGATGGCTCGCGGACGTCGGTCGTCTCCGTGAGTTCGTGTTCTCCTCGTCCCACGTCCACCGCTCGTCGGTCTCCGGCTACGACTTCTTCCGGGGCCCGTCGACGGTCGTCGGTGACGGAGCCCACCGCGCCCGCCCGGCCAGGTCCGCGGACGTGCCGAAGGTGACGATCGCGACGGTGACGCGGAACTGCGTCGACACGCTCGGAGCGACCCTCGGCAACGTCCTCGAGCAGGACTATCCGAACCTCGAAGTCCTCGTCGTCGACGGCGGTTCGACGGACGGGACGCTGGACGTCGTGCGGGCCCACGCGGACCGGATCGATCGATGGGTGAGCGAACCCGACGGAGGGCCGTACCACGCCATGAACCGTGCGGCGGAACTGGCGACGGGCGACTACGTCCTCTTCATGAACTCGGGCGATTGGTTCGTCGGTGCGGACGCCGTGTCACGCGCTTTCCGCTACGCCCCGAAGGACGCCGACTTCGTCTTCGGTCACCACGTGTACCGGCGACTCGACGGTGTCTACGAGCTCCATCGCGCCGCCGACTTCGAGTCCACGTGGAACCACCTCCGATCCGGCCCCCTCGACGGCCGCTGGCTCGGAGGCGTGCCGGGCCATCAAGCGACGTTCACGCGCACGTCGCTCCTCCGCTCGGAGAAGTACGACACGCGGTACCGCATCGCCGCGGACCACGCCTTCATGTACCTCCAGCGCTCCCGTGGCGCGAAGTTCCACCACACGGACGAGCTCCTTTCCGTCTACGTGGGCGGGGGCATGTCGTGGCGGCGTCGGACGGAGTGCGCCGCGGAGTGGCGCGCCATCGCCGCGGAATACGGACCACCGAAGGAGGTCGCGACCTTCTTCGACGCGGTCGACGCGTCGATGTCGCGGCGGAAGGCCTACGCGCTCCGCGAAGAGATCCGTCGCCTCGACGACGTCCACACGATCCGTCGATCGGGGCTGTTCGACGAGCCCTGGTACCGGCTCCGGTACGGCATCGAGGCGGGGGACGATCCGATCCGCGACTACCTCGAGTTCGGCGTGGCGCAGGGTCGCAATCCCGCGCCATGGTTCGACACGCGCTTCTACATGCTCCACTGCCCCGACGTCGTCGAGGCGAAGATCCAGCCGTTCCTGCACTTCGTCCTGTACGGATCCGCCGAAGGGCGTCCGCCGTCCCAGGACATGGCCCCGCCGACTCCCCGTCCGGGCGGACGCGGTTCGCGGAGGGAGCGCTCCTTGGCGGTCGCGCGATCGCTGGCGAACGTCGACACGCTCCGGGGAACGCTCGCCATCGAAGCGCGCGACTGGCTCGGTCGCTTCCGGAGCAGGGGTTGGGCCCTGAAGCTCCGCGCGGAGCGGTTGTTCTCCGCTCGTTGACGGGACCGTGAGCCCGTCGGACGTGCATGTGAGCACGTCCTTCGAGACTCAGAACGAGACCGCGAACTGCCCCTGGATCTGGTCGCAGTGGGCCTTCGGGTCGGGGAACTTGGAACATGCGTAATACACGCGTTCCGCCTCGATGGAGTTCGCCGTGCATTTGCCGACCGCGTTCTTCGTCGGGCACTCCGAGTCGACGACGACGATGGCGTCCTTGCACCCGATGGCGCCCTTGTTGGTGCCGTCGTAGGTCGCGAGGGCGGAGGCGTCCGTGATCTTCCGGCAGTACCCTTCGGACGGGCTCGCGTAGTAGCAGACGATGTTCTTCGCGCCGGCCCTGAAGGCGTCGGCCGAGGGGCCGTCGCTGGACGTCCCGGTCTTGCACGAGCTGCCGGCGTCCACCTCGCCGTCGCCGCCGTCGCCCGTCGTGCCGTCCTTCGAGGTCGTGGACGAGCACGCGAACGTGCAGACGAGCGTGGCCAGGGCACCGACGACGGAGGAGCGGCGAAGAAGGCGGAGAAATGAGGAGGACGATCGCATGGACGCGAGGGTATCCAAGCGGACACTTCCCCGGCACGAAAACGCGCACGTCCCCCGGCGCGAAGGACGCGCTTCGCACGGGATTTGCCCGCCTTTTCGGGTCCCGTGGCGCGTCGTCCGCGCCGTGGTAGACGCCCTCCGCCCCGATCCACCGATTTCCTGAGCCGCGACGCGTGCCCCCGGCCACTTCGCGAGTGACCCCGTGCCCTCGACCGACCCCGAGTCCCCGTTCGACGTCCGCGTCCGCGCTTCCGCGGCCCGGGGTCGCACGCGTCGGGACGAAGCCCCCACCGACGCGGCGTGGATCGACGCCGTGATCGCCGAGGAGCCGTGGGCGCAGCGGCGGTTCGTGGAAGCGCTCTCCCCGCGCATCCGCCGCGTGCTCACGCGCGTGCTCGGCGGCGGCGCCGACATCGACGATCTCACGCAGGACACGTTGCTCCGTGCGCTCTCGCGGCTCGGGACCCTGCGTGAGAAGGACAAGCTCGAGGCGTTCGTCGCCAAGATCGCGGTGTTCGTCGGACGCGAAGCCCTCCGCGCGCGAAGGCGTCGCCGGTGGCCCGGTTCTTCGCCCCGGAGGACGTCCCCGAGCTCCCGTCGTCCGGGAGCACCGCGGAAGGCCGCCGCGCGGTGACGGCACTCTACGCCGCGCTCGGATCGCTCGACGTCGACACGCAGCTCGCCTTCACGCTCCGTCACGTCGAGGGTCTCGAACTGACCGAGGTCGCCGAGCTCACCGAGCTCTCGCTCGCGACGGTCAAGCGTCGTCTCCTCGAAGCCGAACGTTCGCTCCTCGCCCGCGCCCCCGATCTCAAGGACCTCGTCGCGGAGTTCTCGTCATGAAGCGCACGACCGGACTCGCCCCGTCCCTCCAGACCTGGGTGGACACCGCACGCAGGGAGCAGGACGCCGCGCTCGCCGCGACGAAGGACGCGCACCTCGCCGAGTCGGTGGTCGCTCTCCGCGCCGCGCTGGCGGCCTCGAAGGGCAGGAACGTGCGCTCCACCGCGCCGCGCTTCCGCACGTGGGTTTTCGCGTCCGCGGCGTTCGCCTTGCTCGCGGGGGTCCTCCTCGTCGCGTCCGGCAGGTTCCGGTCGCACGGCGTCCCGATGGCGTTCACCACGTTCGGGCAGGAAGGTCGGCTCGGCGACGCGTACGGCGAACCGGCTTCGGTCGTCCCCTTCCGCTTCACCGACGGGACGGTCCTCGAACTCGATCCCGGTTCCAGGGGACGCGTGACGTCGATCGCGCCGACGGGAGCGCGTCTCGTCCTCGAGCACGGCAAGGTCCACGCGAACGTGGTGCCCACGAAGGAAAGTCGCTGGCAGGTGTCGGCCGGTCCGTTCGACGTGCACGTGCGCGGGACCGTGTTCGACGCCGCGTGGGACGAGGTCACGCGGAAGCTCCACGTGAAGATGGTCGAAGGTCACGTGGCGGTCACGGCGTCGTGCCTCGTCGGCGAAGTGCACCTCTACCGGGGGGACGATCGGGACGTCGCGTGCCCCGAAGGGCCGTCGTCGCCGGAACCGCCCGCCACGCTCGCCGCTCCCTCGCTCGCACCGGCGACGGCGCCCGCCGTCACGACGCCGCGGGTCCTTCCGGGCGGTTCGTCCGCCGGCCTCCGTCGAACGAAGGAAACCGAGATGACGTCCGATCCCACGAAGGCGGACGACCCCGCGCCCGCACCGTCCGCACCCTCGGCTCCGGCGACGGTCACGATTCCCGGCGATCTCTCCGTCGCCGACGCCCACGAGGTCATGCGTTTGGGCGACGAAGCGCGTCTGCGGGGTGACCTCGTCTTCGCCGACCGCGCGTACCAGGTCGCGCTCGGACGGACGCCGAGTTCGGTGGATGCCGCACGCGCGCACTACCTGCTCGGCACCTTCGCCCGCGATCGCGGGGAGTTCGCGGTCGCCGAAGGCCACTTCGTCCGCGTCGTCGAGCTCACGCCACCCGGCGAACTCCGCACGTCGGCCGACGGCCGCCTCTTCGAAATCGCCCGCGCACGCGGCGACGCGAACCAACTCCGCGCACGAGCTCTACGGTACGTCGAAGAGCATCCCTCCGGTCCCCTCGCCGACGAAGCGCGCGCGCTCCTCCGCTGAATCGGCTCGCCGCCACCGATCGCCGACACCACGATGTTCCCGTTCGTTCCCACCGCCGTCTCCCTCCTCGGCCTCGTTCTCGTCGGCCCCGACGACGCGTTCACGAAGATCGTGGACGACGAGCTCCACGCGAACGGCGAAGACGTGCGTCGCGAGCGCGTGCTCGCCGCGGCGCGCCCCGGGGATCGGATCGTTCGCATCGCTTCCCGCGACCTCGCGGAACACTGGAGGATGGAGGACTCGGGACTCGTCCTCGTGTCGACCACACGCCTCACCTCCGACGATCGCACCGACGCGCTCGTCGTGGCCGAGCGTTCGCGGGAGCTCGCAGCTTCCGTGTCCGGCGCGAAGCCCTCGGAACCGACCCCCGCTCCCGTCACGGCACGACCGCGCCTGGACGTCCACGCCGGTTCGGGGCCGACTTCGGGACCGGTTCGACTCGGCGTCATGATGACGGGGGCCTGCGGTGGCACGCGCTCTCCCGACTCCGCGTGTCCATCGTCGCGCAGACGAATCTCGGCGGGCAGGCGGTGTCGAACGAGGTCGGTTCGACGAAGGTGCGCGAGGTGTCGTTCGGAGGTGCCGTCGACACCCCGGTGTGGGCGACAGGACTCGGCGAGGTCGACGTCGGCAAGCGTCGGTCCTCGCGTCGCACCTCTCCGCGGAAGGCGTCGCGCGTCCCCCGTACTCGGGCGTGTCCGACGCGACGTGGACCGCGCTCCTCGGTGTCCACGTGTTCGCGTCCCTACCCGTCACCGACGCGCTCCGCATCGGTGTGCGTCCCCAGATCGCGTTCGCTCCGGTCGCCACCCAGGTGCGTTTCGGAGGCGTCGAAGCCGCCACCTGGGTTCACCGCACGTCACCGTTCCCTCGTCCTCCTTCTGACCCCGGGAGCTCTCCGATGAACGGACGCACACGTGCGAAGAACTTTCCTCTGGAGCCACGACGAACGCGTGCGGTCACGGACTCGACGGAACGACGGTCGTTCCCTCGTCGACCTCCTCGGAGTCGCTTCCCATGATCACGAATTCACGAAGCACCGTCGCTGCATCGATCGCCTTGCTCCTCGCCGCCGTCCCGTCCCTCGCGGCGTGCGGTTCGCTCACGCTCGGGATCCCATCGTCCCGCCCACGGACGGCGGAGCTCGACTCGACGGCGCGTCGGGCGGCCCCTCGACGTCGCCGAGCACGCCGACGCCCGGCAACCCGCAAGTCCCCGGGACGGGCGGTGGTCCCGTGGCCGAGGTTCCGGCGCTCGGCACGGGCTGCTCTTCGGACGGTCTCGGCCCGGCGGGGCGGCGACGTGGTCCTGTGCGGCCTCGGTGCCGACATCGTCGTCGCCGCCGCGACGGAAGACGCGGTGATCGTCGTCGCGCGCGGCGCCACGGGCTACTCGGTGTCCCGCGTCGTGCTCGCCACCGGTCAGGCGACGACGCTCGCCCAGTGGAGTCGCCACCCGGTCTACGACGCTTGACGAGCCCTTCGACCCCACGGACTCGGTGGAGTCGAAGGCGAGGTCGTGCTCGTTACCCCGGCACGAACACCGATCGCGTCTTCCCGATCGGCGCCGGGCAGGGAACGGATTGGAGAAACCCTCGTTACGCTCGGCCGCTCCATCGCCGACGGCATCGCGTACAGCGCCTACGCCACGGACCCCGGCTCGGGCTCCGTCGCGGCGCTCGTCCTCAGGCCACCGCAGACGACGTCGGATCTGTGGACCGGACCCCACCCGTGGGACGCGACCGAACGGGTCGTCGGTGTCGGGGGCGGCCAGATCTACCTGTCCCTTCCGGCGCAGGTCACCTACGACGGCGAAACGCGACCGGGTCGCGCCCTCGCGCGCATGCCCGTCACCGGTGGGACACCCGTCACCGTCGTCGACTCGGACTTCCAGGGCACGGGTCGGAACAGGACGTCTTCCGTCGTCGTCGTCACGAGCGACGGTACGGCCTACTTCGCCATCGACCGAGGCATCGTCGGCATGGCGACCGTCACGGGGAATCCGAGACCCTTGGCGCTGAGCGACGATCAGGATTCCTTCGGCGTCCCCGAATCCCTCCGGGTCGCCGACGGCTACCTCTACTTCATGGACAGGACCAGCGAAGCGTTCACGACGAAGTCCTCGTCCGGCGCGTGAAGACGGCACGCGGCGCTGATCCCGCCCTCGACTTCTCGACGCGCGGCGACCGCCCCCGTCGTGATCGGCCAGACCTCTTCACCACCATCCGACGCGGCGGTGGCCTCACGCCGGAAGAGGGCGTCGTGGTCCGCAAGCGGTTCTGATCACCCTTCGACGCGGTTCCTGCCGGCGCGCTTCGCCTTGTAGACCCGCTCGTCCGCGAGCGCGAGGAGCGCCGGGCCAACCGGACGTGTCTGGCACTCGGCCAGCATCGCCATGCCGATGCTCACGGTGAACGAGAACTTCGCCGTGCCTTCGACCACCTGGAGGGACTGCGTCTTGCCGCGGACCCGTTCCGCGAAGTCCAGGACGCTCGTGCGGTCCGACCCACGCACGAGGAGCGCGAACTCCTCGCCTCCGAAGCGGGCGAAGACGTCCTCGGCCCGGATCATCGACTGGACGGTCTGCGCGAAGAGGCGGAGCGCCGCGTCCCCTCCGACGTGACCGTAGGAGTCGTTCACCTGTTTGAAGTTGTCGAGATCCATCATGAGGATCCCGAGCGGCGAGCGGTGGCGCTCCGCGAACGACGTCTCCGAAGCGAACCGTTCGTCGAACACGCGGCGGTTGAAGATGCCGGTGAGCGCGTCCCGCGTCGACTGATCGTAGAGGCGCTTCGCGAGGGCCTCCTCGGCGCCGTCGAACATCTCGAACTGGAGCACGACGTTGGGACCCACCTGGACGCGGTCACCCACCTGCAGTTCGTGGTGGACGACGCGCTCGCCGTTCACGAGCGTGCCGTTGGTCGAGTTCATGTCCTCGATGGTGTAGCGGCCCTTCTTCGTGCGGGCGATGCGCGAGTGGATGCGGCTCACGCCGGCGTCGGCCAGACGGATGTCGGCGTCGACGCCCCGCCCCACGGTGGTCACGTTCGCGTCGAGGGACACGACTTGACCTGCGCTCGCGCCCGTCATGATGGTGAACCGCGCGCGTTCCAAGGTACGGAGCGAGATGGGTTCGACCATGGCGGTCTGATCGGTGGACGTGCCGTCCTCGTCCTCCGGATCGGCCATGCTCGGGACGCCGAACTTCGCGGACGCCGCCTTCGGGAGCTTCTTCGACGAGGCGGCGTTCGTGGCCCCGGGGAACGTGCGGCTCGACGGCGGACCTTTCGGACTTCCCGGGCGGACGCTGGGTCGCGGCGGACGGCCGCTCCCGCTCTTCGGGGGCGGCGGCTTCGTGGAACGCGTCTTCGCCATGTCGGACCATCGTAAACGGCACGGCCGAGGGCGTCAGCCGGGAAGCGAAGGCTGCGGGTGGGAAGGCGATGGGAGGAAGCTCCCGGAAAACGGACCGCCGAACCGTGAGGTTTCCAGGGAAATCGCGGCAGGATCCTGGGTTCGTCCCGCGCGCGGCAACTGTACCTAGAATCGATACAATAGGATAAAGATTATTCCGATTCACGCGGAGGCGAAGGCGGATCAGGTTCGGTCCATCCGGAAGGTGAGCGCGAGAGGTTCGTCGCCCCGTCCGGTCTGGAGGTCCCGAACCATGACTCGACTCGAAGCTCGCACCCTCGCACTCCGTGCCGCCGCCAAGGTGGCCTTCTCCATGTCCCTCGCCGGTTGCAGCGCGACGGCGAACGACGTGGCCGATCTCACGCGAGGTACGGACGACGCCGAGGGAGAGGCGCAAGCCGCTCTGTCCGCCCACGGGCGCCGCCCGGTGCGACCGGTCACGACGCCGTCGTGCCACGACGCGGGCCCCGCGGCGACGTGTGGCCTCACCACGGGCAAGGAGCTCGACGCGTCCTCCTTCGCGTGCTGCAAGGCGCACATCAAGAGCGACGAGCCGACGTGGACCGAGGACGCGGACGGCGGCTTCACGCGGGTCACGCCCTCGGCCGAGGAGAAGACGTGCTGCACGGCGTTCGTCGCCGCGGTGGAGAAGCAGTGGTCGAACTTCGACCCCGACGCGGGTCCCGGTTTCCTCGCGGAGGTCGATTGGTCGTACACGACGCGATGCTGCGGCGTCCTCGGCAACCCGCGGGGTGTCGCGTGCACGCCGTGGGGCCCGCCGGTTCCGCCGGAGATGATCGATCTCGACGCGTGGCTCGAGGTGGCGTGATGGGTTTCGTCATCGACCTCCGCGAACCCGCCCGCGCGAAACTGCCCGTCGTGCCCAAGGACGCCCACCTCAAGGAGGCGGGCATCGGCACGTGGTTCGGTCGCATGATCAACGAGTTCCGGTCGGGCGACGTGTTCGAGGCGCTCGCGGCACAACTCGACGACGCGGGGTTCTCGAAGGCCGAAGTCGACGAGTGCCGCGGGTTCGCCGCGGAGGAGAGGCGGCACGGCGTCCTGTGCGGGAGCGTCGTCGAAGCGTTGGGCGGGAAGGCCTACGCCGAGGTCGAGGTCCCGCGCGCGTTGCCGGAGCACGCGGACGTTTCGCGGCAGGAGGCCGTCCTCCGGAACCTCCTGTCCGTCTCGTGCCTCAGCGAGACGGTGGCCGTCGCGCTCATCGGTGCCGAGCGTCTCGAGATGCCGGAGGGGGAGCTCCGGGATCTCCTCACGGGCATCTGGGCCGACGAGGTCGGGCACGCCCGCTTCGGTTGGGGCATCGTCGCGCGCGTCGTCCCCACCCTCGACGACGCGACGCGCGCGCGGCTCGAGAGGTACCTCGCGGTCGCGTTCGCCCACGTCGAGTCGCACGAACTGTCCCACCTCCCGGCTTCGTTCGAACCCCCTCCGGGCGGCGAGGCGCTCGGCCTCTGCAGCGGGAACGAGGGTCGTTCGATCTTCTTCGAGACGATCACCGACGTCATCGTCCCGCGCCTCGAGTCGCTCGGCCTCCGCGCCAAGGACGCGTGGGAGCGTCGTCCGCGGAACGCGTTCGCCGCGTAGGTGCGCCGGGCCCGGGTTCGCCCGCCGATCAAAGACGCCCCGGGCGCCGCGAAAACGCGTAGAGTCCGGGGCGTCGTGCGTTACTACGTCCTCGCTCTCCTCGTCCTCGAACGCTCCCACCGACCCCGTTCCCGTCACCGCCCCGGCGGGCGGCTCGAACGACGCACCGCCCGGTTCCGTCGTCGTCGACGTCACCACGCTCCCGAGCGGCGCACTGGACGTGAAGGTCGACGGTCGCCCGGTGGACGTCGACGTCGTCGATCTCCGCGAGCAGCTCTCGGTCCGCGTCGCGGGTCGCATGGTCGATCTGACGGTCGAAGGTCGGCCGCCCGAAGTCGGAGCCATCGCCAACGGACAACGGGCCTACGTGCGCGTCGTCAGCGAACGGGAGCGCGCGGCCGAGGCCGCCAAGGGCAAGGGACCCTCCGCTGCGGAGAGCTCCGTGAGGTCCCCGATGCCCGGGCGCATCGTGAAGATCCTCGTCGCGAAGGGTGCGGCGGTCACGAAGGGTCAGCCCCTGCTCGTCGTCGAGGCCATGAAGATGGAGAACGAGGTCAAGGCCAAGGCCGACGCCACCGTCGCCGACGTCCACGTCACCGTGGGACAGACGGTCGAAGCGAACGCGAAACTCCTCTCCCTGGCCTAGAGGATCGCGTGACGGACGTGGACGGCACGGAGGCCGGCAAGCGCCCCGGTTCCCCCACGCGCCCGACGGTGTCGGACGTGCGCCTCCGAGAGCTCGTGTCCACCGTCCTCTGGGGTGCACTCGCGTTCGCCGGAGTCGAGTTCGCGGGACGCCTCTTCGGAAGCCGAGCGACGGGCGCGCTCGTCGTGCAGGCGGCCGCCGCCGAATGGGCGTGCGGCCGGCTCGGCGTGGCGTGGAACGATCCCCACGCTCCTCCCGCCACGGGAGCCACCGTCCGGAAACGCATCCTGCGCGGTGCGGGACTCGGTGCGGCGGTGGCGACCCTCGTGCTCACGTCCACGTTCCTCACGCGTGGCGCCTCGGTCGCCGCCGCGTCGCCCGCGCTCGGGCAGATCGTCATCGGCCTCGCGACGGCGATCTTCGTCGCGGTCCGTCAGGGCCTCTTCTTCCGGGGACTCGTGGCCCGCGCGTTCGGGGAGGCCCTTCCCGTCCCCGCGCTCGTCGGATTGATGGCGTCGTGCCAGGCGACGGCCGCGTTCGCGAGCGACGCACCGCCCGGCGGGGTCGCGTTCGCGTTCGTGCTCGGTGCGTTCCTCGGAGGCGTCACGCTGTGGGATCGCGGACTCGTCCTCTCGGTGGCGCTCCACGCGTCGTTCACGTTCGTCGTGCAGACGATCGCGAACGGCGGCGCTCTCGAAGTCCGCGCGCTCGACTCCGCGTGGGGCGGCGGCGACTTCGGGATCACCGGAGGGTTCGCGGCGACCGTCGCCCTGACCCTCGTCGCGGCAGGGCTCGCGTACGGGATCCGTCTGGGCGACGGGCGCCGCGCGGGCTAGGATCGGGGCACCATGGCGGGGAGCGGACGAGAAGAGCGCGACGACGAGGTCGACGACGACGAGAGGACGGTCGAAGGTCCTCGCGCGGCCGCTCCCGCCAAGCCATCGAAGGACGACGCGGCGGCGCCCAAGGAAGAGGATCGCGAGACGGAACGTCGCCTCGCACGTGCAGCGAAGGTCGGGCCGGAGACGACGCGCACGAAGTCCAGCCGAGCGCCGGCACCGGACCGCTCGAAGGCGCGGCCGAAGGCTCCGGCTCTCACGCCCCCCGCGCCGTTTCCCGACGTCGCGGCGGACGCGGACCCGATCCCGAAGCCCGCCGCGACGCCGCGCATCCGTCGCGCCTGCAGCCAGGTCCGGCGCGTCCGGATCGAAGGCCCCCGAGGAGGCCGCGAGCGCGACGTGGATGTCCCCTCCTCCCGAAGAGACCGCCGTGGCCGCGCCCGGCGCGAGCACGCGACCCCGCGGGTACGTGCCGACGATTCCGTTCCTCCCGGGCACGCCCAGCGCGTTCGAAGGCGCGGTCGCCGACGCCGTCTCGCACACGCGACGTCGATCCGAAGCCCCCGCCCTCGCCGCCGAACCGGCGCCCCTCACGTCCCGTCGGCCTCCCCGCATCCGCGAGCTCGCGCGCGAGCGCCTCCTCCTCTTCCCCGAGACGCCCAGCGTCACGCACCACTCCACAGGTCGCGTCCTCGTCCGCATCGGGGAAGCGAAGGGCACCGACGACCGTTCCTTCGCCGCACGCGCGGAAGTGATCCGTGCCTACGCCGGCGAGGTGAGCACGCAGATCCTCGAGCGGCGGGTCCGCGGCAAGTCCAACGGCGAGACGTTCGGCACGCCCGCGTCCCCCGTCGTGCGCCTCGAAGGCCACGCGGACGTGCTGCTCGGCGCGCGCCCCGGCCACGCGCTCCTCCCGTTCGACCTCGAGGACGGCGTCGCCTTCTTCCGGGAGTCCGTGCTCGCGGGCTTCGAACTGCGCCTCGCGTTCGAGAACGGAAAGCTCTCCGCCGACTCCTCGGACGCGACCCCCATGGTCCAACTCGAGGGAACGGGCGTGGTCGTTCTCGAGCTGCTGCATCCGCTCTCCTCCCTCGAAGTGTCGGCGTCGAAGTCGGTGCACCTGCGGAAGGAACTGGTCCTCGGATGGACGGGGCGCCTCGTGCCGAGGACGATCCCGGCCCACGAGGCCCCCGGCGGTCAGCACGGCTTCGTCGGGTTCGGCGGCGAAGGCGTCGTCCTCCTGGCGTCCCGATGAGTCCCTCCGAGAGCGAAGGCGCGAAGGCGCCCGCGGTCGCCGACGGACCGATGTCGATCGGGTCGAAGCGGAAGTCGATCCGGCAGGACGTGTGGAACCTCCCCAACATCCTCACGATGGCGCGCATCGTGATGATCCCCGTCTTCCTCTGGTTCCTCGACAAGGACACCGCGAAGGACGGCGTCTACGCCGCCCTCGTCTTCACGGCCGCGGCCGTCACCGATCTCCTCGACGGGTGGCTCGCGCGGATGCTGAACCTCGTGAGCGTCCTCGGGAAGCTCCTCGACCCGTTGGCGGACAAGCTCATCGTGATGGCGTCCCTCGTCTGGTCCGTGCCCATGGGTCGCATCCCGGCGTGGGTGGTCGTCGTCCTCCTGGCCCGCGAGATCAGCGTCACCGGACTCCGGAGCGTCGCCGCCAGCGAAGGTGTCGTCATCTCGGCCGGCTCCGAGGGCAAGACGAAGACGGCGCTCCAGATGATCGGCATCATCGCGCTCGTCCTCGGTTACCCGTACCACCTGCACTACGGGTTCGTGGATCTCGGCGTCGTGGACCTCGTGAAGGTCGGACGGGTGCTCGTGTACCTCTCCCTCTTCTTCTCCCTCATGAGCGCCGGTCAGTACGTGGGGCTCTTCGCGGCGGCCGTCGAGGCCAAGGACTCGAAGAAGAAAGAAGCGGCCTGAACCGTTGCCGGCCGGAGCGCACGGCCCGGGTTTCCTGCCGACCGCGTCCACGGAGCCCATTCGGGCGATCTCGGCCCGGAATTCGGCTAGGACGGGCCCTGATGAAACGCTCCCCGTCTGCTCGCCTCCTCCGTTCCCTCGTCGTCGGCTCGGGCCTCGTGTTGCTCGCCGTCTCGATCGGGTGCATCGACCAGGCCGAAGGCGATCGGTGCAGCACCCTCACGGGCACGGACTCCGACTGCGAAGTCGGCCTCCGCTGCACGCCCGCTTCCGAACTGAACCTCACGGGCGGCGCCAACGGCGACGGCCGCTGCTCCCCCGACCGCACCCAGGCCACGACCGACGTGTGCCGCATCAACGTCTCCCCGGCGGCGGCGACGCGGGAATCCCGAGCGACAACCCCATCGGCGGCGACGCGGGAACCGACGCCACCGTGACCGACGGCGCCGGAACGGACGCCGGCTCCACGACCGAGACCGGCACGGACGCGGACACCTCGTCGGACGCGAACGCCTCCGGCGACGTTCTCGGCAACGGATGACGTCCCCGGAGCCGCTCGTCCGCGCGGCCGTGGACGCGCTCGCCCTCACCGCGACCGTGTCGTTGCCCGTCGTCGGCGTGGCCGCGGTCGTGGGGCTCGTCGTCGCCGCGTTGCAGGCGTCGACCCAGATTCAGGACGCCACCCTCGCCCACCTCCCGCGCCTCGTCGCGGTGACGATCGCCCTCGTGGTGCTCGGACCGTGGATGGCCCATCACGTCGCTGCCTTCGGCACGCGGATGTTCCTGGCCGCCGCCTCACCCTGACGCCGGAGATCCCGGCGGAGGTCTCGTTGTAATCGGCGGGAGCCTTTGCTACCCCCGTGCGGAATGAGTGAATCCTCACTCAGTGACAAGAAGCGGGGGGGGGACAAGCGCGAGCGCATCCTGGATGCGGCCGTGCGCGTGTTCGCCCAGAGCGGTTTCCACGCGACGCGGGTGAGCGAGGTGGCCAAGGCCGCCGGCGTCGCCGACGGGACGATTTACCTCTACTTCAAGTCGAAGGACGAACTGCTCGTCTCGCTGTTCGAGGACCGGGTGGAGAAGCTCCTCGCCTACCTCGCCGACGAACTGCCGAAGCTCGAGGGCGCCCCCGAGCGCCTCCGCAGGATCCTCGAGCTCCAATTGGGCTTCCTCGAAGGCGAGCGGGATCTCGCCGAGGTCATGACGGTCATCCTCCGCCAGTCCACGAAGCTCCTGAAGCAGTACGCGGCGCCGAAGTTCCTCGCGTACCTCGACGCCATCGCCCACGTGGTGAGCGAAGGGCAAGCGGCGGGTGTCTTCCGGAAGGATCTCTCGCCGCACCTCGTGGCCCGCGCGACCTTCGGCGCCATGGACGGCGTCGCCATCACGTGGGCCCTCGGCAAGGCGGACGAAGGTGGCCTCTCGAAGACCACCGGCCAGCTCGCCGAACTGTTCCTCCGCGGCCTCGCGCCGGACGACGAGTGAGCGCCGCCCCTTCCCCGCGACGGACGAAACGCATCGTCGAACGCGCGGCGATCGTGAAGCGCGTCCGGCGGTTCTTCGAGGAGCGGGATTTCCTCGAGGTCGAGACGCCGTGCTCGTGCCCTCGCCCGGCATGGATCTCCACCTCGATCCCTACGAAGTGACCGACACGCGCGGCGCCCCGGCCGCGCGCTACCTCGCGACGTCCCCCGAGTACCAGATGAAGCGCCTGCTCGCCGACGGGCACGCGCGCATCGTCCAGATCTCGAAGTGCTTCCGGAAAGGCGAGCTGGGCGTCCGCCACAATCCCAGTCACGATGGTCGAGTGGTACCGCGCGTCGGCGTCCGCCGAGGACGTGATGCAGGACACCGAAGCCCTCGTCCGCACGATCACGGCGGGCCGCGTGACGCTGGGAGACGGTCCTGAGCGCCCTCGGGTGCCGCGCAACGTCGACCCCGCGCCCTTCGTGCGCCTCACCGTGTGCGAGGCCTTCGAGCGTCACGCCGGGATCGCGCCGAAGGAGACGCTCCGCCTGGCCGAATCCGACGAGGACACGTTCTACCGCCTCCTCGTCGATCGCGTGGAGCCGGCGATCGCCGCCTCCCCCGTGCCGGTGTTCCTCACGGAGTACCCGGCCACGCAGGCGTCCCTCGCGCGGAAGAAGCCGGAAGATGCGCGGGTCGCGGAGCGCTTCGAGCTCTACGTCGCGGGCGTGGAACTCTGCAACGGGTTCACGGAGCTCACCGATCCCGTGGAACAACGCGCGCGCTTCCTCGCCGACCGCGGCGCGTCGCGCGACCGGAAAAGACGTGCTCCCCCTCGACGAGAAATTCCTGGAATCCCTCGCGCACATGCCGGCGGCCGGAGGCAACGCCCTCGGTCTCGATCGTCTCGTGGCCCTCGCGTGCGGGACCACGGACATCGCCGAGGTGATCGCGTTCACGGCCGACGAGATCTGAGTCCCGCCGGCCGTGGCATGTTTCGTCGTCGCCGCTTCAGGCGACCGACGTCACGGTGTTCCCACCTTCGAGGCGTGGCTCCACCACGGACCACGTCGGCGAGGAACTTGTCGACGTCGGTCTGCGCGGTCGGTGACGAACGCGACGAAGTGACCGTCGTATCCGGAGGGCGTACTCGACGGTAGTAGGCGGAGACCCGGCGCGGCGCGCCGGTGCCGCCCGTGTACGTGAGGTTGCCCGAGGCCGGGACCGACGTGCGCGTCGGCGCGGGTTGTCCGCCGTGGGCTTGGGGTAGCTCTGATCGTCCGTCATGCCGGGCGGGAGCACGGTCTGCGCGAGACCGCCCGCGTACGCGAACGTGAGCTGCGTGTCGTTCGTGGCGTAGGTGTCGCCCACGCCGAACGGCTGGAAGACGTGCTTCGGTGAACCGGAGGTGATGGGCGTCGTCGCGATGCGGACGGCGTGGTTCACCGGGTCCGACGGGTCGATGACGGCCTGGAGCACGCTCAGCACCGGGTGGTACCTGTCGACCTGGGTGTCGCCGATCACGAACGGCACGACCGCCGCGATGTTCACCGGGTTCGTCTTCGTGAGGAGCGAATCGATGAGGCTCGCGCCTTCGCCCGAGAGCACGGCGCCGTTGTAGCCGGCGGTGGCCATCGTGGGGTCGGTGTTGGGAACGTAGCCGGTGGCGTACGGCATGGCGATGCCGCCTTCCGTGGCGCCCTGGGAATGGCCCCAGAAGCCGATGGCCGACTTGAACTTGATGCGCGGGATGTCCCCTGCGCCGACCGGCGAGTTCACCGTGCGCGCGAACTTCACGAGGGACATCTGATCGATGGCGCCCTGGAACGCGTTGCCGAGGGCCGCCGCCGGGTTGGCGAAGTTGAAGAAGAGCGTGTCGGGCGTGGCGGTGGAGGAACCTCGGCGCGCCGTGTTGCACCTGGTCGATGCCGAGCACGGCGACGTTGTCCGTCGCACCCGCGTTCGCCTTCGCGCCATGCGTGCGGCCACACCTTCGAGGACGTGGCTGCGGAAGCTGCCCCCCGTACCGTGCGCGTAGATGACGAGCGGATAGTCCGCGGGATCCGTGCCGATGGTGGTCTTCGGGAGCGTGAGCGACGCAGACCTGCTCGGTGCGTTGCTTCCGCGGAAGCCCGCTGCCGTCGGTCTCGAGGTCGCCGCCCTGATCCGGCGTGAGATAGGGCGCGGTGCCGCGCTGGTAGATCGGGATCTCGAGGAGCGCGTGGTACTCGTTGAAGGGTGCGTTCGCGTACGTCGAGGCGGAACCGCACGCGCGATCGCCGGTGGCTTGCGGGCACGGCGAAGGCGTGGAGCCACCGCACTTCACCCAGTTGCCGACGACCTTCGGCGTCTCGAGGGCGACGGCGTCCGTCGCGCGCTTGGCGACCTCGAGCCGCGACGAGACCGTGAACACCGTGGCGCCGACGACGCCCGCCTTCGACACGCCCGTCGGGTTCGTGGCGAGGTACTCGCGGAACTCGCGATAGGCGGGATACGCGCCGGCGAGGGCGGTGTCGTTCGGCGTGGAGTCGCCGAGGAGCGCCGCGAGATCGTCGGCGACACCGACGGCCGCACCCGCCTTCGCGCGGATCGCGTTCATGAGGAACGCGGCGTACTTGTGGCCGGGCGTGAACGGCGCACCGCTTGGGGCCGCATGCGGAGCGAGTTCTCGCAGACGTAGTTGTTGCGGCCCGTGGTCGCCGACCACTCGAATCCGACGTCCTTCTTGTCGGTGAGGTCGTAGAGGTGGAGGGCACCGGCGAGCTTGAGCGAATCCAGATCGACCTCGCCCGTGAAGCGGAAGATCATGGAGGTGTACGCGCTCCATCCGTCGCCCGTCTGTTCGAGGTAACGGAGGTAGCGATCGACGACGTCGAAGCCGAGGAGTTCGGCACCGGGCGTCGGGAAGCCCGTGAGCACGGGGCGACGACCCGACTGCGAGAGGCGCACGTCGTTGGGGAACGGGAGGCGGAAGAAGTCGCCGTCGCTCTGATCGAGCGCGAGGTTCGTGCCGCGGGGGACGCGGAAGTGGACCTTCACGGGACCTTCGACCTTGTCGCAGGCGACGGCCTTGAATCGCGGGATGGCGATGGGCGGCAATCCCGTCGGCGAGGGGGGCAGCGGGACGCACTGCTTCTCGGTGCAGGTCAGGCCCCCGAAACAGTCGGACGACGAGGCGCACACGCCGCCCACGTCCTTCGGACCTTCCGGTTTGCACTGCGCCGAGAAGCCCACGATGTTGCACCGGAGACCGGTCGCGCAGTCGAGATCGCTCTTGCACGCCGAGCCGTCCGTCCCGGAACCGCCGGCGGTGCAGGTGCGCGCGGCGCCGCACACGAGGCCGTCCGAACATTCGGCGCTGATGACGCAGGCGGTGCCGTCCGGCGACGAGCGGCCGGGTTCGCACACCGAAGTCGTGCCGCACTTGAGGCCCTTCCGGCAGACGAGGTTCGTAGAGTTGCACGCGCCGCCGACGCCCACGCCCGCGAGGAGCGGATCGCCACCGTCGAACGCGCCCGCCTCCACTTCCCAGGGAGGCGTCGCGAGCGTCGCGGGACCGTAGTCGGAGCAGGCGGCGAGGGCCGCGAAGACGGCCAAGGAACCCGAACCGAGAAGCCAAGCAGCACGTACACGTCGACGCATTCGGAACCCTCGCGGAGAGCGAAAAAGCGGAGTCGGATGCGTCAGCATACACGCGGAACCGCCGGGGGAGCCAATCCCGTGCGGCCCCGCGGCGGCCCGCGGCCCCGGCGAATTTCCGCGGGGTCCGGCGCCTCGCGACGGGCTGCTCAGGCGCCGTCGAGCGGCACGACGTCGATCCCGACCATCCGCATCAACCGGAGCGCGTTCGACGACTGCACGACACCTTCGCGGAGCTTGTAGTCGAAGGTCATGACGTCGCCGTTCACTTGCTCTTCGAAGTGGACGTTCTTGACCTTGCCGGGAAGCGACTCCTCCAGATCACCCATGGCCAGATCGTGGGTGGACACCGCGCCGAGGGCCCCGTGCGTGAGCAGCTCCCGGATGACGGCCCGGGCGCCGATCAGGCGTTCGCGGGAGTTCGTGCCGTGGAGGATCTCGTCGAGGAGGAAGAAGACGGCCTTCCCGTCCCGCGCCATCTGGACGACCTGCTTCAACTTCTGCAGCTCGGCATAGAAGTGGGAGACACCGTGCTCGAGGGAGTCCTTGATGCGCATGCTCGTGGCGACCGTGAGCGGGCCCAGACGGAGACGCTTCGCGAGCACCGGCGCGCCCGCCAACGCCATCACCGACGAAACGCCCATGGCCCGGAGCATGGTGGATTTTCCGGACATGTTGGACCCGCTGACGATGAGCGCGGAGCCCGGACCGAAGAGGCGCACGTCGTTGGCGACACGGGTCCCTTCGGGGAGCAGGGGGTGCACGAGGCCCTCGCACTCGTAGGCCGCCTCGTCGACGAACTCGGGGTAAGTCGCCGTGGGCTCCTCGAACGCGTAGGACGCGAGGCTCGCGAGGGCTTCGATCTCGCCCAGGGCCTCGAACCAACCGCGCACGCTCGAACCGACGCGCTTCCGCCACGCGTCGAGGGCGAAGACGCAGTGCACGTCCCAGAGCAGGATCGGGCCGATGAACACGCGGAACACTTCGTTGTTCCGAGCTTCGAGGAACGAGAGCACGCGGGCGAGTCGGCCCATCTCCACGGTGGCTGCTTGCCCGCTCGTGCGGAGGACGGACGCGAGAGCCCGGAGGCGCTCGGACTCGAAGGTCTCGGATTCGAGGACGGCGAACATCCCCGCGTAACGCGAGAGCAATTGTTCGCGCACGGAGACGGCCTGGGCGATGGCGGACATCTCCGCGCGGGCGCCGCCCAGCATGGAGATGCCGAGGGACGCCCACACGATCATCCAGAGGCGCGAGATGCCGAAGGACGGCGCGCCGAAGAGGAGGACGAGGGAGACGAGGGGGAACACGACGGAGACGATCCGGAGCCGGACGGACGCGGAGAACGGCATGGCGCCCTCGGCGAACTCCACGAACGGCGTGGGATCGGGCTTGTCGGCGCCGAGGACGGCTCCGGCGGACGCGAGGCGTTCGCGGAAGTCGAGTTTGGGGGCGAGTTCGCGGACGGCGGCCTGGCGATCGCGGATTCCGCCGGGGAAGCCTTCGCCTTGGCGGGTGGTGAAGAGGGCGGCGAGATGTTTCTCTCCGAACCGCGTCTCGGTCATGTCGACGCGTTGGAAGAGGGACGAAGGGCCGAACACGTCGAGGTCGTCGACGTAGGCCATGGACGACGTCTCGGGCGTGTCCCGGTAGCGGGCGCCCGTCTGCGGGAAGGACTTCCACGCGCCGTCGAGACGGGCGATGCCCCGTTCGTGGAAGCGGAGGGCCGCGTGGGCGCGCTCCTTGTCCGCGAAGATGCGGCCGTGGAGCACGACGAGGCCGACGAATCCGGCCACGAGGACGCCTATGGCGATCCACGTGGAGCCGGGAAGACCGAACCAGACGAGGCCGACGATGCCGGCGAGCACGAGGGCGGCGACGACGAGGCGCACGGTGCTGACGGCGGTGGCGCGAGCCTCGAACGACGCTTTGTCCTTCGCGCGCGCGTCGCGTCCTCGGACGTACCCTTCGCGAGCGTTCACCTCCGAGAAGTACCAGAGAACGGGACGCGGGCGGGAGGCGGGATCAGGCGGCGCGTTCGCGACGGACGACGCGCTTGGTGGGAACGGCGTCGTCGGATCGGACACGGACGCGGACGCGCGGCGTGGTGCCGTGAGCCATGCGCGTGGCGGCGATGCCGGCGGTGAGTCCTTCGAAGGTGAGGCGCGCGGACTCTTGCGACGTACGGACGACGAGGCCGGCGGCGTCGAGCCGTCGGAGGGAAGCGCGGACGTCGGCGGGTTCACCGCCGACGCGCGCGAGGAGGTTGTCGAGATCGACCGAAGCCCCGCGGGCGGAGATTCGGACGAGGGCCCTGAGAACGAGGATGTCGTAGCGCATGACTGAACGCTAGATCAGTCACTGAACGGAGATCCAGAAAGGGACGTCGATTTAATTTTTCGCTACGAAGGGGATCCCGATCTCCTTGAAAAGAAAGGAGAGTTCGTCGCTGAGCTCGGCCGTGAGTTTCGTGACCGGCTTGCCGGCGCCGTGGCCCGCTTTGCTCTCGACCCGGATCAGGACGGGGCGGGTCGGGTCGCCTTGGGCCTCGGCCAGACGGGCGGCCATCTTGCGCGCGTGCATGGGATCGACGCGGGAGTCGCTCTCGGCGGTCGTGAACAGCGTCGCGGGATAGCGGGTGCCGTCCTTCACGCGGTGGTACGGCGAGTACGCGTAGAGGAACTTGAACTGTTCGGGGTCGTCCGACGATCCGTACTCGGGGACCCACAGCTTGCCGATGCGGAAGCGGTGGTAGCGGAGCATGTCGGTCAGGGGCACGAGCGAGAGGGCCGCCCGGAACAGATCCGGGCGTTGCGTGACCATGGTCGCGGTGAGCAGACCGCCGTTCGAACCGCCCAGGATGCCGAGCCTGTCGGAGGACGTGATCTTGTCCTTCACGAGGGTCTCGGCGCAGGCGATGAAGTCGTCGAAGACGTTCTGCTTCTTGCCGAGCATGCCGCCCTGGTGCCACGTCTCGCCGAACTCGCCGCCGCCGCGGAGCACGGCGCTGACCCACACGCCACCGTGGGCGACGACGGTGAGCGCACGCGCGCTGAAGGCGGGCGTCTGGTTCACGTTGAATCCGCCGTAACCGTAGAGCACGGCGGGCGCCGTTCCGTCCTTGGGCGTCCCTTCCTTGGACACGACGAACATGGGCACCTTCGTGCCGTCCTTCGAGACCGCGTGGCGAAGCTCGACGTTCACGTCCTTCGCCGCGAAGTTCGCGCCGACCTGGTCCCAGAAGGCTTCCTTCCCCGTCTTGAGATCCCGGCGGAAGATGCGGGTGGGCGCGACGAACGACGTGAAGCCCACGAAGAGTTCCGACCCGTCCCAGGCGCCGCTGACGCCCGCGGAACCGATCGACGGGAGCGGAATCGTTCCGGAGCCCTTGCCGGTCTTCCGGTCGAACTTCCTGAGCACGGTGGACGCGTCGTGGAGGTACGTGCCGACGATCGTGTCGCCGACGATCGTGGGATCCTCGAGGACGTCCTCGCCTTCAGGGATCACGTCCTTCCACTTCGCCTTGCCCGGGTTCTTGTAGTCGACCGCGACGAGGCGGAAGCGGGGCGAGCCGTCGTTCGTGTGGAGGTAGAGGACGTCGTTGCGGGGGATCGGATCGAAGAGCGCTTCCGCCTTCGTCGCGACCTCGACCCACGGGGCTTTCTCTCCCGCGCCGAGATCCTTCAGGTAGACCTCGCTCTTCTGCCACCCCATGTGCACGCGCACGACGAGCCACTTGCCGTTCGGCGAGAGGGCGACGGTCGGAACGTCGGTCTTGTCGCGACCGTCCCCGAAGACGAGCTTGTCGTCCTTCGAGTCCGTGCCGAGCTTGTGGAAGAAGAGCTTCGCGAAGTACTTCTCGTCCCCCGCGGGCACCGTGCCGGGCGTGGGGTGCCGCGAATAGTAGAAGCCCGTCCCGTCCGGCAACCACGCGACGGACGCGTGGCGCGTGTAGGGGATGAGATCCGGGAGATCGGTGCCTTTCGCGACGTCGCGGATGGCGAGCGTGCTCTCCTCGCTCCCGCTCTCGCTCCGGCCCCAGGCGACGAGGGCACCGTCGGGCGACGGGTACCACCAATCGAGGGCGGTCGTGCCGTCCTTCGAGAGCGTCACCGGATCGACGAGGACGCGGTCCTTTCCGTCCACGCCGTCGCGCACGTAGAGGACGGCCTGGTTCTGTTCGCCCTCGCGCTTGGTGTGGAAGAGGCGCGGTCCCTTGCCCTTCGTCGTGGCGTCGGCCTTCGGCTTCGAGACGACGAACGGCGTCCCCACCGCACCGACCTCGAGGAGGCCCTTGATGCCGGCGGTGAACTCGGGCGGGACGCCGAGGCCGTCGAGGTGCTTGCGTGTGCGCGCGTTCTCGGCGTCGGTCCACGCTTTCACGTCGGCACCATCGGCGTCCTCGAGCCAGCGGTAGGAATCGACGACCTTGGTCCCGAAGTAATCGTCCGTGACGTCCATCTTCTTCGTGCGCACGGCGTCGATCGTGACCGTCGTGGGCTTCGAAATCGAGTGGGCCGCCGTGACGTCCGTGTCGTGAGGCGTGCGCGGGACGGGGTCGTCCCCGCACGCGGAGACGGCGACGGCGGCGAACGACGCGAGCCACACCCGCGACCTCCACGACACGTGCGACACGTGCGACACCTGGGTGAGGCCACGGGACGGGCTCGGGCGGACGAGGGAGCAGGAGCGGGATCGGACGATGGCGGACATGGCGCGCATCCTCGTCGGATCGCGGCGACTTGTCATCCCCGAGTCCCGAGCCCGCGTTCGGCGAAGGACCCGTCGGCGGGCCTCGCACGGAGCGACCGATTCACGTAAGCTGGTGGGCTCCATGGCCGGCGCGGATCGTCCCCTCATCCTCCTGTCGAACGACGACGGTCACGCGAGTCGGGGCATCCGGGCGCTCCGCCTCGCCCTGCTCGACGTGGCGGACGTGATCCTCGTCGCGCCCGAGAGCGAGCAGAGCGCCGCGAGCCACGCCCTGAGCCTCCACCGCCCCCTCCGCGCACGGGAGGCCGAGCCCGGCATCTTCGCCGTCGACGGCACGCCCGCCGATTGCGTGTACGTCGCCCTGAATGCAGGCACGCGGTTCTTGGAGAAGAAGCCGTCGCTCGTCGTGTCCGGCATCAACCACGGCCTGAACCTCGGGCAGGACGTCTTCTACTCCGGGACGGTCGCCGCCGCGCGCGAAGGCGCCCTCCGGCGGATCCCGTCCTTGGCCGTGAGCGCCCATCCGCACGCGGACTTCGCGAAGGTCGCCACGCTCGCGACCATGCTCGCGCAATCCATGATGGCGCGGAACCGTCGCACCCCCGCGCCGCTCCTGAACCTCAACGTGCCGAAGACGTGGAACGGCGAGATCCGCCGCACGCGTCTGGGCGAACGCATCTACGAGCAGGGCGTGGAGTTCCGCACCGACCCCCGCGGCCGCGAGTACATCTGGCTCGGCGGCTCCCACGTGCGTCACGAGCGGAACGACGGCACCGACACCGACGCCTACGACGACGGAGCGGCCTCCATCACGCCGCTCTGCCTCGATCTCACCCACATGGATGACGACGCGTACGCCGAGGCCATCGCCCAGGACGTCCGCGGTACCCCCGAAGGAGCCCACGCATGACCGATCGCGACACGCCGTCCCGCACCCTCGCCTCCCCCGCCGTGAACACGGCGGAGCGCATCGGTCGAGGGTACGAAGACCCGCTCGCGTACGCGCGCGCGTTCATCCGCGACGTGCCCGACTTCCCGTCGAAGGGGATCCTCTTCAAGGACATCACGCCCCTCCTCGCGGATCCGCGCGCGTTCCACATCGTGCTCGACTCCATCGCCGAGCGCTTCATCGGCGAGCACATCGACGCCGTCGTGGGCATCGAGGCCCGCGGCTTCATCTTCGGCGGTGCCCTCGCCGCGCGACTGAACGCGAGCTTCGTCCCCGCGCGCAAGCCCGGCAAGCTCCCCAGCGCCACGCACAAGGTCTCCTACAAGACCGAGTACAGCACCGCCGAACTCGAGATCCACCAGGATTCGTTCGCGGAAGCGTCCCGGGTGCTCGTGGTCGACGACGTCCTCGCCACGGGAGGCACCGCCAAGGCGGCCGCGGAACTCGTGCGGCACCAGGGCGCGTACGTGGTCGCCTACGCGTTCGTGATCGAGCTCTCGTTCCTGAAGGGACGCGAAGGGCTCCTGCCCGTGCCGGTCGCGAGCCTGATCAGCTACTGACTCCTTTCGTCCGTCGCGTCGTTCCGTCCGTCTCGTCGTCTCCGGGAGGTTCGTCATGGGTCTTCGATCGGGTCCGAACGTCGTCGTCGCTTCCGTCCTCGCCCTCGCCGTCGGTGCGGCCACGGCCGTCGCGTCGGTCTCCGTCTCGGGGTGTTCGAGCGACCCGGCGGGCGGCACGTCCGACGGCGGAGCGGACGCGCCGACGACCGTCGATTCGGGCGGTCCCGTCGCGAACACGGACTCCGGCGTCCTGCGCGAGACGTGTGTGCCCCTCCCCGCACCGACGGACGCGTCCGTGACCCTCGGCCCCGCGGATGCTCCCACCCTCGCCACGAAGATCGCCGACGTCCCGTCGGGCGCGACCATCTTCCTCGAGGACGGTACGTACCCCCTGGGAAGCGGCACGATCCGACTCGACAAGGACGACGTGACCCTCCGCAGCAAGAGCGGCGAACGCGGCGCCGTCGTCCTCGACTTTTCGGGAAGCGGCGTCGACAAGGACGGCGTCGTCATCACGGGGTCGAAGGTCATCGTGGCGAACCTCACCATCGCGAACGCGGGCGGCAACGGCGTCCACGTCGACGCGTCCGCGAAGGACGTGAACGGCTTCACGCTCGTCGACGTCGCCCTCCAGGACTTCGGCAAGAACGGCGTCCTCGCCGCCACCGACGACGCGTTCGCGCACAAGCTCGAGAAGGGCGTCGTGGCCTGTTCGCTCGTGTCGCAGTCCGAAGCCTCGCGTGCGCGGGCCGTCGCGCAATGCGGGTTCGTCGGCATCGACGCCCAAGCGACCTACGGCTTCTCCGTGCGCGACAACCGCTTCGAAGGCATCTTCTGTCCGAGCAGCGGAAGCTCCATCGGCGTGCGTTTCTGGAAGGGCGCCCGCGCTTCGGAGATCGAGCGCAACGCCTTCCGCGACGTGCAACGCGGCATCGTGATGGGCACCGGCGCCGCCACGCCCGGCCGGGTGCACTCGGACGTCTGCAAGGCCACGAACGTGGGCGCCTACGTGGGCATCCTCCGGAACAACATGATTTCCGCCCAGGATCCGGCGCTCCTCGCGTCCGCCTCGAAGTTCGAGACCGGCATCGCGCTCGAGAAGACCTGCGGGGTCGACGTCGTGCACAACACGGTCGTGTCGGGTGCCGTCCCGTCGTCGTCGTCCATCGAGGTGCGCTACGCCGGCTCCGAAGGCAACGTGCTCTCGAACCTCATGAGCCACACCCTCGTCCCGCGGGACGGTGCGGGCGACGGCGTCACGGTGTCCGCCAACGTCGAACGCGCGGCGGCGACCACGTTCGTGAACGCCGCCACGGGCGATCTGCACGTCACGAAGGACGCGAAGGACGTCATCGACAAGGGCGCCGCCAGCGGCCGCGCGCTCACGGACGACGACTTCGATCGACAGGCCCGCGACGACAAGCCCGACGTCGGCGCGGACGAATACTACGCGCCGTGACGACCCCGAGGACGACCGCCGCGGCGGCGGACGTCTGGTTCGTCTACGTGCTCCTGTGCGCGGACGGGTCCCTCTACACCGGCGTCGCCAAGGACGTGACGCGTCGCGTCCGCGCCCACGACGAAGGCAAAGGTGCGCGGTACACCCGAGGCCGGGGGCCGCTCGAGCTCGTGGCGAGCGCGCGGTGTGGGACCCACGGCCAGGCACTCCGCGTGGAGCTCGCGATGAAGCGTCTGGCGAAGGACGAGAAGGTCCGGGTCACTCGCTCCGGTCGCTCGCTCGCCGCCTTCGCGCGCGCCCATCGTGATCCTCCCCGTTGACACGTCTCGCATCGGACCCATGTTGCGGACACGCGGGGGGGCCAAGGGGGTTCCTCGCGCACGAGGACTTCCCTTCCATGCTCCACAAACTCTCCTACCTCCTGTCCGTCGTGTCCTGCGCCGCCGCCGTCGGCTGTGCCGGGTCGCCCACGAGCTCCGTCGTCCACGCCGAGGATCCTTCCCTCACCTCCGCCAGCGTCGTGGAGGTGCACGTGCACAAGGCCCAGATCCAGACCGTCGACGTGGCGGAAGACAACGGCCGAAAGGTGCTCTCCGTCGGCATGACCGACGACGCCGTCCGCGCGCTCACCCACGCGAAGGAACACCACGACGCCGTGCAGGTGATCCTGGGCGACGGGAAGGACGCACCGTCCCTCCGTCTCCGCGAGATCCCGAAGGGCTCGAAGATGATCGTGACGGCGACGGACGACGCCGAGCTCGCCCGCATCCAGAAGTCGCTGGCGAACTGACGCGCGCGGCACGGCACGTCGCGAGGGGCGCCCCGCGCGCACGCCACCGTCACCGGTTCAACGTTGCCAGAAGAAGGAGCGCGGCTCGAGTCCCACCGCGCTGATCCTGAGCTTCGCGAAGGTCTCTTCCGCGCGCGCGCGGTAGAACGCCGCTTCTTTCGCGGCCTCCGGATCGCCCGAGAACTCCGAGGTGGCCGTCAGCATGTCGGCGTAAGCGCGGCAGCTCCGAGCGAGCTCCACCTCGTTGCCCACGGACTCGAAGATGGCGATGCTCTCCTTGAGCACGCGCTTCGCGTCCTCGGCATCCTGCCCCCCGGCGGCGCCCGCGGCCGTCACTTCACCCAGGGAGCGCAGCGCGACGCCGAGTTGCACCTTGCTCTCGATCTCGGAGAAGAGCTCCACGGCGCGGGCCGCACACTCGCGCGCCTTCGTCCATTCGCGTTGCGCGAGGTACGCCTTGCCGAGGCCGCGCACCGCTTCGGCGAGGCCCAACTTGTCGCCCAGCTCGTCGGCGAGCTCCTCGGCCTGCTTCAACACCTTCACGGCCATCGGCGGATCGCCGAGGCGGTTGTGCGTCTCGCCGAGGTTCGTGAGGATCACGGCGATGCGGTTGCGGTCGCCCGTCTCCTTCGCGACGTCGTAGGCCTGCTGGAAGAGCTGGAGCGCGCGGAGATCGTCGCGCTGGTCCTGCGCCACGGTGCCGAGGTTGTTCAGCGTGATGCTGACGCCGACGAGATCGCCGATTTCGTGACGGATGGTGAGCGCCTGTTCGAAGGCCTCGAGCGCGGGTCGGAACTGTCCCGAATCCTGGTACACGAGTCCGAGGTTGTTGAGGCTGAGCGCGATCGACTTCCGGTCGCCGATCTTGCGGCGCATGGCGAGGGCACGCTCGGTGTATTCGAACGCGCGCGCGTAGTCGCCACGGAGCCAGTGGAGTTTGCCGATGTCGTCCTGGGCGCTCGCGAGACCACGGACGTCGTTCGCCTCCTCGTAGAGCGCGAGGGCGGCGTCGAGGTGTTCGCCCGCTTCCTCGAGACGGCCGGTCTCGCGGAGGAGGCGCCCGATGCGCGAGTGGGCCGCTCCGCCCTTGCCGCGCAGATCGAGTCGGAACGCGCGGATCTGCATCTCACGGAAGACGAGGAGCGCTTCGTCGTTCCTGCCGAGGAGTTGGAGGACGTCGCCGTAGTGGTGGAGCGAACCGATCCACGTCTCGGCGGGAGCGCCCTCGCCTTCCGCCACGAGGGCGAGCCCCTTCGCGTAGTACTCGGCAGCGGCGGAGTTCGCGTACCGGGTCCGCGCGGCGTCGGCGGCCGCGAGGTACGCGAGACCGGCCCGGGCCTTCTTCGACGCCTTCTCCCAGTGCCGCGCGAGCATGGCGAGGTGGTCGTCGTTGGTGGAAGCTTGCTCGCGGAAACTCATCCACTCGGCGATGGCGAGGTGATGTTTGCGCGCGATGGGCGCGGGCGTGAGCTTCTGGAGCGCTTCCCGTTCGAGGTTGTGTTTGAAGACGTACTCCTCGTCGCCGGGGAACGAGGAGTCGGGCATGCGGAGCAGGTAGTCGCGCTCCACGAGGTCGGCGAGGATGCCCCGCGTGGTCGCGATGTCGCTCACGTCGCCGGCACGCCACGTCGTGGGGGCCGGTCCGTCCTGGCGGACGACGGCGAGCAGGCCCCCGAGCCAGAAGACGCCCCCCATGGTGGCGGCACGTTCGAGGAGCTCGCGTTCGGCGGATCCGAGCGCCGCGATACGGGCCTGCACGGCGTCCTCCACCGTGAGAGGCAGCGCGATCTTCGCGAGGCGTTCGACGTGGATGGACCAGGTCGGGTCGTCGACCATGGATCCGCGCCCCTCGAGCACGCCCTTCTCCAGGTAGAGGTGCACCATCTGCTCGAGGAGCGCCGGATTGCCCGCGGCGAGGGACACCGCCGAATCCACGAGGTCGCCCACGAGCGGCTCCTCGCCGCACGGCGCGAGGAGATCGTGCATGACGGCGGCGGAGTCCGCGTCGGAGAGCGGCGCGAGTTCGATCAGGCGATGGTTCATGGGCCGGCCCGAGACCAGCTCTTCCCGGCGCGTCAGGATCTCGGGACGCGAGAGCGAGATCACGAGGATCGGGGCCCTCACGTGTGCCACGAGGTACTGGAGGAGATCGAGGGATTCGGTGTGGGCCGTGTGGAGGTCGTCGAACACGAGGATCGTGATCCGCCCCGCCACCCCGGCGTCGTCGGCATGGCGGGCGACGGCGTCCGACTCGAGGAAGTGTTTGACGATGGCGTTCCGGAGCCAACGTTGCTCGCGCGGCTCCGCGCCCACCGCACGCGTGAGCGGCGAGTCGGTGTATTCGAGGTCGAGGATCTGCCCAAGATAGTAGAGGACGTCGCCGACCTTCCGATCATCGAGGACCGTCGCGACCTCGGATCGGATCTGCGCCTTCGAGTGTTCGGCGTCCATGCCCTCGACGAGGTTGAAACGGGCGCGGAGCGCGCGGGCGAAGATCTCGTACGGGGCGCCGTGTTCGCGCGCGGTGCCGCGGAGCACCTTCGGCGCGGGTCCGTCGCCCGTGCGGAGGCGTCCGAGAAAATCGGAGACGAGGCGCGTCTTGCCGATGCCGGCCGCGCCCACCACCGTCACCGCGATCACGCCACCGTGATCGGCGACCTCGCCGTAGGCGTCCTCGAGCTCGCGCATTTCCGCCGCGCGACCGGAGAGGACGGCCCTGTGGCCGCCCGTCAGCGAAGTGCCGGTCGTCGAGAAAAGGCGCTGGGACATCCAGCGTGAGAGCTACCCGTCCGTCGGGTCTTTGCCAAGGGATCCGTCAATCGCCGTCGTCGGCCGGGTCGCCGGTGGAAACCTCCGGCACCGAACGGGGCGCGCCGAGGACCGCGGGCGCGTCGTACGGGTTCGTCTCGAGGCCCTCCGGGATCATGGACGCGCCGGAAGACGCTCCCGGGCTCGAGTCCTTGTCGACCCCGTCCTTCGTGGGCGTCGGTGACGTCGACGGCGGGCTCGCGGGGGCCGTCTTCGCGTTCGACGGTCCACGTTCCGGCGCGTTCGGCGCGGTGCGGGACGGAGCGGGTTTCGCGGCACCCTTCGTACCGGGCGTCCCGGGTGTCGCGGGCGTGGCGGACGTTCCCTTGTCCCGCGCGCGCGACGGATGCGCAGCCGGCGACGTCTTCGGCGGTCGCTTGGCGACGGTCGGGAACTCGATGCAGCCCGTCATGCCGGAAGGGCACGCGATGCGGACGTGGAAGTGGTCGTCGTGGGGCAACGCGCCGTGCGGTTGCACCATGACCTCGGCGGCGCGCGCGCGGAGGGACGGCGAAGCGCCCACGCGCTCGGCGTACGCGAGGAGACGCGCGCGGAGCGGTGTCGCCACGAAGAGGTGGGCGACGCGCGCTTCTCGATCGGTGAGGAGCGCGCTCACGAGCGCCCAGTTCCGGGCGTCGTCGAAGTGCGCGCCCGGCCACGTTCCCGCGGTGCCGTCGCCCTTGAACGCGACGAAACGTTCGGCGGTGAGCGGCTTGCCTCCCGCCGTCCGGACGTAGAACGCGAGGTCCGCGTCCCGTCCCGATTCGTGGGAGTGGTGACGATCGACGGCGCCACCTCCCTTCCGCGACAGGTGCCCCACGGCGAGCACGGCGTCCGGGAACTGCCGCCGCACTTGGCGCGACGCCCGATCGATCATGCCCACGAGCGGGCCGAGTCCCCAGCGCACGTCGCCGTCGACGTAGGCCGGCGAGATGCGGAGCGCGGGAGACTCTTCGACGCGCGAGCCGCCGATGAGGTGCCCCTCGGTGGGCGACCCGACGCTCCGACCGAAGTGCACCGCGGCGGAGCCGATGCCGGACTGGGCCACGGGAGGCTTGCCCGTCGTGGCGGCGGCGCCCGACGCGCCCGTCGCGCCGGAGAGAGCGCCCACCGAGGTGGTGGTGACGGCGGCGAATACACCGAGTGCGGAGAGGAAAGCGCGCACGACCCCTCGACCGGAGCACGCGCGGGGACGAACGGCCAAGAATCGGGCTACGGCACCTCGTCGTCGGAGTCGTCGACGAGCTCGTCCGTGTCCGAGGGTGCGGGCCTCGTGCGCCGCGTCGATCGCGGGACGACCCTTCCGTGGTCGGCGACGGAGTAGGAACCTCGGCAGAGGGGCTTGGTCGAGCCGGTCCGCATGACGGACACCTCGATGGGCCTCGTGTTGTCGGGTACGGCCTTCTGGTACGTGCGGGCCACGTCGTCGCAAGGGATGGCCTTCGCCACGAGTCCTTGCTGGCACGTGAGGAGCACGGGCATGTCCGGTGGCGCGGGTCCGGCGTCGTAGAACTCGTCCGCGAATTCTTCGACCGCCTCTCCGGACATGACGAAGGCCTGCGCACACCCGAGAGCCTTCAACTCCTTCGTGCCCGGCGCTCCGAACGCTCCGAACACGAGCCGCGCGATCCCGCGTGCCATGCCGACGTTGCGCGAACCTTCCGGCGTCTTCGCGTAACGCCACGTCACGACGCCGAGGACGACGAGGACCACCGACGCGATCCCGAAGAGGACCGCGAGGGCCCTCAGACATCCTCGTCCCTTGGGGGCCGCGGGTCGAGCGGCGACCGGCGCGGGTCGCGGCGGTGTGCCGTCGGGCCCCGGCGCGGGACCGGGCTCGATTCCGTGGGGCACGTCCATGGGACGAGCGAGGATACCAGGGAATTCCTGCGGGAGCGACGTGTGCCCGGTTCCATTCGGGGGTCGGCTGTCCTAGCGTCGCCGTCCATGAACAAGGTCTTCGCGTCGGCATTGGAAGCCTGCAAGGACATCCCCCAGGGCGCCACGCTCCTCGCGGGCGGCTTCGGGCTCTGCGGCATCCCCGAAAACTGCATCCGCGCGCTCCGCGAGCTCGGCACGAAGGACCTCACGGTCGTGTCCAACAACTGCGGCGTGGACGACTTCGGCCTCGGCGTGCTGCTCAAGAACCGCCAGATCGCGAAGATGATCTCGAGCTACGTCGGCGAGAACAAGGAATTCGAGCGCCAGTACCTCTCCGGCGAACTCGAGGTCGAACTCTGCCCGCAGGGGACGCTCGCCGAGAAGCTCCGCGCGGGCGGCGCCGGCATCCCCGCGTTCTTCACGCCCACGGGCGCGGGCACCGCCGTCTCCGACGGTGGTCTCCCCCTCCGCTACGATTCGAAGGGGGGCGTCGCGAAGTACTCGCCGAAGAAGGAAGTGCGCGACTTCGGAGGCCGCGCGTACGTCCTCGAGGACTCCATCCGAGGCGACTTCGCCATCGTGAAGGCCTGGAAGGGCGACCGCTTCGGAAACCTCGTCTTCCGCCACACCGCCATGAACTTCAATCCGATGATGGCGACCGCCGCGAAGGTCACCATCGCCGAGGTGGAGGAGATCGTGGAAGTGGGCTCCCTCGATCCGGATCACATCCACACGCCCGGCATCTTCGTGCACCGCGTGGTGAAGGGCGAACGGTACGAGAAGCGCATCGAACGCCGCACCGTCCAGCCTTCGGCGACCTGAAAGGATCCTCGGACCCATGGCCCTCTCCCGCGATCAGATCGCCATCCGCGCCGCCGCCGAACTCCGGGACGGCTTCTACGTCAACCTCGGCATCGGGATGCCCACGCTCGTGGCGAACCACATCCCGAAGGGCATCGAGGTCGTGCTCCAGAGCGAGAACGGTCTCCTCGGCATCGGCCCCTACCCCGTGGCCGGCAAGGAAGACGCCGATCTCATCAACGCCGGCAAGGAGACGGTCACGATGCTCCAGGGCTCGGCGATCTTCTCCAGCGCCGACAGCTTCGCCCAGATCCGCGGCGGGCACATCGATCTCGCCATCCTCGGCGCGATGCAGGTCTCCGAGAAGGGCGATCTCGCGAACTGGATGATCCCCGGCAAGATGGTGAAGGGAATGGGCGGCGCGATGGACCTCGTCGCCTCCGCACGTCGCGTCGTCGTCATCATGGACCACGCCGCGAAGGACGGCGCGCCGAAGATCCTGAAGGAGTGCAACCTGCCCCTCACGGGCCGCAGGGTCGTGCACCGCATCATCACCGATCTCGCTTGCATCGACGTCACGCCCGAGGGCCTCGTGCTCGCCGAAGTGGCGCCCGGGGTCTCCGCCCGCGAGGTGCAGGAGCGCACCGAACCCACGCTCAAGGTGCCGAGCACGCTCGCCACCATGGCGTTCTCCTGAGCGAGTCCATGAGCTGGCCGCAACGAAAGGCGCCGCAAGCCGACGCCAGCGACAAGAAGAGCGTCGGCAAGGGCGTCTTCAAGAAGTGCGACGGCTGCGGGGTCACGCTGCCGGCGGAGAACTTCGCCCAGAACTACGAGGTGTGTCCCGAGTGCGGGCAGCACCACAAGCTCGACGCCGCGCGATGGCGCCAGCTCCTGCTCGACGACGGCAAGCTCGACGAGTGGGACGCGCACCTGGTGCCCGGCGATCCGCTCCAGTTCTCGGACGGCCGCTCGTACACCGAACGCGTGCAGACGGCGCAGAAGAACTCCAAGGCGAAGGAGGCCATCGAGATCGGCAAGGCCTCCCTCGACGGCACCCCCATCGCGTACGGCGCGTTCCTGTTCGCGTTCATGGGCGGCTCCATGGGTTCGGTCGTCGGCGAGAAGATCACGCGACTCTTCGAGCGCGCGACCACGTCGCGTCTTCCCGTCGTCCTCCTCCAGGCCTCTGGCGGCGCGCGCATGCAGGAGGGCATCTTGAGCCTCATGCAGATGGCGAAGACCGTCTCGGCCCTCGAGCGCCTCCGGGCCGCGCGCGTTCCGTTCGTGAGCGTCCTCCTCCATCCGACCACGGGCGGCGTCGCCGCCAGCTTCGCCTTCCTGGGCGACGTGAACGTCGCCGAACCGAAGGCCCTCATCGGTTTCGCGGGCGCCCGCGTCATCGAGAACACCATCCGCCAGAAGCTCCCCGAAGGATTCCAGCGCGCCGAGTTCCTCCTCGATCACGGCATGATCGACGGCATCGTCTCCCGCCTCGACATGAAGCGCGAGATCGGGCTCCTCGTCCGGCACCTGACGAACACCGCCACGCGCCCCCTGGACGCGCCGAGTCGCCCTGGAGGTCCGCCGAGCAAGCCCGGCCCCGCGAGCAAGCCGGGCCCCGCGAGCAAGGCCGGCCCCACGAGCAAGCCGGGTGCCGCGAAGTCGTCGCCGGGAAGTCGGCCGGGGCCGAAATCGCCCGTCGGCCGCGCGGGCGTTCCGTCGAAACCCGGTTCGAAGAAGACGCTCGTCTGAAGGATCGATCGGACGTGGCGGCGAACCTCGCGCACGCACTCGAGAGGCTCTACGCGCGCATCCCCCTCGGCATGCGCCTCGGACTCGGGCCCATGGCGGACGCCGTCGCCGCCGCCGGACATCCCGAGCGCGCTTACGGCACGATCCACGTCGCCGGCACGAACGGCAAAGGGTCCACGTGCGCGTGGGTCGAGCGCATGGCGCGCGCGCAGGGGCTCCGCACGGGCCTCTACACGTCCCCGCACCTCGAACGCTTCGCCGAGCGAATCCGCGTCGACGGTGAACCCCTCGCCGAAAGCGCGCTCGCGCCCCTCCTCGACGACGTGCTCGCCCGCACCCCCGATCTCAGCTTCTTCGAGACGGCGACCCTCGCGGCGTTCGAGGCCTTCCGCGCGGCGAAGGTGGACGTGGCCGTGATCGAGGTCGGCCTCGGCGGGCGCCTCGACGCCACGAACGTCCTCGAGCGCCCCGTGGCCACCGCCGTCACGCGCATCGCCTTCGATCACCAGGACAAGTTGGGGGACACCCTCGAACGCATCGCGGCGGAGAAGGCCGCCATCGCGAAGTCCGGTGTCCCCATGATCCTGGGGCCCCTCGAGGCCGGGCCGCGTCGGGTGATCGAGGAGTTCGCGAAGCGCGCCGGCGCCCCCGTCGTCGACGTCGCGAACGACACGACTTTCGATCCCTGGCTCGACGCCGCTCCCCTCGCCCTTCCCGGGGCACACCAACGGGACAACGCGAAGGTCGCGTGCGCGATCGCGCGTACGGCGGGGTACGGGGAGCGTGCGATCCGGGAAGGCCTCGCCCGCGCGTCCTGGCCGGGACGACTCGAACGCATTCCGTTCCGCGGCATCCCGTTCCTCCTCGACGCCGCGCACAATCCCGACGGCGCCCGCGCGCTCGCCGCCCACCTCGACGGTCTCGGCATCGATCCGTCCCGCGTGGGTCTGGTGTTCGGCACGCTCGCCGACAAAGCGTGGCCCGAGATGCTCGACCTGCTGGCCCCGCGCGCGCGCATGCGCGTGTACGCGCCACCGGACCTGGTCCCCGGAACGGGACGCTCCGCCGCGCCGCTCGCCTCCATGGCGGAACGGCACGCCGGGGACGTCGCTGCCGACGTGTTCCAGGCCATCGATCGCGCGTGCCAGGGCGACGGTTCTCCGCCCGAGCTCGTGGTCGTCGCGGGGTCCATGTACCTGCTGGGCGCGGTTCGCGCGGCCCTCGCCGGCCGTTCGAAGGACGGCGGCGTCGCGCTCTGACGCGCGCTTCCGCAGGCTCCGCGACCGTTGTGACGTGCCCGACGATTCGCGTATCCTGCCCGGCCCATGCCGAGCTTCGACATCGTCTCGAAAATCCAGTGGAGTGAGGTCGACAACGCGCTGAACCAAGCGCTGAAGGAGATCGGCCAACGCTACGACTTCAAGGACACGGACACCGAAGTCGAGAAGAACAAGGATGGCTTCGTCCTCCGCGCCAACAGCGAGGACCGCGTGAAAGCCGCGTGGACGGTGCTCCAGGAGAAGCTGGTGAAGCGGAAGGTCAGTCTCACCTTCTTCGAGGCGAAGAAGCCCGAGGCCTCCGGCAAGCACACGCGCATGACCGTCGCGATCAAGGACGGCATCGACGCCGAGAAGGCGAAGAAGCTCGTCCAGCTCGTGAAAGACCAGAAGCTCAAGGTGCAGGCGGCGATCCAGGATCAGCAGCTCCGCATCACCGGCAAGAACCGGGACGATCTCCAGGCCACGATCCAGGCGGCCCGCGCCGCCGATCTCGGCATCGAGCTGCAGTTCATCAACTTCCGTGACTGACCCGAAGCGAGGACCGATGAAGACGGCGAAGAGCACCGAGCGGCACCTGTTCGGCACGGACGGCATCCGCGGCGTGGCCAACGAACACCCGATGACCCCGGAACTCTCCCTCGCGCTCGGTCGCGCGGTGACGTTCGTGGCCGGTCGAGGCAAGAAGCACACGCCCCGCATCGTCATCGGCAAGGACACGCGTCTCTCCGGCTACATGATCGAGACGGCCATCGCCTCCGGCATCTGCTCCATGGGCGGACGGGTCCTGCTCTGCGGTCCCATCCCGACGCCGGCCGTCGCCCACCTCACGGTGAGCATGCGCGCCGACGCGGGCATCGTCATCAGCGCGAGCCACAACCCCTACGCCGACAACGGCATCAAGATCTTCGGCGCCGACGGCTTCAAGCTGGCCGACGATCGCGAAGCCGAGATCGAACGGCTCATGGCGAACGACGCGCTCCTCGGCGCGCGCAAGACCGGCCCGGGTGTCGGGCGGGCGGAGAAGCTCGAGGACGCCCGCGGTCGCTACGTCGTCTTCGCGAAGACCACGTTTCCCACCGACTTGTCCCTCGACGGCGTGCGCGTCGTCGTCGACGCGGCCCACGGCGCGGCCTACAAGGTCGCCCCGATGGTGTTCGCCGAACTCGGCGCGAACGTCACCTCCATCGGCGTGAAGCCGAACGGCGTGAACATCAACGAGAAGGCCGGCGCGCTCCACCCGGACCACGTGCGTGCGGAGGTCGTCAAGCGGGGCGCCCAGATCGGCATCGCCCTCGACGGCGACGCCGACCGCCTCATCGTCGTCGACGAGAAGGGTCAGGTCGTCGACGGCGACGTCGTCATGGCCATGTGCGCCCAACGCATGCTCCACGACGGGGAACTGAAGAAGAAGACCGTGGTCGCCACGGTGATGAGCAACCTCGGTCTCGAGCGCGCCTTGGCGAAACAGGGCGCCAAGCTCGTTCGCACCGCCGTGGGTGACCGGTACGTCGTCGAGGCGATGCGGAAGGGCGGCTTCAACCTGGGCGGCGAACAGTCGGGCCACCTCGTGTTCCTCGATCACGCCTCCACGGGCGACGGCACCATCGGCGCGTTGCAGGTGCTCGCACTCATGATGCGGACGGGCAAACCCCTCTCCGAACTCGCGGCCCACGCCATGGAGAAGGTGCCGCAGATCCTCGAGAACCTCACCTTGCCTTCGAAGAAGCCCGTCGAGCAGATGAAGAACCTCTCGGCCGGGATGGCGAAGGTGGAGAAGGCGCTCGGCAAGGACGGTCGCCTCCTCGTGCGCTGGAGCGGCACCGAAGCGAAGCTCCGCATCATGCTCGAGGGCTCGAACCTCGCGAAGATCCGCGCCATGGCGAAGGACCTGGCGGACCTGGCCAAGAAGGACATTCCGGCCTGAGCGGACGGGGGGCGGGCCTCCGCTCCACGGCGACGGGGAATTTCACCGGGCTTTCCGGGGAGCGTTCCCGGTGAGCCCTTTGAGACGCCGGGCGGTGCATCGATTCCTTCGCGCCCCGGTCTCTCCTCGGGCACGGTGCGCGCAGCGAAGCCGCCCGTGACTCCTGGAGGTTCTCCCATGCTCCAACGCGTCGGTGGGTTCTGTGCGCTCGCGGGTGTCCTTTCGTCGGCCCTCTACTTCGTCGGGTACAACCTGCGCATCCTCATGTGGGTCGACATGATGGGCCCCGTGGCTGCCTGGGCCATCCGCCTCGGACTGGTGGTGGTGGGCGGCGCGCTCTGGTTCGTCGGCCTGTCCATGAGCGCGAAGGAAGACGAGGCGATCCCGGTTTCCGTCGGACATTCCGGCGCCGAATGAGCGTTCCCGTTCCATTCGCGCGGGTCCCGATCTAGACGACCCGCGTGACCGAGGACGGAACCCACTCCGGAAAGGACGGACGCGACGTCCGCGAGGAAGTGCCGGGAGTCGGCGCGATGACGGACGACGACGTCAACCGCATCGCCGATGTCCTCGAATCCTGCATCGAAGACCGCACGAGGCTCCTCGCGGTGTCCGACGACGTCCGGAAGCGCCTGCTCATGGTGGCCGGTCGCCTTTCCCGTCCCACGCGGGACGAATTGATCCGAGGGTCCAAGGCGATCCGGAAAGTGAAGCGACGGAAGGCACGCGAGGAAGATCGCGTGCTCACGGCGAACACCGAAATCCGACGCGTCCGCGCCGAAGCCGTGTTCGTCGCGCCGGCCCTCCGGAGCGCGAACGGGGACGTCGCCGACGCCGCGGCCCCTCCCGAACTCAACAAGCCCCGACACTGCTACGTGTGCAAGGTGGAGTACCGACACGTCCACGCATTCTACGAGTCGATGTGCCACGCGTGCGCCGAGTTCAACTACGCCAAGCGCTTCCAGACGGCGGACATGCGCGGACAGGTCGCCGTCATCACCGGCGCGCGACTCAAGATCGGCTACCAGGCCGCGCTCATGATGCTCCGTGCGGGCGCCACCGTCGTCGCGACGACCCGCTTCCCGCAGGACGCCGCCGCCCGCTACGCGCGCGAGAAGGACTTCGAGGAGTGGGGCTCGCGGCTCCGCGTGCACGGTCTCGATCTTCGTCACGCTCCGAGCGTCGAGCTCTTCGCCAGCTACCTCGATCGGACCCTCGGTCGCCTCGATCATCTCCTCAACAACGCCGCCCAGACCGTGCGGCGGCCGCCGGCGTTCTACGCGCACCTGCTCGCCGGCGAAGAAGCCCCGTACGCGTCCCTTCCCGCGCGCGAGAAGAGCGTCCTCCGGGATCACCATACGTTGGTCGGTCTCGTCGCGGGCGGGCGCGCGCACCTCGAACTCGGGAACGGCGATGCCCGCGAGAACGCCGCGCCCGCGGCCGGTCCTGGCGGAGCGCTCTCACCATGGGCCTCCCGCGCGGGGTCGGCGGGCGTGGGCATCCTCCGATCCGCCGCCCTCTCCCAGATTCCCTACGCCCAGGACGACACCCGTGGCGTCGAGGCGCTCTTCCCCTCCGGCGCCGTCGACGCCGATCTGCAGCAGGTCGATCTCCGTGGCATCAACACGTGGCGCCTCACGCTCGCCGAGGTGGCGACCGCCGAGATGCTGGAAGTTCACCTGGTGAACGCGGTCGCCCCGTTCGTGCTGTGCGGGAAGCTGAAGCCGCTCATGATGCGGGACAGGACGGACGCGAAACACGTCGTCAACGTGTCGGCCATGGAGGGCTCGTTCTCGCGCCGGACGAAGACCGACAAGCATCCCCACACCAACATGGCGAAGGCCGCGCTCAACATGATGACGCTCACCTCCGCGCCCGACTACCTGAAGTCCGGGATCCACATGAACGCGGTCGACACGGGATGGGTCACCGACGAGGATCCGGCCGCGATCTCGGCGCGCAAGCGCCAGGACCTCGATTTCGAGCCGCCCCTCGACATCGTCGACGGCGCCGCGCGCATCGTGGACCCGATCTTCGCCGGCCTGAACGGCGAAGGGCACGTGTGGGGAAAGTTCCTGAAGGACTACAAGCCCACCGCGTGGTGAGACGCGCCGACGTGCGCCGTCACCCCCCCGTGCCCGTGCCCGTGCCCGGTCGTTCGCCGCTGCGAACGGAGCCTGCGCTCAGCGTCGCGTCCCGACCTCGTAGTGCCGCGCCACGTCCGCCGGGGTGAGCGCCTTGCCGTAGAGCGCCACCTCGTCGAGGGTGCCGCGGAAGAAGAACTGCCCGGTTCCCTCGGTCGCCCCCGCGCCGATGCGGAACGGCGCCGAGGAGTTCCGCGTGATGCCCGGGGTCACGGTGACCGAACTCGCGACGACGCCGTCGACGTAAAGCGTGGCGAGCTTCGTCGTCGCGTCGTAGGTCGTCACCATGTGGTGGGGCACGTCCCGGGCGCCCGCGGCCTGCAACGGTGTGGCGAACCAAGTGCCGTTGCCTCCGAGCTGGGTGTACGCCTGGTCGGCGCTGCCGGGCGAGACGTACATCATGTATCCGGTGAACGCCTCGCGCGACGTGACGAGCGACCACGGGACGTCGCGGCCGATCGTGACCATGCTCGGGACGAGGTACCAGGCTTCGTAGCTGAAGTCGCCGAGGGGGTTCAGGGCGAAGTCGAAGGGCACGTCGATCTTGCCGGTGCCGTCGAGTTCGATGCCCGTCCCTCCGCCCACGAGCCCCGTCGCGCCGAACCTGACGTTGCCCGAAGCGACGCCCTGGAAGTTCTCGTTGTCGTCCGAAACGGGCGAGGCCGACTCGTCCAGGGGGAAGTAGGCGATGGGAGAATCCGCGCGCACCGTGTCCCCGTAGGAAGTGCCGCATTCGACCGTCACCGATCGCCCGTTGGCGGACACGCGGCACGTCACTCCGGGCGACGTCTCCACCACGGTCACCGGGAACGTGCCGCCACCGATCACGGGGGGAGCGAACGTGAACGTGTTCGAGCCGCCGCGGGAGACCCAATCCACGCGCACGATCTCGCCGTTGCCGAGGAGACGGACGTACTCGTTGGGGCCGAGACCGCGCACCGTGCCGCCCACCGCCGCTCGGCGTCCCTCGCAGCGTCCGTTCGCGGCGAGGTCGGCCATCTCGGCGTCGTCGAGGGCGCGGCCGTAGAGCCCGACCTCGTCGATGCCCCCTTCGAGGCGCGTGGCTTCCGTGGAGTCCGCGCCGAGCCTCACGGGCAGGGCGTTCGCGACCGGCCCGTAAAGCCCAGCGCCCGTGGCGGCGACCTTGGCGCCGTCGACGTAGAGGTCGGCCACACCGGGGGAGCGGTAGACGCCGGCCACGTGCACCCATCGGCCGCTCGGGATCTCGGCGTCCGACGTGGCGACCGTGCCGCCGGCGATGATGCGGAGCCGACCGCCGAGGATGTCGAGGAGGTATCCGGTGGCGCTGCCGGCCGCGATTTTGTCGACGATGCGGCTCGTGGCGCCCGCGGACGTGTTCACCCAAGCGTCGATCGTGAACGGCCCCGTGAAGTCGAGGTCGTCCGAGTCAGGGATCTGCACGAAGCCCGACGCGCCCGTCGCGAACGCGCGCCCCCGTTGGCCCATGCGGTAGCCGTCGGTGCCCGTCCAAGCTCCCGGATGGGTTCCGAGGGCGTCGCCCGTGGTCCCCTCGCCTTCCCACCACGCGCGGAGGTCCTGGGTGGATCCGCAGGCCGAAGAGCCGCCATCCGCAGCGGCATCGTCGCTCGATCCGCCGCCGTCCGACGACGCGCTCCCGTCGTCTCCCGCTCCGCCGCCATCCGTCGATCGCGCTTCCGTCGTCGCCCGACCCACCGCCGTCGCTCGACGATCCTCCGTCGCCCTCCGGTCCGATGCCCGAGTCGGAGGACGAACCGTCCACGCCACCATCACCGACCGTCGCATCCGACGCGGATCCCGCGTCGCCGGCATCGACGGGAGGTCGGGCGTCGGGGACGGAACCGGCGTCGGAGGTGGAGCCGTCGGTGCGGGAACCGTCCTGACTCGAGGTCGCGTCGTGGGTCGCCGCGTCGTTGGTCGCCGCGGCATCCACGCGCGAACCGCCGTCGACGGCGGCACTCCCGTCAGCGACCGTTCCGGAGTCCTCGGAGGTCACGCCCGAATCGGGCGCGTCCGACGTGCTTCCGGAGCAGGCGGCGACGGCGAACGGCAGGACGGCGAACACGAACAGCGATTGTCGATTCAAGGAAACCTCCGCAGGGGCCACGTCGGACGTACGTACGTGCGACGAGGGTATCCGAGGGGAGGGTCTTCGGGAATCGCTCCGATGGGCCGCCATCCGCCCGGGTTGGCCTCGGGCCGGCGGGTCACTCGCAGGCGCCGTAGCGGCTCCAACCGCTCACGCCCTTGCACGTCGTTCCCGAACATCCGGAGCTGGTACGCATGTCGCACACCTTCCGGCACGTGCCCGCGAAGCACGCATGGCCTCCGGCGCAGAGCACCGACGCGCTGCACGACGCGCCCTGGGTTCCGCGTCCGTCGATGCCGCACGCCGTGCGTTCGCTGGACAGGAGGAAACATCCTTCCGTCGCCGCGCATCCCGTGTCGCTCACGGGATCGCAGGCTTGGCACTGGCCGGAGAAACAGGACTCGCCCGAACGGCACGTCCCGCACGTTCCTCCGCAGCCGTCGTCGCCACACGTCTTGCCGCTGCACTTGGGAACGCACGCGCAGGTTCCGTCGCTCGTGCAGCTCTGACCGAACGGGCAGGACCCGCACGAGCCGCCGCAGCCGTCGGATCCGCACGTCTTGCCGTCGCACTTCGGGACGCACACTTCGCAACTGCCCGACGCGTTGCACGTCTGGGTGCCGGTGCACGTCCCGCAGGATCCGCCGCAGCCGTCGTCGCCACACGTCTTGCCGGAACATGCCGGAGCGCAGCACGTGCCGCCCGACGTGCACGACGCCGGGGACGTGCACGCGCCGCACGATCCGCCGCAGCCGTCGTCGCCGCAGGTCTTCCCGTTGCACGAGGGAACGCAGGATGCGTCGATGCACCGGCCGTTCCGGTACACGTAACCGGAAAAGCAGGTGCAAGTCGTCTCGGGAGTCGACTCGATGTTCCAGACGCATCGGTCCATGTGCGGGCCGACGCATCGGTAGCTGCACGGGTTGTCGGGGCTCACGCAGACCTTCACGGGCAGTTCGACGCGACTCGTCCCCGATCCCGTCGTGAGCGCCACGCATCGCTGCGAGCTCAGACGGCAGGTGTGCGCGTCGTCGCAGGGACGCATGCAGGACCGGCTCTGTCCGTTGCCGTTGCCGACGCAGACGAGTCCCGGCGCGCAGTCGTGACCGGTCGCCGAGGCGAAACAGTAGTCGCCTTCGAGCCTCGTGCCCGTCGTCACGCAGACGTAAGGCCAGTTCGCGCCCGCTTGCCGCGACTGCGAACACGACGTGCCCGCGGCGCATCCGGTCGTCGGGTGCCAGGGGTCGCACGTGTGGAGGCACTTGCCGGTCGCGGCGCCGACCAGCTTGTCGCAAACGCTGCCCGAGGCGCAGTCCGAGTCCTGGGTGCAGCCGCAGCTCCCGGCCGAGAGACAGAACCCGTCCGTGCACTCGCCGCACGTCCCTCCACAACCGTCGGAGCCGCAGGTCTTGCCGAAACAGCTCGGCGTGCAGGTCGTGCACTTGCCGAACGAACACGACTTCCCTCCCGTGCACGTGCCGCAGGAGCCGCCGCAGAGATCACCCCCACACTCCCGGTCCCGGCATTGGGGCGTGCACGTCGATCCGGAATCGACGGAGGACGACGTCCCGGAGTCGGGTTTCGTCGCCACGGAGGTGTCGGCGGAAGCGTCCTTCGGGGGAGTGTCGATGGGTCCCGTCTCACGGGGCGGGGTCGGCATGACGCCGTAGTCTTCCCCGGCGTCGGGGTCGCCTCCGCGCGTGGACGGTGCTTCCGTACTGCACGCGACGACGGCGAGGGCGAGACAAGCGAAGGAAGCGAAGAGCGTCGCGGCTCGCGACGGAACACGGGAACGGGACGGCAAGGGACACCTCTCGGACGGTGGAGCCACGCAGGCACGGGGTGTCGCACGGAACTTCCGGTTCCCCCACTTGCGTTCCCGGAACCGGGAGGACCGCGGGATTCTCCGCTCGGAAGGACCGAGTACGCGGAGGGGCCCGCGCCACTCTCAGAATCGTCCGACGAGGGACAGGCCGGTTCCGGTGGGAACGACGCGGGCGGAAGGCCCCGACGTCCCTCCGTTTCCGAAGCGGGTGACGTAGGGCACCGCGAAGCCGATGGCCGTGCCGACGATCGCGCCCGCGATCACGTCGGACGCCCAATGCTGATCGGACACGACACGCAGCACCCCCGTGGCCGACGCGAGGACGAACGCGTTCGCGCACACGAGGGCGGGCGGGATGACGTCGGCGGCGAGGCGGTAGTGGAGATGGTCGGCGCAGGTGCTCGCCGCGGACACGAACGCCGTCGTCGCATGTCCGCTGAAAAAGCTCCGGTACCGGTAGGTCGAGTCCACGGCGCAATCGGACTCGGCGGGCGACGACGACGTCCCGCAGAGCGGCGAGTACGGACGTTCGCGACTCGCGAGCGCGGCGACGCCTTGTTGCGTGGCGAGCCCGACGAACAGGGACTCGAGGCTCGTCACGACCATGGTCCACGCGCGCGACCGATCGCCACGACGGAACCACGTGAGCGCCATCGCGTCGACGGCGAACGGGATCGCGATGGCCGTGGCGGCGAAGACGTCGCTCGTGGTCTTCGCGGTGCGCCGGGCCGCACCCGAATCGGGACGGAGCGCGTCGCGTACGGCGTCGTCGAAGAGGGTGCCCTGGGCGGGCCATCGCGACGGCACGGTCGGCGCCGCTTGCAGACCGAGCGCGAGGGCGGCGCTCGCTCCGAGGACGACGCCGTCGGCGAGCTCCACGGGACGGTCGGACGCGGCCGGGTCGACGTCGGCCCGTGCGGTCCCGGAACACGCGACGAGGAGCGCGAGTCCTCCCAAGACCGAACGCATCCCCGCGGGGACCGAAGATTCCCCGGGGAGCACGGGCTCGTCCTCCCGTGCGCCGGAGACGAAAGAGGGAGCCTCGCGTTCGTTCATGGTCCGTCGGCGACGACCCCGGTCTGCCGCGTCACTGGGTTTCCCAACGCGAGGTGCGAAGCACTTGCCCTGCCGACGGGGCGTCCTCGATCCACGATACGCACTCGTTCGTGGTGACGAGGTCCCGCGGGTTCGGACCCGTGTTCCCCCGCGTGACCTGGTTGTTGGCGTCGAGGAACGCGCGGACGAGGGTCGGAGGATTTCCCGTGAGGACCATGGCCTCGGGCAGGTTCCCTCCCGGGCGCCCTTCGACGGCCAGGTGGGGCACGGCGGGTATACCCGAGACCCGCAACCTCGAGGTCGGAAGGGTATCGACCTCCGACTGATCGTAGAGACCGGACGACGTCGCTCCGACGGAGGGAGCCCGGGAGACCGCGAAGGGCAAGGACGATCCGTAGAGGACACCCAGGGCGTGGAGAGGCGCGAACGCGGAGACGCCCTGATCGTCGACGACGGGGGTGAGGCGTGTGTCGAAGTTGCCGGCCACGACGTGGGATCCCATGGCGTCGTCCACGATGGCGGCGAACCGACCATCGTTGGCCCGCAGGCTGCGCATCGCCGCCGGCGAAGGCCGAGGGGGAATGGAGAACTCCTGGACGCTGCAATGGGTGCCGCCTTGGAACACCACCTGCACGATCGACCAGGTCGTTCCGTTCCCGCCCGTCTCCGTCCGGACGAGGTACACCCCGCGGGAGTCGGTGGCCATGATCCGGTCGTACACTCCCGGGGTCATGCTGGATCCGCAGAACGAGGGTCCCGTCGAGGGCTGGAGGACGTCGTCGAAGAAGGCGACGGTGGGCAAGGAGCCGGGGGCCATCGCGACGATGGCGAGTTGGCGATCGCCCACCATGCCGATGCCGACGGTGTCGAACGAGGCGTCGGCGTAGGTCCGGGGCCCGTCCGGCAGCCTGCGGTCCAGGTAGCGCAGGGCCCAGAAGGCTCCACCGTGCTCGAGCCACAGGGACCGTCCGAGGGGCGACGCGGCGAGCATCCTGTGGGATTCCGTGGCGCCCTGGATGGGGAATCCCTCGGTGCAGTCGAAGTCCCCGGTCATTCCCCGGGACACACACTGACCGCAGCACAACCCGCACGCGGCGACGACGCGGGTGAATCCGCCGGTGCTCCCGCCCGCGTCGCCGGCGTCGCCTCCGGCTTGCCCATCGCCGGCGTCCGCTCCGCCATCGTCGGCACCGCCGTCTCCCGTCGCGCCGTCGGCGCCGCCTTCGCCGGAATCGGAGGCCGATGCGGAATCGGCACCCGTGTCCGGCGCCGTCGTCGCGTCGCCTCCCGTGGTCGCGTCGCTCGCGTCCTGACGCGCCTCGCCGTCCTGCAGTGTCGCGTCGACGGTCGCATCCCGCGGCGATCCGTCCGCGCCGCCGTCCGCGGGCACGACGTCCAAGACCGCGTCGTCGATGGCGCGGAAGGCCGGATCCCAGGGGGGCGCGCAGACAGGCACGGCGGGGAACGTGCCACACGCCTCGGCGAAACCGACGCCGCGTACCAACCCTTGCCGGGCGAAGTCGCAGAGGTGTCCGGTGAGGTACACCGCGGGTCGGGCGTCGTCGCCGATCTCGAATTCGTCGCGTTCGAGGAAGGCGCGCGCTTCGGTGCCGTCGGGCAGTGTCAGACGCACGTAGGGCGTGAACGACGCCGGAAGACCGAGGCCGTTCCGCCGAGGGAACGCGCAGCGATCCGACGCGTCGACGACGAGTTCCTCGGCGGGCGTGCACGACGCCAGATCGAAGCACGTCCCGTCGAACGTCCCCGTCGCCGATCGACGCGGAAGGCGGTCGACGGCGACGCGCGCGTCCACGCACGTGCCGGCCCGGCACGTCGTTCCCGGGTCGCACGGGAGACCGAGGCAGCTCAACGAGAACGGTACGGGCAGCTCGAGGACGGCCCCAGGGACGTAGGCCGCGACGGACTCGGTACGGATCGACGACGGCGTGAGTTCGAAGGCGTCGCACGGGTGATCGGGCGCGGCCCCGACGAACGCGAGCGCCTCGACGCGGACGGTGGACGTGCGGACGGATTCATCCTCCGGCTGCACCCCGAGGCTCGCCGGCAGGCGCACCCCGTCGCCCGTCCCGGCGCCGCCCAAGGCGACGTCCAGGCATCGCGTGAAACTCCGGTCCTCGTTCGACACGCGCACGGCGAGGTGGCGGACGTCGAGCTGACTCGAGAACTGGACGAGGAACCCCGTGGACGGTTCGGCGGAACATCCCGCGACGAGACACGCCGCCGCGAACGCGGGGACGAGAACCGACACTCTCGGGAGTTCGTTGCGCGGGGACGGCACGGGGGCGACCTCGAGCGTAAGCCACGAGGCCGCCAAGAACCAAGGGAACGTACGCCGCTGCCCGACCTTCCCCGGGGAGCGGGGAGGTCGCGACGCGGGTCGTCGATCAGGGAAGCGGCGACGTCTGCCGATCGAAGACGGCGAGGAAGTTCGCGCGCGCCGGCGGTCCCCCCGAAGGCGCACCGATCGCCACCTGCCAACCGCCGGCGATGCGGAGGTCGTCGTCGACGTAGATCGTGGTCAGGCTCGCGCGCACGCCCACGGGGCCGTTCGGTACGCGCCCCGGAAGGTAGAGCACCGGCACGGTGCGCGCTTCGATGCCTTGCGCGAGGGCGAACAGGTCGCCGCGGAGTTCCCCGAGCCGGAACCCGTTGGCGGTGAACTCGATGTCGAAGCCACCGTTGCCGTCGCTCGCGTACGCACCACGGAGCACGCCCACGGTCTTGAGGAATCCGAAGGAGGTCGAATTCGACAGGTTGTAGTAGTAGCCGTCCTTGGTGACGACCTGGTAGGTGCGGGTCTCGTCCACGTCGACGTTCGGCGGGTCGAAGCGGAGGTTGTTCCACAGCGAACGCCAGACGCCTTCGAGCTTGTCCACGGTCTCCGTTTCCGTGCGCGCCGGCTCGAGGGCCGCCAGTTCGGCCACGAGCGGGGAGAGCTCCGCCTCGACGTCCGCCACGTTGTCGCTCCGGGTCGTGTTGGCCGTCGCGATGGAACGGATGCGGCACTTGAGCGCGTCGATGCGCGCGGCGTCCGAGAGGGCCGCGGAGGTGTCGCCGGTGGACTCGTCGACGGCCTGCGCACAGCCGGTGACGGAAAGAAGGACGAGGAGTGCTCCGAACGAAGGAAATCGATGCATCGCGCAGCCTGTAACGACGCGGGCGTGGATGTGCAACGCTCCGGACGACGAACGTCGAAATTGGACGGTTCTGCACCGCGAACGAGGATCGCGGCATCGTGCGCGAAGGGCACCGGGTCGTCGTGCCGGAATGTGTCAGGCGTCGGCGACGTGTCGCGTCGTGAGCGGACGCGTCGCCCCGTTCACCGCGCGTTTTCGGGACGGCACGGAGACTGCTACGAAGACAGCATGCCTTCCCACGCCCGCCGCCCCCGTTCGTGCCCCTCCACCTCCGGCGCCTTCGGGACTTCGTGGATGTTCGCCTTCACGCTCCTTTCGGTGGCGTGCGCGTCCAACGCCGACGTGGCGGTCGACGCGGGCGCAGCCACCGACGCGTCCGTCGACGGGCGGAGTGACGGGTCGACGACGGACGGCGCGTCGGTGCACACCGACGACGGCGGCGCCGACGCCATGCCACTCAAGGGCATGAACGCGAGCCGTCCGCCCGACGGCGCGCCGGGTGCGTGTTGCGCGCCGTCGACGGGAGGATGCGCGGACCTGGGCGGATACCAAGCCGACGGCGACTGCACGCGGGGCCGCATCTGCGACAACATGTGCGAGCAGGAGATCGTGGACGACGTCCACGGGTGCAAGAAGATGATCTACAAGCTTCCGCCGACGCCGACGACGATCGCGGGCACCGGAAAGTGCGACGCGCCACCCTTCGTGGACGCGGGCGCGGACGGACAGGCGAAAAGCGACGCGGGAGACGCCGGTTCGCCGGCCGACGCGAGCGAAGACGCCGGTCCGGGCTGACGTCCGCTCCCGTACTTCTTGACGCTCGCACGGTGCGTCTCGCGAGCATCGTCGGATGCGCGTGCGAGCGGCGGCGGGGCGAATCGCGGGAGGCTCGTTCATGGTCGCCTTGGCCTCGTGCGGCGCTTCGTCCTCGCCCAAGGGCCACGACGTCCAAGGCTGGGAAACGAGTCACGGGCGACAGGGCCTCATCGTCTCGCCCGATTCCCGGCACGTCTACACGCTCGGCAACACGTACGACGCGGTCGTGTCGGCCTACGAGTCCTGACGCCAGGCGCGTTCCCTGCCGTCGACGCGTGGGGAGGTGCGGCGAGAGAAGGACCTCGATCGGGACGACGGGTCGAAAAAGTTTCGCCGCGCAGGACGAGCCAACTGCGTCCCGTGCACGTCGCGCACGGGTCGGTCACCGGAAGCGCGGGAATCGGACCACGAACGTCCTGCTCGGCGCCCACGCACGTTCGGTGGGCGCGACAGGGACCGTGCATCTTCCTATTCTCGGGCCATGCGCACTTCCAACCTCCTCTCCCGTATTGTGCTCGTGTCGATGGCGACGTCCGGAACGTGCGTCGCGATGGGTTGCACCTCGCACGTGTCCGACGAGCCCTCGGTTCCCGACGGTTCGACGACGGGAGCCGATGCGTCGATCGCCACGGATGCTTCCACGGAGACACCCGACGCCTCGACCGCCTCGGATGCCGCCACCGCGGACGCCTCGAACGGCGACGCGGGCGACAGCGGGACGGCCATCGTCGATGCGGGCCCGGAAAGCGGTTCGACCACGTTCCCCGCCAAGGCGAACTGCACCGACGCCGTGGAGTTCGTCCACTACGCGAGTCCCACGACGGCTACCCACGTCGCGCTCGCGTCGAGCGAATCGTCGCCCGTGGGATTCGTGTGGAACCGATCCGGGGGCCCCAACGACGGTGCGTACCAGTCGTGTTCCACGGCCACGTTCGGCAACGGTTCGTGGCAACTTCCGTCCGCGCCGCTACCCATCGGCAACCAGATGTGCGGACTCGTGGCGGGGCGCGACACGCACGTCGCCGCCGGCGGGGGTGCCACGACGTTCCTCTGGGCCGACCGGAACGCCGATTCGTCGTGGACGTTGAAGACCCTCCGCTCGACGGGCGTCTCGTTCGGATCCGGAGTGACGGTCGCGACCGACGCGTCCTACGGCGACTCGTTCGTGAATCTGCACGTCACTCCGACCCAAGGGCGCGGAATCGTGTCGTGGACCAACGCGAACTCGGACATCGTAGTGAGCCTCCTCTCCCCGAACGGAACGAGCGTCACGTCCCTGGATCCGAACGCCACGTCCAGCGCCCTCGTGGCGGCCGTGACGATCGACGACAGTGGAAACGGCTTCGTCGTGTGGACGGAAGCGGGCACCTCGAATCGTGTCATGGCTCGCGCCATCCGCAACGGAGCCTACGTCGGTGGCGCCGTCCCGCTCGCGGCGACGGGAACTCCGACCGCCAACGGACTCGACGTCGCGATGCTTCCGGGCGGAGACGCCTACGTCGTGTGGCCGGAGACGTCGCCCTCGGGCCTCCGGGGCGCGTCGTTGCACGTCGGTGCGCAGGGTACGTCGGCGACGTGGAGCGTGTCGGAATCCCTCGACTCCGGATTCACCGTGGAAGGTCTCCGCGCCGTGGCGAGCGACGACGGAGAGGTCACGGTCGCGTGGGGCCGGGCGCCTCGCGCGGGACTTCTCGCGCGTCGTCGACCGGTGGGCCAAGCGTGGTCCCCGCCCACGACGATCGCCGCCGACGCCAAGACGCCGAGCGGCCGTCGGCCGTTGTTCCTGGACGGTCGCGGCGACGCGACGCTCCTTTGGACCGACGACACGTATTCCCTGTTCCACGCCCGCGCGACGAAGGGCGCCACGACGTGGAACGCTCCGGTGCGCGTGGACGTGGGCGCCTTGGCCGGAGACGTGAGTTCGTACGTGACGGCCACGGCCCTCCCCACGACGGGAGACGTCCTGGCCGTGTGGCAGGCCGCGGGCTCGCTCCGCTTCGCCACTTGCCGCTGACCCGAGCGCAGGACGGGGCCGACGCGTCGGCTCCGCTCAGAATTTCTTCGTGCCTTCGAACCGCACCTCGACGGAGCGCACCACCGTGCCCTTCGTCGCCTTGAACTTCGTGGAGCCCTTGACCGAGGACGACGTCGCGTCGGTGGTAAGGACGTCGAGTTGGACGGTGCGTTCGCTCTGGGTCCACGCTTTCTGGCTGCCGTCGACCTTGTCTTCCTTGTAGATCCAGCTGTCGACGCCCTCGACGAACGTGTGGGCACCGGGTCCCTTCGGGTTCACGAACTGCCCACCGGTCTCGAAGTACACGCCGCTGGCGTCGTGCACGCAGTTGACGATGACGCTCGGCACGGTGGACTTGGATTGGTAGATCGCCGCGCTGTAGATCGTGTCGCCGACGTAGGTCGTTCCGTCGATCACGATCGAACAGGGGCCGCCCGCGGTCGTGGCTCCGTCACTTCCCGCGTCGGTTCCCGTTCCCGAATCCCCGGCCGACGACTCCGCGCCTCCGTCCGAGTGGGTGGACGCGTCGCTGGCTGACGCGTCCGAAGCGCCCTCCGATTCGGAGGAGGAGCAACCGGCGAGTCCGGGTGTGGCACCGACGGCGAGGAGAAACGCGAGAAGGGACGAGGCAGGAAGGAGTGCGGAGGTCACTCGGTCAGAGTACCGACGGAACCCTCGAAGGCCCATCCCATCGATGGGGTGGATCCGCGGTGCGACGGACGCACGACGTCTCGCACCTCTCCTCCGGTTCCGTCGCCGAAAGGCGCGGTGTCCTTTTTCGCGCCCGTCGGAATGCCTGGGCGCCCGACCCGTGGGACTCCCCGGCGGACGACACCGTGGACGTCACCACCCACGCCATCCACGGCGGCGCCCGCGAATGCGGGTTCGTAGCGGTCGGCGCCCTCGTCGCCGACGGAAGGCACTGCACGGGAACCTTGGTCGCGCCGGACGTCGTCCTCACGGCCGCGCACTGCGTGACTCCCGGACTCGGCGGCACCTTCTACACGGGCCACGCCTACCGACGTTCGCCCGGCGCCGACGACTTCTCCGGGATGCACGCCCACGTCGTCCGGGAGTTCCGCGTGCATCCCGACGCGTCGCCCCGGTGACGTCGCGGTAGGGCCGTCGTCGGCAGCTCCGGGCACGGGACTCAGAAGTCGCGACGATCGGGATCCGCGTGGCCCGGGCTTCCAGCACGGATCGCGATCGTCGACACCACGGCCCCCGCCGGCGCGGCGATGGACAGCGTGTTCACCCCCCTCCGCACCTCCGGCACGTCCACCTCGAGGTCCCGTTTTCCGACGACGTCGTCCGAGAGAACCCTGGTTCCATTCCACCGGAGCTCGACGCGGCCGGTGGTCTCCACGGGAACGCGCAGCCGAACCGACCCCTGCCGATTGAGCCCGACGAAGATCCGCGCGGTCGCGCCGCTCATGCGTGCGCGGCCCGTCCCGAGGGCATGCAGGCCGAGGTCGACCGGCTCTCCCGCGTCGACAGGGACGTCGTCGCGGAACCTGTCCGGCCCGGGATTCAACCCGGGGTACGTCTCGCCGAGCACGTGCACGCCCACCACGCGGTCGTAGGCCCGGAGCCCGACGTCGTTCCGCCATGCGAAGACCGCACGCGCCGGGAAGTTCGAGACGAGGGAGAGCCACGAGGCGAGGCGACCTCCCACGCCTGGGACCTTCTGGCGCCAGACGAGCGATGCCGGCTCGCCTCCCGCGATCCGGGCCGACACCGCGGAGGTCGACGAGGCGAGCTCCAGGTTCGCGAACGCCACGAGGCACGCTCCCGCCCACGCGGCACCGACGAGGCCCCGCACGCACCACCGCTCCGCGAGCGACCACCGCGCGACGAATTTCCCCGAGACGAGGGACGCGGAGAGGGCGACCCACTCGGCCCCGCCGATGGCGAAGACCACGAAACACGAGTCGAAACGTCGACCCCCGAACGAACCTCCCGCCCACCAGTCCCACGCGGCGCCGTTCACGAGGGCCTGACCGGCGAGGCCTATCAGGAGGGCGCTCGACAGACGTGCGTTCCTGCGAGCGAACGCCAAGGTGCCCAGCACGAGCGGCGCGTACAGCGGCGCCCAGGGAAAGAGTCCGTTGCGGGACGAGAAGAGGGTCTCGCTCCACGCGGGCGAGGTCCAGCGCGAAGCCTTCTCCCTGCGGCACCACGAACCAGCTCCCGTAGAGCACCTTCCACGCGATGCACTGGGGCGCGAACACGACGACGGCCGCGACGACGGCGGCTCCCCATCGAAGCATCCGACGGCCCGTCGTCCCGTCGCCACGCCGACGAACGTCGTCGACCATGGCCACGGGAAGCAAGAGCCCCCAGAGCGCCAACTGCGGCCGCGCGAGCGCCGTCGCTCCCGCCGCCACCCCGAGGACGAGCCACGTCCGCAGGGATCGCGGCGCGGTGTCCCCCCCTTCCGTGTACGACGCGTCCCAGCGCTCGACGAGCCAGGTCGCGAAGAAGGCCGCACAGGGATGCGCGTACCCCGGTTGCCGGATCGCGTAGTAGACCAAGGGGCCCGACGCGAAGGCCACGAGGGCGCCGACGTACGCCGCGCCCGCGCCCACCCGCCGGCGCGCGAGCCGATACGCCAGGTGCATGGCCCCGAACGCGAACGGAATCGACGTCCACAGGACCAGGGTGGTCTCGACGCTCGAGAACCCGTCGCGACGCGCTCCCGAGAGCCGTGCGAAGGCGTGTCCGATCTGGAACGCCGGAATCTCGAAGATGGCCGGTCCGATCCCGAAGACGTTCCCGTCGCGGCCCGTGGGCGTCTTCGCGAGCCGATACCAGTCCTTCGTGACCTCGTACTGGTTGGTGAAGTCGAGATCACCGTCGAGGACGAGGGAGGGCAGGTACGCGTAGTAGTAGGACGCGTCCGCCTCCGGCTCGCGCACCGAACGGCCCCAATCGTCCTCGCCCAGTCCGAACGCCACGGTGGCGAGGACGACGAGCGCCGCCGTGATCATCCATGCTGCCTTGTGAGGCCGCGGAGGCACGGACGGAACGTACCACTCCGGGGTTGACGGCCGAAGAGCAAGGCGGAATATCGAGGGCCGAGACGGCCGGATGATCCCTTTCAACAGACCCGTGTGGTTCGGGACGGAGGCAGCTCGCCTCACCGAAGCGATCCGTGACAACGGTCACGTCGCCGCCGGCGGTCCCTTCGCCGCCCGTTGCGAGGGCCTGCTCGGTCGGCAGTTCGGGCGGCCCACGTTGCTCACGTCGTCCTGCACCCATGCCCTGGAGATGGCGGCCCTCCTCCTCGGGATCGCACCCGGCGACGAGGTGATCGTGCCCTCGTTCACCTTCGTGTCCACGGCGAACGCGTTCGCGTTGCGCGGCGCTCGGCTGACGTTCGTCGACGTCGACGCGTCCGGGAACGTGGACGTCGATCAGGTCGCCGCGGCGATGGGACCGCGCACGCGGGCCGTGGTCGCCGTGCACTACGCCGGCAACTCCTGCGACCTCCCTCGCCTCCTCGACGTCTGCGGCGCGGTGCCCTTGATCGAAGACGCCGCGCAGGCCATCGGGGCTTCGTTCGCGGGTCGTCCCCTCGGCACCTTCGGCGCGCTCGCGACCGTGAGCTTCCACGAAACGAAGAACGTAGGCTGCGGCGAAGGCGGAGCGCTCGTCGTCAATCGCCCCGAGGACGTCGATCGTGCACGGGTCCTTCGCGACAAGGGAACGAACCGGCAGAACTTCTTGTCCGGGGAGGTGGACAAGTACACGTGGACGAGCCTGGGCTCGAGCTTCGGTCTGTCGGACCTGAACGCCGCCTACCTGCTGTCCCAACTGGAGTGCCAGGATCGCCTCGCCGCGCGCCGCCGCGCTCTCCATGGTGCCTACGCGGACGCGCTGACCGCACCCCTGGAACGCATCGGCGGATACGTCGTACGTGGCCGAGCGGAGAACGGACCGAACCACCACCTCTTCGGCATGGTGTTCGGCCGCGCCGAGGAGCGGACGCGCTTCATCGCCCACATGGCGCGGCACGGAATCGTCGCCCCCTTCCACTACGTCGGGTTGCATCTCTCTCCCATGGGCGAGAAGCTCGGAGAGTCGCCGTTCCCCATGCCGAACACCGAGCGTCTCGCGACGTGTCTCGTTCGATTGCCGCTCCACTTCAATCTGGGCGATCACGAGCAGGAACGCGTCATCGCCCACACCCTGGAATTCCTCCATGGGGTCTAGCGCGCGCCTCCACTCGATCGTCATCCCCGTGTACCGATCGGAAGCGTGCCTCGCCACCACCGTGCGCGAGCTCCTCGCGTTCTTCGAGACGCGCTGGCCCGTCGAAATCATCCTGGTGAACGACGGATCGCCCGACGGCGTGCAGCGTGTCGTCGACGAATTGTGCGCCGCGGACACCCGCGTCCGCGGAGTGACCCTCGGAAAGAACGTGGGCCAACATCGCGCGACGTTGCAGGGGTTCCGTGAATCGCGGGGGGACGTGGTCGTCACCCTCGACGACGACGGGCAAAATCCGCCGGAGGCGGCGCTGTCGGTCGCCGAGACCCTCCGTCGCGAGGACTTCGACGTGGTCTACGGGAAGTTCGACGTGATCGAACAATCCGCGGCACGGAGGGTCGCATCCCTCGTCAACCGCTGGGTGTCGAGGCGCACCCTGCCCAACGAGCGCGACATCGCGATCTCCAACGTACGCGCGCTGCGTGGGGACCTCGCCCGTCAGCTCGGTGCGTTCGGCCCGTCCTACCCCTACGTCGAGGCCATGATCTTCCGCATGACGAATCGCATCGGCGAGGCGAACGTCCCGCATCGCCGCCGGGAGGCCGGCGTCTCCGGCTACGGTCTGGGCACGTTGGTGACCCTCTCCCTCTCCCACCTGACGAGCCTGTCGACCCTGCCCCTCCGCGTCGCCATCGTCGGGTCGTTCTCCATCGCGGCCCTCGGGTTCGTGGGCGGAGTCGTCGCCGTCCTTCGCGCGATGCTCCTCGGCGGAGCCCCCGTCGGCTGGTTGTCGCTCTTCTGCGCGATCACGTTCCTCTTCAGCCTCCTCTTCGCGTTCCTCGGCATCGTCAGCACCTATCTCGGGCGACTCTACGTGTCCGCGAACGCACGTGGGCTGGTCTGGGTGCGCACGCGATCGCCCGCTCCGGAGTCGGGGGACACGGGAGGATGATCGCCCTCTCCCCCCTCGACCGGGAGCGGTTCGGCATCGCGATCGCACGGTGCGATCGCGTCACGCCGGCGAACCTGGAAGAGACCTTGGACTTCTGCCGGACGGAGCGCGTGCGGATGCTGATCGCGCGATGCCCCGTCTCGAGATCGGCACGGCACAGGCCCTCGAATCCGCCGGTGGTCGCCTCATGGACACGCTCGTCCACTACGAGCGCGTCCTCGGCCCCGACGTCATGCTCGCGCACGGGTGCGAGGTGCCGATCCGTCCATTCCGACCCTCGGACGAGGACGCGGTCGAACGCCTCGCCCGCGAGTCGTTCCGGGGATACGCCGGCCACTACCACGCCGATCCGCAGCTCGATCCCGCGCGGGTCGCCGAGATCTATCCCTCGTGGGCCGTCCGGTCGTGCCGGTCCAGGGAGGTCGCGGACGAGGTGCTCGTCGCGGACGACGGCGAGGTGCGCCGGCTTCGCCACGCTCCGCATGGACGGCGACCATCGAGGTGAAGGGGTGCTCTTCGCCGTCGGGGAGCGCGCGAGGGGCCGCGGAATCTACCGGGCGTTCATGGTCGAGGATGGTATCGGACGCGAGAGAAGCGTACGTTCGCGCCGCCCGAATCCGCCATCCGGGCCTCCGGTTCGAGTGCGACTCGGCCGAGAGCCGCGCCGCGGCGGCCGGTGCCTTCGACGTCGTCATGGTCAGCGCCGTGCTCCACCACTTGGACGACGGGGAGGCACGGCGACTCCTCGCCATGGCCCACGAAAGTCTCCGGCCGGGCGGTCGTCTCGTGACGCTCGACCCCTGCCGCGTCCCGGGCCAGAGTCCCGTCGCGCGGTGGCTCATGGATCGCGATCGCGGTCTCCACGTGCGATCGAAGGACGGGTACCTCGGCATCGTGCGCGAGGTGTTCCCGCAGGTCGTCGTGACGCTGCGCTCGGACCTCCTCCGCATCCCGTACACGCACGTCATCCTGGAGTGCGCCCGCTAGGTTTCGGCTTCGGTACGGGCCACACGGAATGCGAGCCACCCGAGGGTGGCCATGAGCCAGACGTACAGCGGGATCAACGAGGCGTGCCCGTCGAGGCCCGCCTTCATTCCGAGGTTCCACGCTTGGCGCGGAGCGTTCGCGGGGTTGTCCACCATGTCGATGCTCTGCGTGGACACCGCGAAGTGACCAGCGCGGAATTCGGGCCAGATCATCTCGGCGTAGGGTCGCTTCGCGCTCGTCGGGATCTCCGGCTTCACGGCCGTGACCGCGAACATGTTCGCGACACTGCAGAGACCGAGCGTGCCGACGAACACGAGCGCCGCCGTCGAAGACGGGCCTGGCGTCGGACTCGACCGGACGAAGACGCCACCGGCCAAGACGGCGAGGAACGGCAGCATGGGCACGAGGTAACGCGGTCCCGCGGCCCAGCCTCCGTCCCAGGGCGGGATCGACGAATTGAGCCAGAGGAACGCGAGCACCGCTCCCACGCAGACGGCGGTCTCCAGGCGGTGTCGGCGTGCGAGCACGATGGTTCCAGGCACCGCGGCCGCCAACCACGGCGTGGCGAAGAGGAGCCCGCGGTATTCCCCGAACAGGATTTGCACGAGTGCGTGTCCGTGGGGTTTGCCGATCCCCATGAACCATCCCGTCTTGGGCGTCTCCCATACGGAGTAGTCGTAGGGGAACGCGAGGGGGCTTCCGAAGAGCGCCCAGTGGTAGGCGAGCAGCAGCGTGACCGGGACGAGACCGCCGGCGACGACGAGGATCCATCGACGAAGTCCCAGGACCCGCAGTCCGTAGAACGCGATCGGAACGCCGATCAGCGCCGCGGGATACTCCGACGCCACCGCGAACCCCAGGAGCACGCCGACCAGGAACATGCGCCCTCGCGTCGCGACGGTGCCGTGCCTCGTCTCCACGAGCCACGTGAACGCGATCAGCATGCAGGACGCCGCGAGCTGGTTTCCGTAGAGCAGCGTCGCGTACGGCATGGCCATCGTGCCGAGTCCCCAGAGAAGCGCCACGCCGAAGGCCGCCGGCGGAGGAAGGCCGAGTCGGAGGGCGAGTCGTGCGAGGAACGTGGCGGCGATGGCCGACGGGACGCCGATGGCCAAGGCGATGGCGAGCCATACCGCCCACGCGAGTACGTCCGGCGAAATGGCGTCCGGCGCGCCCGCGAGATGGAACACCGTCCAATAGGTCGGCATGCAGAGCACGGAGGCCCCCGGCGCCTTGTCGCAGTAGTAGTGGCCGTCGCGGATCGAATCGTCGCCGGTGTTCTTCTCGTACCGATCGATGGTCCACGTGCCCTGCTCCACGACCGCGCGAACCAGGTCGAAGCGGGAGTTCTGGTTCCATCCTCCGGCTTGGTAGAAGTACGCGTAGGTCCCGGCGAGCAGCACGAACAGCGCCAACGTCGGACGGGAGGCCCAGCGTCGGAGTCGGATCGCGAGGGGGGCGGGCCTGGTTTCGGATTCGGGCACGGGCACGGGGGTGTTCATGGAGTTCCCCCTTCGAGCGCGCGGACCCGCTCCCGTTCGACGCTCGCGAGGCCCGGGGGGCCGAAGCGAAGGTACATCCGCAGGAGCTCACGATGAGCGGCGAGGTCGCCCGTGATGTCGAAGACGGAGATCGAGTGGCCGAGGATGGCGACGGGCACGCGCCCGCCCAGCCAGGCGTACGCCGAAGGGTCCTGGAAGAAGACGCCCTGGAGGTTCATGGCGCTGACGGCCAGGTACTCCTTGCCCGCCTCCGGCTCGGGCTCCCGGGACCACGGCGCGGGATGGGGGCACGCATTCGGCGCGGGCCAGAAGCGAACGCCGTACGCGCGAGGATCCGCCGATCCGAAGTAGGACAGGTAGAGGCGTCGAGGCGGCTCGCGGAGGGCCATCCACCGACCCAGGGTGCCCACGTCCTGACCCCAATCGAGGTTCGAATCCGCGAGGTACCGCGCACCCCGAGAGGGGCCGCCGACGGCGTCGGAGAAGAAGGCGAGATCGTGGGGAGCGATGCGGACCGCGGCGACGACGTGGTGCGCGAGGCCGAGTCCGCACGCGATCTTCGCCACGTTTCCCATGGGAGAGGTGGCGACACGGGACGCCCACACGACGAGGAGCGGCATGATCGGCAACGCGTAGCGGACGCCGACGTCGATGCGGACGAAGAGCAAGCCGAAGAACACCACCGCGAAGGGCACGCCCACGACGGACAGCGCGGAGCGGAAACGATCCTCTCCCTTTTCCCCTCCCCTTTCCGCTCTCCGGACGACGGTGGACGCGAGGGCCAGGGCCAACGTGAGGGGCGGCATCTTCAGGAGGAGCGCGATCGGGAAGTAGCTCGCCCAACCCGCCCGCGAGACCTCACCGAGGAAGAACGCGGGATGCCCGGCGCCCTGATGGGCGAGCTGCGCGCGGAGTCCGACGAGGTAGGCCTCGTACCCTGCGCGACCGTGGACGAGTTTCACGACCACGAGGGCCACGGCGACGAGGGCGAGCGCGTCGAACGCGGCCCGCGCGAGGGCGCGGGATCGGCTCTTTCCTTGGTGCGTGTCGGTTTCGACGTCCCACACGGACGGGACGTCGCCGGTGTGGAGGGCGCGGGCGACGAGGGCGACGAGCACGGCGACCACGAGCAAGGGGCCCGAGTGCTTGGTGGAGAGGACGAGTCCCGACGCGACGCCGGCGAGGGCGAGCCAACGCATCTTGTGCGACGTGACGAACTCGTTCAGCGCGAACAGGGCGAGGGTGAAGAAGAACGTGATGGGCATGTCGAGTCCCATCACGGACCCGTGCGCCACCAGATTGGGATCGAACGCCGCGAGGACGAGCGCCAAGAGCCCCGCGCGCGGTCCCCAGAGCCTGCGGGCGAAGCCGCCGATCAGGGCCACCAGACCGAGGGCGAAAAGGACGATCGGCGCGCGGCCGAGACCAAGGAGTCTCTCGTGGGACACGCCGCCGGCGTAGAGCACGTCGCGCCCGAGGCCGAAGCCGCTTTCCTGGCGTGCGCGCCACGCGGCCACGTCCACGTGCGGCGCCGCGAAGAGCTTCACCGGGAGGGCCATGAGCGCCTTCGCGAACGGAGGGTGCTCGCCGTTCACGTCGTCCACGCCCGTGTCCAAGAACCGGAGACCCGCGGCCAGGTTGATGCCTTCGTCGTACGTCTGCGCGTTCGCGTGGACGAACGCGATGCACTGCGCGACGAACGCCACGAGTGCCACGACGACGGCGGCGCGAAACACGGGACGTGTCACGACGCGCGTGGCCGGCGATGCTCGAGGAGCACGCGCATGGCGATGAATCCGTCCTGCCAGCGCACCTTCTTGCCGGCCGGGAGATCGCGGGCGCGGTAGCGCACGGGAACCTCCGCGATCGGCACGCCCAGGAGACCGAGCTTGGCGGTGACCTCCGGGCAGAATTCGAAGCCCGTGCACTCGAGCTTCATGTCGCGGAGGAGGCTCGTGCGCACCATCTTGAGGCACGTGGCTTCGTCGGTGAGGCGGTGCGCGTAGAGGACGTTGGCGGTGAAGGTCAGGATCCGGTTGGCGACGAGATTCGCGAGGTGCATGCCCTCGGGACGCGGCGTCGTGAGAAAACGGCTCCCGAAGACCGCGTCGTGCCCTTCCCGGAACCTCCGTGCGAGGAGCCGCCAGTCGTCGACCTCGTATTCGAGATCGGCGTCCTGAACGAGGATCGCGTCGCCGGTCGCGTGCTCGAGCAAGGTCCGGATCGCGGCTCCCTTGCCGCGGTTGTTCGCGTGGGAGAAGACGCGGATCTCCGGTCGCTCGCGCGCGACCGACGCGATGATGCTCGCCGTGCCGTCGGTGGACCCGTCGTCGCAGATCAGGATCTCGCGCTCGAAGCCCTCCGCGGACAGGTCGGAAGCGACCACCCGGCGAAGCAATTCCCGAATCGTTTCCGCTTCTTGAAACACGGGAATGAGGACGGAGACACGCATGACGACGACGTGCCGCGCATTGTAGGCTCCGCCTCGGCCATGCCCAGCTTATTCCGACGCGCGTTCCAACGGGGCTGGGTGCCGATCGCCCTTCTCTGCGTCTACGTCTACGCGTTCCCGTACTTCGCCGGACTTCGCCACGCGAACGAGCTTCCGCGCATCCTCACCACCACCCAGATCGTGGATCACGGCACGCTCCGCTTGGACGACTGCGTGGACCGATTGGGCTCGCGCGCCGACGTGTCGACCACGCCGGAGGGGCACGTGTACCAGAACAAGGCCCCGGGTCTCGCCTTCCTCGCGGTGCCCATCTACGGGCCCCTCTCCTTCGGATTCGGCCTGGCCGGACGATCGCCACCCGCCGCACTGACGACCTGGCTCTTTCGCGTGCTCGTGGTCACCGTACCGACGGTGCTCTTCTTCGCGACGTTCCGTCGTGTGAGCCATCGATTCGCAGAATCCGAGGAGGCCCGGAACGGGAGCCTCGTCGCCGTGGCCTTGGGGTCCATGCTCCTCCCCTACGGCATGATGTTCATGTCCCACGCGCTCGCGGCGTCCCTCGTCGGCTTCGCGTTCGCTCTCGCGATCCGGTGCACCCGTGACCCGGGACCGATCTCCGAACCCCGGGGCGCGCTCGGAGTCGGAGCGTTGCTCGGGCTCGCGATGCTCACGGAGTACCAGGCGGTCTTCGGTGCCATCGTCGTCGCGGGCTACTTCCTGTGGGCGGCCCGAACGAGGCGCCGCGTGGCCGTGTCGCTGCTCGCGGGCACCGTGCCCTTCATGGTGGTCCTCGCGCTCTACCATCGGGCGGCGTTCGGCTCTCCGTTCCGGACGGGGTACGCGTACTCCGTGGACACCGACAACCGGGTCGGCTTCATGGGGATCGTGGGATTGTCGGGGACCTCCGTCCGTCAGTTGCTCGTGAGCACCGACAACGGGCTCCTTCTCCTGTCGCCGTGGGTGCTCCTCGCCGTCGTCGGCGGGGTCGCCATCGCACGGAACGCGGCCTGGCGCGCTCGGGTCGGCCGCGAAGCCCTCGCCTCCGCGCTCGTCGTGGTCGCGTACACGGTCTTCGTCGCGTCGCTGGCTCCGTCCTTCGGCCGTGCGGGTTGGTCGGTCGGACCACGCTACTTGGCGGTCGCCGTCCCCTTCTTCGCGTGGCTCGCGGCCGCCGGACTCGAGGTGTGCCTCGGAACCTCCGCGCTACGCATTCCCGGGATCGCGCTCGTCCTCGTCGGTGTCGGCGTGCACGTCCTGGCCGCGACGACGTACCCCCATTGGCCGTCGATGTTCGCGAATCCGCTCTTCGAGATCTCGGTGCGTCTGCTCCGGGAGGGCCATGCCCCGCCTTCCTTCGGAACGTGGATCGGTTTGCGCGGGCTCGCTTCCCTCGCGCCGCTCTACGCAGGCGTCGTCGTGTTGGTGATTCGCTTGCTCGATCCCGCGCGTCGCTACGTGCTCGAAGTCGGTCTGGGAGTGCTCCTCGCCACGTTCATCGTGGTCCGCTACGAGCGTCTGGCGGTGACGAAGGATCCGGACGTCGCGACCTGGAACTTCGTCCTCGGGACCCTCGAACCATGAACGACACGAGCGCGACCACCACGCGCGACGACGCTCTCGGCCCCGACGTCGACGGTGCGTTCGGAGCCGACGGCTACGTCGCCCTCCCCTCCGCCGTCGACGCGGACGCATGCCGCGCGCTCTTGAGGAGTCTCCGCGAAGGGCGCGCGTTCGGTCCCGGGTTGTTCCTGTCCGAAGACGCGTTCGCGAGGAACCCCGAGCGACGCGGCGTGAATCCGAGGCCCGGGCGAAACATCCTGGAAGGCCGGGATCTCCGCTTCATCGAGGACAATCCGGTGGTTCGAGCGCTGTTGGATCGCCTGGTCGGCCCCGAACCTCGGGTCGTCATGCGGAAGCTCGTGTGCAGCGTCCCCGCCCCGTGGCTCCCCCCGTACGTCGCGGCCGAGATCCGCGAAGCTCCGGTCGCCATGCTCGGTCCTTGGATCCGGCCCGAGTACCGCGACGTGACGTACTTCCACGGCATCGACTACCACCAGGACATCATCGACTACCGGAACCGGCCGTCCGACTTCGTCACGTTGTACGTCTACCTGGACGACGTGACCGAGAACGACTCGCCGTTGGTGGTCCTTCCGGGGAGCCACGCCTTCGGCGCCACGGTGTTCCCGCACGACCTCGCGAAGGGCGCGGGCGAAGACGGTGCCTTCACCTATTCGGACCGCCGCGGCCGGTCACGGGCGGTGGAGCAGCGGGTGCTGACGGGGCCCGCGGGATCGGTCGCCGCGTGGCACCCCTGCCTCCTCCACGGCACGCAACCCGTGACGTCCCCGGGCGCGCGCTTGTCCGTCCGCTACATCCTCGAGCGGACGAGCGGCACGGAGACGGTGCTCGACGCCGTCAACCGGGACGTGCTCGGCCCCTTGGCGCTCGACGAGACACGCCTCGACGTGGACGCGGACGCGAACATCGTCCTGCGCGGAAACGCGATCAACGCCCAGCACCTGGGATCGAAATCACCGACGGGCCGCGACGGAGCGACGTAGCCCGGAGGGAACCGGGAACGGAGCGGTGCGCCGTCAGCAATCGCCCGCAGCGAGGCGACGATGCGCCCCGGGGCTCACTGCTCGACGCAGTAAAGCCCCGCGGTGAGGGCGCAGGACTGGACCTGGGCTTCCTTGATGGACGTGTCCGTGGTGCTCCGGCTGTCGCCGAACGAACTCGTGAAGTTCACGGAGTTCGAGGTGAATCCGATGCAATTGTCGTTGGCCCTGGGAGTCCAGTCCGAGTCCAGGCCCGTGAAGGCGAGGCCACCGATGGCGTCGATGGAGTTCGAGAGCATGGCGAGATTCTCGAACGAGAAGATTCCCGCCGCGTTGGTCGTCCCGATGGGCGTGACCCCGTCGGCTCGGTAATAGGTCGTGTTGGGCGCCATCACCCAATCCAAGTTCATGGAGGCCGTGCAGGCGTCGTTGCCATTGCCGAAGTTGCAGGCGCGGCGGACGGGAGCGACGACGAGCATGGCCTTGAAGGTGCCCGAGTTCATCGGCTTGAAGGCGTCGACGTTGCAGAGCGCGTCGGCGGTTGCCAACGCGTCCGCCGTCAGGGTCCCGAAGTTCCCGGCGTGGGTCATCTGCGTGAGGAAGATGCGCTTTCCGGCGGGGCCTCCGGAGTCCGCGTTGCCACCTGCGTCCACGTTGCCGGCGGCGTCCACGTTGCCCGCGGCGTCCACGTTGCCCGCGGCGTCCACGTTGCCCGCGGCGTCCACGTTGCCCGCAGCGTCCACGTTGCTTCCCGCGTCCACGTTGCTGCCGGTGTCGGCGGGCGCATCCTGAAGGACGTCCGCCGGCGCATCCTGAAGCACGTCGGCCGGCGCGTCTTGCAGCGCATCGGCGCCCGTATCGGACGTGGCGTCCTGGCGGCTACCGTCCGTGGTCGTCGCGTCCGTGGTCGTCCCGTCGGTCGTCGCGTCGGTGGGATTCGCGTCCACCGCGGAGGCATCCACCGCCGTAGCGGCATCCACCATCCCGGCATCGACGTAGTTGCCATTGTCCGAAGTCGGACCGCAGGCGACCGTGGTGATGACGTCGACGTAGATGGCACACAGGCAGGCCGATACGGCGAGGGGCACGGCGCGTTTGACTCCGGCGTTCGCTCGCCCGCTCTTCGGTTTCGAATCCATGGGAGAAGGCTATCGGAACCGCGTTCCGGGGGCAATCGGCACGACCGCGTTCCGGGCAATCCCAACCCTCCGGTTCCTCGGGGCTCCTACCCTCACGGCCGGATGCGTGGGACCCACAGGCGACTGGGCCGCATCCGCGTCCCTGTCTTCATCTCGGGGCCGTCCAGGACCTCGGCAGGCGCGTAGTGTGCGGGGATGGAGGGGGGAACGTCGATGCCGTCGCCCTCGTCCGTCACGACGGCACGCCACGCGTGGGCGGCGGCACGCTGCTCGAACTGGTCGACGCCACCGAGCGCCGCGACGTCTTGGAGCCCCATCTGGTGCACGTGCACCGTGCCGTCGTGCTCGTACGCGAGGAGCGGATGCGCGATCACGAGGACGGGACCTTCGATCCGCGCCAAGCGTTCGCGGAGCGCGCGTACCTTTTCGTGATCCGCGGCGCGAGGCACGCGCGAGAGGGGCGCGTCGAACAGGGCCAGGAACTGGAAGGCGAACGCGGCGAAGACGAACGCACTCCCGGGGCGGAGGGGGTTCGCCGACGTCCCATCGGCGAGGTCCTTCGCGCTCCGCGCGAGGAACAGGGCACCGAAGAGGGACATGGGCAGGAACGCGTTCTTGTAGGCCCATTGCGTCGAGTGCCCGACCGCGCTCGTGAGCGTCGCCGCGGCGAACATCCAGAGCCAGAACGCGTCCGCAGGCCGGACCGGTTCGAGCTTGGGCACGCGGACGGACAGCAGCCCGGCGAGGACCACGGGCGGTACGAGGAGCAGCCAACGCGGCGACTCGTAGACGAGCTCGCGGAAGTACATGTGCGGCGGGTAGTCGAGGGAGAGGGCGCGCTCGACGAAGGCGACCGACACGTGCAGCACCAAGAGAAGCACCGCCGCCGTCCTGCCGAACCTCGCGTAGGCCCACGCGAGCGGCAGGAGCAGGAGAAGCGGCGCGAGGAACAGGACGTCCCGCCAGAAGTAGAACGCCACGTTGATCCAGAAGAACGCGTGACTCTGGTGCCCCGAGACGACGTAGAACGAGAACCAACCGCCGGACGTCTTCTCGAGTGCCACGGCGGCGAGGCCGCCCAGGACGCTGGCGACCCCCGCGAAGATCCCTCCGCGGCGGCGGGACGTGACGAAAAGCCACACCGCGACCGCGAGGACGGGAATCACCATCGTCTGCTTCGTGAAAATGGCGAGCACGGCCAGGACGGCGCCGATCACGGCGGAGAGAGCGTGACGCCCGACGTGCACGACCACGCACGCACCGAACGCGAGGGCGAGGGCGAGGGCATCCGGGCGCGCCACGGTCGTGAACGTCCCCGAGAAGCGATCGAGGGCGGCGTAGGTGGAGACGGCGAGCAGGGCGTACCGTGTCCCGGCTTCGCGTCGTACGATGCCGAACAGGAGGAGCAGCGTGGCGAGGGTGCTCGCGAAGGAGACGCCGCGCCCGAGCGCGTGGGTCACGCCGCCCGCGACCTTCGCCAGGCACGCCACCACGGCGGGATAGAAGGGCGTGTAGAAGAAGGCGGTGAAGTCGGCGCTGGGGCGCGCGTAAAGGGGAGCTCCTTGCACGAGCCTCACCGCGTGCGTGAGCTCTCCCCCTTCCATCCACTCGACGTCGAAGGGATAGGCGACGCGGAGGACGCCCACGCCGAGCAGCAGCACCACGTGCGCCATCCCGACGACGAGTGCGACGTCGAACGCCAGGCGGGACGCCTTGGACATCACGGCCGCTTGAATCGGTACGCGATCTTGCGGCGACCGAGATCGTCCGCACGTTCGCGCTGGAGCAGGAACGTGAGCCGCATCTCGCCGCCGCTGCTCTTCGGCGCCTTGACGATGACGCACTCGTACCCCGCGTCCGTCCACTTCCATCCGACCCACGCCGTGGGCAATTCGCACTCGTCGAACATCAGGAACGTCGGACGCTTCCCGAGCACGTGGTCGAATCGGGCGAAACGTTGGTGCCCAGGTCTCACGCCGTTCGGATCGCCGTGGGCGGCCACTTCGGCGTCCGTCAGACCGAACATGTCGAGGGTCGGCAGGTCGGCGTAGAACGGCGTGGCGCCTGCCGCCATCACGGCCATGGTGTCCCCGGGTTGGGCATGGGCCGCCACGAATCGGCCGGCGTCCGCCCACATCGTTCCGTGCTCCCGCGTCCAGATCAGGGGCTCGATCCGGGCGGCTTCGCGCGCGGACTCGTGCGGCGTGAGCGCGTGGATGCGCAACTTGACCTGGGCGAGGGCGAAAAGCGGAAGCGTGAGCACGGCGCCGAGCGCCCACGTCCGGTGAGGCGCGCCGAGCCGTTCGACGAGGCCGAGGCTCGAGGCCACGAGGGACAGGTAGAGGAGCGGGAGGACGGGGACGAAGAAGCGGAAGAGATCCAGAAAGTCGCCCCCCACCCACACGACGTAGACGACGAAGACGACGACCACGAGACGCGCGAGCCAGAGGCCCCGCGAACGCGTCGGAACGACCAGACCCGCGAGCAGCAACGCCGAGAGCCCGAGGCTCGTCTCGGTGATCGCGAACCACGTGTAGCGGAGTCCGTTCGCCACGCGCTCGCCAGTGGCCGCCGAGACCTTCGCGCGGTGCGTGTTGGGCAAGAGCGCGCCGTAGTACGCGAATCGCCACGCCTCGAAGACGAGGAGCGGAGCCAGGACACCGGCCGCGAACGCGAGGAGGATCTTCGCGTCGCGCGTCTTCTTTTGCGCCGCGAACCACACGAAGCCGAGGACGCAGAGGAAGACGCCTTCGGGGCGTGTGAGTGTGGCCAACGCCGACAGGAGACCGACGACGAGCGCGCGGCGGGGCGTCGGATCTTCGGAACATGACGCCACCTCGGCCACGAACCCCGCGACGAGCGCCGCGAACAAAGGCGTCTCGAGCCCGCTGGAGGTCCACGCCGCCACCGGAGTCGACCCGGCGACCATGGCCAGGACGAGGAGCCCCTGGAGCGGCTTCCGTGGGACGAGCACGTTCCAGAGGTGCCAGACGCTCGCGATCAACGCGACGCCACCGAACGCCCCCAGCATGGTGAGCACGAAACGCCCCTCGATGCCGAACCGAAGGAGGACGGCTTCGAGCAGCATCCACACCGGACTCGAGTACCCCTCGACCCGTTCGCCCAGGTTGTAGACGGGGGCGCCGTGCAGCGTGAGGTTCCGCGCGTACCGGAGGCTGATGAACGCGTCGTCGCAGACCGCGTCGAACGACGCCGCGTGGACCACGAGAGCGAGCGCCAGACTCGCCACGACGGCGGTACGCGTCCTCGGTGACCAACGTTCCGGTGCGTTCATCGCGTTCAAGCGGCCTTCGTAGCCGAAAAGGAAGTCCCCGCGCTACGTCGGCGTGGTATCGGGACCGCGGCACGTCGTGGGGAACCTGATCGAAGCCACCGTCCGGCGTCTCCGCCCCCATGCCGCGTTCGCGGCGGTCACGTGTGCGGTCTTCACCCTGTACGCGGTGCTCTTCGCCCACCAGGCACCGGGGCCCGGAAATTCCGACGGGTACTATTCCTACCTGTTCGCGCGCTCGCTGGCGTTCGACGGCGATCTCGATCTACGGAACGACTACGCGATCTGCGGAGACCCCTGGGCCGTGGGGCGCGATCGCGGCACCGGACATCCGGACGACCAGGCCTACGTCGGTCCCGCGGTCTTCTGGACCCCCATCCTCGCCATCGCGCGCCGCGTCGTCGTGCTTCCGGCGAACGCCCCGGTGACGACGATCGAGGGATGCTCGGGCCCCCTCGCGAGGATCGCGCTGTTCGCCGCGGTCGTCGCGGGCGCATTCGCCATCGGTCTCGCCTATCTCACCGCGTCCCGCTTCACGAGCCGCCCCGTGGCGGCCGCGGCAGCGCTCCTCTTCGCGGTCGCCAGCAGCCTGCCCTACTACGCGACTCTCTTCCCGTCGTTCTCCCACGTCTACGGGTGCTTCGCCTGCGCGCTCCTCGTCTGGACCTCCGTGCGCGCGACGTCGAGCGAAACGCTCCTCGCGTTCGTGCCGGTGGGACTCGCCGGCGGGCTCCTGGCGCTGCAGCGCCTGTCCGACGCGTGCCTCGTGCTGATTCCGCTCGTCCTCGTCGCGACAGGAACGCGGGACCGACGCTTCAAGTTCGGAGCCGCGGCGATCGTCGCCTGCGGCACGCTTCTCGGCGTCGGCCTCACGGCGTCCCTCTACCGCTACCTGTACGGCTCCCCGTTCGTCCTTCCGCAAGGGAGGAATTACCTCCACCTGGCGCACGCCCATCCGTTGCTCGCGCTCTTCGCCCCGCACGGAGGGCTCCTGTACGCGACTCCCGTCGCCTACCTGGGCCTCGTCGGAATCGGGCTCGGCCTCCGGAAATCCTCCGCGCGGGCGTTCGCCGTCGGCGCCCTCGTCGCGTTCCTGATCTGCCTCTGGGTGTCCTCTTCGGTGCTCGACTGGCACGGCAAGGGGACGTTCGGCGCACGTCGACTCCTCGTGACGACGCCCGTGCTCGTGGTCTTCGCTGCCCTGACCCTCGAGCGCATCGAGCCCTTCGTCCGCCGTCATGGGGCAGCCCTCGTCCTCGCCTCCGCGGTGCTCTTCTTCGGCGTACCGGTGATCGGTTCGAGCCTCGCCGTCATGGATGGCAAGCTTCCCGCCGAAGCGGGCGCGCCGCAGAGCGTCCAGTACGGAAGCGGCGCCACGGCCCTCTGGTATCGCGCGGATACCCACGTCGGCGACCTCGCGATCCTCCCGGTCGAACTCGTCTACGCGCTCCGCTTCGGGCTGCCGATGCGGACCTTCCGCGCGGCGACCACGGACAAGTTCTACCGGCGGTCGTTCCACACGCTGGAGTGGGAACCGCGCACCCTGCCCTTCTCCGATCCGACCGCGCTCGAAGCGTCGACGGGTCTCGTGGGAACACCCGAAGGCGCGAAGCTCGTCGCGAAGGAAGCGCACGTCGTGTTCGCGGCAGGGTGGCCCTTCGCGACGGACGCGGAGCTGACGTTGGACGCGGACGACGGGACGAACGTGGGGCTCGACGTGGGCACGTTCGGTCGGCGCTGCGACCTCGGGACCCGCGCCGTCGAGCCGGGCGCAATACATACATCACACACGCTTCGCTGGGCCATTCCGGAGGGCTGCTTCGACTCGGGGATCGTCGAGCTTCGCGTGCGCAGCGATCGGCCCGACCGCACCCTGCTTCGGCAGCTCACCTTCGACGACTCCCATGCCTACCCGCCGTCGTACTGATCGAAACCGGGTGGCCCCGTGACACACCGACTCGACCCGGACGTGCGGTGGTTTCTCGTCGGGTACGCCGTGGTCGTCCCGGCGCTCCTCTTTCCCCTTTTCGCCACGCCGGTGCTGCCGGGTCTCGACCTCCCGTTCCACCTGGCCATCGCCGACATGCTGGAAAAATCGGGAGCGACGGACTCGCCGTACGCGGAGTTCTACACGCCGCGCCTGGGACCGTCGGTGCCGGCGCTCCCGTGGCTCCTGCTCGCGCTCCTCGGCAAGGGCCTCGGCCCGCTCGTGGCCCTGAAGCTCCTGGTCGGACTGAGCATCGCCGCGTTGCCGCTCTCGGTGGCGGCGCTCGCACGCGCATGGGGCACCGCCGCGACGCCGGCGCTCCTGGCCGCGCCCCTCGGGTACCACCTCGGACTCCACTACGGCTTTTTCGGCTACACGCTCTCGTTGCCCGTCGTCTTCGCGGTTCTCGCCATCGCGGCGCATGCAGGGGTGGGCGCAAACGCGGAGCCACGACGTCCCTGGACGGCGCTCCTTCTCGCGTGCGCTTCCCTCCTCCTTTTCGGTTTGCACCTCGAGTCGTACGCGCTCGCGGGAACGGCGGTGGTGGTCATGACCGTGGTCGCTCGGGGCTCGTTTCGGACGAAGGCGATCACCCTCGGTGCCTTCGTGCCGTCCGCGGCGCTCTTTCTCCTGTGGCACGCGGGTCCGACGGCGCACGGGGCGGGTGCGGCGTCGCGATCCGTCCTCACGTCCCTCGCCGACCTGATGGCGACGCGACGTGCCGAGCAGGCGGACCTGCCCCTCTGGCGGGATCTCGTGGCGCACGTCCTGGGGCTTCGCGTCCACCTGCTGCGCGGCTTTCGCGACGGTTCGGATCTCGCCGCGAGCACGTGGATCGTGGCGACGTGGGCGGCGCTCGCGCTGGCGTCGCGCCATCGAGAACTGCGAGCCAACCCGGACCACCCCTACGCCAAGGCCCGTCGCGCGACGCTCGCCGTGGTGGTCCTCGCGTACCTGGTCCTGCCTCACCATTGGGACGCCTACGAGGTCATGTCGTTGTCCCCGCGCCTCGCGCCCGTGGTCGTGGCCGCGGCCATCGCGGCCTTGCCCGTCCGATCGGACTGGTTTCTGGCCGAAGGAACACCGCGGCTCCTCGCTCGGTCGGTGCTCGTCGCTCCCGTTTTCGTCGGGACCGGGTACGCCGCAGCCTTGTCGCGGGAATACGCGCGCTACGGGACGGAAGTCGCCGATGCCCTCTCCGTGCTCTCGCGGGTTCCGCCGGGCGGTCGGCTCGTGGGGCTCGTGTCCGACGGCGAATCGCGCGTGATGAACGTCGAGTCGCTGGCCCGCTCCTTCCGAGCCTCTACGTGGCGCTCCGTCCGCACCCCCGAAGCATGGTGGCGCTTCGCTACTGCGGCATGGGGCACATCCCGTGCGCCCTCGGTGCGACGCCCGTACCCGCACCGAACCCGTGGACCCCGGAGGCCATGGACGCCGAGCGCGCCATGGCCTTCTTCGACTACGCCCTGGTCGAACGATCGACGACGTCGGGCACGGACCCGTTCGTCGGCCCGCGCGGAGACCTTGGCGGAGCGGATCGTGGGTCGCGTACAGGTTGCGGCACGGGAGGTAGGGACACCACGTCCCTCGAGGGGAACGTGCGCGCCGTCATGCCCGCCGTCCAACGCGACGCATCTGGGATAGACTCGGTCGTACGATGGAAGGTCGAGGCTCAACGGGGGGTCGTGGACGGCGGCGACGCGCCGTCTCCGTGACGACGGTCGTCGTCGCGGGCCTGGCGCTCTTCCCCTCGTGCAGCGGATCGGACCCCACGGGCTTCACGTTCGTGCCGTCCTCCACGCTCTTGGGTGGCATCGAACGGGTCCGGATTCGTGTCCACGGTTCGGGCGGACGGTTGGCGTTCTGCGGCGATTACCCGGTGGACGAGAGCCGTCCCCCAGGGGACACCATCGCGCTCGTGGAGCACGAGTCCGCGATCGCGCTCGCGCCGCAGGGCGACGCGACGTCGTCCGTGCGCATCGTGGTCGAAGGCTTCGACGGCACGGCGACAGGGCTCTGCGACGACGTCGCGACGCTCGGAAGGGTCGATGCCGAGCGATCCAAGCCCCGCATCCGGAAGGTCGTGGTCGCCCGGTACGCCCCGGGGTCGGTCCTCCGCCTCGGCACGCTGTTCGACCTGTCGTGCCTCGACGTCCTGTCGTGCGACGAGACGACGTCGACCTGCCGCGGAGGAACCTGTGTTCCCGCGACGGACGTCGAAGCGTCCGGAATCGTCCCGGGTGCGGGATGTTTCGACGTGCGCGCATGCCCCGATCTCGCGCGCGGGACGGCGCTCGATTCGCCGTGCCGCTTCCGGCTGCCGACGTCCGAGACCGAGGGCTACGTCGCGGTCGCCTTCGATCTCGAGACGGGCGCCGGGACGTCGACGGGCGCGGCGGTGCTCACGCCGTCGGAGTTCGAGCGGACGGGGGACGTCGTCGAGCTCGTCGGCCGGGCGTGTTCCCTCGCCACCGACGGGCGCGTACGGGCCTTGTATTTCGGCTCGAAGTGCTCCGGGCCGAAGTCGGGACAGCCGCTCTGCGCGGCCGTCGAGGGAGGACCGGTTTCGCCCATCGCTCGCGTCGCCACCGACGACGTGGCCCGGCCCGACGCGGGTTCACCCGACGATGCGACGACATCCGACGCACGAAGGGACGACGCGTCGAACGTCCCCACGGACGCGGCCTCTCGTGACGCGACGGGCGACGCGACGGTCGATGCCGCCGACGGCTCGAGCGACGCGGTGTCCGACGACCGTCCCGACGCTCCGGACGCGGGCGACGGAGGAAGCGGCGACGCGTCGGACGGTGCCACGGATTCGGGCACGGACGGACACGATCCGGTCCTGGGCAACGGTCACGTGGGTTGCGGCGGCACGTTCGGCGACTGCACCGGGGCGACACCGTGGTGCTGCTCGGACACGAACTCTTGCATCGACACGAACACGTCGTGCGGCCACATCCTGTCCTGCGACGACGCTTCGGACTGCCCCAACGGGAGCGTGTGCTGTCTCGCCCTGGGAGGGTCGCCTCTCGTGTCGAGCTGCACGCTCCCGCAGAACTGCTCGACCATCCAGCAGCTCTGCTCCTTCGACGACGCACGATGTCCCATCGCCCATGCGTGCAGTCCGGTGCGAGCGGGTGCGGCCTCGTTCCAATGCCAGCCCGAGAGGTTCGAAATCGAGTGTGCGGTGGGTGTCACGTGCGTCGAAGGCGAGTACTGCTGCTCGGCCACCCGCACCTGCGGTTCGGCGGTCGACGGGCCGTGCAACGCGACGATGGCGCCGTCGACGCGCTTCGAGTGCGACGACCAGTCCGACTGCGGGAGTTCGAAGGTGTGCTGCGTCGCGGAGCAAGGTGGCAGCTCGGCGTGCGTGAGCCCGGGCATGTGCCCCATCGGTCGACAGCTTTGCTCCACCCAGGACATCCGCTGTCCCACCGGTTTCAGCTGCCAGAACCGCGCCGCTCCGGTGCCCGAGCAGTCGGGGTGTCAGTTCCGGCCTGAGGGCGATCCTCCACGGAGACGTTGATGTGCGGAGAACGCGACTTGCGCGGCGCCGTCCCGTCTGCAAGCGCGAGGACCTCGACGCGTCCGCCAAGGTCGCGCGGGCGTCGGAGTGGGACGTCGATGACCAGCGCAGGCGAGGTAGCGTCCAAGGACCCGGTCGGTCCGGGTTCCATCGTCCTCGGGAAATACAGGGTCGAGGCCGTGATCGGCCGCGGAGGCATGGCGCTCGTCGCCACCGCACGGCACCTCGAACTCGGGCATCGCGTCGCGCTCAAAGTGCTCCTCGTCGAGGAAGGCGAAGACCGCGCCCTCGCGCACCACCGCATGATGCACGAAGCTCTCGCGGCCGCGTGTCTGCGGAGTCCCCACACGGCCAAGGTGCTCGACGTCGGCACCACCGACGGGGGCGACCCCGTGATGGTCGTCGAACACCTCAAAGGGCGCGACGTCGCCGCCGAGCTCTCGGACATGGGTCGGCTTCCCGTGGACGACGCCATCCTGGTCGCGACCCAGGCCTGCGAAGCCCTCGCCGAGGCCCACGCTCTCGGAATCGTCCACCGCGACGTCAAACTCGCGAACCTGTTCCTCGTCGACACGATCGACGGGAGCCGGCACGTGAAGCTCCTCGACTTCGGCATCGCGCGGACGATGCCGTTCGTGGGTGGGCCACCGCCCGGGGATCTCGGGTTCGGCTCGCCGGCGTACATGGCCCCGGAACGCATCGAGGATCCCGAGACCACCGATCCCCGCGTCGACATCTGGGCACTCGGCGTGTGCCTCTACGAGATGCTCACCGGACGGATGCCCTTCACCGGCGACTCCTTCGAGGCCTTGTTCGTGCGGATCCTCGTCCACGATCCGGAGCCCGTTTCCAGCGTCCGGCCGGAGGTCCCCCTGGGCCTGTCGGCCATCGTGCAATGGTGCCTCGACAAGGACCCCGAACGTCGACCGGCGGACGTCGCCGAGCTCGCGAAGCTCCTCGAAGGGTTCGGTCCTGCGGCGACCCGAGGAACGGGACGACGCACGGAACGTGTCCTATCCACGCGGGCGAAGGTGCAGTCCCAGCGTCCTCTCTTGAACCTGCCCTTGCCCAAAGGCGCGTCGAACGCACGCGGAATCCCACGCGCGCCGTCGTCGCTCTCCGCGTTGACCCATGCGGGCGACGTCCTCCCGAGCGCCTTGCCGGGGGACGCGCGACCTTCCCTGCGTCGCTACGGTGCGCTCGCCATGGCCGTGCTCGTCGGACTCGTGGGAGGCCTCGGTGTGAAGCGCATCCAGGACTCCGACGGCGCGGCCGCGACGGAGCCTCCCGCCTCGGAAGCCGAATCGCTCCCGCGTGCCACGGCGAACGCGGACGTCGACGCGGGATCGGATGCCGGGGCGGCACGCTGACCGCGGTTGCCTGCCGGGTCCCGCACGCGAAGGGCCGCGCCTGGGCCGGACCGGCGGCCCGTCGCGTCTCAGCGGGCGTCGACGGTCGGACGACCGCGGAACATCCGAGCGAGGTGCTCCGCGCACGGAACGGCGGACGTCCCCGTCGCCTTGAACGCGACGTAGCCGTCAGGTCGCACGAGCACGCTGCACGGGGCGGTCGCGGCGTACCTTCGCGTGGCGTCGGGAATCCCGCGCAGGTCGTGACGCGCGACGGACACCCCTGGACAGGCGGAAGCGAACGCGTCGCGCGCCGCCGCGAGGACGAGCGCGCCGTCCTTCGCGTCGTCGGGCCCGAGGGCGAGCCAATGGAATCACCGTCGCGGAACGCGTCGAAGAGGTCGCGCCCTCGCGGAGGGACACGTCGGGCGCCCGAGTGCCCGCGCGTGGTCTGGGCGCCGCGTCGACACCGAGGCCGCCACGCGCTTCGCCCACGATGGGGCTACGGAGGTAGCGGACACCGAGCTGCGAGACGAAGTGGAACGCCGGTCCCGACGGCCGGGATCGTTCATGACGAGAGGCGCGACGACGGGCGCGACGGCGTTCCTCACGTGGGACACGAGACGATTGCCCGTGGAGAGGAACGTGAAGAGGCGATCGGTGCGACGCACGAGATGTTCGCCCACCGGGCGCCGTTCGGCGTCGTAGGAATCGAGGAGGGTCGGTGCCGCTCCCTCGCGGAGTACGGCGGCGAGTTTCCCATCCGAGGTTGAACGCGTCCTGGATGCCGGTGTTCATCCCTGCCCACCCGCGGGACTGTGGATGTGGGCGGCGTCGCCCGCGAGGAACACGCGGCCGCGGCCGTAGCGCGCGGCGCACCTGTGATGGAGGCGGAAGCGCGTGAGCCACACCGGGTCCGACAGGCGCACGTCGCGCTCGGCGTAGTAGCGCACGGCGTCCCGGATGCCTTCGAGGGTGGGCCCGTCGTCGGAGTCCGTCACGTGATCGACGATCACGAAACGGCCGTGCTTCTTCCCGTCGATGGGAAAGTATGCACAGACGCCCTTCGGACCGAAGAAGAGGGTGAAGGTGTCGTGGGACAGGTCCCAGTCGACGTCGACGTCGGCGAGGAGGAAGCGTTGCGCATACGCCTCGCCCACGAAGGGGATCTCGAGTTCCTTCCGCACGACGGAATGGGCTCCGTCGCACCGACGACGTAGGCGCTCCGAACCGAAGTCTCCGCACCGTCGGGACCACGGAGACGGGTGACGACCCCGTCGGATCCTGCGCGACGGAGAGCACCTCCACGCCGCGTTCGACGGATCCCGCGCGCGCGGAGGGCGTCCTGTGAGGAACGCTTCGGTCTTCGCTTGGAGAGGACGAGGATGTACGGGTACGGCGTGCCGTGTTCGGCGAGGCCTTCGAGTTTGCCGAGGCCACTTCGCGCCCACGCACGAAGAGGCGCACACCGCCCGATCGGAAGCCGGCGTTCACGAAGGTGTCGGCGAGACCGAGGAATTCCGAGGACCTCGAGGGTGCGCGCGTGGATGCCGAGGGCCTTCGACGTGGAGGAGGGCGCGAGGCTCTTGTCCACGATGCGGAACGGAACGCCACGCCGCGCGAGTTCGAGGGCGAGCACGAGGCCTGTGGGACCGGCACCTACGACGAGGACTTCGGGATCGATGGCGCTTGCTGCACGTGGGGTCACGGAAGAATCCTAGGGCCCTCGGGTTCCGGTGGACAGGCTGTCCATGTCGCCCGCGGGAAACGCGCGAGCTCCTGGAACGGAGGTGACCCGTGCCCGCGCGGCAGCCGTCGTCGGCCCCCCTCCTCGTCCCTCACGGCCGGGGCCGCGTCCTGTCGTCACGCCACTTGGCGCACGGTGACGGTCTGCGCCGGCATGGGCGCGGGGAACTCCGCGAGGTCGTCCTTCAGGACCCGGTTCGCGTCGAAGTACACCTGCCAGTAGTGGTCCGTGTGACAGAACGGCCGCACGGCGAGCACGGGACCGACGAGGTTGAACTCGAGGATGGAGATCTCGGGCTTCGGTGTGGCGAGGACGTTCGGGATGGAGGCGAGCTTGGCTTCCAACACCCGGACGACGGACTTCCAGTCGGCCGACCCCGAGAGCTGGGCCTTGAGCTCCACGCGGCGGTACGCGTTGGCGCTGTAGTTCACGATGGTGTCGGAGAGGACCTTGTTGTTGCCGAGGACGGTGAAGACGTTGTCGGGCGTGTCGATACCGGTGGCGAACAGTCCGATCTCCCGGACGGTGCCGGTCACGCCACCGATGGTGACGAAGTCCCCGGTCTTGAACGGGCGGAGGACCACGAGGAAAGCCCCGGCGGCGAAATGGGCGAGGAGCCCCGACCAGGCCATGCCGATGGCGACGCCCGCCGCGGCGAACAGGGCGGCGAAGGTCGTCGTCTGGACGCCGAAGTATCCGAGGATCCCCATGACGAGGACGATGTTGAGCGACACGTTGATGATCGAACCGGCGTAACGGAGGAGCGTCGGATCGACGTGCTGACTCTCGAGGGCGCGTCGGACGAAGCGTACGGCGACGCCGATCAACCATCGGCCCACGACCCAGAACACGAACGCCGCGACGACCTTGAACGCGATCGCCGTGGCGCCGAGGACCACGGCGTCCTTCAACTTGAGGAGGTTTTCGGGATTCATGGCCGCGCCTTTAGCACGCCGTCACCAGATCACGAGTCCGTCCGTTCGGTAGCCGGTCTGGAAGTCGTCGTTCGGATCGAGGTTCGCGAGCGCGCCGGGAGGGAGCGACCGAGAACACGCCTTCGTCGTAGAGGCGTGGGCCACGAGGCACGTGACCTTCACGGGAGGGTTCCACTTCGCGCCGGAAGGTCCGCTCTCGACGGTGACGACCTGGGACGCACCGCGCACGTGAGGTTGCCTTCGGTGTGGACCGGTTGCTCGGCGGCCTTCGCCTTCACGCCCAGGGCCGCGAGGCGGACGAGGGCAATCGGGGATTGGGCATGGGAGGGCCGGTCTGGAAGTCGTCGTTCGGGATCGAGGTTCGCGAGCGCGCCGGGAGGGAGCGCGGGCGCCGCGTAGGGCGCGCGCGAAGGAGAGACTACGCGTAGCCGGGATTCGGAGGGCCGTCGTTCGGCGCGGCGTATCCGCCGGCAGGGGAGCAGGTGTGCGGGGCCGTACGTCGGACCGAGACGAGGCCCCGTGAAGTCAGGTCGGCGCTGGCATGCCGAGAGGACCAAGGACGGCACGAGAGCGACGGCGACGGGCGCGAATCGGACGGAGAGCCTCAAGGGATGGGAAGACCGAGCGGTTCGCGGCGAGACGATCGGCGGACGCGCATGCCCGGAGCGAGGAGAGCGTGGAAGGCGGTTGCTTGACCGCTCGGAGATCGGGTTCCGAACGTCGACGTCGGCACGTCGTGGGCGACCGACGTCACGAACGGGCGACGGACTGCGCTTTTCCGGGGTCGGCGGAACGGACGCCCGCGAAGTCGGGACGCGCCCGGCCTGGGCGACGTCGCGAGCGCCGATCTTCCCGTCGAATCGGCAGGAGCAGGGGTGCGGCGGTCGACGGTCGGCCGCGACCGTGACACACCGTCGGCCCGGGGGACGGAGGCATTCGCGATGGCGGTCGCACGCACGGGTTCGTGGCTCGTTCTCTCAGCGTCCCTGGCCTTCGCGTCCGCGTGCGCCATGGGCGATCCTGCCCATCCCGACGGACCGGAGGTGCCGGATCTCGGTGGCGCGCCGGGCGGAGGCACCGCGCCGGCGCCGGCGACGCCGGACGAGGTTTCCGTGGGCGCGACGCCGAGCCTGCGACCGTCGACGATCCTGCCGGGACTGGCGGCCATCGGCGTGACGGCGAACGCGTTCCCGTCGTCCATCGAGAAGCTGAAGAAGGATCATCGGACGACCATGATGGAGTCGTTCGCGAAGAGCCTGGGTGTGGAGTGCACGGGGTGTCATGCGTCGGAGACGAAGTCCGACGGTGAGGTGCGCGTGAAGCCCGACGTGTCGACGCCGCGAAAGCGCGTGGCCTTCAAGATGTACACGGAGTTCGTGCAGAAGCTCCGCTTCGCGGACGGATCGCCGCTCTATTGCGATTCGTGCCACCAGGGCAAGGCCACGTTCCTGGATCGTTCGAGCGAGCCCGCCCTCCGACGCTGGATGCACGAGAACTTCGTCTCGAAGCTCGTGACCACGGACGGAAAGGCGATCGCGTGCCCGACGTGCCACGGAACACCGTTCGACCGATCGTTCTTGGACGGGTGGGCGACGGTCGGACCGTGACGGATTGACCTGCGTCGGGATCCTCGGACCCGTCGATGCGAAAGAGTTGCCCACGATCGACGCATTCAAAGGCCTCGAAGCGGACGTCGTCCTCCTCCTCGACATCGATCCATCCGACCCGCGACGTCATCGCCGCTCCCGCTACGTGGCCGCTTCACGGGCGCGAATGGCGCTCCACGTCTTCGCGAAAGGGGACTCGCTCGCGGCTCGAGCTCCGCGATAATCCGGAACTCCCCATGCTCGCCGTCGTCAGGACCTCGTCCACCGCGATGTACGCGTCGCAGCTCGGCGACGATCCGATCCTGATCCCCGGGGAAGGCCGACAACCGGATCTGCCATAGCCGATCGCCGTCCAGGCTCACGAAGAGGGAGAGTCCTTCGTGGTAGGCGTTGTAGTCGGCGCCGAGAAACCACCACGTCTCCCCCACGGGGTGTTCGCCGCCGTCGAAGTCCACGAAGGACTGCACGACGCGGTACTTGGTACCGGCGTGCAGATGGCCCCGCGACGGGGTCATGGCGGCGCTCCAGTTTTCGCGGGGCATGGGTCCGATCATCGGGCGGAGGATACGCGCGTCAGCGGGGCGAGGCACCACCGCGCTCGCCCACCTCGAGCCGGACGATGCGATTGCCGACGTGGTGGACGCGGGCGAGGGTGCCTTCGCGAAGCACGCTGTCGGGGCCGGGGTCGTCGTGGAACCCGCCTTCCAGATCGTTCACACGGGACTCGAACGTCACGCCGCCCACGGTGAACGTGGTGGTCTCGTGGTTGGCGACACCGGTGACGCGGAGATCGCGGATGGGCCCTTCCACGTCGGCGGCACGGCCCTCGCGGAGGGCGGCGCGGAGCTCCCGATCGTTCGCGTAGAGGGACGCGAAGAAGGACGCGGAGACGAACGTCGCGATGCCGAACCAAGCGACGCCGAAGAGCCAACCGGGAAGGGAGTTCTTCCCGCCGCCGATCCGCACGCTCGCGAGACGCTCGCGAAAGAGCACACACGCGACGGCGGCGAGGGCGAAGGCGGCGGAGAGCGCGCCGACCCACGCGCCGCGGAAGCCGGCCGATGCGAAGTCGTAGACCACGGTCCAGGACACGGGAGGAAGGGTACTCGACCGAAGGTCTCCTCGGACGACGACGTTCGACGTGGGCGCGGGGGCCTGCGGAGTGCCGACGGGGGTCACCGAACCGACGACGGAGTCGCCCTCCGGGAGGAGACGGGAGCTTCGCGGCTTGCAGCCCCCTTCCGCCGACGGTAGCGCGAGGGAAATGCGCGCCGATCCTCTCGCCCGTTGTCTTGCCGGCCCCCTCGCCGGCCCCGAAGCCGTCCTCGCCAACGGCTACCGCATGCCGCCGGGCAAGGTGGTTTCCCACGTGTACCTGGTGGACGACGCACCGGAGGGCACGGAGTGGTTCGAGGACGTGTTTCCTCCGAGCCGCGACGAATCCTTCGTGGCGGAGCGTACGGCGCGCGGGCTCGACGCGATGGTCGCGTCGCGGAGAGCGTACGTTCTCCGCACGTCGACCGGAGGCGTCTTGGCACTGCCCTCCCACACGTCGGAGGGACCGGTGCGGCTCCTCTTCTCGCACGCAGCCCATGCCACGGCGATCGCCCTCGAAGGGTTCGACGGCTCGGTGGAGGAGCTGCCCCTGGACGAAGTGATCGACGGACTCCTTCCGGACTGCGAATCGGAGGACCGCATCGGACTCGATTGGACGGCCGACCTCGTGGGGGCCGAGCTTTGTCCATCGCGATTGCGGGACACGCTCGTGGAGGTGTCGACGCGCTGAGACCGCCGTCCGGACGAGGCACGCACTCCCGTGGGCTGCGCGCCCTCGCACGGGACCGTCTCGGCCGCTTTCGTCTCAGGGCGCTTCGCGTGCAGCGGGAGCTGGATCGGGCGTCCACCACCTCGGGAGACACGCACCGACCCGCTCGGGGCGGAACTATATGGTTCCACGGAAATCGAGCCCGGCGCGTGGTGGTGTGATTCCTGCTCCGTGGGAGGTCATGAAGGACGCCGCGCGCAGGGTGCTTCTCACGGCGATCGCAGGACTTGCCGCAGGTTGCTCGGCGAACGCCGGTTCCCCCTCGATCGGGGAGTGGGGCGAGGTGACGTCCGCACTCGTCGACGGGGAGGTCTCGAACGACGGCGAGCACGACGCGCCGACGTCGTCTCCCCGTGCGGCAGCGGCCGACGACGCCGACATCCTCGTCATCTACGACGGCTACGACCAGCCCTATCGGGACGACACTCCGAAGGCGAAGAGCCCGCTCCTCTATCCGCTCAGCCTCACGCTCGCCAACGGAGCCGACTTCACCCGCTGCGCGTTCGACTTGCAGTCCGCCAATCCCGCGGACTCCATCTGCATCCCGTGCGCGCGCGGAGAGGGTACGTGCATCGCGGATTTGTCCAAGGGGATCGACGACCTCGTGGCGCGTCGGGGAGGCGCGAAATACAAGGCGATCGTGTTCCTCGACCACGGGACGCACTTCGTGGACACCGACCAGCATTGCCAGATGATCGGCCTCGACCACTCGCGCCAGGGCACGGGCAACTACGACGACCTCTGCAGCCTGCTCAACGACGCGGTCGTGGATGGGGGCACCGTCACGTTCTACGGGTGTTCGGTGGGACGCGATCGCTCCTACATGCAGGGAGTCGCGGACGACACGGGCTGCGTCGTGGTGGCGAGCGACGACCTCGTGCGATTCCGATACTGCGGAGGCCGTGGTCCCCAGGGAACCTTCGATTGCGTCGCGCAGCCGAAGGCGCCCTCGCCGTGAAGGCGACCCTCATGGACACGTCGACCACGCGATCGGCCACGTGAACGGCTTCGGGAGGAGGACGTCGCTGCGGCGCGAATCCGCCCCGGGTCAAACGTAACCGGGACGTCGACGCGACGGGGTTCGAGCCCGAGCACCGAGTCTGGTCACGTCATCGCGCGCAGCGCGTCGCTCGCCTTCCCCCGCACTCTCTCCCGGTAGAGTCCGGTCATGGGCGTGTCCTCGAGGTTCACCTCCACCGTCATCGCGCCCCTCGCCGCCGCGATCTGCGGAAGGTCCGCCGCCGGGTACACCACCGCCGACGTGCCCACGCTCACGAGCAGATCGCAGCGCTCGAGGGCCTCCTCCGCGCGCCGCACGGTCTCCCGGTCCAAGGCGTCCTCGAACCACACGATGTCCGGCCGGAGGACCGCGCCGCACGCACACGTCCTCGGGTTCATGGGCACCGAGAGATCTGGGCGCACCGTGCCTTCGTGCGGGCACCGCACGCGCCACAGACTGCCGTGGAGTTCCACCACGTCCTTCGATCCGGCGCGTTGGTGGAGGCCATCGATGTTCTGGGTGATCACGATCGTCTCCGGCTTCGCGCGCTGCACCTCCGCGACGATCCGGTGCCCCTCGCTCGGTTCACAGGCCGCCACGAACGCGCGGCGGACGTCGTGGAAATCCCAGACACGATGCGGGTCCCGATCGAACGCGCGCTGGCATGCGTACGCCTCGTAGTCGTACTTCGCCCAGATACCCCCGCGACCCCGGTACGTCGGAATGCCGCTCTCCGCCGAGAGGCCCGCTCCCGTGAAGAACACGATGCGCCCGTAGTCGCGGAACCGGATGTCGCCCATGTCCGGAGCCTATCGCGCTCTCCGTTCGTCCGGAGATCGTCGCGGCCCGCTGTGCCGAGGGCTTCGCTGGTGGCACACTGAAGGCGTGGCCGTCCCCTTCCGAAGTCCTCCCGTCGCTCGGCGATTGCTGGTCCTCGCCTTCGCCCTCTCCCTGGGCCACCTCTCCGGGTGTTCGGCTCCCGAGGTCCGCGGCGCGCTCGGCACGCCTTCCAACGGCACGACGACCACGAAGAAGAAGCTCCCCTCCGCGAAGAAGAAGGCGAAGCCCACCACCACGCCGGACGGGGATCCCGAAGTGGATCCCGGAACGGGCGGAACGGCCGGCGGCGCGTCCGCGGGCAACGCCGGCACGTCGGGAACCGGGGGTGTCGGGGGAGCTTCGGGCGCGGGCGGGTCGACGGGTTCGCCCGCGACGGCCGGGCCGCCCCAGGACTGCGTCGACACCATCAACCGGTACCGGGCGACCCTCGGTCGATCGCCCTTGCAACGCTGGACCAACGCCGAGTCCTGCACCGACGGCCAAGCCGAGAGCGACAGCTCCACGGGCACGGCCCACGGCGCCTTCGGCCAGTGCCGGGAGTTCGCGCAGAACGAGTGTCCAGGCTGGGACGGCACGCCCGCGAGCATCCTCGGCGACTGCCTCCAGATGATGTGGGACGAAGGACCGGGTGGCGGTCACTACGACAACATGGCGAGCGACGAGTACGCGCGCGTGAGCTGCGGCTTCTTCACGACCCGCGACGGATCGGTGTGGGCCGTGCAGAACTTCCAATAGAGGCCCCTACGCGGAGCGCGTGCGGTAGTGAAGGTGCACCACGCCGTCGCCGATGCGCTCGTGCTTCACGAGCTCGAGATCCACGCGCCCGAAGGTGGGCAGCGCCGGGTTGCGACCTCCGAGGACGACGGGCCACACGATGAGGTGACAGTCGATGGCCAATCCCGCTTCGAAGGCTTGCGCCGCCAGATGGGGACCGCCGACGAGCACGTCCCGCGACGACGACGCCACGAGCTTCCGGACGGCCGACGCGTCGAAGCGGCGTTCGATGCGCGTCCTTGCCGTCGGCACCGACGCGAGGGTCGAGGAATGGACGATCTTGTCCGCCGCCTTCCACGCGTCCGCGAAGCGGGCCAAGAGCTCCGAGCGCGCGCCGAGCGACGGATCGGTCTCCCAGACGGCCATCGTCTCGTACATGCGGCGTCCGTAGAGGTACGTCCCGGCCGAGCGCATGATCTCCGTCGTGAACGCGAAGACCGCGGGGTCGTGTTCGGCCCAGTCGAAGGCGCCGGTGCGGGTCTCGGTGTAGCCGTCGAGGGACATGTTCGCGGCGTAGATCAACGTGGCCATGATCTCGGCACTGTCGGGGAGCCACGCGAACCGGTCAAGCGTACGCGCGTCCGCTCACGCTCGGCGCCAGCGCGCCGGTCGCGATGGCGGACATCCCTTTCGCGGGCCTCGAGAGCGGCCTAGGATCGCCCCATGAAGATCCGGTGGACATGGGCGTTGGCGTCGATGTTGGGAGCGGTATCGGCCTGCGGAAATTCCGGAACGGGCGGCGGGTCGGACGCGGGTGTTCCATCGCCCGGCGCGGGCGAGGCCACGCGGTTGGCGGGCGTGTGGGCCGGCCCGGACGGTGAAACCGGCGTCGCGGATCTCACCCTCACGAATCCGACCTCCGGCACCACGACCAAGACCATCGTGGGCGGCGCCGTGGTGACGGGAACCCTGCGCCTGTCGACCGTCGTCGGCGACATCGCGTTGTCCGGAGAAGTGGACACGACGGGCTCCGTGGTCACGATTCGCGGCACGGCCTCGGGTGCCTTGGGCGCGTTCACGTGCCCGAGTGGCCGACTCGTCGGAGGTCGGCTCAGCATGGTGTGCACGGGCGCGGATGGAGTCCCGCGTTTGTGGGACTCGGCCGTGTTGGGCGTCGATCCCATCGAACGGTACTGCGGCGTCATGGAGGGCGGCCTCACGGGCGCCTTCAATCTCTTCACCACCGGGTCCTCGGCGGGCGCCGTGTTCTGGTCCGGAGCGTTGCGCGGCGCCGCGGGTGGGACCAAGTCCGGGAGCGCCATCACCCTCGCGGTCACGGGCGGCGCGGGCTCGGCGAACCTGACCCTCGGTCCCACGGGGACCGATCTCACCGGCGTGTTCGACGTGCCCGGCTTGGGCTCCGGTACGGTGCGGGGGTCGAAGGGAGCCTGCCCGGGCGGGAACGGCGTGCTGCCCGGCGACGACGCCGGCTCCGACGCGACGACGGTGGATGCTTCGCCCCAGGATGCGGGGCGCGACTCCGGCGTGGACGCCACCACGACCGACGCCGGCCGTGATTCCGGTTCGGACGCCGCCGCATCGGACGCCGGTCGCGACTCCGGATCCACGACCGACTCCGGATCCTCCTCGGATGCCGGACGGGAATCAGGCACGTCGGACGCCGGGACGTCGAGCGACGGAGGCTCCGCCGAGGGGGGCGGGTCCGACGGCGGCGCGGGCGGGACGACCTGCGCGAACGGCAGGATCGTGGACCTCGAAGCGAACGACTACGTTTCGTATTTGGCAGTCACGGACGGCGCGGTCTTCTTCGTCAAGAACGGCGTCGAGATGTGGCGAGCTCCGGTGGACGGACGTTCGGCGCCCATCCTCTTCGCCACGGCGAGCGCGAACACGGGCTTCTGGGGCGTGGAGGCCGAGAACGGGACCGTGTGTTGGCTCGAAGGCTCGAGCAATCCCCAGGTGCTCGGCGGCCTCCGCTGCCAGCCTGCGGCCGGGGGCAACCCGATCTCCGTGGTCGACAACCTCGTGACGCCGGAGGGGCTCACGTTCCGGGACGGCCGACTTTATTGGTTCTCCCGAACCGGTCGCCAAATCTTCGCGGCGAACGCCGTGGCGAGCTCGGCCTTCGCGCTCAAGTACAACATGGCGACGGATCTTCCCGCGCCGACCCAGACCACGTCCATCACCCATCTCGCGAGCGACGGGGAGAAGATCTTTTTCGTCGCCGACGACTACCAGGCGTTCGAGGGCCGCGTGTATTCGATTCCGGAAGGAGCAATCTCGACGGGAACCGCGAACCCCGTCCAAGCGACGGACGTCTCGGGTCCTGGCTTCCGCATCGGGGATCTCGCGAGCGACGGCCGGTACACGTTCTGGCTGCGGGCTCCGTCCTCTCCTTACGTCGGTGCCCTCGCGGTGTTCGACCGCCAAGGCGTGAACACGGGGATGATCGACGACTACGTCCCGAGTGCGGGCGCCCTCGTGGCGTGGCCCGGAGAGGGCCTCGCCTTGTTCTCCTACGCCTCGGGCATCGCACGACGCGCCCCGGGCCCGGGCACCACGACGACCCTCGTCACCGGTGCGACCGCCATCGCCGGCGATTCGTTCGTCCGGCCCATCGCCGCGGACGGTCGATGCGTCTACTGGTTCGGTGAGAACGTCGGCCGAGGCGTGTTCGCCAAACCCCGCTGAGACGCACATCGGCCTCTCGGGCTTCGCCATGCGGAGACACGGCCCGCGCCTTCCCGTAGTCTCGACCCATTTCTCGGATGCCACGGGCCGCGCGCACGCGGCGTCCCCCTGCTCCTCGCGCAACGACGCGAGCGAAGGAGATCACGGACATGATGCGTACCGGCACGGCAACCCTCGTCGTTTCGACCCTCGTCCTCGCGGCCTGCGGAGGCGCGCCCGAAGCAGGTTCCACCAAGACGCCCGACACCGCTTCGTCGGCGGCCGCCACGCCCGCCGCCATGTCCAAGCTCGGCCACTTCTCGACCGCCGACGGCATGATCCACCTCGTCATCGACCGCACGGGCGACAAGGCCAAGATCCAGATGGATGGCTCGCCCGACGTCGTGGAACTGACGCAGGAGGAGGTGCGCGCGCGTCAGGGAGGCGAACTCCTCGGGTACGCCTTCCTGAAGCCGGACGGCACCCGGGCCCTCTTCATCGGCACGGGCGGCAACCTCCTCCTCGTGAAGGGCGAGACCGACAAGCGCATGGGCGACGAACTGCCCCTCGTCCGCGACGCCGACGCCAAGCCCCTCGGCGTGGCCACGATCAAGGGCGCGCCTCCGGGCCCGAAGGCGCCCGAAAAGTCCAAGTCGGACGTCGAAGCGGAAGCCCTCGCTTCGGTGTCCGTCGTGAAGCGCTTCCCGAAGTTCAAGCCGGAGGACTCGGGGGATCTCGCGAAGGTCGCCGAAGCGTTCGAGCTCGCGACGGCCGACATGATGATGCACGCGACGGAGGACGGCGGAGCCTGGTACGCCCCGGTGGGATTGCCCGACGGCAAGGGTGGTCTCGGCTTCGTGCGCGAGAAGGATCTCCGCCAGGGCCCGGCGTCGGAGGGGGAGAAGAAGGCGCCTCTCGCGAAGTTCAACGCGTGGCTCCGTCCCGACTACGAGTTCGGCGACTGGACGCACGACGTCGTGAAGTCGTCGTGGCTCGCCATCTATCAGTTCGACTTCAAGCAGCTGCAACCGAAGACCACCGTCCTCGTCTGGAACGTGGACGGGTCCGACGTCTTCGTCGTCACGCCCGACGGATCCCGGTATTGGGACAGCCCCATGGCGAACGGCGAAAAGCCCACGTTCGCGAAGGGCATGACCCCCGTGGCCGAGTGGCCGGCGCCGCTCCGGAACAACCTCCTGTTCCGTGAGCACGTGATCGAGCTCGGCAAGCGCGGGCTCGTCGACAAGAAGGCGGCCGACGAGTTCGAGTCCATCCACGCCAAGTGGGGCGAATGCGCGAAGAAGACGTTCGTCGGCGCCCAGAAGGAACTGGAGGGCAATCTCACGAATTCGCCGCACCCGTCGGCGGGGTCGGCGAAGAACGATCTCGTGCGCCGAAAGTACAACGAGAAGGCCGTGCAGGCCTGCGGCGCGAAACGCGCGGAGAAGCTCCTCGTCGAGATGCTCGCGAAGCGCGAGAAGGATCAGCGCGCCCTCTTCGAGAAGACGAAGGCGCGGCTCGCCACCTCGAAGTGACGCGACGCGGGCCCTAGTCGGATCGCGTCGGTGCGCGCTCCGACGCCACCATCTCGAGGTAGAGCCGCTCCACCTTCTCCCGCGCCCAGGGCGTGCGTCGGAGGAACTTGAGGCTCGAAGCGATGCTCGGGTCGTGGGTGAAGCAGCGGATCGTGACCTTCTGGCCGAGCACCTCGAACCCGTGGTGCTCGACCAACGCGGTCACGATCCGTTCGAGGGTGACGCCGTGGAGAGGGTCCTTCGATCCCGAGGTCACGTCGCGGACGCCCGGCCGACGTTCCCGGAGCCCCGGTCGTCCGCCACGAAGTACCGCACGATCATGTCCGCCACTTCGTCGGCCAAGCGCTCCTTCGTCAGGTTCTGCCGGCGCACGAACGCGAGCGCGAGGACGGTGAGCACCATCACTTCGGCGCCCGCCGCCCGGTCCACCGGCCGCACGTCCGACGAACGCATCACGAGGGGCGTGAGTCCCTGGAGGAGCGCCTGCACACGCGCGTCCCGCACCTCCCGCCGCGAGAGCAGTCCCTCGCTGGGCGCCCGCCCGTAGAGGTCGCCGAGGTCCATGAGGAGCAGCATCCCCGTGCGCACCACCGCCCGGAGTCCGTCCGCCATCGGGGCCTCTCTGGCGTATTCGGCGCGTCCCACGTCGAGCACGGCCTCGAGGATCCGGTTCATCTGGGCCTCTTCCCAGGCCGCGAGGAGCGATTCCTTCGTGAGGAAGAATCGGTAGAGGGTCGCGTCGCTCACGCCGGCCCGCCGCGCGATGTCCTTCATCGTGAGCGTGTCGACGTTCTCCCCGTCCTGCAGGAGGAGCGTGGTCGCTTCGAGGATGACGCGCACGGTGTCGCGGCTCCGCTCCTGCACGGGCTCGCGGCGAGGCTCCTTCACGCTGGCGGGCGGTCGGTCCGACTTGGCGCGGGACATGGGAGTGAACGTACCATGTGCCCGGGGCGAAGCTCCGAATCTCGGAACGTCAGCTGCGCCGCGGAGGCCGCGAAGACTCCCGTCGCCCGCGCGACGAGATCCTGCGTGCGAGACGGACCAGCCCGAGAGCCACGACGACGCCGAACTCCCTCGGCGTACGCTTCTCGCGGAAGGTCACTCCGCACCCGGAGGACTCCCGGGCGGCCGTCGAAGCAGGCGCGCAGCGCCCGTCTCTCGTGCACACGTTCCCCTCGGTACAGTCGTCGACGCTCGCGCACGTCCGGGGGCACGTTTGTCCCGCGCAACGGTACGGCGCGCAGTCGGTGATCGTCCCGTCGGGCGCGACGAGGCGACCGTCCGAGCAGGTCGCACCTTCGGACGTGCACAGTCCGTCGCCGGAACACGCTCGGTGGGATCCTTCGTCGCAGGGCGTCCCTCGGGGATGGAGCGCACATCCGCGCCGCCCGTCGCATTCTCCCGTGCGTCCGCACGAGGCCGTACTTTCGGCGGCGCAGTCGGATCGTGGGTCGATCCCGGCACGGGTCGCGCTGCATCGCCCCGGAAACTCTTCGACCTGCTTCTTCCGCGCGTCGCAGGTCTCGCAAG
>JAXLYL010000016.1:0-149154 GCA_046351475.1 Polyangiaceae bacterium
CCCTCGGCGCCGTGCTGTTCGAGCTCCTCGCCGGCGACACGGCCTTCGAGGGGGAGACCTTCACGAGCCTCGTCATCCGTATCAACAACGAAGCGCCCCGGGACCTCCAGGCCCTCAATCCGGCCGTTCCGGACGCGCTCGTGGGCATCGTGAGGCGGTGCCTCGAGAAGAACCCTGCCGACCGCTTCCCGAACGCCGCGGAGCTCGCCATCGCGTTGCTGCCGTACGCGCGGAAGCGGGCGCGTGTCCCGGCGGAGCGGGCCGCCTCCATCACGCGGGATGCCGGTCTCGGTGCGGCGACGCTCGTCCTTCCCGCCTCGGAACTTCCTCCGTCCATGTCGCTCCGCGATTCGGCGGGCCGCGTGTCCTCGTCGAGAATGGGCGTCGCGAGCTCGACGAACGACGCCATCGTCACGCCCCAGGAGTCGGCTCCGCCCTCGAAGAGAAAGAAGGGCGTGGTGCTCGTCGCGCTCGCCCTCCTGGTCGTCGTCGTCATCGCGTTCTTCCTCGGCCAGCGGCGCGGGTCCGAGACGACCGGTGCCGCGGTCGTCGTCCACGGACCCGAGACCGAAGCCAAGGTCGCGCCGTCCACGGTGCCCGTTCCGTCCGCGTCGGCGGTCGTTCCGACGTCCGCGCCCGTTCCTCCCGCGCCCACGACACCGTCCGCACCCGACGCTCCCGTCGCCGCCACGGCGAGCGCTCCGAAGTCCGCGGAGCCGAAGTCCGCGATGAAGGCGGCGCCCGCGCCCGCCGCGGCACCTCCGAAGCCGAAGCCCAAGTCCTCGGCCGGCGGTCTCGACATCCGTATGGAGCGCTGAATCGCCGCTCCGCGCCCCAGATCCACGTCCCCGCGACCGTCCGACTCGCACGACTCGCACGACTCGTCCCAACTTCCGTCTCCCAGGAAAACCGATCGATGAATCGAAGGCGCCTTCGCAGCACCTCCCGTCTGCTCGTGTCCATGTTCGCGTTCGCGACGACCCTCGCACCGTTCGCTCCGCGTGAGGCCCGTGCCGACGACGCCGCGGCCGACGAAGCCGACCTGCAGTTCCAGCTCGGTGCCGAGCGGTACAAGGAAGCGGACTTCCGCGGGGCGCTCGAACACTTCCTCGCCTCGAACCGACTCGTCGCGAACCGCAACGTCATCTTCAACATCGCGCGCACGTACGAACAGCTCAATCGCGCCGCCGACGCGTACCGCTATTACATGATGGCGCTCGACGCCGAACCCAAGCCGGACGCGCGCAAGCCCATCGAAGAGGCCATCCAGCGCATCAGCGCGAACGTCGCCGTCCTCCGAGTCGAGACGGATCCCCCGAGTGCGACGCTCTACCTGAATCGCAAGGACCTCGGTCCCCGAGGAACGTCGCCGCGCCCACTCGGACTCGTCGCGGGCAAGTACAAGGTCATCGCCGAGTTGCCTGGATACGAGACGGCCGAGAGCGAGGACGTCGACGTGAAGGTCGGCGGTGAAGTGAAGGTCTCGCTGAAGTTGAAGCCGATCCTCGGCGTCCTGCGCGTCGAAGGACTCGCGGCGGGCGCGAAAGTACGCCTCGACGTCGAGGACGCCGCACCCCTCGGGACCATCCCGTTCGTGACCCCCGTCAGTCCCGGTCGTCACACGCTGTTCGTCCAGAAGGACGGATTCCAGGCCTCGGAGCTCACCGTCGACGTGCCCGCGCGTGGCGAGGTCGCCGTGCGTCCCCAACTCGTGGCGTTGACGGGCAACGTGGTCGTCAACGCGGACGTGCGCGACGCCCTCATCTCCGTCGACGGGCAGCCGCGCGGCTTCACGCCGTCGGTCCTCAACATCCCCGTCGGAACGCACACCGTCCGCATCACCCAGTCCGGATTCAAGACCGAGGAGCAGACGATCGTCGTCAAGCCGAACGAGCAAGCGAAGGTGGAGGTGGTCCTCACGCAGCTCGAGGAAGTCACGGCCGCGTCGCGGACGTCGGAAAGCGTCGAAGACGCCCCCGCATCGGTCAGCATCATCACCCAGGGCGAACTCCGCGCCATGGGCTACCCCACGATCGCCGACGCCGTCCGAGGCATCCGCGGCGTGTTCCTCTCCGACGACCGGAGCTACGCGAGCGTCGGCTTCCGCGGGTTCGGTCGCCCCGGTGACTACGGCAACCGGGTCCTCGTGACCATCGACGGTCAGCCCACGAACGACAATTACATCTGGTCGTCCTACGTCGGATACGACGGTCGCGTCGACATCGACGACGTCGAACGCATCGAGGTCGTGCGCGGTCCGGGATCGGTTCTCTACGGCACGGGCGCCTTCTTCGGAGTCATCAACCTGGTCACGCGCAACCGCAACGCGCCGACGCACGGGGAAGTCGCGGTCGGCGCGGCGGAGCACGGAGTCGGTCGCGCCCGGGCGACGGCGCAGGTCCGTTTCTCGCCCGAGGCCGGCTTTTGGGCCTCCGCCGCGGCGGCGCATTCTTCGGGGCGCGACTTCTTCTTCCCCGAGTACGCCTCCGACCCTTCCGATCCCGTGGCCCCTCGCGACGCGAACGGACGTCCGACCGACGGCAACGCCCGGGGCCTCGACGGTTTCGACGCCGCGACGGTCAGCGGACGCGGTTGGTACAAAGACCTCACGCTCCAGTGGATGGTGACCTCGCGGAAGAAGACCCTGCCGCACGCCGAGTACGACACGGTGTTCGGCGACTCCCGCTTCCACTTCGTCGACACGCGCGCGATGTCCGAGCTCCGGTGGGAGCCCTCCGTCGGCAAGAACGTGAAGCTCCTCACGCGTGTCCACGGGAACTACTACCAGTTCGACGGTCTCTCGCCCTACCGCCCCATCGACGGCGGTCCCGCCACGGAGACCTACAAGGGGCTCTGGGGGGGACTCGAGCAGCGCGTCGTCTGGACGCCCTCGAACGTGCTCCGTCTCACGCTCGGCGGCGAAGCCATCTACCACGCGATGACGAAGCAGTTCGGTGCGGACGACGCCCGTTTCCTGCCCACGACCGACCCGGGCTACGCGGCCAGCTACCTCTCGCGCGACGATCCGTTCACGGTCCTCGCCGGCTACGCCGTCGGTGACATCCAGCCGTCGGCCAAGACGAAGATCTCGGCGGGTGCGCGCGCCGACTATTACTCCACGTTCGGATTGTCCCTGAACCCGCGGCTCGCGTTCATCGTGAAGCCGTACGCGGAGGGCAACGTGAAGCTCCTCTTCGGCAAGGCGTTCCGCGCGCCGTCCGTGTACGAGCTCTACTACGTGGCCGCCACGCAGGTCGCGACGGACGACCCACGGCCCGGAGTCGGCAAGAAGCTCCTCCCCGAGGAGATCTACTCGGGCGAAGTCGAGTTCACGCACCGCTTCTCGCCCACGCTCACGGCGACGGCGGCCGCGTACGGCAACTACGTGACGAACCTCGTCGTCCTTTCGGACATCCCCGACCCCAACGACGCGACGGCGACGCTCAATCAGTACCAGAACTCCCCCTCGAACATCGTGACCGCGGGGGGCGAACTCGAGGTGCGCCGCGAGTGGCGCGAAGGATGGATGGCGGGCGCGACCTACTCGTTCCAGCGATCGACCTACGTCGGCAGTGGTGCAGCGGGACTGCGCGAGGTGCCGAATTCTCCGGAGCACATGGCGTCGGTCCGCGGAGCGGTCCCCATCGTCGCGCGTCTCGTGGTGCTCTCCACACGTGTCTCGTTCGAGGGGCCCCGTTGGGACCGGTACGACCGCGTGTCCGACGTCGAGGCGCAGCAGCGCACGGACCCCGGCGTGAATTGGGACCTCGTACTCTCGGGCGAGGCCGAACGTCTCCGCGTCCGCTACAACCTCGGGCTCTACAACCTGATGGACTACAGGTACGCGACGCCCGTCAGCCGCGAGTTCCGTCAACGCTCCATCGTGCAAGCGGGGCGCACCGTCCTCGCGACCGTCCAACTGTCGTTCTGAGGCGTCCGTCCCGTCGCTTCAGCGAAGGAGCTCGTGGACGACCGCGGCGAGGACGCGTTCGTCCCGGATCATCCATCTGTGGAGGGCGACGGGGAACTCGACGTCCCGGACACCGGGAAGGCGGGAGCTCGTCGACGGGACGATCATGAGGTCGTAGGGCGTCCGGAACGTCACGAATTCGGTGGACCCGCGCGAGGGTGTCCCTTCCGCGAGGTCCGTCAGCAGGGGACTGCCCCGACGCATGTCGCGGATTCCGGCGAGACGCGAGAACGACGCGGTCAGCGTTCCGGCGTGCGGACCCGAGATGGAGACGAATCGACGGCACGAGCGCGCGCCGCCGAGTCTCTCGATCCAGTGGCGCGACACGAGCGCTCCCATGCTGAACCCGACGACGTCCACGGAGGAGGCACCCGACTCCGAAAGCACGCTTTCGACGTGGTTTCCGAGACTCGCGGCGAGCGCCGCGATGGGACCGCTCCCGTCGTTCGGTCGGAGGTCGAGCGCGGACACGGAGGGGAATCCCGCGGCGTCCAGCGCCGCGACGAGCGGACGGAGCGAACGCGACGTGTCGAAGATCCCGTGGACGCAGACGACCGGAGTCACCGGCAGAACGATTTCCACGCGTCGGGGATGGGCGTCCCGAGCAGTCGTTCGGCGCCGGCCTCGTCCAGGAGCACGAACGTGAAGTCTCCCCGGAGCGCGGTCTCTCCGGCCTGGACGAGCGTCACGGCGACCTCGACGATGCGTGGCGTCTCGCGCGTGATGACCCCGCGACCCTCCACCCACGTGCCGACGCGCACGGGGCGAGCGAGCTTCATCGACATCTGCGCCGTGAAGCCGAACTTGCCGAGGAGACCGAGGACGGTCCATGCGCCGATCTCGTCCGCGAGCGTGGACACGAGACCACCGTGGAGGATGCCCGGCGGTCCTTGGTACCTCTCCCCCGGGAGGAAGCGCGTGGTCACCGCCGCCTGCGACGTCGGATCCGACGGGTCGGCCGACTCCTTCGCGAAGCGGAGTCGGAAGCCGATGGGATGATCCTGCGCACAGCCGAAACAGGGTTGACCGGGACCGAACGGATTCGCGTCGAGGGGCGTCGTCGTCACGCCGCGGAACTCACCACGGAATCGGCCTTCGGTCCCGGAAAAAACCACCGTTGGGACCCTTCGCCGGCAAGGTGGCCGCCCAGACGATCCCTTCGGCGGCCTCGTCCACGCTCCGCGTGGCTCCCGTCCCGCCCATGCGCGTCCGTACCCAGCCCGGACACACGGCGTTCACCAGGACGTCGCCCGACACCTCGTCCGCGAGCTTCACCGTGAGCGCGTTGAGGGCGCACTTCGAGAGCGCGTAGGCGGCGGGACCGGCGAGGCCTTCGGCGAACGACCCGTAACTCGAGGACACGTTCACGATGCGACCGTACCGCCGCTTCTTCATGCGACCGAGGAGCGCCGTCGTCAGGACGAAGGGACCGAAGAAGTGCACGTCCATGGCCGTCCGCAGGATCGCTTCGTCGATGTCGAACGCGCCGCCTTCGGGGTAGACACCGGCGTTGTTCACGAGGACGTCCGGGTGGATGCCGGCATGATCGATCTCGTGGAGGGCCTGACGGATCGTCTCGGAACGCGCGAGGTCGATCTCCACGGCGTGGGCCACCACGCCCTTCGCGCGGAGCTCGCCCGCGGCCCGATCGCCCGTCCGTCTCTCCCGGGTCGCCACGATCACGCGGTAGCCGAGCGCGCCGAACGCGTGTGCGGTCGCGAGACCGATCCCCCGATTTCCGCCCGTCACGAGCGCCGTGCGCACCGGTTCCGTCACGCCGACGAGTGTACGCCAACTCCGGGGAACCCCGCGAATCCGCGGGATCCGTTGACAGACCCGGACCGTCGGGATTCTAAGGAGGAGATGGCGTCCGCCCAGGGACCACGCGCGCGGCGCTCCACTTCCGTCCATCCGAGGTGGGCGCTCCGGACGTGGAGGCTGGTCGCGGGGGCGGTCCTCGTGGCCCTCGCCATCCTCACCTCGGGCACGAACGCGCGGGCGAACGGTCGGTACCCGCACACGAATTGGCTCGCCGTACGGGAGGGCGCGCCCGACGATCTCCTCCTCCGCAGCACGGTCGGTTTCCTCGTCTCGAAGGACCGCGGTGCGACGTGGGATTGGATCTGCGAGGCTGCCGTGGGGTTCGGCGGTCAACAGGATCCGATGGTGCTCGCGTTCCCCGGAGGCACGACCGTCGCGGCGCACACCGCCGGCATCGCGGTGACCCGGGACGCCGGATGTTCGTGGACGCTCGTCGGCGGCGATGCCGAGCGTCGCGTCGCCATCGACATCGCTTTCCGGGCGGGGCGTCGCGGCGAAGCGGTCGCCGTCGTGAGTCGGGCCCTCGACGCGATGGTGGACGACGGGGGAAACGCGTCCCCCCGTTACGAGACGTGGATCCTCGCGACGACCGACTCCGGACTCGCCTGGTCGCGCATCGGTGCCGCGCTCGACCCGACGTTCGTGGTCCAGACGATCGAAACGTCTCCTTCGAATCCGCGACGCATCGTGATCACGGCGAACCGTTACGGTCCCTCGGGGCCACGCGCGTTCCTCCTCGTCTCCGAAGACGGCGCGAAGACGTTCCGCGTGAAGCCCGTCGAACCGTGGGTGGAGGGGGAACGGGGGGCGTACGTCGCGGCCGTCCTCCCCGCGCGATCGGGCGTCCCCGAACGCATCGTCCTCCGTACCGACGGCGTCGAACGTGGCCGCATCCTCGTGACGTCGGACTCGGGAGCCACGTTCCGGGAGGTCTGGACCGGGAGTGCGCCGAAGGGATTCGCCGCCACGGAGGACGGCCGAACGGTGTGGGTCGGCAGTCGCGACGGCCTCGAGGTCGCGGACGGCGACACGTGGACCTTCGAGCGCCGCGCCGGCCTCGAGGTCCAATGTCTCACCGCGACGCAGGGCAAGCTCTACGCGTGCTCGAACGAGAAGAGCGGCTTCCTCGTGGGCGTGTCCGAGGACGATGGCCGGTCCTTCGCGCCGCTCCTGCACTGGAAGGACCTCCGCGGACCGCTCGCATGTCCCGCCGATTCCGGCGTGGGCGCCTGCGTCGCCGGCTGGCCGAAGGTCCGCGCCGAACTTCCCCTCGCGACGTCGGACGCCCTGGGCGGCCGGGCGGGCGACGGTGGTTCCGGCGACGGTGCGGTCGGCGCTGGTCTCGCCCTCCTTCCGGACGCGGGAACGATCGCGGCGAGGGAAGCGTCGGGGAGCGGCGCGGAAATCGAACCTGCGTCGGGACCGTCCGCGCGTGCGAAGCGGATCACGTCGATCCTCCGGGCGCTCGTCGGTGGCACGCTCATCGGTCTCGCGGCGTCGCTGCTTCTCGGGACCCACGGACGCATCGCAGGCATCAGTGGAATCCTCGCGGGGCTCGTGCCGAAGAAGGGCGAACCGTTCGGCTTCCGCGTCGCGTTCACGGCGGGGCTCGTGGCCGTCGGTATCGTCCTGGCCCGCGTCCTTCCGGACTCGTTCGGATCCGCGACGAGCCCTCCGTCGGGTCCGGTCGGGGTGGGCCTGCTCGCGGTGTCCGGATTGTTGGTCGGTTTCGGGACACGCCTCGGAGGCGGTTGCACGAGCGGCCACGGGGTGTGCGGGATCAGCCGCGGCTCGTTCCGTTCCGTCGTCGCGACGGTGGTGTTCATGGTGTTCGGTATGATCGCCGTGTTCGCGATGCGACGATGGGGAGGCGTGTCGTGAACCGGAGCGCGGCGTCCGTGGCCTTCGCGTTCCTCTCCGGAGCCCTCTTCGGTGTGGGCCTGGTCGTCTCGGGCATGACCGATCCCGGCAAGGTCCGGGGTTTCCTCGACGTCGCGGGAAATTGGGACCCGTCCCTCGCGTTCGTGATGATGGGCGCGATCGGCACGCACGCCGTGTGGGTGAAAATCCTCCGCGCCCGATCCCGTCCGCTCTTCGACGACGCGTTCCACGTTCCGACGTCGAAGGGCCTCGACGCCAACGTGTTGCTCGGTTCGGCCCTGTTCGGGATTGGATGGGGAATCTCGGGCTACTGCCCGGGGCCCGCCGTCGTGTCGATCGGGACCTGGACGTGGAGCCCCGTCGTCTTCGTCGCGGCGATGTCGGTCGGGATGGTCCTCCGGAGCGCGCGCCGACCGCCGGCTCCCTGAACGGGCGAAGCCGGCGCGAGGGTCACGCCCGGTGACGCGACCGCGGCGGCACGTCCCGGACGGCGGAACGGAGCGCCTCGACGTCGAAGGGCTTCCGGAAGAAGGCGACGGCACCGAGCCGTTCGGCGACCTGCCGGACGGAGTCGTGTTCGAAACTCGTCATCACGATGACGGGGACGTGCGCTCGGGATTTCTTCAGGATCTCGAGGACGCCGAGGCCGGAGCACTTCGGCATGAGGACGTCGACGACGATGACGTCGGGCATGGACTCCGGATGGAACGCAGCCCGTTCGAGGCAATCGAGCACCTCCGCACCGTTCTCGGCCTCGACGATCTCGTGACCGTCTCGCGAGAGGGCCATCTGCACGAGGGCGCGCAGGTCCACGTCGTCGTCGGCCAAGAGGATGCGCATCGGGCGAGTCTCCGTCATCGAACCCTCCTCCTTCGACGGCGGACCGTCGGACAGGCGCGGTGTCGTCCCCCGTCCGCTCCCCACGGACGTGCGAACTTGGTGCCGACCAAGACGTCACCGTGGTCCATGGTGCGCAGGAGCCGTCGGATCGGATCACGGGCCGCGGTCGAATTCGACGCGCGTCCGCGCGGATCCTCGTCGTGTGGCGCAGATGAGAGGATCGGAAGCCGCAGATGAGGCGAATTGCCACGGTCGTGCCGAGCTCCCACGGTCCCGCTCGCGCGAAGCGGTCCGTCGTTCCGGGCACTTCCGGGTGCGCGACGACGGCGGAGTTTCGGTAGGCTCGGGGCTCGTATCTTGCTCGCCGTCTTCCGGACGATCGGCCGAGTGGCGGCGCGGGGGAGGTCGGGAGAGACGATGGGTTCACCTTCGTTACACGCGTCCACCGGAGGGTCGTCGGCACCGTGCATCGTCCTCGTCGCGCTGGACGAAGCCGACACGCGGAGTCTCCGCGCGTGCGTCGGGGACGGCACGTTCACCACGCGGTCCGTGGACGACGTCACCTCCCTCGCGCCTTACGCGGGCGTCCTCGAAGTGTTCGTGGTGCCCTGTCCCGCGTCCCCACACGCTCCGGACCTGGGCGTGAAGGGCGGCCACGACGACGCGCTCGCGTACGTCCTCGCGGCGGTGGATGGTCGCGTCGTCCTCGCGTTGGTCGACGCCTTCGCTCCCGGCGCCATCGAAGCGGCCATCGAGGCCGGTGCCGACGACGTGCTCGTCCGCGGAACGGACGACCCCGCGGCATTCGCGCGGACCGTGCGCGTCGCCCTCGCACGATGGACCCGCGCCCATCCGGAGAAGGTCAGGGACGTCGTCGGACGAGGAATGCCCCGCTGCGTCGATCCGGCCCCTCCGACGACGTCCCCGGTCGTCCGGGCTGTCGGCGAGGCGTTCCCCGGCGACATCCTCGCGAAGGTCGACGCGGACGTGCGGCGCCTCCTGCCGAAATTCGTGGCGAACCGGCGCGCCGACGTCGTCGAACTCGGACTCTGCATCGCCCGCGCGGATTGGCCGCGTGCGACGCGGATCGGTCACAACATGAAGGGGACCGGCGCGGCCTACGGCCTCTCGCCCATCTCGGATCTCGGGGCGCGCCTCGAAATCGCCGCGCGGGAGGGGCTCCTCGCCGCCGTCCGGGAAATCGTCGCCGAGCTCGGCGACTACCTCGGCCGCGTCGAGCTCGCGATGACCGCGTCGCCGCTCCCGTCGCTCCTCGGCGTCGACGCGAAGGACCTCTCCGAACCCGATTCCCGGTTCTCCCGCGGTCGGTCCGGCACGTACGCGAGGACACGTCCGGAGGAAGACGGAGAGGCGGAGGAGTCCGATCGGGAGAAGCCCCCGTCCGACCGTCGCGACGGTAGCGGGGGACGTCGATGACGATCGGCCACGAGGTGTCTCGGGGCGTCCGTTCGATCGAGACGAACGGACCCCGTTCATGACATGAATGGATGACGTCGACGCCGGACGCTCCCCATGCCCGATCGCGAGTCTTCTCCCTTCCCCACGGCCCGAACCACGGGCACCGAACGGTCCGCGACGCCCGGACTCTGCCGCGTGCTCTTCCTCGAAGCGGACGTCGCCGAACGTCATCGGATCGTGCGCGTCCTCGGGCGCGACGCACGTCGAGGGCTCACCGTGCGTGGCGTGGATTCCGTCGACGACGCCCTCGCCTCCTGGTCGGACGTGAGGTTCGAGGGATTGCTGGTCGGTCCCCACGTGAGCGCCGACGACTTCCGTGTGCTCGTGTCGCGACACACCGGGATCGTCGCGGCGGTCCTGGTCGCCGAGAAGGACGACGACCGCCGCCGCGCGTTCGTGGAAGCCGGCACCGTGGAGTTCGTCCGCACGAACACGCTCGACGCCGAGGTCCTCGACTGGTCGGTGCGTCTGGCCCGTGAGCGCGCTGGCGCGGAACGCACGTTGCGAACGGGACACCGCGGTGTCGACGCGTTCGGTCGCACGCGCGAACGCTACGTGGCCAACGTGTGCCAAGCGCTGCGGACGCCGGTGCACGTCGTTCTCGGCATGGCCGAATCCCTCGCCGCCACGCCGCTCGACGACGCCCAGACGACCATGGTCGAACGGCTCCGCACGGAAGCGGAACACCTCGCGGCCATCGTGGACGACGCGGTCGATCAGGACCGCGTCGCGACCGGACGTGCGACCGTCGTCCGGGGCGTCTTCGACGTGCGCGAGCTCGTGACCTCCACGGTCGAGTTCATGGCGGTGTCGGCGCGTGCGAAGGGCACGTCGATCACGGTGGCGTTCGCTTCTCCCGGTCCGTCGTCCGTCGTCGGGGATGCCCGTCGGGTCCGTCAGCTCCTCGTCGATCTCCTCGGCGAGGCGGTCCCGCTCGCGGGACGCGGCCGGGTGGACGTGCGGGTCGGCCCGGACGCGATGCAACCCGACGCGTACGCGATCGACGTCGTCGTGGCTTCGGCCGCGAACGACGTCGTTCCTCGCGACGACTCCGATCTCGCGACCCGTCTCGCCGTCACGTCCTCCCTCGCGAACCGGATGGGAGGAAGTCTCCGCGTCGGCAAGGGGCCTTGGGCGGAGACGACGCTCGGCGTCCGCATCCCGCTCCCGGCCGCGTCCGCGCGGGTCCGGGAAACTCGGAGCTCCGTGCCGGCTCCGCGCGATCCGAACGTGCGACCGCGCATCCTCCTCGTCGACGACTCCGCGGACAACCGCATGCTCGTGGAAGCCTACTTCGCGAAGCTTCCGTGGGAGCTCGTGACGGCGGAAGGGGGCGCCGACGCGGCGGCGAAGTTCGCCGCGGATGCGTTCGACCTCGTGCTGATGGATCTGCACATGCCCGACGTCGACGGATTCGAGGCGACGCGCACGCTACGTCGCATCGAATCCGATCTCGGTCGTCCGTCGGTGCCGATCCTCGCGCTCACCGCCGACACGTTGGCCGCCTCGGTGGGCAGGTGCCTCGATGCCGGATGCACGGCCCACCTCGCGAAACCCGTGGGGCGAGAGACTCTCCTCGCGGTCCTCGCCGAACACCTCGGCGAAGGTCCCAGCGGCCGCGTCACGTCGACGGTGTCGTCGACCTGAGCCAGAGCTTCATGCCTTCGTGGGTCGCGACGAACCCGAGGCGTTCGTAGAACGCGTGCGCGCGGGTCCGGACCTTCTGGCTCGTGAGTTGGATACGGAGGCAACCGCGCGCCGTCGCTTCGTCGATGGCGAAGCGCATCATGGCGGTCCCCACTCCGGCGGAGCGCGCGTCCACGTCCACGAACACGGACTCGACGTGACACGCGAGGTATCCCCGGCGGAGGAGGTGGCGCACGAACGTGCGTTGGAACGTCCCGACGATGCGGCCGCCCACCTCGGCGACGAACACGGCGTTGTCCGGCTCGGCGTCGATGTGCGCGAAGGCCTCGGCGTAGGCGGGGTGGTGCGGGTCGTCCTCGGTACCGGCCGTTCGGAGGTCGTCCTGGCTCGCCATCGCGACGACGGTGGGAACGTCCGCGAGGCGGGCGCGACGCACGAGTATGGCGGGAGTCACGGTCATGGTCGGAGACTAGAACGCGGAGCAGGTTCCCTGGGGGAATCCGCTTCCAGAGCGCGGAAATCGTGCGGGTAACGCGAATTCCGTGGCGTCCCCGTCACGGAACGCGCCGGAGCGCCCAAACGAGGTGAACCCCCCTTGAAAGAGGTCACCATGTTCGAACGAATCGCCAAGAACCGCCGCACCGTCTCGTCCGTCCTCGTCGCGCTGAGCTTGCTCGGAGGGACGGCGTTCGCCGCGAAGACCTACTTCGCCGGCGATTGCTGCCGGCCCGGAGCCGCGTGCTGCAAACCCGGTGCGCCCTGCTGCCATCACGACCACGAAGGCGCCAAGGCTCGCGTAGACTGATCTCGCCATGCCGGACCCGACGCTCCGCGATCTCGACGGCCTCGTGGCGCGTCTGAAGGACGGCGATCGTGGAGCGTCGCGTCCGGTGTTCGCCATCCTGTGGCCCCGGTTGGTCCGGTTCGCGTCGCGGGCCCTCGGCGGTGACGCCGGCGCGGACGACGTCGCGCAGACGGCCATCGCGACCTTGTTCGCGCGGGTCGTGGACTACGATCCTGCGCGGCCCGCGCTCGCGTGGGCGTTCGCGATCGCAGGATGGGAATGTCGGACGCACCTGAAGCGACGGCAACGACGGGGCGAGACCGCGCTCGCGTCCCCGGACGCGTTCGTGGACCCGGACACCCCCGAGAGCCTCGCTCTCGACGCCGCATTGCACGACGCGCTCGCCGATGCTCTCGAGGAACTCTCACCGGCGGATCGCGAGACGCTCCGCCGGGCGTTCGCGGACGCCGAGGACGACGTCGCGTCGGACGCGACCTTCCGCAAACGGAAACAGCGGGCCCTCGAGCGACTGCGCGGTGCGTGGAGGAGAATCCATGGAACGTGAACCCGTGAATCCCGAGAACGCTTATGCACGTGCGCTCCGCTCGTACGAACGGGGTCGCGCGCGATCGTCGTTCGCGTTCGCGGGGCCCCTTCTCGCCTTCGCGGTCCTCGCCGTGTGTCTCGGGACGTCGCCGGGGTTCGCGTGCGCCGTCGGCGTGGCCCTGGTGGCCGTGGCGTGGGGTCTCGGGTGGCGGGGCGAGTCGTGGGGGCGAGCGGTATTTCCGGGTGTGATCGCGGGGGCGATCCCGCTCGCGCTCTCGTTCGCGGCGCGCTCCTACGGACACGTGTGCGCCGGAGGATCTTGCGTCTCTCTCTGCGTGCCGGCGTGCACGGCGGGTGGACTCGTCGCGGGCTTCGTCCTCGCCCGTGCGGGAGCGAACGTGCGGGATCGGGGGAGGTACTTCGCGGGCGCGGTGGTCCTCGCTCTGCTCGTCGGTTCCCTCGGGTGTTCCTGCGTGGGATTCGGCGGCATCCTCGGCATGACCTTCGGAACGCTCGTCACGCTCGCTCCGAGTCTCGTTCGTCTCAGGCCGACTTCGACGTGACCGGCATCTCGGCGTCGAGTCCGTCCTCGATGAGACCGAGCAGCGCCTCCGCCTCGATGGCCAGGACGCCGTCGAGTGCACGGACCACGGAGGAGAGTCCCACCCGATCGAACGCCTCGCGCATGCGCTCGACGCGGCGTGCGGGTTCGAGGACCCTCTGCGCGTCGCGCCACGCACGGATGCGCCGCTGCAACGTGCGGAGGTGACGTCGCTCGACGAGGGCACCGACCTCGATCTGGAGCTCGTCGAGCAACGTCGTCGCTTCCATCCGGCCCTTCGATTCTTCGAGGCGCGGGAGGATGTGCGTGGTCCAGACGTGCGCGAACGGGTCGCGTCGCGTCCGACGCCGCACCTTCGGTACGACCGTCGACGGGCGAGCCTCCGGGCCTTCGTTCGAAACGTACGGAGTGGACTCGAGGGAGCGGACAGCGTTCACGGGATCCTCCTTGGCGGCGTCGGTGCCGTTCGGGGAGGAGAATTGCAGCCACCGTGCCCCGCGTCTCACGACGGAATCGCCTGGATTTCCGCCGGGTCGGGGACGATCCACGGACCCTCGCCTGTCGTCCCGCCCCCGAGCCGTGTGGGGTGGTCCCGACAGGTTCAGCGGGGGGCGCGCCGTCGCGACGACGCGGCGCCGTGCGCCTCGCGCATGCACACGCGGAGCGCGGCCTTCGCCCGGTGGACGAGCACGTCCACGTGACCTCGGGTGATCCCGAGGCTCTCCGCGACGTCCTCCCCGGAACGCTCGTCGAGCAATCGGAGGAGGACGACCGCACGCTGGACGCCGCACAGCGTCGACACGCACGAACGGAGTCGGACGACGTCTTCGGCGTGCGCGAGGGCCGCGAGCGCGTCGTCGTCCGAACGGAGCTCCACGGGTGCGCCCTGCCCACGGTCGGTCCCCTCGGGCACGACGGCGAGAGGAACGTGTGGCTTGGTCCGATGATGGCGTCGCCGTCGGTTCCTCGCCGCGTTCCGCACCATCGTGAGGACCGTCGCCTTGACGCGCTCGGGGTCGTCGTCGTCCGCGCTCTCCGTGGACGCGACGAAGGTGAGGAGGGCGTCCTGCACGCTCTCGAGGGCGCCGTCGTCGTCCAGCCCTTCGCGTCGCGCCGCGGCCACGAGAGCGCCCCGGTGCGATCGGACGAAGCGATCGAGGCGGGCGAGGGGATCGGAAGCGCGCGGGGGGAGGCTCACTGGGGGTTCCGGGGGACGGTGGGACGTCGCGCCCGGGACGAACGGTGCCGGCGCCGGGGGATCTTACGGCGAATGGTCGGAATCGTCCTCCGCCGCTCGGGTCGCCGATTTTTCGTAAGGACACCGTCTTCGGGAACCGTCCTCGGAAGGAGGATTCCATGGCGAAAATCGAGACGGTGGACGACGGTTCGTTCGAGGCGACGGTGCTCCGTTCGGAGGTGCCCTACGTGCTCGAGTTCGGGGCCGCGTGGTGTCCCCCGTGCAAAGTGCTCCTCGCCGCCCTCGAACGGTTCGCGGACGAGACCGCGGGAACCGTGCGCGTCGGCGCCCTCGACGTCGACGATTCTCCCGACGTCACCACGCGGTACGCGGTGCGCGGCGCACCGACGGTCCTCGTCTTCGTCGGCGGTCGTGAAGTCCTCCGTCACGTGGGGGCGACCACGAAGGAGAACATCGCGGCCCTCGTCGCGAGGGCCCGCGCCGCGTGACCGCGTCGAGAGGCGAAGCGGGTCATCTTGCTCGGAGGAGGGTCGCGAAGGCGTCGACGACCACGGACGTCTCGTTCGCCGCGCGGGCGCTCACCGAAGGCTCCTTGCCGAACCAACCGAACGCGCGGAACGAACTCGGGGGCGATCCCGCGGACCTCACGTTCGACGTGAACGAAGGTACGCCGGGCCCCGTGGACGCGTCGGCGGACTTGCGGGTGCCGAGCGCCACGATCGCCGCATGCGCCAGGTGGCAACTCGCGCAGTCGGTGGACTCGGGCGAGTGGACCGTCGGGTCCTCGAGGCGACGCGCAGCCGTGAGCGCGGCCCGAGCGTCGTCGTCGTCCAGTGCCTTCACACCTCCCGAGAGCGCGGGGCGCACGTCGTCGTTCGCGACGAACGTCGTGCGTGCGATCGCCGAACCGTCCGTCGACGTGGATCCCGCGACGCGCTGCCGGGCTTCGGTGCTCCCCTTCGGAACGACGGGCGCGACGGTGTCGCCGTCGACGTCGGTACCACCGAAGACCCATTCGTGTTTGTCCACCGGCAGCGCCATGAACGTGACGCGTCGGAGTCGAGCCGCCCCGATGGAGGGCATGAGCGCCTGGGCGAGCGCGGAACCGAACGTTCCCTTCCGTCCCTCGGACGCGAAGCGCGAATGAATCCCGAGGGTCGTGCCGTCCGCGGCAGGATCCCGGAGGGCATGGATGGTCGTCACGAGGGACACGAGTTCGGCGCGCGGGACGTCGAAGAAAACGTGGAGGGCCGCGTCGACGGACTCGACGCTCCCGGTCGCATCGCGGACGGGCTGGAACACGAGGCGAATCTGGGCGCGGCAATCGTCCGCCAGGTCCGTCCTCGCGAAGCACGGATCGAGACGTACGGCGGCCAAGCGGAGCGACGCGTAGGTCGCCTCCCGTTCGGTGTCGGTCGTGAGCGGAGGAAGCGTCTCCTCCACGGCCTTCGGCACGAGCGCGCCGTGTCCTCCCTCGCTCCGCGGCGTGAAAGGAAACGTGTCGGAGGCGTCCGTCGGGAGGGGCCACAGGATCGATACGTCTTCGGCGACCACCGGCGCGTCGAGGACCGTGCCGGCGTCGGCGTGAGGCGCCTCGCGCGTGCAGGCCGATGCCGCGGTCCCCACGGTGAACGCCAGGCACGGGCCCAGGACGTGGAGGACGTTCCTCGCGCGACGCACCCTGACATTCTGCACCGTCGGAATCCCCGGCGCAAAAGACGCCGACGTGGGCGTGGGGTCGATCTAGAGTCGTCCCATGAAACGAGTCCTGGTCTTCGGCGCGACCTCCAGTATCGCGACGGAATTCGCCAAGCGCATGGCCGGAGAAGGCGCGCGCCTCCACCTCGTCGCGCGCAACGCCGACAAGCTCGCGGGCGTCGTCCAGTCGTGCGAGTCGATCGCCCCTTCGGCGCGCATCACCACCACCGTCGCCGATTTCGCGCGGTTGGACGCGAACGAGGACGTCGTCCGCACGTCTCTCGAGACCCTCGGGACCGTCGACGTCGCGCTCGTCGCCCACGGGGATCTCGGCGACCAACTCGAGAGCGAGCGCTCCTTCGTCGAAGCCGAGCGCATCCTCACGGCCAACTTCACGAGCGTCGTGTCGCTCCTCGTTCCGCTCGCGAACGCGATGGAGGCGGCAGGGAAGGGCGCCATCGGCGTCATCACCTCGGTGGCGGGCGATCGGGGTCGCCCACGCAATTACACCTACGGGGCCGCGAAGGGCGCCCTCAACGTCTACCTGCAGGGGCTCCGAACCCGTCTCTATCCGTCAGGGGTCTCGGTGACGACCTTGAAGCTCGGTCCCGTGGACTCGCCGATGACCAAGGACCACACGAAGCACGCCCTCTTCGGCAGGCCCGAGTCCGTCGCGAAGGACATCGACACGGCCATCCGCACGCGGGTGCCCGAGGCCTACGTACCGTTCTTCTGGCGGGCGATCATGCCGGTCGTGAAGAACACGCCCGAGTTCGTGTTCCAGAAACTCCCGTTCCTGTCGGGTCGCTGAATCGGGCGGCCTTCCGGGCCGCGATCAGAACCCGATCTTGCGCATGACGAAACGCGGGAGCCCGCGGATCACCATCATCACGAACCGCCACATGAACGGCGTGTAGATCATCGCCTTCTTGCGATCCATGGCGCGGACGACGTCCCGCGCGACCTGGTCGGGCTCTCCGGCGAACGGCGGCGGCTTGAGACCGGCGGTCATGGCGGTCTTCACGAAGCCGGGCTTCACGCAGAGGACGTGGAGGCCGTCCGCGTGATGCTTGTGATCGAGGGCTTCGAGGTAGACGGACAGGCCCGCCTTGCTCGACCCGTAGATCGCGACGGGCTTCCGGCCACGATCGCCCGCCACCGAGGAGAACACGGCCATGCGCCCGCCTCCACGCGCGAGGAGCCGCGCTTTCACGTGCTCGCAGAAGAGGACCGTGTGCGCGTAGTTCACGGTGACGAGGCGCCGCGTGAATTCGAGGTCGGCCTCGAGCTTGTCCTGCGAGGCGAAAAGCGCCGCGGTGACGACGACGGTATCGAACGATCCCAGCGCCGCGTCCGCGGCGTCGAGCGCCGGGGCGAAGGTTTCGGGGCGTTCGAGATCGCACACCGCGAAGCCGACCTCGTTTCGCGACGGATGCCGTGCCTTGAGATCCTGCGCGCTCCGTTCGAGGTCCGAGTCGCCGATTCCGAGGAGGAACACGGCGTCGCCGCGTTCGGTGAGCTTCTGGGCGATGGCGCGGCCCATGCCGCTCGTTCCGCCCAGCACGATGGCTTTCATGCACGATCTCCGAACAGACGTACCGATTGGGCGCTCCGGATCCGGCGCGCCGGGTCCCACTTCTCCCGGGCCTCCATGAACTTCGGGAGTCGGGGCTCCATCTTCCGGAAGTCCTCGGGGCGCGTGAAGCGATCCTTCGTCAGGTAGATGCGACCGCCCGCTTCGATCACGAACGCGTTCAGTCGGTCGACGACGGACTGGATGTCGTGGGAGACGGCCATGTCGACCGCGATCGACGTGCCCTCGAGGGGGAAGGAGAGGAGCCCTTTTCCTTCGGGGCCGCAGTCCTTGATGACGCAGAGCGGGGAGGCCGCACCCGTCTTCGTGAGCAGGGTCATGAACGCGCGGACCGCTTCCTTGCCCGCGGCCCGCGGGAGGACGCACTGGTACTGCGTGAAGCCACGGGACCCGTACCCGCGGTTCCATTCGAGGATCGCGTCGAGGGGGTAGAAGAATGGTTCCGGGCTCAGCACGGTGTGCACTTCTTTGCGGAAGTGCTTCCAGTAGTAGAGCGAGTTGAAGACGCTCGCCGTCACCGGGTTCAACGCCCAGTTCGGCAGGTCGAACGGCATCGTGAAGAGCGGTCCGGACTTCGGGAACGTCTCCGGTGCCTCGTCGCGGGTCGCCCATCGGCCGGCCATGAGAATCCCGCGGCCCATCGATCGCCCGCGGTTCAGGCAGTCGATCCAACCCATGGTCATGGGCCACGCGGGCGCGGCTTCTCCCAGGGCGTCGAGGAACGCGTCGACGTGCGGGACACGTCGGCTGTGCATCACGATCCACGGCGACGGGATGCGCGCGAACGTGAACTCGACCTCGAGGACGTGACCCGTGAGCCCCATTCCTCCGACGGTCGCGTGGAACAGGTCCTCGTTTTCGTGGGGCGAACAGGTGACGACGTCGCCCTCGGCGAGACGCATCCGGAGACTGCGGACGTGGGCGCCGAAACATCCTTCGACGTGGTGGTTCTTGCCGTGCACGTCGCTCGCGACCATGCCGCCGAGGGTGACGAACTTCGTTCCCGGCGTGACCGGCGAGAAGAACCCCTGCGGCATGAAGAGGCGGTTGAGATCGGCGAGGCACACGCCGGCTTCCGCGCGGAGGACGCCCGTCGTGGGATCGAACGCGAGGATGCGGTTCGCCAGCTTCGTACCGATCACGCGATCGTCGAGCGCCGCCGGCAACGACGAATCGCCGTAGGAGCGGCCGAGTCCTCGCGAGAGGGCCGCTCCGCGGGTCGCGGCCTCGAGGTTCTCGGAAAGGATCTCGCGGCCGGGCGCAGGAAGACGTCCCCATCCGGAGAGGGTCGGGGTGGGCGCCGACGAGGGCGAGGGAGCGAGCGGCGCCTTCGGGGCGACGACGAGCGCGTGGGGGGAAGTTTCGGTCGTTGCCAAGGGGATGTCCGCGAGTCCGACGGTCCTCGGAAGACCGCGACGTCCGGCCGGAATCCGGCGGCGGGCCGCAGCGCCCGAGGACTTAGTTCCTAGCATGAACGCCGAAAACCTCCCTTTTCCTCCCCGGGTCGATTCCCTCGGAAGCGCTCGAAAAGTTCAATTGCTTATAAATAAAGTTGATTCTCACATTGACTTTATTTCATTCCGGATCGATAGATTCGGGGCATGGCCAAATTCGTCGTCCGTTGTCCGAGCTGCACGTCCGACCTTCGCGCGACCCGTCTCTCCTGCGAAGCCTGCGGTACCCATCTGGACGGCCAGTTCGAACTCCCGCCGCTCCTCAAGCTTTCCGACGAGGACCTGACCTTCGTCACGCAGTTCGTCCGTGCGTCCGGGAGCTTGAAGGAGATGGCGAAGCTGTCGGGCACGAGCTACCCGACCGTCCGCAATCGGTTGGACGACGTCATCCAGAAGCTCGAGGACCGGAACCGGGACGTCCAGGAGCGCCGCCATCGCATCCTCGATGCCCTCGAGTCCGGGAAAATCTCGGCGGCGATCGCCGAAGCGCGTCTCCGGAAGGAGGGGTTATGAAAAGTCCCGAAGGTCGTATCCAGTCGCTCGTGGAAGCAGGGAAAGTGTCGACGGAAGAGGGGGATCGCCTCGTGCGCGCCCTCGGAACCGGTGGAAGTGGGGCCTCCCGCTTCCTCGATCCGTTCGAACGTCACGGCGGAGGCGCCGCGGCCGCGGCGGGTCTCGCGCTCGTCGCGCTGGGCACCCTGACGAGCTTCGCTCGCGTCCGTTTCGACGGGTTCCTCGACATGCACGTCGTTCACGGCGACGTCGCGTACCGCACTGCGATCGTGGACGGCGCCGTCGCATGGATCCTTCCCGCGCTCGTCTTCTTCGCCGCGGCGAAGGTCATCCGAGCCCACGGTCGGCTCCTCGATTTCCTCGGAGTCGCGGGGCTCTCGCGGGCGCCACTCGTCCTCGCGGCGCTTCCTCTCGCGGCGCTCGTACGAGGCATCGATCTCGGCGGAGCCCGGGGAGGTTTCGCCGCCGTGGTCCTCGCCGTCGTCGCCCTCGCGGCGGTCGCGTGGAACCTGACGTGGCTCTATCGCGGCTTCAAGAACGCCACGGGGGCCCGCGGCACGAAGCTCGTCGTGACGTTCGCGGTCGCGCTCGTGGTCGCGGAGACGCTGACCAAGATCGTGCTCGCGCGCCTGGTCTGAGCCCGTGAGTCCCTGGCCCGGAACGTGAATCCCCACCCCCCGTCCGCGGCCGGCCCATCTCGTGGGCCGCGCGCCGGAAGGGAGGGGCGGGGACATGGGAGACGACCGGACGGCGGAGCATCCCGTGCTCGTGCAGTCCACGTGGAAGCGAGACGGTACGGAGGTCCGATCGCTCCGCGTGTTTTGCGACAGGGAGCGGAGGTCGGTGGACGTGGAATCGTGCGTGGCCTGCGAGGCCTGCCTCCGTGTCGAGCGGCGCGGGAGGACCCGCTTCATTCGTTGTGCTCCCGGCGTCCCGCCGAACGCTCCACTCGCGGGAGCGCACGTGGAGCCCGAAAGCCGTTGGATCGACGTGGGGTTCGCCGACGACCTCACCGCCGTCCTCGCCATCGCGGACGGAGACCGGCCCGTGTACGTGAAGGACGGGAACGCGCTCGTGGGCGTGATCCGCCTGGCCCCCTTCGCGAAGGCGACCCGGGTCGACGTCGCCATGGCCAGTGCGCTTTCGGTCCTCGAATCGGCGGGCGTTCGCGAGGCGGTGCTCCGCATGGCCCGTGCCCATCTCCGGGAGATTCCGGTGGTGACGACGGAAGGTGAACCGGTCGGAATCCTACGCGACGTGGACGCGCTCCTTGCCCTCGCCCGTACGCCTCGGCGTTGACGCCGCCGACGCGGACGTTGCGCGCCGGACGCAGGCCGTGCGCGGGGGAGGACTTCCGGACCGTCTTCCTTCAGGGTAGCGCGACCGCCACGAACGTGACCTCCGACTGCTTCTTCTCGCCGACGATGGCGAGCTCGACGCGCGGGACGTCCGTGTCCTGGTAGACGGTCGCTTCGGGATAGATCGCCATGAGATCCTCGTATCCCGGAGGAAGCGTCGGCTTGACCGTGGGAAGCGTGCTCCACGGGATCGGCTTGCCGGGAGTCCTGGCGTCGGGGCGGGCGAACGTGACGGAGAGCCCTCCTTTCGCGGGTCCCTGCGCGAGGGCGATGGTCTTGTCGTCGAGGAGGACGAGCCGCGCGCGGAGCGTCTTCGGGAAGATGTCGAGCCGCGTCCACGCGCCGCCGCGCGGGCGGAAGTAGTAGACCGAATTGTCGACGCGCGTCCGTGCGACCAGGTGTGTGTCACCCGTGTCCGGATCGACGAGGACGTCGTTGGTCGACATGATGGTCTCGCCCGGGGGTGGCACGAGCGGCGTGCCCCAACCGACCGCGTTCGCCTTGGAGATGTCCCCTTCGGCGGTGCCGGCGGCGAATCCCCAGTTGGGCGCGAGACCGTTCACGAACTGACCGTGGAGGACGAAGCGGTTCGGATCCTTCTCGATGCCGAACGCGACGTTGATGTAGCCGACGTCGTTGTAGCCGCCGACGTTGCCGACGCGCGGGCCGTTCCAGCCGTTGCCGTACTCGGCGAAGAACGAGAAGCTACCGCCGCCGCCGTCCACCACGTTCGTGTACCAGGCCATCTTCGTGCCCTTGGGAGACACGGCGGCGCCGACGTAGTTGGCTCCGCTGCCCGTGGCCGAGGTCACGGCGCTGCAGCGCTTCACGCCGGTCGACATCACGCGTGAACATTCCCAGAGCGCGCCGCCGGTGGAGAGGCCGTAGGTGAAGGCCGTGTCCTTCACGAGGATGGTTCCCGTGTTCTGCTGGACGCCCGCGGGCAGCGTCATCGAGTCGATCTTCTTCCAGGTCCCGGCTTCGAACTTCAGGTAGTCGAGGCGACCGTTCGCGAGGACGTTGCACGTGCCCGGAGCACACGCGTCGTCCACGAACCAGAGTTCGTCGGTCGCGCGATCCGGATGACGGCGGACGAGATGACCCAGATGCGGGCCCCATCCGCCGAACATCGCGTTGGGGACGTAGCGGTGGTTCGCGTGGAGGAGCGTGACCACTTCCGTCGGGGCCGCCGGCTTTGATCCCGCGTCGTCCGCTGCCGACGGGCCGGAGTCCGCCGTCGCGACCATGCCTGCGTCCGATCCGGGAGGCGTCGCCGCCGTCCGATCGTCGCCGGGGGCCGCACCCGTTCCGGCACCGGATGCGGGCGGAGTCGTCTCCGGTTCGACGACCGCACCACCGCTCCCGCATGCCGCGAGGAGCAGACCGAGAGCACCCGGGATCCAAAGACGTCCAAGCATCGTCCACCTCTGCGAATAAGTTACGTCCCGACGGAACTGCAACGGCCGGGCCGAAGGAATTCGGGCCCGCACCCACATCGTCGCCATCGCACCGATCGCTGGAATTTCCGGTCGACGGTGCGATCGAACCGCGGCCCTCGTCGCGACCGATTCGGGATTCCGGAGCACACGCGGTGGATCCGACGGTCGCCACGGACGCGCGCGAGCCCGTTCGTCGGCCTCTCGCGGACGGAGGAAGCGCGCTAGGACGAGCACGTCATGACACGCCCCGCCGACGAGGATTTCCATACGGCGTTCTGGCGCGCGCACGACGCCGTCGAGGCCCGACTGACGGCGAGCTTCTCGGAACGCATGGTCGGAAGGGCGGACCTCCGCCCGGGGCAGCGGGTGCTCGACGTCGCGTGCGGGCGTGGCGAGCCCACGTTCGCGATCGCGCGCGCCGTCGGAGCCGGCGGGAGCGTGGTCGCGTTCGACACGTCCCGCGGCGTGCTCACGATGGCGGAGGAACGTGCGGTACGCGAAGGCGTGACGCACGTGACGTTCCTCCACGCGGACGCCATGTCCTTCGACGCCCGGAGCCACGGTCCGTTCGATGCCGCGACGTGCCGCTGGGCACTCGCCTCGATGCCGGACCCTGGAGTGGTCCTCGCGCACGTGAGGACCGCGCTCGTTCCCGGCGCTCCCTTCGTGGTCGCGGTGTGGGCCGAGCCCGACCGGGTGGCCTACCACGATCTCCCGCGCCGGATCCTCGCCGCGTATCGCCCGCTGCCGCCCGTCGACGTCGACGCACCCGGATCGTTCCGCTACGGCGATGTCACGCGGCTCGTCGCCGATCTCCGGCGCGCCGGCTTCGACGTCGAAACGACCGAGGAGCACGAGGTCGACGTGTTCGAATCCGACGACCCCGCGGCCGTGATCGCGTGGACGTTGCCTCTCGGCATGGCGCCGCTCCTCGAATCGCTCGACGCACCTTCGCGTGCTGCATGGGAGCGGGACTTCGCCGACGCGCTCCGGGCGGGAGCGCGTTCGGGACCCTTCCGCCTCGGTGGCGTGAGCCACCTCGTCACGGCCCGCGCGCGATCCTGAGACTTCCGCCTCAGAACGCGGCGTCGAAGACCACGTCCCCCGTGACTCCCACTTGGTAGGCCGAGACGCGGCGCTCGAAGAAGTTCGTCACTTCCTGCACGTCCTGGAGATCCATGAACGTGAGCGGGTTCTTCGTGCGGTACTTCTTCGGCATGCCGAGCCGCGCGAGCCGTTGGTCCGCGCAGAACTCGAGGTAGCCGCGCACGTCCGTGACGGACAATCCCGCGATGCCGCCGCCGAGGAGGTCCTCGGCGAACTGCACCTCGCAACCGATCGCCTCGTCGAGCATGGTGTGCACGTCCCGGGTGAGCGCTTCGTCGAAGAGCTCGGGCTCCTCGCGACGGACGGTGTCGACCACCTCGAACGCGAACGCCATGTGCGCGCTCTCGTCGCGGAAGACCCAGTTCGTGCCGGCCGCGAGGCCGTGGAGGAGGCCTCGCGAGCGGAGGAAGTACACGTACGCGAAGGCACCGAAGAAGAAGAGCCCTTCGATGCAGGCCGCGAAGCAGATCAGGTTGAGGAGGAACTTCCTCCGCGAATCCAGCGTGTCGAGGGAATCGAGACGGTCGATGGTGTCGAGCCACCGCATGCAGAAAGAGGCCTTGCGCGCGATGGATGGGATGGTCTCCACGGCCGCGAACGCCGCGTTCCGTTCGGCGGGATCGGGGACGTAGGTGTCGAGGAGCGTCAGGTAGAACTGGACGTGGAGCGCCTCCTCGAACAGCTGCCGCGACAGGTACATGCGCGCCTCGGGCGCGTTCACGTGCTTGTAGAGGTTCAGGACGAGGTTGTTCGCGACGATGGAGTCGCCCGTCGCGAAGAACGCGACGAGTCGTTTCACGAGGTGCCTCTCGGCGTCCGACATCTTGCCGTGCAGGTCGCCGAGGTCGGTGGCGAAGTCGATCTCGTCCACGGTCCACGTGTTCTTGATCGCGTCCTTGTACATCTCGAAGAAGCGCGGGTACGTCATGGGCCGGAGCGTGAGGCAGAGGCCCGGGTCCAGGATCCGCTCGGGGCGTCGGGAGGCGTTCATTGGCAGGCCTCGCAGGATTCCGGGTTCTCGAGGGAGCAGGCGACGGCGCGCGTGTCGGCGGCACCGGGGGCGGACTTCGGCGGCTCCTCCACGGTCGCCTTGGCGATACGCGTCGCGGGACGCGAACGCAGGTAGTAGGTCGTCTTCAGGCCGCGCTTCCAGGCGTGGAAGTACATGCTCGAGAGCTGACCGATGTTCGGGTTCTCGATGAAGAGGTTGAGCGACTGGCTCTGGTCGATGAAGGCTCCGCGGTCGGCCGCCATGTCGACGAGGGATCGCATCGGCAGTTCCCACGCCGTGCGGAATACCTCCCGCAGCGTCGCGGGGAGCTCGTGGATGTCCTGCACCGATCCTTCGGACACCTTCAGGCGGTTCCGCATCGCCTCGTTCCAGAGTCCGAGGTGCTTCAATTCCGCCACCAGGTAGCGGTTCACCTGCACGAAGTCGCCCGAGAGCGTCTCGCGCTTGAAGAGGTTCGAGACCTGGGGCTCGATGCACTCGTAGCAGCCCGCGATCGACGCGATGGTCGCGGTGGGCGCGATGGCGACGAGCAGCGAGTTCCGGAGACCCACTTCCTGGATGCGGGATCGGAGTCCGATCCACCGCGCGGAATCCTCCGGCGTGACTCCCCACGCGTCGAACTGGAGTTCCCCGCGCGCGGCGCGCGTCTCGTCGAAGGACGGATGCCGGCCCTTCTCCTCCGCCAGCTCCGCGGAAGCCGAGAGCGCGTGGAAGTAGATCTCTTCCGCCACCGCCTTCGAGATCTCGCGCGCTTCTCGCGAGTCGAAGGGGACGCGCATGCGGAAGAACACGTCCTGCAGGCCCATGACGCCGAGGCCCACCGGGCGCCATTTGAGGTTCGACGCCTTCGTCGACGGGATGGGGTAGAAGTTCAGGTCGATGACGCGATCCAATTGACGGACGGCCGTACGGACGGTGCCCGCGAGCTTGTCGAAGTCGAAGACGATGGCGCCGTCGTCGGCCTCCCGCACGTGGCGCGCGAGGTTGATCGACCCGAGATTGCAGACGGCCGTTTCCTTCTTCGACGTGACCTCGATGATCTCGGTGCACAGGTTCGACAGGTGCACGGTGCGGCCCGGCAGGGCCGTCTGGTTGCACGCGAGGTTCGACTTGTCCTTGAACGTGATCCACCCGTTCCCGGTCTGGGCGAGCGTGCGCATCATGCGGGCGTAGAGCTCGCGGGCTTTGATCGTCTTCGCGGCGAGTCCGGCCTTCTCCGCGGCCTCGTACTTCGCTTCGAACGCCTCACCGTAAAGATCCGGGAGCTCCGGGACCACCTTCGGATCGAAGAGACTCCACGTCCCGTCCATCTCCACGCGCTTCATGAACAGATCGGGGATCCAGTTCGCGAGGTTCAGGTTGTGCGTGCGCTTCGCTTCGTCGCCGGTGTTGTCCCGGAGTTCGAGGAACTCCTCGACGTCGGCGTGCCAAGGCTCCAGGTACACGCACGCGGCCCCCTTCCGCTTCCCACCCTGGTTCACGGCGGAGACGGAGGCGTCGAGCGTCTTGAGCCACGGCACGATGCCGTTCGAGTGGCCGTTCGTGCTCTCGATCAGCGACCCGCGCGACCGCACCCGGTGCCACGCCATGCCGATGCCGCCGGAGAATTTCGAGAGGAGCGCGACGTCCGTATAGCGCTGGTAGATGTTCTCCAGGTGATCGTCGGGCGAGTCGAGGAGGAAGCAGCTCGAGAGTTGCTCGTGGCGCGTGCCCGAGTTGAAGAGGGTGGGGGAGCTCGGGAGGTAGTCGAGCTTCGAGAAGAGGCCGTAGAGTTCGAGGGCCTCCGCGACGGTCGTCGAGAGCGCGCACGCGATGCGGAGGAAGAAGTACTGCGGCGTCTCGAGGACTTCCCGCGTCTTGGGGTGCTTCAGGAGGTACCGGTCGTAGACCGTGCGGAGGCCGAAGTACTCGAACTCGCGATCGCGGGACGTGTCGACGGCGTCGTTGAGTTTGCGCGCGTTCTTCGTCACGAAGTCGGCGAGGCGCGCGTTCACGAGCCCGACCTTCTGCGCGTTCGTGATCGCCTGCGAAAACGCGTAGACGCCCTGGTTCGAGACTTCCTTCTCGACGTACGTCGCGAGGAGGCGCGCGGCGAGCTTCGCGTACTGCGGCTCGTCGACGATGAGTCCGGCGGCCGTCTGGATGGAGAGCTTGTCGAGCTCGCGGGTGGTCGCGCCGTCGTAGAGACCGCTGATCGTCTTCGTGGCGACGCGGAGCGGATCGACGTCGTCGAGTCCGCCGCACGAACGGCTCACGGCGCGGACGATCTTGTTCACGTCCACGGGTTCCGTGGAACCGTTCCGCTTCGTCACCCGCATCTGCGTGGAGGCGTGCGGCGCGTGATCGGGATTCGCACCCGTGGTGCGGGACTTGGGGAGCGTGGCGAACGGCGCCTGGCCGTTCGAAACCGTGGTCTCGTTCATCTTGGCCTCCAATGCCGAGCGGTGCCGGACCGCTCGTCGTTCCTCCCCGCGGGGATCCATGGGGAGGTCGGAAGATTCGAGGACGACGCGAAAGCCGGACGCACGCCGACATGCCGGCGTTCGAACGGACCCACGCTCCTCCCTCGAGGCTTCCAGGTCGAACCGCCCACGGATGTCTCCCGCGGGCGCATGCTGGCAGGTCTTCGGACTCACGAGCGTTCCGGCGCGAACCGGGTTCCTCGCCCACCGCTTCCCGGTCCCCGACGAGGGGCCAGTGCGCTGCGTGGGGTCGTTCTCGTCTACCGCTGCGGGGCAGTCCCGGATTCGAACCGGGTTCCCTTTTCAGCCCGGCCCCGAAGGAACCGAGCACCAACACGAACCACAACCTATTGGGGGTGGCGCTCGCAGGTCAACCCATAGGTAGGGTGCACTTCACGATCTGTGGGTGAGCGGGAGTAACGCAGACGAAGGGTGGGAGGACACCTCTCGGCACCCACACGCGCGGGTCTTCGCCGAGGACGCCAACGAATCCCGAGCGATGAGCCTGTGGACTGGAGGCGGGACGGAAGAGGGACCCCGGGAACGCGACGCGTCGAACGCTCACGCCGGAGGATCACGTGCTCCGGGCGAAGTGCTCCGCGACGAGCGCGCCGAGCGTCGTGCGTGCTTCCGTGTCCCCTGCGTCCGTCGTGCGGAGGAGCGCGCGGGTCCGCGCCACGATCGCGTGCGCTTGCGCGACGTCGCGCGCTCCTCGCGAGACCTCCACGCGGAGCACGCACGTGAAGCGCCGGCACGCACGGGGCCTGTCCTCGTAGATCGCGCAGGTCCGATCTTCCCCGGAAATCAGGGCGTGGCACGGCTGCGCGAACGCGGAACCGTTCGCGACCACGTCGAGTCGCCGACGGCGAGCGTCGCTTCGTTCGTCCACGTCGAGAGGGACCCGTCCGAACAGGGAGCCGTCGCAACAGAGCCCGCAGACGACGCACAGGGAGGCTCCGGCGTCGGTTCCGTCGCTCCCGAGGGACGTCGCCATGGCGGGGGAGTTTGCCACGGTGGGCGACGCGCGTACGTGAATCGTGGACGCGCGCGGACGTCCATCGTGGACGTTCCCTCGGACGTCCCCCGGAAATCGTTCGGCTTTTTCCGCGGCCCGCCCCGTGCATCGAGGAGGGTCATGTCCCTCCGATCCCGCTCCGGTCGCTCCATCGTCCTCGCCGTAGTCGTCACGTCCTTGGTCGGTGTGCACTGCGGCCCCGCCGATGCGCCGTCCGCGGGACACGCTTCCTTTTCCTTCGCGGGTGCCGACGTGGAACGGATCGACGATGCTTCCGGAGGGAGCGACGGGGCGTCCGGTGGGGGGGACGTGGTCGTCACCGGATCCGAGACGCGCACGATGATCGACGCTCCGTCCGACACGACTCCGGTCGACGGCACTCCGGTCGACACGATTCCGGGCGCCACGTTGCCGGGCGAGACGGTCGACATGACGCCCGTGGACCTCGCGCCGGAACCGGAGGACGCGCCCGTCGTCCCGGAGCCGCCGAAGCCCGTCGTCCCGAAGGTGACGTTCGACGTCCATTACGCGTGTTCGCCGGTCGCCTCGTTCGACGTGTCCTTCGAGCCCAAGGACGACGGGTCCCGTGGGACGTGCACGGTGCGCGTGCGTTCGCGCGGTGAGGCCTCGGGCTACGGCGCCGCGACACCGGAGATCCTCGCGTGTCTCGCCGCAGGGTGCGCGAACCGTTTCCCGGCCGTCGACCGAATCGTCGGCACCTACGACACGTCGAAGGACGACTGCACCGTCGGGCGCGTCGAGAGCTCCCAGCTCGCGGCTCCCGGTGCGTGGGACGCGAAGTGGAAGATCATGGACGACGAACGCGCCCGGGCGAAGTCCAAGATCGGCGACGTCGTGACCGAGACCTGCGCCACCGACGGTGTCCGGGACGATTTGAAGGGATGCGAGGGGATTCCGACGACCGTCGTCGCCTCGACCGCGTGCCACGGTGTGACGATGGCGGCAGGTGGGACGACGACCGTCGGAGAGAACAAGTCCTACGTCCGGAGGTCGGGGCTCGGCGGACTCGTCGACATCGAGATCCTCACGTCGGCGGACTTCGTCTGCTCGTGGATCCAGTCGTGCGCGTCGACGATCGGAGGACGGAGCGTCACGGGCGGGGCGGTCGCCGGCGGGAACGGCAACCGGAAAAAGGTGTGCGGAACGGCGCCCTCCGCGGACGCGTGCGCGGGCCTCGACAAGGTCGCCGCCGTGAAGAACCTGGCGGACTCGGCGCGCGTCCTGCTCTTCCGGAGGAAGTGGACCGCCCCGTACCCGGCGGCGGACTCCATCGGCAAGGCCCTCGTCGAAACGGCGTACGACAGCGCGAAGGACACGTTCGACAAGGACTGCGCCGCCTTCGCCGCGAAGGTGATCACGCCCGCCGTCGAGGCGAACCTGTGCGACGGTGCGCTCGCGAAGGCCGTCGCGAGCCAGAAGGTCACGTCGGCGTCCTATTGTTGCGAGCGGGACGTGCCGGGCGACGCGGACGGCGGCGTGACGATGGAATGACTCGCCCACACGCGGTCGCTTGAACGACCTGTTCCTTCCGCGTCTCGTCGGGACGTTGCGACCGAAGTTCCGGGCCGTTCTCGACGAACTCCTCGGTCCGTGAATCTCGGCGGCCGTCGTCAACGTCCCTCACGCGCCGGGGCCCGAGGCGGAGTAGAGTGCTCGCATGTCCGCATCTCCGAAGGACCCGTTCGACTTCGGTCGGTACCTCGAACGCGTGGGCCTCACGCCCGCCGACGTCGACACGTCGCGGTCCTTCGAGGTGCTCCATCGCATCCTCTGGGCGCAGGCGACGCACATCCCGTGGGAGAATCTCTCGAACGTCGACCCGGCGCGTCGCGTCCTCCATCCGTCGAGCGAAGCGCGGGTTCACGACGCCGAACACGACGTACCCGCGAAGCTCCGCACGTCCCTCGACCCGACGGACATCTTCCACAAGCTCGTGGACCGACGTCGCGGCGGCTTCTGTTACGAACACAACCTGCTGCTCGCACGCGCGCTCCGCGAGGTCGGCTTCGACGTCCGTCTCGTGTGCGCACGCGGGGTGAACCGCGCGGTCGTGGTGGACGAGCGCGTAGGGTTCGCCATCGCACCGACGACCCACCTGGTCCTCGTCGCGTACACGGCCGACGGCTCGCGCTACCTGGTGGACGACGGGTTCATTTGGGCGGGCGCGCCACGCACGCCACTCCGTCTCGTCCACGGAGACGAGACGCACGACGCCGACACGGGAGAGATCTTCCGCATGGTCCGCGCGCCGGCACGCCCCGCTCCGAGGCCCGGCTTCGAGCGATGGGGGAACGTGGCGCGCACGAGCGGTGCGCCGGGGGTCGTCGACAAGGACGGCGCGGGCTCGGGCTCGGCGTGGTTCCTCCAGTACAAGCCGAGCGCGGACGCTCCGGAATACTGGGACATGTTCCACTTCGACGAGAGCGAAGAGACGACCCTGGACGACTGCGCGACGGGCGCCTGGTACGCGAGCTCGTCGCCCTTCCACAAGCAGCCGCACATGCGCCTCGCCGCGATCATGACCGCGACGGGCCGGATCGGTCTCGTGAACGACGTGCTGACGATCCGGGAACGGGGACGCGTGGTCTCCGAGACGCGGCTGGCCACGGACGGCGACGTGGTCGCGGCGTTGGAGCGGCATTTCGGCATCACCTGACGGACGGATCGCCGAGCCGTCGCCACGCGCTCCTCGCGTCCGCACGAAGCGCGTCGAAGGGACCGTCCGACCGGTGTCGCGAGGGAGGGCGAGTCGCGCACGCTCGACGTCGCCCACCCCGCGAGGCAAGATGCGCCCCTCGGAGGCACGCATGAAGAAGATGACGCTCGTCTCCACGATGTCGATTCCCGTTCTCGCCGGCCTGTTGTCCACGTCGAGCGCGGCGGCACCCACGCCGGCCCCGGGGGCCCAGCGGCCGATGCCGTCTCCCGGCACCGTCGTGACGCGGACGGAGGTCGAGCTTTCGATTCCCGACGTCGACGTGACCCTGTTCACGGGAATGAATCTCGTGGTGAACGCGAAGATCACGCTCCCCACGGGCACACCCCAATGTCGTCCGACGGTGCAACTCTCCCTGGACGGAACCTCCCTCGGCGTCGCGCAGGTCGGCACCACGGGAAGCGCGGTGCCCTCCGCGGGCGGCGGATCCACGGTCTACGCGAGGGCCGTGGCGTTTCCCCAGACGTGGGAGCCTCCGAAGTGGAAGGCGGGCACGTACAAGCTCACCGCGAAGATCGTCGACGGCAACGGATGCAGCGGAAATCCCGCGAAGGAAGCGAACCTGACGGTGAAACCGGCGACCACGGCGCTGACCGTGAATCCGCCGGCCAAGGGAACCAAGGGGCAAGCGTTCACGTTCACGGCGAAGCTCGTTCGACCCATCGGAACGGGAGTGCCGGTCGCCGGCGAGTCGCTGACCGCCAACGTCTGCGGATCGAACTTTCCCGCGTCGACCACGAACGCCAACGGCGTCGCGACCTTCACCGGGACGTTGAATGCGAGTTGCCCCGCCAACCCGTTCACGGTCTCGGTGACACACCCGAACGGGGACGTCTTCGGTCACGCCTACGCGGAAGTGAAGGTCCCGCTCGGCTGAACCTATCGTGGGGGACGTCGACGAAGCCGTCCTCGCGACGCGTTTCGTCGACCCTCCGACGGACCCTCCGCGGTCACCGACTCGGCGGGGGATCCTTTTCGGGAGCCTGTCGGCCGACGAAGTCGGCCTTCGTGCAACGGAGCGGGAGAAGGCCCGTCGCCGCCTGCGGCGACCAAGACCGTAGGAATCCCTTCCCATGGCAAAAGGCCGATGTCCCCCTGGGACGTCGGCCTTCGTGCAACGGAGCGGGAGAAGGCCGTCGCCGCCTGCGGCGACCAAGACCGTAGGAATCCCTTCCCATGGCAAAAGGCCGATGTCCCCCTGGGACGTCGGCCTTCGTGCAACGGAGCGGGAGAAGGGATTCGAACCTCGACGTCCACCTTGGCAAGGTGGCACTCTACCACTGAGTTACTCCCGCAACTCGAAGGGAGGAAGTAGGCCAAAGCGGCGCGCGGGTCAAGCACCGTGCGTGTCCGAATTGCTGGACCCGGTCCATGACGCCCGTCGGGCTCGCGATGGCCCGATTTCCGAGCGCGGGCTCAGGTCGCCACGCGCCGGAGCACGTGGACGGGAAGGGTGAGGATGGCCCTGAGCAGGGCGAAGACCGAGTCGACCGCCACTCCCAGGAGTCGGAACGGCAGGAGCACGACCCACACGAGCGGGTAGAGCACGAGGGCGAGGAGCGCCAGCGGCCACGACACGACGAAGAGGATGCAGAAGAAGAGGAACGTTCGCATGGGATGCTCCTCCTTCGATCCGGACCCCTCCGAAATTTCGACGACGTGAATTCAGGGGGCCGACCGCCGCGGCGCGTCCGAAGGCGCGGCAGCGGGGGCGATACACCTCCCGTCGGCCGATCGAACCGGAGCGCGTCGGGACGCGCCGTGAACACTCCGAGGCGCCCGCGTCGCGCCGGAACGTGGACCTGGTTTCCGGGTTCGATCGCGCTCTCGATCGAGGCCTCGACCTCGAACGTCGCGCCGTCGTCGGCGGTGCACGAGAACCGGACCTCGTAACGTTCGACGGTGTTCTTGGTCGTGAAGTACACCGAAGTCGCCGTACAGGGGACGCTTCCTTCGTCCACACTGCTCGGTGGGCCCCCGTTGAGGACCCGGAACAAGCCGGACAACGCGAAGGCTCCGGCAAGGGCCCCTCCCACGAACCCTCCGATCGTCACGATCCCCCGGGACGGCACGTCCGCGCGGTAGAGGAAGAACGCTGCGGCCACGCCGGCAACGAAGCCGAAGCCGCGGGAAACGAGGAGCGTCCACGCGCCCGACGCCGTTTCTTCCTGGAAGGTCCAGTACGCTCCGGCGAACGCGAACAGGCCCACCGCCGCGATCGCCGCGTGGACGCCGACGCGCGGACCTTTCGCGTGCTCCCCCCCGCCGTCGTTCATCCCTTGGTCGTGCTCTCGAGGACCGCGATGGCGATCGCTTGCGAGGGCATCGTCACGCGGTATTTCCTGCCGTCCGCGTCGACGAGCCCCACTTGGTAGTGCGTGACGCCGCGGCGGCGGAGATGCACGAGCGTGCGTTCGCGGATCTCACCCTTGTTGCGGAGGACGAGCTCGGTGAACCGGGCGAGTCGCGACGCGGAAAAGCGCGCGTAAAGGATGCCGCCGACGATGCCCGCGATCGCGGCCACGACCATCGCGAGCTTCGCCGCTTCTTCGCCGCTCTTGGCCGGGACGAAGATCGCGAGAGCGAGGATACCGACGCCGAAGACCATCGCGATGACGACGGGGATCCGTTCCACGGTCTTTTGGGCCGCGGCGCTGTGGGTCACGACCTTCTCGAGTTCGTCCGGACTCATCCGTCCACTATGCCCGAACGTCCCGCGTGCCCCCAAGCCTTCGCGGTGCGGACTCGCCCCCGGGTCCCGTTCCCGACGCCCGCGCACTGCGTCGGACCGCCTGCGCGCCGAGGAATGACGTACGCTCGCCGGCGACGATGGACCCTGTCGATGCGGGAGAGCCGACGCTCCGGGGCATGTTCGTGGGCACGACCTCCCATCTTCACGGCGCGGGACGCGCCTACGGGCTCCTCGAACGGCCGCTCCGGGAGCGCGGCATCCTGTTCGAACTCGTGACGATGCGGCGGCTGCGCGACATGGTCGGGACGCTCGGACGTTGGGTGTTCGGCGGCGGCGCGCGACGGCCGGACTTCGTGCTCTTCAACGCCCTCGGGTCCATGATGTCCCCTGCCGCCGAAGCGCTCGCCCGTCTCGCGAGCGCGGCGCACGTCCCGATCGTCGTCTACTGGCGCGAAGGAGCGATGTCGTTCGCGAAGTACCACGCCCTCGGCGAAGCGTCCGTTCGCCGTGCGGAACGCATCGCGCGACTTCCGGGCGTCGTCCCTTTCGCGAATTCCACGGCATGCGCCGCCTTCATCGCGGGGCACTTCCCGGGAAGCCGTCCCGTCGTCGTCGGGAACGCCGCGGACCCGGGCATCGATCCGGCGCAGGACTCCGTGCCTCCCACGGAACCGCCGACGGTCGTCAACGTCGGTTCGATCCAACCGCGGAAGGGCACCGACCTCTTCGTGGAGACCGCCCTCCTCGCGTGCCGTCGCCACCCGACCGTGGAGTTCCTCTGGATCGGACCGGGCCGACCGAATTCGGAGTGGACCGAGGCCATCGCGCGCGCGGGCTTCACGTCGCGGATTCGATTCGTCGGTGCCATGGACCGACCCGCCCTTCTCGTCCGGAACGCGTCGGCGTTCTTCTGTTCGAGCCGCGAAGAAACGTTCTCCCAGGCCACCGCGGAGGCCATGGCGCTCGGCGTCCACGTCGTGACCTTCGACAGCGGCGGTCCGCCCGAGGTGCTCGGAGGCACCGGAACCGTGGTCGCCGACTTCGATTGCGAGCGGGCCGCGACCGAACTCGAGCGACTCGTGCGGTTCCCGCCCGAGCGACGACGCAACGAAGCGGCCGCGCGCCGCTATGCCGAAGAATTCACGCCGGAGCGCCACGCGGACCGACTCGCGGCCCATCTCCGCCGCGTCGTCGCCACGAAGGCGGGGAACTAGGTCCCGAGGCGGCGGCGACTCCCGCGACTCACGGACGCGCTCCGATCGCGCGTAGGAAATACTGGTCGCAGCCTCCGTGTCCCGTCGCCCCGAGGGGACCTTCGAGGGAGGCGAACCCGTTCCGGAGGTAGAGGGCGCGTGCCGCGTCCATGCCCGACTTCGTCTCGAGGTAGCAGCGACGGAAACCCGCTTCGCGTGCGCGTTCGAGGCACGTGTCGAGGAGCTTCTGACCCCAGCCGAGACCGCGTGCCTCGGGAAGGAAGTACATCTTCCGGAGTTCGCAGAGATCCTCGTCGCCCCCGACGAGGGGGGCCACGCCGCCGCCTCCGAGCACACGGCCGTCGACCTCGACGACGCCGTACCAGTGACGTGGGCGCGCGTAGGCGGCCGACATGGTGTCCACTTCCGGATCCGAGATCGAGAAGCCCGCGCCGACGCACCCGAAGGACGTCATCACGTCGCGGATGATGGTGGCCATGGTGGCGTCGTCGGAAGCTCGGATGGTCCGGATCATGGAACTCCTCCGTCGCGCGCGTCTCGGAAGGCGATGGCGGCGTGGCTCACGATCGAGCCGTCGTCCGCGTCCACCGTCTGTTCGTAGTGGAGCGTCTCGCCGGAGGGAAGGGCACCGTCGCCTTCGAGACTCCGGAGCATGGAGTAGACCGGACCCAGACCGCACACGCGCCGCGCGTCCAGATCACGGGCGACGTGGTCCCAGAACGCGCCGGCGTCGACTCGCTCGGCGAACCGCAGCGACGTGCGGTCGGTGCGTTCGAGCTTCTTCCGGGCCGTGGCGTCGAAGGGATTCGGGTCCCCGAAACGGGGTCCCACGTGCGCGAAGTCCGCGCCCGCCACGACGACGACGCGTCCGGGGCGGGAGGCACGTAGTTCCTTCACCGCGTCGAAGAACCGTTCCACGTCGGCGTCCCGTGCCGGGTCCGTTCCACGCGCCTGGTGCTTCCCGAGCCCCGCGAGGACGGGAACGATGCGCGCCTCGCGCGGACCCAGGAGATGGCGGAGGAACACCGCTTGGAACTCGATGGAGTGTTCGCGCACGTGGTTGTACGTGTCGGCCCAGGGATCGAAGCGGCAGGCCGCGGCGAGGTCGTCGATCGCGTCGTCGTCCGCGGGCATGGCGCCGAACGGCGTGGCGAACGCCTTCTTGCAGAGGGCGAACGGTGCCTCCATGGGCGCGTGGGAGGTCCCGAACACGACGAACGTGTCGACCGCGTCGTCGAGGGCGTGGGCGAGTGCACCGTACGCATGTCCGTACCCGACGGCGCCACGCCACGGATCGATGTGCGGCGCGACGAGAGCGACGATCGGCGGGCCCGCGCCGTGCGACCGCACTCCGGACGCGCCGAGGCACGACGTGTCGACGTACCGCCGGAGTTCGTCCGCGTCCGCGTGGTACGCCCCGCCGGCGTGGGCGGCCGCACGCACCGGGCTCTCCCGGAACGCTCGTACGGCGGCGGCGAGCGCACGTTCGAAGGTGTCCCCTTCGAGGAAGAGGGCCTCCTCGAGCTCGCGAGCGAGGGCGACCACCACGTCGATCGGAACCGGTCGACCGAGTTCGTGGGACACCTCGGTGGCGATGGTCTCGCACGTCGCCCGCCCCGTGAATCGCACGACGATGGGCACGAGGTCCGGCGGCAGGACGGCCTGGGCGTCGGTGACGCCCCGGGTGTCCCGGAGGACGACCACGCGACCGTGCCGAGGATCGGGCACGACGATCGATTCGACGGGCCGGAGACGGGGACGGGATCGGGCCGTGAGCATCGCGCGCTCCTCGAAGTGTAGGCCCCCGCGACGCGGAGCGCACGGAGTGCTATCGGACGCGGCGTGCGCCCGTCCGACCCCCGCGCCACACCCTGGAAGTCGTCGCCGTTCCGCACGGAACTGCGCGCGCTCTACGACCGTGTCGACGCGCTCCTCGCGCCGTGGTCCTGCGACGCGAGCACCGCGTGCTGCCGCTTCGGCGTGACCGGACGGGAGCCCTATCCGACGCCCGTCGAGGTCAAGGAACTGACCCACGCCATCCGCGCCCACGGCGGTATCCTCTCCGGAAAGGCGAAGCGCCCTCTCCCCCTGGTCGCAGGCGACGCCTCCGAAAAACCTTGCCCACTCCTCGGTGACGACGGGCGGTGCCGCGTGTACGCCTCGCGCCCCTTCGGGTGCCGCACGTTCTTCTGCGAGCGGGCGGTGGGACCGTCGAAGTTCCCGCGGCAGGAGATCCAGGCGCTCTCCCGGGCCGTCGCCGATCTCGCGGCCCGGATGGACCCCCGCGATCCCCACGCGCGCCCCCTGACGCGAGTCCTTTCCGAAATTCTGGGGCGCGAGGTAGGGTAGCTCCCGGTTCGGTTCATGCGTCTCGCGACCCTCCTCGGCCCCGACTTGAAGCAGGTCCTCAAAGAGGATCCGGAGCAGGTGCGCGAGCTGCTCGAGGAGATCCATCCCGAGGACCTCGCCGATCTCATCGCCGAACTCGAGGCCGACGAGGCCGCCGAACTGCTCGCGCGCATGCCCGCCGAGGAAGCCGCGCCGATCTTCGTGCGCCTCGACGAACACGAGCAGGAAGAACTCGTCGATCTCATGCCGCCCGAATCCGTCGCGCACATCGCGTCGGAGATGCCCCCGGACGATCGCGCCGACTTGTTCAGCGCGCTCCCCGAAGACGTCGGCGACAAGCTCCTCGAGACCCTCGAGCGCGTCGACCCCGAGGCTGCCGAGGACGTCCGCGAGATCGAGAAATACCCGGAGACGTCCGCCGGTCATTTGATGACGACGTCCTACGTGTCCGTCCCGCCGACGGCCACGGTGCGCATGGCCATCGAAGCCGTGCGTGCGCACGTGAAGGACAACAAGGAGCCCACGTACAACGTCTACGTGCTCGACGCCGAGGAGAGACTCCTCGGACTCGCGTCGATCCGTGATCTCATGCTCGCGGATCCCACGGACTCCATCGACTCCGTCCTGCGCCTGAACGTGCTGACCGTCCCGCCCGACCTCGATCAAGAAGAGGTCGCCCGGCGCATGGCGAAGTACGACCTCAACGCCCAGCCCGTCGTCGACGCGAACGGCGTCCTCGTGGGCGTCATCACGATCGACGACGTCGTCGACGTCCTCACGCAGGAGCAGACGGAAGACGTCCAGAAGATCGGCGGCGTCGAGCCCCTCGATCTTCCGTACTTCCAGACGTCGTTCCTCACGTTCATCCAGAAGCGGGGAGGGTGGCTGGTCGTCCTCTTCTTCGGGGAGTTCTTCACGCAGACGGCCCTCCGCCACTACGATCCGATTTTCGAGGCGGTGCACGGCGCGAGCTACTACGTCCCGCTCCTCATCTCCGCCGGCGGAAACTCCGGCTCCCAGAGCTCCACGCTCGTCATCCGCGGGATGGCCGTCGGCGAGATCAAGCTCCGGGACTGGTGGAAGATTTTTCTGCGGGAGGCGGCCATCGGCCTCGTCCTCGGGATCGGCCTCGGCACCGTGGGGTTCGCCCGCGTGCTGATGTACCCCGAACAGACCGTCCCGTTCGCCTTGACCATCGCGTTCACTCTCGTCGGAATCGTCGTCACCGGGTGCACGGTCGGCTCCATGCTCCCCATCCTCCTCCGTCGTCTGGGCCTCGATCCCGCCACCAGCTCGACACCATTCATCGCGAGCCTCGTGGACGTCCTCGGCATCGTGGTCTTCGTTCACATCGCGAAGGTGATCCTCGCCGGCGTGATCGCCTCCGGCGGCGTGCACCCCTGACGGGGAGGGTGCTAGTACGTCGCGGCACATGCTCCCGCGACGTTCCTCCCCGTCCCGATCCGACGCTCCGTTCCTCCGCGACGGCACGGTTCGTCTTCCCGCCTTCGCGTTCGCGATCGCCCTCGCCGCGACGGCGTGCACGTCCGGGTCGGTGGAGCGTCGCAGTCTCGACGACGAGGGAACGTCCGACGCCGCAGGTACGACGCCGACCGGACTCGACGAGTCCGACGCCGGTTCCGCCGACGCGTCCGTCGCACCCGATGCTCCCCCGGACGTGATGTCCGAACCGGACGTCGATCCGAAGGACAAGGCCGCCCGGTGCGCCTCCGAATTCGGCACCGCGCTCACGGCGCCCTACGGCCGCCTCGACGGCACCGTCCTCGCGGTACTCAAGCCCACGGACCAGCAGTGCCCGCGCCCGAACGGCGACCACGTCATCGTGCAGGTGACCATGAACGGGGCTCCTTACCGAATGGTGGTCAACGTCCTGTCGACCGTCGCCGGCGTCTCGCCGGACGTCCGCATCCTCGAGACGCCCCACACCCTCGTCGGACCTCCGTGGTCGGAGGGGTGGCACACCGACGCGTCCCTCGACTACGTGTCGGATCTCGGGGTTGGACTCGCGAGTTTCACGCCCTATCCCATGGCGACGTTGTCCGATCGCATCGCGGATCGCATCGTCCTCGGCGATCACGTTTCGGTCTACGCGAGCACCAGCGGCGGTGACAGCGCTCACCTGGTCCACCGCAACAAGACCGGCCGGGACGGCGCCCTCGTCCTCCACGCCGATGGTCCGAACCCCGAGTTCGTCCTCTTCGCGTTCGCGAACCAGTCGTTCTGACCGAGGAGCGCCGGCCGGAACGGCGGTTGCCGCAGGGAACCGTTCCATTCGATGGCGAGTTCCTCTAGGTCCATGACGACCCATGGCTCTCACCTACCGGCAAGCGGGCGTCGACATCGACGCGGGCGACGAACTCGTCGAACGCATCAAACCTTTCGCGAAGGCGACGCGCATCCCCGAGATCCTCGGCGACGTCGGCGGGTTCGCGGCGCTCTGCAAGGTCCCGGGCGGCCTCGAGGAGCCGGTCCTCGTGAGCGGGACCGACGGCGTCGGCACGAAGCTGAAGGTCGCCTTCGCCACCGGCGTCCACGACACGATAGGCCACGACCTCGTCGGGATGTGCGTGAACGACGTCATCACGTCGGGGGCGCGCCCTCTGTTCTTCCTCGACTACTTCGCGACGGCGAAGCTCGACGTCGGCGTGGCCGAAGCCGTGATCAAGGGTATCGCGGAGGCGTGCACGATCTCGGGCTGCGCCCTCGTCGGCGGTGAAACGGCGGAACTCCCCGGTATGTACGCGCCCGGGGAATACGACCTCGCGGGGTTCTCCGTGGGCGTCGTCGACCGGAAGAAAATCGTCGACGGAAAACGCGTCGTCGCGGGGGACGTCGCCGTCGCACTTCCGTCCAGCGGTCTCCACTCGAACGGGTATTCCCTGGCGCGTCGCGTCCTCGAGGACGCCATGAAGCTCTCCTACGACGCCACGCCCGAGTCCCTCGGAGGCATGACGGTCGGCCGCGCGCTGCTCACGCCGACGCGCCTCTATTCCAAGGCGGTGCAGGCCGTGCTGGGAGCCGGGGTGGACGTCCACGCCATGAGCCACGTCACCGGCGGCGGTCTGCCGGGCAACGTCCCGCGTGTCCTGCCCGAAGGTCTCGGACTCCTCGCTCCGAGCTCGTGGCCGCGACCTCCCATCTTCGACCTGATCGCGAAGGGCGGCCCCGTCGAGGAATCGGAAATGCTCCGCACGTTCAACTGCGGTGTGGGCTTCCTGTTCGTCGTTCCTGCGGCCGCACTCGAGAACACCATGGCCGTCCTCCGGGATCTCGGCGAGACGCCGTTCGCGTTCGGACGCATCGTGCCCGTCCCCGTGGACACGCCCTTCGAAGAGCGGTTCGTCGTCGAGAAGGCGACGGCGTGATGAAGCTCGGCGTCCTCCTTTCGGGGCGTGGGTCGAACCTCGGCGCCATCGTCGACGCGATCCACGCGAAGGAGCTCGACGCCGAGGTGGCGGTCGTCGTCTCGAACGTTCCCGGAGCCGGCGGCCTCGAGCGGGCCCGCGCGGCCGGCATTCCGGCCGTCACGGTCGATCACAAGGCGTTCGCGAACCGCACCGAATTCGAACGGGAAGTCGTCCGCGTCCTCCGTTCGCACGGCGTGGAGGCCGTCGTGCTCGCGGGGTTCATGCGCATCGTGACGGCGGAACTGCTCGGCGCGTTCCCGCACCGCGTGGTCAACGTCCATCCAGCGCTCCTTCCCTCGTTCCCCGGAGTGGACGGTCAGGCGCAGGCCCTCGCTTACGGCGTGCGGGTCGCGGGATGCACCGTGCACTTCGTCGACACCGGCACCGACACGGGGCCGATCCTGGCCCAAGGCGTGGTGCCCGTGGAGCCCTCCGACGATCACGACACGCTCGCCGCGCGGATCCTCGCCATGGAGCACGCGCTTCTTCCACGGGCGCTCCAGTGGATCGCGCGGGGCCTGGTCCGCGTCGAGGTCCCATCCGGAGGCGGACGTCCGAAGGTGCACGTCGACGGCGTGCGGACCGTCCTCGGGCTCGCGTAGGCATCCGTGGCGAACCACTACGACGCGGTCATCGTCGGTTCGGGCACGGGAGCGCTCGTCGCGGCGGCGATCCTCGCCCGTCGCACCTGGCGTGTCCTCCTGGTGGGGCAGGGACGCAAGCCGCCCACGTACCACCACGAAGGACTCGTCTTCGCCCGTCGCACCTTCGCCTTCGGCATCGGTGCCACGGCGTCGTGGGCGAACGTGCTCGGTGAACTGGCCGAACGCAACGGGTGGAAGCGTCGCGTGGCGACCCCGAAGGCCGCCGTCCAATTCGTGACGGGCGACGTGAGGCTCGACCTCTCCGGCGACGACACGCGGTTCCTCCGCGACCTCGAGCGCGCCTACGGTGCCGAAGCGACGGGCGCCTTCGCGTCGGTGCGAGCGGTGGAGGAGGTCGGCCTCGAACTCGACACGCTCGTCTCCGGAGACCCCGCCTTCCTGCCGTCGACCAAGAAGGACGAACGTGACGCCGAGCGCAGATTGGCAGGGGCTTTCGCGAGCGCCGCGCCCGCGGCGCACCGTCCGTGGGGCTCCGCGTCCCTCCGGCGCGCCATGGAGGTCTACGTGTCCTTCGCGAGCCATCTCCGTTCGCAGGTGCCACCCGTGGCCTTCCTGCGACTGGCCGCGGCCGTTCGACAAGGAACGGTCGAGGTCCAAGGAGGAGAGGCCGGCCTCGTGGACTTCCTCGTCGAACGCGCACGCGCCCACGGCGCCGACGTGAAGCTCGACGCGAAGCTCGTGGAAGTCGTCCACGAACGCGGACGCGTCACCAAAGTGATCCTCGACGACGGCACCGCACCCGCCGGCGCGGACTACGTCGTCACGGATCTCGGTGCGCGCGAACTCGCTCTCCACGCGTCGTCCGTCGACCCCGACGCCGTCCGGGAGCTTCCCGTGTTGCATCCGACGTCGTTCCGGGCGGTCGTGAACGTGGTCCTCCGACGCGAGGCCGTGCCGGTCCCGCTCGGGACGGACGCGTTCCTCCTGCCGAACGAAAGGAAGGACGCACGTGCGGCATCGCCGGTCGATACCCGTGTCCCGGACGTCCGCGTGCAACGCGTTCCCGCTCCCGCCCAGGTTTCCGGCTCGGACGACGGGGTGACGCTCGCCGTGGAACTCCTCGCGTCCGACGCCCGCGACGCGCCGGTGACCTCCGCCAACGTGCGCGACCGGGCGCTCGAAGCCGTCGTCCGGACGTTCCCCTTCGCGGCCCGGCACGTCCTCGCGGTCGACTCGCCGCACGACGGCAAGCCCCTCTGGGATTATCGGAACGGGACACGTGTCCTCGTCGAACGGGCCCTCCTCCAGAAGGGCGGTGCCACGAAGTCCACCGAACCTCGCGCGATCCGGTTCGAGACGGACCGGACGTGGTTCCACGGTCTCGCCGTCGACGCGGTTCCGGGCGCATTCAAGAACGCGTTCCACGTCGGTCGGTCCGTGTTGCCCACACTCGGGACCGAGGGGGAAGTGCTCGCCGCGCTCGCCGCGCTCCGGATCCTCCGCGGCCTCGAACCGAAGAAAGAGTCGATCGGCGCCGATTTCCGTCGCAAGGTGGCGTGGTGAGACGGTTCCTCCCGGCCTTGATCCTCCCCGCATTCGTGTTCCCCGTCGCCGGCTGCGACGCGGAGACCAAGCGCGACGCGACGGCGCTCGTGGGCGCCGTCGATCGCTACCGACGTGCCTCCAACGAGGAAAAACCGTCGCGGGTGGACCCGATCGCCGCGGTCGTCGTGCACGACCCCGAACTCGTGGCGACGAAGGCGACGTGTCTCGAGGCCGCCCAGTCCTTCGCGCGCGGCCTCGCGAAGAAGCGGGACGTGGAGAAGGCCCTCCACCGCATCGAGACCAAGGAGCTCGCCTCCGACTCCGCCGAGGCCGCCGCTCTACCGGGGACCCTCGACGAGGCGGCGAAGCTCGTGGAAACGGGACACGCCGCCATGGGCCGTTGCGAGGAGCGAACCGACCTCCTCCGCAAGAAATACGGCCTCTGACGCGGCTCGAAACGCCCGGAACACGGATATTTCGCGGCCTGCCGAGGCGTGGTAATCCCCTGGGCCCCATGTTCGACGCGATCACGAAGGGCTTCAAACAGGCGAAAAACCGCCTCGCCGGATTGACCGAGCTCACCGAGCAGAACATCGACTCGGCGCTCCGTGAGGTCCGCCTGTCGCTCCTCGAAGCCGACGTGGAACTCGGCGTCGTGAAGGCCTTCCTCGCCCGCGTGAAGGACAAGGCCCTCGGCGAGGTCGTCCGCGTCAAGGCCAAGGGTACGGACGGCGAGACGATGAAGGTCTCCGCGGCCGACCAGTTCGTGAAGATCTGCCACGACGAACTCGTGGCCTTCATGTCCGCCGAAGGCGACGCGCTCACGTTCGCGGGCAAGGGCGTCCCGACTGGCATCATGATGGTCGGGCTCCAGGGCTCCGGCAAGACGACGACCACCGCCAAGCTCGCGCGCATGCTGAAGAAGGAGGGGAAGAAGGTCCTCCTCGTCGCGGGTGACATGCAGCGCCCCGCCGCCGTGGAGCAGCTCCAGGTCCTCGGCAAGCAGATCGACGTCCCGGTGTTCAACATCGCCGGCGGCACGCCGCTCGACATCGCGAAGGAAGCCTTCTCCAAGGCGAACAAGGAGGGCTTCGACGTCGTCATCTACGACACCGCCGGCCGCCTCGCGATCGACGAGCCCCTCATGCAGGAGCTCGGCGCCATCAAGACCGCCGTGATGCCGCAGAACGTCCTCCTCGTCGTCGACGCCATGATCGGCCAGGACGCGGTGAAGGTCTCGAAGGGCTTCCACGATCGTCTGACGCTCACCGGCGTCGTGCTGACGAAGCTCGACGGCGACGCCCGCGGTGGCGCGGCCCTCAGCGTGCGCGAAGTCACCGGCGCGCCCGTCCGCTTCGTCGGCATGGGCGAAGGCACGGACAAGCTCGAACCCTTCCGCGCCGAAGGTGTCGCGAGCCGTGTCCTCGGCATGGGCGACGTCGTCGGTCTCATGAAGGACTTCGAAGAGGTCATCGATCAGGAGAAGGCCCAGGAGGACGCGCTCCGGATGCTCTCCGGTCGCTTCACCCTCGACGACTTCCTCGAGCAGGTCCGCACCATCCAGAAGATGGGATCGCTGAAGGACCTCGTCGGCAAGCTGCCCGGCGTTTCGGACATGCTCCCCGCCGACGTGAACCTGGACGATCGCGAGCTCGTGAAAATCCAGGGCATGATCCACAGCTTCACGAAGTTCGAGAAGGACGACCCCTACGCCCTCATCCGCGACCCCGGTCGGGTGAAGCGCATCGCGAAGGGCTCCGGTCAACCCGAGCAGGCCGTCAGCGAACTCGTGCAGAAGTTCCTCTTCATGCGCCAGATGATGGAAGGCATGTCCCAGAACATGGGCATGCTCGGGTCCATCCCCGGCCTGAAGAACCTCGCCATGGCGAGGAACATGCAGAAGCAGATGAAGAACATGGGCGGCGGCTTCCCCGGCATGCCCGGTATGGGCGGCTTCCCGGGCATGCCCGGCATGGGTGGTTTCCCCGGAATGCCGGGCATGGGTGGTTTCCCGGGCATGCCCGGAATGGGCGGCTTCCCCGGGATGCCGGGCATGGGACCGGGCGGCTTCGGCGCGCCGGCGGGCGAGAGCATGACGAAAATGAAACCGCTCTCGGCCACGGAGAAGAACGCCAAGAAGGCGCAGCGGAAGCGCGAGAAAGACGCCCGTCGCAAGAGCCGCAAATGACGGACGACGGTCGGGCCCGCGGGCCCGGCGGAAACGAATCACCGGTTGGAGTCGGGTCGATGAAGAACGTTGACGTGGAACTGAGTCATCACGGAGTGCGCGCCATGAGTGTGTCGAAGTCGGTCGTCGGTGTCGTGGGAGCGGTCCTCGCGCTGGGATTCGCGACGGGATGTGTGGGCGGATCGAAGGGCCTTTCGTCCGAGGACAAGGACAAGGTGAAGCCGTTCATCCTCGACACGGCGCCGAGCGACATCGCGCACAAGCTCGACGTGAACTTCGAGAACAAGATCCACCTCATCGGTTACAAGTTCGAACCTGAGACCGCGAAGCCCGGGAGCGAGCTCAAGATCACGTGCTACTGGCGCGTCGACGAGCCCCTCGACGAGGGCTGGCTCCTCTTCACGCACCTCCACGACGACGTGGTGAACAAGAGCGACAACCTCGATTGGGGTGGACCGCTCCGCGAGGAACGCAAGGGCAAGCAGCTCTTCGGCCCCGAGAAGTGGGAGAAGGGCAAGGTCTACGTCGACCAGACCACGTACAAGGTCCCGGACTGGGTGAAGGGGCCGGAACTCACGGTCATGACGGGCATCTGGAAGGGCGACTCGCGCCTCCGCATCGTCACCGGTCCGAACGACGGCGACAACCGCGCCATCGTCGGCCGCTTCAAGACCGGCCTCACGGCGCCCCAGCCGGAAGAACATTCGGGCGTTCCCGAAGTCACGTCCAACAAGCTCGCCGCGAACGAGAAGATCGTCATCGACGGCAAGGGCGACGACAAGGGTTGGGGGGCTGCCGCGAGCATCGGCCCTTTCGTTGACGTCGGGACCGGCAAGCCGAATCCCGGCATCCCGACCCAAGGCAACGCCAAGATCACGTGGGACGATCAGAACCTCTACGTCCTCGTCGACGTCCAGAGCACCGACGTCGTCGGTCACTTCACGACGCCCGACGCCCAGAAGGGCGACTGGACGACGACGAAGCAGCCCAAGCTCTGGACCAAGGACACCGTCGAAGTGATGATCGACCCCGACGGCGACGGCGACAACAAGGACTATTACGAGATCCAGATCAACCCGCAGAACAAGATCTTCAAGAGCCAGTTCGACGCGCTGCAGACCCCGCAGCCGACGACTCCGGACGGCGCCTTCGGTCACGAGGACTGGGACGCGAAGATCAAGAGTGCGGTCGTCGTGCGCGGCACCATGGACAAGCCGGGCGACAAGGACGAGGGCTACACCGTCGAAGCGGCCATCCCCTGGGCCAGCCTCTCGAAGGCGAAGAACCACCCGCCGAAGAACGGCGACGCGTGGCGCATGAACTTCTACGCGATGAAGAACAACGGCGGCACGGCGTGGTCGCCCATCCTCGGTCAGGGCAACTTCCACAAGGCCTCGCGCTTCGGCAAGGTCGTGTGGGCCATCCCGGGCGCTCCGCCGCCCGCACCGACGGGCTCGGCGAACGCCGCGTCTCCGGCCCCCTCCGGTTCCGCTTCTGCGGCCCCGCACGCCGCGGGCACCGCGGGAGCCGCGCCGGCTCCGAAGGCCGTCGCGTCCGCTGCCGTCACCGTGAAGGCACCCGGTAAGATCGCGAAACCGTGACGTAAAAGCGGAAGCCGGACGCTTCCTTCCCGACGGCGGTCGCCGACCTCCGAAATTTTCCCGGTGCCCCCGTCGAAGGATGGGGCGAAGGAGATTTCGATGTCCGCGACCGCCGTTTTCGTATCGCCCCGTCCCGATTCCACCGACCGCCTCTTGGCTGTGACGGCCCACCTCGGCACGTTCGCGGCGTGGTTCCTCGCGCCGCTCGCCGTGTGGCTCGTGAAGCGCGGAGAGTCCCGGTACGTCGAGTACCAGGCGCTCCAGGCGCTCCTCTGGTCGTGCCTCGGCACCCTCGTGAGCCTCGTGACGTGTGGCATCGCGCTTCCCGTGTTCATGATCGTCCACGTCGTGGCGGCGGTGCGCACGAGCGACGGCGTCCCGTACGACTACCCGTTCGTGGCCGACCTCGCGAAGAGCTGGCTCGTCACGGACGACGTCTGACGCGCGCACGCGGCACTTTGGTCGTGTGGCGCATTTCGCCGCGACCGCTCCCGTTCCCCGCGCGCTTTCCCCGGAAGATCGCGGGGAGATCGCGCAGGCCCGGTTCCTGCTTGGTGTGGCGACGTGACGAACGTCCGTCCCTTTCGGCGGAACTCGTCCGGAAGGAGACCGCCATGAGCACGATGAACGACGTGATGGGAACCGTGAAGAACGCCGTGACCGATTTCGGAGCGACCATGGGGGACTCCATGGGCTCGGTCACCGACGACGCGAAGGCGACGGCGGGCAAGGTGCAAGCTTCGGCGAAGAAGGAGTCCAAGAAGCTCGTGAACACGATCCGGGACGTCGGCGTCGCGGCGGTCGTGAATCGTGTCCTGCACTCGCTCGACCTCGAGCGTCGTCCCTCCTCCATGGGGCGGGCCGCGAGTGCTTTCGGTTTCGTGGCCTTCGGTTTCGCCGCCGGTGCCGTCACGGCGACCCTGGTCCCCGAACTGCGCGACGGTCTCGAGTCGTTCTTCGATCGCGCGCGCGGTTGGGCTGCCGACGCGTCGAAGGAGACGGGCAAGACCGCGAAGAAGGCGAAGAAGTCCGTCGCGCGCGCGGCCGACGACGCCTCGGACAACCTTTCCGAAGCGGCGGACGAAATGGGCGACTACGCGCGGGACGCGGTGAACGGCGTCGAGAAGGCCATCGGCCGGGCGTGAAACGCCTGGGATCTCCTCGCGCGCGCGGGCACTTCCTTCCGTGATCACCACGGCGAGTGCCCGTGTGCCCGAGTCGATCTAGGATGGGACGGATGAAGCCTACGGCCAGGCCCCATGTGCGCCTCCCCCGGAAACTCCTCGTCGCGTCCCTCGGAGTGGCCGCGGTCGCCTACGGCTGCCACGATCCGGGGTCGAACCATGCGCCGCCGGCCGTCGGGAGTCCGGACGGTGTGGCCGGTCCGGTCGCCCCCGCCCGGTACCCGACGCCGGACGTGGGCACGGCGACGTCGGGCAACCTCATGCCGCCCCCGCCACCGCCCGAGCCCACCACGAAGCCGGACGCGGGCGTGTCGCCCGTGCCTCCGCGTGACGTGCCGCCCACCTCCGGCAACCTGATGCCTCCGCCTCCGAAGGCGAAGCCGACCGCGGGACCGTCGCGTCCGCCGACGTCGGGCAACCTCATGGCACCGACGCCCGGACGCCCCGCACCGACGGAGTGAAGGTGCCGTTCAGCGTCCGTCGAAGTAGGTGACGACGGCTCGGGCGACGCGAGCGATGCGTCCTTCGCCGAGGTGCGGATGCACCGGGAGAGCGAGCGATTCGCGCGAAGCACGTTCGGCGTTCGGGAGGGATCCCTCCGGAGGCGCGTGCGCTTCGAAGGCCTTCTGGAGATGCAACGGGACCGGATAGTAGACGCCGGTCTCAATGCCCTCCGCGCGCAGGTGTTCCCGGAGGGCGTCCCGCTCTTTCGTCCGCACGACGAAGTGGTGGAACACATGGCCTTCGTGGACGTCCGCGCCGGGCCACGAAAGGCCCTTCTCCGCGAGACCGGCGCCTACGAACGCGCGATCGTACGCACGGGCGGCGTCCTTTCGCGCACGCGTCCACGCGGCCACGTAGGGGAGCTTCGCGGAGATCGCGGCCGCCTGGATCTCGTCCATCCGGAAGTTCCCTCCGAGGGCGACGCTGTCGTATTTCGTGCCCTGTCCGTGGTTGCGGAGGAGACGCACCCTCGCGGCGAGGGTGGAATCCGTCGACAGGAACATGCCGCCGTCGCCGACGCCGCCGAGGTTCTTCGTCGGATAGAAGCTCAACGTGCACCCGGACGAGAGGGCGCCGGGCACGGCCCCGTCGCGCGACGCGAACACGGCCTGCGCGGCGTCTTCGAGGAGCGTGAGTTGGTGGTCCGCGGCGATGGTGCGGAGTGCGCGGACGTCCGCCATGCGGCCGAAGAGATGGACGGCGAGAATCGCTTTCGTCCGGGGGCCGAGTACGCGCCGGACGGCCCCAGGGTCGAGGTTCGACGCGTCCGTGTCGACGTCCGCGAACACCGGCACCGCGCCGAGGCGGACGATCGCCGACGCGGTGGCCACGAACGTGAACGGTGTCGTCACGACCTCGTCTCCTGGTCCGATGCCCGAGGCCGCGAGCGCCACGAGGAGCGCGTCGGTGCCGGAGGACAGCGCCACGGCGTGTGGCAGTCCCGTCGCCTCCGACATCGCGCGTTCGAAAGCCTTCCCCTCGTCGCCCAGCACGAACCGCTTCGACCGGAGGACCCGAGTCACGGCCGCTTCCACTTCGCCCCGCATGGCTGCCGCTTCGGCCGCGAGGTCGACGAGAGGGATCGGCTCCGCGACGGCGGCGTCGGGGAGGGAACTCTCTCCGACGAACGCGAGCGAGAGCCCGCCGGTGGCTTCCCGATAACGTTCGCCCGTCCGCGGACAGGTGAATTCGCCCGGGCACTCTCCCTCGACGAGCGACTCGCCGGCACGGCCGACCCAACCCGTTCGGCGCGCGGGGACGCCCACCATCCGCGCGAACGGAGGGACGTACGCTGCGGTCACGACGGCGCCCGCCGCGACGAAGGCGTATTCGCCGATCACGGTGCCGCAGACGATGGTCGCGTTCGCACCGATCGTGGCGCCGCGCCCGACGCGGGTGGGGAGGAATTCGGAGCGGCGATCGACCGCGGCGCGTGGGTTCCTCACGTTCGTGAAGACGCAGGATGGTCCGCAGAACACGTCGTCTTCGAGGGTGACGCCGTCGTAGAGCGAGACGTTGTTCTGCACCTTCACGCCGGCGCCGACTCGCACGGTGCCCGCGACGTACACGTTCTGGCCCAACTTCGACCCGCGACCGATCACCGCACCTGCGGACACGTGCGAGAAATGCCAGACCTGCACGTCGTCGGCGAGGAGCGCGCCCTCGTCCACGACCGCCGACGCGTGCACGAACGGGGGTGACACGGTCAGGCCCCGGGAGCGTGGGCGAACGACGGATGCCGATCGCCTTCGCCGCGCTCGACGCCGGCATTCCGGAGCGCGTGGACGAGTTCGATGGCGGGGCGCGCGTCTTCGATGCCGTGCCCGCGGCCGGCGAGGATCTCCTCGTAGACGCGGGTGTGGAGCTCGTCGAATCCGTCGGTGAAGTCGACGTCGGTCCCGTCGATCCGGATCGATCGGTAGGTGCCCTTGGGGCCGGAACCTTCGACCTCCGGGAGGTCCTTGTGCTCGAGGGAGAGGAAGAAGCGCACGTTCGCGCGTTCGAACGCGAGGAAGCCAGCCATGCGACGTGCCGTCGACAGGTGCACCCGGGAGTCGACGGCCGCACCGAACAGCCACCCGAGCAGATCGAAGAAGTGGATGCCGATCGCCATCGCGATGCCGCCGGAGCGTTCGGGAATGCCCTTCCACGAGACGTCGTACCAGGGACCACGTGCCGTCACGTACGTGAGCTCGACGTCGTGGACACCCTGGCGGGTCGCGCCCGCGTCGAGAGCGGCTTTCAACGCGACGAGCTTCGGATGCACGCGGAGCTGGAGAACCGACCAGATCCGCCGCGACGTCTCCGCTTCGAGCTCGGCCAGCGCGTCGAGGTTCCACGGGTTGATGACGACGGGCTTCTCGCACACGACGTCCGCACCGACCCGGAGACCCATGCGGCAGTGGGCGTCGTGGAGGTGGTTCGGCGAACAGACGCTGAGGTAGTGGATGCGCGCGGCGTCGGGCCCGCGGCGGAGACGTTCGAGGTGACGATCGAATCGCTCGGTCTCGGTGAAGAAGCGGACGTCGTAGGAGTACTCGTCGAGGTGACCGACGGAATCGTGGGGGTCGAGGGCTGCGACGACGCGATGACCGGTCTCCCCGATGGCTCGGAGGTGCCGCGGCGCAACGTATCCACCCACTCCCGTGACGGCGAAGTTCCTGACCATCTCCTGTCGGCAGCCCTTTCGGGACCTGCCTAACACACCGGCGCGGGCGCCGGCGTGCTCGGACGAACTTCCAAGGAATCCGGGGACTTCGCCCTCAGACCGCCGCCGCGGAATGGGCGCGAACTTTCCGATAAACCGAGTACGCGGTCTCGAGGAACGTCTGGTTGTTCGGGTAGTCCGTGAACGCCTTCGCGGGAGCGTCGAGGATGCGTTCGAGCTCCCGGACCTCGACTCCGAACTTCTTGGCGACGTACTCGAGTTGCGCGGGGAGGGCGCTCGCGTCGTAGGGAGGTTTCGCGAGGATCTCGAGCGCCTCCTCTCGGGTCACCGCGCCGTTGCAGATTTGGGTGGAGAGCGTGGCCCTGCGGTAGTCGATGTTGAACTTGCGCGGCAGGACGTACGACTGCACGAACGCCGTGAACGTCGACTCGTGGTGCTTGCCACCGTAGTCCCGCCAGCCGAACTCGTCCTTCAGGAGGCGTACGGCGTCGCTCCGCTTGTAGCTGTAGTAGTGGAGCAGGTACGTGATGCGGATGCCCTTCACGAACTTGTAGAAGAGTTCGTCCTTGAGCGCGAAGGTCGGGAAGGTCGGAAGGCGACCGGAACCGTACTGCCGGTGGATCGCGTTCATGTACTTCAGGTCCTTCGCATTGTAGTGCCACGACGCCGGAAGGATTCCTTCGCTCTCGTAGCTCGAACCGAGGACGACGCTTCGCACCCCGTGTTCCGCCGCCTCGCGGTGGAGAACGGCCGGAATCGCGATGTCGGTCGGCGTCTCGATCTCGGGAACGGACGCCTTCAGGAACGCGAGCTGCAGATCCCGGAACTCGTTCCATTCGAGGACCGCGCTCGCGTACTCGACGCCGAGCTTCTGGACCATGTTCTTGATGTTCTGGATCGCGACGTCCGAATCCCAACCGTTGTCCATGTGGACCGCGAGCGGACGGAGCCCCAACGAGTTCACGACGTAGAGGAGGAAGCAGCTGTCGACACCGCCGCTCACACCGACGACACAGTCGAACGGCTTCGAGCGACCCAATTCCCGGATCTCGGCGACGACACCGTCCAATCGGGCCCGGGTCTGGGAAGACAGCATGAACTCGCGTCGAGCGAGGAAGCGGCGGCAATGGTTGCAGCGGCCGATGGCGTCGAACGCGATGTCCGGATCCGACGTATCCATCACGCAACGAGAACACATCCGGTAGTAGGGCTTGCTCATCTCAGTCCCCTCCGGACCGTCCGGGATTCGCGAGAGTCCGCGGATCCGGATAGCTGATCAACACGCCTCGCCGCGACCCGTGGAACACGAACATGCTGCCGGCCGCCACCGCGCTCGCGTGCGAACTCTCGTGGGCCTTCCGCATGTCGTCCACCGACCCGGCACCCCCGAGGGCGACCACCGGAATCGTGACGCTGCGCGACACCGCCTCCACGAGTTCCAGATCGTAGCCCGACATCGTGCCGTCGCGATCGACGGATTGGACGATCAGCTCGCCCGCGCCGCACTCTTCCATGCGCTTGCCGAAGTCGGCAGGGCCGTGGTCGGTGCGCTTCGTGCCGTTGAGGTGCGTGACGCGGTACCGGCCGAAAACTTCCCGGCGAACGTCCATGCACACGACGATGGTCGACGAACCGAAGGTCGACGCGGCTTCGGCCACGAACGAGGGTCTTTCGAGCGCGGCCGAGCCGAGGACGACGCGCTCCGCGCCCGCCGCGATGATCGACCGGATCTGTTCGATCGTCCCGATGCCGCCGCCGAACGAGATCGGCATGCGAGCCTCTTCACTCAAGGACCGGACGACCTCCAAGGGAATCGTGCGACCTTCGCGGGTCGCGTCCACGTCGAGGAGCACGAGCTCGTCCGCGCGGAAGTTGTTGAAGATGCGGACCGCGTTCAGCGGATCTCCCACGTACGCGGCCGCGCCGAACCGCGTGGTCTTGACCAGACCGCCGTTGCGCAGGAGCAACACGGGAATCATGCGCGGGCGCGTCATCTCAGAGCCCCACGAAATTCTCGAGCAGCTTCGAACCTGCGTCGTGGCTCTTCTCGGGATGCGCCTGGATCCCGAAGATGTTCCCGTGCTCGATGGCCGAGGTGAACTCGTAGTCGTACCGCGAGTCTCCTACCGCGATCGCTTCGTCCACCGCGGCGAAATGGAAGGAGTGGACGAAATAGAACTCCGCGTCCTCGGCGATGCCGTCGAAGAGACGACTCTGCCGGCGGACGCGGATGCGGTTCCATCCGACGTGAGGAACCTTGTAGCGGAGCGAGTCCTTCACCGAGAAGCGGACGACTTCGGCGTCCACGAGTCCCAGCCCTTCGCAGTCTCCCTCGGCGCTCTTTCTCGCCATGAGCTGCATCCCGAGGCATACGCCGAGCACGGGCACCCCGCGCTCGAGGACCGCCTCACGAATGGCTTCGACCATGCCGGTCGCGCGCATGCGTTCCATGGCCGTGCCGAAGTGGCCGACCCCGGGGAGCACGAGCTTCGTCGCGCTCCGCACCGACGCAGGATCTTTCGTCACCGTCGTGTCCGCGTGCGAGTTCCGCAGTTGCCGTTGCAGCGAATGAAGATTGCCCGTTCCGCAATCGACGATCGTGATGGCATGCGACGCGGAAGAACTCATCCAACAGCAGTCTTACCGCTCGATTCCTGCTGAATCCAGCGTCGAACCCGGAATCGTTTGGTGGTCAAAAATGTCGCAGCGGTCTCCGATGTTGGACGCATCCGACGGGACGTGTCGGGGACCGCGGACTTGCCGGGCGATTTGCGCGGAACCGTGCCCCGTGGTGCGAAGCCACCTGCAAGGATCCGTTCCGTTCTCGATCCGGACAGTGTCCGAATTCGAGGTAGCCGGTGGTCAGCCGCGACCTGCGGCGAGGATGTCGTGGAGGTAGGAGGCGTACTCGCCCCGGAATCCGCTCGCGAGTTCCGCCAGTCGATCGTCGTCGATGAAGCCCTTGCGCCATGCGATCTCCTCGATGCACGCGACCTTCAACCCCTGCCGCGCCTCCAACGTCTGGACGAAGTTGGATGCCTGGAGGAGGGACTCGTGGGTTCCCGTGTCGAGCCACGCGAACCCCCGGGAGAACGACTCCACGAAGAGCTTGCCGCGCTCCATGTACGTCCGGTTGAGGTCCGTGATCTCGAGCTCACCCCGGGGTGAAGGCTTCAGGTCCCGTGCGATGCCGACGACGTCGTCGTCGTAGAAGTAGAGGCCCGTCACCGCGAGGCGTGACTTGGGCTTGGTGGGCTTCTCCTCGATGGAGAGCGCACGCCCGTCCGGACTGAGCTCCACGACGCCGTAGCGTTCGGGATCGCGCACCGCGTACGCGAACACCGTCGCACCTTCGGTCCGCGCGGTCGCGCGCTCCAACATTTCCTGGAAGCCCTGGCCGAAGAAGATGTTGTCGCCGAGTACGAGGGAGACGGGGTCGCCGCCCACGAATTCGGATCCGACGAGGAATGCCTGTGCGAGTCCTTCCGGTCGAGGTTGGACGGCGTACCGGATCGCGAGCCCGAGCGAGGCGCCGTCTCCGAGGAGGCGCTCGAAGAGACCGATGTCCGCGGGCGTCGAGATGATGAGGATGTCGCGGATGCCCGCCAGCATCAACGTCGACAGTGGGTAGTACACCATCGGCTTGTCGTAGACCGGGAGGAGCTGCTTGCTCACCGCGCGCGTGGCGGGATGGAGCCGCGTGCCCGAGCCTCCGGCGAGGATGATGCCTTTTTGGACGGATTTCACGTTGTCCTCCGACGAGGGGGATCGATGCGTCTCGCGCGTCAGTTGGGGGCCGAACTGCTCGAGTGATCCTGGGGATCGTCCGAACCGACGCCCGTCGGCAGGCCCGGCGGTTGTCCGTAGTGCTCTTGCCGGTAATAACCGTAGCCGTAGTACGAGTTGTATTCGGAGCGTTCGAAGTCCACCGCGTTGAGGATGACTCCGCAGATGGGAGCTTCGACGTCCTGCAGGATGCGCAGACCCTGGCGACAGAGCGCGAGTCGCGTCTCGAACGCGCGGACGACGAAGATGATCGTGTCGACCAGGGTCGAGACGATCGCGGAGTCCGTGACGGCCACGACGGGCGGACTGTCGAGGATGACGAGGTCGAAACGCGCCGAGAGCTCGTCGAGGAAGTTCCGGAACCGTTCGGAATGCAGCATGTCGGCGGGGCTCGGCGGCGTCGGACCCGCGGGGATGCAGGAGAGGCCGTCGACGACGGTCGGCTTCGCGATCTCGTCGATGTGCGCGCCTTCGGCGAGGTAGTTCGTGAGGCCGGCGTCACCGGAACGTCCGAAGATGCGGTGGAGGCGCGGCTTGCGCATGTCGCAATCGACGATGACGACGCGCTTGCCGCTCTGCGCCATCGCGATGGCGATGCTGCAGGCGACGGTGGTCTTGCCTTCGGCGGGTGCGGCACTCGTGATGAGGATCCGACGGTGGGGGCCGTCCGGATTCATGAACATGATGTTCGTGCGGGCGCTTCGCGCCGCTTCCGCGACGGCGCTGGCCGGGTAGTCGTGCACGATGAGTTCGGGGACGTCGGAACCGGAGGCCGGTCGTCGCGGCTTCTTCTTCGTGCCCGTACGGAGACGCTTGGACGCCCAATCGCCCGTCTCCGTCATGGCCGGCATGAGACCGAGGAACGTCACGCCGAGCTTCTGCTCGACGTCCGCCGGCACCTTCAGGGTGCTGTCCATCTGGGCACGAACCACGGCGAACGCGAGACCGAGGAGCAGTCCGAACACGGCGGCCGTCGTCAGGTTGAGCGACGTGTTGGGGCGAATCGGGGACTTGGAGGCGGACGGGAAGTCCACGATCCGGATGTTGTTCACCTTCATCATCCGCGCGAGGTCCGCTTCCTTCATGCGCTCGAGCAGCATGCTGAAGAGCTTCTCGTTCTGGACGCGGGCGCGATCGAGGCGGTGGTACTCGATCTCCTTCATGTTGAGATCGACGGCGCGCTTCCGGGCGCTCTCGTAGAGGGCCAGCTCTCCGCTTTCTTGTTGCGCCAGGATCGTCAGGTCGCGGCTGATGGCCCCCTTGATGTTGCGGACCTCCGAGAGGAGGGCGGCGCGGGACTCGCTGACTTGTTCCGTCGCCTTGAGGACGGAGGGGTGGTTCTCGCCGCGCCCTTCCGCCAGGAGTTCCTTCCTCGCCTTGGTCGCCGAGAGGTACTGCTGGCGGAGCTGCTGGACGAATTGGCTCGAGAGGAATTCGGACACCGGAAGCTCGTCGACGTTCTCGTCCGAGATCTTCGCGAGCGCCGTGTGGCGCGCGAGCAGCTGGGCCTTCCGCGTGCGGGTCGTCGTGAGGGCCTCGTCGAACGCGGTCAGCTCGATGCGGACCATGTTCGAAGAGTCGTTGATCGACGTGCTCGGAAGTTCGTTCTTCTGCTTGAAGTCGTGGAGGGCGTTCTCGTTCGCTTCCAGTTCCTTCTTCAGCGCGTCGATCTGGCTCGAGAGCCAGGCGGCGGCGTCGCCCGTGGCAGCGATCTTCGATTCGAGGTTCTGACTCGCGAACGTCGTGGCGATCGCCTCGCACAGGCGCCGCGCGCGCTCCGGCTGAGTCGCTTCGACGCGCACGATGACGAGCCGACTGCCCTTCACCGCTTCGATGGTCGTGACGGCGCGGATGTTCGCGGCGAGGTCCTCGACGGGCGTGAGGGCGCCGTCGCTCCGGGGTGGCGAAAACTCGGGATCGTGCTGCAGATCGAGATCGCGCACGACCTGTCGGAGGACGACGTCGGAGGTGACGAGCTTCTGCTGCGTCTCGATGTACTCGCGGTTGTCCCAGTACGTCGTGAAGTCGCCGATACCGCCGCCTTTGGGAGCGAGCGGATTCGCGATGCGCGGGTCGAACTCGATGAGCGCCTGGGACTGGTAGATGCGCGGCTGGCTGCGCGTGTAGAGCAGCCCGCCGACGAACGCGATCGCGACGAACGCGACGATGGACGCCCAGCTGCGGCGCACGCTCTCCAGGGTGCCGACCAACGTCAACGTCGACCCGTCCGTACGGTTCCGAACGGCCGAAAGCGCCGCGCCACTGTCTTTGCCCGTCGTATCCACGTTCGGCCTCTCGCGGGGACTTACCCCCGTTCTCAAGCGCTTTCTCGTATCATCGATTGCACGACGCCCCAACAAGTAGTCTTGCCTACGCATAAGTCCATGGAACATGGCCCGAATTCCGGACCCGGACCCCCGCCGATGCAGCTCTCCGCGAGGGGGCCGTCCTCGGCGCAACGGCCGACGAACGATGCCCTGGCCCGTTCTTAGTGTCGGGCCGTCGCAGGACCGTTCACGGACGTGCCGTGTCGGTGCCGTCGGTGTCGTCGGAGGTGGGAAAGGGAGACGCCGAAGGCATCGTCGGTTGGCGGAGGAGCGCTTCCTCCTCGCGACGGATCGCCGACACGAGGGAGGCATTCGACGGGTCCTTCGCGACGAGCACACGGTACGTCTCGAGCGCCGCACCGTGGAGCCCGAGGGACGAACTGGTCTGCGCGAGCAGGAGACGGATGTCGTCGCGCGCGGGAGAGCTGTCAATGGCGGCGCGGTAGTGGGCGAGAGCGCTCGCCGATCGACCGCGGGCGACGTCGCGCGCGGCGAGATAGAGGCACGTGTCGACGCAGACGCCGGGGGCGTGACGGACACAGGCGACGCGTCGTGCGTTCGCGAACCGCGACTCGTAGCGGTCCGCCTGGCGTGTCGCGTCGACGACGGCGGCGAGGGCCTGGATGCACCCGAGGGACGCTTGGGACTCCACGCGACGCGAGAGCTCGGCGGCGACGTCGAGCTCTCCCCGGACGGACGCGTTCAACGGCGCGAGGAGGTCGAGCCCGGTGCACGAAGCGTCGGACCGTTCGAGGAGCTCCCGGGAGGCTGCTGCGGCCTCCGTTCTCGCGCCTTCGACGTCGACCGCGGAGAGAGACGCGTCGTTCATCCACGCCAGCGCGCGACGGACGCGACGGACGGTGGGTGGGCCCGCCGTCGCCGGCTTCTCGAGGAGGATCTCGTCAAGGCGTGCCGTCGTCGCAGGAAGTCGCTCCGCGACACTGCGCGCGATGACCTCGATCACCTCGCCCCGCGTGTTGCCCGGAGGCAGCAATTCCGTCGCGTCGTCGAACGATCGGATGAGTGGGATGGCTTCCGTGACGCTGCCGCTTCCGTTCGCCAACGCGAGTCGGAATTCGAGGCGCGCCTGGGAGGGTGACCTCTGGACGAGCGCGCGCGCGAGGACGTAGTGCGCCGGGCCGTACTGGATCGCCCGTTCGAGGGCGTGGGAGCTCCAACGGATCGGGTCCTCCGTTCCGGAATTGAGCGCGAGGAGCGAACCTGCGTAGCTGAAGTACGGCTCGGCGGGATGGCGCAAGGCCGCCGCGCGGTAGAGGTCGCGGAACGCCTCCACACCGCCGGTCGGAGGGGCCGCGACGAACGTCCGGAACGTCGCGCGGTCGTCCTCGAGCTCGACGCCGATCGCCCGCGAGGCGACGATCACCGCCGCGATCGTCGAGACGGCGAGGAACCCCACGAAACGAACGCGCTGGGGGAGACGGCGTACCGCCTTTTCCTCGGTGGCGAGCCTCGAACCGCCGACGACCGCACCCGCCGCGACCATCGCCAGGACGACCACCGCGGGGACCTCGAGACTGAAGTCGACGAAGTTGTGGACGAAGAGTCCCGCGAGCGCGGCGTACGCGCCGACCGGAGGACGCGAGCGACTGAGGGGCACCGACGGGCGCAGAGCGAAGAGCAGGGAGGTGAGCGCGACGGCGGAGACGACGAAGCCCCACTCGGCGGTCCATTGCGCGATCACGTTCTCGGGATGGGTGAACGTCACGTACCCACCCGCGAGAGTGCGGAACTCGGGGAACACGGACTCGAACGCACCGCGGCCCGCTCCGACGAGGGGGAACGCGCGTCCGACGTCCATCGCGTTGCGGACCAGGGCGAGTTTCGACACGTCGCGGTCGAGGAGCTCGTGCAGGATTTCCCGGTCTCCCGAGACGAAGAGCGCCCCCGCCGCGACGAGGGCGATGATCGCCGACAGGACGATGTTCGGTGTCGCCCTCGCGTGGCCACGACGCGCGACCCACGTGAGCGCCAAGGTGACGGTGATGCTCACCGCCAGTCCGATCATCCCGCCGCGCGAGGCGATCCAGACGATGGTCGTGAGGAGGACCGCGACGAACGCGACGTAGAGGATCCGCGGACCACGGGGGCGCGCGTCGACGGCCGACGCCAGCGCGACCGCCAGCCCGACGTTCAGGTACGCGGACAAGTGGTTCTTGTTGAGGAGGGGGCCCGTGCGGACGCCGAAGTCGGCGTTCTCGGGCGAGTAGATTCCGTAGACGCTCCGGGCTTCGACCGCGGGATGCGCCAGCGAGACCAGCGCGACGACGAGGGGGGCACCGATGAGGATCGCTTCGGTCGTCCGCTGTCCCGGCTTCCGGGCGAGCACCAGGCTTCCGACGAACGTCGCGACGTAGAGCGTTCCCCGGAGGACCTGGACGCGCGTCGCGACGGGATCGAGCGAGAGCGGGATCGTGAGCGGGCCCGATTCGGTGAGCGGGCGGAGCGCGCGAGCCCAGACGTCGGCCGTGTGGGGCGAGACGCGCGCCACCCACGCGGCGGGGAGGGGCACGAGTTGGAACCAGGTGAACGCGAGGAGTCCGAGGAGGACCGAGAGCACGATCGTCGCCGACCGTGTCATCCGGAAGGTCGAGCGGGAAACGGTGAGGACGGCGGACGCGACCGCCATGGCCACCGACACGCCGATCAACGCGCGCGTGTGGAGCGAACCGAGAAGCAATGCCGATGCGAGGACGACGCCCGCGAAGAGCACCGTTCCCGCCAAGGAAGCCCCCCGACGCAGCGACGACCCGCGTCCGAAGCGCGATTCGAAGGCGCCTTCCGAATGCCCGGACCGCACGGACTCTAGAGGTAGACGGTGTCGGTCCGTATTGCAACGCGGCCGGAATCGGCCCGATGCCGGGACCGACCGAACCGACGCACGCGCGCGATGGCGCGGGGAACAGTTGCGTGGGGAGACGTGCTAGACCGAGATCCACCATGTGCGGGATCGTCGGCCTTCTCTCGATGCCCTCCGCGTCGCCGGACGTGATGGTCGCGCGCGTCACGGCCATGGCCGATCGCATCGCCCACCGGGGACCGGACGGCGGTGGTGTCGCCCACCACGAGGATGCGACGCTCGGCATGCGTCGCCTCGCGATCGTCGACATCGAGCACGGGCGGCAGCCGATGCATTCCGACGACGGTGCGGTGGTCATCGTCTACAACGGCGAGATTTTCAACGCGCCGAGTCTCCGTCGCCGCCTGCAAGACGAGGGCGTCCGTTTCCGGACGACGAGCGACACGGAAGTGATCCTGCGGCTGTACGAACGCGATCCGGACGACGTCGAGCGTCATCTCGTGGGCATGTGGGCGTTCGCGATCCACGATCGTCGCCGTCGAACCGTGACGCTCAGTCGAGACCGGTTCGGCATCAAACCCCTCTTCGTCGTCGATACGGGGACCGCGCTCGCGTTCGCGTCGGAGCTCCGGTGCTTCGACCGCCATCTCCATCCGTTCGACCGCCACTTCGTGGTGGACCCGAGCGCGGCACACGCGATGATTTCGTGGAGCTACGTCCCGGAGGAAGGGACCATCTACGAAGGGGTCGAGAGGCTCGCGCCGGCCACCCGGTGGGTCGTCGACCTCGCGACCGGCGTCCGCAAGAAGACGCGCTACTGGTATCTCGAGCCGTCGGCGGACGCGGGCCGGATCACGCACCTCGACGAGGCCGTGTCCGAAACGGAACGGGTCCTCCGTCGCTCCGTGCACGAACACCTCGAGAGCGACGTCCCCGTCGCGACGTACCTGAGCGGAGGGATCGACTCGTCCCTCGTCACCCAGTTCGCGGTGGAAGCCGGTCGCGGCCCGCTCGAGGCGTTCGCGATCGGCTTCGAGGATCCGCGGTTCGACGAGTCGCCCTACGCGCGGGAGACGGCGCGCATGTTGGGGATCCCGATCGTCGTCCGCACCTTCGACGAAGCGACGGCCCTCCGTGCGCTCCCTTCCGTCCTCCTCGCCTACGACGAACCGTTCGGCGACTCGTCCAGCCTCGCGACGTTCCTCGTCTCCCAGCACATCGCGACGAAGTACAAGGTGGCGCTCGGAGGCGACGGAGGCGACGAAGTGTTCGCCGGTTACAAGAAGCACCTCGTCACCCGCGTACGCAAGCGACTCCGGCGCGTTCCCCAGGTGCGCGACGCGCTCGGGAAAGCCATCGGGCGGCTGCCCGCGCGCGCGGATCGGACCACCCGTTGGGCCGAACTCCTCCGCACGGCCCAACGGGTCGCGCAGGGGCTCGAAGGGGGGGACTCCGGCGCGTACGTCCATCTCACGCAGGTCGCGTCGCTCGCCAGGACCGCGTCACTCGTCGTCGGTGCGAGCCGCACGTCGCGCTTCGAACGCATCGCGATGGACCGATTCGACGCCGCGACGGGGACCGAGCTCCAGCGGACACTCGCCTCCGATCTCGCGAACGTCCTGCCGAACGACATGCTCGTGAAAGTCGACCGGGCGAGCATGGCGGTCCATCTCGAGGCTCGCCCACCGTTCCTCGATCATCGCGTGGTCGAATTCGGCGTCGGCCTCCGCGAAGAGTTCACGCTCGGGACGCGCGGCAAACGCGTCCTCCGGACGCTGCACGAGAAGCGGTTCGGTCCGGCGCTCGCGAACCGCAAGAAGCAGGGGTTCCAGGTGCCCGTCGAACGTTGGCTCCGGACCGTGTTCGATCCCGCCTGCGAGACCCTCTTCGAACGTCGACGTCTCGAACGGTACGGACTTCTCTCGACCGAAGCCCTCTCGAACGGACGGTTCCGGACGTGGCGGGAACACTCGCCGATGATCCTCTGGAACGCGTTCGCGCTCGCGTCCTGGTGCGAAGCGAACCTCGGCGACGGTCCCGACTCTCTCCGCGAGATCCTGGGTCGTGGGGCGGATCGGGGCGCCGGGCGCGCTCCGGGGCCGGTCTGAACCATGTGCGGAATCGTCGGAGCGATCGCGCGACGCGGACGTCTTTCCACCGAGTCAATCCGGGCCGCCCTCGTCGCCCTGAACCATCGAGGACCGGACGATTCGGGCGCCGAGCTCGTCGACTCGGTCGGGGACTGGGACGTCCTCCTCGGACACGCGCGGCTTTCCATCGTCGACCTCTCTCCGGCCGGTCACCAACCCATGACCGGCGCGATGCGACGGAACGGGGAGGGGGTCCGGGGCAGCATCGTGTTCAACGGCGAGGTCTACAACTTCCGGACCCTCCGGGAGCGGCTCGCGACCCGGGAGTTCGCGTCGACCGGCGACACCGAAGTGCTCCTCAAGGGACTCCTCGAATCCGGCCCTTCGCGGTTCCTCCCCGAGGCGAATGCCATGTTGGCCCTCGCGTTCTGGGATCACGCGGAACGGCGCCTCACCCTCGCGCGGGACCGGATGGGGAAGAAGCCTCTCTACCTGTACCGGGGTGACGGCGTCGTCGCGTTCGCGTCCGAACTGAAGGCGTTCCACGCGATGGGGCTCCCGCTCACCGTCGATCCGGAGGCGCTGGCCTACTACCATTGGCTCCGTCACGTTCCGTTCGAACGCTCGATCTTCCGGGAGTGCACGAAGGTCCCGGCGGCTTCGTTCCTTCCCATCGACCTCGGCCCCGACGGACCGGCCGTCCGGCCGTCCGAACTCTTCTGGGATCCGCTCGCGGCTTGCGCGACGCGCTACTCGCGAGACTTCGACGCCGCGCTCGACGAGTTCTCGGAGCTTCTCGACGACGCGACCCGCATCCGCCTCGAAGCGGACGTGCCCGTAGGTGTGTTCCTCTCCGCCGGCGTCGACTCCAGTCTCGTCGCCGCGAGCGCGAGCCGTGTCCACGGTTCGCCCCCCACCGCGTTCACGGTGCGTGCGGCCGATCCGCGCCTCGACGAGTCGACGGTCGCGCGGGAGACCGCGCGGCGACTCGGCATGCCGTCCGAGGTGCTCTCGCTCGGATTCGAGGACTATCACCGGCAGATCGAGAAGGTCCCGTTCCACTACGACGAACCGTGTGCACCGCTCTCCCAGCTCCCCACGATGGCCATCGCCGAGGCGGCGCGGAAACACGTGACGGTCGTCCTGACCGGGGACGGCGGGGACGAACTGTTCCTCGGATACCCGTGGCTCGCCTATCCGTCCCGACTCCACCGCGTGCGACGTGCGATCGATCCGGTTCCGGGTGCACGTCGTCTGGCCTCGGCGTTCCTGCGTTCGTCCGCGGGAGAGAAGGGCCTCCACCTGGTCGCGCGTCTCGCGCGCCTGAACACGTCGAACCTCGCCGTCAAACGTGAGCTCGCCGCCTCCGTGTTCGAGGCGACCCGTCCGGAATTCCTCTACGACCATTTCCAACAGAACTTCCCCATCGCCCTCCTCGACGCCGCGGACCGCGCGCAACTCGGGCCCCGGCCTTTCCTCGAGCGCGCGAAGGAGGCCTATCCGGGCTACTCGTGGGAGGCGGCCGAGAGTCGGCCGTTGCCGGAACTCCTCGCGGCCCTCGAATTCGTGACGACGATGCGCGACGAGATCCTCGTCAAGGTCGATCGCGGGACCATGGCGTACTCGCTCGAAGCGCGTTCGCCGTTGCTCGACCACAGGATCGTCGAGTTCGCGTTCGCCCTCCCGCTCGCGTTCAAGCTCCGTGGTCGCGAGACGAAACGCATCCTGCGCGAGGCGTGCGCCCGGGCCCTCGGTCCCGAGTTGGCCAAGCGGAAGAAGTCCGGATTCGGCGTGCCCCATCCACCTTCGATGCCCCCCGGACCCACGCCCGACGTCCGATGGGCACGCGCCGTCGAGGCGAGCTGGCGGGAGCGTTGGCTCCCCCCTGGGGTGTCGACGTGAGTCCCACCTCGTGCAACCACCGCCACGACGCCCACGCGAAGCCACGCTTCGTGCATGGAGGAAACGGACGATGAATCGTGTGACGCTCGTCGACTATGGGATGGGAAACCTCCGGTCCGTCCGGAACGCACTCGAGTCCCTCGGGGCCGAGGTCTCCATCGGCACGCGATCCGCGGACCTCGCGTCGGCCGATCGGGTGGTCCTTCCCGGAGTCGGTGCGTTCGGCGACGCGATGGCGAACCTGCGGGGCGGTGGGTGGCCCGAAGCGCTCGCGGAGCACGCCCTCGTGCGTCAGCGGCCTTTCCTCGGAATCTGCCTCGGCATGCAGTTGCTCGCGACCCGCGGGACCGAACACGGCGTCCACGAGGGACTCGGGTGGATTCCCGGCGAAGTCAGGAAGCTCGAACGTCCTGCCCCGCACCGTGTCCCGCACATGGGATGGAACGAGGTCCGAGCGGTCCGTCCGTCGGCGCTCCTCGCCGACCTCCAGGCGGAGGCAACCTGTTACTTCGTCCACAGCTTCGTCGTCGTCCCCGAGGACGCGTCCTGCGTCACGGGCGTCACGGAGTACGGAGGCACGGATTTCGTCTCCGTCCTCGAGCGCGGCAACGTGGTCGCGACGCAATTCCACCCCGAGAAGAGCCAGAAGCACGGGCTCGCGATCCTCGGTCGGTTCCTGGGGCTCTGATCGATGCTGCGAACCCGACTCATTCCGGTGCTCCTCCTCCAGAACGGGCTCCTCGTCCGGAGCGAGAGCTTCTCCATCCACCAGGTCGTCGGCAATCCGATCCACGAGGCGAAGCGCTTCAACGAGTGGAACGTCGACGAACTCGTCTACCTCGACATCTCGCGGGACGGCGAATACGACATCCGCCGCGACGACCACAAGGTGAAGAGCCTCTCGCAGCCGATGGAGATCCTCGAGGAGGTGAGTCGGTCCTGTTTCATGCCGCTCACGTGGGGTGGTCGAATCCGCAGCGTGGACGACATGCGCCAGTGCTTCCTGCGCGGTGCGGACAAGGTCACGCTCAATACGGGGGCGATCCGCGATCCGGAACTCGTGCGCGACGGCGCCCGTATGTTCGGAGCCCAGGCCATCGTGCTCTGCGTCGACGTGAGGCGCCATTCGGACGGTCGCACCGAGGTGTTCGTCGACGGCGGCCGGGAAGGCACCGGGTTCGATCCGCGGGACTGGATCGAGAAGGCCATCGGCCTCGGTGCGGGGGAGGTGATCCTCCAGAGCATCGATCGCGACGGCCTCTCGCGCGGGTACGACTGCGACCTGGTCCGCGCCGTGTCGGAGGTGTGCACCGTGCCCCTCATCACGTTGGGAGGGGTCGGGCGCTACGAGAACTACGCCGAGGGCATCCGCGCAGGAGCGGACGCGGTCGCCGCGGCCAACATATTCCACTTCAAGGAATTGTCGGACCGGAACGGCAAGCGCGCCATGAAGAAGGCGGGCCTCTTCGTCCGCGACGCCCGGTAGTCGCTCCGGCGATTCTTCCGCCGCGCGCGTCGGCGCCGACGTTCCCCTGCTTTTGCACGCCCGATGGGCGGCCATTTCGGCTATTTCACTCGCCTCGCCGGTGAGCAGGGCGCGAGCCCCGCGTCTCCGGGCGAGTCCCGAACCCCGGAGTGCGTCGATGGTTCAATACTGCTCGCGTTGCGTTTATCCGTCCGTCTCGGCGACGCCCCTGACGTTCGACGACCGTCGGGTCTGCTCGGGGTGCCGGGCCAACGAGAAGAAGCCCGACATCGACTGGAAGGAGCGCTTCCAGTGGTTGAAGGAGATCGCCGACGAGTACCGGTCCGACTCCAACTACGACATCCTGATTCCCGTCAGCGGCGGCAAGGACAGCTACTACCAGGTGCACGTCGCCGTGCACGAGCTCGGTCTCAAGCCCCTGCTCGTGACGTACCACGGCAACAATTACCTGCCCGAGGGCGAGTACAACCTCCACCGCATGCGCGAGGTGTTCGATTGCGATCACGTGATCGTGCGACCGAGTATCCCGACGCTCGTGAAGATGAACCGCATCGGTTTCAAGCTCCAGGGCGACATGAACTGGCACGCGCACTGCGGCATCTTCACGACGCCGATCCAGGTCGCCGTCCGGTACAAGGTCCCGTTGATGATGTGGGGCGAGCACGGGTTCCTCGACCTCGGAGGAATGTACTCGTTGAACGACCTCGTCGAATTCACGGCGAAGTTCCGCCTCGAGCACGCGCTCCGCGGATACGACTGGGACGACTTCACGGATGCCGGCCTCGAGAAGCTCGGGCGCGGTGATCTGAAAGAGGGGCTCCGCGACAAGGATCTCCTCTGGGCCCAGTACCCGAGCGACGACGAGATCGACGACGTGGGGGTCCGCGGCATCTACCTCGGCAACTTCGTCAACTGGGACGCGAACCCGCAGACGAAGCTCGTGATGGACAAGTACGGGTGGCGCCCCGCGGACAAACCTTTCGAGCGCACCTACCGTCGCATGTCGAACCTCGACGACATGCACGAGAACGGGATGCACGACTACCTCAAGTTCATCAAGCTCGGGTACGGGCGCGGCTCGGATCACGCCTGCAAGGACATCCGGTCCGGCCACATGACGCGCGAGAAGGGTGTCGAGATGGTCCGCATGTACGACCACGTGAAGTCGAGCGACCTCCTCCGGTGGCTCTCCTACGTGGGCATGACCGAAGGCGAGTTCGACGCAGTCTGCGACACGTTCCGCGATCCGCGCGTCTGGTGGATCCAGGACGGGCAGTGGTGGAAGGACACGATCTGGGGCGAAGCGACCGCCTACGGTCCCGTGCACCTGCCGGAGTCCGCGCAGGGCAAGTACACCGAGGGCAGGGCGCGCTGAATCGACACGGCCCGCGCGCGCGGGCCGGTCACGTCGTCTTCTGGGCGACGTGGGCGTTGAGGACCGCCAGGGACGAATCGGACCGGAACAAGGCGAGGACGTCGCTCATCGAAGCGTCGTCCGCTGCCGGACCGAGCCGGTCGAAGAGCGTGGCGAGCAATCGGTAGTCGTCGAGGGTGTCGAGGGTCCAGCGCATCGAGGAATGGTCGGCGAGCGAGTCCTCGGTCACCGACACGCAACGGAACGACTCGGGCCTCCGGACGACGTGTTGGGTGACGTGTTCCCGTTCGCCGGGGTCCGTCGCGTCCCTGTGTGCGCGGAGAAGGGCCTCCCGCGAGAGGATCTCCGTGTCGAGGCCGCGCGGAAGGCGGCGCTCCAGCACGTTCGCGGCGTAGTCCACCGCTCCCGGGGTCTTCACGAACGCCTCGACGACCTTCGAACTCAAAGTGGGGTCGAGCAACGGGCAATCGGACGTGCAGCGGACGACGGCGTCCGCGTCGCACTCCTCCGCCGCCTTCGCGAACCGAGAGAGGACGTCCGTCTCGCTTCCGCGGACGACCCGACTTCCGAGGCGACGGGCGACCGCGGCGACGACGTCGTCTCCCGGAAGATCCGAGGTCGCGACGACGACCTCGTCGACGTGCGCGAACTTCCGCGCGCGACGGAGGCATCGCTCGAGGGCGGTGGTGCCGCCGAGGTCGAGCAGGATCTTCGCGGGAAGGCGCGACGACGCGAGGCGGGCCTGGACGACGACGACGACCTTCATGTCGGGTACTTCGTGATCCGTCGCTCGCACCGGAGGAGCGCTCCCTCCGCCGCGGGACGGACGAAGCCGTAGTAGCCGGCGCGTTTGAACGCCTTCACGCTCGAGACGTTCTCCTCGCGGACTTCCGCGACGAACGTCGTGATGCCGAGTTCGGTGCCGACGGCCTCGGCGGCGCGGAGGACACGGGACGAGAGTCCCTTGCCCCGCGCTTCCGGAGCCAGGGTGATCGAGATCTCGGCGCTGGAACCGTCGCGGTCGAGCCGCACCTGTCCGACGGGACGTCCTTCGGACATCGCGATGCAGAGGCGACGGTCGACGTTCGCGAGGGTTCCCGCGAGCCACGCCTCGTGTTCGGACTGCGTGACCTCGCCTCGATGACGCGAGTTCGCCCGCGTGACCTCGTCGTTGCGCCACGCCAGGAGGAGCGCCGAGTCCGCGGGGATTGCGGCGCGCAACGTGATGGCCGGACCGTCGCCGGTCGGGCCCGCGATCATGTCCCAAGAAAGGGGCTCCGCCGCGACAAGATCCCGGCTCGCCGTGCAGCCGAGGACCTCGGGCAGATGGCGGGCGGGCATCCCGTTCGCCGGGCGGACGCTCCGGACGTCGTCCGTCGTGAGCGTGGTGCCGCGGGGCACGTCGCGCGCGACGAACAGCGAGCGGCGGAACGCCAGGCTCGACATCTCGTCCGGCGAAGGACCGAACCGCGGGCGACCCAACGTCGCTTCGCACGCGCGCACGTCGGCGACGAGGCTCTTGAACTGGTCGGGCTCGAGGGAGAAGAAGGCGTCGGGACCGCCCCACGAGCGATCGACGATGAAGTGCTTCTCGATGAAACGGGCGCCGAGGGACACCGCCGTGAGCGCCGCGACGTTGTTCGTCGTGTGGTCCGAAAGGCCGAGGACGACGCCGAAGCCCTTCAACATCTCGAGGCTACGGAGATCCATGGTCTTCGGGTCCGCGGGGTAGGCGGACACGCACCGGAGAAGGGCGAGGTCCCGGTTGCCGGCCTCGAAACACGTCCGCACGGCGGCCTCGATGTCGGCGAGGGTCGCCATGCCCGTGGAGAGGATCATGGGCTCTTTCCGACGTGCGATCATCTCGACGAGCGGAAGGTCGCCCAGTTCGAAGGAAGCCACCTTCCACGCAGGCATGCCGAGGTCCGCGAGGAACTGCACGGCGGTCGCGTCGAAGGGAGTCGAGAAGCACGCGAGTCCGAGCGACTTGGCCGCCTCGAAGATGGGCGCGTGCCATTCCCAGGGAGTCATCGCTTCGGCGTACAGATCGTGGAGCGTACGACCGGACCACTCGTTCTTCGTCTTCACGACGAACGGCGCCGCCGAACTCTTCAGGGTCAGGGTGTCGGGCGTGTACGTCTGCAGCTTGATGGCGTCGGCGCCGGCCTTCGCCGCGGCTTCCACGGCCGCGAGCGCGCGATCCAGGCGTTGTCCGTGGTTCGCGGACAACTCGGCGACCATGTACACCGGCGCATCGTCACCGACTCGTTTGTTGCCGATCATGAATCCGGCCATGGGTCATGCCTCCTTGAGCGATTGGACGATGCGCGAAGCTCCGCGGCCGTCGACGAGGTTCCGGGATGCGTTCACGAGGGCTTCCCGACGCGTGGGATCGGCGAGAAGCGCGTCGACACGGTCGAGCCACGGCTCCGCGGAACGAGAGACTCGCACGTCTCCCACGTAGTCCACGGCTCCCTTCGCGTGAAGGATCTCGGCGAGGGGGACCTGGTTGTCCGCGAGAGCGACGACGACGCTCGGTACTCCGGACAACGCGAGTTCCCACGTCGTGGCGCCGATGGCCGCGAGGGCGACGTCGACGTTGCGCATGATGTCGGCGACGTCCTCGACATTGTACGCGAGCGTGAGGCGGGGGATCCGTCGACCCGTGTACGATCCGAGTCGGGGATTCGCGCCGCCGACGAGGACGATGGTCTCGAACTTCGGCGGGGGTCGTCGCGCGAAGGCGTCGAGGATCGCACCCGTCGCGTCGGGCGGATCGGCGCCGCCCATCGTCACGAGGACCTTCGGAGTTTCGTCGCGCGGGGCACGACGTTCCCCGCTTCGTCGGAACTCTCCGCGGACGAGCGCGAAGTTCGGACCGAGAAGGCACCGTGCGTCGGCGTTGCGCCGGGAGACGAGGTCCTGGGACGCGTGGAAATTCACGTTGACGATCCAGTCGGCGTCGTACGGCGCGTTCTCGGCGTTGTCGTCCACGACGGCGAGACGCAGGCCGCTCGCGCGCACCTTCCGTTGGAAGGCGAGGGGAAATCCGTATCCGTCCGCGACCACACGCGTGGCCCCGAGGGCTCCGGCGAGCGCCACGGTCCACTCGGCGTCGTCGGTGCCTTCGGGCCGCGGGACGAACTTCGCCCCGATCGCGAGGGCACGTGGGACGAGCGCTTCCGGCAGCCGTCCTCCGAACGTGGCGTCGCCTCCTCCTTCACGCCAGGCTTCGGCGAGCGCGAGCATCCGCATGAAGTGCCCCGTGCCTATCCGGGCGTCGGCGTCGGCGCGGAGGAGGAGCGTGTCGGACATCAGCCGGTCTTGGCGGCGAGCGTCTCTCCCACGGCGTTCACGACACGATCGACGTCGGAGTCGAGCATTCCCGGGAACATCGGGAGACTGAGGCAGCCCGCGTAGTAGGCGTTCGCGCCGTCGAAGGTGCCTCCGCCGAGTCCGGCACGGACGAAGTCCGGCTGCGTGTGCACGGGGATGTAGTGCACCTGCGGGGCGATCCCGCGTTCGCGCAGACCGTCGTAGAGGGCGCGTCGGCGCGTGGCGACGCCTTCGTTGCCCTCGCCGGGGCGGGGGGTCAGGCGGATCACGTAGAGGTGGTACGCCGACGTCACGCCGGGACGGATGGCGAGGGGCGAGAGGGCCGCCGCGAATGGGGCCTTCGCGAAGGCCGCGTCGTACCGGGCCGCTATCTCGCGACGACGCGCGACGAACCTTCCGAGCTTCGCGGCCTGCGAGATGCCGAGGGCACATTGCACGTCCGGAAGCCGGTAGTGGTAACCGAGCGCGTGTTGCTCGTGGTACCAGGGCCCGTCGTTCTTCGTGAGGCGGGCGGGGTCGCGAGTGATGCCGTGCGTGCGGAGCTCGAGCAAGGTGCGGTAGGCGCCTTCGTCGTTCGTCGTGATCGCGCCACCTTCGGCCGTCGTGATGTGTTTCACCGGATGGAACGAGAGAATCGCCATGTCCGTGTGACGGCACGACGCGGCCTTCACGGTCTCTCCGTCCCGGCTCGTGTAGGTCGCGCCGAGGGAGTGTGCCGCGTCCTCGACGACCTTGGTTCCGATGCGGTCGGCGAGGTCCTTCACGGCCTCGAGGTCCGCGACGGAACCCGAGAGGTCGACCGGTACGAGGACTTTGGGCTTCTTCCCGGCCGCCGTCAGCCGGGCGACGACCTCCTCGAGCGAGGACAAGGAGACGTGACCCGTCGTGGGATCGACGTCGGCAAGAGAAGGCGTTCCACCCGCGTACCGGATGCCGTTCGCGGAGGCGACGAACGTGATGTCCGCGGTCACTCCGGTGTCCCCGGCGCCGATGCCCGCGGCGAGGGCGGCGAGGTGGAGCGCCGCCGTTCCCGAGGAGACGGCCACGGCGAAGCGAGCTCCCGTGAGTGCCGCGAGGGTTTCTTCGAACCGTGCGACGGTGGGGCCCTGCGTGAGCCAGTCGCTCTTGAGTTGGGCCACGACGGCGGCCACGTCGTCGTCCTCGATCAGCTGGCGACCGTACGGTAACAGGACCGGCGCGCTCACCAAGCCTGCCGATTCTGCTCGAGCCACGAGCGCGTCTTCCGGATGCCGTCCTCGAGGGAGGTCTTCGGGGTCCAGCCGAGGAGTTCCTTCGCGAGGCTCGCGTCGCAGCAGAGCTTCATGATCTCGGCCTGCGGGTGATCGTGCGGGATTTTCGTGACCTTGTTTCCCGGGGAGCAGCACTTCACGGCGAGATCGTTCACGGAGATATCCGTGCCGGTTCCCGCGTTCACGATACGCCCTTCGGCGCGTTCGGACTGGGCGGCAGTGACGACGAAGTCGGCGCAATCCTCGACGTAGAGGAGATCGCGCGTCTGATCGCCCGAGCCTTTCACGGTGAGCGCGGAGCCTTCGATGTCCTTCTTGAGGAAGATGGAGACCACGCCGCCTTCCGAGTTGCTCTTCTGGAACGGGCCGAAGGTGTTGAAGGGGCGCACCACGGTGACGGGCATCCGGTACGCGTGGAAGTACGAGAGCGCGAGCATGTCCGCCGCGATCTTCGCCGCGGCGTAGGGCGACGCGGGACGGTACGGATGGATCTCGCGGATCGGGGCGTCCCCGGCGAGGTCGTAGACCATGCACGTCGACATGACGGCGACGCGGGGCGTCCGGCGCTTCAGGAGCGGGACGTGGGTGTCGAAGTCGAAGTGCTTCGCCGCGAAGTCGACGCCGTTCGTCTCGAAGTACTGACGGCGGCAGGCCTCGAGGACCTGGAAGGTGCCGAGGGCGTCGTTGCGGAAGGTGGGCGTGGGGTCGTCGATGGACTTCTGGACGTGGATCGAGGCGCCCAGGTGGAGCACGAGATCCCACGTGTTCTTCGCGAACAGGGGCTCCAACGCTTCCGCACGCGTCAAATCGCCTTCGACGAGGCCCCGGAATCCCGGCTTGCCTTCGAATTCCCGCAGGTTCTCCCGACGACCGTTGGAGAGGTCGTCCATCGCCGTCACGTCGTGGCCGTCCCGGAGCAAGCGTTCGACGACCCAGCGTCCGATGAAACCGGCGCCTCCCGTTACTAGGCACTTCATGAGGCGACTCCGTTCTCGAGATAGGGGGTGAGGATGCGTTCGGATTCCAGGTAGGCCCTGACGGCTTCCTTCGACATCAGTTCGTCCTTGCCGGAGTGCCACTCCCGCGTGACGGGCTTGCCTTCCGGAAAGACCTCGCGTGTTCCGCCGTCGTAGGCGGCCGCGTTCGGGGAAAGGACGACGAGGAGCCGCTCGAGTTCCACGGCCCGGGACATCTCGTCGATGGAGAGGAGCTCCTCGAAGAGTTTCTCGCCCGGACGCGTGCCGATGTTGGCGATCTTCGCGGGGCGCTTCGTGAGGGACTCGGCCATGGCGTACGCGAGGTCGACGACCCGGAGCGCCCGCATCTTGGTCACGAAGACCTCCCCACCACGCAGCAGCGACCCCGCCTCGAACACGAGTCGTGCCGCTTCGTCGATGGTCATCACGTACCGGGTCATCTCCTCGTCGGTGAGGGAGATGGGCTCCCCGCGGAGGATCTGACGCGCGAAGATCGGGACGACCGAGCCCCGGGATCCGATGACGTTGCCGAACCGGACGGCGGCGAAGCGCGTGCGGCGCGTCCCGCGGATCTCGTTCGCGGCGGCGACGAGCCTCTCGCCCATCATCTTCGAGGCGCCCATGACGTTCGTCGGGTTGACGGCCTTGTCCGACGACGTGAAGACGACGCGTTCGACGTTTGCGTCGAGCGACGCGCGGATCACGTTGTTCAGACCCTGGAGGTTCGTCTGGACGACCTCGAACGGGTTGTACTCACCGAGGCCGACGTGCTTCAGGGCGGCCGTGTGGAACACGACGTCGACGCCGCTCATGGCGAACCGCAGGCGATCGAGATCGCGGACGTCGCCGAGCATCGGGGCGCCCTTGGGGACGCGCTGGTTCAGGAAGAAGAGGTCGTTCTCCGAATGGTCGAAGCACCGGACGGCCTTCACGATGGGCGCCAACCGCTCCGACAGGGCGCCTCCGATCGTGCCGGCAGCGCCGGTCACGAGGACCACGCGTCCCCTGAGATACTCGAACGAATCCATCGAGGTTCCTTTGCTCACGAGCCACCTATCCGCCCTTCAGCCGTACCCCGTCAAGGGGCCCGATTGGGCCGCGTGGTGTTCGGGCCGCACGACCGCGTCGATCCAGAGAGGCGTGAGAGCCTCCACTGAGAACCGACGGACCGCGCGGACTCGACCGTCCGAGCCCATTCGGGTCCGGAGCGCCGGGTCCGCGAGGAGCGCGCGAAGGTGCGCGGACCACGCCTCGGGCGTCGTGGCCCAGAAGCCGTCGACGCCGTCGCGGACGATGTCCGCTGCCACGCCGACCGGGGACACCACGAACGGGACCCCGCAGGCCATGTACTGGATCGCCTTGAATCCGCACTTCCCTCGGGCCCAAGGGTCGTCGTCGAGCGGATACAGGCCCACGTCGAGATCCTGGAACATCGAGACCTCGGTCGCGAGGGTCCACGGCAGGTTCTCGACGGGAGCGTTCCGGAGGGTGAAGTCACGTCCCGCGCCGACGATCCGCAGGATGAACCGGTGATCTTTCGCCACCTCGTCGAGGATGGGGAGGATCGCGTCGAGGAAGTTCGCGGTCGACGGGGCACCGATCCAGCCCACGATGGGCGTCGCATCGGGCGAACGCGGAACGTCCCGGGGTCGGAAGACGTCCGTGTCGACCACGGTCGGAACGATGCGGACCCGGTTGGAAAACTGGCTGGCGTAGTCGGCGAGGAACGAATTGCCGGCGAAGGTGATGTCGGCGCGCTCGACGAGCATGCGCGTCGAGGCGGGGCGGGAGACGTGGACGCGCCATCCCTCTCCCGGAAGGTGCACCGAGTCGTCGAAATCGAAGATCACGGGGACCCGAGGGGAAAGTCCGGCCATGTACCCGTTCAGCGAGAGCGGGAACGATTCGCGATGGATGAACACGCGATCGACACGACGCGAATCGACCCAATCCACGACCCGCCGGAACGAACCGGTCGCCGCACGCGCGACCCGCCCGTGGAGTCGCTCGTCAAAGAAACTCGAGATGCGGGATTCGTGTCCCGCCGCCCGGAGTGCGTCCTGGAACTGGAGGACGCGGAAGCGCATGCTCGCTTCGCTCTTGCCGTTCGAGCAGAGGAAAAGGACCCTCATCGGCCGTACACCACGTCCGCCAAGGGCTTCGGCACGCCGCTCGGTCCGAAGAAAAGGCGGCGGAGTTCCGTCTCCGGTTCCAACGCCCCCCCCGCCTCCAGATCGCCGAGCGCGATCGCGAACGCGTCCTCGAATTCGAGGGCGTCGCGGAACCTGCGCTGGGGAGAGAAGAGACACATCAGGACTTCGGCCTCGTGAATGGGGACGTCATGCAAGAGCAAAGGCTTGTCCCATGCAAGAGCTTCCACGAGGGTCGACGACAGGGACCCCACGATGACGTCGGCCCACGCCAGGTCGTCCTCGAGGCTGTTTCCCCGGGAAAGTTCCAGTCCGTCCTTCCACTCGGCCACGGCGCGGGCGACCTCCGTCGGTTCGTCCCCGGGGTGAGGCCGCCAGCGGACGACGATTCCGGGGCGGGCGCGTGTCGTGTGGACGACGTCGGCGAGGAGGTGGTCCTGGTAGCCGATGCGAGGAAGGCGCTTCCGGTGTCCCCCTCCGCCGAAAGTCGCGTAGTTCGAGAGGACGAGCACGTGACGGCGACCGTCGGGCGCCCGGCGTTCGCGGGGTTCCCAGATCCGGGAGGGATGGCCTCCGATGCACGTGCTCGACACGTGGTCCTTCAGGTAGTCGGCCTCGGCGCGGGTCCAGAGGAGCTTCTTCGTCGAGAATGCCCGGGCCGTCGAAATCATGTCGAGGGGTTCGAAGAGCGCCCCGTGGATCACCTCGAGGGTCTCCGCACCGGCGGTCTGGAGAATGAGGTCCGGAACGGCGTCGACGACGAGGGACGCCTGGCTGAGGGCGAACCGAGCTCCACGGACGTCGTGGGTGGACACGAAGCGTCGGGTCGCCGCCGCGCTCTCCCGGCCGCGGAGGACGTCGAGGGACACGAGCCGAGGCAGGCCGTCGAGCCGGGCCTCGATGGATACGCGGAACGGGCCGAAGTCGATGCTGTCGTGCCGGATCGCGCGCGTCGCCGCTCGTCCCATGGCGAGCGTGGTTGCCGGAAGGGACCGAAGGAGGGCGCCCCACGACGCGTGGCTCACGACCTGTTCCACCCGATCGACCACGCCGTCGAGCGCGGCGGAATGCAGTGCGGGCAGGAGCTCGTCGGATCGACCGCCGCGATGTGCACCGCCGAAATTGCCCGGCTTGAGGGTGGATTGGAGGAGCACCCCGACCGCCCGGGAGGCCTCCTGCGCGCCCTTGCCGAGGGGCTGGATGACGTGACGCGAGCTGTACTCCCAGGGCCCGTTCACACCGAGCCACACCGTTTCTTCCGCTCGCGGTGTCTCCGCCGCGCGGAGGGTGTCGAGGTGTCGGCGCGTCCTGGTCTCGGCCCAGAATTCGCGCAACCGGGTGCCCACCGCCACCGGGACCGCGGCGAGCGACGCGACACCGAGGACGGCGCGCCTCACACGCCGTCGGATCCGGATGCCTGCGGAAACGGGGAAACTCTCGATCACGGCGCCGTGTCCACTCTCGCGCAGCCGCTCGGTCAGGATCGACGTCCCGATCCACGGTGCCGTGACGTGGAACCGGGCGGTACCGTGGTGGCCGGCGAGCACGTCGACGAAGCACCAGGTATCGAAGACGTCCTGCAGGCCCATGCGCGTCACCGCGCTCGCCCAGAACGCGTCGTGTCCCGCGACCCCGTCGATGCAATCCCCGACGACGTCGTCGAGCCACCGACGGAGCCCCTCTTCGAGACGCCTCTGGGCAGGGCGCTTGTCCGACGGCAGGAAGGCGTCGAATTCCGTGAGTCGAGCGTCCGCGCCGGTTCCCCACGAAGCGACGAATCGGGGCGACGTCACTCCGCGACCGACGACGCGGACGACGCCACCCCGCGCACGCACCGTCGCGACGACCTCGCGGGCGGCGAGGGGGTCGCCGTCGGGCGGCACGACGACGACGTCCGTCACCGCGCGGTCGTCGGCTTCGCCGACGAATCGGGTCCAGACGTCGAGACTCCTCCGCTCACGCAGTCGCACGCTTCATCCCCGATCGCGCCCAGTAGGCGGATGCCGCGGAACGGACACCGCCGCCGAGCGCCCGGCTCACGATCGCTCCCGGGACGCCCAGGAGCGGGATGAGCGCGAGGTTGCAGCACACGTTCACGATCCCGGCGACGACCGTGATCTTCGGGATGTCCTTCGTGCGGTCCATGAAGAACAGGTACGTCGAGTACGGATAGTAGAAGGTCTCGAGGATCATCACGACGCAGAGGCCCGGAAGGAACCACAGCGCCTTGGCGTACGCCGCACCGAAGAACAGGATCGCGATCGGCGACGCGAGCACGAGCGCCGCGGACACGCCGCCGCTCAGGTAGAGATAGCTGCGCACGACCGTCCGCTCCTCGGAGCGCATCGCCGCGATTCCCCCCGCGCGGAACGACTCTCCCACGCGTGGAGACACGGCCTCGTTCCACGCGAGCACCACCATCGTGACGGGAGCCGCGAGCTGGGACGCGAGCGAATAGATGCCGAGCGCGCCGTCGAAGCCGAACGCCTTGAGGAGCCAGCGGTCGCTCACGAGGAGCAATTGGTTCGCGGCGAAGTGCGGGACGTAGGGAAGGGCGAAGACGAGTGCCCGACGGAATTCCGCGCGGTCGAGTCTTCCGGGCATCGCTCGGAACACGTACAGGCTCCCGACGAGCGTGCTCACGCATCCCGCGATGCCCGTCGCCTCGAGTGCGCCCTGGAATCCGCGCCCGAGCCACGCGACCAGGATCAGGGCCGACCCCAGGTTCACGGCGAAGTCCACGAGCTGGATCGCGGACGCGAACGCGGCACGTTGCGCGCTGCGGAGGACGACGAGAGGAATCGCGATGAGGAGACTGCCCGTCGCGCCCCACACGATGCAGGAGAGGTTCCGCGCCTGGAAGAGGCCGGTGTGGGGAAGCGGCAAGACGAAGACGAGGGCTTGCAGGAACAGGGCCGCGCCCAGGCCGAGGGCCACGATCCACCGGGCGACGTGACCGGCCCGCGCGATACCTTCCTTGGCGTCCGCGCCCTCGAAGAAGAAACGACTCAGCGCGGCCAGGAGGCCGAGCGACACGAAGGTCGGCACGACGGAGACGAGCGTCTGGGCGAGCGCGATGTCCCCGTAGTCGGCGGGCGCGAGCTTGCGCGTGTAGAGCGGGGCCAGTACGAGGACGGCGCCGCGGGAGAGAACGGTGGTCACCGTGTAGAGGAGCGCGTTGCGACCGCCCATGCGGGCGACGCGGTCCAAGAGCGACTTCACCTTCGACCGGAGGGGGCCGGATGTCGCGATCATCGGACGGACACGAGCGGCCTCAACCCCGGCGCCGCGAAAGGCGCGGTGCGAGGGACGGCGACGGCGGAGCGGAGGGTCGTCGGCGCAAGGGAATCCTCGCAGGCGTCGCTTCGGCGACGTGGCTCCAGCTCACGGAGGCGATCGCGGTGATGATGATCACGATCGGGAGGCGCTGACGGAAAATGAGGCCGACGTTCGAGAAGCTGAGCGCGTACGCGTAGGTCGCTGGAATCGCGAAGACCAGGAGCGGCAGGAGGTCTTTGCGTTTCGTGCTCCAGTAATCGCGGAGCGTGCGCCATGCGTGGAAGAGCGTGTAGTACCAGATGACCGTGTCGATCTTGCCGACGTGCATGCCGAAACTTCCTCCGGCCCAGAGGAACGGCGAGAAGAGGGTGTAGATCAGTTTCAGACCGATGGACCCTGCTCCGTCTCCCTCGATGACGACACCGGAACCGCCGCGGGCGTTCCAGCTCATGACCGTCGAGTCGGTGCCGCGATCGAACAGGGCCATCGCGGTCTCGCCGGCTTCCGACGAGATCAGGCTCGACGATCCCAATGCGGCGACCACGACGATGACGGCCGAGATCAGGAGCGTGCGGACGATCGACCCGCGTTCGGGGTTGAGGACGCCGAACACGAGCGGCACGGCGCACATGAACACCATGTAACGGCGCACGTACCAGAGTGCCCACAGCGTGGGGAGCAGGAGCGCGATCTCGAAGACCCGGGGCTTGCGTGCGATGCGCGAGGCGAGCGCCACGGCGACGAGAACGAGGAGTGCGTTGAGCCCGTCCTTGTACGTGTCGGAGGTGTGGAAGACGAACGACGGACTGAAGAGGACGAGCAACATCGCCCGTTCGGCTCCGACTTCGGTCGCGCCGAGGTCGCGGCAGAAGCGATGCAGGGCGAGCCCGGTGCCTCCGGCGCAGAACGCGAGGACGGACGCCATCGCCACCATGCTGCCGTCGGTGACGTAGCTCACGAGTCCGAGCAGGTTCACGTGGAGGGCGACCTGCCGGATGTCGAACAGGAGCGTGAACGATCCCTCCGAGATGAAGGAGACCCCGTTCGCCCGCCAGAGCGCGGCGATCTCGTTCGCGGTGAACTCGTACACCTTCGAGTCTCCGCCGGCGACGCCGTGGCTGAAGAACGCGAACTCGCGCACGACGAACGCCGCGGCGAGGATACGGAGTGCGTACGCCGCCAGCACGTACCCGAAGATGCGGGTGGTCCTCTCCGAGGAGACCGTGCGGCTCGCGACGACGTAGAGCAGTACGGGCCAGAGAATGACGACGAGCGCGGCCACGGCGGCGTTAGACCACGAGCCCCCAAGTCAATCAAGCCGAGGGACGGCTCCTAGGAGGGTGAAGGTGCGGGCCAGGCGTGGCCGTACCCCTCCGCCCCCCGCGGGCGACGGGAGGGTGGGGTACGGCCCGTACCCGACGGCGAAATGAACCGACGTGATGCGATGGCGATGGACCTGAACCGAGGGCGGGCGTTCACTCCGGACGTGCCGTTTCCGCTCCTCGCCCATCAGTTGCCGGTGCTCCCGCTCCTGTTCGCGCGTCGTGGAAAAGAATCCGCGATCCCCCTCGTCCTCGGGACGATCGTCCCCGACCTCGACTATCTGGGGCCGTCGACGCGGACGGTCGGGGGCCATTCACCCGTGGGCCTCGCGTTCGTGGCGTTTCCGCTGACGCTCCTCCTGACGGCCCTCTTTCGTCACTTCCTGATTCCGGCCCTGGCCGTGTTCGGGCCCGGCGTCGTCGTCGCGGTCGGCGCGAACGAGCGGGCCCGACTCCGGGCTCCGTTCCGGGAGCGCACGTTCGGGGACGTGCTCGCCGCGGCCGTCGGAGTCGCCTCGCACGGCATCTTGGACGCGCTGACCCACCGGGACTCCGCGTGGGTCGCGCGGATCGACTGGCTCCGTCGTCCCGTGCTGCGATTCGCCGGGATGGATCTCCCCGGATGTCGGGTCCTGCACTACGGCTTGTCGATTTTCGGGTCGGCGGTGGTCCTCGTCGTCCTCGTCGTCGCGTGGCGCCGATCCCGGAGGAACGTCGCCGTCGTTTCCCCCGCCACGCGCGTCCCGGTCCGTCGGACCGTGGGCCTCGTTTTCTGGTCGGTGCCGGTGGTGCTCGCGGCCGTCGTCGTGCGAACGACGCTCCGCCGCATCCTCGTCAACCCGAGCTGGTACTTCGAGTATTCCGGTGTGTACGCCGTCGGCTACGCGGCGTTCGTCGCCGTCGTCGCGTTCGTCGCCGGCCTCGTCCTCCTCAGCGTCGCCTTCTCGGGGAACGCGGCCGTCCGCACCGAACGATCGCGCGCGCGCGGGACCGGGGCCGTCGACTAGGACGTACGGACCGCCCGTACGGCCACGGACTTCGTGAAGATCGTCGGAGCATCCGCTCCGACCGCCGCGACGAACGCCGCACGATGGAGCGCGAGGAGGGCGCGGTTCATGGACCAATATGCGAGGCGCTTCGGCGTGAACTTCATGGCCACGGGCAGGGGAGCGACGTGGATCGACGACTCCTCGAACCCCGCCGTGATGAGCACTTGCTTCAGGGAGTGTTCGGTGAAGCCGACCTCGTGGGTGAAGTCGAGGTAGCGCGCCGCGAGGCCGTAGAGGTTCGCCATGTTCGGCACCTGGATGACGAGACCTCCTCCCACCGTCAGCTTCGACCGGAGGAGTTCGAGCAGCGCGATGATCTCGCCTTTCGGCACGTGCTCGAGGACGTGGTTCATCACGAAGCACGGCATGCTCGCGTCCGGCAGCGCTCCGAGGTGACCGCGGGCGTCGTCGATGAGGCGCGTCCGGTGGAGGCCCTTCTGCTGGCACCAGGCGATCTGCTCGCGGCTGTAGTCGACGCCCTCGGCGTTCGCGTATCCGCGGGAGGCGAGGAACTCCAGGAACTCGCCCGCGCCGCAGCCGATGTCGAGGATGCGCGCGGCCTTGTCCTCCGGAAGCCAGCCGAGGGCCTCGTAGCGCGCGTAGCTCTCCCATGCGGCATCGAGTGTCGTCCCCGCGGTGCCCGCCGTCCGGTAGCGATCGAAGACTTTCTCGACTCCTGCCATGGAACGTTCTCTTTCGTCGGTGGGGACGGCCGTCATCGGCCGGAGACCAAGGATTGGGAAACGTCGCGAGCGACGCCCCCGTGCGCCGCCGGTCGGGGGCCGGCGATGCGGTCCTTGAACGCGAGGATACGGGCTTCGAACGTCACGCGGACGACGTACGCGAGGACGAACGTGAACACCAGGGAGAGGGCCGCGCGGGCCGCGAGTTCGAGGGTACCGCCGGCGACGAAGCGTTGGCACACGGCCCACGCGACCGTGACGCCGTAGATGTGGAACACGTAGGCGGAATACGTCAGTTGCCCCAGGACCCGCACCGGGCTCCACGCGAACACGCGCGAGAACGCCCCCGCCATCGTCGCCACGAGGGCGACGAGGAGCGCGCACGCGATCGCGGAGACGACGTAGTAGAAGAAGAGCTGCACGCCGACGGGCTGTACGCGGAACTCCCAATACGGAAGGGCGACGAGCACCGCGATCGTCACGACCTCACCCGCCGTCCCCAGACGTCGGCAGAAGGCCTCGACGTCGGACGTGTTCGTGTGGAACGCCTGCGCCAACGCGACGCCGAGGAGGAGGTGGTCGCCGTGGGCGATCGAGTTTCGGTAGACGAGGTGAGGCGTCGTGAAGGCGAGGTAGAGGCGTGTCGCCCAGGCGGCGGCGAGTCCGAACACGACGACCCCGTACGCGCTCCGATTCCGTCCGGCGAGGACGAGGAGCGGAGGGAACACGACGTAGAACTGCTCCTCCACGCTCACGCTCCAGAGGACGGAGAGGGACGTCGGAAGGTGGTCGTCGTACCAGTTCGCGAGGAACGTGGCGTGGGATCCGAGGATCGGGCCCCACGGTACGGGCGACTCGAAGGCGAGGACCTTCAGGAAACGATCGCCCAAGAGCAGCGTGCCCGCCACGAACACGGCGAGGGCCGCGTAGTACACCGGGAAGATGCGGAGGACGCGGCGCAGGTAGAACGGACCGAGGGCGATGGAGCCGGTCCGGGCGCGCTCGCGGAGGAGAAGCGTCGTGATCAGGAATCCGCTGAGGGCGAAGAACACGTTCACGCCCATCCCCGCCACGAGGCCGGAGTACGGCGAGATAGGAACGGCGTGCCCGACCACGACCCACGCGCAACACATGGTGCGGACGCCGTCGAGGGCCGGGAAGTAGCCGTTCCCCGCGGTCGAAGGTGCCTTCACGGCATCCGAACCCGTCCCCATCGCGCCGGTACTATCGTACGACCCGGCGGACCACAACGGCGTTCCTGCGGGGCGGCGCGGACGTCGACGTCGGGTGCCGACGACGCGGGGCGGTCCCGAGTCCACGCGGGCGGGCGATCGCCCGGGCGATGTTGCCGACGTACCGGAATTGGTCGCTGAATCAGGAATGGTCTTCCGGCGGGGCGTCCGCACCGTTGCACGTTCGTCGTCGGAACGTCTCCGAAACGGGGGTCGTGTGGGGGGAAGAACGTGGGAATCTTCCTCAGAAAGTCCGGGATTTTCCTGGGATTTCGTCGCGCCGACGAAACCCTGAATGGGGTCCCGTGGAACGGCATCGAATGGCGTTGACTCGTGCCTCAGGACCTGGGTACATCGCTACCCCCCCCTTAAGCTTCCCTAGGCCACCCTGCTTCGCGTTTCCCACCTCGGAATCACCTCCAGAAACGGACCGGACGCTGCGCATGGAACTTCGGTGGGATGACATGAAGGACTCGCTCCTGGCGTTCAACCAACGTCACTGGAAGCGGATTCGTCTCGCGGCCTTCGTGGTGCTCGACACCCTCGCCGTCGCGTTCGCGTACTGGGGAGCTTTCGTCCTCCGGCTCGACTCCGTCGTGTTCGCCAAGTACGTCACCGTATTCGCGAAGACGTTGCCGCTCGTCGCCGCCGTCCACGTCGCCGTCTACAGCGTTTCCGGCGTCTACAATCAGGTCCTCCGATTTGCGAACCTCCGCAGCGCCGTCGAGATCGTCAAGGCGACCGTCATCGCGACGATCCTCTTCGTCGCGCTCACCTACGTGATCGGATTCGATCCGATGCCGCCGCGCTCGGTGCCGGCGATCGCGCTCCTTCTCACCACCTTCCTGTCCCTCGGTTGGAAGTTCTCGTGGCGCATGTGGTCCGACTACCGGCGGGCCGTGCCGGCTCCCGGGCACGAGCGCTGCTTCATCTACGGTGCCGGGAGCGCCGGAGAATTGTTGGCGCGATTCGTCGCCTCGAATCCGCGCTTCCCTTACACCGTCGTCGGGTTCGTGGACGACGATCGCAACAAGGGGCGCGGCCTCCTCCACGGCATGAAGATCTTCGGCACAGGAGACGACCTCAAGCAGCTCGCCGCTCGCCACCGCGTGAAGACGGTCATCCTGGCGATGCACGTCGCGCCCGGAAAGACGGTCCGCGACATCGTCGGCAAGTGCCAAGCGGCGGGCCTCAAGCCCCTCATCATGCCGGACATCGGCCACGCGCTCGGTTCGGACGTGATCCAGCCCCGCGCGGTCGACGTGCGCGACCTTCTCCGTCGTTCGCCGAAGTCCATCGACGTGCCCCAGGTGTCGCGGTTCTTCGAGGGCACCACCGTCCTCGTCACCGGAGCGGGCGGATCCATCGGTTCGGAGATTTGTCGCCAGCTCGTCGGGTTCAAGCCGCGCAAGATCATCCTCTTCGACGCTTCCGAGTACAACCTCTACCAAATCCACACCGAGCTCGTGGATTCCAACCTGGGCGACGTCACGGTCGTCCCGGTCCTCGGCAGCCTCCTGGACGAACGCGTCGTCCGCGAGACTCTCGCGGCCCATAGGCCCGAGATCGTCCTCCACGCGGCGGCCTACAAACACGTCTTCCTCGTCGAGAGCAACCCACTCCAGGGCATCGTCAACAACGTCCTGTCGACGAAGATCATCGCCGAAGCGGCCGTGGAGCACGGCGTCCGCAGCTTCCTTCTCGTCAGCTCGGACAAGGCCGTCCGGCCGACCAGCGTCATGGGAGCGACGAAGCGCTGCTGCGAAGTGCTCGTGTCCGCCATGCACCAGCGCCACGGCCATCAGTGCCGCTTCGCGGCCGTGCGGTTCGGCAACGTGCTCGGAAGTTCCGGCAGCGTCATTCCGCGCTTCATGAAGCAGATCCAGTCGGGGGGCCCGCTGACGGTCACCCACCCCGAGGTCACGCGCTTCTTCATGCTCGCGTCCGAAGCGGTCGGTCTCGTCCTCCAGTCCATCGCCATGGCGAAGGGGGGTGAGACGTTCGTCCTCAACATGGGACAGTCGGTCAACATCCACCAGATGGCGCTCCAGCTCGTGCGACTCGCCGGGAAGGTGCCTGGCCAGGACATCGACATCGTCTTCACCGGCCTCTTGCCCGGGGAGAAGCTCTACGAGGAACTCATCCTCGAGGGCAGCGAGCAGAAGACCCTGCACGACGACGTCTTCGTCGCCGTCCCCCAGAACTTCGACGGCGAATGGGCGTCCCGCACGGTGGAAGGTCTCATCGTCCAGGCGTCCTACGGTCGTGTCGAAGAGGCGTTGCGCCTTCTCTGGGAAGTCGCTCGGTACGAGTCCGGCGATTCGAAACCCAAGCAGCCGGCCGTGGAGTTCCACTCCACGGGCACGATTCACTGAGCGCGTTTCGTCCCGTCGCCACGCATCGGCGCCACCTTCTCGATCGCGACGTACACCGCCGCGAGGACGACGAACGCCACGCCGATCATCCGCGGAACGTGCCCGGGATCACGGAACGCCGCGTACGTGATCGCTCCGAGAAGGACGTTGACGCCCCACGCGCCGAGGAGCACGCGACGGTGGGTCCACTTGGCGTGGTGGTGGAGTCGTTGGTAGGCGTGGGAGCGGTGGGCCGAGTACCAAACTTCGCCCGCGGCCATGCGGCGTAGGAGCGTCGCCGTCGCGTCGAACGCGAAGAGTCCGTAGGGGATCGCCCAGGTCAGGGCGGGGGTCCCGCGACGTTCGCCGAGCAAGGCGAAGACCGCGATCGTGTAGCCGAGGAACCCGCTTCCCACGTCGCCCATGAAGACCTTGGCCTTCGGCCAATTGCGGACGAGGAAGCCCGCTTGGCACGCGGCGAGGGTCCACGCGGCGGTGGAAGGTCCCGTGCCGAGGGGCCCTGCGAGCATCGCGCCTCCGAGGGCGAGGACGAAAAGGGCTTCGCTGCCCGCGATGCCGTCGGTGCCGTCCATGAAGTTGAACAGGTTGATGGACCACACGATGCCGAGCACGGCGAGGGCCTTCGCGGCGATTCCGAAGAGGACGAATCCGGAACCGAGGGCGAGGCGGCACCCGTCGCCGAGCGCGAGCACGCCCGCGGTCGCCGCGACGAGGTGGATCACGATCCGGACCCGTGCGGGCACTCCGCGGAGATCGTCGACGAGACCCACGGCGGCGACGAGGAGTCCGATGGCGAGGGCCGCAAACTCCCGGGTCTCGAGTGCACCGAGGGCCCACTGGACGAAGAGAGCCAAGGTCCACGCCACGACGAACACGAGTCCACCGCCGCGAGGCGTGGGTCTCGAGTGGGACGAACGTTCGTTCGGCTTGTCGAGCAGGCCGATGCGGAAGGCTTGATCCTCGAAGACGCGGACGGCCGCCGCGACGGCGACGGCGACTCCCGCGTAGATCCACGGCGATGCGTTCATCCGCGTCGCTCGACGAACCACGCCACGGTTTCCCGGAGGCCGTCGGACATCGTGAAGGGAGGCACCCACCCGAGTTCCCGACGGATCGCGGTCGTGTCCACGACGAGGGAACCGGTCAGACGATCGAGCGCCGCGCCTTTGCCGAGGAAGGCACCCACCGTCCGGAGCGCACGCGGTGGAACGGGAACGAGACGCGCGGGAATCCGCAGGGCTTCCCGCATGGATCGGACGAGGGTGGCGGTGCTGACCGGCGGTTCGTCCGCCACGAAGAACGTCTTTCCCGGCGCCGCGGGACTCGTCGTCGCGACGGCGATGGCGTCCGCGAGGTTCTTCACGAACACCATGCTCCGACGGTTGTCGATCGACGCGATCGGGAGGGGAACTCCCGAGGCAGCCAGGCGCAGTAGCGACAGGAAGTTCGCGCGCACGCCCGCGCCGTAGACGAGGGGGGGACGCAGGATGCACACCTCGAGGCCCGTGGTGCCCGAAAGGTCCCTCAGGGCGATCTCGGCCTCGTACTTGCTGAGGCCGTAGGGATCCTCCGGACGTGTCCCCGTCGCCTCCGTGAGGGGGACGGGCGAACCGTCCGCGGAGGTGGTCGACGACTCGCCCGCGGCCTTCACGCTGCTCACGTGGACGAAGCGCTTCACACCGGCCTTCGCGGCCTCGCGAGCGAGATGGATCGTCCCGCGCACGTTCACCTTGCGGTAGGTCTCCAGGTGCTCGGAGCCCTGTTCATCCATCGCGTGGACCTTGGCGGCGAGATGCACGACCGCGTCGACGCCGTCCCACGCGCCGTCCCAGCAGGTCGTCTCGTCCAGGGTCGCGATGGCGAAGGACGTCCCGTCTCCCGTCCCGCGGCGCGTCACGGAGCGGACGGCCACTCCGCGCTCCGCGAACCGGGCGCGGACGGCGGTTCCCACGAACCCGGAGGAGCCGGTGAGGAGAATCTTCCGGACGGGCGCGTTCATCGTCCGATCATCCCGTGACCGTCGCCGGCGACGCACCGAGCTTCGTCCCACGCGCTCGGACGAGTCCGACCGCGACATGGAGCGCGATGGCCGCGAGGATCATCACGAACGCCAACGTCGGCTGGGAATAGCGGTTCTCGAAACTGTTCAACGGAAGGTACGCCGCCGTCGTGAAGGCGAGGGGGAAGGAGAGCCACGCGGCCGGTTGTCGCTTCCAGAGAAGGAAGGCCGTCCCCGCGGCCGCGAGCAGGACGAGGATCGAGTTCGTCGCGAGCAGCAAGACCTTCACCACGATCCACTGCGGGCTCCCTCGGGGAAACCAGTCGTTCCGGAACTCGAAGATGTCGAACCGGGTACCGAACCAGAGCTTCGGCAGGCGCACGAGCCAGGTCGTGACGACCTCGCCCGGCTTGGCCTTCACGCGCTCGACGAAGAGGCGCTTGAAGATCGGCTCGGCCGCGCCGACGTCCTTCGCTGCTTCGGCCACGAGGGCACGCTCGCTCTCGTTCGCGTACGCCTCGGGCGGGTACACGCGGGCACCGACGGCGTCGCCCATGGTGAAATCGCCGTTCCTCGCCCACGTCCCCATCCAGAGGGAGAAGCCGAGGCGTCCGGCACTCACGGGAATCGTCTTGCCGAAGTGGGCGCGGTTCCGGGCGGTCCACGGGGCGATGACCAGGGCGGTGACGACGACCACGAGCGACGCGAGTCGGAGGCTCGCCTTGAGCGTCCCCGCTCCGCGCGTGACCACGAACGTGGCGGCACCGAGGAGGACCATCGCCATGTAGATGTCGCGAACGAGACAGAGCAGACCCAGGAGCATGGCACCCAGGACGACCCTCCGGGCACCCGTCAGGAGAGTGAACGCCGCGGCGCTCGCCATCATGAGGAACGAAGCCAGCCCTTCCGAGAGGAAGACGACGGAGTAGATCGCGTCGAACGGATTCAGGGCGAGGAGGACACACGCGAACCGTTCGCTCCCCGGCCTCACCTTCGCGGCGATGGCGACGCCGAGCAGCAGCGTCGCGAGGCCGAGCAAGATCTGCGCGACCTGGACGGCGCCCACGTGATCGCCGAACACCGCGAAGACTCCGCCCACGAACGCGGAATATCCGGGAGGACGGTACGCGGTGGGCAGGTAGGGGGCGGAGGTCTCCGCCGAATAGGTCGCGTGGCGGGCGATCGCGAGGCCGGCGTCGATGTAGCCCTTCTCGTCCCCGACGTCGTGGCGGATGGTGATGACGAGCATGCACACGAGGCGGACGACGACGGCGCCGACGAGGGACGCACCCAAAAAGGCCGGTGTCGCGTCCCCGAACGGGGACCTCCTCGGCGTATTCGCGTGGGTCTCGCGGGTCATCGCGTGGCCTTGCCCACCTCGGCGACGAACGTGTCGTAGTCGCGGACGTAGTCGGCCGAGTCGTAGGCATGGGACGCGAACACGAGGAGTACGGCGTCCGACGAGTATTTGTACTGGGTCCCCCAGACCATCGGGGGCAGGTAGAGACCGACACCCGGGTTGTCGAGGAGCATCTCCTCGCGGTTCCGGCCGTCGTCGGCGACGACCGCGACGCTGCCCTTCACGCAGAGGAGGAACTGTTCGCAGACGCGGTGCGCGTGCTCTCCACGTACGTCCGCCGAAGGGACGTCGTAGACGAGGAAGTAGCGCTTCGGCACGAACGGGATGTCCCTCGGGAATTCCCCGACGGACAGGTCTCCCCGGAGGTCCTTGATCACCGGGAAATGCTGGAGGAACACGCCACGTACGGTGGTCTCGCGGCGCCCGACTTCGACCTTGGGGGCGACGGGGGCGGCCGTCCGTGTCACGTCGACGTACCCGACGATGCGCGCGGGGTTGCCCACGACGACGGCGTTCGGTGGGACGCTCCGTGTCACGACGGAACCCGCGCCGACCATCGCGCCTGCGCCGATCGTGATGCCCGGAAGGATGGTCGCGTTCGCTCCGATCGAGGCGCCGCGGCGCACGTGGGTGCCGAGGAAGGCGTCGGGGCGATGTCGGCTCCTCGGAAAGCGATCGTTCGTGAAGGTCGCGTTCGGGCCGACGAACACGTCGTCCTCGAGGCGCACGCCGTCCCAGAGTTGGACGCCGCACTTCACGGTCACGCGGTCGCCGACGACGACGTCGTTCTCGACGAAAACGCCGTCGCAGATGTTGCAGTCCTCGCCGAGGACGGCCTGGGGAAGGACGTGGGCGAAGGCCCAGATGCGGGTGCCGCGGCCGACCTTGGTGCTCTCGCAGATTCCGCGTTCGTGGACGAAATAGTCCTTCATGAGGTCCCCTCCCGGAGGAAACGTTCGCTCGACATCACGATCGCGATCGGACGTGACTTGCTGTTCTCGAAGGTGCGCCACACGTACCCTCCGACGATTCCGAGGCTCAAGAGATTCAGCCCACCGAAGAACATCACCAGGAGCACGACGACCGTGTAGCCGGCAACGGGGATCTGACCCAGGAGTCTCGCGGTGACGACGAGGACCGCGAGCACCATCGCGAAGAGCGTCGCGACGGAACCGAATGCCACGAGCAGCTTCACCGGGAGGTCCGAGAACGCGTACACGCTGTCGAGCAGGTACTGGATCTTCTTCGAAAGAGACCAGGCGCTCCGTCCGTGACGTCGCTTGAGTCGCGCGTACGGAACTTCGACGCGGCGGAAGCCGATCCAGAAGAGGAGTCCGACGAGGGAGCTGTTCGACTCGGAGAGCTTGAGGAGTTGATCCCGACAGGTGCGCGTGCAGGCGAACAGGTCGACGCCGCCCTTGGGAACCGCGGGCATCACGAGGCGCCGGTACAGGCTCCAGAACGTGTCCGAAGCGAGCGTGCTGAGGAACGAGTCTTCCCGGCTTTCGCGACGACCGACCGCGATGTCGTGTTCGCCCTTCGCGAGGGCCGCGTGGAAATTCTCGATGAGGGACGGGGGCTCCTGCAGATCGGCGGCGATCACCGCCAGGAACTCTCCCCGGCCGGCGGCGAGGCCCGTCCGGATCGCGGCGAACGACCCGAAGTTCCGCGAATGGAGGTGGAGCTGCGCGTCGAACGAGGCCTTGGGGAGGTTCGCGCGGAGGTACGCGAAGCTGCCGTCCGGACTGCCGTCGACGACGAAGACGGTCTCGAGGGGAACGGGGAGGCTCCGGGAAAGGCCCTCGAGCTGTTCGAGGAGCTCCGGAAGCGACCCTTCGTTCTTGTAGACGGGAATGATCAGCGAAAGGGTCACGTCCCCTCCGGCCGCCATTCGTTGCACGTCGCGAGGACGCGGTCGACGTCGGCATCCGTGAGGAACGGGTGCATCGGAAGGGAGACCTCGTTCTCCGCGAACGAACGCGCCACCGTCAGGTCGCCCACGACGACGTGCTCCGCGCCTCGGAGCGCTTCCTGGTCCGAGATGAGGATCGGATAATGGATGCCCGAACCCACGCGTGCAGCCTGCAGGTGCTTCATGAAGGCCTCCCGGTGGCCTCGCGTGACGAGCACCGGGAAGAGGTGGAAGACCGACTCGCTGCCCGGCGGGGCAGGGGGGACGGAGAGGTGGGCGTTCCGGAGGCCGTCCCGGTACCGCTTCGCGATCGCGCGGCGGCGTTCGGTGGATGCCGAGAGACGGGGGAGGAGGGCGGTGCGGAGGATCGCCGCGTGCAGCTCGTCGAGGCGACTGTTCATGCCGAGCTCCGCGTGGACGTACTTCGCGGTCTGTCCGTAGTCGCGGAGCGATCGCGCACGTTTCGCGACGCCGTCGTCGTCGGTGAAAAGTGCCCCGGCGTCTCCCATGGCCCCGAGGTTCTTCGTCGGATAGAAGCTCGACGCCCACGCGAGGGACACGCTGCCCACCGCACGCCCGCGGGAGCGCGCGTCGATGCTCTGCGCGGCGTCCTCGAGGACGGTCACTCCGGTGGCCTTGGCCAGCGATTCGAGGGCGTCGAGATCCAGCGCATGCCCGAAGAGGTGGACGGGGAGGATCGCCTTCGTCTCCGGAAGGCGACGCAGGGCCTCGCCGGCGAGCGTCAGATCGAGGAGACCGGTCGCGTCGACGTCGACGAACACGGGGACCGCACCCAGACGGAGGATCGCCAGCGTCGTCGCGAACGCGGACACGGGCGTCGTCAGGACCTTGTCTCCGGGACCGACTCCCGCCGTCCGGAGCGCGATCTCGAGTGCGTCGAGGCCGCTCGCGACGCCGACGACGTGGGACGCGCGACTCCGTGCGGCCAGGTCGGCCTCGAAGCGCTCGACCTCCTTCCCTAGGACGAGCCAACCGCTCTCCCCCACGCGACGGACCGCGTCGAGGACCTCGTCGCCCACGGCGCGCCACTGCGCGACGAAGTCGTTCATGAGCACGGGGGGCGGAAGGGCGTTCACCATGGAGCTCGAATTCCGATCGGTCGATTCGCGGGGAGCGTGCGCGGAAAGCGGAACGAACTCGCCCGTTTCGCGAGCCGTTCTATACCGCAGCCGCAGCGGAAATCGGGAAGATTTGCCGCTCTCGTGCGCCCTCGCGACAGTCCGCGCGGAGGGTCGAAAGCGACCGGATTTCGATGCCTTACGGAGTCTTCGCGTCGCCGCGCGCCGCGGCTTCCAGGTGGTGGGCGGCGAGGAGCAAGTCGAGTTCCGAGTCGATGTCGATGCCCTCGCGGGACGCCGTCGGATAGGCGAACGTCGCGTCGGTCAGGAAGGAGCGCTCCCGGCGGAAGTGCTCCCACTCGGCCACGCACACGCTTCCACTGATCCGGTAGTACTTCGGCAGCTCCTGCCGGTTCTTCCACTTGAGTTCCGGCGGCATGAAGTTCGCCATCGAACCGTCGGCGGGAAGTGGACCGGACCGCAGCGGATGGTGGTCGCACTCCACGACGGTGAGGACGGCCCGTGCCTTCGGGGTCGCGAGCTGGAACGCGACGACGGCGTCGACGAGCGCCGCGCCCCGGAGCGGATTGGTCGGCGCGAGCAGGACGACGAGGTCGAACCGTCCGAGGGATGCCTCGGCGCTCTCCATGGCGTGGAGGACGGCGTCCTCCTGCTGGGCGGTGTCTCCCGAGAGTTCGTCGGGTCGACGCACGGCGCGCGCACCGCGTGCCTCGGCCTCGCGGAGGATCGCGTCGTCGTCCGACGTGACGACGACGGCGTCGATGGACGTGGCGTGGACGGCGGCGTCGACCGTCCACGCGAGGAGGGACTTTCCCGCGAGCGGGCGCAGGTTCTTGCCCGGGATCCCCTTCGACCCGCCCCTCGCGGTCACCACGGCGAGGGCTCGTCGTCCGGCGGTCATGGCTTCCCCGTCGCTCGCTCGTACTCGGCGAGCATCACCGGATCGCAGGGAGTTTCGAGGCAGAACCGGACCGTCTCGGCGAAGACTTCCCCGAGCCCCGGATCGACCCGTTCGGCGAGGGGACGGACGAATCGATCCGCGAGATCGACGTAGCTGTCGCGTACGTCCCCGTGGGCGAGGAGCTCGAGTCCGAGAAGGTTGTCGAGCTTGTCCATGCAACGGACGAGGGCGATGCCCGCCTCCTCGATGGCCCCGTGGAATGCGGTGAGATAGGGCAGGTCGCGTTCCTTCGCGCGGTCGATGGTGAGCAGACGCACGAACTTCGCCTCGCGTTCCGAGAAACCGGCGCGCGACTCGAGGGCGCGTTCGTCGAGGTCGAACACCTCGAACGCGTTGTGCAGGATGCCGACCCCGAGCAACGTCGACCGCGTGAGGTGCGGCGCGAAGGACGCGGATTCGAGGAGGTACCGTGCCACACGGAACGGGTGGCTCAGGTACGGCGCCGTCGCCGGAGTGTTCGCGAGCGTGCGGACGAACGCCACGAGGTCGATGGCACGGGTCGCGAGACCGGGAGACGCCGACTCGAGCCCTTCGGCGCAGCGGATCAACGCTCGGGCCGAAACGTCCGGACCGTCGATCATGCTGGCGACCTTCTCCGTGGCGGCCGCCCGGATGGGGCCGACGATCGCCCGGGCCGAGGCCGTCGCCGTCGGGGTCGTCCCGATCGTCTCTCGAGTCCCTGTCATGCGATGCCTCGCGTGTAGCCACCGTCGAGTGGCAGGGCGACGCCGGTGAGGTACGACGCCTCCTCGGACGCGAGGAACCCGAGGATACGCGCGAACTCGGCGGGTTCCGGGATGTAACGGACGGGGAACGCCGCCGCGGCCCCCGCGATCGCCGCGTTCAGTTCGGCGTCGCTCATCTTCGCGTCTCCGCGGATCAGCGAACGGAGACGATCGGTCAGCACCGCTCCGGTGAGCACGGTGTTGACCGTGATGCCGGACGGGCCGAGCTCGCGGGACGTGGTCTTCGCGAAGGCCATGACGGCCGCGCGCGTCACGTTCGAGAGGGCCATGCCGTCGTCCGGCTCCTTGCCCGTCGTGGACGCGAGGTGGATGATCCGGCCCCAACGGTTCTCCTTCATCATCGGCGCGACCAGTCGGGTCAGCCGGACGGCGGACATGAGATTCCGAGCGACGGCGTCCGACCACTGGGATTCCGAAACTTCCTCCGTCGTACCGGGCGGAGGGCCTCCGTTGTTCGCGACGAGGATGTCGACGCGGCCGAACCTGCGCTTCGTCTCGCCGACCAAGCGTTCGAGGAACGCGCCGTCTCCGATGTCGCCGGCGAGTCCGGAGACGCGGTCGGGGTTCGCCTTCGAGAGGCGATCGACCACCATCGCGACCGAGTCCGCGTCCCGCGAACAGAGCGAGACCGCGTGACCGAGGGAAAGGAAATGCTCCACCGCGGCGAGCCCGATCCCACGGCTTCCTGCCGATACCAGAACCACACGTTGCTTCGTCGTCATCGTCCGTCTCCTCGTCTTTCGTCCTGTCCGGTTCCTGGGGATCCGGGTCCGTTCAATCCTGTCGCGTCGGGCTCGGCGCCGGTCCGATGCTGCCGAACCACGCGTCGAGTTCGGCGAGCGCCAGGGTGTGCTTCTCGAAATCACGCATGTAGCGATCGTCGCCGTCGTCCAAGGACGTCCGGAGGACGAGCTCGAGCAACGCGAGGATCCGCGCCCGTGCACCCTCCGCGAGGCTCCCGGCGTCCAGCGAGGTGAACGCGGCGGCCGCGTGGGTACCGGCGGCCGCCTCCCGCACGTTCGCGAGCCAGCACTCCGTGAGGGATCGTCGCTCCTCGGGCGTAGGCAACGATCCCCGCGCGACGACCAGTCGCCGCGCGAGCTTGAAGAACGTGAACCCCGCACCCAGGGCGACGGGCGCCGGCAGGACGTCCTCGAAGTCGAGCAGTGTCGGACGTTCGTCGGGGCCGAGGACGACGTTCAGGGGATGGCCGTCGACGTGCACGACGGTCGGATAGGCGGCGACTCTCTCCGCCGACTCGGCCGCCCTTCTCGTGGCCTCTACGATCCGGGGGGCATGCCGTCGCGCGACCGCTCCGGCGGGCGTCCCGTCCTGCGCCTCGACGCGGGACCACAGGGAAACCAGGTTCGCCGGTCCCGTCGACGTCGTCGAGGCGTTCTTCCACGGCCACGTGTCCGGAGGTCCCGCCGCGGCGGAAAGACGCGCATAGGCCGTCGCGATCCGGAGGAGCCCGCGGTTGCTTCCCGTGTAGTGCGGTCCGTCCACGTATTCGAACGCCGCGAAGGTCCAGTCGTCCCGTCGCGCGACGTCTCCGGACCGTGCCCCGATCGGTCGGGGGGTCGGTGCGTCTCCACGGTGCAGGAGGAGCGCCACCGCGGCCTCGCGTTCGAGGCGCCGCCGCCCCGCTTCTCCGCGGACCGACTTGAGCACGTGGACGCCTCCAGCCGTTCCCACGCGATGGAGGACCGCTTCCGGATGGGCGTGGACGAGACGATCGACGACGATGGCCGGTCGTCCGAAGGCGGACGCCGAAACGTCGCGCACGCGTTCGAGCACGGCACTGTCCGTCTCCGCTTCGTAGCGGGCCGTCGCGACGCACAGGTCGTCCGGACGGAACAGCGTCATCGAAAGGTCGCGTCGAATCGCGGGAACGTCCCGTCACCGCGGAGCTTGGAGAAACACGCCTTGACGACGCGTGCGTCGTCGAGCGAGCTGTGGCGGCGTCCGGCGGGGACACCCGCGAACGCGGCGCGGTTCGCGCCCGGATCGACGCCGGCCAGCATCATCATGGTGTTGAGGTCGACGTGAGCCGCGTGGTTGAGTTCGCTCGGCAGGCCGCGGAGATAGTGGAAGTACCTCGCGGGTGGCGACTCGCGTCGCCACGCGTCGCCGTGTTTCCACAGCTCGAAGAGGAGGAGGAGATCCTGCAGCTTGCCTGCGGAAACGAGGCGGACCGGTCGTCCTTCTCCGTACGCGTGGACGAACGCCTCCACACGGCGGAAAGCCTCGGCCGACGGGACGGCGACGGACATGTCGAGGTGGTCGAGCACGTTCGTCCGAAGCCAGTCGGTGACCTGGTCACGATCGAAGTCGTCGCAGATCACCTCGAGCTCGCGGTCGTCTTCGCCCACGAGAGCGAGCGACACCAGCGTCGTGTGCTGGTGTTCGCCGGTGAACTCGGCGTCGACGAAGAGGTACCGATGGGACGGGATCTGGGACATGGGAGGAGGGGAGCCGGAAGGGGAGCGCCCGGGTCGGCGCAGTCTCCCTCCTCGCGGAAACGGGGCGACGATTCCACGGGCCATCCCGCACGTCAATGCGCCCGGATCGTGCCCGGTGCCGAGAGGAATCGGGACGCCGCGAGGTCCGACGCGCATCGTCCACGTTGAACGACGACGGACTTTCGGGGCATCATCCGCGCCCCATGTCCCCGTCCGTTGCACCTCGACGCCTCCGCGTCCTCGCCTTCGTCTCGAAGGAAGTGGGGATCTCCCCGGGGCAGCGTTACCGGCTCGAGCAGTGGGCACCTCGGCTCGCGGCGGAACACGGAATCGACGTGGACTTCGCGCCCTTCGAGTCGCCGGAGTTGACCCGATTGCTGTACGTCCACGGTCGGTACGTCGAGAAAGGGGGGCGCGTCGCGGCGGGCTTCGTCCGGCGTGTGCGCGACGTCCTCCGTGCGCGTTCGTACGACGGCGCCATCGTCTACCGCGAGGTCGCACTGGTCGGCCCCGAGGTCTACGAGAGCGCGCTTTCCTTCCTGGGAATTCCGTTCGTCCTCGACTTCGACGACGCCATCTGGATCCACCGGCACTCGAAGGCGAACGGGGCGATGGCGCGACTGCGCTTCGTCGGCAAGACGGCGGCCATCGCGCGCATGTCGTCCGCCGTGACGGTCGGCAACGAATACCTCGCGTCCTTCGCGCGTCGCCACGCGTCGTCCGTCCACGTCGTCCCGACGACCATCGAACTCGACCGGTACCCGGTCCTCCCGGAATCGAGCGTGCGCGACCGGCTCGTCGTGGTGTGGAGCGGGACGGTCCACACGCTCGCCCACTTCGAGACCGCACGCGCGGCCCTCGAGAAGTTCGCCGCACGCCACCCTCTCCGCGTCCGCGTCATCGCGGACAAGCCGCCCGAGCGACCCATCGCGGGCGCCGAGAACGAATTCGTCCGTTGGTCGTCGGAAGGCGAGGCGAACGCGGTCGGCGACAGCCACGTCGGCATCATGCCCCTTCCCGACGACGACTATTCGCGCGGGAAGTGCGGACTTAAGGCGCTGCAGTACATGGCGACCGGGCGTCCGGTCGTCGTCTCCCCGGTCGGGATGAATTCCGATCTCGTGCGCGACGCCGAGAACGGGTTCCTCGCCCGCGACGACGAAGGTTGGGTCCACGCCCTCGAGCGCCTCGCCGCTTCCGCCGAACTGCGGGCGACCCTCGGTGCCGAAGCCCGGAGGACCGTGGAACGCGGATATTCTTCCGTCGCGGCGTCGCGCGTCTTCGCCCGGGTGTTGCGCGCGTCCTTCGACCCTGGGGCGCCGACGGAACGTGAGTCGACGCGCGTCCGCGACGTGTCGCGCGACTTCGTGGACGCAGGGGCCCCGCGTTGATTCCTGCGATGGCCGCGGGCGAAAGAGGGAACGGAGTCGCACGACTGCTGTTCCTCGTGAACAGCGCCGACTTCTTCCTTTCGCACCGGCTGCCGATCGCGATCGCCGCACGGAACCAGGGATACGACGTCCACGTGGCGACGCCGCACTCCGCCAGCATCTCCGTCCTCCGGGAGCACGGACTCGTCCACCACGGGATCCCGCTCACGCGCAGTTCCGCGCGGGTCACCGAAGAGGTCCGGGCGGTGGCGGCGATCACGGCGCTCTTCCGTCGCGTGGCCCCCACGATCGTGCACACCGTCACCCTCAAGCCGGTCCTGTACGGCGGAATCGCCGCGCGAATCGCCCGCGTTCCCGCCATCGTCCACGCGGTGAGCGGCCTCGGGTACGTGTTCATGGCGGAAGGGCTCCGCGCCTCCACCCGACGCCGCGCGGTCCTCGCCGCGTACGCTCTCGCGTTCCGTCATCCCAACCAGAAGGTCATCTTCCAGAACGGGGACGACCGAGCCGAACTCGGACGCACCGTGGCCGACTCGGACGTCGCGATGATCTCCGGGTCGGGAGTGGACCTCGACGTTTTCTCTCCGGCGCTCCGGATGACCGTACCGAGTCCCGGACCCGTGCGAATCGTCATGGCGGCCCGCCTCCTCCGGGACAAGGGCATCGTCGAGTTCGTGGAGGCTGCCCGCATCGTCAAGTCGAGGGGCAGGTCGGTCGAGTTCGTCCTCGCCGGAAAGCCGGACGACGGCAATCCTGCCGCCGTTTCCGCCAGCGAAGTCCGCGGATGGAACGACGCGGGAGTCCTCCGCTGGCTCGGGCACCGGACGGACATGGCCGCCGTGTGGCGCGACGCCGACATCGCGTGCCTTCCGTCGTACCGCGAAGGGACCCCCAAGTCCCTGCTCGAAGCCGCGGCGTGCGGGTTGCCCATCGTCACGACCGACGTGCCCGGATGCCGGGAGGTCGTGCACGCGGGCGAGAACGGTCGACTCGTGCCCGCACGCGACGCCGCCGCCCTCGCGGAGGCGCTCGACGCCCTCGTGCTCGACGAAGCCTCCCGCCGCGAGATGGGGCAGCGGTCCCGGGAGAGGGCCATCGAGTCCTTCGGGGTCCGGGCGGTCGAAAGCGCCACACTGGCGATCTACGAGGAACTGGTCGGTCGCGTCCGTGCCTGAACGCGTCGTGCGTCAGTCCCGCGTGGAGCGTCTGTCCGCCGAAGGAAGGGACGCGTAGACCCCCGCGTACCTGTCGATTCCGACGTCGAGCGAGAACCACTCGCGGGCCCCCGTACGCGCGGTCGCGGATCGTCGATCCGGTCGGGCGAGCAGGCGGGCGATGGCATCGTCGTAGGCGCGGTCGTCGAAGCGATCCACGAGGACGCCCGCGTCGTACTTCTCCACGATCGTGTCCGTGTCGCCGATGCCCCGGTTGCAGACGACGGGGACGCCCATCGCCATGACTTCTCCCTGCTTCGTCGGGGACGAGGCCATCTTCGAGGGGAGCGGCTTGATGAAGAACAGCGAGCAGTCCGCCACGGCCACGTGCGTCGGCACCCGTTCCCGGGGCGACGGTCGTACCACCAGCGCCGTCGCGGGGATCCCACGTCGTTCGGCTTCGCGGAAGACGAGCGCGGGTTCGTCCTGGGTGACGAAGAGGAACTTCGCGGAGGGACGAACCCGCCTCACGCGGGCGAAGAAATCCAGCATCTCGCCGAGCATGTACCAGGTGCCGATCGAGCCGAGATACAGGACCACGAAGTCGTCCGGCGCCAGTCCCAAGGTCCGGCGAGTGTCCGCGACGTCCGAATCCGCGATGGCGTCGGGGTCGAAGAGACGAAGGTCGACACAACAGGGGATCACCGTCGTCGTCGGGCGGGGCGAGCGCAGGTGGGACCAGCTCTCGATTTCCTCCTTCGCGCGGTGGGTGAGGCTGACCACGTGGTCCGCCTCCGTGAAGGAGGCATCCTCCTCGTACCTCACCGCATGGAAGGCCGCCCGGTAGTGCGGTTTGGCGAGGTTCCAGAGTCCACCGTCCACGCGTTCCTGGGCCCAGAAGCCGCGGATGTCGAAGACGAACGGGACGCCTTCCGAACGCTTGATGCGGCGTGCGATCATCGCCGCGAGGACCGAGCGCGCGTGGACGACGTCGAATCGCTTCCGTCGGTGGAGTTCCATCGCCGTGCGGTGCATCCGCGCGAGGTCGTAGACGGTCGACAGCATCGGCGGACGCTTCGTGTACGAGAGCGGATGCCAATCGATTCCCGCGACCTCGCACGCGGAGCGGATCGCGGCGCCGCGATCCTGGAACCTTCCGGGCTTCTCGAACGATACGAGCGTGAAGCGGTGCCCTCGCCCCGCGAGTCCCACGACGTAGGGGAGGATTTGGGAACCCCCCAACGGATCGGTGAGGCCGTCGTAGCTGAGAAAGAGGGCCTCGCGCATCGGGTGTCCCTGACTACCGCACAACCGCGCGGTCCAGGAGCGGATCTGCGCGTCGCGCCCCGCGTTTCGTCGCCCGTCCGGGACCGGCCGGTCTTGATTTCCTGGGGAAAACGGTGCTACCCGACGCGTCGAGGCGGGAACGATGCAAGCTCGGAACGTGGATTCGAAAACGGTCGAAGGCTTCGGGGACGAATGGTCCCGCTTCACGCAGGATGGTCTGACCGAAGCCGATCTGCGCGAGTGCTTCGATTCGTATTTCCGGATCTTCCCGTGGGCCGACCTGCCCTCCGATGCCGTCGGGTTCGACGCGGGATGTGGAAGCGGCCGTTGGGCGGCGGTCGTGGCGCCCCGCGTCGGGACCCTTCACTGCGTGGATGCCAGTGACCGTGCACTCGAGGTCGCGCGGAAGAACCTCGCCCACAGGTCCAACTGCCGGTTCCACGAGTGCAGCGTCGCCGAGCTGCCGTTCGAGGACGGGAGCATGGACTTCGGTTACAGCCTCGGAGTCCTCCATCACGTACCCGACACGCGGGGAGCGATCCGCGCCTGCGTCTCGAAGTTGAAGCGCGGCGCGCCGTTCCTCGTCTATCTCTACTACGCGTTCGACAACCGACCCGAGTGGTACCGGCGGCTCTGGCAGCTCAGCGAGTTCGGGCGCGCGACCGTTTCCAGCCTCCCGATGCCGCTCCGCTACGGGACGAGCCAGGTCATCGCGGCGTCGGTCTATCTTCCTCTCGCCCGTTTCGCGAAGTGGATGGAGAACGTCGGCGTCGACGTCCAGAGCTTCCCGCTGACGGCGTACCGCGACCGCAGCTTCTACGTGATGCGGACCGACGCTCTCGATCGCTTCGGCACCCGACTCGAACAGCGCTTCACCGCGGCCGAAATCACCTCGATGCTCGAAGATGCCGGTCTCGAGAACATCCGGTTCAGCGACGCCGTCCCGTATTGGTGCGCCGTCGGCACGAAGGCCTGACCGAGTCACGAGCTTCCTCGGCTCCGAGGCTTCGCGCCCGGTCGCTCCCACGCGAGGTGCGCCATCCGCAGGACCGCGCGTGCTCGGAGTCGGAAATCGTCCGCTCCCCATCGCGCGAGGACGCGCAAGGCCCCTGGGAAGGGATCGTCGGCGTCGATCAAGCGCCGGACGAGGGCGACGTAGACGGGGCGCTTCAGTTTCGGTTCGAGAACGTCGCGAAGCCGGCGCCAGTGGTCGTATCCCCGCTTCTCGGACATCCACGACGCGACGAGGAACGCCTCCGTGACGTTCGACGTGCGTTCGGCGAGGTCGACGAACGTTCCAGGGTCGAAGTCTCGCCGGGCGACGATGCGCGCGAGATCGGTCAAGGCTCCCGGACCCGCGTGGACGATCTTGTCCTTGAACGCGTTCACGACGAGCAGGAGTGCGTGGTCGTGGATCTCGGGGAGCGCGTGCTCGAATCCGAAGAGAGCGCGCGTCCGCGTGCTGCGTGAGAGCATCGCGTCCACGGCGAGGCCGGAGAGCCCTGGAGGACCGACGGACGACTCGATGTCGACGGACATCCCTCCCAGCGCGAAGACGAGACTCGCGTAGGCGTCCGAACGCCTGACGAGGACCCAGCCGGCCTCGCGTCCGGCGGCTTCGAACGCGTCGAGATCCGACGGGCGGACGCGGATGTCGACGTCGGACAACGGACGATCCGCGACGTCGTCGTAGAGCCAGCGCGCCGTGACGACTCCCTTCACCGGCAGGAACGGAAGACCACGACGTCCCGCGACCTCGGCGAATTCCGAGAAGACGCGTTCGGCCATGACGTTGAGCATCCAGGCATCCTGACGCGGATCGCGGGACCGGGAGGGCATGTGGGGAGTCTACGTGCGCACGAGGGCCGCGGAAACGAGTTCGTCCGACGTCATCCGGGGTGACCCCGACGCCTTCGCTTCGGCCTCGTGGACGAGGCGGACGAGAGAGGCGTTCACGGGAGTGGGGACGCCGGTGCGCGCGCCGAGGGAGACCACCTCGCCCGCCAAGTAGTCGATTTCGGTGAGACGACGCTTGTCGAGGTCGTCCAACATCGACGAACGGGCATCGGCATCGATGGCGAGCATCGACCGCGCGACGAACCGGAACACGGCGTCGGGCGAACGCAGGATCGTCGGGACCAGGTGCGGATGGATTCCCGAGATCCACGCGAGGCGGATCCCCGCGCGCGACGTCGCGGCGATCGCCTCGTCCATCGCCGCCGCGAGGACGCGGCGGAAGGTCCGGTCCGACAGCTCGACGACGAGGGGAACTCCGGCGAGCGCGTTCACGGCGTTGTTCAGGTTCAGGACGAGCTTCGACCACTGGATCGCTTCGATGTCCCGGGGCGTCTTCACGGGAAGTCCCGCCGAGCGGAAAGCCGAAGCCAACCCGTCCGTCACCGCGCGTAGCTCGCTCTCCACGCGTCTCTTCGCCGTTCCGTCCCCGGAAGACGCCGCGTGGGGCCGTTCGATGGCGAGGGCACCCCGCGTCGCCTGGTGCACCCTCTCGGGGCCGGAGAGGACGACGTTGAACGGGATCATCCCCCGCAGCACGCGTGCCGCCGGGAAACCCTTCCGGACGTCCTCGGCGGTGCCGACCCCGTTCTGGAACGGCACGAGCACCGTCTTCGGACCGACGACGTCCGCGAGGGAACGCACGGCCGATTCCGTGGCACTTCGCTTCACCGTGACGAGGACGACGTCGCGATCGGCGAGCGCGTCGGGAACCGCCGCATAGACGAGGCCGGACGGGGGGAGGTGTTCGACGCGGCCCACGTGATCGGAGATCGTGAGGCCGCGTTCGCGGAACGCGTCCCCGCCGCGCCCCACGAGGACCACGTCCACGCCCGACGCCGCGAGGCGGCCTCCGAGCATCGTCCCGACCGCACCGGCTCCCAGGACCCCGACTTTCATGGCAGAGTGCCGCCTTCCGCGGGTCCCGCGGTCGGCCGTCCGAAGGTTCCGCGGCGTGCCCGGTGTTCCACGTTCCAAGGATGGCAAACATGGTGGCGGTTCGTCTCCCTCGAAATCGGTCGGACCGGAAGTCCCCGACGGCGTCCGCGTCGCTCGCGTGGACGCTGGCGTTCCTCGCGACGTGGCTCCTCCTCGTGGCGTGCGCCGGCGAAGCCGGGGTGGCTCCCGCCGGGACCGCCCCGATCGCCGCGAACGCCGTCGTCGACGCCGGGAGTCCGCCCTTTCCTTCGGAGACCGACGTCGTCGTTCCCGTCTCCGTGGACGACGCCACGTGGGGAGACCGGCGTGCGTACGTGACGATCGTCGTCTTCACGGACCTCGAGTGTCCGTTCTGCGCGCGCCACGACCAGACGTTGGCGCGGTTCGAACGTGAACTCGGTCCGACGTCGCTGCGCATCGTGACGAAGCACAACCCGCTACCGTTCCATCCCCACGCCCGTTTCGCGGCGGAGGTCGCGGAGGGGGTACGCGTCGTCGGTGGAAATCAGGCCTTCGCTCGCTTCGTCACCACCGCGTTCGCGAACCAGCGCGCCATGGACGACGCGATGTTCGAACGTTGGGCCGGCGACGCGGGCGTCGACGGCGCGGCGATCGTCCGACGCGCCAAGGCGAAGGAGTTTTCCCGACGCGTCGACGAGGACGTGGCCCTCGCCAAGCGCCTCGGGGCGCTCGGTACTCCGGTCTCGTTCGTCAACGGTCGCCGCGTCGACGGCGCCGTGCCGTACGAGGACGTCAAGGCGGTCGTCGACGTCGAACTCGTCACCGCGAAACTCAAGGCGGGGGACGGCACGCCCCGCGAGAACCTCTACGCGACGCTCGCGCCGTCCCGGTTCGAGGAATCGAAGCGTGCGGCCCGGAAGGACGAGGACGAGGACGAAGCGCCCGCCGTACCGTGGCGGGTGCCCGTCGGCAAGAGCCCCATCGCGGGTCCTGCGGACGCTCCGGTGACGATCGTCGTGTTCTCGGACTTCGAATGTCCGTTCTGCAAGAAGGCGGACGTCACCCTCGAAGACCTCCGCTCTTCGTACGGATCGAAGCTCCGCGTGGTCTGGAAGGACGAACCGCTGCCGTTCCACGCGCGGGCCATTCCCGCGGCCCTGTTCGGTCGCTTCGTACGCCGTACCAAGGGGGACGCGGCGTTCTTCGAGGCACGGCGGAGGCTGTTCGAGAGTTCTCCGGCGCTCGCCGAAGCCGACCTCCGGAGGATCGCCGGGGAACTAGGCGTCGACGGGACGAAAGCGCTCGCGGCCGTCACGGCGGGCGAGGGGCAGCTCGCGATCGACGAGGACCTGGACCTCGCCGAATCGCTCGGCGCGACCGGCACGCCCCAATTTTTCGTCAACGGGATGCGCATCACCGGGGCGCAACCGCGGGAGGTCTTCACGAAGGCCATCGACGCGGAGCTCGCGAAGGTCGCGGAGTTGGTCCGTTCGGGGACGAAGCCGGCCGACGTCTACGACATGCTCCAGAAGTCGGCGCGATCGTTCGAAGCTCCGTCGGAGGACGTCGTCGTCGCGGTCCCGAAGGACGCACCGTCCCGAGGACCGAAGGACGCCGCCGTCACCATCCAGGTCTTCTCCGATTTCCAATGCCCGTTCTGCGCCGCCGTGGAACCGTCCCTCACGGCGCTCTCGAAGAACTTCCCGAAGGACGTCCGCGTGGTGTGGCGCGACAAGCCCCTGCCCATGCATCCGGACGCGCCCCTCGCCGCCGAGGCCGCCCGTCTCGTCTTCCGCATGAAGGGGGAGGGCGCGTTCTGGAAGATGCACGATCGCCTCTTCGCCGAGCAGAAAGGGAAGGGGCTCGGTCGCGAGGCGCTCGTCGACTACGCGAAGGAGCTCGGCGTGGACGCCGTTAAGTTCGGTGCGGCGCTCGATGTCCACGACGCGAAGGCGGCGGTGGACGCGGATCTCGCCGCGGCCGTGACGGCCGACGTCAAGGGAACGCCGACGTTGATCGTGGGTCGTCGCAAGATCGTCGGCGCGCAGCCCCTGCCCACGCTCGAACGCGCCGTGCGACGCGCCTTGGCGGAGTCGAAGCCGCGACGGAAGTGATCGGGCGACGGCCGGGACGCGCGCGCGCCGGGCTTCAACCGGGCGTGCGTGCGAGGACGTGACCCACGAAGAACGGTCCCATCTTCTCGATGAACTCCGACGTCTGACGGGTCTTTCGCATGGCCTGGACGAGGTGACTCAGCGGGTGGAGGTCGTGACCCACGAGGCCGATGACGAACTCGTTGTCGTTCGCGTCGATGCCGTGGCACGCGAGACGGACGTCGTGCGCGAGCTCCTGTTGCCCGTACGCGAGACCGATGGCGGCGTGCTCGCGCATCATGTGGCTCTGTTCGATGGGCTCGACACGCGAGAACGCTCCCGAGCGACGGAGCGGGTACCAGACGTGCCACGGGTAGTTCTCGTTCGTGACGTTGACGATGGGCCGACGGAGGAGCACGAACTCGAGATCGGGCTCGTGGCCGGTGGAGTAGGTGCGTCCGAACATCGCGAAGTCGTTGCGGACGCGGGCCGACGCCAGGGTCTTCGTCGCGAAGATCGGTCGCACGCGCGTGACGAAGTGCGCGGGATCCTCGCTCCACGAGAGGAGGCCGAAGCCGGTGGGGGAAACCGTGTCGGCGTAGAGCACCGAGGCGAGCGACTTCTCACGGAGCACCGCCGGGAGGTCCCGTGCCATGGTCTCCGCGGAGGCACCGTCCACGGCGTCGAACACGGTGAGCTGCATGAAGAGGCGCCGGGCGGAGGACTGGCGCTCCCCGTCCTTCTTTCCGCCGTACTCGAGGACGTCGATGGGGGGAAGGCCGGGAAGTTTCGCCGCCTCCGGCTTCGGTTCGCCGCTGTTCGGATCGCTCATCGTCGCCCGATCTTAGAGCCGACGGCCGGACCTGGCGACGGGGAATCGCCGACGCGTCGCCTCTCCCTCAGGGGTTCGAATCGTCGACGATGATCTGGTTGGTCAGCGTGGTCCCGACGATGCCGATGCCGTCGGCGACCGAAGTCGTCGAATAGACCTTCGACAGCGCACCGACCGCGGCCCACGGATGAATGGCGGGGGTCGACGCCAGGCTGTCGAGGGCGGCCATCTGCGACGGGAAGGCGCCGGTCGGAGCGATGGGGCCGCCGTTCCTCGCTGACGGAACCTGGGTGGAGCTCGCGATCGTCGCGTATCCGAAGCGCACGGGACCCGACGCCTTCACGTTGATCAGGTTCCAGGACATGCCCGTCTTGCACTTGGCGCCGCACGCGCCTTCCCAGTCGGTGACCTTTCCCTCGAGGGGCGTCGGGAAGTATTTCGAGGTGTCGGCCGTGATGCTCGCGGAGATGTCCGCGTAGGTTCCGACTTCCGCGAAATAGGCCTGCTGGTTCGCGAGGATGCCCGTGATCATCTCGGTACCCTCGCTGATGGCGGCGGACCGGACGTACTTGCGAACGGCGAACACGGCCAGCGTCGCGAGCACGCCGACGATGGCGACCGTGATCATCAATTCGACGAGCGTGAACCCGCCCAGGCGCGCGACCCTCCGTGACACTCGATTCATGCTCCTGTCCCCTTCACGTCAAGCGTAGCCGACCTGGACGATCGGTCCCAAGCAGTCGGCGCGGAGCCGTGTCACGCCTCCCGCCCACCTGTGCGAACGGAGAACACCTGGTGCGTCCGGTCGGGTGCGGCGCGAAGGTACACGGCGCGACGACCGTGGTGCGGACCGCCACGGTCGGCGTACGGCGGGCCTCGTCCATCGCGGGCACCGAGAGCGCGCGGGACCCACGACCGTCGTGGCACGCGCATTGCTCTACCTGTCGTCGCCTCCGTGTGTCGCGTCGTCCGGCACCACAGCCCCCCCCGTGGGACCGGCCGGCTCGTCGCACGGAGGCTTTCGATCGGGAACGGAATTCAGCCGCTCTTCGGAGTTCGATTGCGCAAACGCGGCGACGCGGCTTCCGGATCCTCCGGCCAATAGTGCTTCGGATACTTCCGCTGGAGCTCCTTCCGGATGCCGGCGTAGTGCCGTGTCCAGAAGCCCTCCAGATCGGTCGTGACCTGCACGGCGCGACGGTTCGGCGCCCAGAGGTGCACGACGAGCGGCGTACGGCCTCCCGCGACCGTCGGCGTCTTCGTCTGTCCGAAAAAGTCCTGGAGGAAGGACTCGATCCACGGCGGCTTGCCGATCTCGTAGTGGATGTCGAGGAAGCGTCCGCCGGGCAACATCACACGCTCGGGCGCGAGGCGGTCGATGCGATCCCGCAGCTCGTACCCGAGCTGCTCGCGGAGGACGTCCACGAGCGAATCGTGTCGGACTTCGGCGAAGGAAACGCGGCCTTCGCACATCGCGCGGAGGGCTTCCTTGACGCGCGGCGCGTCCACGAGCGGGACGTCGGGGAACAGGCCGTGGAGGAAATGCGTCCGTGCCATCCACCGCTCGAGGGTGCCTTCCGGCGCGAACCTGTGCGGGCCGGCCGCGACCGCCGCCGCGTAGAGGACTTCCGTGATCTCGCCGGTGCCTCGCACGGCGTGGGGCAGCGAATCGAGCACGAGGCCGTCGTAGGTCACCCGGACCTCGAGGATGACGCGTTCGCTCGCCGTGTCGAAGCGGACGACGCGTTCGTCGTGGATCTCCTCTTCGAACAGTTCGATGAGCCATTCGGGTTCGATGGCGCTGGCGAGATGCACCATGCTCGCGATGCCTCGGCGCTCGCGCGCGTCGACGGCGACGACCCACGGGGCGTCCCGCACGGTGCTGGTCTCGGAGAGTTCGGCGTTTCCGCCGCCGGCCATGCCGAGCGTTCGGCCTCCGGCGCGCACGCGACGGGCGACGCGATCCGGGTACGCGGCGAGTATCGAGAGGAGGAGCGCGTTCTCGTAGGCGCGGGTCGTGTCGGGAGCACGCGGGGCGGTCCGTGAGAGGACGCGCCGGAGCTTGCCGTACGCCGCGCTGACGACGCGCAACGCGGACGGATCGAGGCCCATCCGCTGGCAGAACTCGGGCCGGAATCCCGTGTTCTCCGCCTCGCGGAACAAGTCGACGAGGTGGAGCAGATCGGAACGCTCCGTCGGCGCCTTGCCCATCCCTCCCCACGAACTGAAGCGCGACGAAGCGGGGCCCTCGAGCCGTGCGCGCCCTCCGACGCGGATGTCCCTCTCGCCGAGGAGCGCCGCGACCACGCACGCGTCGTTCCCGACGCCCCGCGATTCGGCTTCCACGAGCAGCCTGGCTTGCCGCGGATGGAGCCCGAACTCCAGCATGCGGCGACCGGTGTCGGTGATCATGCCGGACCCGTCGAGGGCGCGGAGGCGGGTGAGGAGGCGCCGTGCTTCCCGCACGGATTCCTCCTTCGGAGGATCGAACCACTGCAGATCGCGCACTCCGGCGACCGCCAACGCCAACTCGACCTCCGAGAGATCCGCCCGCTGGATCTCGGGGACGTCGTGTTCGGGGCGCGTGTCGAAGTCGGACTTCGCGTAGAGGCGGAGGCAACGACCCGGTCCCAGGCGTCCGGCGCGGCCCGCACGCTGCGTCGCCGACGCGCGGCTGATCTTCTCGACCCGCAACGTCGACAGCCCGGACCACGACGAATGGGACGCGATGTTCGCCAGACCCGAATCGATGACGGCGCGCACCCCCTCGATGGTCACCGACGATTCGGCGACGTTCGTGGAGAGGATCACCTTCCGCCGGTCGGCGCGTTGGACCGCGAAGTCCTGTTCCTGGGGCGACAGGTCGCCGTGGAGCGTGACGAGGTGGAAGTCGAAGTCGGTGGCGAGCTTCTCGCAGGTCTCCCTCGCCCGTCGGATCTCGTTCGCGCCGGGAAGGAAGACGAGGATGTCTCCCTCGAGTCCGTCCATGACGAGACGGCGCACGGCCGACGACACCTGGGAGGCGAGGGGCCGGTCGTCGGGTGAGGCGAGGTGTTCGATGGCGACGGGGAAGAGCTTCCCGTCCGACCGCACGACCTTCGCGCCCAGGTACTCGGCGATGGGCTTCGCGTCGAGCGTCGCCGACATGGCGACGATGCGAAGATCGGGGCGGACCGTTTCCTGGAGGCGCGTGAGCAGCGCGAGTCCGACGTCCGCGTGGAGGTGCCGTTCGTGGAACTCGTCCAGGATGACGTAGTTCGTGCCTTCGAGGAGCGGATCGACGAGGAGGCGACGCGTGAGGATGCCTTCCGTCACGTACCGGATCCGCGTCGCGGCGCTCGACTGGTCCTCGAACCGCACGGTGTACCCGACGCGCTGCCCCACCGATTCCCCGAGCTCCTCCGCCACGCGCCGCGCCGCGAGGCGAGCGGCGAGTCGCCGGGGTTCGCGGACGAGGACCTCGCCTTCGGTGAGCAACCCCGCGTCGAGCATGGCGCGTGGCACGCGCGTCGTCTTACCGGCTCCCGGTGGCGCCTCGATGACGAGCGATCGCGACCGCGCGAGCGCGCTCACGATGTCCGGCAGGATGGAGTCGATCGGGAGGGAGGACACTTCGGTTCGCGGGCAGGTCCCGGGACGACGTCCGGGGACGACGCGTCGGTCCATGGGGGCCCGACGTCGCTCCAATCTACGCCAATTCGGGCAGAACGGGGTGGAACGCGGCGACGTTCGGCGCCATGCTCGCGACCCCATGTTCGACGTCCCGCTCGCACCGCGTACCACCCTCCGTCTGGGAGGGGCCGCCCGCGAGCTCGTTCGGCCGACGAGCGAGGAGGAATTGGCGGACGCGCTGGTGACCGCGACGGACGAGGGACGCGAGATTCTCGTCCTCGGCGGCGGTTCGAACCTCGTCGTCGGGGACGCGGGGTTCGGCGGGCTCGTCGTGGCCATGGACGGCCTCACGGGACTGCGCGTCGCGTTCTCGGACGACGGCACCTCCGTCCTCGTGGACGCCGCGGCGGGCGAACCCTGGGACGCGTTCGTGCGGAGCATGGTCGCGGACGGCCACCGCGGCGTGGAGTGCCTGGCCGGCATCCCGGGCCTCGTCGGTGCGACCCCGATCCAGAACGTGGGCGCTTACGGGTCGGAGGTCGTCGACACGATCGTGTCCGTGCGAGCCTTCGATCGACGCACCTCGTCCTTCGTCACCCTCGCCAACGCCGACTGCGGGTTCCGGTACCGTCAGAGCCGGTTCAAGGGAGACTCGCGGTTCGTCGTCGTTTCGGTGCGATTCCGTTTCGACGTCGCGACGACCAGCGGCCCCCTCCGCTATCGCGAACTCGCGAACGCCCTCTCCGTCGCCGAAGGTGGCACGGCGCCCCTCGCTCGCGTCGTCGAGACGGTGACGTCGCTCCGTCGCGCGAAGGGCATGGTCGTCGATCCGTCCGATCCCGAGTCGGTTTCGGCCGGTTCCTTCTTCACGAACCCCGTCCTCGGGATGGACGCGTGGCGCGCGTTCGAGGCCCGGGCGCGTTCGGCCGAATTCGGAGCTCCGGCCGTCGACCCGTCGACGCCCATTCCTTCGTTCCCCGAGGCCGATGGTCGGGTGAAGCTTTCGGCCGGCTGGCTCGTGGAACGATCCGGGTTTCCCCGCGGAACGGAGCGCGGTCGCGTGAAGGTGTCGTCGAAGCACGCGCTCGCACTCGTCCACAAGGGCGGCGGAACGACGGCGGAACTGGTGGACCTGGCCCGCGCCATCCGGGACGGCGTACGCGCCCGGTTCGGAGTCGTGTTGGTGCCGGAGCCGGTGTTCGTCGGCGTGACCTTCTGACGCGTCGTCCGCGCGACGTGTCCTCAGGGAACGATCGACGCCGTGAGCACGATCGCCGTGGCCGCCACGGCCAGCGCGGTCGGAAGGAGTCGTCGACACGCGCCTGCGTGACGGTCGGCGATCGCGTCCACGGCGACGGCCGCCGTCACTCCGAACGCCAAGCTCGCGCCGATGCGCGCGAAGTACGCGGAATGCTCGGTGAGGAGGATCTCCGTGGGCGGGACACCCGTTCCCGTTCGCACCTCCACGACGCGGACGACACCGTAGGCGACGAGCGTCGCCGCGGCGCCCCACGGCACGGCGAGGGTCGCGCGGTCGAGGAACGTACGTTGCGTCACCGGGCCTCCGGCGATCGGGGGAGCCGCCGCGATCCTCGGACTCGTGGGCACTCCGGGTCGGGGCCGAACGTGCCCGAGACGTACGACGTCACGACCTTGCATCCGCCGCGGCAGGTCGACGCGATCGCGCACGTGTCGCACGGTGCAGGGGCCGCGACGGGGTAGTCGCGGAACCGTGCGAGCGTCGCGTCGGTGGCGAACGCCTCGCCGAGCGCGTCGCCGCGAGCGTCCGTCGGATCCGCGAAGCTGCACGGTGCGACGTACCCGTCCGCGCGGACGGCGCCGAGGTGGCGACCCGCCTCGCACCCGAAGACGCCGGCGCGGGCCAGGCGGGCGGGGTCCTCGGAGAACCGCGGATCCGCGGAAAGGAAGGGAACGAGCGCGCAGTCGACGCGCAACGACAGGCGACCCGCGAACCGTTCCGCGGAATGCGCGAGCACCTCGGGGAAAGCGTCGACCTGTGCCGGCGTCAGACGTCGGGCGTAGTACGCGAGGGACTTCGCTCGACCCTGCGGCTTGTACCGGAGGAGTTGGACCTCCCGCACGCCGAGCTCCGCGGTCCGGTCGAGGGTCGTGGAGAGGAGGGGGAACGTCGTGCGCGTCAGGACGACGTTCACGCCGACGCGGATCCCGTGCGCGACGAGCCGGACGATGGCCCTCTCCACTTCGTCGGCCCGATCGACTCCCCGGACGTCCTCGTACGCCGAGCCCGGACCGTCGTAGCTCACGTTCACCTGGTCGAACGCCGCGAGGCGTTCGAGCTTCGCGTCGGTGAGGCCGGTCGCGCTCGTCGTCACGAGGGGGACGAGTCCGCGACGGCGTGCGCTCGCGGCGAGCTCGTCGAGATCCTTCCGCAGCGTCGGTTCGCCTCCGCCGAACGCGATCGTGAACGCACCCTCTTCCGCGGCCGCGTCGAGCGTGCGTTCCAGCGAGTCCCGCGAAGGTTCGTCGCCGTCGGGGCGGGCGTCGAGATAGCAACCTTCGCATCCGACTCCGCACCTCGACGTGACGGCGAGATGGACCTCGAGTGGTCGTGCCCGGGAGACGCCGACGTCCGCGCTCGACGTCCCGTCCTCCGCCCACACGTCCTCGCCGTGGAGACCGAAACGTCGCGCGTCGTCCCGATCGAGCGCGACGGTGGCGTCCAAGGTCTCGAGCCGTACCCACGCGCCCCACGGTTCGAAGCGAACCTTCACGTGCGGTCTCCCGGTGGAGCCGAGGCGTGATCGGAGTGCCCGTCGTCGCGTCGCCCTTCGTCGTCCCGGGCCGTACGCCGTCCGACGACGGTGACTCCCTCGGAAGCGAGCGCCGCGGCGACCGCCGTGAACACGATGGCCCCCGCCGTCGCCGTCGCGTACAGGAGATCGACGGCGCTTCCGACGCTGGAACAGTTCGCGCCGTGACCGAGTCGCAGGGCACGGAAAGGCGAGGTCATCGCGGCAGACTCCCGAGGAGCGTGGGGTCGACGACGTAGAGCGCGAGGGCGCTGCCCGAAATCGTCGCTCCCGCCGCCGCGACGCCGCGGACGAACCGGGCCCGCCGCGTGTCGCCGAACGCGAACGGCCACGCCTGGACGGCCGCGGTCACGACGACGACCCACGACGCGAATACGAAGAATGGAAGAGCGCGGGCGTCCTCGAAGGTCCGGGACGCGGCGAGTCCGGTGCCCGCGACGACGAGCGCCACGGCGATCGAGCGCCCGCCCCATCTCCGCGCGACGTCCGCGGCGAAGTTCCGGGGCGATCGCGCGATCGCGAACGCCGAAGCCAGGACGAACGCGAGGGCGACCGTCACCGCGACGCGCATGCGCGTTCGCGCGCGGAGTGCGATCGCGAGACGTTTCGCGACACCCGTCGAGACGCGCGTGGCGACGTCGCGATCCGTGATCACGAGCTCGTGCGCCGCGTCGAGATCGCCTCGGTCGAGGCGCGCGGCGACCATGCGCGTCGCTGCGAGCCGACGATCGAGAGGGTCGGCCCCCGAGTCGTGGACGAGGTCGACGTCGCGCGCGTCCTCGACGCCGATCCCGGGCGGAGCGCCGAGGAGAATCGCGGCGAGTGCGAAGGGAAGAGCGACCATCGGGACTACGATTTCACGCCCGGACGTTCCGGCACAGGAGGAAACGATCGAGTAGACTCCTCCGTCCGATGCACCGCTCCGCCCCCACGTTCCGTTCCCTCGCGGCACCCGCCCTGGTGTCCGTGCTCGTGGCGGCCTGCCTCGGAGGATGCAAGAACGGCTGCGTCAACGAGCATCCGTACGTGCCGTACTCCATCGGTGACGCGAACCCGGACCTCGACGCCGGTGGCGGTCCGTCGGATGCCCAAGCGACGTCGGACGCCGAAGCCACCCCGCCGGGATTCAAGGCGGAGTGGGCCGAGACGGCTCCGGACGACGTGCGGACGTGGAGCGTGGGCGGCATCGAAGTGTCCACCTCGAGCGACAAGAAGTTCCTCCGCGGCATGGCGGGGGACGTCGACGGCGACGGCGAACGCGACGTGGTCGCGCTCGTCCGCGGCCTCGGCAAGACCGATCCCGGAAGCCTCGTCTTCTTCCACGGCAAGAAGGGAAGCGTCGAAGCGCCCGTGGCCGTGACCGACGTCCCGCTCGCCGCCGACGACGCGAAGTGTCCTCCGGTACTGACGCTGGCGCGCACGGGGCCCCACACCGCCGTCGTCGAATCGGGAATCGCGTGCACGAACGCCACGGTCGCCTCGGGGGAGCGCTCCGTCTTCGTCGTCGGCTTCTCGGGCACGCCACGCGTCCGAGCCTCCATGGTCCTTGTGGATCCTCCGAACGCTCCGAAGGTCACGCTGGACGTCGACGCGTCCGACGCCGACGGCGACGGTCTCGACGACCTCGCATTCCGCGTGTCGGTCGAAGGCGGAGGCGCTCCTTTCGAACCGGGCCCCAAGGTCGGCGCGACGTTGCGGTGGTTCGATCGACCCGCGGGGCTCAGTCGGGACGCCGACGAGCCCGAGGCGTCGTTCCAGAGGCTCGGCACGTCGGCGCAACTCCGTGCCGGAAAGGCGAAGGAAGCAGCGGCCGTGGGGCCGTTCGTCTTCTCCGCGAAGAACCTCTTCGCGACGGTGTGCACCGAAGGGGGCGAGAAGCGATTCACCAAGCTCGTCGGCGTCGCGTTGCCCACCTGCGGACCGAGCCGCGCGCTCGAGGAGCTCGGTCTCGCGGAGACGCGCGCGTTCGCCGCCCAGGGAGACGTCCTCCGCGCCACGGCCGCCCTCGAACGTGCGCAGCGAGCTCCCGCGACGAGGACGCCGAACCGCACGAACGACGGGACGAACTGGATCCTCGCCGCGTCGCCCGCGACCGTCGCCACCGAAGTGAAGGTCGTCGCTGCCGTGCCGCAGGTCGATCGTGGGAAGGGTCCCACCTGGGGACCGCTCGCGTTCGAGTCCTCGGGCAAGCTCCTCGTACGGACCGCGGGCGGTGTCGTGCGATCCGACCCGGCGCTCGGCGACGAGAGCGCCGCGGAGGACGTGACGCCCTGGAAGGGGGCGGTCCTCGCGCCCGACAAGGCGACGCGCTGGCTCGAGGCGTACAACCCGTGCACCGGCGGTCCGATCCACGTCACGTTCTCCCCCACGGGGGACGGCGACCTCCACGATCTGGCGTTGCCCATCGCGCCGGCCCTCGGTTCCCGCTGCGCGAACGCGAAAGGCGAACCCGTCCCGACGCTGCCGGTCGCATGGAGCGAACGGGGGATCGAGATGGTCGTCGCGGGTGAACCCTTCCTCGTCTCTCCCGATTGGAAGCATGCGGCGTTCGCGTCGGCACCCCTCGGCGAACCGTCGGCACAAGGCGGACCGCGATCGCCGAACGGCAAGATCACCGTCGTGCCGACGTCCATCGGACTCGTGGTCCAGAAGCCCGCGCCCCGCACCTACCGCGCGAAGGAATTCGACGGCGCCTACGCCGATCTCCACGGGTGCACCGTCTCCGACGACGCTCGTCGCGTGGCATGCGTCCTCCGAGGAAAGGTGCTCGTGGGGTTCTGGCCGGCCCCCTGAATCGACGAAGGGAACTTGGAAGGGCGCGTGTGCGGTCGGTAGGATTTCCCGCATGCAGCTCCCCGGTCGCCTCCGCGTCACGACCTTGGGTGACCTCCTCGGTGCGCTCGCGCGGGCGGAAGCCTCGGGGACCCTCGAACTGCACGAGGATCGCGGCCGGACCCACCGCGTCCATCTGGCGGGTGGCCGCCTGCTCTCCGTCGAGCTCGACGGTGCGACCCCTTCCCTTGGCGAAGTACTTCGCAAAGAAGACGCCGTCGACGATCTCACGCTGAAGCGGTCCCTCCTCCGGGCGATGGCCTCCCGGAGGTTGCATGGCGAGGTGCTCGTCCGCGAGTTCCGCGTCGACGCGGGCGTGGTCGATCGCGCGCTCCACAAGCAGATGTTGGGACGCCTCGGCGTCCTCGAGCGACTCGCCGACGCGCAGGTCACGTTCCGTGTCGCCGTGCGTCCTCCGCGGGGCGCGCTCCTCGACTCGCCCCTCGCTTCCCGTGAATTCTTGTCGGGTCGTCGCCGGGCGCGGGACGCCCATGCCTCGACCGGACAGGGGAGGGTGGGCGCGCCGTTCGATCGCACGGCGCGGACCACGCGATCCGGTCGTCCGGCGACGCCCGATGCACGTGCGAGCGCCATGCTCGGCGTCGCCGTGGACGCCTCGAAGGACGACGTACGCCGCGCGTACCGCGAACTCGTGCGCCGCTTCCATCCCGATCTCCATCCGCGGGCCACGCCGGCGGAGCGGAAGATCCTCGAGGCCCGACTGGCCGAAGTGAGCGACGCTTACCGGGTGCTCGCGGGCTGAACGCGGCGTCGTCTCGCGCGGCGAGCGTACGGACCGCCCCAGCCTCACGGGATCGGCGCGTGGCGGCCGTCAGTGCATGGCGGCCAACTGGGCGAGCTGGTTCTTCGCTTCCTGGGAGAGTCGATGATCCGGGAACCGCCGCAGGAAGTTCCTCCACGAGGTCTTCGCGTCGTTCCACGCCTGGATTTCCTGCTGGCAATAGGCGAGCTCGAAGAGCGCGTCGTCCTGCAAGTCCTTGTCCGGCGCGTTCTCCGACATCGGCGCGAGGATCAGGATCGCATCGCGCTGCCGATTGAGGTGGCGGTACGCCGTCGCGAGTCCGAGTTTCACGGAGGTCGTGCTCGCGTCGTCCCGGTAGCGCAACGACTCCTCGAACGCCGCCGCCGCTTCCTGCCATCGGAGCAACCGCACGCGCTCCAGCGCGTGTTGGTACAACTGAGCCGCGAGCTCCGCCCGCGCACGCTCGACCACGTCCCCGAACATGGATTGTTCCGTGCGGGTGAGCGGCTCCTTCTTGAGCGCCTCGAACGCGTCGACGAGCTCGGTACGTTTGCCTTGCCGCACGAGGTCGTAGAAGGCGGCGGCCTTCGCGTCCGCGCGCACGCGATCTTCCTCCCGTCGCTGGGCGTCCTTCAGTTCCTTCTTCAGGCGCTCGTTGTCGGAGCTGCTCCGTTCCGTCTCCTGCCGGATCGAGTCGACACGGGCGTCCCACGCGAACTTCAGCGCGCCGAGCACCACGACCACGAACACCACGTAGGCGGCCGCGCTGTTCCACGTGAGCTTGCGCTCGTACGCGAGCTGGCGCTTGGCGATGGACTTGATGTCCGCTGCCAGCGCGTTCGTGAGGTTGCTCGTCTTGATGATGAGGCCCCGCGACTCGATGATTTCGCGCTTGATGGTGCGGAGGTCGTCGTCGGTTTCGAGCATGGGACCGGGAGCAGGGACGGTGCGGCGCGCCCCTGGAAGGACCGCCTGGGCGTCGGCTTACGCGGGGTCGTGGGGTGCTGCAAGCGCTCGGGGGCCTCCCCAAGGTGCTCCGGGGAGTCGAAAAGGCCGAAGTTCGCTGGGTCCGGTTGCGATCGGGCCCCGGGCCATGCTACCCGTCCTCCCCCGACATGCAGACCACGGACATTCGCAAAGGCCTGAAAATTCAAATCGATGGCGTGCCCTACGGCATCGTCGAGCACCAGTTCGTGAAGCCTGGCAAGGGCCAGTCCTTCACGCGGTGTCGCATCAAGAACCTTGCGACCGGTGCGGTCATCGAACGCACGTGGAAGTCCGGTGAATCCGTGGAGCTCGCCGACGTCGAGACGACCACCATGACGTTCTCGTGGGAAGAGTCCGACACCTACGTGTTCATGAAGGTGGAGACCGGCGACCAGATCCACGTCGAGAAGCACAAGCTCGGCGACGAGAAGCGCTTCCTCGCCGAGGGCCTCGACTGCGACGTCACTCTCTACAACGGCAACGCCATCGCCGTGGACCTCCCGCCGAACGTGGTCATGCAGATCGCGTCCAGCGAACCCGGCATCAAGGGCGACACCGCCAGCGGCGCGACCAAGCCCGCGACGTTGACCAGCGGCGCCGTCGTCAACGTCCCTCTCTTCATCAAGGAGGGGGAGTGGGTGAAGATCGACACGAGCTCCGGTCAGTACCTCGAGCGCGTGAACCGCTGACGAGCGCCCCATAAACATCCACGGCAACACCTCCGGCCTCCCGCCGTCGGCCGTCAAGACCCTCGAGCGCATCTACCGTCGCCGGGTCCCCTCCGACGCACTCACCACCCCCGAACTGACGCGCTCCCTGGTGGAAGCGTCCATGGAGTCCGGGCGGCAGGTGGGTGCGCTCGTCCATCGCTCCGGTCAGGTGGACTCCGTCATCGTCGGTTCGGCCGGGCAACTCATGCTCCCGGACATCGGTCGCCTCCGTGCGGCCGAGGGACGCTTCCGGGGCCTGCGCCTCGTCCACACCCATCTCCGTGGCGAACCGCTCACGCGGGACGACATCGTGGATCTCGTGCGCTTGCGGCTCGATCTCGTCGCCGCCATCCAACTCGCGCCGTCGGGCGATCCGCGGTCCATCGTGTACGCGTACAACGTCCCGACGGACGAGGACGACGCGCTGCCGTACCGCGAAGTCGGTCCGGTCCCCATGGGTCGCCTGGAACTCGACGTGGGCCGCCTCATGGCGGACCTCGAGGCCGAGTTCGCGAAGCGCACGCGTTCGCGCACCGTGCGTGCGAAGGACGGTCGCGCAATCCTCGTCCACGTCGGTGAGAAGCACCGCACGGGGCGCGGCAAGGAGAAGGCGGTCGACGCCGCCGAGCACGTGCGGGAGCTCGAGGAGCTCGCGCGCACGGCCGGCACGGACGTCGTCGACGTCATCGTGCAGACCCGGGAGCACGTCGATCCGAAGTTCGTCATGGGTCGGGGCAAACTCGACGACGTCGTCATCCGCGCCATGCAGCTCGACGCCGAGACCCTGATCTTCGACCGCGATCTGACGCCCGCGCAGGCCTCGGCCATCGCCGCGGTGTCGGATCTGAAGGTCATCGACCGCACGCAGTTGATCCTCGACATCTTCGCGCAGCGCGCCGAGAGCAAGGACGGCAAGCTCCAGGTCGAGCTCGCGCAGTTGAAGTACAGCCTTCCCCGTCTCGGACAGAAGGACGACTCGCTCTCGCGCCTCACCGGCGGCATCGGCGGACGGGGTCCCGGCGAGACGAAGCTCGAGATCGGCAAGCGTCGCGCCCGCGAGCGGGTGAATCACCTCCAGCAGGAACTCAAGTCCCTCGCCAAGCAGCGGAAAGAGCGCCGCCGTCGTCGGACGCGCGAGCGCGTGCCCACCGTCGCCATCGTCGGCTACACGAACGCGGGGAAGAGTTCGCTGCTCAACACGCTCACGGGAGCCAGCGTACTCGCCGAGGACAAGCTCTTCGCGACGCTCGACACCCGTTCGAGGCACCTCCGCGTGGGCTGGGCGGGGTACGGCGGTCGTGAGGTCATCGTGACCGACACCGTCGGCTTCATTCGCGACCTCCCGAAAGATCTCTTCGCCGCCTTCCGTGCGACCTTCGAAGAGGCCGCGGACGCCGACGTGCTCGTGCAGGTCGTGGACGCGAGCGACCCCGCCAAGGACGACCACCTCGTCACCACCGACGAGCTCGTGGACGAGCTCGGTCTCGAGGACATCCCGCGCATCCTCGTATTCAACAAGACGGACCTCCTCGACCCGTTCCGACTCGGGCTGATGAAGAAGACGAACGCGGACGCCGTGTTCGTCTCCGCCCTCGATCGGGATTCGACGCGCGCCCTCATCGAGCGCATCGCGTCGACCCTCGCCGAACGGTGGGACGCGAGCGCCAACGTCCCGCACGTCGAGTTCGCCCACGACGACGTCGCGTCCCGCGAACCGGGGCCCGACCTCGGTACCGTCGACGACGCGGGGCAGGCGGACACGCTCGACGCGCTCCTCCGCCGCGCGGGCAAACGCGCGCCGCGACTCCGCACGCCCTGAGATCGCGTCAGGCGCTCCGGCGTCGTCGTCGAACGGCGACCGCCGCCATGGCCAGGGCCGCGAGGACGGCGCCACGTCCGTCTTCCTTCGTGTGGGTCGCCACCGTGCAGGACGCGCAACCGCCGCGCGACCGCGGTCGCGGTCCGGTCCCCGATGCCTTCGCCTCCGTCGACGTCGCCGCGTCCGCCGACCTCGTGACTTCGCCTCCTGCCGACGTCGATTCCGTAGGACTCGGCGAGAACGGAGTCGCCGGCACGTCACCGTCCCCGTCGGCGCAACCGAGGTTCCAATCGAGATATCCCTGAGCCGATTTCGAAGGGTCGACCGTGTCGATGGAGACTTTGGACGGTGTCCCGAGATTGCCGGCGAGATCGAGGGGCGCGACGGCGAAATGGACGCGGGGCGGGGCAGGCTCGCCTTTCGGGAGCTCGGCGCGGAGTTCCGTCAGGACGCCGGTACACGAGGGAGATTCCACGTGGGCCTTCGCGAGGTCGCGGTCGAAGGTTCCGTCGAGGCGCAGCGGGAAGATGGCGAACCGCATGCCATTGGCGGGCGTGAGGTCGTCCTTCGCGAGACCCACCCGGAAGAGTGCACGAGCGAACCCCGTGTCGCACGAACCGCCCCCGGCCGTGTGGACGCCGCGGAAGCGCGTCGCCCGGACGCCGGACCATGTCGGCGCGGACGTGTCCGGGCCGGAGCCGGTCTTCCATTGGAAGAGACGCACGACCTTCCCGTTCACCGTCCGGGCCCGGAGCGCCAGACGTGTTCCCGCGTCGAAGGGACCCCGGACGGGGAAGATCCAAATCCATCGTCCTTCGCCGTCGACTCCCCGTCGCTCGGCCGGAACGGGCCGTGACCCACCCGCGTCCTTCCCCTTCGCCGTCGCGATCTCGCGCTCCACGAACGCCGTTTCCGGAAGGACGGCGTCGGGGAGACGGGACGGCGGATCGCCGGTCGGAACTTCGAGGAGATCGATGGCGAAATCCGCGTTCGTGGGAAGGACGGGCAGGTCCCGTTCGGGAACCGCATCCGGGCCCTGGCACGGAAAGGGATTGCACCGGAACGTCTGGGGAAGGGGCGGAGAGCACGCGACGGCAGGCTCCGGCACGGCGAGGACGGTCGCGGCCACACCTGCGAGCGATCCCGAGCGGAGCCAGCGGGGAAGGGCGAGGAGCATTCCCCGAGGATACCCGCACGCGCGGCTGCATGGTATCCACGCGCCATGAGCCAAGCCCGCACCGTCCGCGCTCCCCGGGGTCCCGAACTCTCCTGCAAGGGATGGGTCCAAGAGGCCGTCCTGCGCATGCTCCACAACAACCTCGATCCCGAGGTGGCGGAGCGCCCGCAGGACCTCGTGGTCTACGGCGGCACGGGCAAGGCGGCGCGATCCTGGGAAGCGTTCGACGTCCTCGTGCGCGAGCTCCGTGCCCTCGGCAACGACGAGACCCTCCTCGTCCAGTCCGGCAAGGCCGTGGGCCGCTTCAAGACGACGCCGGATTCGCCCCGGGTGCTCCTCGCCAATTCCAACCTCGTCGGCGCCTGGGCGAATTGGGACGAGTTCCGCCGGCTCGAGGCGCTCGGCCTCACGATGTACGGTCAGATGACCGCCGGATCGTGGATCTACATCGGCACGCAGGGCATCCTCCAGGGGACCTACGAGACCTTCGTCGCCGCGCGGAAGGCCTACGTCGCGCGCACGAAGAAAGAGGGGCAACTCTGGGTCCTCACCGCCGGTCTCGGCGGCATGGGCGGCGCGCAACCGCTGGCGGCCACGCTCGCGGGCATGTCCTGCCTCGGCATCGACGTCGACCCTTCGCGCATCCAGAAGCGCCTCGACACGAAGTACGTCGACGAGCGCATCGACGATCTCGACCAGGCCTTGGCGCGGCTCGAACGCGCACGGAAAGAGGGCAAGCCCGTCTCCATCGGCCTCTGCGCGAACGCGGCGGAGATCTACCCGAGCTCGTGAAGCGCGGGGTCATCGTGCCCGATCTCGTCACCGAGCAGACGAGCGCCCACGATCCCCTGAACGGCTACGTGCCCAACGGCTTCTCGCTCGTCGAGGCCGCCGAACTCCGCGCGGAAGACGCCGAGGGATACGTCGCCCGTGCGAAGGCGAGCATGGCCGAAGAAGTCGAGGCGATGCTCGTGTGGAAGAAGAAGGGCGCCGAGGTCTTCGACTACGGCAACAACATCCGCGCCTGCGCGAAGGAAGCGGGCTGCGAGCGCGCCTTCGACATCCTGGGGTTCGTCCCGGCGTACATTCGTCCGCTCTTCTGCGAAGGAAAGGGGCCGTTCCGCTGGGTCGCCCTCTCCGGCGATCCGGCCGACATCGCGGCGACGGACGCGGCGGTGCTCGAAGCCGTGCCGGACGATCCCGACCTGCGTCGATGGATCACCCTCGCCCAGGAACGCGTGAAGTTCCAGGGCCTGCCGGCGCGCATCTGTTGGCTCGGCTACGGCGACCGCGCGAAGGTCGGCCTCGCGTTCAACGAACTCGTGCGCACGGGCAAGGTGAAGGCGCCCATCGTCATCGGCCGCGACCACCTCGATTGCGGTTCGGTGGCTTCGCCCAACCGGGAGACCGAAGCCATGAAGGACGGATCCGACGCCATCGCGGACTGGGCCATCTTGAACGCCCTCGTGAACACGGCGGCGGGAGCGAGCTGGGTGAGCTTCCACCACGGCGGTGGGGTCGGAATGGGTATGTCCCTCCACGCGGGCATGGTCGTCGTCGCCGACGGCACGAAGGAGGCCGCAGCGCGGCTCGAACGCGTGCTCACGAGCGACCCCGGAATGGGCGTGATCCGTCACGTCGACGCCGGGTACGAAGAGGCCGTGGCGTGTGCGACGGCGAAGAACGTCCACGTTCCTCACCGCGCCGTCTGACGGCGCCGACGGAAAGCTTCAGGGCGCGACGTCGCCTGCCCAGAGTTCTCCGATGGCCCCACCGTCGGGAAGGGTCGCGCGCGCTTCGAGCACGCCGTAGTGCGTTCCGGTCCCGATCGCGAACGATTGGATCCGGTCGAGGGGACGATCGGCGGAGGCCGTGAGATCCTTCACGACGCCCGTCCTCGGATCGATGGCGGCGACGCCGAAGCCGTGACCCGTCGCGAAAGACGTGAGGACGGGGCCACGGTCCGTCGTCCAGTAGGTGACGCCGACCTCCGACGCCACGGTCTCGTGGCGTCCCCCGGACGCGTCGAACAGCCACGAATGGTACGTGTCGACCCCCAGTTTCTCCGGCGTCGAGGCGCTCGGGTAGCCGCCCTCGCGGAGGCCGGCCAGCACCACCGCCGAACCATCGTCACCCACCCACTTCGCGCGGAGTGGTTGCAAGGACTCCGCGATCGGCGTGACGGCGAGAGTCGTGAGATCCCATCGCGCGAGGCCGTACAGTTGCGCGAAGCAGTTCCTCGGGTCGGACTCGTTCGTGATGCAGCGGGACGGATCGGTGCTCACGTAGGCGTACCGGAGGCCCTTCGACAGGACGACCTCGCTGCCTTTCGCGACCCGCCCGAGTTCGGCGTCGTCCTCGAGCCGGCGGATCACGACGGCACGCTCGGAGACGTCGTCCACGAACAGACCCCTCTGTCCGTCGGCGAGGATCGCGACGGCCCCTTTCCGCGCCCGGGATCCGCTGCGCATGGATGAATCGACCCACTCGAGGGACGTCGACAGGCCGACGGCGATCGGGAACGGGCCCGACGGAATCACCTGCGCCAGGAAGTTCGAGCCTCCGCAACATTCCTGCGCACGGATCGGGACGTCCCGGACGACGGTGCCGAGCTTCGCGTCGATCATCGTGAGGCTCGCGTCCTTGCCGCACGACGTGTCGCCGCACGGTTCCACCTTCTGCCGTCCCCGGACGAGGAGCGAGCCGTCGTCGGTGAACCAGAGGCCCATGGTTTCCGAGAGTCCCGACGTCCGGAGGTAGGACACGCCGGGCACGCGGTTCGCCCGACCCGTCGTCCCGTCGAAGACCGTGATCGTTCCGGCCGCGTCGACCGCCGCGACGGACGTGCCGCCCTCCGGTGGTGCGAGGAGGTCCGAACAAGTCAAAGGCAGCGCGTCCGCGCCGAGGACCGGGACGGTCCGACCTTCGCTCCATGCGACGGCAGGGTCGGCACCGAGGCACACGACGAGCGTCTCGTCGCCGGGGCCCGCCACCTTCCGGGATCGCGCGACGAACGCGAAGGACGGCCGGGCATCGGGGGCGACCGTCGCGACCGTGGACTCGGCGCCCGTCGCCCTGTCGCGCACGACGACGGCGCGTGCTTTGGAGTCGTGGAAGGCGACGGTCCGCCCCGAGAGGGAGGGGGTCGGCATCGACGCGCCTTCCCGGAGACGCTCCGGTTCCCGTGCGTTCGCGTCGAGGACGAACGCGCCACCTTTCGCGGCGTGCCACGCGAGAGTTCCACACGGTCCCCGGCGCAGCGCGACGGGATCCGTCGCGACCCTCCGGAACGCCGGTGCCCCGTCCGTCGTGCACCGGACCTCGACGGCGACGGGCGGGATCGTCGGTGTCGGGAGACTCGGAGACACGCCCGCGTCCGTCGCTCGCGCGGGACCCGCCGCGGCGTCGACCTCCATCCGACCCCCGCAAGCGACGGAGAGGACGACGATGGTCATGAGGAGGGAGCGCGTTCGCATGCGCCGCCCCTCAGCAACCGACGTGCCCGCGCGCGCGGTGGAATTCCCGCGGAATCGGGAGTGGCGATGACACACCTCTGTGCCACCCCCGACACTCGCGTCGTGATCGGCGGCCGAGCCGCACTCAACCGACGGACGTCGGCGTCTCCCTCGGATGGGGAAAGTGGGAGAGCGCCAAGCGACGTCCTTCCGGGTCCCGGAAGTACAACGAGAAGTCGGACTCCTCCTCGAGGACGACGCCGGCCGCCAGCAGTCGTGCACGCGAGACCTCGCGCGCGTCCGCCGCCATCGCGAACGCGACGAGCTCGCGGGACCTCGGATCGGGCACCGGTTCCTCCGGGGTGCGTCGTTCGATCATGACGATCGTCGCACCACACGCGAGCCATACCCGGAGGTCCCGATCGCGGTCGTCCGGTCGTCGCGGGAGGTCCGCCGGCGCCGGACGGAGACCCACGACGTTCTCGTAAAATTCCGCCAGGCGACGGGGACTCTCCGAACGCAGCGCGAGATGGTGAAGGAGCACCGGACCATGGTATCGGTGAACGGATGGGTTCCCAAGCGGCCGTCGATCGCGTGAAGGAGCCGTCGCGCGTCGTCGTGGCCACCCACGGACACTGCTTCGACGGCATGTGCTCCGCCGCGATGTTCACGCGGCTCCTCCGCCACGTGAACCCGGGCGTGGACTACGCCTTCGAGTACCACGCCATGGGGTACGGTCCCGGCCAGAACGGCGTCGACCCCGCCCTCCTCGACGGCGCCGAGAACGCGGTGCTCGACTTCCGATGGTCCAGTGCGAAGACCTTGACCTGGTACTTCGATCACCACGTCAGCGCGTTTCCCGAGAAGGACGATCGCGAGCGCTACGAGGAGCTCTCCAAGGGCAAGGTCGGGAGCGCGCGCCGCGTCTTCCACGACGGCGGCTACGGCTCGTGCACGAAGCTCATCGCGGACGTCGGTGCGAGGGACTTCGGGCTCGACCCCGAGCCGTTCCGTTCCCTCGTGGGCTGGGCCGACATGATCGACCGTGCGGCGTTCCCTTCCGCCCAGATGGCGGTGAACCGCGCCGAGCCCGAGCTCCAATTGATGTCCGTGGTCGAGCAGTACGCCGACGACGCATTCCTCGCGCGCATCGTGCCGCGGCTCCTCGTCGAACCCATCGCGGACATCGCCCGCGCCTCCGACGTCGTCGCGGCGTACGAACCCCTGCGCGCCGCCCACGAATCTTTCGTGAACCTCGTGAAGGACCACGCGGTCACGAACGGGGACGTCGTCGTGGTCGATCTCACGGATTCGACGATCGAGGTCGCCGCGAAGTTCGTCACCTACGCGCTCTTCCCGACCAGCGCCTATTCGGTCGTCGTCACGCGTTCGAAGTCCAAGTGCAAGCTCTCCATCGGGTTCAACCCGTGGTGCGGCAAGACGCGCACGCACAACATCGCGGCGATCTGCGAGCGTCACGGCGGAGGCGGTCACCCCGTGGTCGGCGCCATCTCGCTCACGGCCGACAGGGTCGCCGAAGCGAAGGCCCTCGCGAACGACATCGCCACCGAGCTCGCGACGCCGTGACCGTCTTCCGACGGCGCGCTCCGCACGAAGCGCCGCTCGTCGTCGGCCATCGTGGCGGTCGCGGACCCGATCTGCCGGTCGAGAACACGCTCCCCGCGTTCGAACGTGCGCGGGCCGACGGCGCCGTCGCCGTCGAGCTCGACGTCCGGACCACCCGTGACGGTCGCGTCGTCGTCTTCCACGATCGGACGCTGCGGCGTCTCCGTGCGGGCGACGATCGCACCGTCGATTCCATGGATGCGGACACGCTCCTCCGTACGCCCCTCGACGGCGACGTCACCGTGCCCACGCTCGACGACGTGCTCGCGTGGGCGAAAGAACGGGACGTCTCCGTGAACGTCGAGATGAAGCGGGACGTCCCGTCGCGCGGGGACGTCGTCCGCGGCGTCCTCCGCTCGCTCCGCCGGACCGGATCCTCGGAGTCGGTGATCGTGTCGTCCTTCGACCCGTGGATGCTCGTCCACCTCGGTGCGGTCGCGCCGAACGTGCGTCGCGCGCTCCTCACGCACGCGCGTGGGAGCGCTTCGCCCGCGCTGCGGGCCGTGGCCCGGCGTCCGTGGGTCCACGCGATCCACGTCGAGCGCAGCGAAGTCACGGCAGCGCGCGTCGACGCATGGCACGCGCGGAGCCTCGTCGTCGCGACGTGGACGATCGCGGGCGTGGACGACGCCCGGATCGCCGCGGACGCCGGCGTCGACGTCCTCGTCACCGATCGTCCCGGACGGCTCCTAGGAACGTTCGTGCCCGGTTACCCGTCCGCCGGGGCGAACGTCATTCGCACACGACCCGTTCGGGCATGATCCCGGCCGGGGTCGGTTGCACGAACGTTCCCTCCGGGATCGGCGGATTCCACGTGACCTGATCGTACCGGAAGAGGACGTCGGCCGAGTCCTCGGGAATGGAGACACGGAGTCTTCGTGGAAGTTCGACGCCACACGTCCCACCGATGGGCGGAAGGGGCGGATCGATGCCGTCCGGGTCCACGCGCTCCTTGCCGGAGGGCGCTCCTTCGTGACCGTCGAGTTCGGCGTCGTAGAGGACGTGGCCGGCCTGCTTCACCGTCACGTGCACCACGCGGAGTCGTTGTTCGGCGAAAGGCTTCGCGAAGTCCGCGGGGTGGGGTGCGAGCGCGATCTCCTCGACCGCGTCCCTCGAGCCCTTCACGGTGACGACGTAGCGACCTCCCGGCTCCCACACGAACGTCGCCGCGTCGGGTCGGTGCCGGAGCACCGGCGCCTGACCACGGAGCAGATCCACGAGGACGTGGCCGGGCAGGGGGACCTCCGTCAGTCGGGCGATGTTGCACGCCGACGCGGGGCCGGTGAAGAAACGGTTGCCGCGCGTGTCGAAGAGACCGAAGGTCTGCCCGTCGCTCGTCAGCGTCGCCAGGACCGCGCCGAAGGGACTCACGATATCCATGCGGACACGAGCCGGACGCGCCGCGAACATGGAGACGTCGCCGCGGAACCGACCCTGACTGCCGAAGTGGTCGAGTTTCGCGTTCGCCTGCACACCCAGGCAGTCCTTTCGCTCTTCCTTCATGCGGACGAGAAGGGCCTCGGCGGAGGGCGGCGCGTGCACGGGCGGTGCGACGTTTGGACATCCCACGAGGAGGCTCGACGCGAGGACGAGGAACGCGGACGCGATCGGGCGGGGCATGGTGCGGAACGCTACACGAGGTTTCGTTCGTGGGCGATGTGGAGAGCGTGGTGGACCACGGAGGTGACCGCGGAAGTCACACGGTAGTCGGCCAGGTGATCCGGCGGGACGGTCACGGTGGCGCTCGCGTCGGAACCGGGGACGGGGGTCGCGGAGTGCGTGACGGGGACACAGAGCCACTCGTCGATCACGAAGGTCGTTCCTTCCGACCCGAGCGTCACCGTCTCCACGAGAGTGACCGCTTTCACCTCGAGTCCCGTCTCTTCGCGGACCTCCCGGACCACGGCCGCGGCGCTCGATTCGCCCGGTTCGACGCGGCCGCCGGGGAGCGTCCAGCTTCCCACGTCCGGCGCGTGACCACGCTGGACGAGGACGACACGCGGACCTGCGAGGAGCACGACCGCGCCCGCGGCGTGCACGACCCTCGGGACGGGGGAATCGCTCACGGGGAGTTCCTCAATCTCGTGGGCACGGACACGGAACGAGGGTAGACGTCGCGGGGTCCCGAAGGAACGCCCTCCGACATGTCCCGTCGACCGCTCCCCCGATATGCGTCCGTCCGTCCCGTCGGCGAGGCACTGCTCGCCGCCGTCGACGACACGTTGGTCGAACTCGGGTTCCCGCAGCGCGGCGACCTGTCGCGCATGGGGCCACTCCTCGTTCGCTTGTCGGCCGCGTACAACGATCCCACCCCCGAGGGCCTGAGGCGACTCGGTCCCACCGCCATCGCTCCTCGCCTCGCGTTCTCCCTGGCCCGCGACGTCCCGAAGGTCACGGGAGCGGTGCGCGAACTGCTCGCGGCCGGGCTCCTCGACGGACCCGTGGACCGTCCGCTCCGGGTCCTCGACATCGGCGCCGGACTCGGGGCGAGCACGTTCGGTCTGGTGCACGCTCTCGCGTTCCGGTCGGACGGACGCCCGGTGGACGCGACGTGGTTCGACGTGGATCGCCACGCACTCGACGCCGGAGCGCGTCTCCTTCGCCACGTCGCGCGGCACCGCGCGTTCGGCGAGGTGACCCCGACGGTCTCCGTCCACGAAGGCGGGATGGACGCCGCCCTCGCCCATCCGTCACGGGATCACGACGTCGTCCTGCTCGGTCAGGTGCTCTCCGAGATGGACCGTCCGGAGCCGGACGACGTCCGCCTGGCGAGGCACGTGGCTCTCGTGCGTCGCCTGCTTTCGGAGAAGGTCGCGAAGGACGGCACCCTCGTGATCGTCGAACCCGCACTCCGCGACCGCACGCGCCATCTCCACGCGATCCGCGACCGCGTGATCGCGGACGGCGTCGCGAACGTCTTCGCGCCGTGCCTCCACGAGGGGCCCTGTCCCATGCTGGCGAATCCAGACGACTGGTGTCACGAGGACCTCGACGTGGACCTGCCCGAATCGGTGGCGCCCCTCGCTCGTGCTGCCGGTCTTCGCTTCCAAGGCCTCACATTCTCCTACCTCGTCCTCCGTCGCGATGGCCTGTCCTCGAGGAACGCCGCGGCCGCCGGAGCCCTCCGCGTCGTGTCGAAGCCGTTCGTCACGAAAGGAAAGCGCGAGGCCGTCTTGTGCGGAGAACGCGGCGCTTCCGCGCGGGGCTCACGCGTGCCCGTTTGCTCGACCGTGAAGCTTCCGAAGGAAATCAGGACTTCGAGGATGCGACCCGTGGCGACGTGCTCGCGTTCGAACCTGACCCGTCGGAGGCGACCGTGCGGATTCGACCGGAGGCACGCGTGAGCTTCGCGTCGGTACGACGAATCGACACGCAGTCTTCGGTTGACGCGGACGGCGCGTCTCGGTAGCCGAACGTCGATGCACGGCCTGTACGCCATCGCCGACGTCGACTCCCTGGCCACGCGCGGGCTCGATCCGGTCACGTTCGCCGAAGCCGTCGTGTCCGTGCGTCCCGCCGCGCTCCAACTCCGTGCGAAGTCGTCGCCGCCCCGCGAGGTCCTGGGATGGCTCCGCGCACTCGCGTGCCTCTGCCGGAAGGCGAAGCTGCCGCTCGTCGCCAACGACCGCGCCGATCTCGCGGTCCTCGCCGGATGCGACATGGTCCACGTCGGCCAGGACGACTTCCCCGTCGAGCTCGCGCGTCGCATCGCGCCGACGCTCGGTATCGGCATCTCGACCCATTCGCTCGAACAACTTCGCCGCGCGTTGGCGGACGCTCCTTCGTACGTGGCGTTCGGACCCGTCTTCCCGACGCGGTCGAAGCGCGGGGCGGATCCGGTGGTCGGAACGTCCTTGCTCGCCGAGGCTCACGTCCTCGCGAAGGCGGCGGGAATCCCGCTCGTGGCCATCGGCGGCATCACGCTCGAGAACGCGGCCCAGGTCCGAGCCCACTGCGACGCCGCGGCCGTCATCGGCGGCCTGCTGCCCGAATCGTTGCCCACGTCGCCGCTCGTCCTCCGCGAGGTGCTCGCCGAACGTGCCGCGTCCCTCCACGAGGCGCTCGGAGGGACACGGTCGGCGTCTCCGCCCGCCGTGACGTCGTCCGCGTTCCGCGCGGCGACCCACGTTCCCTGAGTCCCGGACGATGGGCACGCCCGAAGGCGTCGGACTCGTGCGCGATCGGTTCCAGGTCCTACCGGACGACGTCGTCGTCCGGACGTCGGGTGAGAGCGCGTGGTGCGACGCCGCCCTCGTGTTCCGGGAAGGCGCTCCCGTCGCCCTCCTTTACGCGAGCGCGAGTCGTTCCGGCGAACCGGTGGTCTTCGTGAAGGGACCGCCGACGCGCACGGTCTCGTGGCTCCGTCCTTGCGACGTGGGCCCCTTCGCGTCGGAGCCGCCGTCCGCCTTCGAAATCGCGGGGGTGACCTACCAACGGTCGCGCCGCGTCCCCGTCGCGGTGGAACGCCTCGGCGACGACGCGCTCCCGTGCGCGGAGGAGGGAATCCTCGCCGAATACACCGCCGGCGACGCGCGGCGTCTCGTCGTCTTCGGCGCGCGCGGTCGGGTCGCCCTGGCGTTCGTCGGAACGGAGCTCCTCGCCGGAACCTACGACGTGCTGCCCGCGGGAGACGAACGCAGGTAGCTCACGCGGTCCGCATCCGGATGAACATGGTCTCGACGACGAGTTGGGCCGATGCGTTTCCGTCCAGCTGCCGGAGCGCGGCACGGACCGCGTCGTAGCGTTGGGACGCGCGCTCCACGTCGAGCGGACTGCCGGCGGCCACGCCCGACGTCTTCTCCGCGAACGCGAGTGCGAGCGCTTCCAGGTGTGCGGGGAGGGCGCCCTTGTCCTTCTTCGCTTCCTCGCCCAATTCGAGGGCCGGTCCCAGGGTCTTCGCCGCCGCCGCGTCCATCGCGCGCGCGATCCATGCCTCGCGGGCCCGTGCCGCTTCCTCGTCGGCGAGGGAGGTGGCGAGGGACACGCTGCCCCGGGCGAGCCTCGCCACGTCCTTCGCGCGCTCGGCGGGGACGCCCCGGGCGGTGACGAGCTCCGCGACCACGGATTCCGGGAGCGGCGAGAACCGCAGGCGTTGGGTCCGGGAACGCACGGTCGCGAGCAGCTCTCCCGGGTTCGCGGTGAGGAGGACGAAGTGCGTGCGCGCGAGCGGCTCTTCGAGGGTCTTCAAGAGTGCGTTCGCGGCCGACGTGCTCAACTCGTCCGCCCGCCGGATCACGAAGACGCGTGCGCGACCTTCGTGGGGTGGGAACGCGGCGCGGGCGAGGACGAGCGTGCGGACCTGGTCGATGGAGAGTTCCTGCGTTTCGGGGGAGCGGCGGCCGATTTGGGCCGGCTCGTAGAGCCCCTTCTCGAGCACGACGACGTCGGGGTGGACGGGGACCCGCGACGCTCCGCGCGGAACCGCACGGGTGCAGGCCGAACACGCGCCGCACGCGAGTCCCTCCGGGGACGGCGTTTCGCAGACGAGGGCCTGCGCGAGTCCGAACGCGGCGAGCTCCTTGCCGACTCCGTCCGGACCGTCGAAGAGGTACGCGTGGTGGACCTTCCCCGAAGCGAGGGCGCGAGCGAGGGTACGGACGGCCACGTCCTGACTCCGGAGCGTGTCGAGAAGTCGGGGCGTCGCGTCTCCGGCCATGGCTTCTGATACCAAAGAGCCTGGAGGACAGATACACCGCCGTGGACCTCACGCCGTTCCAGATGCGCCTGCTCGTCGCCCTCCACGGTCACGCGGGGTGGCTCGTGGTCGCGCTGCTCGCGCATCCCGTGGTCCTGCTGCGGACGGACGGTCGGAAGGCACCCTGGTCGGTGGGCCTCGCGACGACGTCGGTGACTGCCGTCGCCCTGGCGGGCGGCTGGCTCTACGTCCGGTACCGGGCCCTCGTACGCACGGACCTGTTCCGGTCGGCACCGGGCGTCGGATGGCTTTTCGAACGGAAGGAGCACCTGGCGCTCGGCGCCGTGCTCTTCGCCTGGACGGGGGCAGCCGCGTACCTGGCGGCGCGTCGACGCGCCGACGAACGGGCGGCGTGGCGACGGGTGGCGAGGGGGAGTTTCGCCGTGGCGACCCTCCTCGCGGCGTGCGTCGCCGCCTTCGGAACTTGGGTCACGGCCACGCGGAGCTTTCCGTGACCTTCAGCGGCCCTTGAACGCGACCTTCTTCTGGGCGAGGAACGCGGCCATCCCTTCGCGCTGATCCTCGGAACCGAAGAGCGCGGAGAACGCCTGGATCTCGATCTCGTTCGCGGTGGCGAGGGGAACGTCGGCTCCGGCGAGCGCGACGCGTTTCACGAGAGCGACGGCGAGCGGACCCTTCTCGGCGATGGACGTCGCGAGCTCCGTCGCCTTCGTGCGGAGTTCTTCGGGCTTCCACACGTGGTTCACGAGACCGATGCGGAAGGCCTCGTCCGCGCCGACGATGTCGCCCGTGAAGAGGAGCTCGCGTGCGCGGCCGATGCCCACGCGACGCGCGAGCCTCTGGCTACCCCCGAAGCCCGGGATCACGCCGAGCTTCACTTCGGGTTGACCGAACTTCGCCTTCTCGCTCGCGACGAGGAAATCGCAGCAGAGGGCGAGCTCGCAGCCGCCTCCCAGGGCGAACCCGTTGACGGCGCCGATGACGGGGAAGGGTGCCGTCTCCATCAGGGCGAACGCGGTGTGGCCCGCTTCGGAGAACGTGCGCGCTTCCGCGGACGTCATGGTCGCCATGGCCTGGATGTCGGCTCCGGCCGCGAAGGCCTTCTCGCCCGCGCCCGTGAGCACCATGGCGCGGACGTCGCTCCGGGCCCGCAGGCCCTCGAGCGCCGCTCGGAGCTCGCGGATCATGGTCGGGTTGATCGCGTTGAGCTTGTCGGGACGGTTGAGCGTGACCGTGACGACCGGCCCCGACTCCTCGACGAGGAGAGTCTCGAAGGCGCTCACGTGGACCGTCCGATCTTGTTGCCCTTCTCGTCGTAGACGTAGAACCCGCGGCCGGTCTTCTTGCCGTACCACCCGGCGGCCACGAGGTTCCGGAGCATGGTCGGCGCGCGGTACTTGTCGTCGCCGAACTCGCGGTGGAGCACCTCGCAGATGAAGAGCATCGTGTCGAGGCCGATGAGATCGCCGAGCTCGAGGGGGCCCATGGGGTGGTTCAGGCCGAGCTTGGCGCCCGTGTCGATGTCTTCGGGCGTGCCGAGACCTTCCTGGAGCGCGAAACACGCCTCGGCGAGCATGGGGATGAGCATCCGGTTCACGAGGAAGCCGGGCACGTCCTTGCTCGTGATGACGGTCTTGCCCATCTTCTCGGCGACGGCCTTGATGATGGCGTAGGTCTCGTCGGAGGTCTGCACGGCCTTCACGAGCTCGATGAGCTTCATGAGCGGTGGCGGATTCATGAAGTGCATGCCGATCACGCGCGTGGGGCGTTTCGTGGCGGCGGCGAGCTTCGTGAGCGAGATGGAGGACGTGTTGCTGGCGAGGAACCCTTCCGGCTTCAGGGCTTCGTCGCACTGGCGGAAGAGTTTGATCTTGAGATCGATGTTCTCGGTCGCCGCTTCGACGACGAGATCGCACGGCGCGAAGTCGGCCGGGCTCGCTACGGCTTCGATGCGCGCGAGCATCGCGTCCTTCTGGTCGGCGGTGATCTTCGTCTTCTCGACGAGGCGATCGAGGGTCTTGGCGATGCGCGCCTTGCCCTTCTCCGCGTGCTCCTTCGAGGCGTCGGCGAGCTTCACGCCGAAGCCGGACTGGGCCGCGACCTGGGCGATGCCGCCGCCCATCTGGCCCGCACCGAGGATTCCGATGGTCTGGATGGTGTTCGCGCTGACCTGGCTGCTCATGGGAGAGGCGGTCTAGAGCACGCGTCCTTCGAAGGGAACCGCCGAAATGGAAGAAGGGCCACCGTACGGGACGGTGACCCTCCTGGTCCTTCCGGCGTTCCGCTGGGGGGAGGCCGGACGGCGCCGTCTCAGGGCGCTTCGGTGGCGAACGTGAAGTCCGAATTCGGGCCGAAGGGGTTGTCCCAACGCTCGCGGACGAGGACGCGCTCGCCGTCCTTGTACTTCTTCCAGGTCACGCTCTGACCGGAGTAGTTCGCGACGAGATACGTCTTCACGTGGAAGTACATCTTGAGGACACGCGCCCGGAGGGCACGGTGAGGGACTTCTCGAAGGCGGTGCGGCCCGCGGCGAGGAGTTCCGACTTCTTGTTCGCGCGGAGGCTCTCCTCGGCGCGCCAGCCCTGGCCGTCATCGAAGTACCAGCCGACGGACACTTCGTGCTCGAGTTCGCCCTGGAGGCCGTAGGAGTAGGTGCCGAAGCGGCCGTGGCCCTGCGCCTGGCCGATTTCGCGGTCGATGCCGAACGAGTCGACCACGGTGTTGGCGCGCCAATCCGTGTACGTGATGGCGAAGTCGCCACCGCGGACGGGGGATCCGCCTTCGAGCACGCGGTCACGCTTCTGGTTGCCGTTGTTGTCGAAGAGGACGTTCTTGATGGGCGAGTGCGCGCCGAGGACCGGGAACTCCGTGATCTGGCCGGACGCCACGTTGACGAGCTTCGCCGGATCCGTGGTGTCGCTCAGCGTCGCTTCGAAGCGCACGCGATCGCACTCCTTCGGGATGGTCACTTCGCCGGTCTTCGCCGTGGTGTCGTAGAGGCCCGTGCCGGTCCAGGCTTGGGAAGCGACTTCTTCCGAACCGATCACCGATCCGTCGCGGAGGTAGAGCGCCTTGATCTTCACCGCGGCGTTCTTCACCTTGTCGTCCGTGGGCCAACCCGCGTTCGTGAGGTGGTTCCAGACGAAGTACGCCGAGACGGAGAACGACACCTTCTGGCCGACGCGGAGGAACTCGTCGGTCGTCGTCGAACGAACCTGGAGTCCGTACGGCTTGTCGTAGGAGGGGCCCCACCCGAACTCGAGGACCGCCGATCCCGGGTTCGCGATCGAGTAGGCGCTCTCGGAGGACGTGTCGACGTCGGTGTCGCCTTCCCCGTGGGACGCGCAACCGAGGGCTCCGGCACCGAGACCGGAACCGAGGACGAGCAGGCTGGACGCGCCGGCCACGCCGACCTTGAGGTCGTGGAGATTGTCCTGGATGCGAACCTTGAGCATGGCCTTGGGCTCCGTCGACGCGGTGGAGGCGTGCGAAAATCGAGATGAGTTGCGTGGAGATCGGTGAAGGGGGCGCCGGGACGCAGGGGGAAGCTCGGGGCGGGGAGAGGCGGCGGCGCCGACCTTGGGCGACACCGTCCAGTAACTCCGTCCAGAGTGACGTGACGCGGCGAAGGGGGTGTAGGATATTTCCGGACGTTCGCAAGGTCGTTCCCGCGAACTCCCGAATAAAGAAGCGCGAGGGGCCTATACTCAGGGGGCCCATGACGTCGGACGACCGCGTGCTTCGCGAGATCGAGGACCTGTTCCGGGACCTCGATCAACTCCTGAAAAACCCGGAAGCGGGAGCGGTCCTTTCGGATCGCGGCATCAACGTGAGCCTCGCGATGACGGCGGCCGAAGGTCTCCGTGCGTACCTGGCGGGGGACAAGGCGCGGGCGGCCGAGGATCTCGCCACGGCGGCGGAAGAAATCGCCGCGCGACTCCGTGGATCCGCCACGCCCATGGCCTCGGCCAAGGACCGCCTTTCGTGAGCGTCTCCGCCGACGGCGCGCGCGCCGCGATCGCGCCGGCGATCGCGATCGCGATGGCGTGGTTCGCCACGGGGTGCGGAGCGACGTCGGGAGCCGACGCCGACGCCGGCACGCGAGCCGAGTCCGACGGCGGGGTGACGTCTTCGGAGGACGCGGGCCCCTCCTTCGGGGGCACCGCCACGAGTTGCACGGACGCGACGCGACTCGTGTACCTGATCGCCAAGGACGGCACGCTCCTCTCGTTCGCGCCCGCGACGCTCGCGTTCAAGACCGTGGGGACGCTCCGGTGCGGTGTCGACGCGGCGTCCCTCCCGTTTTCGATGTCCGTCGATCGAGGCGGCGCCGCGTGGATCCTCTACGACTCCGGCCAGCTCGCGACGGCGAGTCTCGCCGACGCGTCGTGCACGCTGACGCCGTTCGCCCGCGACCAATCGGGGTTCCGGACGTTCGGCATGGGCTTCTCGAGCGACGCCCGCGAAGGTTCCGACGAGACCCTCTTCGTCGTCGACTACCTCGGCAAGGGGTTGGCGCGCATCGACCGGAAGAGCCTCGCGCTCGCGGAGATCGCGCCCTTCGCCGGGGACCTGTCCGGCAAGGCCGCCGAACTCGCGGGAACCGGGGATGGACGACTCTTCGGCCTCTTCCGACTGGCGCCGTCGGCGCGCCTCGTGGAACTCGACAAGAGAACGGGGCACGCCATCTCCGACGAGCCGCTCGCCGGGGTGCTCGCCGGGTCCGATTTCGCGTTCTCGTTCTGGGGCGGGGACTTCTACTTCTTCACCGTCGACGTGAAGGCGAACCCCGGCGCGACCTCCCGCCTCACGCGCTACCGCCCCAGCGACAAGTCCGTGACCGTCCTCTCCGAGCAGATCGGGTTCATCGTGGTCGGCGCGGGGGTGTCCACCTGCGCGCCCACGGTCCCCATCCGATGAAGCGTCGTGTCGTCCCGTCGTTCCGCCATCGTCGTAGCCGAGGAGTGCCGATGAAGAAGTTCCACGCGTTCGTGCCGTCGACGTCGTCCCGAGAAGTGCGGTTCCGCGTTCCGCTCGTGCTCGTGCTCGCAGGGGCGGCCGCGTGGGCCGGTTGTTCGAAGGACGACACGGACACGGTGTCGGGCGTCGACACCGATCAGGCCTACACCGCCGGCGATTGCGCGCTCTCCGTGGAGGTCGAAGGCGGCCGGACCATGCGACCCGAAGAGTTCGCGAAGCTCGACGACCCCGTCGCGCGTCTCGTCCTCGCGCAGGTCTCCGTGAAGGAACCGGCGGCCGACGCCGGATTCGACAAGACCGTCTCGCTCGGATGCCCGCGCTCCTACGAGGAAGTCGCGCAGAAACTCCGTCGCGCGGACACGAACGCGTGTGCCGCTCCGGCCGACGGTGCCGCTGCGCCGGGCGTCGTGACGCGTTTCGTGTCGGAACGCGTGCAGGCGACGGAGGAACCGGGGCTCTCCCGCGTCGTCGTGGCGCGAACGTGCGACGGACGTGGCGCCGCCGATCTGTTCGCCACCGTGTACGGCGTCACGTCGCGGGACGACGGCACCGCTCCCGAACGTCTGCCGAACGATACCCAACTCGTCGGGAAAGGGACCGCCGTGGTCGGCGGCGCGACCGTCCCCGTCTACAACTTCTACGAACGCTCCGGAGGGAAGTGGAAGTACTTCGGCAACTCCCTCGGTGCCCCGCTCGGCGGATACGACTGCCTGCCGTCCGGCGCGTGCGTCCCGAAGATCCGCAAGACGGCGACGTGCAGCGGGTGCCACGTCGGCGGCGGTCTCGTCATGAAGGAGATCGACGCGCCGTTCGGCAACTGGGAAGGGATGTCCCCCCTCGCGGGCACGGACGCCATCGTGGCGCGGCACGGCGCCTCGCTCGGCACGAAGGGGGACGCCACGTCGCTCGCGTCCGTCGTCACGGCCGCGAACGCGAAGATCGCTCCGTCGGTCGTCGCCGCGCTCCGCACACGGAGCGTCGCGGACGCCCTCCGTCCCCTCTTCTGCACGATGGAATTGAATCTCCAGGCGACGGGGACCTCTCCCGGAGCGTCCAACGCGCCGTCCAGCCTGCGCGACGACTTCTTCCTGGATCCCCGCTTGTCCGTCGGGACGACGTTCCCCGTCGTCCCCGACGACTACACGAAGGCCGTCCGTGCGACCAAACAACGCCTCGTCGACGGTCGCACGGGGGGCACGCTCCAGAACGTGCGGGGCGAGGAACTCGGCGACACGTTCTTCACGTTCACGTATCCGGAGAGGTCGAAGGCGGACGCCTCGTACGTCGACGCTCTCGTCGCGAGCGGCATGGTCGACGAGGATTTCGTGCTCGACGTCCTCGCGGTCGACTTCACGCGTCCCATCTTCTCGCCGGAGCGGTGTGGCCTCCTCGCCGCCGCGCCGACCCTGGAGCCCTCGGACCAGACTCCCGCCGGGATCCGAGCGGGGTTCGCGTCCAAGTTGGGAGACACCGGAGCCGCGGCACGATTCAAGGCGAACCTCGCGAACACGTCCGACGCCGCCTCGCACAAGGCCGATGTCGCGACCTTCGTCGCCGCGTGCAAGGCTCGGGACAAGAAGGCGTTCGTCGAGGACGTCCTCGCGTACGCGTCCCACCTCCGTCGGAACGCGCGCGAACTCCCGGTCATCCAGTCCACCGAATCGCTCGTCGAAGACGACAACGATCGTCGGACCACCGATCCGCTCGAAGGCCGGCGGTTCGATCCGGTCACCTGCGAACTGAAGTGACCGGGACGACCGTGCGCGTGCGGATCCGCACGACTTCGGTGTAGCCTCGCCGGCATGACCGTGCCGTCTTCCCGATTCTCCCGGGTGCGCTCCGCGCTCGCCGTCGTCCTCGTGTCCGTCCTCGTCGGCACGTCGGCGCTCTCCACGTCCGCCTGTTCGAAGACCGAACCGCCTTCCACCCGTTGGAACGACGCGGCCGCGGCCCTCGACCTCGCCCTTTCCGCGAAGGCGGCTTCCGACGCCGCATCTCCGCCCCCGAAGGTGGAAGGGGGATCGTTCAACGCGTTCTTCCCGAAGGACGGCGACGGTGGCAAGCGCGTGTTCGTCCAGGAGAAGGCCGGCTTCGTCGAAGCCTCGTGGACGGTCGACGGGCAGCCCACCGGCGCCCTCTTCGTGAGCGACGTCACGAACGACGCGCCGACGCGCGCGAAGTTCGACGGTTCGAAGGACGCGGTCTCCGGCTTCCCGGCGGTCGACGTCGGCAAGAACCAGACGGTGGTCCTCGTCGCGGGCAAGTACCAGGCGAAGGTCGTCTCCACCAAACTCGACCCCGCGGCGCGACGTTCACTTCTCGCCAAATTCGACCTCGCCGGTCTGTCCAAACTCTGAGAGGAATCGAGCCATGTCCGAACACATCCACCAACTCCTCGAGGGCCTCCCGTCGTCGAGCCTGACGACACGCCTCCTCGGAGCGCTCGACTTCGTCGTCCCCGGCGAGTGGACGAACGTGACGAACTTCGAAGCCATGATCCGCGAGGTCTCGGGCGAGGACGACCCGGAGCTCGTCCAACGCATCGGCGAGCGTGCCCTCGCTCTCTATGCCGACCCGGAGCAGGGGTACCAACGCGCCGTCCAGATCTACCGGCTCGTCGACGACACCGGAGCGGTCGCAGGTGCCCTGTCCTCGCGAACAAGGTGGGCGAACACTTCGAGTTCGCCCGTTCCTCCAGGGCGTCACGCCCAAGGCCGACACGACGCAGGCCATCGACGCCGGCGTGAAGCTCGTCGGTGAGCTCGCCGCGTACTGCTACACGAACGGCATTCCCGGAGACAGCGTGGGCGACTTCGCGACGTCCCTGGTCTCCGCCGCGAAGGAGGACTCCATGCGCCTCGCGGCCTTCGTCGTGTGCGACGGTCTCCTTCCCCTCGGTCCCGATTTCCTCGCGCTGGTCCTCGACAAGCTGCGGTCCGTGACCACCGACATGATCGGTGAGAACAGCCGGTTCGCGCGCATCGCCGCGCTCCTTCCCGGCAACGGTCTCGAGGAGCAGCGTGATCTCGTCGTTCGGAACGTCGAAGGGGCGTCCTCCGCGCTCGAGACCTTCGTCGCCAATCGCGGCGTGTCACGCGAGAGCGCGATCGACGCGGTTCGACGGGGCATCGACGTGGCCGACGATCGTCTGGACTTCGTCGCGTCGGCCATCGACCTCACGACGAACTATTTCGAACACACCGGTATCCAGAGCGTATGCCGCCGCGTGGTCTCCCGCGCGACCGGAGAGATCTGAACGTCAGACCTTCGGCGCCGCGGGGACGCGGACGCTCGGGCGGTGCTCGAGCTTCACCTCGGCGCCGGGGGGGCAGGCGACCGCGATGGTCGCGGGCGGGTCGAAGCTGAGCGGCGTCTCCGGCCCACCGACCTTCGCGAAGAAGTGGGCGGCGACCTTCGACATGCGTTCGTCGCCCAGCTCCTCGAAGCTCCGCCGGAGGATGCACCCGTGCGTCATCGCGCGGACGAATTCCTCCGCGGTCGCGAACGTGATCGTGTGCCTCACCACCGTGTGGCGCACCATGACGAGCCCCGCCGCTTCGAACATGCCGGACATCGCTTCGCGCGCGGCGGGGATGTTCGGATCCGGATCGTGGACCAGGGGTTCCAGTTCGTGGAGGGACGACCGGAGCAGCTCGATGGGGTTCGACGCCTCGGAGGGACCCCACGTCGCCACGATCACCTTGCCGTTCTCGCGGAGCGATCGGGCCCACGTCCCCAGGACGCGGACGCGCTCGGGCATCTGCCAGAGACCGAACGCGCACACGACGGCGTCCCACGGTCCCCCGGAGGTGTCCTCCGCGTCGCCGTCTTCCACGTTCGCGACGGCGCCGAGACCCGCACGCGCGACGTTCTCACGGCAGATCGTGACCATCTCGTGGCTCTTGTCGATGGCGCGAACGTGGCCGGTCGCGCCGACGCTGCGCGCCGCGGCCACGACCTCCGTGCCCGGACCCGCGTTCGACACGAAGACGCGATCGCCTTCGAGCAGAGCGGCCTCACGCACGAGATCGTTGTGGTACGGCATGAAACGCGGCACCCATGTGTCGAGGTACGCGCGTGCGGCACGGTCCCACGGAGTTCCCATGGGATCAGTGTAGCGCCCCGCTTTGGACGCGCGCCAGGGCGAGTCGGACGTGCCCGTCTGCTTTCGCGCGCATCTCCCGGCTCACCGTGTGACCTACCGGGAACGTCACGAGTTCGGCCCGGAATCCGAGGCGCGACAAAGACGCCACACTCGCTCTCGCGCCCTCGACGGGGACACGAGCATCTTCCGTACCGTGGAGCGCGAGCACGTGAAGGGGACGTCCACCGTCGGGCCAGACGAGGGGCGTCTTCGGCACGAGCTCGGGGAAGAGGTTGCCGCCCATCGGCACCGCGAGCGCCAGTTTCTCCGGCGCGGTCGCCGCGACGTAGAAGGTGATCATGCCGCCTTGCGAGAATCCGGTCAGGACGACCGGACCCGACGACCGACCGTCCGTGGAAAGGGCGTCCAACATCGCGATCACGCGATCTCCCGCGCGCTTCGTGCCCTCGGCGAGGCTCCGAGCACGATCCGGACCTTCCGCCGGAATGTCGAACCACGAGGCGCCGTCCCCGAACGGTGTGGGACCGCGAGGGAGGACGATGCGCGCGCGGTACGGGGCGTCCGACCACGACGCTACCCAGTTCTCCGGCGCGTCACCGAGTCCGTGGATCGCGACGACGATCGGGAGCCCCTCCTTCGACGCGCCACGGTCTCGAACTCGACCGCCTCCAAAGACGCGTAGTGAACGCGTCGCGGTCGGATCGGGTGTCGGTCCCGGGAGCGCCCAGGACGCTCCCGGAGACGACGCGGACGAAGACTGGGAGGCCGCGGGCGCCGTCGTGGCGGAGTCCGACGACGGCGCCTGACCGGATTCCGGGGTGCAGGTGCGCGCGCACCCCGAGGCGACGAAGGTCAGGACGGCGACCGAGAGCGCCGCCGGCACGCGCGCTGCGAAGCGCTCAGGGCGGGCTTCGGTACGGGAGCGGTCCGTGCTTGATCTCGCGAGCCGCGGGGAGGATGGCGATGGCGTTGAGTCCGATGGCGAGGGCCGCATTGATCGCGCACGACTTGTAGTCCGCGATGGCCTGGTGGCTCAAGGGGTCCGAGCCTTCGAGGCACGAGACCTGGGTCATGTCGATGCCGCGGTCGAACGATCGGGACATGGTCTTGTTCAACGCTTCGTTGCACACCATGACCGACGAGACGATGCCTTCGCCGAGCCAGTACGCGTCGGCGGCGAGAGCGACCCCGACAGATGCGCGCCTGGTTCTGGTAGCTGACGACGGAGGTGGCCGCCTGGGCGCCGCGCGCCGCGAGCGTCGACACCTTCGCCGCCTGCGCCCACGCCAGGCCGACCTTCGCGGACTGACCCGCGACGTTCGCCGCGCGGACGGCCGCGAGCCACGAGCCCATGCCCGCCGTGGCGACCGTGATCGCGGCGCCGACGACGAAGTCGTGTTTCGCGTCGTTGATGCTCTGGTTCGCGCTCCGATCTTGGTCCGGCACTCGGCGGACGCGAGGGCCGCCTCGGCGCTGAGCGACGAGAGTTTGTCGATGAAGTTCGTGTTGAACGCGTCGACTTCGTCACCGAGGGTGCCGACGTCGACGTTCGCCGCGACGAGCGCCGCCACCTTCGCCTGGAGGTTCGCGATGGTCACGTCCACTCGGCCGCCGTCGTTCGGCATCGGCGTGGGCAGTGTCGCGGCCGGGTTCTTGGTGGCGAGTTCGTCCGCGCGGGCGACGAGCGCCGTCAGGGCCTCCTCGAGATCAACGCGCGGGCCTCCTGCGAGCCGTAGTAGTTCGCGAAGACGCGGACGTCGAACGGGTCGACTCCATCCATGATCTCCTGGAATTTGTACTGGCTGATGCGCGCTTCCTTGTTGCCGTGCAGGAAGTCGGCCGCCTTCATGTAGTCGTCGAGCTTGCGCATCATGCGTCGCGATTGAGCTCGAGCTGCGCCGGGAACACGGCGCGGATCTCCTTCTCGATCACGTTCATCGGGTTGTCGACGTGGTAGGCCATGTGCCACTTGTCGCGCGGCTGCATGACGCCCTGGTCGTCGACGAGCTTGTACGCGTTCTCGGTCTTCACGACGTCGCCGATGGAGAGGGAGCCGCTCTGGAGCGACGACATCTTCTTGCCGTCGAGCCAGGGGGCCGCGGACGCCACGATCGCCTTGCGCGTCTTCGTGAGGGTCTCGATCGCCTTCCAGTGCTTGCTCTCCGCCTCGATGCATTCGGTGGAGGGATACTCGCCGCACCAGCCGATGCCGGCTTGGTGCTCACGGATGGCGGCGTTCAACTTCCGCACGTTCCACACGACCATGGCCGTGGAAGCGACGAGCTCGTCGTAACGCGCTTGCTCCCCGCGGCAGTTCCTCTTGAGACGCTTCTCCCAGTCCCCGGACTCGTGCAGGAGCGGGTGGCTGTAGCGCTTGCCCTTGATTTCCTGGAGCGGCTCCTGGCCCGGACGCACGAGCATGTCGAGGCCGGCGACCGACTCCATGGTCGACAGCGCCGCCTGCTTCAGCGAGTTCATGAGGAAATAGTAGTTCGACGCGACCGATCGACGCTGCTCCTGCGTGATGTCCGTGCGGCGCGCGATCTCGTACTTCGTGTCGCACGTCATCAGGAAGTGCTCGCCCTTGCCGAGCTGCGTGAAGGGGTGTTTCGAGAGGTAGCTCTCGAGCGCGACGTGATCCTTCAAGGTGCCCTTCGCCGAGTTGAGGCACGAGTCCGACACCTTGAACGTCAAGAAGCCGCTCTTCTCGTCCGAGCGGACCACGTCGACGAGTCCGTCCGGGCACGCCGCCGCGGCCGCCGCGTCCTGACCTTCTTTCGTCGTCGCCGCGGCGGACTCTCCGTCCCCCTCGACGGAACTCGAACAATGGGCCGTCGCCACGAGGGGGACGGCGAGGAGGGTGAATCGGAGGACGGACGCGGCGATCGACGAGAAGCGGGGGAACATGGCGGCCTCGGGGCGTGAGTCGGAAGAAAGGGCGGGCGAGCTGGGAGAGGGGGGACGGAGGGGGACGTCCGTCGGTCAGTTGAACCGACGAACGACCTCGATGGCCGTCTCGCGCACGGTGGAGGTGCGCTCGTTCACCGTGGGGACCACGATCTCGAGTCGCTTCACGCCGCTTCCTTTCCCGAAGTACCCGAACAACATCTCGCCCAGCTCCTTGTTCTGCTGCACGAGGCTGTACGCGAGGATCTTCTCACTCTCGAAGTCGAGGTCCGGTATGCGGACCCCGAGCGTGCCCTCGGCGGACTTCGTCACGCTGATGGTCATGTTCATGCCTTCGGGCATCTCGAAGCGCTGCATGAGTTTCGCGACCTGCACCTTGAGCTCGATGTCCGCGATGGACGAGAGGTTCATGAGGGGCTTGGTCGCGTCGAGACGCGCGACGGGAATCGGCGTCCGGGCCGTGGGGAGTCGGTTGCGTCCGAGCTGCGCGATCGTGGGGAGGTTCAGGATCTCCGAGATCGGACCCAGCCCTCGCGCCGGCGTCGCCGCGTTGAAGCGGGCGAGCAAGCGGGTGCGATTCACGTTCGCGAAGAGCGAGACGGTGTTCGCGTTGACGCCGGCCAGCTCGTCGGGGCGGGGGAGACCTCCGCGGACCTCGTTCGACGGACCGACGAAGAAGATGTCCTGCGGCGCGACGCGGTCGTTGTTCGTCCGGAGGCGCGTCGCGTAGTTGACGTCGCCGTCGAAGCCGTCGGGACGGCCGACCAGGGGGTCGAGCAACTCGCCGAGGGGGCGGCTCTCGCCTTCGCCGGGCTTGATGATGCCCGCGAAGACTTCCTCCGCTTCGCTCTTGAAGCCCGTCGCGAGGATGATGTTGTCGACCGGCGTCTCGAGGAGTGCGGTCTCGGGATTCGCCGCGGCGGCGAGATCGCCCTCCGCGCCTCCGGCGACGCGCGCCGGCGGCTTGTTGTACTTGATCCCGTTCGTGATGATCTCGCCCTCGGGCGTCTGGTATACGAGCTTGAAGCCCTTCGCGCCTTCGCCCTCACCGCGTGCGATGGAGACGATCTTGCCGGGCACCGGCACGAGCTCGCCGCTGTTGATGGCGGCCGCGAGGCGCGAGTAGCGCGCGCGGCTCTGGGCGATGTACTGCTTGCAATCCTCGAACGAGACGCCGAGCCAGAAGACGCGCTTCACGTTGCCCACTTGGGCGACGTCCTGGCCGTAGGAGCCTTCCGGCGCGAGTCGGAAGAGGAACTCGTTGATGACCTTGCCGGAGTCGCCGCCGCCGGCGACCACGACGTCCTTGCCGACCGCCCACCGGTACGGGGTCTCGGTCTGGCCGATGCGGTTGACGACGTCGGTGAACGTCTGGATGCCGGGGATTTCGTCCGGATTGAGATCGACGCGACCGGCCTCCTCCGCGATCAGCTTGAGCGTCGATTCGTCCTTGATGGGGACGACCGGCTTGCCGATGCCGCTCGCGACGACGATCTTGTCCGTGAAGAGCTTGTTGACCTTTCCGGTCGCTTCGTCGGTGACCTCGACGAGGTAACGCGCGGGCCAGATCTCGGAGTTGGGCTCCTTGAACTTGTCGAGGACCTTCGTGACCTTCGTCTGGAGGAGGACGTCGGCGGACGCGAGATCGGTGCCGACCGTGGAGAGATCTCCGAGACCCCCCGCCGGGACCCACTTCTGTCCTTCGAAGTCGGGCAAGCCCCAGACGTCCTGCACGAAGTTGAGATCGCCTTCGCCCGGCTTCGCGCGCGTACCGGTGTTCGCGCGGTTCGTGCTGTTGAGCGCGAACGCTTCGTTCACGTTCGCGAACGTACCGCCCGGCTTCGACCCGGTCTCGACGGCGACGATGCGCTTGAACGGGGACGCGTCCGTCGCCGCCTGCATGTACGCGACGCCCTGCGGGCCCGTTCCGATCACGAGCTCGTCGAACCAGTTCGAGCGGTCGACGACCGCGCCCTGGAAGTCCATGGACGTCGCGATGAGTTCCTTCAACTTCGAGGAGCGACGCTCGAGCGCTTGCAGCGAGTTCTTCACCATCATGCGCCGGGTCGCCTTCGTCTTGCCGAGAGCGGCCACGGCCTTGCGCACCTGGTTCACCGGAGCGTCGCGCGGGAGTTCCGTGTTGAAGATGACGCGCTCGCTGTCCTCGATGGCCGTGCGCACGGAGCGACCGATGTCCGTCGGATCGTTGATCACGCTCCGCATGACCGGGGCCAGGCTCTCCTTGAAGCGGCCCATGCGGATGCGGCGGATCTGGTCGGTGATCGAGTTGGCGGATTCGGTGGATCCCGCGACGTGATCGTCCGCGGCTGCACCGCATCCCATGGCCCCCGCCACGATCATCACGAGTCCGAAACCGAGAGAGAGACGACGAATGCGCATGGGGCCAGAACTCCTTCGAGGTGTGGGTGCGAGTAGGTCCTCTCTGCACAATGGAGGCCACCTTCGCGCCGACCCTCGGTTCGCTCTCCCGGGGATGGCGTCATGGGTCGGGCCGTGTTTGCCGTCCCGGGACGACACCCTGGATCTCCCGGGCGCATTCGGCGTTTCGGGCGACCTTGGCCCCATCGATTCTCGGGATTCCGGCGGCTACGACGCACCACGCCACGTAGGTGTATGTAGGCGATCGTGATCCATCGTGAGACGGAATCGATCCACGAACCGGATCGGTCGTCCCGAAAACCTTCGGGGGAACCCGCGGGACTTCGGAGGGGCCGGGAGACGGTGTGACGCGTCGGCGGTACCCGAGTTCGGTCGCGACCTACTCCGTCCGCATGGCATCGACCGCCGCGCCCCGATCCGGGTGGCTCCTCGGGGGCAACTGGATCGCGGAGGTGGATCGACATGCCCGAAGTCGTCCGAGCGGAAACGCGAGTCGAATTCCGAAGGGGCGTCCCACGACGTCGCCTGCGTGCGGCGCGCCGGCTGCTCGGCTCGTCCGGCAAATCCGAGTGCCGACATCGTCCGACACTGGCCTACATCGTGCAATTCCTCGGGAAATCGATGCCCTTTTTGGGGTTTTCCTCACTTTCGGAGACATGGCCATGACGGTTGGACGACGTGGAAGGACGGCCCTCGCGGCCCTCGGAATGGTGATCGCGGTCGGGGCGATATCCGCCTGTTCGGCGACGGACGATGCCGAATCCGGAGTCGCGACCGTCGACTCGGCGAACACGGCGACCGCCGCGGCACGCGCGATCCGCATGGCGCGGTTCCGCGAGAGTCTCGCGCCCGTGATGCGGGGCGTGATCAACGACCCCACGGAAATCGGCGTCGCGGTGCGCGCGGCCATCGCCGACAGCGAACGCGTGATCTTCAACACGCAGATCCCGCGGGACGCTCCCGTGAACCAAGTGAGGAAGGCCGTCGCGGCGCTCGGCAAGACGAAGCTGACGCGACGGATGATGGTGAAGAATTCCCAGCAGGCTCTCGAGCGCCGATCGTCGAAGTTGAAGGAAGTGCTCTCGGGGCGTCCCGTGGAGGCCGTGCCTCCGGGGACGCCCGTCACGCGTATCGACGGCAAGTCCCTCAAGTACGAAGGGGCCATGCCGAACATGGAGAACGTGTTCGACGAGCTCGTCGTCGGGACCGGTCCCCAGGGGGTCGCGTACATGCAGCAGATGACGGACTCGGGCGCCCTGAAGCGCGTGCTCGCCGTCGACGCCGCGAACAAGCCCGGTGGTACCTTCGCCGAAGTGGGCGAGGCCTTCGCGCTCAACAGCACGAACCGCGCGAACACGGGCACGCGTGCGAAGCTCGGCGAGGGCGACCTCAACTTCATCCAGGACGTCTGGGGGCTCCCCGACTTCGAGGGACAGAAGGGGTCCCAGCGGGCGGTCTCGCCGATCTCGCGACCGTCGGGAGCGACCTGCGTCCGCCGAGGTGATGCTCGGCACGAAGGTGACGAAGGTCCTCGACAAGCCCAGACGCCGGGCTCCGAGTCGTGGCCCGCGCGGTACATGTCGAAATCGCCGACGTGGGCGACGGCACCGTGAACAAGGTGTTCACGAACAAGGTGGTGGTCGCGAGCGGCATCGGAACACCCATCGTGCCCATCCGGGACCAGTCCACGCTCAAGCTCGTGGCGGAAGAAGCCGCGCGCGTGGACCTCGACCCCGAGGCGGTTCCGGGCATCCAGACGTTCACCGATCTCGTGAACCGCATCGGGCAGTCGGAAACGCCCTACCGCTGGGCGGTCGGCAAGGACGTCGTCGTCGCCGGTGGTGGCGACTCGGCGAAGGTCATCAACGAGTTCCTCTTCCGGCTCGCGCCCGAAGGCGCCTACGCGCAGGACGTCGCCCAGGTCGGCAACGTGAAGCGCGTGTTCTGGCTCGGGGTCTCCTTCGAGGACTGCCAGCAGTACATCGCTCAGAGCCGCGCGCGGTATTCCCGGCTCTCGGCGGCGCTCAATTCCGGCGAGCTCGTGCCGGTGCCCGGCAAGATCGTGAAGATCGAGCGGCAAGGGCAGGGGTACAAGATCGTCTACGAGACGGCGGACGGGAAACGCTTCGAGAACGGCATCCAGTACAAGACGCCCGCGAAGGACGGCGTGCAACCGAACGACGTCCTCTTCTCGGATCCGGTCGACAACGTGGTCCTCGCGACCGGCTTCAAGAGCGAGGTGGAGGACGTGCTCTCGACCCTCGTCCTCGCGAAGGGGAAGGAACTGAGCGTGACCGAGTTCCAGAGCCTCGTCGCGCGGACGCCTTCGGCGACGCAACCCTCGCGGCGACTGTCGGACATCTTCGGGAACATCGGACCCCAGGACGTGCCCTTGTACGTGAGCACCTATCCGAAAGGGTCGCAGTACTATGCCGACGTCCAACTCCTCCAGGAGATCCTGAGTGGGGAAACGAGCACGTTGCGACGATCGCTCGTCGACGTCACCGGGAGACCCGAGGGCTTCGCGGAGGACGTCGCGATCGCGACGCGACTCCGAGGCATGAACGAACCGCAGCCCCACGAAATCTACTTCGTGGGTCCCTCGAACGAGGCGCGCGGGGGGCTCCCGAAGGAGAACGAGCTCGCGGGGGTCAACGCGAACACAGTGTCGCTCTTCGCGAACGTCCAGAGGACGCGCCTCCTCGCGCGCAACAACGCCGCCGTGGACGGGCTCGGGCTGAAGGGGATCAAGGAACTCGGGGAGATCCCGAAGATCGGGGAACTCTTCGTGCGACGCACGCCCGCTCCCAACCCGCCCGTCACGTTCGCGCGCGCGAATCCGGCGGCGCCCCTCGCGGAGCTCTCCGCCATCGCCGACATCGAACTCGGCGTGCAGGTGGCGAAGGTCTTCCAACGCTTCGAAGTGCCCGCCGGTGCGAGCATGAAGATCGTGGTCACGAAGACGGGGGACAAGATCGCACTCGCGATTCCCGATCTCGCCACCACGAGCGCGACGCAGCTCGCCAACGCCCTCGTGCGAGACAACCCCCGAACGGCCGAGATGTTGTTCGCGTACTTCGGGGCGAACGGCAAGGCCATCAAGTCCCTCGAGATCAACGTGCCGACCTACGGTGCGAACAGCTCCCAGATCCGCGAGGTCGGCATCGAGGTGCTCCGACGTCGTTGAACGCGGTCCCGGTCCGGCGCCGCCCGAAGGGGCCTCGATTTCCGCCGAAATCGAGGCCCCCGGGCGCCCGGCGGAGGGGCCGTTTGACCGTCTCCTGCCCGGACACTAGATCCCTTCGTCGTGAGTCTTCCCCCGCCCGACGAGAAGAGCCGCTTCGCCCCGAAACCGCCCTGGCTCAAGGTGCGCGCGCCCGGCGGCGAGACGTACACGCGGCTGAAGGACACGTTCCGCCAGCTCGATCTCCACACGGTGTGCGAGGAAGCGCGTTGTCCCAACGTCGGCGAATGCTGGACCGAAGGCACCGCCACCGTGATGCTCCTGGGGGACGTGTGCACGCGCGGTTGCCGCTTCTGCGCCGTCACCACCGGCAACCCCCGCGGCGCGGTCGACGTGCGCGAACCGGAGCACGTGGCCCGCGCCATCGCCCGACTCGAACTCCAATACGTCGTCCTGACCATGGTCGACAGGGACGATCTGCTGGACGGCGGCGCGAGCCACGTCGCACGCACGGTCTCCCGCCTCCGCGAACTCCGTCCGGACATCCTCGTCGAGACGCTCCTCGGCGATTTCGGCGGTAACCGCGAGTACGTCGACACGGCCGTCGACGGTGGGCCCCACGTGTTCGCCCACAACATCGAGGTCGTGCGACGGCTCCAGCGCACGATCCGCGACGTACGTTGCTCCTACGATCGGTCCCTCGACGTCCTCCGGTGGGCGAAAGCGCGGACGCCCGGCATCGTGACGAAGTCGTCCATCATGGTGGGCATCGGCGAGACCGACGACGAAGTGATCGAGACGCTCCAGGATCTCCGGGACGCCGGCGTCGACCTCGTCACCCTCGGCCAGTACCTCCGGCCGACACCGAAACACGCCGCCGTCGATCGTTACGTCGATCCCGGGACCTTCGCGACGTTCGAGAAGGCGGCGGTGGCCATGGGATTCGCGTACGTGGCGAGCGCTCCGCTCGTCCGCTCGTCGTACAAGGCGGCCGAGGTGTTCGTCCGCAGCATCCTCCGGCCGGGGGACGTCCACGGCGCCGACCAGATCCTGAAGGAACGCCTCGAGGAAGCGCGCGCCAACGCGGCCGCCGTCCGCGCGGACGAGGGATTGCCGGCGACCACCAGCCAGCTCTCGGCCATGAACACGTCGTCGCTCCTGCCGGCCCACAGCCTGGTCCGTCGTCCGTCGTGAAGGCGACGAGGGTCGCGGGATTCGCCGTCGTCTCCGCGACGATCGCCGTCGTCGTTCCCGCGTGCAGGAACGCGCCGCGACTCCCTCCGGCATCCGCGGTCGACGCCGTCACGGCCCGTCCGACGGTGGATGCCGGCGCGGCCGCTCCGTTCGTTCCCGTGGTCGCCACGTTCCTCGACCCCACGAACGTCGGCGCTCCGGTCATCTTGCGCG
>JAXLYL010000017.1:0-146443 GCA_046351475.1 Polyangiaceae bacterium
TTCGATCCCACGAGCGAGACGACCGAACTCTCCGCTCACGAGCCCGAACACGTGGAAGCCGATGGCGACGACCTCAGCATCGACGTCGAGTTCGAAGGGGCGGAGGTTCCTCCCGAGACCTGGCGTCCGAGCACCGGCACGATGAAGGTCGACGGTTCACGGATCGTGAAGGCCCACGCCGTCGCCCCATCGACGCCACGCTCCACGGGAGCGCGCGCCACGGACACCGAACCTCCGCCGACGCTCGAGGACCACGTGGAGGTCCCCATGTTCCCCGGCGACGTCCCCGCGCAAGGGAAGACGTGCGGGCGCTACCGGCTCCGATCCGAGATCGCCATGGGAGGCATGGCGACGTTGTTCCTCGCCCGTCAGGACGGCCCGGGAGGCTTCGAGAAAATCGTCGCCCTCAAGCGTATCCACGAGTCCCTGCTCGACGACGAACAGTTCATCGAGATGTTCCTCGACGAAGCGCGTATCGCCTCGCGCATCACCCACCCGAACGTGTGTTCCGTCCTCGATTTCGGGGAGGCCGACGGCAACTACTTCCTCGCCATGGAGTACCTCCTCGGTCAGCCGCTCTCCGCGATCCGCAGACGTCTGGCGGCCGATCCGCTGCTCGCCGCCCGTTCGTTCGGGCCGCTCCTCCGCATCGTGGCGGACGCGGCGGAAGGACTCCACGCCGCCCACGAGCTCACGTCCGAGGACGGCGAGCCCATGAACGTCGTCCATCGGGACATCGCGCCTCCCAACCTCTTCGTCACGTTCGACGGCAACACGAAGGTTCTCGACTTCGGAATCGCGAAGGCCGCCGGTCGGATCCACAAGACGTCGACCGGCGTGCTCAAGGGACACCTCCCGTACATGTCCCCCGAGCAATTCACCGGAGCTCCGATCGACCGGCGTTCGGACGTGTGGGCGTTGGGAGTCGTGCTCTGGGAGCTCGTGACGGGTCAGCGCCTGTTCGACGGCTCGGACTTCCAGGTGTTGAAGAACGTGACCGGCGGCGAAATTCCGACACCGTCTTCGCGCGCGGCCGGCATCTCGCCGGCCGTGGATTCCCTCGTGATGAAGGCGCTCTCACGGGATCCGAGCGGACGGCACGCCACGGCGCGCGAGTTCGGCCGGGACGTGAACCGCATCCTCGCGCGCCTGCCGGATCCGATCGGCGTCGCCGAGGTCGGGGAGTGGTTGACGTCCCTCTTCTCGCTCGAAAAGGAACGTCAGCTCGAGGATCTCCGCGAGGCGCGCCGCGCCTGACACCGGAGGCGGATCAGGAGCGCGCCGGCGCCACGCGTCTTCCGTCTCAGTGCTTCGTGTACATGGTGATCACGCAGGCCCCGCCGAGTCCGAGGTTGTGCTGGAGGGCCACGCGCGCGCCGTCCACCTGGCGCTTGTCGGACGTCCCGCGGAGCTGCCACACGAGTTCGGTGCACTGCGCGAGTCCCGTCGCGCCGAGCGGATGGCCCTTCGAGAGGAGTCCGCCCGAAGGGTTCGTGACGAACTTGCCGCCGTAGGTGTTGTCGCCGTCCCAGATGAACTTCTCTGCCTCGCCCTCCGGGCAGAGTCCGAGCGCTTCGTAGGTGAGGAGTTCGTTCGCGGTGAAGCAATCGTGGAGTTCGACGACGTCGACGTCGGACGGTCCGATTCCGGCGGCTTCGTACACCTGCTTCGCGGCGTCCTTCGCCATGTCGTACCCGACCATCTTGATCATGCTGTCCTCCTCGAACGAGGAGCGGAAATCCGTGGTCATCGACTGCGCGGCGATGGCCACCTGGGTCCGGATTCCGTGCTTCTTCGCGAACTCGTCCGAACAGAGCACGGCGGCGGCGGCACCACACGTCGGCGGGCAGCACTGGAATCGCGTGAGCGGGTCGAACACTTCTTCCGAGGCGAGGATCTCCTCGACCGAAAGCGGCTGATTGAAGAGCGCGTAGGGATTGTTCGCGGCGTGTTTCCGGGCCTTCTCGGAAATCTTCGCGAAAGTCTCGCGCTTCGTGCCGTGCTTCCACCGGTACTCACGGCCCGCACCGCCGAACATCTGGGCCGCGGGTGGAGCCTGGTTGAAGCCCTGTACCTTGTTCATCAGGTTCGCGTGTCCCTCGAGGGGGTTCGCGCGATCGGTGAATTTCGAGCCGAGAGCGCCCTTCTCCATCTTCTCGAATCCGAGCACGAGTACGCACTCCGCGAGACCGCCCGCGACGGCCTGGCGCCCGAGATACAGCGCCGTGGAGCCGGTGGAGCAGTTGTTGTTCACGTTGAACACCGGCACACCCGTGAGACCGATCTCGTAGACCGCGCGCTGACCGCACGTGCTGTCGCCGTAGACGTACCCGACGTACACCTGCGCCACGTGTTTGTAGTCGACGCCCGAGTCCGCGAGGGCGGCACGCGCGGCTTGGGACGCCATCACGGGGTAGTCGTCGCTCGCACCGGGCTTCTGGAATTTCGTCATCCCGACGCCGATGACGTTCACTCGTCTGGTCATGATCGTGGTCTCCCGGGTCAGTTCGCGGTCGTCGTGGATTGCGGGGACTGCGGGGGCAGAGCCGCGAGGAATCGGTGGGCTTGGGCGAAGTCGAGGTCGATGCGCAGACGACCGCGCTGGAAGAGGTCGGCCGGACGGCTTTCGCCCTTCGCGAGCGCCTCGAAGTCGGCGTCCGTCAGCGTGACGACGGCACCGGCCGACGCGTCCGTGCCGACCGTCACCGTCGCTTTCGCGTCGGTCACGTCGATGGTGAAACTCGATTCGGGATCCGTGAGTTTCACCGTGACGCGCCCTCGGATGTCCCGCGCGCGGGTGTCTCCCCGGGCGACGCGCTCCCCGAGCGCGTCGAGGACGGCCTTCGCGACTCCGGCCCTCGGAGCGGCCGTCGTCGAAGGAGTGGGTGGCGCGTTCGAAGGCGAGGGCGTCGGCGCGTGTCCGATGCCACGCTTCTTCATCACGGCGCGCACGGCGTCCTCCGGCTTGATCTCCTTCAGGAACATCAGCTTCTGCGAAGCCATGATGTTGCCGGAGATCTTCAGCTTGCCGCCGAAGTAGAGCTTCTGCGCGTCGAGCTTGCCGGTCGCCATGCCGAGGAAATCGGCGTCGGCGAGTTCGAGGGTCACGTCGGGATTCGCCGCCCTGCCCGGCGTCACACCTCCGGCGCCGTTCTTGGCGTCGATGGTCCACGACGAATCCGGGCCCGTGAGGTTCATCTGGAACACCGTCGCCACCTTCGCCGTGACCCCGGGCGTGCGCTCGAAGTAGTCCGCGATGGCCGTGAAGATGTCCTCGCTCGTCGGGTCCGCCGGTACCGGAACCGGAGCCGGAGCCGCGGCTGGAGCTGGTGCCGCGGCGTTCGGTGCGGAGGACTTCGGTGCCTCCGTTTTCGGGAGTTCACGGTGAAGTTCGACGGCGCCGTGCGACAGGACCACCTTGTTCCGTTCGACGACCGTCGCGCGGACGAGCACCGTGAGATCGCCCTCCTTCCACATCTCCACACGGAGGGTCTCGCCCGGGAACACGCTCTCGGTGAAGCGCGCGCGCAGCTTCCGGACGAGCCGCGGATCGCCCTCGGCGAAATGCTTCACCACGTGACGCCCAGCGTACCCGAAGGTGCAAAGACCGTGGAGGATCGGCTTGTCGAAGCCGAAGTTCTTGGCGAACGACGGATCGGCGTGGAGCGGATTCCAATCGCCCGAGAGGCGGTACAGGAGCGCCTGGTTCGGGTGGATGCGCTCCTCGACCACTCGGTCCGCCGGGCGCGAGGGCATCTCGTTCCCGTCGCCGGCAGGTCCGCGGTCGCCGCCCCAACCGCCCGCTCCGCGCACGACGGTGACGAAGTCGTTCGTCACGAGCTCGGCGCCCGTCTCGTCGAAGGTGCGGATGCGCGTCACGACGACGGCGTTCTTCCCCTTGTCGAAGATGTCCTGGATGCGCGCTTCGTGGCGGAGCTTCGCGCGCGTCGGGAGCGGCCGCTTGATCTCGGTGATCTGTTCGCCGTGGAGGATGCGTTCGAAACCGTAGTGGAGCCCGGGTGCCTGCATCCCTTCCTTCGCCATCGAGAGCATGGCGTTGAGGGCGGGGATGACGGCGAAGGTCGGCAAGGCCTTCATGCCGGAGGGATGCATCTCGTAGACGTAGGCGAGTTCGTCCTGATCGAGAGGGTTCTCGGCCGCCCCGACGCCGAGGGCGTAGAGCGCGAGGTCCCTCTCGTCGTACGTGGATTCGACGGGCGCGAACGTGTGGCCGAGGGCGGCGTCGACGTCGATGAGTTCGTTGCCGCCGAGGCTCTTCGAGCCGAGATTGCCGAGGATGGGCTGCATGGACGCCGTGATGTCGGCGGGCGAATCCGCGTCCTTCATGTCGGTGAGGGCGGACCAATCCTTGGCGACGGCCTCGGGCGAGATCGCCTTGCCGAGCTTCCAGGTCTTCCCCTTGGAGCGCTGGAAACGGAGCTTCGACGCGAATCCACCGCCGAGTTCGTAGAGACCGCCCGTGTCCTGACACGACTCGTGGCAGAGGTACGCCACGAGCGGGCTCACGTACTCTGGCTTGAGAGCGTCGACGAGGTCCTTGGGGAGCACGGTCTCGGTCAGGCGCGATCCGGCGATGGGGGCGATGGTGTTGACCACGATCCCCTTCTTCTTCCCTTCGATCGCGAGCGTGTTCGAGAGCCCCACGAGGCCGAGTTTCGCGGCCGCGTAGTTCGCCTGACCGAAGTTGCCGTAGATGCCCGCGGCCGAGGCCGTGAAGACGACGCGGCCGTACCCGGCGTCGCGCATGACGTCCCACGCGGCGCGCGTGACGCGGTAGGCGCCGCGCACGTGGACCCGGAACACGAGATCCCAGTCGTCGTCGGTCATCTTGTGGAAGCTCGTGTCGCGCAGGATGCCGGCGTTGTTCACGACGATGTCGACGCGCTTCCAGTGGTCCATGGCGGTCTGGACGATCTTGTCGCCGTGTTCCACGGAGTCGTAGTTGGCGACGGCGTCGCCGCCTGCGGCCCTGATCTCGGCGACCACCTTGTCCGCGGCGGAGGCGCTCATGCCGTCGCCGTGTGCGCCGCCGCCCAGGTCGTTGACGACGACCTTGCACCCCCGACTCGCGAGGAGGAGGGCGTGGGATTTTCCGAGACCGTTGCCCGCGCCCGTGATGATCGCGACACGTCCGTCGAACCGGATTTCGTTGGCCATGACGCCCGATGTAAACCCATCGCCGCGACGTCGAGAAGGGTCGTGTATCGTCTTTCCGATGCGCGTGTTCGAGCCGGTCGTCGACGCGGTCGTGGAATCGGACGGAACGTGGCGTTTCGGTTCGTACCGCGGTCGCATTCGCGACCTCACGCTCCCGACGAAGGGGAGATCCGCCTTCGCGCGGCTCGTGCAGCGGAAGCACTGGCACTACTTCGGGTTCGCCTCCCCCGACGCGTTCGTTTCCGTGGCGGTCGTGAAGGCGGGGTACTTCTCCACGGCGTTCGTCCACGCCTTCCGGTCCGGCCCGTCGAAGGTGGCCCGCCATGCCGTCGCCGTCGCCTCGACGGGTGCTGCCGTGATGGAAGGCCACACCGGGCCCGGATCGCGCGTCACCTTCGCCGGCGGAGGTGGACGGGTGAGCTTCGTCCGCGAGCCGGGCTCGGCGGAGACGACGATCGCGGCGACGTTCGGCGATCTCCGCCTCGAAGGCGTCGCCGTCGAGACGGACGTATTGCCACCCGTAACGGCCGTGGCGCGGGTCGGGGATGCGAGAGACGACCGCGTCGACGTCACGGAGAAACATGCCGCACTGCGCGGACGCTTCACCTTCTCGGAAGGGACGACCACGCTCGTTTCCGCGGACGACGCCCGGGTCGGGCGTGACATGACCGTCGGTTACCTGCCACGGAGGACGCGTTGGACGTGGTGCCTGGCGATGGGTACGACCGACCGAGGCGACGCGTTCGGCATGAACCTCGTGCAGGGTTTCGTCGGTGAAGGCGAATGTGCGCTGTGGGTGGGCGACGAACTCGTCGCCTTGGAAGAAGGGATGTTCGACGCGGACGCGGAAGACGCCGGCGCCGACGTGCCGTTCCGCATCCGCAGTCGGGACGGGGCTGTCGACCTCGCGTTCGCACCCTTCGGATCGCACCGCGAGGCCCGGAATCTGGCGGTGCTCCGTTCGGACTTCCTGCAGCGGGCCGGCACGGTGTCGGGGGCGTTCACGCTCCCGTCGGGTCGGATGGTCGAGGTCCGGGAAGGCACGGCGATCGTGGAACGCCAGGACACGACCTGGTGATCGGCGCGCCACCCGCGGAGCTCGTCCCGGCGCGTCGAATCGCCGGAGTTCCACGCTTATGTTCGTACCGGTGCGTCAACCGTCGAGCTTTCCTCGAAGGGGATCCTCTGCGACCATGAACGCGCCATGTGGAGTCCTCTCAGGCAGCTCAAAGTGAACCAACGCGGGCGCATCGAGCTCCCCACCGCCGACGGCACCACGGTCGGTGCCGAGGGTGTCGTGCGTGCGGTGAGCGAGAGCTCGATCCGGATCGAATTCGGTTCCGGCGAAGCCGTCCCCGCGTTCGAGTGCGGCACCCGCGTCACGTTCAAGTTCTGGGACTTGTTCGGCTTGCATCGCGGCGAGTCGCGCATCGCGCACGTCTCGGAGCACAATCCTCACGAGCTCGAGATCGCGATGCCCTCGGACTTCGAACTCACGCAGAAGCGGAAGTTCTTCCGGATGGATGCGCACGTGCCGGTCGTCATCCGGCGAGCCCGATTCCCGAAGATCGTCACGAACGCCATCACGGAGGACGTCACGCCGGGTGGCATGCGCTTCGTCTCGACGGAACGGCTCGAGGCGGGTGAAAGCCTCGACGTGCGCCTCGATTTCGCGACCCACGACGGTGACGCACGCGTCTCCATTCCGGCCGTCGCGAAGGTGGTCCGCGTCACCGAGCGACCCTCCGACTCCGCGTCACTCCACGCCGTGAGCGTGGAGTTCGTCGGCCTCTCGGAGGGCGACCAAGCGAGGATCGCGCTGCTCCTCTTCGAGGCACAACGCCGCGTCCCATCCTGAGAGCGAGTCGATGGGTACGAGGGTGATGATCTTCGGCGAGCTCCAGTTCCCGCCGAAACAAGGTGCCGTGTGGCGTGGACTCCGGATCGATCCGGAGGCCTTCGCGTGGCCCGCGTTCTTCCGCGGGAACTTCCGGGACCAGACCGTGCGCGAGATCTTCGAGGCATGCTCGGAGCTGAACGAGCTCGCCGGTGCCAGCTTCTTCTACCTCACCGACGACGGTGACAAGGTGAAGGTGCGTGCGTGGCTCGAAGAGGAATACTTCGATCGCTGGAGCAAGCGGGTCGCGGCGGCGTTCGAACGCGCGCACGTGCTCGAGGCGACGGGCGAGATCATGTTCCTCGGCGCCGACGATCGCTCCGGCGTCCGCATGACGGTGAGCGGCGCACCGCACATGGACAGCGTGCGTCTCTACGGTCACCTCGAGGACGTGTACGCCCGCGAGCTCGCCGAGGTGTTCGAGCTCTCCCGAGGGAAGATGTTCGGCCCCAGCGTCGTGTTCCTCGCCGCGCCCGCGGCCAGTGATCCCATGCCCTCGGAAGGTCCGCTCCTCGACGGACTCGAATTCGTGGACGACGCGCTGTTCGTCTCCTACCGGGGCAGCCTCGAATCCCAGGAACTCGAGATCCGCCTCGAACTCGAGTCCCCGATTCCGAGCGGGTCGGCGACACCGTTCGTCGAATCGATCATCGACGCCATCGCCCGCGGAGGTGCGGGAGGTGCGCACTTCGCGCCGTCCGCGGGGGAAGTCGAGAAGCTCGACGGAACGTGGCGTGGCGCCAAGTCCAAGGGGCCCAGCCTCGCGTTCACGCTCGGGGTGCGCGGCGTCTCGCCGCGGTTCCTCCGGAACGTCGTCGAGATCCTGAGCGGCGTCGGGGAGGTCCGGCAACTCGCCATTTCGGGCTCGCTCGCCCTCGACGACACCGAACTCACGGTGAGGGAAGATCGCCTGCGCACCTGGCTCTCCGATCCGACGGCCTACCTCGAGGAGTGGTCGCGACCGGGCTTCGTGGTCCGTGAAGCACCGTCCCGTGCGGCCCGGGTCGAGATCGTGTGCGCCGAGTCCTTGGGCATCCGCGTGCGTCCGAAACTCAAACGGGTCCTCGAGGGATGGATGCCGAGCATCGCGCACTACGTCTCGAAGGCGGGCAACGCGGTCGAACCGGCACAAATCGACTGGAAGCCGAAGATCGAGTTCGACGGAAAACACGCCGTCGCGGTCTTCAAGAAGTTCCCGTTCGCGAAGGCGCCCGCCCGGGCCGTGCTCGTGAACCTGCTGAGCCGTTTTCACGACACCGTCACGCCCATCCGGAGCGTCACCGCTGGACTCGTTTGAGACGGGCTCCTTCCGGGACGATCACGAATCACGACGTGGACTTGCGGCCCCATCGGCCGCTCCGTACGCTTGTTGCATCCATCCTGCTTGCCGCCTCCTCTCCTGCCGGGAGCGCGCGCGAAGGTCGAGGGGAGCTCCAATCATGGGTCTCGGACGGGCATTGAGGGTTGTCGGTTCCCTTCTGGGGTTGGGGTTCGGGACGTTGGTGGCGTGCGGAGAATCGCCCCCCGGTTCCAACTTCGACGACGCGAGCACGGGAGGAAACGGCGGAACGGCCGGCTCCACGGGGCGCGTCGACTCGGGCTCCGGATCCGACGCGACGACGTCGACGAACGACGCCGGTTTCGGCGGCAACACGGATTCGTCGACCGACGATCCCGACGCGCTCGTGGCATGCGCGACGGAGACGGCGGCGGCGAAGGCGTTCCCGCTCGACATCTACGTGATGATGGATAGCTCCGGTTCCATGAGCGATCCGACGTCGGCGGGTCCCACGAAGTGGGAAGCGGTGAAGTCGGCCGTCACCTCCTTCGTGCAGGAACCGCAGTCGGCGGGCATCGGACTCGGCATCCAATTTTTCCCGCTTCTCGATCCGGGCTCGCCGACCTCCTGCGCGACGAGCAACGAATGCGGTGCGTTCGGTCCGTGCGAGAACAAGGCGTGCGGCCCCGCCCCGGGCCAGTCCGGCAACATCGACTTCATTCCGTGCGCCGGCAACTCGGATTGCCCCGCGAACCGCAACTGCCAAGCCCTCTGCGATTGCTCGACGGGTGGGACGTTCTTCATCCCGGTGGGCAACAACTCGAACACGTTGGCGTGTTCGGGCGGTGGGACGTGCACGCGCATCGCGACGGCGGAGTGCTCCAAGCGTTTCTCGTGCAACGCCGCCCAGTACGACGTGCCCGAGGTGAATCTCGTCGCGCTCCCGGGCGGCGCGAACGCGATCATCATGGCGATGAACCGCACACCTTCGGGCAGCACGCCGACGGCCCCGGCGCTCACGGGCGCCATTTCCCGCGCGCGCACGCTCGCCGCCGCGAACCCGACGCACTCCACCATCGCCCTCCTCGTCACGGACGGCCTGCCCACGATCTGCGCCCCGACGGACATCGCGAGCATCGCGAACGTCGCGGCGAACGGTCTCGCGGCGAACCCCGATGCGGGCATCCCCGGCGTGAAGACCTTCGTGGTCGGTGTCTTCGCGGACGCGGAGGCCAACGAGGCACGGACGAACCTGAACATGATCGCCCAGAGCGGTGGCACGAACCAGGCGTTCATCATCTCGACCAACCAGAACGTCGCCCAACAGTTTCTCGCGGCGCTGAACACCGTGCGCGCGAGCGCGCTCCCCTGCGACTACGAACTGCCGCGACCCGACTCGGGAATGCCCGACTTCGACAAGGTCAACGTCCGTTTCACGCCGAGCACGGGCGGCGCGGAGACGTTGCCGTACGTCGGCAGCGTGGGCGGATGCGCGGGCGTCCCGCGCGGTTGGTACTACGACGTGCCGCCGTCCAACGGTGTCACGCCCTCGAAGATCTCGATGTGCCCGGACATCTGCACCGCCCTCAAAGCGGACACGCAGGGCAAGGTCGACGTCCTCCTCGGCTGCAAGACGCAGATTCGCTGACGCTCTCCGGGGACGCGGATCGACCGATCCTTCAGCCTTCGGCCTTCTCGTTCTCGCGGAGACCGAGCTCCTTCATCTTGAGCTGGAGACCCTTCCTCGAGATCTTGAGGAGTCGGGCGGCGTGGGTCACGTTCCCGCCCGTCTGCTCGAGCGCCTTGCCGACGAGCTCCTTCTCGAGGCGGCTCATGGCGACCTTCACGTGCTCCTTGAGTCCGCCTTCGCTCGCGAGGGCGGCCTGGATCTCCTGATCGGTGATCTGCGCCGGAGGAACGTGGGGCGCACCGCGGACCTCCGGAGGAAGGTCGTCGACGCGGATCTTCGATCCGTCGCAGAAGAGCACGGCGCGTTCGACCACGTTCTCGAGCTCGCGGATGTTCCCCGGCCACGGGTAGGATTTCAGGATCTCGAGCGTGTCGGCCTCGGCGCCGGTGACGCGCTTCTTCAACCGGTCGTTGAACTTCGCGAGGAAGTGCTCGACGAGGATCGGGATGTCGGCGGCGCGTTCGCGGAGGGCGGGGATGCGCATCGGCACGACGTTGAGTCGGTAGAAGAGATCCTCGCGGAACGTTCCGGCGGCGATGAGCTTCTTGAGATCACGGTTCGTGGCGGCGACGAGCCGCACGTCGACGCGCATCGTCTTGATGCCTCCGACGCGCTCGAATTCGCTCTCCTGGAGGGCCCGGAGGAGCTTCACCTGCATCTCGATCGGGATCTCGCCGATCTCGTCGAGGAAAAGCGTCCCACCGTTCGCGAGCTCGAAGCGGCCGGGCTTCGAGTTGACCGCGCCCGTGAACGCCCCGCGCTCGTAGCCGAAGAGTTCGCTCTCGATGAGCTCCTTCGGGATCGCGGCGCAGTTCACCTTGATGAACGGTTTGTCCTTCCGCTGAGAGTGCTCGTGGAGCGCCCGGGCGACGAGCTCCTTGCCCGTACCGCTCTCGCCCGTGATGAGGACGGTCGTCGGGGTGTCGGCGACGCGCTCGAGCACGGCGTAGAGCTCCGTGATGCCGGGCGAGCCGCCGATGATGCCGAAACGCGCCCCTTCGGCGGACTGGGTCGTGGCGTCCTCGCCGGCGAGGGAACGCGTCTTCAGGGCCTTCGCGACGATCTGCCGAACTTCGTCCTTGTCGAACGGTTTGGTCAGGTAGTCGAAGGCGCCGAGCTTGAGGGCCTCGACGGCCGTGTCGACGGTGCCGTGTGCCGTGATCATGACGACCGGCATCTCGCGGTCCTCGCGGAGCACCTCGCGGAGGAGCGTCATGCCGTCGACCTTGGGCATCTTGAGGTCGGTGACGACGAGGTCGATGTGGTTCTCGCGGACGAGCGCGAGGCCCTGCTCCCCGTCTTCCGCGGTGAGGACGTCGTACCCGTCGCGGGAGAGCTGGGTGGCGAGGATCTTCCGCAGGTTCGGTTCGTCGTCGACGATGAGAACCTGCTTTTTCTCGGGGAGCATGGCGGCGCTTTCGATCAGAGAGAAGCTTCGTACAGCGCGGCGAGATCTTCCTTCGTCGCGGGGCGCGGGTTCGACTTGTGGCACGCATCCTCGAACGCCTTCGCGGAGAGTTTCGCGATGTCCGCCTTCGTGACACCGCCGCTGGCGAGGCCGTCCGCGATGCCGATGCGCTTGCGAACGGTGCGGAGAGCGTCCGCGAGGTTCTTCGCGGTCGGGTCGAAGATGGCCTTCACGCGCGCGTTCTTGTCGGAGACCGCCTTCTCGTTCCACTCGACGACGGCGGGGAGACAGAGGGCGTTCGCCAAGCCGTGGTGCATACCCTTCTCGCTCGAGAGCGGGTGGGCGAGGGAGTGGCACGCGCCGAGGCCCTTCTGGAACGCGACGGCACCCATCATGGCCGCCTTCATCATGCCGCCCCGCGCCTCGAGGTCGTCGCCCTTCTCGACCGCGCGGACCAGGTGCTTCGCGCAGAGTTCGAGTCCCATGAGGGCGATGCCGTCCGCCATCGGGTGATCGCCGAGCGACACGTACGCTTCGAGGCAGTGCGTGAGCGCGTCGAAGCCGGTCGCGGCCGTGACGTGCGCGGGCATCGAGCGCGTGAGTTCCGGATCGAGGATGGCGGCCTTCGCGAGGAAGTACGGGCTGAAGATGACGGTCTTGCGCCCGTTCGCCGCGAGGGTGACGACACCCGAGCGACCGACCTCGCTGCCCGTGCCCGCCGTCGTCGGGATGGTGATGATCGGCGGGACGTTCGGTCCGATGAACGCATCGCCACCCGTCGCGTCGTCGTAGTCGACGAGGGGACGATCGTGGGTGGTCTTGAGGGCGATGAGCTTGCCCACGTCGAGCGGCGATCCGCCGCCCACGGACACGATGCAGTTCGCTCCCGCGGCGCGGTACGCCTCGACGCCGTCGAACACGTTCCTTTCGACCGGGTTCGGGTCCACCTTGTCGAAGATCGTCGCCTTGATCTTCGCTTGCGTGAGCACGTTCACGACGGCGTCGGCGATGCCGACTTTCACCACACCGGGGTCGCAGACGACGAGGACCGACGTCCCCTGGATGCGGGCGACGTGGTCCGGAAGCTTCTTCAACGAACCGGCGCCGAAAACGATGGTGGTCGGAAAACTCCAGGAAACCAGGCTCATGGCGTCCTGAGTATCACGCCTACCTCGCCGCCTCCATCGTGGCAGGAGCCCCCCGTGCCCGTGGAAACGGAGGGGAGACGTCGGTGCCTCAGAACTTTCGCAGCCGGGCGGCGTCCTACGGGCATGCGCCAATCCGTCCTGGGAATCGTGATCGCGTCGACCGTCGTGGCCTCCGGGTGGGTGGCATGGAAAGCCTCGGCGGCGAAGGGGCACGGTCCCGCCGTCGTGACGTCCGCCGACGAACGCGGGGACGATCCTTCCGGTCGCGCGGGCGCCTCGTCGAAGGCGAAACGGGTCACGGTCGCCGTGCCCGAAGCGTTCCGGCGTTGGGACAAGGAGACCGGGCGAGGGTCCGTCGAGGCGCCGTTCAAGCTGACGGCCTCCGACGGTTCGGGTCTCGCTCTCGCAGGGCTCGACGCACGCGCGGTCGTCGACGGCCCTCTCGCGTTCACCGAGCTCCGCATGGCGTTCGAGAATCCCGAGAACCGGGTCATCGAAGGTCGCTTCCAGATCACGCTCCCCGCGAACGCGTCCGTGAGCCGTTTCGCCATGCGCATCGGCGATCGCTGGCAAGAAGGCGAGGTGGTCGAGAAGAAGCGGGCGCGCCGCGCCTACGAAGACTTCCTCCACCGGAAGCAGGATCCCGCGCTCCTCGAGCAAGCGGCCGGCAACGAGTTCTCCGCACGCGTCTTCCCGATCCCGGCCCACGGCGTGAAGGAAATCATCCTCTCGTACTCCCACGAGATCGACGGCGACTACACGCTCCCGCTCCGCGGTCTTCCTTCCGTGGGTTCCATCGCGCTCCGGGCGACGGATCCCTCCGGGCGCGTCCTCGGGGAACGCCAGGCGAAGTCACAGGTGCCGGCCGAGGATTTCGTCGTCCACGCGTCCGACGAGGCGCCGAGCCTCCGCGCGGGCAACTTGGTCGTGGCGCGCGTCCGCCCCGTCGTCGACACGGCGCCGGACGTGTTCGACTCCACGTTGGTGCTCGTCGACACGAGCGCGTCCCGCGCCCTCGGATTCGCGGACCAGATCGCCCTCGTGTCGCGGCTCGTCGGCGCCATGGCCGAGAGCGAAGACGCAGGGACACGGATCGGCGTCGCGTGTTTCGACCAGGAGGTCGAGAGCGTGTTCTCCGGCAGGGCCCGCGAGTGGAACACGAGCGGCGCGAAGTCGAAGATGGAGGCGCGAGGCGCTCTCGGTGCGTCGAACCTGGAAGCGGCGCTGGCATGGGCGAAGGCCGACGCCGCGAAGCACGGTTGGAGACGCGTCCTCGTCGTCTCCGACGGCGTGGCGACCGCCGGAAAGACCGACGCGGCCGCACTCAAGGACGCGACCCTCGCGCTGGCCTCCTCCGGAGTGGAACGTCTGGACGCCGTCGGGGCCGGTGGCATCCGGGACGCTGCGATCCTCAAGATGCTCGTGACCGCCGGTCTCCCCCGTGATGGCGTGGTCGCCGACGCGGCCGGAAGCTTCTCGACGCTCGGACGGAAGCTCGCCTCCCGCACGCGGTCGAACGTGGGCGTGCGCGTGGAAGGCGCTTCGTGGACGTATCCCACGCGCCTCGACGGCGTGCAGCCGGGCGACGAGGTGCTCGTCTACGCCGAAGTTAACGAAGGGACTCGTCCCGTCGTCGTCCTCGACTACCCCGGAGCGGTGGGCAGGGGCGGCAAGACGGAGACCGTGAGCGAGAAGCTCGAACTCGCCTGGACCCAGGCGCCGCGTGAGCTCGTGGAGCGTGCGTGGGCGAAGGCGAAGATCGGTTCGCTCTTGGCGACCCTCGCCGACACGAAGGGACGCGACGACCTCGCGAACGTCGAGAGGAACATCGTCGCCTTGTCGACGAAACATCGCGTTCTCTCGCCGTACACGTCGCTGCTCGTCCTCGAGACCGAACAGGACTTCGCGCGCTACGACATCGATCGCAGGTCCCTCGCCAACATCCTCACCGTGGAGGACGGTCGAATCAAAGTCGCCGCGCGCGCATGGGACCGGAAGGACGCCCCGGTCAAGGACAAGGCCTTCCGAAGGGGCGAGGAGACGGAGGCCGCGAAGCCGTCGTCCCGCGAAGAGAGCGCGTCGACGCGCGGTGGTACGCAACCGCCGCCTCCGGCCCAGGCGATGCGGCCTTCGGCGCCCACGGACGGGTTCTCGGATCGCGCGAAGGGCGGCGAAGGCGAGATGGAAGCCGAGAAGAAGGCGGCGGATCCCGCACTCGGTCTCTCGGGCCTCGGAGAAGGAGGTGGCGGTCGCGGCGAGGGAATCGGGCTCGGTGCGCTCGGGAACGCGGCACCCGCGGGTCCGCGCATGGCGGCCCGTCCGATGGCGGCGGCGCCTGCGCCCGAGCCCGTGACCGACCTTCCCGCCGAGTCCACGGCTCCGGCCGCGACGGGAGCGGCCGGCTTCGGACGACTCGCGGGAAGCCACGCGACGCCGCCGGTCGCCGAGCCCCGACCGGCGCCGGAAGCTCGGCGCCAGCGACAGATCATGATGGACGCCCTGGCCGAGACCTCCGACGGCGACACCAACGCCTACGGCCGCGCGGCTCGCGACGATCGTCCCCACGGCGCGGCCCCGTACACCGGCACGTACAAGACCGTGATGGACGCCATCGCCCAGGGCAAGAAGCCGCTCGCCCTCGAACGCGCGAGCGCCTGGCACGCGAAGGACCCCGGCGACGTGATGGCCCTCGTGGCGCTCGGCGAAGCGTACGAGGCGAACGACGAAGCGCCGGCGGCCGCGCGCGCCTACGGATCCCTCGTCGATCTCTTCTCGTCGCGTGCGGATTTGCGTCGGTTCGCGGGCGAACGCCTCGAGCGTCTGAAGCTCGAGTCGGCGACGAACCTCGCCGTCGACTCCTACGAGAAGGCGGCCCTCGATCGCCCCGATCATCCGTCGAGCCACCGTCTCTACGCGTGGGCGCTCGTGAAGAGCGGCAACTATGGCAAGGCCGTCGAGGTCCTCGAGGCCGCGCTCAAGCGTTCCTACCCGCGTTTCGAGGCCGCCGACCGGATCCTTCGCGAGGACCTCGGCATCGTCGCCGCGGCGTGGCTCGCGTCGGGAGGCATCGAACGCGGCGCCCTCGTGAAACGCCTCCAGTCGGCAGGTGCGTCCATCGACTCCGGTCCTTCGCTCCGCTTCGTCCTCAACTGGGAGACCGACGCGAACGACGTCGACTTCCACATCTTCGACTCGTCCGGTGGGCACGCGTTCTACTCGTCCCGCGAACTGCCGAGCGGCGGCAGCCTCTACGCCGACATCACGACCGGCTACGGTCCCGAGTGCTTCACCATCCGCAAGGCGAAGTACCAGCGCGACCCGGTCTACACGCTCCAAGCGCACTACTACTCGCGCGGCCCGATGGGCTACGGCATGGGCAAGCTCCAGGTCATCGACCACGACGGCAAGGGCGGTCTCAAGGTCGAGGATCGACCGTTCGTGGTCATGGTCGACCAGGCCTTCGTGAACCTCGGCACGGTGAAGCGCTAGACGGAGAAGCGCCGGTCCCTGACGGGCTGGCCGTCGGAGCGGTGAGCCCGCCTCAGATCGATTCGAAGTAGCGCGCCAGTTCCCACTCGGTGACGGCGCGCTCGTACTGGCGGGTCTCCCAATCGCGGGTCCGCACGTAATGATCGACGAACGCGTCGCCGAGGAGAGCCCGTGCCTCCGTGGACGCATCGAGCCTCGCGGTGGCCTCGCGGAGCGTGCGCGGGAGGAGGGCGTGTCCGAGATCGGCCTTCGATGCGTCCCCGGTGCCTTCGGCGGGCGGTGACATTCCCTTCTCGATTCCACGCAGGCCGGCCGAGAGCATCGTCGCGATGGCGACGTAGGGGTTCATGTCCGCCGCCGTCTGGCGGTATTCGAGGCGCGTCGACTTCGGCGATCCCGGAATGGCACGGATAGCGGCCGTGCGGTTCTCGACGCCCCACGACGCGGTGAGCGGCGCCCAGACGCCCGGCACGTAGCGCTTGTACGCGTTCACGGTCGGCGCGTAGAGCGCGGTGAGTTCGGGCATGAGCGCGAGCTGCCCGGCGGCGTAGCTCCGCGCGACCCGGCTCAACTTCTGGGGATCGGCGTCGTCGTGGAAGGCGTTCGACTTCGATCCGGGCTTCTTCGGGTCGTCCGTCCAGAGGGACTGGTGGAGATGCCCGCTGGACCCCGGAAGGTCGGCGTTCCACTTCGCCATGAACGTGACCATGAGGCCGTGGCGCGCGGCGAGGTCTTTCATCACGGTCTTGAAGAGCGCCGCCTTGTCCGCCATGCGGAGCGCGTCGTCGTAGCGGATGGCCACTTCGTACACGCCCGGACCGGTCTCGGTGTGGAGCGCCTCGATGTCGAGGTCGAACCTCTCCATCTCCTCGAGGATGGCGCGGCAGAACGGCTCGTTCTGACCCTCACGCAGCCACGAGTATCCGAACATCCCGGGCGAGAGTGGTTCGAGCTTCCGGTAGCCCTTCTCGCGGATCGAGGCGGGGGTCTCCTTGAAGACGAAGAACTCGAACTCGGCGGCGAACGTGGCCGTGTAGCCCATGCCCTTCGCGCGCTCGACGACCTTTTTCAGGAGGGATCGCGGACACGCCGGATGGGCGCTCCCGTCCTTCTGCACGAAATCGACGAGGAGCGCCGCCGTGTCCGGCGTGTGGGGCATCACCCGGAACGACGAGGGATCGATGCGCGCGAGCGTGTCCGGATATCCCGAGTGCCAGCCGGTGACCTTCGCGTTGTCGTAGAGGACGTCGGCGATGTCCCAGCCGAAGATCACGTCGCAGAAGCCGAAGCCCTCGTCGAGGGCTCCCCAGAACTTCTCCTTCGCCATGTACTTTCCGCGGAGGACCCCGTCGATGTCGAAGCCGCCGACTTTCACGTGTCGGATGCCGAGTTCGTCGAAACGGGCGCGGAGTTCTTGGGCGTTCGAAGGTCGCGTCATGGGTCGTGGCCGGCGAGTGTAGCGAGAATCCCGCCCCCTGCCGACCACGACCCACCACGGTCACGACCCGCGGCCACGACGCCGCGGGGACGACTTCAACGCGTGCCTTGGAGGCATGCTGCGAGCTCCGGATCCTTCTCGCTCCAACCGCAGAGCACACTGCCCGGAATGCCGCCGGTGTGACCCAGCGCGACGCACGCGTCCTGGTTCTTCGCGTAGCAGGCGTATTCCGGCTTGAACTCGCACGTGCTCGCCACCGTGGTCCCCGCCGGAACGCAGAGTTCGCCGCTGCATCCGCCCACGACGCACTCCGCGCCGGGGGTCGGCGACGGATCAGGCGGAACGGGCTTCGGATCCGGAAGGGGCTTCGGATCCGGGAGGGGAATCGGAGGCACCGGATTCGGCGGCGTCGGATCGCATCCGGAAGGGTCCTTCGTGCAGCACTCGAAGCTGGCTCCCGTGAAGTCGGGACGTCCCCCTTCGATCTGGAAGCGATTCAGGCGCGTGTTCGCGGCGGTGCACGACGCTTCCGCGGCACGCTTCCAGAGGTCCGCGGAGAGCGGCCCCCCTCCGAGCTTGCCCTCGAAGCACACCTTCGGCGGCGGCGGCGGGTCGCCCTTCGAACAGCACGTCCCAGTCACGCCGAGCCACAGACCTCGGCCGCACGACGAGGTGACCTGGTAGTCGGTGAGCTCGGCGCCGCCGTTCGCGCAGGTCTTCGAAGCGACGTCCTTCCATTGCTCCTGCGAGAGGCATTGCGGTCGGTTCGGATCGTGCGCGGTGGCGAACCCGAAGCAGCGTTTGCCGCCGGGTTCGGGGAGGATTTCTTCTCCTCCGGGGGACGGCGACGCGCCCTTGCCGAGTCCATCGCGGATCGACTGCGCGGACGAGCCGACGTCCGACTCGTTCGAAGGAGAAGAGCAACCGATCGCGGCCTGGGCGATTCCGAAGAAAAGAACGACGAGCCCGGTGGAAGCGTGACGCATGGTGACCTCCTGCGTGGTGGGGAGGGAGGTGCAGTCGTCGTGCCGACTCTTCCGTCGTGCGGGCTCGACGAGAGTGCGTCACGCGACGGCGTGATCGTCCGTGTCTGCGGCTACGGAGCGTGGTTCGACGATGCTCGCCACTCTGTGCCATGCGTCGGTCGTCCGTCGTGGATCACGATCGGCCCGAGGCGAATGGCCGCGGGACGGGTAGACTCTCACCGACCATGCCGACGTCCCGTACGACATCCGCACACACATCCCGTCCTCCGTCCGGAGAGCCCCGATCCCTCGACGTCGAAGGGTGGACGACGTTCGAGACGAAGGTCGGCGCCTGCGCCATCGCGTGGTCGCGGGATCGCGTCGTGCGCATCTTCCTTCCAGAGGAGGACGCGAAGTCGCTGGAGTCGAAGGCGCGCACGTCGTTCGGTTCGCCGCGCTCGGCGAAGTCGCCCGCGCCCATCGCGAAGGCGATCGGGGCCATCGTGAAGCACCTCGAAGGCGCGAAGGTCGATCTGCTCGCCGTCCCGCTCGCCCTCGATCACCTGCCCACGTTCCGCCGACGCGTGTACGACGAGGCGCGGCGCATTCCGCCGGGAACGACGCTGTCCTACGTCGAGCTCGCGACGCGCGCGGGGTCACCGGGTGCCTCCCGGGCCGTGGGACAGGCGATGGCGAAGAACCCGTACCCGATCGTCGTCCCGTGCCACCGCGTCCTCGCGGCCGGGGGTCGCGCCGGCGGCTTCTCGGCGTTCGGAGGTCGGGACACGAAGTCGCGCCTCCTCGCGTGCGAGGGCTACGAACTCGTGACGCCGTCGCGGGGCAAGCTTCCGTTCGACGTGGCCCTCGCCGTGAAGACCCTCCGCGAGAACGATCCCGCTCTCCGGAAGCTGATCGACGCCGTCGGACCGTGCACGTGGACCGTCGCCGAGATGCAGTCGCCCTTCGACGCCCTCGCGGAGTCCATCGTCTACCAACAGCTCACGGGCAAGGCCGCGGCGACGATCTTCGCGCGCGTGTGCGCGTTGTTCGACGCGTCCCGACGGCCGACGGCGAAGGAACTCGCGAAGGTGAGCGAGGCGGACCTCCGCACCGCCGGTCTCTCGAACGCGAAGACCCGCGCGCTGAAGGATCTCGCGGCCCACGCCCTTCGCGGGGAGATTCCGGACTTGAAGGCGCTCCAGAAGATGGACGAAGACGCCATCAAGGAATGCCTCACGCGCGTGCGTGGCATCGGTCCGTGGACGGTGGAGATGATGATGATGTTCCGTCTCGGTCGACCGGACGTGATGCCATCGTCGGATTTCGGCGTGCGGAAGGGATTCGAGATCACCTACCGTACCGCCGAACTGCCGGCGCCGGGCGTCGTCGAGGCGCGGGCGGAGCGCTGGAAGCCGTACAGGAGCGTCGCGAGTTGGTACATGTGGCGCGCCGTCGATCGGGCGAAGGCGGAGGCGGGAAAGAAGGCGTCGGGCCGGTCGTCAGGGTGAAAGTCCCGAGGTGTCGACGGTGCCGGCCTTCTTCGCCATGCGCTCCTCGATCGCCCGGGCGACGTCGTCCTTCGGATCGAACGCTCGGACGTCCTCGATGGCGAGGGCCGTGAGTTCACGGTCGGAGGCCGACGCGAGAGCGAGGACCCGGGCGCGGAGGAGATGGAGCGTGAGCGCCGTGAGCTCGCGGTCGACGGGCTTTCCGACCGCCCGCGCGAGCCGCTCCCGTTCTCCCTGGAACGCGACGAGCCCCTGACGTCGATCGACCGTGCCACGGGGTTCCGATTCGAACCGCGCGAAGAGCCCCGAGGGAAGGAGATGGCGCGAGAGCGTCTTGTCCCACTTCGGATCGAAGGTGACCGCGAGGGGGCGGGACGAGGACAGGGACGAGAGCGACCATTCGTCCGGTACGTTCCCGAGGAACAGATCGCGGACGAGAGGCGTGAGCTTGGGTTCGCGCGTGAGCTCCGCCAAAACGAGCGCGTTCGAGAGATCGAACGTCGGCAGGAGGGCGAGATCGGATCGGAGGGATCCTTGCGCACGTGCGGACAGGAACCGCGTCAGCAGGAGGGCGTCCGGCACGAGGACGGTCGACCCGAGCGGCAACGTGTCCCAAGCGAGTTCCTCCCATTCGCGGACGCGCCGCGGCGACGAACGCGCGAGGACCTGGACGGCATCGTCCACCGAACGGACCGGAATCGCGGCTTCCAGGAGGACGACCATCACCGCGCTCGCGGCGGCGAACGGGACGTTCGCGGAACCGATCCATCGGACGAGACGGTGGAGCATGACGCTCGCGAGGATCCCGATGGCCCCGTAGGCCGCGAGGACGACCGGAGCGGTCCGGGAAGCTCCGAGCGGAGCCCCGGTCGAAGCCGCCGCGAAGGCGACCGCCACGACGACGACGAGCGCGAAGGCGAGCGCCCGCGTGCGCGTGAACACGGCCGCGAACGCCGTACCGAAGGCTCCTGCCGCGAGGAGGACGGGCCCCACGTCGGCGAGGACCGCGTTCGCGATGGACGGTTTCGTGGTCCACGGCGTCTCGCCTTGCCATGCGTGGCCGAGGGGAGCGCCGAGTGCGAAGGGCGACGCCGTGCGCGTCCGGACGAACGCCCAGAGGAGCGGCGCGAGCCCGATCGCGAACGCGACGAGCGTCGCGCGGGAGGGAACGGGCACGGTGCGACGGACGAAGGAACGCATTCCCACGTACGATCCGAGGGCGAGGCCCGCGGCGAGTCCCACGAAGGGTTCGTACGCGACCGCCGCACCGAGGAGGAACGCCGCACCGATTCGCGGCTCCGTCTCGTCCTGGCGGTGGGTGACGACGTGGAACAGCGGTGCGAGGACGAGGACCGCGCCGAGGATGCTCCCACCGACGACCACCGACTCCGCGAGTACCGGTGGCGACGCGGCGACGGCGATGGTGGCCACCATGGCGACGAACGGGACGAGACGTCCCTCGCCCCCCGCACGACGGAGGAGGTGGAGGACCAGTCGGAAGAGGATGGAGGCGAAGATCCCCGAAAAAGCGACGCTCACGAGGGCGCCGCGGAACGCGCGGTCTCCCACCGGAAGGCCCAGCGCGAGCTGCGCCAAGAGACCGTCGAGGGCGCGGAAGAGGCCCGTGGGTCCGAGCGCCAACGCACGGACGGCCGCGGTGTCGTGCGCGGCGTCCACGGTGTTCCACGCGAAGCTCGCGGCGACGAGGGCCGGAACCGCGAACGCGAGACCGTCGAGGATGACGAGCGACGCGCGTGCCTTGGGCGAGTTCGACGGTGGCGAGACCAAAGATCGCAAGGCGAAGAGCGACCTTACCTCAGGGACTGGTGACGAGCACCCAATTGGTGCTCTAAGGTGGGGCGTTTCTGGAGGATTGCCGTGGCAAGGTTCATCGACGAGTTGAAGCGCTCCCATCGCAACGCGGACCTTCGCGCCGCCAACGTCGGCCACGAAGTGGTCCTATTCGGATGGGTGGCGAGCTACCGCGACCACGGCGGGTGCGTGTTCGTCGATCTCCGCGATCGAGACGGCATCACGCAGCTCGTCTTCGATCCCGATCTCAAGGGCCACGGCGACGCCCCGAAAGACGCGTACACGCGCGCCCAGGCTCTGCGGAGCGAATGGGTGGTCGGCGTGCGCGGTGTGGTCGTCGGCCGCGGTGCCAACAAGAACCCGAAGCTCCCGACGGGCGAGATCGAGGTCCACGTCGTCGAGCTCACCGTCTTCAACAAGTCGGACACGCCGCCGTTCGAGATCGCCGACCAGATCGACACGGGCGAGGAGAAGCGACTCCAGTACCGCTACCTCGACCTGCGTCGTGCCCCGCTTCAGAAGACGCTCCGCGTCCGTCACCGCATCAATCAGGTGACGCGCCGGTACTTCGACGACTCGGGCTTCCTCGAGCTCGAGACGCCGTTCATGGTGAAGTACACACCCGGCGGCGCCCGGAACTTCCTCGTCCCGAGCCGCATGCACCCCGGGAAGTTCTACGCGCTCGCGGAGAGCCCGCAGCTCTTCAAGCAGCTCTTCATGGTCGCCGGCTTCGACCGCTACTTCCAGATCGTGAAATGCTTCCGAGACGAGGACCTCCGGGTCGATCGTCAGCCGGAGTTCACGCAGATCGACGTCGAGATGTCCTTCGTCAACCAGGACGACATCTTCCGCACCATCGAAGGCCTCGTCTTCCGCATCTGGAAGGAAGTCCTCGGAATCGATCTCCTCGAGAAGTACCCGAGCGGACGATTCCCCGAGATGCCGTTCGAGGAGTCGATGACGAAGTACGGCAACGACAAGCCGGACGTCCGCTTCTCCATGCCTCACACCGACGTGACGGCGCTGGTCGTCGCGGAGGACGCCGGTGGCGTTCCGTTCTGGAAGGAGCTCGCCGAGCACTTCAAGAGCGGTCGCTACCGCGCCGATCTCCCGACGGAGATCGTGAAGGCGATGCGTGTCCCCGCCGAACACGCGTCGAAACTGTCGCGCGCCGAACTCGACAAGCTCGAGGACTTCGTGAAGGGCATGGGCTCCAAAGGGCTCGCCCGCGCCAAGGTCGACGCGACCGGAGCGTGGGTCCAATCGCCCCTCGCGAAGACCATCACGGACGCCCTCCGCACGAAGATCAACGAGGCGACCGGCGCGAAGGACGGCGATCTCCTCTTCTTCCAGTTCGGTCGTGCGTCCGCGGTCCACACCGTGATGGCGAACCTCCGCGTGCACCTCGCGAAGAAGCTCGGATTCATCCCCGAGTTCGGACACGGCGGGAAGTTCGAGTTCCTCTGGGTCGTGAACCCGCCCCTCTTCGAGTACGACGAGGACAAGAAGACCTGGGCCGCCGCGCACCACGCCTTCACGCGCCCGCACGACGAGTGCGTGGGCATGCTCGATTCCGATCCCGGCAAGGTCCTCTGCTACCGGTACGATCTCGTTCTCAACGGGTTCGAGATCGGCGGCGGGTCCATCCGCCTCCACGATCCGGACGTGCAGGCCAAGGTCTTCCGTGCCCTCGGCATCTCCGACGAGGACGCGAAGCAGAAGTTCGGCTTCCTCCTCGAAGCCCTCCGCTTCGGAGCACCGCCCCACGGCGGCGTCGCCATCGGCATGGACCGGCTCGCGATGCTCCTGTCGGGCGCCGAGAGCCTCCGCGACGTCATCCCGTATCCGAAGACCCAGAAGGGTACGGACACGATGACCGACGCTCCCACCAAGGTCTCGAACGAACAGCTGCTCGAGCTCAAGGTGAAGGTGCTCGAGCCCAGCACGTGACGTCGCGCCTGCGCACGGCGGTGGGTGGCTCCGGGATCGCGCTCGCGGCGACGCTCGCGGTCCCGTGGGCGTCGCTCTCCGCCTGCAACGACGGCCCCACGGTCCACACCTACGCGGGACGTCCGTACGACGTCGCGAACGATTGCCTCGGCACGTCGGGGGTCCTCGACATCCTCGACGGGCCAGCGGCGGAGACCGGATCGTCCACGACGTGCGACGCCGTGTGTCTCGTGGGTCCCGCCGCCAGCGACGGAGGCACCGAGGTCTACGTGAGCGCGCAGTGTCCGCCCTTCCCTCCCGGCTTCGACGCTCAGGGAAGCGACGCGCGCTGCACCGCGGCGAGGGACGCCTTCGCCAACAAGAAGTTCTGCAAGAGCTGAAGAGGCTCCCGGAGAGGAAGGCCCCGCCGCGACGGAGAAGCCCTCCGCGTCGGAGAAGCCCTCCGCGGCGGAGGAGCCATCAGCGGCGCAACAGAGTCCGCACCACCGCGAGCGGGTCGAACCCGAGGGTGCTCGACACGTCCTTGTCGCCCGCCGCCGCGGCGAAGCGCGAACGCGCCGTGCGGAGCACGGGCTCGAGGAGCCCGAACGGGTCGAGTCGCTTCGTGATCACCTTCACGTTGTCGATGGCGAGTCGCGCGGTGTCGACGCCCAGGGCGACGCCGACGGCGGTGGGGATCGGCGCGAGGACCACGTCGCGGACGGCGACGGCACGGGACCAAGCCCCGGGGGAGCCGTCGGTCTGCAATTCGCGGAAGGTGTCGACCTCGGCGAAGCAACCGAACGAGAGCGGCGCGTAGCGGTTCTCGACCGCGGAGACGAGATGGCGGAAGTCGCGGCGGAAGTCCCCCGAGAGGAGCCCCATGGACGCGCGGATCTCCTCGGGTCCGGCGATGACGTCGAAGCCGCGTCCTTTCCTGCGGAGGACGATACCGGTGTGCAGCTCGCCTTCGTGGAACATGCCGAGACACACGGCGCGACCGTCCTGGCACACGGAGTCGATGGCACGACGGACCATGGGCTCGGTGGGCGTGGGAACGCCACGCAGTCGGTGGGGCCACATCTCGAGGGCGCCTTCGGCACGGAGTTCGCGGACGATCTGCGTCAACGACAGGACTTGGTTCACGAGGTCGTCGGAGCGTCGCGCACGGGCGCCGAAGCGCTCCATGATCTCCTCGAGCGCCCCCGTGTGGGCGGCGATGGCCCAACTCGCCCCTTGCGTGCGCGCGAGTTCGGAGAGCGGCATGGGCCACGCACCGTCCAGGTCGACGCGACCCTTCACGGTGTGGAGCAACTTGCGGAGGACGCCACGCTCGTGGATGGCGACGATGCCTCCGTGGGGACGCGAGAGCTCCTTCTCGCTCGTCGCCGCGCGGGGACGCCAGAGCGCGACGAAACGGACCCAGTCTTCCGTGTTCCAACCTTCGAAGCGGACGTCGGTGGTCAGCATGCGGGAGCGTCTCCTCGCCTCGGAGGCTCGGGAGGAGACCGAGAGTAGCCGAAAACCCGAGCGCTCGTGTCCTCGCGAGTCCGAGGCGGATCGGGTACGATGGAAGTCCCATGCCGCCGACACGCGATCCGTTCGGTCTCGTCGGCCAAATCGTCGACTCCCAATTCGAAGTCGAGAGCCTGGTCGGTGAGGGTGGCTTCAGCGTGGTGTACCGCGCGAAGCACCTCGGCCTCGGCGTGCCCGTCGCCCTCAAGTGCCTGAGGCTTCCTCACCAGCTCACGCCCGAACTGATCGACCAGTTCACGCGTCGCTTCCGGGACGAGAGTCGCATCGCGTACCGCCTCTCCCAGGGCAACCTCGACATCCTCCGGTGCATCACGGCGGGCACGACGTACTCGCAGTCCACGAACGCCTTCATCCCGTTCATGGCCCTCGAATGGCTCGAGGGGTTCTCGCTCAGCGAAGAACTCCGGTACCGACGGAGTCAGAGGTTCACCGGTCGGCCGCTCGAGGACGTGCTCCAGATCCTCGACCCTGCCGCGAACGCACTCGGCTACGCCCACGCGCAGAGCGTCGTGCACCGGGACGTGAAACCGGGGAACTTCTTCGTCGCCCAGACGCCCTACGGCAAGCGCCTCAAGGTCGTCGATTTCGGGATCGCGAAGATCCTCGACCCCGAGGCCATCGGGATCACGCCCGGCGTGCAGACGGTGGGGCACTTCGCGATCTGCTCACCTTCCTACGCGGCGCCCGAGCAGCTCGATTCCCGCACGGGCCCCATCGGTCCGTGGACGGACGTGTACGCGCTCGCCATCGTCATCCTCGAGATGCTCCGGGACAAGAAGGTCCGCACGGGCGACAACCTGATGGCGTGCACCATGGAGGCGCTCGACACGTCGAACCTTCCGACGGCCCACAACCTCGGCATCCGCGTGCGACCGCGCGTGGAGCTCGTGCTCGCACGCGCCGTCGCGGTGGACGTCCGGACGCGACCGCAGACCATCGGCGAGTTCTGGGACGAACTGCGGAAAGCGGCGAAAGCGCCCGCCACGTCTCTCGCGGGCCCGGACGCGGGCCTCGACACCGTCGCGGACGACGTCGCCCTCGCGTCCACGGCCTCGCCCGACAAGGCGTTCGGACCGGGAGAGGCCCCGGTCGTCAACGTCCGCACGCCGCCGCCGGCCGCGAGCTTCTCGAGCCAAGCCCCACCGGCCATGGATGTGTCACCGGCACCGCCAGGGGCCGCTCCCGCCTTCGGACCCAAGGGCACGTTCTTCATGGCGGAGCGGCCGAAGTTGCCGATCGAGCTCGTTCCTCCCGCCGCGGGTAGACCGGCCGGCGATCTGCCCAAGACCCTCCAGATGGAGAACGCACCGCGTCCGCCTTCGCCCAACGCGTCGACGCGCCCCGCCTCCGCTCCGCCTCCACCCTACGTTCCCAAGGGACCTCCGTTCACGCCCGAACCGGGTCCTGCGTTCGTCCCGTCGCAACGTCCGATGGCGAGTCACCCGCCGACGACCACGCCGCCCGTGAGCCTGCCGGGAGTACGGAAGGGACCCATGATCGTGATCATGGTCGTCTTCGGCCTCCTGGCGTTCGGAGTCGTCGGGACGGCGGCATGGTTCGTCCTCGGGGCCATGCGCGCGAGCGGACGATGACGCGCCCGCGTCGTCGCCGGACGTCCGCGCGGCGCTACGTCACGGTCGCGACGGTCGTCGCGTCCACCTTCCACGCCGTTCCCGCGCGGGCGGCGGATCCCGATCCGTGGTTCGGGAAGGACAAGGCGCTCCACGCGACCCTGTCCGGCGCGATCGCTGCGTCGACCTACGGCATCGCGTCCGCCGCGGGAGTGCCGGCCCGTGGGCATCGCCTCCTCCTCGGAGGTGGCGTGGCGCTCACGCTCGGTGCCGCGAAGGAGGTCGCGGATCTCGCTGGTCTCGGCGATCCGTCGTGGAAGGACTTCGCTTGGGACGTGATCGGAACGGCCGTCGGCCTCGGACTCGCCTGGGGAGTCGACATGCTGATCGGCGGCGTGGGGGACACCCGTCCCGCTCTCGTCGCTCCACCGAAAGGAACGACTCCTTCGTCGGCGGTGCGGGAGGTCGTCCCGTTCGCGGCGCCGGCGCCGGGCGGCTTGGTCGTACGTTTCTGACGACTATCCGACCGGAGCGAGGACGCGATTCACGAACGCGGTCGCGCCGTCGAGCGCCGGCGCGGGGATCTCGTGCTGACCCCGGAACGTGACCCATTCCGTGCGGAACCCGGCGGCGTCGAGCTCCGTGTGCAAGCGCTCCGCGACGGAGAACGCGAGGATGGGATCGTGGGTCCCGTGGCTCTGGAACACGGGAATCGTGTTGCGACCCGGCATGCGCGGCAACCACTCGTCCCGCGCGATGAGCGTGCCCGAGAGGAGGAGGAGCCCGGCGAACGGGATGTCCGTCCGGAGCGCGACGTCCATCGAGAGCATGGCCCCTTGCGAGAAACCACCGAGGACGGTGCGGGAGAGATCGAGCTTCAGATCCCGTACCGCAGCCTCGAGCATGCCCTTCACGAGTTCGCGCGCCGCCGGAAGCCCCTCGGGAACTTCGTGGGAGAAGTCCGGCGGTGCCCCACCGACCATGGCGCGTTCGAAGCGGGACATGTCGATCATCCACCAAGCGCGACCCTCGCCGTATCCGGTGTCGAACCCGATGGGTGCGGCCGGAAATACGAATCGCGTTCCCTCGGGAACCCGCATCACGCGATGGAGGGACACGAGGTCGTCGCCGGGCGCTCCGAATCCGTGGAGGAGGATGACTGCAGGACCGTCGCCGCCCCCTTCCCTGTCCGTACCGCCGGTGACGATCGCATCGAGTCCGCCGAGTTTCACGCGTCGCATGGCCCGTGACGTAGAAGGCGGAAGGCGGACCTGCAAGGGAATTGGGGACGACCTCGCGGACTCCGCCAACCCGTGTAGTCTTCTCGGCGGAGGTCGGGACGATGGCGAACGTGACGGTGGTGGGCGCAGGGGCGTGGGGAACGGCGCTCGCGATTCAGGCAGCGCGCAGCGGCCACGCAGTCACGATGTGGGCCCTCGAGCCCGACGTCGTCGACGACATCGAGAAGCGGAACGAGAACTCCGTCTACCTGCCGAAGACGAAGTTGCCGGCGACCATCCGCGCCACGACCGACGCGAAACGCGCCGTGGCGGACGCCGAACTCGTGATCCTCGTCCCGCCTTCGAAGCACCTCCGTTCGGTCTCGAGTTCCCTGGCGGACGCCCTGCCGAAGAAGGCGGTGATCGCCGTCGCGTCGAAGGGTATCGAGGAATCGTCCCTGAAGATGATGTCCGAGGTGCTCGAAGAAACGCTCCCCTCCGTCGGCGACGAACGGCGCGTGTTCGTCGGCGGCCCCAGCTTCGCCCGCGAGGTGGCGGACGGTTTGCCCACCGACATCGTCGTCGCCTCGAAAGACGAATCGGCGGCGGTGCGCGTGCAGTCCCTACTCCACGCGCCGAACTTCCGCATCTACACGAGCGTGGATCCGGCCGGCATCGAGATCGGCGGCGCGCTCAAGAACGTCATGGCCATCGCCACGGGTGCGTGCGACGGCCTCCGCTTCGGCGCGAACGCGCGCTCGGCGATCATCACGCGTGGTCTCGCCGAGATGGCACGCCTCGGAGTCGCCGTCGGCGCGGACCCGCTCACGTTCCTCGGTCTCGCCGGGATGGGCGACCTCGTCCTCACCTGCACCGGCGATCTCTCGCGCAACCGCACGCTCGGTCTCAAGGTCGCCGAAGGCATGAACCCGCACGACTACCTCAAGGCACAGCGGAGCGTGGCGGAAGGCTACTTCACCTGCCACGCCGCTCACGACCTTGGTCAGAAACTCGGCGTCGACATGCCGATCACCGACCAGGTCTACAGCGTCCTCCACGCAGGTCGTCCGCTGCGGGACGCGATCGTCATCCTGATGACGCGCGCCAGCCGCGACGAACTGCGCGGCATCCGCGTCTGAAGTCCGCCGTCCGACGTCGGCGCGACGCCGCGTCGGCTCAACCGCCGGCGGACGACTGCGCGTCCGCGCGAGCCTTCGCCTTCGCGACGTCGAACGGGTACACCCGACGCACGAACGCGAGGAGCATCGGCACGGCCTCCAGGGCCTTCGATTCCGTCCGTGTCTGCACGTAGCGGAGCGCCGTGGATTCGAAGGCGCCGATCATGAACCGCACGATGCGCTCGTCCGGCTCGCGCGTGACGATACCGGCCTTCACGTCCTCCATCGTGCCGTTCATCATGACGCTGACGAAGAAGGTGAAGATGCGTTCGCGGAGCTCGATGTTCCGCTTCTCGGGGCGCCTCAGTTCGTACGCGACGACGCGCATGAAGTTCGGACTCGCCTTGATGCCGGTGAAGAGCGCCGTGAGGACGGTCTCGAGCTGGTCGGCGGGACTGCGGTCCATCGCGAGCGTCGCCAGGCGCACGAGCGTGTCGTTGATGGCGCGCTCGTAGACGGCGAACCGCACGTCGTCGAGATCGGTGAAGTGCGTGTAGATGGTCCGCCGGCTGACCGTGGCGCGCGCTGCGATGTCCTCGACGAGGGTCTCGTAGTAGCCCTTCTCGGCGTACACCTCGGCCGCGGCCTGGACGATGCGCGTCTTCTGCTCTTCGGCCCGTTCCTCGGCGGTCATCGACCGATCGTAGGAACGTCGTTTGGGTCGGTTCTCGTCGTTCACGGGGAACCTCCGGCTCCGGTCTCGGGCCGACCGTCCGGGGAATAGGGGTGGGCGATGCGGAAGGCCTCGACGAGGGACGCCACGGTCGCGTCGACGTCGATGGCGGTCGGGTCGTCGACGCACCGGAAGAGGAGCGCCTCGATGCCGCCGACCCAGGCGTACGCCGTGGGTTCGTCGATGGGCACGGTCACCCTCCCCGCGCGCACGTCCTCGGCGACGGCCTCCACCCAGACACCGGCGAAGAACGTGAGGATCCGTTCCCGGAGCTCGATGTTGCGATGCTCCGGCCTCCGGAGCTCGTAAGTCACGACGCGCGCGAACTTCCGGTTCTCCTGCACCTGTCGGAACGCTTCGGTGAGCACCCGCACGAGCCGATCCCCGGAGACGGTCGCCGTCGCGATCCTGCCGAGCTCCACGAGCGTCGCTTCGAGGGATCTTTCGAAGACCGCGAAGCGCAGGTCGTCGAGATCCTTGAAGTGGACGTAGATGGTGCGGCGGCTCACGTTGGCCTTGGCCGCGATGTCCTCCACGAGCGTCTCGTAGTACCCCTTCTCGGAGTACACCGCGACCGCGGCCTCGATGATGCGAGCGCGCTGCTCGGTCGCCCGCTCCGCGGGGGACATGGACCGGTCGTACGTCCGCCGTTTCGTTCTCGGCTCGTCGCTCATTCGGGAAGCCGCATCCTATCGTCCTTTTCGGCGACGGTGATCCCGAGTTCAGGTCTTCGGGAACGGACGCGTCCGCGCGACCGAAGCGGCCATGCGGGAAGCGATGCGGAAGGCCATCTCGAGGGCCTGCCGGTAGTTGAGCCGCGGATCGCAGAGACTGGCGTAGTTCCGATGGAGATCGGACTCGTCGAGACCGCCTCCGACGCATTCGGTGACGTCCTCGCCGGTCAACTCAAAGTGGACGCCCCCGAGGTAGGTCCCGACCCCCTCGTGCGCGTCGAAGGACGCCTCCACCTCGTGGAGGATGTCCTCGAAGCTGCGCGTCTTCACGCCACGCGACGTGAGCTGCGTGTTGCCGTGCATGGGATCGCACACCCAGAGCACCCGGCGACCGGCGCGCTTCACGCCCTCGAGGAGCGGCGGCAAGAGGTCCGCCACGCGCCGCGCACCGAGACGATGGATGAGGACGATCCGTCCGGCCTCGTCGTCCGGATTGAGCACGTCGAGGAGTTTCACGATGGCGTCCACCGTGGCGCGAGGTCCGATCTTGATCCCGATGGGGTTCCGCACGCCGCGGAAGAACTCGACGTGGGCACCGTCCTCGTGCCGCGTCCGTTCGCCGATCCACGGCATGTGGGTGGTGAGATCGTAGTAGCCGGGCGCGTGGGATGCCTGGGCGGTCTGCGCGGACTCGTAGTGGAGACTCAGGCCTTCGTGGCTCGTGAAGAACTCGACGCGCGTCATCTCGTCGATGGTGGTCTGCGTGAGGGCCTCCATGAACCGGAGCGCCTCTTCGAGTTCGCGGCTCGTACGGACGTAGTTCGCGCGCAACGTCGCGTCGACGTCGGCCCGTTCGAGGAACGAGAGATCCCAGTATTCCGGGTGGTGGAGGTCGGCGAAGCCGCCGGCGCTGAGGGATCGGATGAAGTTGAGCGTGAGGGCCGCGTGCTCGTAGCCGGCGACGAGGAGCTCGGGATCCGCACGGCGCGCTTCCGGCGTGAACTCGGGACGGTTCACGAGATCGCCGAAGTAGCTCGGGAGTTCGACGCCGTCGTGCATCTCGGTCGTCGACGATCGCGGCTTCGCGTATTGACCGGCGAAGCGCCCCACGCGGATGACCGGCTTCTTGCCGCCGTGGATGAGCACGAGGGACATCTGGAGCAGGATCTTCAGACGGTTCTCGATGACCGGCGCGCGACAGTCGTCGAAGCTCTCGGCGCAGTCGCCACCCTGGAGGAGGAACCGTTTGCCCTCCTGCGCCTCGGCGAACTGTCGCTTCAGGCGATCGATCTCCCACGGCGTGACGAGCGGGGGACGACTCCGGAGTTCACGGGTCGCGCGGGCGAGCGCCGCGTCGTCGTCGTAGGCGACGGCTTGCGTGTCGCTCTTCGCCTTCCACGACTCGGGAGTCCAGTCCGCGCGTTTCTGCGTCATCGATTTCGTCCGGCCTCGGAGGGGGACCGACGCGTCGCGTCGTCGGTCGACGTGCGCGGGCATGCGGCTTCCGTGCACGATACCCGAAACCGCGCTACTTCTGGCGCCTGCCATGAACGCATCGTGCGCGAAGGTCGCGGGCCTCGACCGCGGTGCTCCCGTGAGCGACCCGCGACTCCGGGTACCCTCCGGGCCGATCGGGGCGCATGCTTTCCGGAGCGGACCGAGCTGTCCGCCGTTCGCGCGGTTTTCCGAAACCCTGGAGTTGTGTGCATTGTACACAGAGCGCCTGGAGCTCCGCGTCGTCACTCTCGAGACGGTCGAGGCCATCCTCGCCGGGGATCGCCCGCGTGCCGAACGCATCGCCGGCGTGAAGCTTCCCGAATCGTGGCCGGGTCGCGCGCTGATCGAACGCGCCTTCGGCTCGCCCTACGAGCGCCTCCGTGCGGACCCTGCGTCCTGCGTCTGGAGCACGCGTCTCCTCATCCCGAAAGACGGCGACGGAGTCGTCGTGGGAAGCGTCGTCCTGAACGGACCTCCCGACGCGTCGGGAAGTTTGGGGATCGCCTACGGCGTCGAGACCCAGTCCCAAGGCCGCGGGTACGCCACCGAAGGGGCGAAGGCCGTCCTCGAATGGGCCCTCGCGCAGCCCTCCGTGCGCCGCGTGACGGCGACCACGTTGCCCTGGCACACGGCCTCCCTCCGAGTGATCGAGAAGCTCGGCATGCGATTCTGCGAGGGCATCGACCACGAACTCCTCGGGGAGCTCTCGGTTTACGAGCGGTTCGCACCGGGTCGGTGAGTGCCGGACGGTTCGGGGCCGGCAACGACCACCTACCCCTACGTCCGACCGCCCAGACTGGATCACCTTGCCCGCCGAAGACCCCGGCGGCGCGCCGTCGATGCCCCTCGAACGGTGGAAACTGCTGGGATTCGTGGTCGCCGGCCCGGAATCCGACCGGGCCCACGCTTTGCAATCTCCGGGGTCACGGCCATGATCCCGACCCCCAACGAACCCGCGCGCCCGTCGATGCTGTCGATCGTCGAAGGTCCCTTGGACTTCAACGATTCGCGCCGGATCCTCCTGATGAAAGGTCGCCCGCAAGCGGTGGCCCGGCGGAACTCGTTCACGAAGGTGGCCGCCATCGTCCTCGGGGCGGCGAGCCTGCTCTGCGTCGTCGCCCTCGGCCGTGCCGTCTTCGACGGACACGGTTCCGGAGAAAGCTCCGCCATGGCTGCGACGACGGCGCCGCCGACATCGTCGCTGCACGCGCGGGAGCCCGGCACCAGCCGGTCGCTGACCACGCAACCTCGCGCACTTGCCGAGGTGCACAAGAAGGCGGCTCCGGTTCACGCGAAGCGAGGACCGCGAAAAGGATGGGGCGCCCGGGGCGCGTGACGCAAACGTCCGGTCACAACGGAAGCGTCGTCACGCGAGGACGCCGCCGCGGATTCGTGACGAGGGGGTGGGCCTGGGCTAAGCATTCGCCCACGCATGCCGACCCCTACGCTCGTCCGCGCCGTCTCCCGCTTCGCTCGTTTCTCTCCTCTCGCCCTCGTCGGTCTGGCCGCCGCGGCGTGTTCCGTGTCCGCGGGACCGGACACGGGGAGTTCTTCGCAGCCGGTGATCAACGGCAAGAACTCGGACGCGAGCCAGAACGCCGTCGTCCTGATCGTCCACTACGACAAGTCGTCCCGTGACGGCGGCATCGAGGAGTGCACCGGCACGATGCTGGCCCCGAACCTCGTCCTCACCGCGCGGCACTGCGTCGCGCGCACCGACGAAGGCGCCATGTGCGACACGGACGGCAAGCCCATCGGCGGAGCCGGTCGCGTGTACGAGAGCTTCGATCCCACGAACCTCTACGTCTTCGTGGGCGAGCGTCGCCCGGACTTCGGACCGAAGGTGAAGGCCGACGGCGTCGGCGCGAAGATCGTCGACGACGGTTCGAAGACGTTGTGCAACCACGACATCGCCCTCATCGAGCTCGCCGCCCCGATCGAGGGAGCGCCCATCGCCAAGATCCGTCTCGATGGGCCTCCCGCCAAGGGCGAGACCATCACGAGCGTCGGTTGGGGCGTCACGCAGCTCACCTCCGATCCCGCGGTCCGTCAGCAGCGCACGGGCGTCGCGATCATCGAGGTCGGTGCGGCGAACTCCCGCACGAACCGCGAGGCGGCGCCGAACGAATTCGTCGTCGGTGAGTCGATCTGTTCGGGCGACAGCGGCGGTCCCGCCCTCGCGTCCACGACCGGCGCCATCCTCGGCGTCGTCTCCCGCGGCGGCAACGGCAAGCAGCCCACGAACGATCCGTCCTCGACGTGCATCAAGAGCACGAACCTGTACACGCAGGTCCTCCCCTGGGCGGACATGATCCGGAGCGCGTACGAGGAGGTCGGATTCGAGCCCTGGTACGAGAACGGTCCCGACCCGCGACTCGCGAAGTTCGGCGAAGAGTGCAGCGGACCGGAAGCCTGCCGTTCGAACCTCTGCCTCGAGAACGCCGGCAAGAGCACGTGCACGTCCGACTGCACGGAAACGCCCTGCCCCGATGGCTACGTGTGCAGCGACAAGGCCGAAGCCCGCGTGTGCGTCGTTCCCCCGCCGAAGCCCGCCGTCCAGACGACCACCACCACGACCACGCAAGGATGCACGTCGGCGCCCAAGGGCTCCGGTGTTCCGGGCGGTCTCGGCCTCGTCGCGGCGTCGGCGTTGGCGTCGCTCTTCGTGCGTCGTCGTCGCGCACGCTGATTCTCCGGATCAGGTCCTCGATCAGCGGAACGTGTAGTGGAGCGTGATCGGCGAGCCGCCGCGCACGATCTCGAGACGCACGTCGTCCAGGACCCGGAACTTGGCGAGCGCCTCGAGTCCCCGCTCGGGTGAATCGAAGGCGATGCCGTTCATGGCGTGGAGGGTGTCTCCCTTCGCGAGGCCCAGGAGCGCGGGCAAGGTCCCGTCGTCGAACGAGACGACCCGCAGTCCTCGAAGGGCACCGTCGGTCATGAGTGGGACGATGCGCGTACCCGCGGCCGCGAGGTCGGTCCGTTCGAGCACCCAGTCCCGCGCGCGTCGATCGATCGTGAAGTCGTGCACTCCGTTCGCCTCGATCATCTTCCGGATCTCCTCCGGAATCCTCCCACCTCCCCGTGAAGGAGTCCGGGTCGGCGTCGGGGCGACGACCTCCGTGGCGCCGGGGCGAGGCGGTGTCTCTCCGAGGAGCGCCTGACAGAGACTGTCCCGTCCGGTGAGCCACACGCGGTCGGTTCCGACGTGACGGATCACACGCTCGCCGAAGCGCAGTCCGGAAGCCAAGGGTGGTCGCGTGGACGTCTCCTCCGCGACCGTACGGAGGACCGCGAGCGAACCCGCTCCGTCCTCCGCGGCGACGATCGCGACCACCTGCACGTCGGGACAAATCGGCGCGGCGAACGGGTGTGCTTCGTCGTTCGTGATCGCGGTCGTGTCCGACGTGGTGTCGACCGCGCTCGCACGCGGACGCTCGAGCGTCGAGTCGAACGGGTCCATTTTTTCGAGGGCCGCCACGATGTCCGTCGCGCGCGACGACGGGCTCGGAGCCGTGTGTGGGACGACGTTCTCCGACGTGAGCGCGCGCACCGACACGAGCGCGTGCACCCCACTTCCGTCGAGCCATCCGGAGACCGCTCCGACGACGACGCTCGCCGACCACAATCCCCCGCGCACCCATCCGTTCACGACCATGGAGACGGGAACAGCAAGCGTCGCGCCAGGGCACGCTCCGCACGATCGTCGCGGTTTTTCCCGGGAGTTCGCGCGACGGCGCGCCACCTGCCGGAACCGCGGGCTCGGCTCGCACGGCGGGTTCACGTCAATGTGACGAGGGTCGCTTCGCCTCTCCGACATTGTGGCAAGCGGGATGCGTGTTCGACCGAATCGGCCCACCGCGACCGACGGTGCGGCCGACTTCGCGTCGTTCTCCGAAGCCGCACCACACACGCGGACTTCATGCGAGCGATCTGCGTTGGATCACGGTTTACCGGGAGCCAACGCGACGCACGGCTCGGTAGTTTGAATCTTGGGAGTCGCTTGCCCGGAGGACAGAATGCGTCGAGCTCGTTGGTCCGTGCCGTGTGTCGTCATCGCGTTGACTGCCGTCGCGTGCGGGGAAGAGACCGTGCGTACCGCCGACCAGGATCCCGGTCTCCTCGCTCCGGCTCCGGACGGCGACAAGGGTCAGCCCCTCGGCAATCCCGTCGTCGACGACGCGCCGCGGGACACGCCGACGGGTCCGCAGGCGGACACGTCGGGAGGTCCGTCGCAGGGATCGTGCGCCGCGGGCAAGCGCGCGTGCGGAGCGGTCTGCGTGACGCTCGCGAGCGACTCTCGGAACTGCGGTGCGTGCGGCCACTCCTGCCTCCTCGGTCAGTGCGCGAACTCGCAATGCCAGGCGTTCGGCTTCGTCGGCGGACTGCGCGCACTCGGATCGATCCACGCGGACTCCGAGAACGTCTACTGGACCGACGCCGGTCAGCTCTTCATGTCGAACAAGACGGGCAACGTCGTCACGAAGCTGGCACTCACGGGCGCCACGTCGGCGAAGGTGATCGCGTCGGACGACAAGGCCGTCTACTTCTACGACACGGACAACGCGACGTTCGGTCGCACGTCGCGCACGGAGGTCGCCACGACGACCCTCTTCGCGGCGCCCAAGTTCCGCGGAGCGTTCAAGACGTTCCGCGAGGACATGTACTGGGCGGAGCGCTCGGAGACGTCCTCGGAGGATCGCATCCTCACCGGCACCACCAAGGGCGGAGAGGTCTCGCTCGCGGCGATGTCGCCGACCACGGTGCGAGAGATGGCGGTGGACGCGAAGCACGTCTACTGGACGACGGTGGACGGACGCGTGCTCCGTTCCTCCCGTTTCGGCGGATGCGCGACGTCGCAGTGCGTGGAGACCATCGCACGGGATCAGGCGGGCGCGGGTTCGGTGACGGTCGACTCGACCCACGTGTACTGGGCGAACGAGAAGACGGGCGTCGTGGTCCGCGCGAACAAGGAGACGCTCGCGATGGAAGCGTTCGTGTCCGGACGCGGGAAGCCGGGCAACCTGACGGTCGACTACGGCGGCGTCTACTTCACGGTCGAGGGAACCAACGGCCGCACGGAGATCGCGAAGGGTCTGCTCTCGGGCGACGGAGTCATCGTCCTCGGCACGTCGGCCCATCCCGTCGGGAACATCGCGGTGGACGCGACCGCGATCTACTGGACCGATCGCACCGACGGCGTGATCCACAAGCTCGCGAAGTAGCGTCCAGGATCCGTCGCGCGCGGGCCGGGGCCCGTGCTACCTAGCGGTCCATGGCGGATCCGAAGTCGCTGTTTCCGGAGCCGAAAACCGTTCCCGGAAAAGCCGTCCCGAAGACCACGGCGCAGGAGCTGTTCGCGCGCTTTTTCTGGCCGCTCTACCCCGAGCTCGTCCAGACGGATCTCGCACGCGCGCGGAGCACCGACGCGAACCCCGGCAAGAACCCGAGCTTCGCCGCCCACATGCAGGAGGCGTCCGCGGTCTTCGTGGCGCGTGCGGCGGAGATCTTCGGGGACGACCTCGGTCTCGACCATTCCGACGCGAGCGTCCATCGACTCTCGCACGCCCTGACCCGGGCCCGTCGCGACGCTTGGGCGGCGGACGGCGAGGCGGGGACCGCGAGGAGCACGCTCTTCAACGTCGTCGTCCACGGCTCGGCGTACGTCTCCGAGACCATCGTCCGCGTCCACGGCGCGGAGTGGGCGTTCCGCTCGCCGTTGTGGGAGTCCTTCGTCGAGCTCGAGTCGCCACTCGGTCGCGCCCAACTCGCCGTCTTCCAGTGGTGGCTCAAGGCGCTGTCGGACGAGTCCCTCGACGGGGACGTCGGAACCCTCGCGGATCGGTACCGCGCGCACGTCGAGGTGCCGCGATCGAACATCCCCGCTCGCAGTCCGTTCCTCGACCCCGGACGTGCACTGCCACGGCTCTCCAAGATCCGATACGATGTACTCTACAAGTACATCAAGGCGAACCTTCCCGAACTCAAGGATCTCGGGAAGGACTTCCCTTCCCCCGAACGGTTCGACGAACTCCGCTTCCGTTGGCTGCAGTTCCGGGTCGTCGGCGATGGTCGGATGCTCCTCGTCTACGGACCGGGCGCCAACGGCACGCACCTCTTCTGGCTCGGCGAGAGTGGCTTCGAGAAGAGCGCGTTCTTCGAGTCGGACACGAAGACCGATCCCGAGCTGACGTTCGGAACGAACACGATCACCGTCGGCGTCACGCGCGACGGAACCCCCGCCGTGCACGAGCTGCTCTGGTGGGGACCTTGAATCCCTGGACGGCGTGAAGTCTCGCCGCTCGTCTGGCGTTCAGACGGCGTGCGCGCTCGCGCCATCGGCGCGGACGTCGACGAGCAACGGAGCATCCTTGGCGGGCGCCGGGCTCCCGTAGAGCCGCGTGACCTCGGCCGCCATCTTCCCCCGGGCGGCGTACGCGAGCATCTTCAGGTCGCCTCGGAAGGACCACAGCGGGTACGTGAAGGACGCCGGCTTGTTCCCTTCGACGAAGAAGTGCCCGACCCACGCGGGACCGTAACCCACGATCGGCGTCAGGAGCAGCCAGGCGGGATTCAACGTCACCGCGGCCGCCGCGACGGTGCCGATGGCCATCGTCGTTCCGGCATAGTGGAGGGCACGGCACAGGGGGTCGCGGTGCTCACCGACGTAGAACGCCCAGAATTCTTCGAAGGTCTGAATCCGTTCGGCTGCCATCGCGATCCTCGTGGTGCGTCGGCGGGACGGTGCGGAAGCGCGCCGACCGACGTCGTTCAGAGTACCACGCACCCTCGAGGTTCGCCGTGGAACCCCGCATTTTTCATGGCCGACCCGGCGTTCGCGGGCACCGGTCGCGTCCGGCGTTCACGCTCCCCGCCCACCCGGGTTTGCACTACGCTCGGCGGCGACGGCCGTAGGTCCGTCGCGATCCGCCCGATCCCCCCGAAACTCCGAGTCCGACCCATGCTGCATCCGCGTTCTCTTTGCTTCGCGACCCTCACCTTCGCCGCGGTCACGGGGCTCGTCGGGACGTCCTCGGCGCAGACGGCACCCGGCCCGACGGCCGCCGCACCGCCGTCACAGGTGCAGGTCGCGCCGCCGACGGTCGCCGTCGCGCCCATCCTCGCTCCGCCTCCCGCCCCTTCGACGGACACGGTGGTCCTCGAACTCGTCGGAGACGACGACGCGGAGCTCGAGTACCGCTACGGACCTCCGGGCGCCTGGGTGCCCGCGTGCCACGCCCCGTGCCGCTTCGCCGTGCCGGTCCAGGCGGAGTACCGCGTCGCCGGCTCCGGCATTCGTCCGTCCCGCGCGATGACCTTCGCGCGATCCCCCGGGTCCTCCATCCGACTCCACGTGGACACGGCGTCGAAGGGCGCGTTCGTCGGCGGCATCGTCCTCACGTCGGTGGGCGCTCCCGTGTTCCTCGTCGCGGGGCTCGTCACCATCGCGCTCTCGTCCGCCTCCGGCACCAAGAACATCGCGACGGCGGGCGCCATCACGGGCGTCGCGGGTGTCGCGGCGGGCTCGGGCATCGCGCTCATGGTGTTGAACTCGAAGTCCACCGCGAGCGCGGAGATGGTCCCGCGCCCGTCCGCGGTCCCCACCACGTCCGAAGCTCCCGCGCCCGCCGCGTACAATCCCCGGCTCGAACTCCCCGCCACCGACCGCACCTCGTGGCAGGGCTTGCCCCGGATCGCCACGCCCGTGACGACGACCCTTTTCTCGGTAAACTTCTGATCATGTCCGCCCACGCCGAAGCCGGAGCGCGTCCGTCCTATCCGGGCACCGCCTTCGTCGCCGCGCTCCTCGTGCTCGTTTTCGCCTTCGCGCCGAAGCTCCTCCGCAAGCACACGGCCGTGGAGGGCAAAGTGGCGCCGGACTTCTCTCTCGAGATCGTGGCGAACGGCGAGCCCGGCAAGAGCACGCTCCGTCTCGAGGAGCTGCGCGGGCGTCCCGTCATCCTCGACTTCTGGGCGACGTGGTGCGGTCCCTGCCGCGCGGAAGCTCCCATCGTGGACAAGGTGGCGAGCCGCTTCAAGGATCGCGGGCTCGCGGTCGTGGGCGTGAACACGAGCGACGAGGAGGGACTCGCCGCACCCTGGATCGCGGCGAAGGGCCTCCGCTTCCCCGTCGTCTTCGACGCGCACCACGCCGCCGCGAACGCCTACGGCGTCGAAAGTCTGCCCACGCTCGTCGTCGTGTCCAAGTCCGGCAAGATCACGGCGATCCGCACCGGAGTCACGAGCCAGGACGAGCTCGAGGCCCTCGTCCGCGACGTGCTCTGACGCGGCGTCACCCGCGGTCCTTCGATCGCATGGGCAGGAAGAAGCGCGCCTTGGTGAGATCGTTCACGCCGACGTAGAGATCGGCGTCGAACGTCTCGCGGAGGAGGCGGTAGGTCATGACCTGGTCCACCGCGCCCGCCGCGACGATGGTCCCCTGTCGGAGGAGGACGACCTTCGACGCGTACTGTGCGGCGATGTTGAGATCGTGGAGGACCACGAGGCACGCGAGCTTCGAGCGCTCCACCTCGGAGGCGAGAAGGTCGAACAGCTCGATCTCGTGGCGGACGTCGAGGAACGCCGAAGGTTCGTCCAGCAAGAGGACCTTCGGCTTCTGGACGATGGCACGCGCGAGTCCCACGCGTTTCTGTTCGCCACCGGAGAGTTCGTTCGTCCTGGCGTGAGCGTGGCGACCGAGGTCGAATCGTTCGAGCGCGTCGTCCACGGCGCGGACGTCCTCGGGAGACGCGCGCATGAAGCCGTCCTGGTGCGGCGCCCGTCCCATCATGACGACGTCCCGTACGGTGAAACCGAACGCCACGTCCTGCGACTGAGGAACGACCGCGAGCGATTTCGCGACGTCGCGCCGCGACATGCCCGCGAGGGGCGCGTCGAACAACGTGACCGTTCCCCGTTCGGGTGCGAGCGTGCCGGCCATGACGCGGAGGAGCGTGGACTTCCCCGCGCCGTTCGCTCCGAGGACGCACGTGAGCTCCCCCGGCGCGAGCGTGAGGGACACGTCACGCAAACGCCACGGCGCACCGTCCTCGTCACCGGAGGATGCCGGAAGCCGCGGTGCGTCCGAACGGTCGTAACGCGCGGATACGTGGTCGAGCACGAGCATGGGATCGACTTTCGGAACGATTTCGGGGCGGCCGGGCGTTTGGACGACCTTAGCGCACATCGGCCCCATGCCTTGATTTCTGCCGTATCGACGTGACCTTCGCCGAGAAGGTTGACTCTACGCGTCAGGACCGCGTCTCCTAGGACGAGAGCGCGGCATCGGCCGCGAAGGAGCCCTTGCCGTGGACCCGAAACCTGAAATCGCGACCGCGTCCTCCGAGCGTCCGCGTCGTGTGATCAAGCGGTATTCGAACCGGAAACTCTACGACACGAAGGACAGCCGCTACGTCACGCTGCTCCAGATCGCGGAGATGGTTCGCACGGGCGAAGAAGTGCAGATCATCGACAACAACACCAAGGACGATCTCACCGAGGTGACCCTCGCGCAGATCATCTACGAAGAGCAGAAGGCGCAGACGCGCAGCGTCCCGCTGCAGACGCTGAAAGAACTCATTCACCAGCGCACCGAGAAGGTGCTCGAGAACCTCCGCGAGGGACCGATCGGTCGCCTGATTCCGGAGAAGAAAGAGGGCGGCCCCGTCGTCGAAGCGGCTCCGGTCGCGGCCACGGTCCACAAATCCGAACCGCCGAAGGCCGAGACGAAGCGCTTCGTCGAGCAGGCGAAGGAGACCCTCGAAGAGTGGCAGACCAAGGTCGACGAACGCGTGAAGGCCATCCTTCCGAGCGTCACGCCGTGGCAGCAGCTCCAGCAGGACGTGAAGCGCCTCGAAGCGCGGGTCGAAGAACTCGAAGCCAAGCTGGCCGCCCACGGTCACGGCGGGGGCAACGGCACCTGACCATCCGTCCAGTGTTCCGCCCCGTTTGGCGCCGGGCGGAATACGGGGCAGACTCTTCGTGTTGTCCCGTCGAAAGGCGGCTCCTTCCCATGATCTTCGGCACCAAGAAGCCCTCCCCCTCCAAAAACTCGGACGCATTCTCCGAAGAGGTCTTGGGTCACATGGACGCGATGTACGGCGTCGCCTGCCGACTCACGCGGAACCCCGCCGAAGCCGAGGACCTGGTGCAGGACGCGCTCGTGAAGGCGATGCGCGCCCGCGATCAGTTCAACGCCGGCACGAACCTCAAGGCCTGGCTCTTTCGCATCCTGACGAACACGTTCATCAACAAGTACCGGCGCGGAGGTCTCGAACGCGCCGTGTTCGACGGGCCGGACGCGGATCCGTTGGTCGACGGTTGGGTGAGCACGTCCACCATGCGTCAGCTCCGTGATCCGGAGCAGGTCGCACTCGCGCCCATCGTCGAAGGCGAAGTGAAGCGCGCGCTCGACGCCCTGCCCGACGAGTTCAAGCTGGCCGTCATCCTGTGCGATGTCGAGGAGTTCTCCTACGAGGAGATCGCGACGATCATGGGATGCCCGATCGGCACGGTCATGAGTCGCCTGCACCGAGGCCGGAAGTTGCTCCAGCGGTCGCTCTACGCCCACGCGCTCGCCATGGGCATCGTGCGAGCGGAGGACAGCGTCGGCGCCACGAAGACCGTGGACGAGTCTCCCGTCGACATGGCGGCGTACCGTGCGAAGAAACGGGGGGTCGCATGAAAGCCGGTTCCAACGCCGCAGGCCGCGAGGCTTCGTGGAGCTGTCGTGACTTCGCCCAGCTCCTCGGTCCGTACCTCGACGGCGAACTCGACGCCCCCACGCTCGTGGAGACCGAGGGTCACCTCGGCTCGTGCGACAACTGCCGCGAGCGGTTGACGCTCCTCCACGCGACGCGTGCCTCCCTCAAGCGCACGAGCGCCGAAGCCGCACCGGAAGGCCTCCGTTCCCGTCTCCAGGCCGCCATGGCCGCCGAGGTCGCCCGCGAAGATGCCCGTGAGACCGCGGAGCGCCGCGCGTCCTTGGGTGTGTTCTCGTCGTGGCGCACCGTGGTCCCGCTCGCGAGCGCGGCGGCCGCGGGCATCGTGTTCTTCTCCGCCGTACGGAGCCATCCGCCCAAGTCCGACGTGACCAAGGCCGGCTTCGGCGACGACGTCCTCTCCGAGCTCATCGCCGAACATGCACGTCCGCTCCCTCCCGAGCGTACCGATCCCAAGGACGTCCGTGCCTTCGAGCAGTACGTCGGCGTTCCCGTCCGTCCCGCGAAGTTCGAGCGCGGCGGCGCGCGCCTCCTCGGCGGTCGCATGCTTCCCCTCCGTCAGGAACGCGCGGCCATGCTGCAATACGAGATCGGTCAGGGCGCCGACACGCGGCGCATGAGCGTCATCATCTACGATCCGCGCCGCATCCAGGTCCACGACGACGACCTCACCCCCAAGGCCGTCGGCAGCGCGGAAGTCCTCGTCGGACACGCCCAGGGCTACTCCGTGGCGGTCGCGAACCGGGGTGGCGTCGGCTACGCCATGGCCACCGATCTGGACCCCGAGAAGAGTGCCCAGTTCGTCAGTCTCGTGGAAGACGAGTGATCGGCTCCTGAACCTCGTCGTCGGCCGGCGACGAGGTGGCGACCCTCGAATCGTCCGCCAGAAGCGCGCGGTTTTCGTGGACCGGTGCTAGCGTGCTCCTCCTGTTTCCGGAGGAATGAGCATGCGCTTCCTGTTCGTGATGGACCCGATGGATCGGATTCTGCCGGACAAGGACACGACCTTCGCCATGCTCCGGGCGTCCCAAGGACGTGGGCACGCGAACTTCCACGCCGACCCGAAGGACCTCTCCGTGAAGTACGGAGAGCTCCAGGCCACGATTCGCCCCGTGCGCGTCAGCGACACGGCCCCGCACTTCACGTTGGGTCCGCCGGAGCACGTGGCCGTCGCCGATCTCGACGCGCTCTTCATGCGCAAGGATCCCCCCTTCGACTCGGCCTACCTCTATTCGACACTCCTCCTCGAACGTGTGCGAGGCCGAACGGTCCTCGTCAACGATCCCCGTGGCCTCCGCGACGCGAACGAGAAGCTCTACGCACTCCACTTCTCCGAGCACACGCCGAAGACCTTCGTCGGCTCCGACCCCGAAGCCATCTTCGCGTTCGTGGACGAAGTGGGCGGCCGCGGCGTCATCAAACCGCTGTACGGCGCGGGCGGATCAGGCGTCATGATTCTCGCGCGGGACGACAAGAACGCCCGATCCATCGTCGAGCTGCTCACGGAAGAGGGCCGGCGCCACGTCATGGTCCAGGAATTCCTCCCCTCCGTGTCCAAGGGCGACAAACGCGTCCTCCTCATGGACGGCGAAGTTCTCGGCGCCATCAACCGTGTGCCCCGGAAGGACGAGTTCCGCTCGAACATCCACGTCGGGGGCTCCGTCGAGCCGTGCGACCTCACGGCGAACGAACGCGCCATGGTCGCCTCCATCGCTCCCCGTCTCCGCCAGGACGGCCTCTACTTCGTCGGTCTCGACATCATCGGCGAGAAGCTCACCGAAGTGAACGTGACGTCTCCGACCGGCATCCAGCAGTTGAGCCGGCACGTCGGCCGCGAAGTCTCGGACGACGTCATCGCCTGGGTCGAGCGGAGAGCCGCCGAGATCGCAGCGTCCACGAAGAACCGCAAGGCTCCCTGAACGTCCGGATCGATGCCCGTCACGCTCGTCATCCACAGCGACGAAGACACGGGGGATCGCGGCACGCTGCCGCGACTCACCTTCGACGGGGGACGTGTGGTGATCGGTCGGAGTCAGGGCTGCGACGTCCGCTTGCCGGACGTCAGCGTGAGTCAGAGGCACGCCAGTCTCCGGTCCAAGGGCGGTGAATACGTCATCGTCGACGAGGAGAGCACCAACGGAACGTTCGTCGGCGGTGTACGCCTCGCGGCACGGACGCCACGGAGCCTCCGGACGGGAGACCTCGTACGTGTGGGGCGCGTGTGGCTCGAGATCCGCATCGACCAGACCCCGGCGACCCGCGATCTGGCCGCGGCGACGAAGGACCTCGCGCTCGAACTCGTTTCCCACGCCATGCGACGCATGGGCGCGGAGGTGCATCCGATCGTCAGCGTCGCCGAAGGACGCGACGCCGGTGCCGCGTTCGTGCTCGCCGACGAGGGACGCGTCTACCTCGTCGGCCGCGGCGAACATTGCGACCTGCGTCTCGCCGACGGCGACGTCGTCCGCGAACACGTCCAGATCGTGCGACGCGGCAACGTGGTCCTGGCTCGAGACGTCGGCGGTCGCGCCGGCGTCGTCCTCGGCGACGCGTCCCTCGCCGGAGACCGGGACACCGCCTGGAAGCCGGCGTGGATGCTGAAGGTCGGCCGGTCCGTGCTCGCCCTCACCGAACCGGTCGTCGAAGCCCTGAGCGATCTCGAGCAATCCGAGGACGAAGCCATCCCCGCGGACGAGGCCGCGGATCCCCCCGCCACCGTGCGCGCCATGGAAGCGGAGGCGCGCGCGGAAGCGGAGAAGCTCGATCGCGAGGAACGCGATGCGCGGGCCCAGAGAGAGCTACGCGCCGTCGTGCCGGCCCCTCCGGAGCGGCGCGAGTCCGGCTGGTCCACCGCCGATTTCGCCGTGATGGGCGCCGCCCTGAGTCTGCTCGTGCTGAGCGTCGTGGGCCTCTTCTGGTTGCTCCGCGGATGAGCACGTCCCCCACGGCGACCACACCTCCCTGGGCCCTCGTCACGGGGGCGTCCTCGGGAATCGGCGCCGAATTCGCGCGGCAGCTCGCCGATCGAGGCTGGAACTCCGTCCTCGTCGCCCGTCGAAAGGACAGGCTCGAAGGTGTCGCCGCCGAAGTCGCGGCGAAGGGCCGTACCAGCCACGTCGTCGAGCTCGATCTCCTCCGTCCGGACGCGATCGACACCCTGGTCGCCGCCATCGAAACGCTCGGGGTGGACGTCTCCTTGGTCGTCAACAACGCGGGATTCGGCCTCCACGGCGAGACCATGAACCTCGATCGGGGACGCATCCTCCGCATGATCGATCTGAACGTCCGCGCGATGACCGACGTCGCGATCACGTTCGTCGCCCGACTCGTCGCCCGTGGCGGGGGCAAGATGCTGAACGTCGCGTCGACCGCGTCGTTCCAACCCGTGCCGCACTTCGCGGCCTACGCGGCGACGAAAGCGTACGTCACGAGTTTCTCGGTGGCGCTCGATCGCGAGGTCGCGCCGAAGGGTGTCCGCATCCTCGCCCTGTGCCCGGGTCCCACGCGCACGGAGTTCGTCGAGACCGCGGAGCTCGAGATCGCCGCGCCGAGTTTCGTGTTCATGGATGTCCGACGGTGCGTGGCCATCGGCCTCCGCGCGCTGGATCGCGGTCGCGCGCTGGTCGTCACCGGATGGCTGAACGCCATCGGTGCGTGGATCATGCACGTGAGCCCGCTCTGGTTCTCGACCCGGATCGCCGGACTACTGTTCGCGAAGCGCTGACCCCGCGTCGACGAGATCAGCTCCCGCGGCCGTCGTTCGAATCGGGTGCGTTCGTGAGGGCGGGCATCGTGTGCGCGTCTTCGCTGTGCGTCGGAGGAGCGGGCTTGGGGGCCACCATCTTGGGCGGGGCACGTCGGCTCGTCCCCGGCGGATAGTGCAGGGGCAGTCCTTCGAGCTTCACCGCCGCGAGGAGCGACTCCAGTTCGGCCGCGCTCTTCGGACGTTCGTTCATGCGCTTTTTCAGGCACTTCATGATCGCGGCATCCAGGGCTTCGGGGATGTCGAGGTCGGGCCGTCGCTGCCGGAGCGGTACGGGAATCTGACGTTGGTGGAGATCGAGCAGATCGCGCCGGTTCTGCGCCACGATCGGGAGCTCCCCGGTGAGCGCCTCGTACATGAGCACGCCGAGCGCGTAGATGTCCGTCCTCGGCTCGACGTTGGCACCGATGCACTGTTCCGGCGCCATGTACTCCGGCGTGCCGAGGGTGTAGCCGGTCTGCGTGAGCGACTCGGCGGCCGTGAGCTTTCCCATGCCGAAATCGAGGACCTTCGCTTGCCCGTCGTCGCAGAGGAAGATGTTGCCGGGCTTGAGGTCGCGGTGGACGACACCGCTCGCGTGCGCCGCACCCAGCGCACGGCACACCGCCATGAACACCGGTACGCAGAACGCGGGCGTGAGGACTCCTTCGCGTGCGAGGCGGTCGGCGAGGGACCGACCGACGAGGCGCTCCATGACGACGTAGATCGAGCCGTCCGGCATCTGGTCGAGGTCGAGCACACGCACGACGTTCGGATGCTCGATGTGGACCTGGATGTACGCCTCGCGCCGGAGACGAGCGATCTCCCCGCCGTCCTTCGCCGCGGCGCCGCGGAGGACCTTCACGGCGACCTCGTGACCGAGGGTCGTGTGTTCGGCCGCATAGACGACTCCGATGCCGCCGGAGCCGATCTTGCGGCCGATGCGGAACTTGCCGCCGAGCACGGTTCCCGTGAGTTCGCCCGGGGTCGCACCGAGCTCGCCCCGCAATTCGAGACCTCGTTCGAGTGCGGCGATGCGGTTCTTCTCGAACGCGCGATCGCTCGCGTGCCGACGAGAACGGTCGTAGAGGACGCCCGCACCACCTCCGAGCGCACCGGCGAACACGGCACCGATGACACCGGCCAAGGGTCCACCCGTCGCGCCGACCAGTCCGCCGGTCACGGCCGCGGCACCGAGCCCGAAGACGATGGCGCGTTTGCGCGTGCGCACGGGCTCCCACGTGAGCTTGTAGACGCACGCCTGGCCTCCACGACCCAGGCACTCCGGGTGTTCGACGTGCGCGTCGTCGAGTCCCCAGATACGCGGGATGCTCGCGAGTTCGCCCCGGCGCGCGGCGCAGAAGAGGAGCTCCGTCTCCGTGTCGGGGCGTTCGAGTCCTTCGTCGCCCGCGTCGTCCCGGGGACGGTAGGTCATGACGACGGACGGGGCCGTCTGCCGCATCTCGGACGAACCGAGGGCGCCGGTCTCGTCGAGGTCCCACGTCCCGAGACGCGTGACCTCCTTCACGTTCATGGCCACGTAGCGGAACCCGTCGAGCGGCGTCGTCGCGGAGCGGAGCATCCGGACCCACGTGCCGAGGGCTTCGGGATGGACCACCCACTCGCCCCTGTGGGCGAGGGAGTCCGGCCCGAACGTCTCCGTGATGGCCTTCAGCGCCCGTTGGGTCGCGATCGCGCTGACCCAGCCGCGCTCGTTGTCGACGGCGGACGGATCGATGCCAGCCGTCGCGAGCAGCTGACGCACGGCCCGCTCGCCTTTTTCCGCGCGGAGACGGAGGAGGTACGTCTTGAGAACCGACGCCCGAATCTCTTCTTTTCCGCCCTGACGGGCGGTGCCGCGTGACAGCGGCGGGCCATTGTTCATGGACCTTCGAGGCTACGCTCGCCCGCTCGGGCTGAGAACTCGAATCCGGAACTCCGCGATTCGCGCCCGCTTTCCCAGGGTCCTACATCGGCCCCCTGGGGGGACGTCGGAAGCCACTCCTTCGAGGCGACTCGGGCACGTTTTCGCCCCGGTGAGCGTCCACCCGATCTATGACCCCGTCCGATGATCGACGTGCTCGCCGCCGCCCCGAACCTCGCGAACCTCTCGACGTTCCCCGCCGTCCTGGGGCGGGTCGACTTCGCACGGACCGTGGCCGAACTCGATCGCGCCTTCCGCGCCCACGGGGCGCGTTCGCGGCCCCTGCCTGCCGGTGCGGGGATGGATCTCCTCCTCGCCCATCGGGCGCCTTCCTCTGCGATGGCGACGTTCGTGCTCGAAAGCGATCGGATCGAACGTGCCGTGGTCTCCCACGTGCGCATCGCGCCGTTCGTCACCGGTGTCAGCGTGCTCGTGCACCCGAACCCCGCGTTCGAAGCTCCGATGCTCCTCGCCGACTTCATGGTGTTGCCCACGGGGGCCTCGCGACTCTTCGCGGACGCGGCCGGTCCCGGACTGTCCGACGCCGCGTTCGGAACCCGTTTCCGTGAACCCCTGGTCCACGCGCTCGGCGCCCGCGAGGTGATTCCGGTTCCGGCCTGGCTCCTCCCACTCTCCGGCGGAGCCGGTGGCCGACTTCGCGCTCCGCGTGGCGAAGCCGAGTCGTTGGCACACGTGCTCGTTTCCTACGTCGAGGCGTACCTCGGGGGTCTCGACGCGTGCGACGCCACGGACGACGCCGAGGGCAACCGTCGGATCGCCCGTTCGGTCCGGGACGTCGTGCGGGCGAAAGGCCGTGCGTCGAAGTACCTCGGCCGCGCCTTCGGGAACGTCTGGGCGGACCGGTACGCGCGTGTCGCGTGGCCCGAATGAGTCGCCGCGCTCAGAACGTGACGGCGTAGGTCGCGCCCGCGTAGCCGGGTCCGACCTGCGGCACGAGGTCGCCGCGGGGACTCGGCGTGCGGGACGACTTGCCCACGAGATACCAGACCACCCCCGTGCCCACGGCCAGCGCTCCGACCCCGGCGAGGACGACTCCGCCCGTCACGATGGATCGCCCCGTGTTGCCGTCCGTCGCGACCTGACCGGGACAATCCTTCCGCGCGGGGCACGCGTTCTCGGCTTCGGTGATCTTCGCGGCACCGGCGGCGATCATCGCACCGCCCGTGATCATGGCCGCGCCGCCGAGACTCGCCATGGCGAGGGGTACGAGAGATCCCCGCTTCGGTCCTTCCGTCTCGACCCGCGTCGCGCCACGGGAAGGCCCGGAAGGACCGTGCGTCGGCGACGGCACCTGCTTGGGTTGCGCGTCGATCTGGGCCTTCAACTTGACGATACGGCGCCTCACGAGGTCCGTGTCCTCGGCATCCCGACTCCGGTCGAGGTATTCCTCGAGGGCACGCACCGCCTCGGCGCGGTCGCCGAGCAGTTCGTACGCGCGCGCGATGTTGGTCAGGAGCTTGTGCGCGTTGCAGTCGCCCTGGTACGCGTCCTTGAAGTACCGGATGGCGCGGTCGTAGTCGGCCTCGTTGAAGTACCGGACTCCGAGTTCGAAGGTCTTCTTCGCGACCGCGATGTCGTCGGCGGTCGGCTGGGTCACGCAGACGGGATAGTTTCGCGGCGGCGTGGGGCCGGCCGTGGGAGCCGCGAGGACGGGAGCTTTCGGAGCGTCCTCCGCGTGGGCGAACGACGGCCCGAGCGCGACCGCGAAAAACGCGATCACGGCGCCCTTTCGCCCGAAGGCGACGGCGAACGGCGGTCTCTTCTCCCCGGACACGATGGGGCCGCGGTAGCATACAATGTGCGCGGCCCCAAGGGGCGCCGCCCGGGGGCGATTCCGTCAGTTGATCGCGGCGGGACCCATGGGCGCGTGGGGCATGGATTCGCCCTTCTGCGCCCGTTCCTTCATCTCGTACTTGCTCGGGCACTTCGCGAGGACGTTGGTGGCGGCGAACGTGTCGTCCGCCTGGAGCTTGCCCTCGACGGTCACGTTCACGGGCATCCCGGGAACGTCCTTGAACGTGTCCGGCACGATGCATTGCGGGAAGCTGACGGGCACCTCGATACCGTTCGTCGCGATGCGGAACTTGTATTCGCAGGGCGATTCGCTCTTCTGGAGCGACCCCGGAACGAGGGTCCCCTCGGCCCGGACGGGACGACCCGCGAAGCGCGCCTTCTGCGAAAGCAGTTGGTCCACCGGCGTGGAGTAGATCGCGTTGTCCTTCATTCCCGCGAGGACCAGGCCCACGATGGCCGCGGCGCCGGCCACGAGCGGAACCGCGATCATCCATCCACGACGCGCCGCACCTCCGCTGTCGTCACGTCGACGTCGACGACGGACCGGCACGGCGAGACCATCTGCCTCGTGCGCTTCGGTGGATTCGACGGGGGACTTCGCGGGATTCTCGTGAGTGTCCGACATGGGATTACCTCGTAGAGCGTAGCACCTCGCACGGCCAGTGCCCGGTCCCTGATCTTCGCCGGAAAAATGCCCACTCCGCGAGTCCTGCTATCCTTTGGGTCAGGACTCATGGTCGATGTCTTGAGCTTGCCCGTACTGGTGGTGAACCGGTACTTCGAGCCGGTCCAAGTCACCACGGCGAAGCGCGCCATGGTGCTTCTCTTCGGAGGTGTCGCCGACGCCCTCGACGAAGAGGGTGACGCCTACGACTTCGATCTGTGGCGATCGCTTCCGGTCCGCAACGACGACGACGTGCTCCCCATCGTCGGTGGCGAACTCCGGATTCCGCGCGTCGTCCACCTCCGGCAATACGATCGCACGCCGCGCACGTCGGTCCGCCTCACGCGCCGGAACCTGATGTTCCGCGACGCACACCAATGCCAGTACTGCGGAAAGCGCCCCCCGTTGCGTGATCTCAACATCGATCACGTACTCCCTCGTTCGCGCGGCGGCGACGACACGTGGGAGAACCTCGTGACCTCGTGCCGTACGTGCAATCTCCGCAAGGGTCGTCGCACGCCGGAGGAAGCCAACATGAACCTCGCGCGACGTCCCTTCCGACCGAAGTGGACGTTGACCGCGCAGATCCTCCTCGGCGGTGGCGAGAAGTTCGCCGAGTGGGAACCGTTCCTCAAGGCGAGCTGACGTCCGTCAGCGCGTGACGACGCCCGCGTCGACGTCGCAAGTGCCGACGAAGTCCCACGCGTTGGCACGGCACACGAACAGGTCCTCGCATCCACAGCAGCCGGACGAGCACGCGAGCGCCGTTCCGAGTGGACAGTCGGGCGCTTCGAGGAGAGGGCAACCGGGACCTCCGAACGCACCGGGAGGTGCGTCCACGAAGGGCGCGTCGACGACGGTGGCGGCGTCCGCGGCGTCGGTCGAGGAAGCATCGGGCTCCACGTACCCGTCGCACGTCTTCACGAGGTGCCAAACGCCGTCCGTCTCGCATCGGTGTGCGGCGCGGCACGTCCCGTCGAGACAAGGATCTCCCCGACCGACGGGGCAGCCTCCGGTCGGGATCTCCCCGCACTTCGGCGTCACGATGCCGGCGTCGTCGCACGCGACGAAAGCGGACACGGCGACGAGCAACGTCGCGACTCCGACGATTCGCGCCCGCGTCACTTCAGCTTCGTGAAGCCGTTCCGCGTCGTGCCGACGGGCTTCGCCGTCGACGGAGGACGGGGACGCGTCGGCTTCGAGGTGAGTTCGGGAGCCGTCGGCCGTTGGGTCATGAAGCCGTCGGCGTCGGGCTTGGCGACGCCGTTTTCTTCGAGGACGAATCCTTCGGCGCGGGAACCGTCGGCGCCGAGGACCACGAGCTTGTGCGTGGTGCCGGATTCCCGCGAGAGCTCGAACGTCGCGAGATCGACGGCTTCGTCGAACGTCCTGGATTCGTCGTCGAGGCGTACCGTGGCGGCGGGGAACGGCAACGGGACGACGACGCGACGCACCGTGGGCTCCGGGGGCGGGACGACGGTCGGAACGGCGGTAGGCGGAGCCACCACGACGGGTGGCGGAGTGTTCGCGCGGCCGCTCGCGGCGATGATTCCCCAGGTGACACCGAGCCCGATGACGAGCCCTCCCGCGACCCCGGACAAAACACGCACGCGGTTCTTGTTCACGCGTTGGCGCTCGATCTCCTCGCTGATGTTCCCGAAGGAGTAGCGCTCGCTCGGAGCGAGCGGTGCGAGCACGGCGATCTCCGACTCGTTCGCGATGCGCATCTCGGGCGTGGGCGCCGGTCGCTTGGGGAGGCCGGACTGCTCGAGGATGGCGTCCACGTCCGTCTCGTGGAGGATCTCGCGGATCTTCTCGTGTCGGATGGCGAGGCGCGTACCGAACACGGCCTCGAGGACACGCGCCACCTCCGTGTGCTTCGCCACGTCCCCACGGACGGCCTTCTCGAGCGCCTGGGCGAACTCCGCGGCCGTCGGATAGCGCACCTCGAGATCGCGCGACAACGCGCGCGCGATCACGTCGTCGAGGAGCGGCGGCACCTGCACACCGAGACGACGGAGCTTCGGCACGGGTGCGTTCATGACCTCTTGCAGGGTCTCGATGGCCTCCTCGCCACGGAACAAGCGCCGACCCGCCATGCATTCCCAGAGCACGACGCCCATGGAGAAGATGTCGCTCTGGACGGTGCAGATGCGTCGCCGGTCGACGCGTTCGGGAGCGAGGTACGCGAGCTTGCCCTTCACCTCGTGCGTGCGCGTCTCCTGCACGCGGTCCTCGGCCTTCGCGATGCCGAAGTCGGTGAGACGCGAGCGGCCGTCGCAACCGAGGAGGATGTTGTGGGGCGAGATGTCGCGGTGGATGATGCCGAGGTGTTTGCCTTCCTCGTCGCGCTGCTCGTGCGCCGCGGTGAGCCCGGCGAGCGCGTCGAGGACGATCCGGATCGCGATCTTCGGATCGAGCGCGCGACCGACCGACGCGAGTTCCTTCCGGAGCTCGGAGAGCGAAGCTCCTTCGACGTAGTCCATGACGACGAACGGTTCGCCACCTTCGAATCCGAGCTCGCGCACCTTCACGACGTTCGGATGATCGATGGTCGACGCGAGGCGCGCCTCGTCGATGAGCATCGCGAGGAAGACCTTGTCCGTCACGAGGTGACGGTGCGGACGTTTCACGGCCACGAACGGCGCCTCCACGCGACCGTCGACGGCGTGCGCGAGGAAGACGGTGGCCATGCCTCCGGCCGCGAGCTCGAACACGAGCTCGAATCCCTTCACGCGGCCCGCAGGGACCGCACGTGCGGGTTCCCCGGTTTCCGGGGGCATCGGTGGAGTTTCTTCGGCCACGATAGAGGCCAATCCTACCCCACCCCGTCGAACGCGCCACGGTGGGCCCCCACCCCTTCCTGGAAAAGGATTACCCTGCGGGAATGAGCTCTTTCACGTTCCGGTCGTTCGGCCTTTCCGTGGTGATTTCCTCCGCCCTCGCGCTCACGGCCTGCGGCGCCGGCACCCCCGACGCTCGTTCGCCCGGGTCGCCCAAGGCACCCGATGCGCCCGTGGCCCCAGACGCACCGACCTCGCCCGGGGGCGCCACGACGGGCGAAGGCGGCGTCTCGACGACCACGGATCTCGGCACGGCCGGCGCCGGGACGAAGCTTCCGTCCACCGAGACGAAGCCCGCCTCCGGCAAGACCTCCGAACCGGGTCGCGGCGTGGACGACATCCGCGTCAGCGTGCTCGCGAAACGTGACGAGGCGCGCGCCTGCTACGACAAGGCCCTCGCCGATCATCCCGGGCTCGAAGGCGACGTCGTCGTGAAGTGGACGATCGACCCGAAAGGCACCGTGGTGGACGCCGTCGTCGACGACATGCGCTCGACGATCCACGAACCGGCCGTGGGCAAGTGCATCGTCGAGGTCGTGAAGAAGATCCGCTTCAGCGCCAGCGGCAAGGGTCTCGAGACGCGGACGAGTTATCCGTTCAACTTCAACCCGAAGTCGAGCGGCAAGATCGCTCCCTCCGGATCGAAGTGACCGCCGGGGACGGAGCGCAGGTCAACGCGCGTCGAACCTGACTCCGACGAGCCACCCGCGACCCGTCCACTCCTGGAACCACGCGGATACCTTCTCCGAAAGGGCGTCCGTGTCCGTGGCCTGCGAGTCTTTCGCGACGGCCTCGCACGCGTCCGAGAGTCCCTCACCTTCGAGGAGACGGGTGAGCAGCTTCGCCGCGAGGAGCTCGACGTCGCACGTCACGAGCCCCTCCTTCGTTCGCCAGACGGCGGTGGCCGTGTCGGCGGGCGGCGGCGCGACGGGCACTTCGCCGCGGCGGAGGGCCTCGCGGTAGTTTCGGACGGGGTGCGACGTCCGGACGAGACGGAACGTCGGATGGAACGCGAGGCGTGCGCGGTCCCAGTCGTCCTCCGTGGCGCCTTCGATGGACCGCGGATCGAAAGGCGGAACCTCCGCCGCGTCGAAGGCTTCCATGAACGCCCACTCGAACGCCGCGAGGTCGGCGAGGAAAGGGTCGGCCATCCACGGAGCGTTCGAACGGACGAACGTCGGGACGTTCTTTCCCAGATCGCGGAGCGACCAGTCCGAAGGAGGATGTCCGGCGAGGTAACGACGCGCGAGGTCGTCGAAACCGTCCTCCCCGAGCCGGTGGACGAGGGTGCCGTAGTCCTCGCGGAGCGATCCCACGTGCCGGAGCCAGAACTGCTCGCGGTAGATCTCGAACTGTGCCGCCGGTCCGAGGCGCGAGTTGCCCGTCGCGTGACGCGCCGCTTGCGCGTCGTCGACGAACGACGATTCGCGTCGGACGACGGCGCCGAAGAACGTCTGGAGGTCGCGGAGGTGACTCATGGCTGGGTCGCCCGGACTTCGGGCACGAGGACGCGCTCGCGCACCGTACGTGCCTTGGCGGCCTCGGCGGCGAGGACTTCCCACGACGGGATGTCTTCGTCCCATTCGACGAGCGTCGACACGGGCCCGGTCCGTCGGATCGTCCGCTCGTACAGTCGCCACACGTCGTCTTTCACGTGGTCGGAGTGCGTGTCGAGCAGATGGGTGCCCTTGTCGGTGTGCCCCGCGAGATGGATCTGCACGATCCGGTCGGCGGGCATCGCGTCGACGTAGGCGTCGGCGTCGAAACCGTGGTTCCGCGAGCTCACGTAGACGTTGTTGCAGTCGAAGAGGATGCCGCAATCCGCGCGTTCGGCGATGGTCGCGAGGAATTCCCATTCGGGCATCGCGCTCGACGGATACGTCACGTAGCTCGAGACGTTCTCGACCACGAACGGTCGTTCGAACGTGCCCTGGACGCGGCGGATCCGCTCGACGACGTGGTCGATCGCTTCCTTCGTGTGCGGGAGCGGGAGCAGATCGTGGACGACCGTGCCGCCCACCCCGACGAAGCAGAGGTGGTCCGAGAACCATCGCGGCTCGATCCGGCGGAAGAGGGTCGCGAGCCGGGAGACGTACGACGCATCGAAGGGATCCGTCCCGCCGACGGAGAGCGACACGCCGTGCGGAACGACGGGATACCTCGCGCGAAGCGCGTCGAGATGCTCGAGGGGTCGCCCGCCGTCGACGAGGTAGTTGTCCGAGAGGATCTCGAACCAGTCCATGGACGGCCACGACGCGAAGATGGTCTCCGCGTGCGGGGCACGGAAGCCGACTCCGACTCCCAAGTCGTTCAGGTGATGTCGTGTTCGGAATCCCACGGGTACTCCTCCGACGTTGCGCCTCGATGCGGTCCCGGAAAAGACGAAACGCCAGATCGCACGTGGAAGCATCCACGGCGACCTGGCGTTCGTACGGTCGCTCCGGATCGCTCCGGAGCGTCTGCGATCAGAGGCGCGAGCCGCCCGTCTTGCCGCTGCAGGACGCCTTCGTGCCGCCGTTCGCGGAGCAGGAGGCCTTCTGGCCGCCGTTCGCGGAGCAAGAAGCCTTCTGGCCGCCGTTCGCGGAGCAAGAAGCCTTCTGGCCGCCGTTCGCGCTGCAGCTCGCCTTCGCGCCCGCCGCGGCCGGGTCATCGGCGGGCGAAGCCGCCGGCTTGTCGTTTCCACAGCCGACGAGGGCACCCACGAGCATTCCCGAGGCGGCCGAGATAGCGAGCGTCTTTCCGATCTTCATGGTCATTCCTCCAATGGGGCGCGCGGAGCGCCGGACATCTTCGATGCTTCGACGACGCGGCCGTTGCCGGTGACGAAGGAACTTCGATCGAACTACGCGTGAGAGGGTATCGGCGTATCGCGTCATCGCGAGATTTTTTTTCGTGACGACGATTTCGCCGTCGCACGAGGCGCCCACCGTGAGAAAAAGGCCTCCATGGGCGAAAGTGACGTTGTCTCGGCGCTCGTGGCGCTCGGATTCAGCCTGAACGAATCGCGCGCGTACGGAGCGCTCCTCCAGGGGAGTCCGGCCACCGGGTACGAGGTGGGTGTGCGCGCACAGATTCCGCGCTCGGCCGTGTACGGCGTGTTGCGGCGTCTCGTGAAGGCCGGCGCGGCGCGTTCCATCGCCGGCACCCCCGAGCGATTCGCGCCCGCGCCCGCGAACGATCTCTTGGGTCTCCTGCGCAAGCGGTTCGAAGGTTCGGCGACGGCGCTCGAAGAATCGATCCTCAAGCTCGACGCGAATCCCGCCGCTCCCGACGCCTACAGCGTGCACGGTTACGAACGCGTTCTCGAGGAAGCGGAACGACTCATCCACGGTGCCGAGGACCGGATCGTGTTGAGCGGTTGGCCCCGTGAGATCGCGCGACTCGCTCCCGAGATGAAGCGGGCCGCGAAGAAGCGCGTGTACCTGGTGACGTTCTCGCACGCCGAGCTCCCGAAACTTCCGGGCGAAGTCCTCTCGTATGGACTGCCGGAGTCGTCGCTCGAGGAGTTCTGGAAGCATCGCCTCACGGTCGTCGTCGACGACGTGCGTGCACTCGTGGGCGCGACCGAAATGGGCGAGAAGGACAACGCCGTGATCTGCGAGACGCCCGCGATCGCGGAGGTGGCCACGAGCCAGATCGCACTCGACATCACCTTGCTCGCGCAACGTCAGGAACGGGACGTCTCCGGCATCATGGCGAAGATGCTCGGTCCCCGTGTCGGTCGACTCGATTCGCTCCTCGGTGAGAAGACGCCTTCACGCAAGCGCGCCTGACGCACCGGACCACAAAAAGGAAAAGGGCGCTCCCATGACGGAAGCGCCCCTCGGTCCCACGCAGGGTGATCCTCGTTAGAACCGTAGACCCACGAGCCCCGTGAGGGGCGTGGGCTCACTCCTCGCCGTCGTCCATGCGACGACCGGCGGGCGCGCCACCGACCATCGAGGGAACGCCTGCCGGCGGGGCGGACTTCTTGCCACCACGCTTGCCGGAGGAACGGGTCGCCTTCTTCGGCGCGGGCTTCTTGGCGGCCTTCTTGGTGGCCTTCTTCGCCGCCGGCTTCTTCGCCGCGACGCGCTTCGCCGGCTTCTTGGCCGTCTTGGGCGCCTTCTTCGTGGTCTTCGTCTTCTTCGCCGTCGTCTTCTTCGCCGGCTTCTTCGCAGTCTTCTTCGCAGCCATGGGATGCCCTCCTGCGGGGTTGTTACATGACCTATATGGTCACCTACGTTCGTTGTCAAACAAAAAAAGTTGACACTCGAAGGCGACGCAATTTCCCGAGCATTTTTCTACACACCCCCCAAAATCTTCGGGATTTCTGGCGTCGAGTCCTGATTTTCGACGGGAAATTCTCCGGGCACAATCCCGAATCGTTGTAGTCGCGCCGATTTCTCGCAGTTTTCGATCCATCTCTCCACGTTGTCCGACTTCGTGAAGTTGGGTTCTCATGACGCGGAACGCCCCCAAATTGCCCCCGTTTTTGGGGCGTTTTTCCAGTGGGGAAACGCCGAAGGGGGATCCCGGTCGAGGGCAATCCGGGGTCGTCGCGAGCCCCCAGGTTGCCGTGAATCCGACCGAGGAGGGCCCGTCGTGTTCGGGTCCGGGAAGAGCGCCTCCCCTCCCCTTCTCCCGACCCTGCTCCCGTTCGTCGGCAGCATGGCCGCACGGGCACGGTCGTGCGTGACGTTCCAAGACGGAGGGATCGGGTCACGACGACCATCGCGCTCGTCCACGCGTCGCGATCCGAAGGCAGGACGCGGCCCGTCCGCCGATGCGATGGGGTCGCGTCGCCGACCCGTCACGTGACGACGTCGGTCCACCCGCGTCGCTCGCACGCTCCCGAGAACGGTCTTGCCGTTCGGTGCTGCCGTCCCCCCCGTGCGAGCGTGCCGAATCCACCGCCCTCGTCCTTCCCGAGAATTCCCCGTCCGCGGAGCAGAGCTTCCCGGTGCGGACCTGCAAACGCTGCGGGTCGAACGGCGTGACCCGGAGTCGCGTGCGCGAACGTCGACGTCCGGCGCGCTTGACGCCTTCGGAGGCCGAAAGATACGGTCGTCGCGCCTTGGTTTCCGCGTAACGGACGCTTCGGACCGGCGGGATTCGTCCCTCCCCTTCCGGCGACGTCCTCGTGCACCACCCAGCGACCCCGGGTCGCGTGGAGGAGATTCAGCGATGAAACGAATGACGTGGGCTTTCCTTGCATTGTCGGCTGCCTCGATTTTCGCGGCGGGATGTGGCCACTCGGACGAAGAGATGGCGGAGAAGCAGCGCGCGATCGACAAGCTCACCGTCGATCTGAAGGCGGCGCGCACCCTCCACGACGAGGACGCGAAGAAGTACGCCGAAGCCACGGCCGACATCGACGGCCTCCGGTCGCAGCTCCAGGCCGCGGGCGTGAAGTCGAAGGAAGAGATGGACCGGCTCACGCGCGCGATCGCCGAGTACAAGCAGCGCGCCGATCAGCTCGCCGCGATGGAGCAGCGCTTCCGGGACCTCAAGACGCGCCTCGACAAGCTCACCACCGCGGGCGTGAAGTTCGTGGTCCGCAACAACCGCATGGTCATCCAGCTTCCGGGCGACATCCTCTTCGACTCCGGCAAGGACGAACTCAAGAAGCAGGGCAAGGAAGTGCTCCTCCAGGTCGCGGACGTCATCCGCAACGACAAGGACCTCAACGCCCGCAACTTCCAGGTCGCCGGCCACACCGACAACGCGAAGTATCCCGCGGGCGGTCCGTTCAAGGACAACTGGGGCCTCTCGCTCGCGCGCGCGCGTCAGGTTCTCCTCTTCCTCGTCGCTCCCAAGGACGAGAAGAAGGCCGACAAGAGCGGCGGCGGCCTGAACCCGAACCACTGGGCACCGGCCGGTTACGGCGAGACGGATCCCCAAGCCGGAACGGTCGAAGCGCAGAAGACCGACGAAATGGCGAAGAACCGCCGCGTGGAACTCGTCATCCAGCCGAACGTGGACGAGATGCTGAACCTCAGCACCATCAAGTGACGATCATGTGACCGGCGACTCGTTCGCCGAGACCTGCGAAGGCCACCACGTCCCCGTGGTGGCCTTCGTGCATTTCGGAGTATCGATCGTCGCATGCGCGCCGCCGCCGTCGACATCGGAACGAATTCGGTCCTCCTGCTCGTCGCCGAGCGCACCCCAGAAGGCGTCAAGGCACTCGTCGAACGCGCGACGATCACGCGCCTCGGCGAAGGAGTCGACCGTACGCGCCGCCTCGGTTCCGAAGCCGTCGCTCGCACCAACGCATGCCTGTCGGACTACGCGCGCGAACTCTCCGTGCTCGGCGTCGACCGGATCGACGTCGTCGGCACCAGCGCGATGCGGGACGCGGAAGGAAGCGATGCCGTCCGCGATCACGTCCGCCGAGAACTCGGCGTCGACGCGCGCGTGATCTCGGGCGACGAGGAAGCGCGCTTGACGTTCGGCGGGGCCCTCTCCGGCATGCGGAACTCCGAAGGGGCCGTGGTGGTGTTCGACATCGGAGGCGGCAGCACCGAGGTCGTCCGCGGGACGATCGACGCGGGGGGACGACCGAGGGCGGTGGAGTTCGCGCGGAGCTTCGACGTCGGCAGCGTGCGCCTCACGGAACGCCACGTGCGAAGCGATCCCCCCACGGCCTCCGAACGCGACGCGGTTCGCGCGGACGCTCGACGGGCCTTCGCCGCGATCCCCGAAGGTACCTGGAACGGCACGTCCGATCCGTCGACGTGGCCGGTGGGCATCGCGGGAACGGTGACGACCCTCGCGGCCGTCGCCCTCGGCCTGGCAGACTACGATTCCAGCCGCGTCCACGGGTGCGTCCTTCCACGGGCGGAACTGCGCCGCGTCGTGGAGCGGTTGGCGACCCTTCCCCTGGCCGAACGGAGGAACCTGCCGGGCCTGCAACCGAAACGGGCCGACGTGATCGTCGCCGGGGCGCTCGTGGCCGAAGCCTTCCTCGAGCACCTCGGGGCGGGGGGCGTGCGCATTTCCGACCGGGGCGTTCGCTGGGGTTTGGTTCTCGACGCCCTGGCCTGATCGTTCCGAAGGCCATCCGAAGAGGGTGGATTTTCGTCACCCTCACCACACCGCGTCACGAAATCTGGATCAATTTACCACCAGACAAAATACACATCATTTCGAATAGATAAACATCGCGTTGCCATAAAGAACACGATGTATTCTTCGAAGATCGTGGTTGACCGTAGGGGGGTGTGGGAGCTATTGTCCGCTCGCCTGCAGTTCTGCCCCCGAGGGGCGCTGCAGCTTCCGCCGCACCCGAATTCGCCCGAGCCGTCGACCTGCCGTTCCGTTTCGCCGTACTCGTGCCCTCCGCTCCTCGCGCGGATTCTCTCCGCGGGCCCGTCGTTCTCGTCCCCGCGTTCTAGCCTTCGTTCCGGCCTTGCCGCTCCCACCTCGGGCGCGCGAAGCCGGGCACCTCACGCGCTCCGACCGGAGTGCGGCGTCTTCGTTCGTCTTTCGTTCGCCCGATGGTTCCGAACGTCCTGCGCGAGACGCGCTGCTTTCTCGATGCTTTTTCGCCGGATCCTCCAAGGAGAGCCCATGCAAGCGACGATGGATGCGTTCAAGGTTGGTGACAAAGCCGTGTACCCGCTCCGCGGGGTCGCGGAAGTCGTCCAGATCGAAGAGAAGGACATCGCCGGTTCCCGTCAGCGCTTCTATGTCCTTCGCATCCTCGACACGGATCACCGCGTGATGGTGCCCGTGAGCAACGCGTCCGCCGTGGGCCTTCGCCAGGTCATCAACGAGATGGAGATCGCCGAGATCTTCGACATTCTCCGCGAGCGCACCATCGCGTTCGACAACCAGACCTGGAACCGCCGCTACCGCGGCTTCATGGACAAGATCAAGACCGGGTCCATCTACGACGCCGCCGAGGTTCTCCGCGACCTCTACCGCCTCAAGTCGGACAAGCAGCTGTCGTTCGGCGAACGCCGCATGCTCGACACGGCGCGCGGTCTCATCGTCAAAGAGATCGCCATCGCCCGCGAGCAGACGGAAGAGGCCGTGAAGACGGAGATCGAATCCATCTTCCTCACGAACTGAACCGTTCGATCGCGGCGACATTCCACGACGGCCTCGTCCACTTCGGACGGGGCCGTTCGCTTGAGGACGTCCTTCCTGCGTGGTACGAGCAACGCGATGTCGACGGCTCCCGAAACACCGATCACGCGCCTTTCGCCGAGACTGCGGCGGACGCTGCAGCTGGCGTACGGCGTCGAGGGCGTGACGGGAGCTAGGATCTGGCAGTGGGCCGACACGGTGGCTGTCGGTGTGAGCGTGGCTCCGTCGAGCAATGCCGGCACCACACTGCGTCGCGTGGAGTCGGCGCTCGCGGGCGTCCGCGAACCGGGCGAGGCCTGGGAGTTCGGTCTGCTGGACGCGAGCTGACGCGCCAGCGCCGGAGACTCACTGGATCGCGTCGAGCGCGGCGGCCGTGACCTGCTCGAGAGTGAGGACCTTCGCGACGCTCGGACCGCCGTGGTCGGCCACGAACTTCTCGGCCCGCGCGGAGTCCACCGGGACCAGATCCGGTCCCATGGGACCGAGGACGTCCGACCCGACGACGAAGCGGAGTTCGGCGCCGTCCTTCGTCGTACGCGTGTAGAACTCCTGGAGACGGATGCCCGTCGCATCCTGCTTTCCGGTACGCCACGCGGTGAACGCGCAGCGCGGAGTGTCGTACTTCACCGGTCCCTTCGCCGTGACGAGTTCGGCGTTCCACGCGGACGTGGCGTCGAGTTTCATCCCGCAGAACGAGCAGCGCACGTCTTCCTTCTTGGTGCATCCCGCGCCGAGGAGGAGGGCAGGGAAGGCGAAGATCGACAGGAGACCGACGAACGAACGACGCTGCATCCGGAACCTCAGTGCGAGGAGAAGAGGGAAGCGCCTCCGGCGCTCCACGTGTAGTGGAGCACGGGAACGAGACCGACCGCGAGCGCGACGATCCATGCGAAGGCTCCGCGGCGCATGCGTTCGCGAGCGAAGGGCTCGAAGGCACCTGCGACGCCCGACCGACCGGCGAAGACGGCGGCGACCGCACCTCCCACGGCCCAGACGACCGCGAGGAAGATGGATCCGAAGAGCGGGTATCCCATGGCCCAGACGTCGGCGCGGAGGAGGCAGAAGGGGCAAACGTGCTGCGGGATCTCGAAGGCGTGGGGCGCGACTTCGAGGACGGAGGCCGCGAGAGCGAACGGGAGCGCGACGAGGGAGAGGGCGCCCGCGAGGAACACGGGACCGCGCCGTGGTTTCCGGGCAGCGAGGGCGGACACGACGACGGCGACCGACACCGTCGCGACGGCGATCGTGGTCGCGAGGACGCGGGGACCCGTCGCGAAACCCCCGTTGCCCGCGGAAACCGAATCGAGTTCGACCGAACAGCACGACGCGGCCACGGACAGATCGAGCTTCGTGAGGAATTGGAACGACACGACGAGATCGACCACCGCGAGCGGGAACATGAGGAGCGTCGCGATCGCCGTGGGGCGGACCATCTCGAGGGTCCGGATCCGGGCGTCGAACGCGTAGAACTGCGAAACGACACCCGCGACGAGCGCGACGCTCCCCGTGCACGCGAGCGCGCGAAAACCCCACTCGTTCGCGTTGAAGACGCCGTAGGCGCACATCGCTCCACGCACGCCGTGGGAGAGTCGATCCGCGACGAGGACCGTGAGCGCGAGCGACACCACCTGGACGGTCGTCGCGATACGTACGAACGTGGACGCGAGATCGACTTGTTTTTCCAGGGCGAGCTGACCCTCGGTCGCACGGGACAGGTCGAACTTCCGGAGCACGCGGGTCGCGACCCAGGAGGCACGGAAGAAGAGCACCACCGCGACCAGGGACGCGGCCAGACGCACCAGGACCCACGGTTCGAGCAGATTCACGTGGATTCAGCTTGGGTCACGAGGCGACCCCCGGCAAGATCGAACACCCGACGCACCGCGGGGTGTCGGGCCACGCGCGGGTCGTGGGTCGAGACGAGGACGGCGCGTCCCTCCGCCGCCAGCGACGCGAGGAGATCCGTGACCTCGGCCGCGCGGGCGTCGTCGATGTGGGCGGTGGGCTCGTCGAGCAGCAGGAGAGGCGGGTCGAGGAGCATGGCCCGCGCGATCGCGACGCGTTGACGTTCGCCGCCGGACAGTTGACGCGCCCGCGCCGGTGCCAGGGATCCCACGCCGAAGCGGTCGAGCAAGGTCCGCGCGCGCACGAGATCCTCGGATCGGACGCCGTCGGGTACCCGCGGAAGGAGGACGTTGTCCATCACGGTCATCGAATCGACGAGCTGGAGGTCCTGGAAGACGAATCCCACCTTCCGCCGCCGGATTTCCGCCCGGTGCGCCTCGCGCAGGCGCGTGATCGGTTCGCCGTCGAGGAGCACCTCCCCACTCGTCGGCGAGAGCATGCCGCCCACGATCGCGAGGAGGGTGGTCTTGCCGCTTCCGCTCGGGCCACGGAGCACGCTGAACTCTCCCCGATCGAGCTCGAAGGAGAGCGCATCGAGGACGGTCCTTCGGTCGCGACCGTCCCGCACGCGTTTGACGACGTCCTGGGCCACGACGACCTTCGTTCCGTCCGCCATCTCCCAGGAAGTACACCGAAGCTCGGATCCGGGGTTCGTTTCCGGCCGGAAGAGCCGCGTCGACCGACCTTCGCGCTCGTGTGTCACGATGTGCCAAACCGGCGAAGAAGTCGCGGTCGGCGGGGGCATGGACTCGGAAATTGCAGGCTTTTTGACTTGGCACCTGGCGTGCTCTTACTTCCAGAAGGTCTCCCTCCCCATGCGCAAGCCAGCTCATCCATTCCGAGCCATTCTGTGCGGCCTCGCCCTCCTGGGCGCGGGGGTCGTCGGGGCTTGCAGCATCAATCCGCAGCCGCTGCCTCCGGGGCTTACCGGGAATGACGACACGACGGGCGGGAGCGAACCGCCGCGCGAGGGCGCGGATTCCGGTTCCCTGTCGGATCCGACCACCGGGGAAGGGAACGGCGCAGGAAAGACCAGGGACGGCAGCGTCGTCCCCTGCGCGAACTGCGGCGGGGCAGACGCGGGCGCGGTGCCCGTTTCGGACGCGAGCTCCGGAGCGGACGGTTCGAACTTCGGCGACGCGGCGGTGGACGGCGGCGGCAAGGACGGCAGCTCCGTCGTCGACGGTGGAGTGGATTCGAGTGATGACGGTGCCACCTCGCCGGACGGCGCGACGGCGGACGACGGAGGCGAAGGATGACGCGCATTCGGTGGGCACTCGCGTCGTTCACGTTCGTCGCGCTGATCGCGGGCGGCGTCGCCTGTTCGATCAATCCTCAACCGCTCCCGCCAGGCGCCTCGGTCGACGGCGGGACCGGCCAAGTCGGAGCGGACGCGGGAGTCGCGAATCCGGCTCCGGGTGTCGATACGACGTCCGACGGCGGTCGCAACGCGGCCGATGCCGGCCAGACAGGCGCGTCCGACGCGGGTGGGACCGAGTTCGACGGCGACGCGGCACCGGCCATGGACGGCGGAACGGACGGCGCAGCGACCGACGCGTCCGACGGCGGCGTCGATGCTTCGGATGCCGGGACGGAGTCGGACGCGTCCGACGCGTCCGACGCGCCGGTGGGCGACTGAGCGTCTCCCGGGACGGCGAGGACCTCAGCGCGCTCCGGGCAACTTGCCCTTGCCGGGCACGTACTCGTCGAGCACGTTCGCGGTGATTTCGGCCAGGATGCCGTCGGTCACACGGAGACGTCGCGAGAGGTCGCGCGCGATGTTGAGGACGATGATCGCGTAGGACTTGAGGTCGTGCCGGTAGAGCGCGTCCATCTCCTCCGTCGACAACCGGAGGAGGCGACTCGGCGCGACGGCGCGGACGGTGGCCGAGCGTTGCTGCATGTCGATGATCGACATTTCGCCGAAGGAATCGTGGGGCCCGAGGAGAGCCACCCGTGTCTCGCGACCACGGCGACTCTGCTTCAGAACCTCGAGCTCGCCGTCGAGCACCACGAACATCTCGCGGGCGGGTTCGCCTTCGCGGAAGATGACGTGACCCGCGGTGACGACGAGGGGCCGCAGCACCGACGCGATGTGTTCGAGGAAGGCGTCCGACAGGGCGCCGAAGAGACCGATGTCGCGAAGCTCGGCGACGGTCGCGGGAGCGGCCTCCCGGCGGGCGTTCGTTTCGTTCGTCATGGAGATCGCCGAAGGGTCACGGGGAGGGTTTTCTCGCGTGCGGTGACCCTTCGAGATCACCGCGTCAGAGACACGTACCGTACTCGATTCCGTCGATCGTGCGCGCGGGAATGAGCTCGGTGCAGTCCGTCCCGGAGCCGCAATCGTTGCCTCCGATGCGGCAATATTTCTCGCATTCGCTGCCGAGGAAGAAGCTGATGCAGCCGAAGCCCGCGCGGCAATCGACTTCGGAGGAGCACGATGCGCCATCCCCGCGCGTGCCCGCGGGTCGGCAGTCGGCGACGTAACCGTTGCCCCGCGCGAAGCTGTAGCAGCCCAGTCCCGCGCCGCAGACCGCGGCGCCGTCGGCGAGATTGCACGCGTGGGCGCACACACGTCGGTTCGGCGTGGGGGTTCCATTGATCGTGGGCGTGAAGCAGAGACCGAAGGCGTCCCCGGGACAGTCGGATCCGTCGGTCTCGCAGTAGGGACGGCACGAACCGAACGCGCAGGTGAGCCCCGGTGCACATTGGGACGTGGACGAGCACGCGGACCCGGCCGCCGTCGATCCCGCGGAGACGCACGTCACGGCACCGGTCGTCGTGTCGGTCACGTCGCACGTCTGCGGAGGTGCCGCATCCGCACTGGCTGACGAGACCGCACGCGTTGCTCGGGGGCGTGGTCGCGCACGTCCCCCCGAATCCGAAGAGGAGGAGGCGTCCGTTCCGGTGTCGGGGACGGCCGCGTCCACGGGCGGGACGGCCGCGTCGGCGGGTGGAGCTGCACCGTCCCGGGACGCGTCCGTGGAAGCGTCACGCGCCCCGGCGTCCGGTGCGTTCGCGTCGGGCGACGTCGCGTCCGGAGTGGCGCCGTCCGTCGGGACACCGGCGTCCGTGGGGACGGCACCGTCGATCTTCGCGTCGACCTTCGCGTCGGAGGAACCGTCGCGACGAGCGCCCACGGCGGCGTCGATGTCGGTCTGGTTGGGCTTCGTCGCACCGGAGTCCACGCCGTCGGCGGAATCGTCGAACTCGTAGTTGCTGTCCGAACCGACCGCGCATCCGGCGAGGGCCGAAGAAACGGAGACGGCGACGAGGGTGGCCCAGACGCCGATTCGGACGCCTTCGGAAGGGACGACGCCCCGACACGGCGGACGGTGGGATTCGTTCTGGGGGCGGGGTTTCCGAACTGCGAGCCTCGACGTCATGCCCTGGAACCTCCTCGGCGCGGAGGCGGACGCTCGAACGTCCGCACTCCGTGGCCAGCGGCTACGGCGCTAGCACACGAACTCTGGAGGAGTGAGGCAAGAAAACGTCTCGGAAACGGCGGAATTACCCGACTTCTTGGGTGAGGTCTTTCGTGAAAACGAGGCGCTTCCGACCCGGCCCTGCGTAATCTTCCACTTCGCCCGCCGAGAAACCGAGCGCGAGGTGAAACCGAATGGAGCCCTCGTTGCCGTGGGTCGTGATGGCTTTCATGCGGCGACATCCGGCGGCGCGGCAGTTGTCGATGAACTTGGCGTAGAGCACGCGCCCCACGCCCCGACGGCGGTAGTCGGGGTGGATCCCGACCAAGTGCACGTAGCCGATCTTGGTGGTCGACGGCGTCGACGCGGGCGACGACGGCGGCGTCGCGATGAAGCCGAGGAGGAAACCAATCATCGTGCCCGCGTCCTCGACCACGACGGCATGATCGCCGAGTTCGTAGAAGAAGATCGGGTGCGCGAACGTACCGATCGGTCCTCCCCACCAAGCATCGATGACTTCGACGATGCGATCGAAGTCGTCCTTCGTGATGTGGCGCGTCTCCATCGGGTCCGGGGAGTACCTGCGCGGACGCTCGCTGTAAAGCACGGGATTCGGCGCGAACGGGCGGGACGAGAAGGAGTAGAGTGACGTGCACCATGTCCGCGTCCGCCAAGCCCACGTCGCCCATCGTCGTCGCTCCGTCGATCCTCTCCGCGGACTTCGCGCGACTCGGCGACGAAATCCGGGCGGTCGAGGCGGGCGGCGCCGACTGGATCCACGTCGACGTGATGGATGGTCGGTTCGTCCCGAACATCACCATCGGCCCGCTGGTCGTGAAGGCGGCCCGTGCGGTCACCAAGCTACCGCTCGACGTGCACCTCATGATCGTCGAACCCGAGAAGTACGTGGACGCGTTCGCCGACGCGGGCGCCGACACGATCATGGTCCACGTGGAGGCGTCGCCGCACCTTCACCGCACTCTCCAGCAGATCCGTGCGCGAAAGAAGCGGGCGGGCGTCGTCCTCAACCCGCACACGTCCCCCGACGACATCCGCTACGTGTTGGGCAGCCTCGATCAGATCCTCGTGATGAGCGTGAACCCGGGGTTCGGTGGGCAATCGTTCTTGCCCGAGGTGTTGCCGAAGATCCGCACGATCCGCGAATGGATCGACGAGGCGAAGTTGCCGATCACCATCGAGATCGACGGAGGTATCACGGTCGACACCATCGGACGTGCCGCCGAGGCCGGCGCGCGCGCCATGGTCGCGGGAAACGCCGTGTTCACGAAGCCGAGCTACGCGGACGCGATCTCCGAGCTCCGCACGCACGCCGAACGCGCCATCGGACACGCGTCGTGACGCGTTCCAGGGGAACGGGCGCGACGGCGAGCAACGTCCTCGCGACCGCGATCGCCGCGAGCGTCTCGTTCGGTTCGGGATGCTCGTCCAGACCCGCCGTCGATCCTTCCCGTCCGGCCCAAGTCGTCGCGGCCGTTCCCGCGTCGGGGGCGCCTGCTGGGTCGCGCGACGATGCCGCCTCGCTCCCGCCGGCCACGCCTCTCCAGGGATCGTCGGGAAACCGGATCGGCCCCAAGGGTCGCGCCCTCGTCGCCCGCATGGTCAAGCGCGTCGAAGCGGCGCGGGGTCTCCAGGCGAAGAAGGAAGTTCCCGGCGTCGTCCTCGAGCGAACGGATCTGATCGGGCGGGTCCGGGCACACGTCGCGAAGGAGGTGCCTCCGCAAGCGATCACCAACGAAGGGAACGTCCTCAAGATCTTCGGCTTCGTCCCGACGAGCTACGACTACCTCGGCGGCACGTTCAAGATGCTCGAGTCGCAACTCGCCGGGTACTACGAGCCCGCGGACGGCACGATGTACATGGCCGGCGATCTCGACGAGGACACCGCGACCGCGACGCTCGCCCACGAGCTCGTCCACGCGCTCCAGGACCAGTTCTGGGATCTGAAGAGCCAGTCCCACTACGAGCCCGGCAAGAGTGACGCGTCGAGCGCCCGTTCCGCCCTCGCCGAGGGCGACGCGACGTCCGCCATGTCCGACGTGATGCTCGCGCTGTCGGAACAGGGTGGTGACTCGCTCGCGCTGCCCGACGATCGCGTGGGGGATCTCATGATGGCCGGAGTGATGGCGTCGGACGACGGCGCTCCGGACGTGATGAAACGAGGTCTCGTCGCTCCGTACATCGACGGGATGAAGTTCGTGAACGCGCTCCGGAGGAAGGGCGGATGGCGCGCCGTCGACGCCGCGTGGGCGTCGAAGCCGACGACCACCGAGCAGATCCTCCACGTCGACAAATGGCTCGCCCACGAGGCGGCGCTGCCGGTCCCCGTTCCCGCGCCCGACGTCCTCGGTTCCGGGTACACGGCGATCGACACGGACAGCCTCGGCGAACTGGGTGTGAGGCTGATGTTCGAACAGTGGATGGACGTCCCCACGGCGAAGGTCCACGCGGCGAACTGGGGAGGGGACGCCTCGGTACTCGCGGGGGACGGCGATCGCCGAGCGTTGCTCGTCCGCGTCCGGTACGACGCGGCCGCGAAGGATCGGGCTGCGCACGCGAAGGGCGCCTGGGCCTCCCTCGAGGCGAAACTCCCGAAGCGCCTCGGAGCGCCCAAGCTCCGGGATCCGTCGAACCTTCTCTGCTTCGAACGTCCGGAAGTCGGACCGCTCGTGGTGGCACGGCGGGACCGGGATCTGATCGTCGTCGCGGGGCCGACCACCGTCGCCGCGAAGGGTCCGTGGTCGCCCGCGGGGACCTGCGATCGGGCGCGCGCGATCCTCGACGCGATGGCAGCTACGAAGTGACCCTCAGCGGAGCGCTTCGCGCACCAGACTGAGACCGACGTAGGCCGCGAGCGTCTGGATTTGCGCGCGATCCCCGGCCAACTTGCGGTGACGGACGACGGTGCCGTCCTTCTTGGCGACGGCGACGAAGACGGTTCCGACGGGTTTGGCGTCGCTCCCTCCGCTCGGTCCCGCGATGCCGGTGAGCGAGAGGGCTAGATCGGATCCCGCGACCCGGCGCGCTCCTTCGGCCATGGCCGCGGCGACCTCCGAGCTGACCGCGCCGTGTCCACGGATGACGTCCTCCTCGACGCCGAGCACCGCCGTCTTGGCGCTGTTCGCGTAGGTCACCGCGTCGAGGACCAGGTACTCGCTCGCACCGGGCTCGCGGGTCAACATGGAACCGACGAGTCCGCCGGTGCACGATTCCGCGATGGCGAGCGTGAGCCCCTTCGCCCGCAACGAGCGGCCGACGACGGCGGCGAACGAGTCGTCTCCTTCGCCGTAGATCACGTCCTCGAGGCGCGATCGCACGTCGGCCGTCGCACGCTCGCAGAGTTCCTTCGCGGCGAACTTGTCGTCGTGACGCGCGAGGACCTTCACCTCGATCTCGGGGAAGTGGGCGCGGTATCCGATGGTCACGCCCGGGTACGCGGCTTCGACACCCGCGAGCCTCTCGCCGACGACGCTTTCCGGAAGTCCGAAGCTCCGGAGCCGGATCTGGTGACTCGTGTTCGGGGCGAGGTCCTTGATCTTGGGGAGGACCTGCTCCTCGAACATCTTCTTCATCTCGGAAGGGACGCCCGGCATGAAGAAGAGGCGCGCGTCTCCGAGAACGACTTCGAATCCCGGCGCGGTTCCCACGGGATTGGGGAGAATTTCCGAACCCGCGGGGAAGTCCGCTTGCTTCGCGTTGGATTCGCTCATCACGCGACCGAGTCGTTCGAACCGGCGCTTGATGTTGTCGAGCGAGACTGGATCCCGTTCGAGCTTCACCTTCAACGTCTCGGCGACGCACTCGCTCGTGAGGTCGTCCGTGGTGGGACCGAGGCCACCCGTGCAGACGACGATCCGCGCGACTTTCGCGACACGCTGGAGCAACTCCTGGATGCGGGGCTTGTCGTCGGCGACGGTGACCTGTTCGAGGACGTCGAAGCCGGCATTCGTCAGCTCCGCCGACAGCCACGCCACGTTGGTGTTCACGAGCTCTCCGCGGGTGAGCTCCGTCCCGATGCTGATGACCGCGCACGTCATGGGACGATCGAACGTATCCCATCTCCCGGAGCGTCAGTAGCGGCATCGCGCGCGTCGGATCGATCGTAGGCGCAGCGGACTCCGACCGAAGGATCACGGTTGTCCTTGGCCATCTCACGCCGGGACCACGTGCGGAGATCGGTGACGAGGGACGTCTGGAACGATCCTCCGCGCACGACGCCGAGCGCCGTCGGCGACGCTTCGGAGACGGTTCCGCCGCGGTTGGGCTCGACCCACTCCGCCACGTTCCCGGCGAGATCGAAGAGACCGTTCTCCGTGGCGCCCTCCTTTCGACTGCCCACGCTGTCCGGTCCCCGGGCGCCGGTACCGCAGGGTCCGGTCACGAGTCCCCACACCGCGCGACGGCACACCGCACCGCTTTCGCCCCAGGGGTACCGGTTCGCGCGAGGACCGGCCGCGGCGGCGATCCATTCGTCCTCGGTGGGAAGACGTCCACCGACGGAGGCGCAGTGGGCGCGCGCTTCGTCGTACGTGACCGCGTACGCGGCTCGTTTCCGGTCCCCGAGACGCAGCTCTTCGGCGAAACGCGTCGCACAGGTGGCGCATCGGATCGCTCCGACCGTCACCTCGAACGCGTCGATCCGGAACGCCTCGACGACGACGTGCCTCCGGGGAACTCGGCCTTCGGCTTCCCAGTCGGAGGGACCGACGTCGAGTTCCGTGCGCGGGATCGCGACGACGGAGGCGTGATCCGACGTGGAGTCGCCCGACGAGAGCGTGGGCACTCCGCAGATTTCGCCCTGGACGACGTCCCCTGCGCCACAACAACGGACTCCGCGCGCGACGAACCCCGGACCGCACCGCTCGTCCTCCGCGCGGTAGCGTCGCTCGACGGCCACGAACGCCGCGACGACGAGGACGACGGCCGCTCCGAGGACGATCCGTCGCGTCCGCGGCGAAGGTGCGTTCACGCGGAGGCGACGCCGGTCCGGAGGACGCCGATGGACGACACCTCGATCTCGAGGACGTCACCGGGTGCGAGCGGTCCCACGCCTTCGGGCGTACCGGTGACGAGGATGTCCCCGGGTTCGAGGGTCATCATCCGGCTCGTGTATTCGAGGAGCGTCGGAACGTCGAAGATCATGTCGGTGGTGGGCCCGTCCTGACGGACCACGCCGTTGACACGGGCACTCACGCGCACGCGGGACGGATCGAGTTCCGTCTCGATCCACGGACCCACGGGACAGAACGTGTCGAAACCCTTGGCGCGGGACCACTGCCCGTCCTTCCGCTGGAGGTCGCGGGCGGTGATGTCCCCGACGGGCGTGTAGCCGAAGACGAAATCGAAGGCGGCGGACTTCGGGACGTTCTTCGCGCGCTTGCCGACGACGACGCCGAGTTCCGCTTCGTGTTCGACCTTCGCGCTCTCTCCCGGAAGGAGGATCGTGCCACCGGGATCGAGCAGAGACGAGGGCGGCTTGAGGAAGAGCAGGGGTTCGGCCGGTACGTCGTTGCCGAGCTCTTTCGCGTGCGCGGCGTAGTTGCGACCGATGCACAGGATCTTCGACGGCGTGACGGGACACGCGAGATCTTGCGGCACGAACGGGACGACCTCGCCGGTCTCCTTGCCGCCGTTCCACGGTGCGGCGTCGAGGACGTGGGCCTTCGTCCCGTCGAGGCGGACGTGGCGGGGAGTCGCGGAGGAGGTCGATCGCAGTCGGGCGAAGCGCATGCGCCCACGCTACTCCGATTCGTGGCCCGGGCTGCGGACGATCATCGGAGCGCGCAGTCCGCGCAGTACGGCGAGGACAGGGACGCGCAATAGGCGAATCCGGTCCCGCTCCTCGACCACGTGCCGACGTCGCCGTTCGCCTCCGAACGGACCGTCCCGTCGCACGCGAGGGAGAGCCCGTTCGAGGTCCGGCACGTGCCGTCGACCAGGGAGAGTCGATCGGGAACGACGACGCTCGCTCCGCTGTCGACGCGCACCGTGCACTCGTAGGAGGCAGGACACGGAAGGCACGCGCTTCCGGTATCGGCGGAGGCGTCGACTCCTGCGGATCCCGACGCCCCCGACGTCCCGCCGGATCCGGCGACGCCGTCCGTGTCGTCCGAGGGCCTTTCGACCGTCGACGTGCCGGCCGTTCCCGCCAGACCGAGAGCGGAGCCGTCTGCCTTCGTCGTCGGCCCCGGCGCTTCCCGCGGATCGGGCGGGACCTCGAATCCGCCTCGGCCGGGCGGTTCACGGTCCCCGATCACCGGAAAGTCGGGAGTGCCGGGGCCGCCGTCGCACGCGAACGCGAGACCGATTCCCGCGGCGAAGGCGGCGAGCATCCACCCTTTCCGGGCGACCGAGCGCGCGCCCGTCGCAACCGTTCGCCGTCGTCCGGTGGCGCGAAGAGTCATGGGCGTTTCAGAAGTAGTAGATGGCCGAGATGTTGTTCGCGAAGATCGCCCAGGGCTCGCCGTTGACGGTGCTCTGGAACGACGTCGATCCGAGGGACTGCGATCCCCCCTGACCCGCCGCGAACGCTCCCGCGCCTCCGTCCTGGCTGACCTTGATCGTCTGGCGCGAGACGCCGAGACCGATGCTCGCCTGGAGCGCGAGTTCGGGAATGCCGATGAACCCGAAATGGATCTCGGACCCGACGCGCGCGCCCACGTCGAATCGGAATCCGGAATGGGTGATGTCGGGTTGGGCGCCGGCGCCGGCGGGGAATTTCACCGTGCGCGTGGCGAACCCCAGGTTCATCTCCGGGATGATCTCGAAGGTGTAGTGCTTGCCCTGCGCCACGGCGATGGGCACGCCCGCGTGGAACATCATGGCGAAGACGCTCGGCGCGTCGACGGTCGTCTGCGTGTTGCCCGTTTGGGTCTCCCGCGAACCGGATCCGAAGCCGAGTCCGACTCCCACGTCGAGGCCGAACTCGCGGCGGAACCAGTGCCGCAGCCCGATCACGGGAGCGTTCACCGTCGACTGCGTGAGCGTGGCCGGGTTCCCGTTCGCCACAGGAACCTGGGACACGCCGAAGTAGGTCACCCCGAAGTGCCCGGTGAACTTCTCGTGATCGGGTCCGTCGGCGGCCACGACGCTCGGTGCGGCAGGCGGCGGCGTCGTTCCCGCCTTCGCGCTTTGACGTGCGGGTGTGGTGAGGGGTTCGGCGCCGGCCGGTGAGGGCGTGGCCGGAGGAACTTGGGCCCAAGAGAGCGCGGGTCCGAGGAAAGCGATCGCACCCGCTCCGATCCCGGCACCGAGGGAACTCCGATTGCGCATCCTTCGCGGCCTCCAGGGCGAGGTCGCCCGCGCGCCGCGCGCGTCGCGCCTTCCACCGAAACCTAGGAAGCACCACGCGGGGGGCTGGGCCAAATTCGGCACCCGAATGCGAACGGAAGTTTTCCGGTCGGCCGGAATCCCGTTTCGTGCGGAGAAACGGGCGTGTCCGCGTCGTCCCTTCGCCTGCGAGAATCGACCGTTTGCCTACCGACACCTACATTGCCGCGGGGTCGCTCGGGGGTATGGTGTCGCCGCTCGTGGACGGCCCGAACGCGCGGAACCCATCGCGCACCACGACACGCGGAGGCTCGATGAACTCGAAGATCGAAGGCACCCCCACCAAGCTCTCGTTCCGTATCCACGGAACCTTGGCATTGGGAGCCGTGCTCGTGGCGGCGTGCAGCGCGGGCGCCCAGGGAGACGGGAACGTCGCGGCGCACCTGCTCGGGACCTCGGAGCAGTCGATCCAAGGTGGGTCCGTCGATTCCGCGAACAAGTACCCCTACGCCGTCGGAATCTACGACACCGCCGCGGGCGGCATCTGCAGCGGTGCGCTCATCGCTCCGAACCTCGTACTCACCGCGCGGCACTGCGTCGCGGAAGTGGGCTCGGAGTCCGTCAACTGCGACACCGACGAATTCGGCGCCACGACCTCTCCTTCGAACCTCGTCGTCACGACCGACAACGCCATCAGCCAGACGGCGAAAATCTACCGCGCGCGCAAGGTGTTCACGCCGCCGGCGACCAAGTTCTGCGGCAACGACATCGCCCTCATCATGTTGTCGACGAGCGTTCCCGCGACGGAAGCGACGCCCATCGTGCCCGCGGTGTACGCGCCCATCACGGATCACTCGAAATTCGACATGAAGTACACGGCGATCGGGTACGGCGTCACCGCGCCCAACAGCTCGAACTCGGCCGGAACCCGTCGCTTCAAGGAGAACATCTCCATCCAGTGCATTCCTGGGGACGCGCTCTTCGATTGCGGCGACCTCACGGGTGCACCGCTCACTCCGAACGAATTCGTGGCGGGCGCCGGAACGTGCCAAGGCGACTCGGGGTCGAGCGCGTACGAGCAGAAGTCGTTCACGGCAGGCGCACCGATCTCCCTCGGCGTCCTCTCGCGCGGCGGCTCGAGCCGCACCCAATGCATGGACGCGATCTACACGCGTGTCGATTCGTGGCGTGACCTCGTGATTTCCGCGGCGGTCGAAGCTGCCCAGACCGGCAACTACACGCCCCCGTCGTGGACCAACTCCACGTGGACGCCGCCTCCCACGCCGGACGCGGGGACGCCCACGAAGCCCGACGCGGGCTCGACCACCAAGCCGACGAAGCCGAAGGACGACGGCGCCGCGTGCAGCGCCGACGGCGAATGCGCTTCGGGTTACTGCCTCGACGACGGCCAAGGCGGCAAGGTCTGCGACGCCGGTTGCACCGTCGACGCCGATTGCGGCGAGGGATCGTCCTGCGTCGACCAGCGTTGCGTCGCCACCTCGGCCGGCTCCGCCGCCGACGCCGGGGCGACCCAGGGCCAACCCGTGACGACGACCACCACCACCACCGTCACGAAGGGTTGCAGCATGCACGCGACCTCGGACGGCCGTTCCGAGCCCGTTCCCTGGTTCGCCTTGGGTCTCGGTGCGTTCGGTGTGGCGGTGCGTCGCCGCCGTCGCTCCTCCTGACGGACGTCCTTCCGGCCGACGCCGTGTCGGAGATCCGACACGGATCCTCCCGTGAAATGGGCTAATTTCGCGGGAGGTCTGCGCGCACGGCGTTTGCTCTCCGGTCACTGGGTCGTCCCTGGAGCCGGACCCCGGAAGTGCGCTCCAGGGCGGTCGAGGAAAGCCTCATGAACGGACGGTACGCGGAAGGATCCCCCGAGCTCCTGCGATTCGAGGTCGCGAGGCGTCGGGCCTTCCGTGGCATGGCGACGGGCACGGCGAAGTTCCGGGCGGCCGTCATCCTCCCGTTCCACGTGTTCATCTTGGGCGTGCTGGTGTGGCGCCACGCGAGCCCGGTCACCATCGGGATCCAGGCGTTCGCGTTCGCGATGATGATCGCGCACGTCGCGTGCGCCACGTGGATGCTGAACCGGTCCCCCCGCGCCCACCTGGGACTCATCGCATGGGGCACCATCTCGTGCCTCCTGTCGGTCGTGAACACGGGCGGCTTCGCGAGTCCGCTCCTCCTCGCGTGCACCCCCGTGCTCTTCGCGGCGACCGTGAGCGTGGACGTGGTCCGGTACCGCAAGGCCTACTTCGTGGCCATCATGCTCGCGGCCGTGGGGCTCGCGTTCTACACGCGCACGCACGTCGCCGAAGCGGCGCTGCCCTTCGTGATCGACGGCGGCCACGTGACGACCGAACACCTCGTCCTCTCCGTCGCGTGCCTCGTCTTCGTCGTCGTCGGCCTCCTCCGCATGGGAGACGTGATGCATTCGGCGTACGCGAAGGTCGCGGTCGAGCTCGCGTCGCGCCGTGAGGAGCTCGCCGACGAGACCGCCGATCGGACGCGGGCCCTCGAAGGCATCGCCGCGCGGCTCGCCCACGAAGTGAAGAATCCCCTCGCGGCGATCCGCGGACTCTCGAGCCACATGGCGCGCACGACCGACGACCCGAAAGTCGCGGAGCGCCTCGCGATCGTGGCGTCGGAGGCCGAGCGTCTCCAGTCCATCGTCGACGGTTTTCTGTCGTTCTCCCGTGGACTCGACGACCTCGTAGTCGCGAAGGTCGCTCCGTTCGAGGTCGCCCGCGAACTCACCCTCCTGCTCGAGACGCGCGCCGCCGAAGCGGGCATCACGCTCGCCGTCTCGGGAGACGCCGACCTCGCGATCCAGGCCGACGCGCGGAAGCTCCGACAGGCGCTCCTGAACCTCGTCTTGAACGCGATGCAGGCGTCCCGTCCCGGCAGCCGCGTCGATCTGCGCGTCCACGCCGTGCGCCACGAGGGCGTCGCCGTGGTCGCCGTCGAAGACTCGGGGTCCGGGATGTCGGCGGAAGTCCTCGAGCGGATCCAGAAGCCGTACTTCACGACGAAGGAGGGCGGTTCGGGGCTGGGTGTCGCCGTCGCACGGACGCTCGTCGAGCAGCACGGCGGATGCCTCCGGTACGAGAGCCGGGTCGGACGGGGCACCACGGTCTCGGTCGTCCTCCCGACGTCGGCCGAGGCGTGCGCGATGGCGAACAAGCTGCCCTGCCCGAAGACCGTCGCGGGTCCTCCCGTCGACAGTCTGGTATGACGGCACGATGGCACGCGTTCTCGTGGTCGACGATGATCCGGCTCTCCGTTTCACGCTCGAAGCGGTCCTCGGGGACGCGGGATTCGAGGTCGAGCTGGCGGGAGGTGGCGCCGCGGCCATCGCCGCGTTCGAGGCGAAAGGTGCCGACGTCGTCCTGACCGACCTTGCCATGCCCGAGGTCGACGGCATGAAGGTCCTCGAACGCATCCGAGCGCAGGATCCTGGCGTGCCTGTCCTGATGATCACCGCGCACGGCTCCGAACGGGTGGCCGTGACGGCCATGAAGTCCGGCGCGTACGACTACCTGCCCAAGCCATTCGATCCCGACGAGTTGGTCCTCGCGGTGAAGCGCGGCGTCGAGACGCGCGAGCTCCGACTGCAGAACGCCCGCCTCCGTACGGAGGCCTCCATCGGTCGGACCATCGTGGCCGAGAGCCCTGCCATGAAACGCGTGCTCGACGTCGTCGCGCGAGTCGCGCCGAAGGACGTCACCGTCCTCCTCTCCGGTGAGAGTGGCTCCGGAAAGGACGTGATCGCGACGGCCGTGCACGTGCACTCGCGTCGTGCCCCGAAGCCGTTCGTTCGTTTCAACGCGGCGGCGATACCGAGCGAACTCGCCGAATCCGAACTCTTCGGGCACACGAAAGGCGCGTTCACCGGCGCGCATGCATCCCGCGCGGGCTACTTCCAGCAGGCCGACGGCGGGACGCTCTTCATCGACGAGATCGGGGAACTCCCGCTCGCGATCCAGTCGAAGATCCTCCGCGCGTTGCAATCCGGGGAAGTGCAGCCCGTGGGCGGCAAACCCGAACGCGTGGACGTCCGGCTCGTGGCTGCGACGAACCGTTCCCTCGAGGCGGACGTGAAGGCCGGGCGGTTCCGGGAGGACCTTTTCTACCGGCTCAACGTCGTGCCGATCCGGGTGCCGCCTCTGCGCGAACGCGTCGAGGACGTGGAGCCCCTCGTCGCCGCGTTCGTGCGCGCGTACGCGGAACGGTACGGGATGGCGAACGTGGAGGTGGATCCGGCGCTCGTGGTCGCGCTGCGGTCCCACGGATGGCCCGGCAACGTCCGCGAGCTCGAGAACACGGTCGCGCGCCTGCTCGCGCTCTCGCCGGACGAGAAGCTCACCCTGGGACTTTGGCGTTCCCTCGGCGAATCGACTCCGGTCGTCACCGTTTCGGGTTCGGGAGATCCCGGACCGGGGCATCCGCTTCGCATGCGTGTCGAGACCTTCGAACGCGCCATCATCGCCCGCGAGTTCGAGAGCGCGAACCGGAACCAGAGCGAGACCGCGCGCCGCCTCGGAGTCTCGCGACCGGCGCTCATCGAGAAGCTCCACAAGTACGGCCTCATCGAACGGAACGCGACGTGACGTCCCGACGACGTGCGTTCGCGGTCCTGGCGATCGCGGCGCTGGCGGCCACGCTCGCCGCCTGTTCACGACCGAAGCCCCGGGATTCCACGGAGCGTCGCATCGTCTCCCTCTCTCCGTCGACGACGGAAGCCGCGTTCGCCATCGGCGCGGGCCCGGAGGTCGTCGGTCGATCGCGGTACTGCGACTATCCGGAAGCCGTGAAGACGATTCCGGAGGTGGGCGGCTACGTGGACCCCAATTTCGAGGCGATCGTGGCGCTCCGACCGACGTTGGTGATCGGCGCGCGAGGTCCCCTCGGGCCCGACGTCGTCAGCCGTCTCGAAGCCCACGGTGCGACGACCTTCTTCCCACCGACGGAGTCGTTCGCGACCATCGAAGAGATGATCCTCGGCCTCGGGGATCGGACCGCACGGACGAAGGAGGCCCGTGCCGTGGTCGAGGGACTCCGCGAGAAGCGCGCGCGAATCGAGTCCGCCGTCCGTGGGAAACCGAAGGTGAGGGTGCTGATGGTCTTCGGCTTCGAGCCCATCGTCGTCGCCGGCCCCCGCAGCTTCGCCGACGAGATGCTCCGACGTGCCGGAGCGGAGAACGTCGTGCAGGAGGGCGACGCCTACCCGACGCTCGGCATCGAACGCGTGATCGCCCTCGAACCCGACGTCGTCCTCAATTCGGCGATGGCCGAAACCAAGGGAAAGTCCCGGATCTCGAAGGACGCCCCGGGGTGGAAGGAAGTCCGCGCCGTGAAGAACGACAAGGTCCTCGTGATGGACGACGAATCCGTGCTCCGGCCGGGGCCCCGCGTCGTCGACGGCCTCCGCCGCATCGCCGCCGCCGTGCATCCCGACGTCACGTTGCCCTGACCCATGGCCCGCGTACGCATCGACCAGCTCCTCGTGTCGAAGAACCTCGCGCCGACCCGGACGCGCGCGCAGGCGCTCCTCCTCTCGGGCAACGTGTTCGTCGGCGGAGTCCGCGTGGACAAACCGGGGACGCTCGTCGCCGAGGACGCGGACGTGGACGTGAAGGGGGCCGACCATCCGTACGTCTCGCGCGGCGGCGTGAAACTCGAAGGTGCGCTCGTCTCGTTCGGGGTCGATCCCGCCGGCCTCCGATGCCTGGATCTCGGTGCCTCGACGGGTGGGTTCACGGACTGCCTCCTCCGACGTGGCGCGATCGTGGTCGTCGCCGTCGACGTCGGGTACGGGCAGCTCGCGCACAAGTTGCGGGTCGACCCCCGTGTCGTCGTCATGGAGCGCACGAACGCGAAGACGCTCGACCCGGCGTCCTTCGGAGGGCCCGTGGATCTGACGGTCGTGGACGCTTCGTTCATCGGACTCGGGAAACTCGCCGACGCGATGGCGCGGAACACGCGCGTCGGGGGCGAAGTGGTGGCGCTCGTGAAACCCCAGTTCGAAGTCGGACGCGAGGAGGCGACGCGGAGCAAGGGCGTGGTGAAGGACGCCGCCGTGCGTTCCCGGGCCATCGGCGACGCGGTGAGTGCGGTCGAGGCGGCCGGTTTCGCCATCCTCGGCGAATGCGATTGCGTGTTGCCCGGCCCGAAGGGAAACGTCGAAGCGTTCGTCCACGCGCGCCGGATTCGCTGACGCGGATCGGAGTGCCTTCGGTTAGGATCCGACCGTGCGAAGGCCTTCCCTCGGCGCGATCTTCCTGACGGTCGCCATCGATCTCCTCGGATTCGGGATCGTGATGCCGTTCTTGGCGGAGGAAGCGCGGGACTCCTTCCACACGACCGCGTTCGTCGGGACGCTGCTCGGCTCGATGTACTCGCTCATGCAGTTCCTCTTCGTTCCCGTGTGGGGACGTGTCTCGGACGCCGTCGGTCGTCGTCCCGTCCTCGTGTGGTCCGTGGGCGCGAGCGCCGTCGCCATGGCGGGACTCGGGTTCGCGCTCGCCTTCGGCGACCACGTCGCGTGGCTCTTCGCCGCCCGCATCTTCAGCGGCATCGCGACGGCGAATCTGGGCACGGCCTCCGCGTACATCGCGGACATCACGGCGCCCGAGGAACGTTCGAAGGGCATGGGTCTCATCGGGATGGCGTTCGGTCTCGGGTTCATCCTCGGACCTCCCATCGGCGGACTCCTCGCGCCCATCCTCGTGAACGGTCGGCAGGGCGCGGTGCCCTGCTTCGTCGCGGCCGGACTCTCGGTCGTGAACTTCGTGTGGGTGGTCTTCGGCCTCGGCGAGTCCTTGCCGAAGGACCGACGGTCGGCGACGAAGGCCCGCGAGCTCTCTCCCTTCAACACGAAGAAGGCCCGCGAGGCGTTCGCGTTGCCGGGCGTGGCCGTGGCGGTGCTCGCGAATTTCGTGGCCATCGTCGCGTTCGCGGGGATGAACGAAACGTTCCGATTCTTCAACAAGGACCTCTTCGGCATGACGAAGCGGGACACGGCGTACGCGCTCGCGTTCATCGGTGTCACCGCGGCGTTCGTGCAGGGCGGGGTGATCCGACCGCTCGCCAAACGCTGGGGTGACGCGCCGCTCGTGCGGATCGGCTTCCTCCTGCAGGCCATCGGGTTCACGGGTCTCGTCGTCGCGCCGTCGTTCGGCCGACCGGCGATTTACGCGTTCGGTGCGTTCCTCGCCTTCGGCAACGGACTCGTCGCGCCGAGTCTCTCGGCCTACGTCTCGAAGTGCGCGCCGTCGAACGCGCAGGGCTCCACGCTCGGCACGAGCCAATCGATCGCGAGTCTGGCGCGCGTGGCGGGACCCGCGCTCGGAGGTTTCCTGTACGGCGCCCTCGGACCGCGTGTGCCCTACGTCAACGGCGCGGTCCTGATGATCGTCGCGTTGCTCCTGGCACTTCCGATGCGGAGCCACGCGCCCGACGGCGCTCAGAACACGAGCACCCAGACGTCGTAGAGGGCGTGCGTCCACACCGCGGCGGCGAACCCACGGCAGACGTAGATCGCCGCGAACGCGAGCCCCATGAAGGCGCGGTAGAGGAACGACGCCATCTTGAACTCGTCGCCGTAGACGCCCACGTAGTGGAACCCGCTGAAGGCGAACGCGACGACGATCGCCCATCCGAGCGTGACGAAGAACCCACGCACCGTGAACTTCGGGATCGTGACCTCGCCCTCGATACCGACGCGCTGCCGGAAGAGGATCCACACGAGGAACTTCGCGCCGAGTCCGAAGAGGACGACACGGAACGCGAGCTCCTCGTAGAACCCGGCACCCATCGACATGATGACGCGGTCGAAGACGGACCCTTCGGTCGCCGCGGATCCGACGCGGCCGGCGAGCAGCTGCCCCACGGCGTAGCTCGCGCCCAGGCGCATGAGCACCGCGTAGACGACACCTTCGAGCGCGATCTGCACGAATTTGCGGCTCGCGAACGCGTGACCGCGTCCGAGGAGCGCGAAGATGGTGCCGAACGCGAGGCCGAGGACGCCCGTGATTCCCAGGTAGACGGCGCGATCACCATCCGCGAGACGGAGGAGCACGTCCGTCAGCCAATCGGTGGCGTTCCGCGTCTTCATGAAGACGACGCCGAGGTGGTACGCGAGGAAGATGGGCAACGTGAGCGCGAGGTCGATCCACGCGCCCGCCTTGTCGACGAAGCGGGGTTCGGGAGCGCGGACGGCGACGTTGCCGGTCATCGTGCGCTCCCGTCCGTCCTCAGGCCGCGGGCCGGAGTCGGTAGACGATGGCGACCACGACGACGAGCCACACGACCAAATTCAGCACGAACGGCACGTCGCGCAACATTTCCTGCGTCGGAGATTCCGCTCGTAGGCCCCGACCGGCGCGCCCGGAGACGAGCAGGAGGAATCGCACGATTCCGAACAGCGTGAACGGCGCCGTGAGCCACAAGTAGTCGGACTGGAACCTCTGCCGCGTGTCGGCGTCGAGCGTGTACGCGACGTAGGTGACGGCCGTGGCCGCCCCCGTGATCGCGAGGGCGACGTTGAGGGACGCCGCCGTGTACGCCTCGAGAGCGGCGCGCTGTTTCCCCGCGTTTTCCGACGCGAGCTCGTGCCGACGTTTTCCGAAACCCAGGAACAGGGCGAGGAGAGCCGTGCACGCGATGATGTAGCCGCTCACCCGGACGTGCGTCGCGAAGCCACCCGCCACGACGCGGAGGACGAAGCCGAGCGCGATGAGCGAAACGTCGAGGAACGCGACCTTCTTCAGCTTGAAGCTGTAGAGGATGTTCTCGACGAAGTAGACGGCGGCCACGACGAAAAACCAGAAATCCAGCAGGAAGCCGACGCCGAGCGAGAACGCGACGAGGAACACGGCCATCAGGCGGGCGACGCTCTCCGGGACGGCTCCGCTCGCGATGGGGCGCTCGCGCTTCACGGGATGGACCCGATCGGCCTCGACGTCGACGAGGTCGTTGATCGTGTACACGGCCCCGGCGAGGAGGCAGAAAATGAGCGTGGCCGCGAAGGCCCGACCCGTCACGCCGAGGTTGAGGGCGGTGCCGTGGGTCGTCGAAATGAAGACCTCTTTGTTGAAGAACATCGGGGCGAGAACGAAGAGGTTCTTCACCCACTGATGTGGCCGGACGGTCTTGACCAGGCCTTCGAGCATCGAACCGCCGACTTTAGGCGAAGGAATGCTGGGAAGAAATGTTCCTGCAGGTACGTCGTCGGAGGACACCGTCGACGCCGATCCCGGAGCCTCTGCGACGTTCGAGGAACCCGGGGACAAACGCGGTACCATGGGTCGCTTCGAACACGGGACGGCCTTCGCCGCAACGGGTTCGTCGGACGTCACGGAAGGGACCCTTGCTCCTCCCGGCGTCGTGTGAGCCGCCCCTGCCACCGAAGGTCGCCTTGAGCCGCACTCTTTTTTCCCGCCGTGCCCGCGTCGTCCTCGCCTCCCTGGCCGTCGCGGCCGCGACCGTGACCTCGCACACCGCCGACGCGGAGATGTCCGACCGCCTCGGACGCCTCCGGAGCCTGCACGACGAGGTGATCGCGACGCCTTACCCGGCCGCGTACGTGCCGCTCCGGAAGCTTTGGTCCGAATGGGACCAGGGAGACCCGGCCGAGGTGGAGGAGATCGTCCGCGCGTTGGCGAACGACGCCGCGCGCCCCGCACCCATCCGCGCGTACGCGGGGCTCCTCGAAGCCTACGCACGTCGACGGCGGGGAGATCTCGACGGAGCCCAGTCCCGCATCGCCAAGCTCGGGTACATCGGGCGATTCCTCGTGGTCGGTCCCTTCGACAACGAAGGCAAGGCGGGACTCGCCACCGATCACGGCCCCGAACTCGAGCAGCTCGCCCCGATCGTCGTCGGCAAGAGCTACCCGGGCAAGGAACGCCCCGTGCGTTGGCGTTCGGTCCCGGCCGTGTCGCCCTACGGATGGTTCGACTTCGGCGTGTTCCTCCGGCCGGACACGAACGTCTGCGGGTTCGCCACGACCTTCGTGCGGGACTCGCGCACGAAAGAGAAGCGCGCCGCGCGTCCCGTGTCCGTGTGGGCGGGGAGCGCCGGGGCCATGCGCGTCTTCTGGAACGGCGACGAAGTCATCCGCGACGAGAAATACCGCTTCCTCGACGGCGATCGCGTGGCGGCGAAGGTCACGCTCGAACCGGGTTGGAACGAATTGTCCGTGAAGGTGTGCGGGCAAGAGCGGGCACCCATGCTCTCGATCCGCGTGGCCGGGCCGGATGGTGCCCCCGACGCGTTCCTCGAGAACGATCCCGATCCCGCGCACTCGAACGAATTACCGAAGAAACCGAAGGCGAAGAAGCCGACCGTGCCGATCCTGGAGACGCTCGAGGGTCCTCTTCCCGCGTTCGAGCGCGCCGCGAAGACGGGAGACGCGCGGACCCTGGAAGCGTTCGCGCGGTGGCTCGTGGCGACGAGTGCGGACGATCCGGCGGACAACCGCGCCCGGGAGCTCGCGCGCAAGGCCGCCTTGAAGGCGCCGACCATCGACAACCTGCTCCTCGCGGGCGATCTGGCCGAGAGTCGGAACCAGAGGGCCGAGTGGATCGCGAAGGCGGAGGCGCTCGTCGCGAAAGGTCAGGGCGTCACCGAGGAGCGTCGCATCCACACGAAGCTCGCGCGGGCAGGGCACGCCCGCACGGGCGCGAACTGGCGCGACGCCGTTCCCTTGTTCGACGAAGTGCTGGCGATGGACCCCGACGACGTCACGGCGACGCTCGCGCGGGTGGAGCTCTACGGGGAGGCCGGCCTCCGTGCGACGGCCCTCGCGGTCCTCGAGCGGGCGCTCGAACGGCGACCGCGCAGCGTCGCGCTCCTGCGTGCGATGGCGGCGGCCCTCCGCGAACAGGATCGCGTCCGCGAGAGCGACGACATGGCGGAGCGGTATTCCGAACTCCGGTTCGACGATCCCACGTTCATCCGCGGACGGGTGGAGCTCGCCGTCGCGAAGCGGGACAAATCCGCGGCTTCGCGATGGCTGGACCGACTCCTCGTCGCCAATCCCGACAGCGCGAGTTCGCTGGCGAACGCCGCGCGGACGTACGTCGCCTTGGGGGATCGACCGCGCGCGATCACGCTCTACCGGAAGGCCCTCGATCTCGCCCCCGAGGATCCCGAAGCGCTGAAACAGCTCGCCAACGTCCACGCCCTCGCCGGCCAGACGGACGAACAACTCAAACTCCTCCGCAAGATCCTGGAGCTCCGACCGCAGGACAAGGAGACCCGCGAATACATCGCCCACACGGAGCCGCAGAAGCCGCGGCCCGACGAGGCGTACGCGCGGCCGTCCTCGGAGTTCCTGAAGTTGCGGGGCGAACCCGCGAATCGCCGGAACCGGCGGACGCTCTCCCAGTTGCAGGTCACGACCGTCTTCCCGAACGGACTCGCGAGTCGCTTCCACCAGGTCGTCTTCCAACCTCTCACGGCGGCTGCCGCCGCCGAGGCACGGGACTATTCGTTCGGCTTCCAGGCCGACACGGAGACCGTGCAGCTCCGCGGTGCGCGCGTGTACCGAGCCAACGGTCAGATCGACGAGGCGATCGAGACGGGCGAGGGGAGTGTCGACGACCCGAGCGTGAGCATGTACTCGAGCGCACGCGCGTTCACGGTGCGGTTCCCGCGGCTCGACGCCGGTGACGTCGTCGAGCTCCTGTACCGCGTGGAAGACGTGGCGCAGAGGAACGCCTTCGCCGACTACTTCGGCGAGGTGACGACGATGCAGTCGGGCGAGACCATCGATCGTGCCGAATACGTGCTCATCACGCCGAAGAGCCGCACGTTCTACTTCAACACTCCGAACGTCCCCGGACTCACGCGCACCGTGGAGGAGAAGGAAGACTCGCGCATCTACCGATTCAACGCCGCGAAGATCCCGGCCATCGAACCCGAACCGCGCCAGCCACCCTACGGCGAGCTCCTCGGTCACGTGCACGTCTCGACCTACAAGACCTGGGAGGACGTCGGCCGTTGGTACTGGGGCCTCGTCCGCGACCAATTCGTCCCGGACGACGAAGTGCGTCGACGCGCCACCGAGCTGACGAAGGGATTGACCTCCGAACGCGACAAGGGTGAAGGCCATCTACGACTTCGTCGTGCAGAAGACGCGCTACGTCGCCCTCCGAGTTCGGCATCCACGGGTTCAAGTTCGGTGCGCGCACCGCGCGCGGGTTCGGGGACTGCAAGGACAAGGCGACGCTCATCGTCACGATGCTGAAGGAACTCGGAATCCCGGCGACGATCGTCATCGTCCGCACACAGCACCGCGGGAGGATTCGGAGACGGGAGCTCGCAGAGCCTCGCGCCGTTCGACCACGCGATCGCGTACGTGCCTTCCCTCGATCTCTACCTCGACGGCACGGCCGAATACACGGGCAGCACCGAGCTTCCCGTCATGGATCGCGGCGCGATGGCGATGCAGATCAACGAAGGGAGGACGAAACTCGTCACCCTGCCCGATCCTCCGGCCACGGAGAGCGTCACGAGTCGCCGGGTCGAGGCCTCGTTCACGAGCGACGGAAGCGCCCAGATCGACTTCCGCGCGGAAGTGACGGGCGCCTCGGCGAGCGCGTGGCGGCATCGCTACCACTCCGACTCGTCGCGGAATCAACGCGTCTCGGAGGATCTCGCGACGGAGTTTCCGGCGCTGGAAGTGGCGTCGGTCGAGGCCGGGAATCTCGAGGACGTGGAGCAGAAGGTCGCGATCCGCGTGAAGGGTCGCGCGCCCCAGCTCGCGCGGAAGTCGGGCGATCAACTGAGCGTTCCCGCGGGTCCCCCCGAACACATGGTGCGCGACTACGCCGTGCTCGGAACGCGCAAGCGCGACATCCGCTTGGACGCCGCGAACACCACCGTCAGCGAATGGGTCGTGAAGGTTCCCGCGGGCTCGAAGGTGACGGGCCTCCCGCAGGGAGGGGGGGGAACGTCGAACTTCGGGACCTACAAGGTGGACGTGGAGGCCTCGGCGTCCGAGGTGCGGGTGAAGACGTCCATCGCCCTGACGAAGACGCGCATCCGCGCCGCGGAGTACGGCGAATTCAAGACGTTCTGCGAAGCCATCGACAAAGTCCTCGGAGCCCGCGTGGCGGTGAAGATCCAATGAAGCGCGCGGTACGTACGTTCGGAGTCGCCGTCCTCGCGACCTGGCTCGCCGCGAGCGCCACGGGGTGCGGCAGCGTGCCGACGCCGAGCGCGAAGACCTCCCTCGCCCGCCTGCGGAGCCAGGCGGGAGCGGGATCCGATCCGGAGCTCCTCGGTCGGTGGTCGCTCGCCGAGATGATCGACCCCGGTGGAACGGGCAAGGAAGCGAAGCGCGCCCGCGATCTGCTCGCCAAGACCGATCCGGCCAAGCGAGGTCTCCTCGCGCACCTCGCCATCGGAATCGACGACCAGGCCCACGGCCGTCCCAAGACCTCCGCCGACGGATTCATGGGCGCGGTCCGCGCGGCCGCCGAGAGCGAGGATCCCCTCGCGCCACTCGTCGCCTGGTACGCGACGCGGCAGCTCGCGTCCCTGCGCGGAGCCGTGACCGATCTCTACGATCTCTACAAGAAGGACGTGGAGCGCCTCCTCGAACGGCCCGGCCACCTCGGATGGCGTGCGGTCGCCGAACTCGAGGACTGGCGATCGATCGCCGTCTATGACCGCGCGGAGACGACGGGCAAGGAATACGACGCCCTCGTGCGGAAGCGCGTCGGATGCTCGACCCACGTGCGCATCGCCGGACCTTTCGGCCTCGGCGTGGGGCCCGATCGACGACGATCGTTCCCGGCGGAACTTCCGGGTCCGTGGCCGGTGTCGTGGCCGGTCGATCCGATCCGTCGCGTCGCGCCGCGCGTGCTCAAGGTGGAACAGCCGCGTTGCCTCGCCGTGGCGCAGGAGCGGACGGGCGACGGCATCTTCTATTCCGAGACCTACTTCACGACGAAGGAACCGAAGGACCTCGTGATCGCGGTCCAGGGGTCGCTCACGACCTGGGTCGACGATGCTCCCGTGCTTTCCCGCGATCTTCGGGATTGGGGCGTGTGGCAGCGTTTCGGTGTCGCCGTACACGTGGGCGCGGGTCGGCACCGCATCCTCTCCCGCGTGCTCAACGACGCCTCGAGCATCCGGATCCTGAACCTGGACGGGACACCCGCGGGCGTCGAGACGGATTCCGACGCGTCGAAGCCGTATTCGCTGGCGGCTCCGTCCATCCTCCCGAGCGTCAACGCCATCGACGGCGCCGTCACCGCGCGCCGGACGGGCTCCGCGCTCGAAGGGTACCTCGCGGCCGGAATCGCCCACGTGGAAGGCCTCGACGACGTGGCGTCCTTCCTGATCGAGCCCTACGCGTCCCCGGCCGATGCCGCGGCCATCACCCTCGAGGCGGCGGCGCTCTTCACGCGGAGCGACCCCGTGTATCCCGACGACATCCGTCGGAAGAACGAGAAGAACTTCCGAGTTCGCGCGAACCTCGTCGACGACGGGCTCTGGTACTCGCGCGTGTGGCTCATGCTCGACGACGCCGAGAAGAAGGGCGCCACCGAGTCCGTGGACGCCATCCGGGCGCTCGTCGCGGAGTTCCCCGCGGTTCCCGAACTCGCCGAACAACTCGCCCGGATCTACGGTCGTCTCGAATGGCGCTCGGAGCGGATGACGCTCCTCCAGGATCTCGCGAAACGATTCCCCGACGACGTCGGCGCTCTCCGCCTCTACCTGGACGCCCTCGAAGAGGACGGTTCCTTGCTCGAGGCCGACGCAGTGGCGGAGCGCGTGAAGAAGCTCGATCCCGACGCGGAGGTCACCCTCGATCGCGCCCTCGCACGACGGGACTGGAAGGCGGCGATCGCCGAGCTCGAACGGCTCGGAAAGCGGCGTCCCGAGCGGAAGGAAATCGCGTCGCGCATCGCGGACGTCCTCGCCCGATCCGGCGATCCGAGCGCGGCGGCGAAGGAACTCGACAAGGCCCTCGCGAAGAATCCCGACGACGTGACCGCCCGATTCCAACTCGCCGATCGCGCCTTCGCCAAGGGAGACACGACCGCGCTCCGACGGGCCCTCGCGGACTCGCTCCAGGCCGGTTCCAAGAACGACGATCTCCGGGACGCCATCGATCTCGTCGAAGGCGCGACCAACCTCGAGCCGTACCGTGTGGACGGCAAGAAGGTGATCCGCGAATTCGAAGCCTGGGAGAAGACGGGCAAGAAGATGGACGGGAGCGCCGCCCGCGTCCTCGACTACTCGGCCGTCTGGGTACGTCCGGACGGTTCGAGCGAGATGCTCGAGCACGAGATCCAACGCATCCAATCCCAGGAAGCCGTCGGCAAGGAGTCGGAGCAGCAACCGCCGACGGGCCTCGTCCTCCGCATCCGCGTGATCAAACCGGACGGGACCATCCTCGAACCGGAACCCGTCGCCGGCAAGCCGACCCTGACACTCCCGCACCTCGAGGTCGGCGACTACGTGGAGGTGGAGCACGTCATCCCGATGCGCGGTGACGGGCAGAAAGGGCGTCGGTACCGGGGTCCCCACTGGTTCTTCCGCGAGGCCGACAAGGGCTACTGGCGGAGCGAGTTCGTCACGATCACGCCGAAGGATCGCCCCCTCGACATCGAGACCCGTGGCAACGTCCCGAAGCCCGTCCAGAAGGAGAAGGGAACGTTCGTCGAACGCCGATGGCGGGTCGAGGAGAGCCCACCCGCTCTCGAGGAACCGGACAGCCCGCCGCCGACGGAGTTCTTGCCGAGCGTGCGCATCGGCTGGGGAATCGATCTCGCCGATTCGTTGCGCGAGCTCGTGGACGCCGCGAGCGACGAGACGCCGAAGGATCCGCGCCTCCTCGCCCGCGCGAACGAGATCACGAAGGGCATCGATCCGAAGGACACCGACGGACGCACGAAGGCGATCTACCGCTGGGTCACCGAGAACGTGGTCGAAGGCCGGGACAACGACGGTCGCCGCGTCGTGATGGGAAAGAGCGGTTCGAAGCAGTCGGGGTTCGAGCACCTCCTCCGGGAGATCGGCGTGCCTCTCGAACCCGCGCTCGTGAAGAACAAGCTCGCCATGCCGCCGCTCGGGAAGATGAGCGAAGTGGAGAACTGGGACGCGCTCGTGCTCCGCGTCACCACCAACCGCGGCGTGCGGTGGCTCACGGTGCGCGACAAGTTCGCCCCCTACGGCTACGTTCCGGCGGAACTCCGGGGACAACCCGCGTACCGTCTCGTTCCCGGGACGCCGACGGACACCGTGGTCTCCCAGGGTGACGCCGACGGAATCCGCTTCGAGGGACGCGCCGACGTGCGTCCCGACGGGAGCGCCGAAGTCGAACTCGTGCAGAGTTTCGTCGGCAAGCTCGGAATCTCCCTCCGTGGCATCCTCGATCGCGTGGCCGAAGGACAGCGGGACGACTTCGTCGAGACGCGCCTGCTCGCACGGAACGTGCCCGGCGCTCGTCTCCGGAAGCTCAAGGTCGAGAACGAGAAGGACCTCGACGCCCCCCTCGTCTTCCGCATCCGCGCGGAAGTTCCCGAGCTTCTCCGCATGTCGGGCAAGGATCGCGCGGCATTGAAGACCGTGTTCCCGCTCCGACTCGCCCAGCTCGCCGCGCTGCCCACGCGTCAGACCCCCCTCCTCCTCGCGACGTCGTCCCACGTGGAAGTGAAGTTCCAAGTGGTCCTCCCCGAAGGCACGAAGATGCCCGCGAACCTGCCGACCGGGGACTCACGGGACGGCGAACGCGTCGTCTCCGTGAAGGACTCGGTCGCCGGTCGCTCCCTCGAGCTCGTGCGGACCGTGGACATCCCCGCGGGGCGCGTCCAACCCGGAGCGGACTACGCGAAGTTCGTCCGTTTCGCCCAGGACGCCGACACGTTGGTGGAGCGCGAGATCCTCGTCGGGCGTTGACGGGCGACCCTCGGCACGTCGGAACCGCGTCACGACGCGACGTCTCCCCGTCGTGCCGGTGGCATCGTCGTGCACCCTTTTGGTACAAGGGAGCGCCATGATCCGCCGCGTCGCCGCTTGCCTCGCCCCACTGGCCTTCGTTTCCTTGACCGCCGCGTGCGTGAAGCTCGGGCAACCGTCCGCCTCCGCGCAGCCGGGTACGTCCTCGGTGCCCACCGCCGACGAAGCCAAGGCGTTCATGGACGGCGTCGACAAGGATCTCCGTCGACTCTGGATCGCGCGCGATCGTGCGGGTTGGGTGAACCAGAACTTCATCACCGACGACACCGAAGCCGTGGCGGCCCAGGGCGAAGAAGCGACCGCCGAGTACGTCACGCGGGCCATCACCACGGCCCAGAAGTTCGCCAACACGCCGATGCCGGCGAGCCTCGCGCGTCAGTTCAATCTCCTCCGCCTCTCGCAGATCGTGCCCGCCCCGAGCGACGCCGCCGAGCGTTCCGAACTCGCGACCATCGAGACCTCGATGACGAGCACGTACGGCAAGGGGAAGTACTGCTCGCCGAAGAACAAGGGCAAGTGCCAGACCCTCGACGAGCTCTCCACCGTCATGCGCACGAGCCGGAACTTCGACGAGCTCTCGGAAGCCTGGACGGGCTGGCACTCCATCGCACCGCCCATCCGAGAGAAGTTCTCGCGGTACGCCGAGCTGGGGAACAAGGGCGCGACGGAGATCGGTTTCGCGAACCTCGGCGCCCTCTGGCGCTCGGGTTACGACATGTCGCCGGAGGAGTTCGAGGCGGACATCGAGCGGCTCTGGCTGGAGGTGAAGCCGCTCTACGACGACCTGCACTGCTACGTCCGCGGCAAGCTCCAGACGAAGTACGGCAAGGACAAGGTCAAGGACAAGGCGCCGATTCCCGCGCACCTGCTCGGAAACATGTGGGCGCAGGAGTGGGGCAACGTCTACGACCTCGTGGAGCCGTACAAGGGGCAGCCCGAGCTCGACGTCTCGAAGCGTCTCCGCGAGAAGAAGTACGAGCCGCAGAAGATGGTGCGCCTCGGTGAGAGTTTCTTCACGTCCCTCGGCTTCGACCCGTTGCCCGACACGTTCTGGGAGCGTTCGCTCTTCACCCGTCCGAAGGACCGCGACGTCGTGTGCCACGCGAGCGCGTGGGACGTGACGTGGAAGGACGATCTCCGCATCAAGATGTGCATCGAGCCCACCGAGGAGGATCTCATCACGATCCACCACGAGCTCGGTCACGACTACTACTTCCACCAGTATTACAAGCTGCCGATCCTCTTCCAGGCCGGCGCGAACGACGGCTTCCACGAAGGGATCGGCGACACTCTCGCGCTCTCGGTCACGCCCGCGTACCTGAAGAACCTCGGCCTCCTCGACGCCGTCCCCAACAATCCGAACGCCGCCATCAACCAGCAGATGAAGATGGCGCTCGACAAGGTCGCCTTCCTCCCGTTCGGCCTCCTCATCGACAAGTGGCGTTGGGACGTGTTCTCCGGCAAGACCTCGAAGGCGAACTACAACCGCGCGTGGTGGGAGCTCCGTGAGAAGTACCAGGGCGTGAGCGCGCCCGTCGCCCGCAGCGAGAGCGACTTCGATCCGGGCGCGAAGTTCCACGTTCCCGGGAGCACGCCGTACATCCGGTATTTCCTCGCGCGCATCTACCAGTTCCAGTTCCACCGGGCCCTGTGCAAGGCAGCCGGATACTCGGGACCGCTCGAGAACTGCTCCATCTTCGGGAACAAGGCCGCGGGCGAGAAGCTCAAGGCGATGCTCTCCATGGGCGCGAGCAGGCCGTGGCCCGAAGCGCTCGCGGCGCTTTCCGGGGAGAAGAAGGCGGACGCGACCGCGCTCCTCGAGTACTTCGCCCCGCTCCGCGCGTGGCTGAAGGAGCAGAACAAGGCGGCGCAGTGCGGGTGGTGATCGATGGCGACGTGACGAGGACGACGCCCGAGCCGGGCGTCAGTTCTTCACGGGCGGCGTGGCTTGCGGAGGCGCGCCGCCTTCTTTTTCCGCCGCGATGCGTTCACGGACGATCGCGTAGCTCTTGTCGAGCTTGAGGGTCTCGTCGATCTCCTTGATGCGCGCCGTCGCGTTCGCAGGGAACACACCGCCGCCGTCCGAGAACTTCTGGATCCACTCGGAGTAGGTCTGCCAGGCGGACTTCGCTTCGTCCCAGCGCTTCGTGCGCTCCTTCAGATCCGCGAGGGAGAAGAGCACCTTCGCGCGGAGGCCGGGATCCCGGCTGTCGGAGTTGAGTTCGGCCTGCTTGAGGGAGGCCTCGGCCTCGACGAGGTTGGCGGAAGCGATCTGCGCTTCGCCCAGGAGGTAGTGGCCGAGGGCGCTCTTCGGAGCGAGACGGATGGCCTTGCGGTAGCTCTCCACGGCTGCCGGGAAGTCGCGGGAGAGGTACTTGCCGTTGCCCTCGACGCAGGCCTCCATGAACTGGCTCAGACCCGCGATGTTCGCCGGATCGTAGACCTGCTCCTTGCCCGCGTCCTTTCCGGACGCCTTCTTGGTGGCCGGTTTCGCGTCGTCGGCGCCGGAGGCGACCGGGACGAGCACGAGGGAGGGAATGCCGAGAGCGAGGGCGATCGCGACCACGAAACGTACGCGCATGCTCCTTGTATACCCTTGCCACAAAGCCGCGCGCACGCGAAAACCAATGCCGCCATGGCGACGTCGACGCTGCCCCGCGTGCTCGAACCCGAAGTGATGGACACGGCGGAGGAAGCCTCCGACTACGACGCCATGGACCACGGCGTGGTGAACGCCGCCTTCGCGGACGACGTGGTCCGCCTGCTCGGCGGACGGGATGCCGAGGGCTCCGTCGTCGACATCGGCACCGGGACGGCCTTGATCCCCGTCGCGGTCGCCGGTCGCACCACGCGGATCACGCTCGTCGGGGTCGATCTGGCGGCCCACATGCTGACCGTGGCCCGGAAGAACGTGGAGCGTTCCGGGTTCGCCGATCGCATCCGCCTCGTGCACCAGGACGGCAAGCGGACCGCCTTCGCGGACGGCGCCTTCGATCTCGTGATGTCGAACAGCATCGTCCACCACATTCCCGATCCGAAGTCGGCGCTGGAAGAGATGTGGCGCCTCGTGAAGGCCGGTGGTCGCCTCTTCGTCCGGGATCTCCGTCGCCCGGACGACGAAGTCGAACTCGCGCGGCTCGTGACAAGACACGCGGCCATCCCCCAGGACCTCCCGGCGTCCGAGCGCGCGATGCACGAACGTCAGCGGGGCCTGTTCGAGGCGTCGCTGCGGGCCGCGCTCACGCTCGAGGAGGTGCGAGCCATCGCGACGTCCATGGGTCTGCCTCCGGACACCGTGTCGACCACGAGCGACCGCCACTGGACGTTCGTCGCCACGAAGTCCCCGTGACCGACACGACCGCGACGGATCGCGCGACCGACGTCGACGGGTTCGAACCGGCGGCGAGGCGGTCCGTCCTCCCGTTCCCTTGGCAAGGGCTTCCGAAGGTGGTCGTGGAGGATCTCGGACCCCGTCGGGCGTTCGGCGCCTGGCTCGGGCGCACCTTCGACCTCGAACTCGCGACGTCGACGGCCCGCGAACTCGTGGGCGAGGACGTCGGGTACCACGCGGATGGTTCGGAGGGCCGGCCTCCGTCGGACGTGCCGTGCGTATCCGTCGACCTCCGCTCCACCACGTCGTCCGACCTTCCGTTCCGCGTCGACGTCCCGGCCGGTCTGGCCGTCGCGATCGTCGCTCGCGTCCTCCGTCGGAACGCTCCACGTCTGTTCGATCCGTCGTTCCGACCGACGCCCGAGCTTTCGGGGGCCTTCGCCGCGTGCGTCGGCGCCGTCGTCGCTCGTGCGACTCGGGCCGGTGCCCACGTCCATCTTTCGCGACCGGTCCAGGTCGAAGACACGAATCCCGGACCTTCGGCGTGGACGTCGTTCGCGGTGACGATCCGCGTCGGTGGCGAAGCGTTCGCCGCGTGGATCGCCGCCCCCCGCGATCGCCTCGCGCTCCTTCCGCGGACGGACGAGGTCCCTCGCGGGGACGTGGGCACCTTTCCCGTGACCTTGTCGGTGGTCGGCGCCGTGTCCGTCGGCGACGGTGCGGCGGTCGCGTCCCTCGCGCCGGGAGACGTGTGGTTGCCGGGTCCCGTCCCGTTCCGTCACGTCGCCAAGGGAAGACTCGAAGGCACGTTCGTCCTCGTCCCGCCTTCCGGCGATCGTGGGATCGTGGCCGTAGCGGACGCCGACGGACGACTTCGACTGACCGGCGACGGTCGCGTCGTTTCGTGGCACGCTGACGACGTCGTGGATCTCCCGTCGAAGGGTCCCGTCGTCGCCATGACCGAATCCACCGCCGATTCCACGCACGTCGACGCCGACACGGCGACCCTCGGCTACGAACGCCTTCCCGTGGTCGTGCGCGTCGAACTCGCGGACGTCACCATGTCCGCGGCGGAGTGGTCCCGACTCCGCCCCGGTGACGTGGTGCCCCTCGGCGTACCCCTCGGGCAGCGTGTGGTCCTCCGGGCGGGCGGAACGGTCGTCGCCACGGGCGATCTCGTGGACGTCGACGGCGAATTGGGCGTGCGCATCCTGGCACGCGAGGAGAAGCGATGATCGACCGCGTCCGTTTCCGTCCCCCGTTCCGTTCCGTCGCCTCCTTGTCCGTGCTGGCGGCCCTCCTCGGCACGGCCTCCTGTTCGAAATCGGATCCGCCCGCTCCGACCGCGACCACGACGTCTCCTTCCGCGACCGCGGCGACGTCACCGGGCCCGACCGCGGCCAAGCCGGCGACGACGGTGACGGCAGCCGCGCCGGGCACGTCGTCCGGCAGCTCCCGTGGCTCGTGGTCCGGAAAGTACACGAGTGCGAAAGCGGAGCTGTACGTCCCCGCGGGATCCGACGTGCCCAATGCCAAGGATTGGTCGTCGGTGAAGTGGCGCGGCGAGGACGATCCGAAGAGCCTCGGCGAGGGCACGCTCGCCCTCACCGTCGACGATCACGGGCGCGTCGCGGGAACCGTCGCCGGCCCGCTCGGGGAGGGCCTCGTGGACGGCGTGCTCGACGCGAAGGGGCTGCGTGCGAACGTGCGTCCCAAGGGCGACGCGCCATTCTCCGGCACGATCCTCGGCGAGGTGAAGGGCGATTCGATCGAGGGGACGATGAAGTCGTCGACCGCGACGGGCCACGTGCTCCGCGTCTCGAAGTTCTCGTTGGCGAAGTCGTGACCGCCCCGCGGACGGGGATCGCGGTGGGCGTCCTCGTCGCGACCCTCGTGTCCGGTCCTTCCGCTCGCGCCAACTCCGCGCCGAGTCACTTCGCGCGCGCCGCGCGATCCGTGGGCATCCTCCGCGCGCCGAAGGTGGCGACGTTGCGCGTCCTCACCGTGGATCTCGACCTGGATTTCCGGTTCGGACCTGTCGGAGAGTCCCGTGCCGCGTACGTGATCGAGAACACGGACGACGCGCCGTGGGCGGGAGAAATCGCGTACGTCGCGGCAGCGTCCCACGTGGACGTCCGTGTGGACGGTCGGCCCGTCGAGGAAGCGAACGCGTCGGTCGAACACGACGTCTACTTCCCCGGATCCACGGACGAAGCGGACAGGTACTCGGGCATGGATGGTCCTTCGCGCGCCGCTCCGCTCAAGGAAGTTCCGCGCTTCACGGTGTTCCATTTTCCGCTCGAAGTCCCGGCGAGGGGCCGGGCACGGTTCGACGTCACGTTCGGGGCCGAACCCGGGTACTCGGTGGACCGCGAGGACGACGGCGACGGCTTCTACCGTATCCCCTCGGGCTCGCCCGAGATCGTCCGCGACTCGTTCGTGTATCCCCTGTGGCCCACGCTCGGGTTCGGCGGCGGGACCGGAACGATGACCGTACGGGTCCACACGGATCGCGATTCGCGTCCGAAGGACGGTCGGCGCGTGACGTTCGCGGAGTCCTCCCGGACGGATCAGGACGTCCTCTGGACCGCCACGGTGCCCGACGCCAAGAGCTACGAGGATCTCGGTCTCGCGAACGTCGTCGTCGAGCGCACGAAGAAGCCATTTCCCCTGGGCGCGCAGGTGTTCGCCGCGGGGAAGTTCCCGTTCGATCGGGAGTTCGTCGCGCCGTCCTTGCGTGCGGCCGTGGACGTCCACGGGCGTTGGGGAGGGATCGCTGCCGGCGCCGAGACGGACTTCCAACGCACCGTGACCGGAGTCGTCGAATACCAACGCGGCACCGCCTCCGCCTACGGCTCCGCGTATTACGGCGTGGGCGCCCTCTTGAACGTGCTTCCGAGCGTGACTCCGGGCGTCGAGCTCGCGGGCGGCCTCCGCCTCTACGTCGTCCCCGTGGACCTCGCGCTGCAGGTCTTCGCACCGACGAGCAAGAAGGACGTCGCGACGGTGCGTCTCCTCGTCGGCGTGAAGGTCGGCTTCGGATCCTGAGGGACCCGTCCTGACGGCGACCTCCGGGTCGATTGTCGGTTAAGGTGGTGCCGTGCTCGCTCCCATCCGTCATCTCCTCTGGGCCCGGGAGCATCTCCCGTCCGCGACCTTCGATCTCGGATCGAGCGGTATTCCGGCTCCACCGCGCGACACGTGGTTCGATCCGTCCCGACCCGTCACGGGCGACGTGCCGATCCTCGCGAGGCGAGCGATCGCGGATCACGTCGGCGTCGACGCGCGCCAGGTCCACGTCACCTTCGGCGCGACGCACGGATACGCGCTCGCCCTCGCCGTCCTCACCCGACCCGGCGACGACGTCCTCGTCGAAGACCCGACCTACGAGCTCATGGTGCGCACGGCCGAGGCCTGCCACGTCCAGGTGCGTCGCTTCGTCCGGTCGTCGGATCGAGGATTCGCGATCGATCCCGCAGCCGTCGCGCGCGCCCTCACGCCGAAGACCCGCGCCGTCGTCGTCACCTCCCTCCACAATCCGAGCGGAAACGTCACGCCTCCCGACGTCCTCCGCGAATGCGCGAGGATCGCCGAGCGAAGCGGCGCGTACCTCGTCGTGAACGAGCTCTACGCCCCCATGGAAGATCTTTCGGACGGCGGCACCTCCTGGCACGGCAGCGCGCGGCACCTCGGCGACAACGTGATCGCCGTCTCCAGCCTGACGAAATGTTGGGGACTCTGGGCGGAGCGGATCGGTTGGGTGGCTGCACCGAGCGACGTCATCGCAGGCGTCGAGAACGTGATCGACGCGACGATCGCCCTCGCACCCCACGCGCATTCGCTCGCCGTGGTGCAAGCGTTCGGGAACCTCGGACGACTTTCCGAGCGCACGCGCGGAATCGTCCGTGGCAAACGGGATCGCGTCGCACGTTGGGTCGCGTCGCAGCCCCATCTCCGATGGACGGCTCCGACGTGCGGGTTGTTCGCGTTCGTCGAACACACGCGAGCGGGCGATCTCGGCACGGTGCTCGGGACCGTGCTCGCGGAGGATCGGGTCGCGGTGGTCCCCGGTACGTTCTTCGGGATCCCCAACGGATTCCGACTCGCGTGGGGTGCTCCCGACGACGTCGTCGACGAGGGCCTCCGTCGTCTCGCGAAGGCCCTCCCCGTAGGGGCGTGATTCGCCTCCGTCAGGGCTTCGGACGACGCATCACGCCTTGCGCCGTTCCCCAGAAGATGTGGGTCCCGTTGCCGGCGATGGACATGACCGCGGCCTGACCGCGCGCCATCACGCCAGGTCCTCCGGTGGGGCATCCGGCGATGGGGCAGCGCTTGATCTCGCCCGCAGCGTTGTTGGTGGCGAAGTAGACGTGCGTCGCATCGACGTACAGGGCCGAGATGTTCGGTTCGCCCGTGACCATCGCGATCTTGTTGCACGGGGGTGTGGTCAAGTTCTCGCAGCGGTAGAGACCACCGTTGTCGGACGTCCAGTAGAGGCGGGACGTCGCGTAGACCATCGAACGGACGATGCCGACGTCGGTCGCGGCGGTTCCCGGCACGCCACCGGCGCCCGCGCATCCGAGTGCCCCGCAAACGCGGATGGATCCCGTGCCGTTTCCGTCGGCCCAGAACACGTTCGAAAGCCCCGGCTCCGCGACGATCACACCGGGACGGGTGTTGGTCGTGACCGGTGTCATGCTCGCGACGGTGTTCGAGCCCGAACCGAAACAGGTCCCACCAGGGCAGCGGTAGACCGACCCCGAGTTGCCGTTGGACGTCGTGAAGTAGAGATCGGCGTTGGTGCCCCCGAAGGAGAGGCCCTTGAGATCGAAGTACGTGTTCGGGATGGCGGAACTCGATCCGTCGCGGTTGATCCCGAACGCGGTCGTGGCATTCGGCGAAAGCAGACCGAAGAAGACGTGGGGCATCATCATGCCGTCCACGACGGCATCGAGGAAGCGCATGGGATAGAGCGACTGGGTGTACAGGCTCGTGGCTCCGCTGCCGTCGATGGCTGCGGAACGGGCGAAGTTGAGCGAGGCCATGGACGGTGGGAGGCGCGCTTCGAGCCAGAACACGCGGCCGCCCGCGACGGCGACTTCCGTCGCGCCGTTGCCCGCCGTGACGGGCGCAACGAGGAGCACGGGGCCGCACTGGCCATTCGTGCACGTCGACCCCGATTCGCAGGCGATGCCGCAGTCCCCGCAGTTTCGCGCGTCCGTCTGCGTGTCGACACAGGCGTTCGAACACGTCTTGTAGCCCGGAGCCGAGCACTCGCAGGCCTGTCGGAGCGCGCTGCATTCGAAGCCGACGCCGCAGCACTCGCCGAAACATTCCTCCCGGGCGTCCTGGCAGATGCATTTCCCTTGTTGGCACGTCGATCCCGCGCCGGTCTTGCACGCCTTGCGGCACGACCCACAATTCTCCGGGTCGTCCTTCACGTCGACACAGACGTCACCGGCCGTGCTGGAACAACGATCGGGACGTGCCGTCGGGCACGTGCACGTGTTCGTGTTTCCGTCGCATCGGAGCGTGCGTTCGCAGGCGAGATTGGTCGTTCCGGGGACGCAACAGGTCTCGCCGAAGGCACCGCAGGATCCCGCATCGACGGCGGGTTCCGCGTCCGCGCCCGAGTCCGTCGCGTTCGCGTCGTTCGTGGACGCGTCGCCGCCGTCGACGGTCCCGATCGCATCCGGATCGGCATCGGCCGCTCCGTCGGCCCGTGCATCCGTGGGAGGCGTCGTACCGTCCGTGGTCGCGTCGAATCCGGTGGATCCGTCGGGGGTGACCGAGCCGTCCTCACGCGGCGCCGTGCCGTCCGTTCCGCCGCCGTCGGCGGGGACCGCGGCATCCGGGTCGGTCTGCAGCACTTCGAAGCTTCCCAGGATGCCGGTGCAGCCCCACGTGAGTGCTCCGAGCCCGGTCGCGAGAACGACGGCCGGTCCGATTCCGATCCACCCACGTCCCATGCCGAGGCCCCGACCACGCGATCCGTTCATTTTCGTCCCCTTGGAAGCGAAGGGACGACGGTAGCGCTCCACGCCGTCGATTCAAAGGTTCCATCGTCCGTCGGAGTCTCCCGAAAACCCGCCGGTTCGATACGGATCGCGCGCATCCCCAAGGTCCCGGACATCGGGAAAATCGTCTCCCGGCCGTCGCGAATCGCGGGGTCCTACGCGCCCATTTGCTAGAGTAGTGTGCTCTCAATCGCGGCAATTTCGGCCGTCCGAGGATCCAGCGCATGTGGAGTTCGTTCCCCGCCTTCGGCACCACCCTCCTTCTCGCCGTGATGGTGGTCGCAAGTTACACGTTCGCCGTCGCGCTCCGCGCCGGTGCCACGGGACGCGCACGCACCCTCGAAGCCGCCCGGTTCGGCGCCTACGGAACGGTCGCGCTCATCGGCGTCACGGTGCTCGCCCTCGCGTACGCGTTCGTGAGCCACGACTTCCGACTGCGCTACGTCTCCCACTACTCGGACCGCTCGATGAGCGTCGGCTACCTGCTCACGGCCCTCTGGGGCGGGCAGGACGGATCCATCCTTTGGTGGACGTTCCTCCTCTCCATCTACATCGGCGCCTGCGTGAAATGGCTCGGGAAGAAGTACCTCGAGCTCCAGCCCTACGTGCTCGCGACGTTGATGGCGATCGTGCTGTTTTTCTGCGTGCTCATGGCGTTCTCGGCGAACCCTTTCGCCGTCAGCATCGCCGGCGCTCGCCCCGACGGCGAAGGACTGAACCCGCTCCTCCAGAACTTCTACATGATCATCCACCCGCCGAGCCTCTACACGGGGTTCGTCGGGTGCTCGGTCCCGTTCGCGTTCGCCGTCGCCGCGCTCGTCACGGGTCGCCTCGACACCGAATGGATCCTCGCGAGCCGCAAGTGGATGCTCTTCCCGTGGATGTTCCTCGGCATCGGCAACACCCTCGGAATGCTGTGGGCGTACGAGGAGCTCGGGTGGGGCGGCTATTGGGCCTGGGATCCGGTCGAGAACGCGGCGTTCATGCCGTTCCTCACGGCGAGCGCGTACCTCCACTCGGTGATGATCCAGGAGCGTCGAGGGCTCTTCAAGGTGTGGAACGTGGTGCTCGTCTGTTCCACGTTCTTCATGACCATCTTCGGCACGTTCCTCACGCGCGCCGGTCTGATCTCGAGTGTCCACGCGTTCGCGCAGTCGAGCATCGGCGTGTACTTCCAGTGGTTCTTGATCCTCGTCGCCCTCTTCTCGGCGACGCTGGTCTTCTACCGCTGGCCCGAACTCCGGGATTACCCCGCGACGCCGCGGATGCGCATCGCCGCAGTCGTCACCGGATACTTCATGATCGCGGTGTTCGGTCCGGGTTTCTACGGCATCTACCAGATCCCGATGTCCCTCACGGCCCGCGTTCTCACGATGGCCGTGGTTGCGGGCTTCGCGTGCTACGCCGGACTCGAGCTCCTCTTCCGTCGCCTCGCCGTGAACGAACAGGGTACGCGGTTCGATCTCCTCCACCGCCGTCCGCTCATCGAGTCGTTCGCCTCCCGTGAGTTCACGTTCATGCTGAACAACTGGGCCCTGCTCGGGTTCATGATGTTCGTGCTCGTCGCCACCACCTTCCCCCTCGTCGCCGAGGTCCTCTGGAAGGAGAAGGTCACGGTCGCCGCGCCCTACTACAACGCGTGGGTCCAACCGCTCGGCCTCACCATCTTCGCCCTCATGGGAATCGGCTCGCTCTTCGGTTGGCGGAAGACGAGTCCGACCGCGCTCCGGAAGGCCTTCCTCGCGCCGACGGCCGCGGGCATCCTCGCCGCCGTCCTGCACTTCGCCATCGGCGGACGCTTCGGCTTCCCGGCCGTCGTGTGGAGCGTCCCGATTTACGGCGGGTCCCTCGGCATGATCCTCCGCGCGTTCAACGCCGTCACGCCCGTCCTCGGCATGTCGCTCGTGGCGTTCAACGCGGCCGTCATCGTCCAGGAGTTCGTGGTCCTCTTCCGATCCCGCGCGAAGACGAAGGCCGCGTCCACCACGCCCACGTTCCTTTGGTGGCTCGGTGGCCTTCCCGGCTTCGCGCACGCACTCGTGTCGCTCCCGCCCCAGTCCCGTCGGCGCTACGGCGGGTACGTCGTGCACTTCGGCATCGTCCTCATGTTCTTCGGCTTCATCGGCAAGTCGTGGACGATCAGCCAGGAGAAGGCACTTTTCCCGGGCGAGACCCTCACCGTCGACAGCTACTCCCTCACGTACGTCGACGAGCGCATGGAAGTCGACAACGCGAAGCGCATGGTGTTCGCCGACGTCAAAGTCGTCCAGAACGGCAAGTTCCTCGGCACGGTGAGCCCCGCTCGCTTCATCTACAAGCGCATGCCCGAGTCGCCGACCACCGAGATCGCCATGCTCCACTCGCTGCGCGACGATCTCTACGTCGTCGTCGGGGCGGTGAATCCGGAGAACCATCGCGCCACGTTGCAGGTGCACGTGAACCCGCTCGTGGTCTGGGTCTGGCTCGGGTGCATCGTCCTCGTCCTCGGCAGCTTCGTCTGCATGTGGCCGGAACTGGAGCCGAACGAATCGCGCGTGTGGGCCTACGGGCGCGCGGGCGCCGCCGTCGCGGCGAGCGTCTCGGTCGGCATCCTCATCGCCATCATGCCGACCATGGCCAACGCTCAGACGACTCCTTCACCCGCTCCGTCCTCGGAATCGGCTGGGGACGGTTCGGGCCACGTCGAGACCGGCTCCGTGAACATCGAGAACGAGAACGAGCGCACCCTCTTCGCCGCGCTCCGATGCATGTGCGGGGACTGCCCGCGCACGCCGCTCTCCACGTGCACCTGCACGCCGGCCCACCAGATGCGCGCGGAACTGCGCCGCAAGTTGAAGTCGGGCGCGACGAACGAGACGATCATCGAGGAATACACCGAGCGATTCGGGACGGGCGGCCTCACGGTTCCGCCGAACACCGGCGCGATGCGCGCGATCTACGCGGTTCCCATCGTCGCGATCGCGGCGGCAGGCATGGGTCTGGGCGTGCTCATCACGCGGTGGAAGAAGGACAGCAAGTCCTTGGTCCTCGCGGCCGACGCCGAGCGTGCGAAAGCGAAGCCCGCGCCCGCGCAGGACGCCTACGACGAGCGCCTCGACGAAGAACTCAAGGACCTGGACTCCTGACCTCCCCGCCGATGACCGAATCGAAACAGGCCCCGACCGATCCCGCCGCGGATTCGTTCGCATCCCTCGACGCGAAGCTGTCCCGTGCGTTCGCGTTCGGCCTCCCGCTCGTGACCGTGGTCGCGGCCGTCGTGGTTGGCGCACTCTCGAGCGTCGGTCCCGCCATCCTGGTTCTCGCGGGTGGCGCGCTCCTCGGAGTGATCGCCTTCTTGTGGGCGAGCCTTCGCGTGCTCTCGGGGGAGTCGTCGGTGGACGGGGAGCTCGTGGCGGCCCGTCGCATCGCATCCATCGAGGCCCTCGAGGATCGGAAGCGCATCATCCTCCGTACGATCAAGGATCTCGAACACGAGAACGCCATCGGCAAACTCGACGAGGAGGACTACGCCGATCTCGTCGCCCACTATCGCGCCGAGGCCGTCACGCTCATGCGGACGCTCGACGCCGAGGTCGCCCCGGTCATGGCGAAGGCGGAAGCCGTCGCCAACGCCTACCTCGCCCGAACGGGAATCGGTGCGGCGACGAAGGACGCGAAGACGGCGGGAGCGAAGGACGGCGAGCGGATCTCCACGACCGGCCGCGAATCCCGACTTCCGTGCCCGAAGTGCGCGACGTCCAACGAACCGGACGCGGCCTTCTGCAAGTCGTGCGGAACGGCCCTCGGTGCGCGCTCGGGTACGGAATCCGGTACGGACAACGCGGAAGGAGCGGCGCGCGATGCGTGACGTCCTTTCGGGTTCGTCCCGTGCGAATGGGCGGCGCCGGGCCTGGGCCGCGGCGCTCCTGTCCCTGTCGTCGTTGGCCGCGGGTCCCGCATTGGCGGGCGACGCGGGAACACGGCCGTCCGACGCCGGTACACGCGTCGCAGACGCGGGAATCCGGGTGGCGGACGCTTCGGCGATCACGAAGGGAGGGGGCGGTGGCGACGAACTTCCCGCCGGTCATCCCGACGTCGGTGGTGGTGGCGAGGGTGCTCCCGAGTCCGGGGATCCCCACGGCGGCAATCCCCACGGAAACAATCCCCACGCCTCCGGCGGCCAGGCGGATCCGATGCAACGCGTGCCGGAGGACGGGTCGGAGGACTCGCCACTCGTGCCGGTGGGGACCCTGCGGGTCGAGATCCGCGACGCGAACGAACTCCCCGTCCCGCGCACGCTCGTGAACCTCGGCATCATCAAGCAGTCCATCGCCGACGGCGACAAGCGCGAACACCTCACCGCCATGTCCGACGCCTCGGGCATCGCGACGTTCTCCGGACGCGAGATCGGATCGGCGTTCGCGTACCGCGTCTCGGTCAATCGCGACGGCGCCACCTTCGCGGCCACGCCGTTCCGTCTCGGCGACCAGATGGGCAACCGCACGGTCCTCCACGTCTACCCGGTCACACGGAAGATCGAGGAGGCCATCGTCGCGATGCAGGCGATCGTCTACGCCGAGGTGAAGGACGATCGCATCCAGTTCCAACAGGCCTTCAGCATCTTCAACCTCGGCTCGAACGCGTGGGTCCCGGAGAACCTCGTGATCGATCTTCCCGAGGGATTCACGGCGCTCTCCGCCGGCCAGGAGATGTCCGACGTCGGAATCGATCCCGTGGAAAAGCGTGGCGCGCGACTGAAGGGAACCTTCGGACCGGGTCGCCACGACCTCGAGTTCCGGTGGCAGCTGCCTCACGACGACGGCAGTCCGGACGTCGTCGCGGAAATTGGTCTCCCTCCGAACGTCGCGGCCGCGCGCGTCATGGCTCCAGCCTCGAGCGACATGCGGCTCGTCGTCGCGGGGTTCCCCGAGCCCGTCGTGCGCACCGACGGCCAGGGTCAGCGCATCCTCAGCGCCGAGAAGGAATTCCGACGCACCGACCCTCCGGTGAAGTCGCTGCGCGTCGAGATCCGGGACCTGCCGACGGCTGGACCGGGCCGTGTCGTCGCGTCGACGCTCGCGTCGCTCGTCGTCCTGGGCGGAATCGTGTTCGCCGTGTGGGGCTCGTTGCGCACGAAGGAACGCCTCTCGACGGAGGACGAACGGAACGAGCTGCTCGCGGAGCTCGCGGCCCTCGAGAAGGCGTTCGCGTCGGGAGAGATCGGTCCGAAGACCCACGAGAGGGCCCGGAAGGCGCTCCTCCACGCCATCGCACGTACGTTCGTCGAAGGTCCCGAAGTGGGCGCGAAACCCGTCGCGGGGTGAACCGCGGGTCCGTGGTCCCGTCCCTCGGATCGTCGTGCGTGACCCGCGAAGGTGACGGGCGGCGAGTCGCCCACGGGTTGTCCGCGTGCTTTCCCCAGGTTGACCGGAAGTCGTCCACGGATCGGCATCTCCGCCACGGACCGCGAGCCCTCGGGACAAGGTGTGGCGCAAATGCTGGAAGGTCTGGGGATCGACCGGTGGGTAGGTTCGGGAGAACCGCCGTCTCCCTTTCGCCCACACTCTCTCCCGTGCTCCGCCCACCGAAACGTCCACAGGGGGATCGGCCGCAAGTCCATGGAAGTCGGCGGCTAAATGACTTAACCACAATTCCCACAGACCCTACTAAGACCTCTAGAGATCTACATTTAATGAAATGTAAGAGAAGAGGCGCCCACTCACCCGGAGACGTGTCGGACCTCCGCGGTCCGCATCGGGTCTTCGGACGAGACAGGTCGTCGTTCGTTCAACCCAGGTTCGTCGGTTCCGAATCGTCCCGAGGTGCGTGAGATCGACCCGTCCGTCGAACGCACCAACCCGATCGCCCAAGGACCGTTCAGTCTTCCCATTGTCCGCGCGATCGGCAGAATGCGCGCCGCTCGCCGAACTCGCTCTCAACGACACGCGAAACCCGACACCCGTCGCACCAAGCCACCTCCAGCTGAAGACCGAGCCCCGAGACATGGAACTGACCGTCGCCAAGAAGGATCTCCTCCGCCTCGTCACCCGCATGCAGGGCGTCGCCGAACGCAAGAGCACGATGCCGGTGCTCTCGAACGTGATGCTCGCCGTCGACGGGTCGAACGCGCTCCGCATCGCGGCGACGGATCTGTACCTCGCGATCGCGGGTCGCGTGACCGCGGACGTGAGCAAGGGTGGCAGCGTCGCGGTTCCGGCGAAGGATCTGTTCGAGCGCGTGAAGATGATGCCCGACGGGCCGATCCACATCGCGTCGCAGGACGCGAGCACGACCCTGAAGGCCACCGGGAGCGCGCGCCGCTACACGCTCCGTGGGATGCCGGGCGACGACTTCCCGCCCCTGCCGACGCCCGCGGACGGCGCTCCGACCCTCGCCCTCGAAGTGAACGTCCTGCAGACCCTCATCGCGAAGACGCATTTCTCCCTCTCGACCGACGAGACGCGCGCGCATCTCAACTCCGCGCTCTTCGAGTGGGAAGGCGACGTGGTCCGCATGGTGACCACCGACGGGCACCGCCTGTCGAAGATGGAAGTGAAGGTCTCGGGTCGTCAGGCGTCCGCGACGATGCTCATCCCTCAGAAGGCCATCCAGGAACTCCGACGCCTCTGCGACGACGTGCTCGCCGAAGGTTCGAAGGACGGCGGCAAGGACGCGAAGGCACCCGAACTCCAGATCACCCAGAGCGGTTCGAGCGCCTTCTTCCAGGGCGCGGGCACCACGTTCAGCGTCAAACTGGTCGACGCCCAGTTCCCGCCCTACGCGCAGGTCATCCCCCAGAACACGGACAAGAAGATCCGCGTCCCGCGCTCGCCCTTCGCGGAAGCCCTCCGTGCCGTCTCCGTGGCCGCGAGTGAACGTACGGGTGGCGTGAAGCTCTCGATGGGCGCCGGTGTCATGCGCATCTCGAGCGAGTCTCCCGAAAGCGGGGACGGCTTCGACGAGATCCCCGTGGACTACACGGGTCCCACGATCACCATCGGCTTCAACGCGAAGTACTTCCTCGACGTGCTCGGTGCGCTCGACGAGGACGAGGTCGAACTGTCGCTCAGCGGCGAGCTCGATCCCGCGGTGGTGCGTCCGGTGAGCGAGAGGCAGTTCCTCGCCGTCGTGATGCCCATGCGCATCTGAGGACGCGTCGTCCCCCGTGAGGACCGACACCCGATCGCTCTCCCTCGCGTCGATCGACGTCCGCGGCTTCCGGAACCTCGCGTCGGTCCGTCTCGAGCTCGGCGCCGGCTTCAACGTCTTCTCGGGAGACAACGGCCAGGGCAAGACGAACGTCCTGGAGGCGGTCTACGTCCTCGCGACGTCGAAGAGCTTCCGTGCCGCGAAGCCCGGCGATCTCGTCCGACACGGCGGGGACGTCGCGAGCGTCCGCGGCGTGTTCGTCGAGCAAGGCGAGGAGAGGAACCAGTCGGTAGGTCTCCGACCGGGCGCCCGCATGGCGAAGATCGAGGACAAGAAGCCGAAGACGCTCGCGGCCTACGCGGTGCGAACTCCCATCGTCGTGTTCCATCCGCAGGTCATGTCGCTCTCCATGGCGGGGGGCAGCGAACGGCGACGTCTCCTCGATCGCATCTCGCTCTACCGCTCTCCCGCGTCGCTCGAGGCCCTCGAGAACTACGATCGTGCTTCCAAGGCCCGGCAGAAGGCGCTCGAGACCCGGGGCGTCGCCGCGAGGGATCTGGACGAGTGGGAGGCGCTCGTGGTCGAACACGGGACGCGGGTGCTGGCGTCGCGTCGGGAAGCGACCGAGCTCGTCGCCCGAGCGGCGACACTGGCGTACGAGAGGATCGGGGCCCCGGGTCGGGCACTCGGAGTCTCCTACGTGGCGGGGGCACCCGAGTCTCCCGACGCCTACCGCGAGGCCCTCGTGGCCCGACGGCCCGCCGATCTGCGTCGTGGGAGCGCGACGGTGGGCCCCCACCGGGACGACGTCGAGCTCCGCATCGGGGACGTGCCCGTTCGCGGCGTGGCATCGCAGGGTCAGCACCGTGCCGTCGTGCTCGCGTTGAAGCTCGCCGAAATCGAGGTCGTGCGGAGCGCGCGTGGCGTTCAACCGGTCCTCCTCCTCGACGACGTTTCCAGCGAGCTCGACCGAGAACGCACGTCGGCGCTCTTCGCCTTCCTGCGGGATCACGAGGGCCAGGTGCTACTCACCACGACCCGTCCCGAACTCATCGACACCGGGGATCGTTCGCTCGGCCCTGCCCGGCGCAACTTCGCGGTGGAGCGGGGCGAGGTTCGCGATCTACGGGGTTGAAGGTGGCGGCCTTCGGAGCCGGATTCGGAGGCTTCCGCCGGGCTCTTCCGACCCTGGATTCGAATCAGGAGCCGCCCTCGAGCGCCCCGAAATTCGGACCGCGGATCGAGCCTCGTAAATAGCTGAAATTACTAGTGGTTTTAGGTCGTTCTCGCTTGCCGAAACGACCCACTCGTGACTATACTGGCCGTCCGCAAGAACCCCGCACGAGCCCATCGTCCGGTGCTCCGTGCGTTCAAACGGAGAAGGTGACCGCGAATCAATCGCCGTAGTTGGACCGTTCCAACCGCGATTCGCGGCGCCCTTCGTCGGAACCACGGGCCCGATTGGATTCGAGATCGAGCGCATGACCACCATGTCTACCCAAGAAGCTCCGCCGCCCTCCACCTACGGAAGCGAGAACATCACCGTTCTCGAAGGACTCGATGCCGTCCGAAAGCGTCCCGGCATGTACATCGGGGACGTCCACGACGGGTCCGGCCTCCACCATCTCGTGTGGGAAGTCGTCGACAACTCCGTCGACGAGCACCTCGGTGGCTTCTGCAAGCGCATGGACGTCACCATCCACTTCGACGGCTCCATCACCGTCGAGGACGACGGTCGCGGCATCCCCACGGGCATGCACGCGAAGGGCGTGAGCGCGGCCGAGGTCGTCATGACGGTCCTCCACGCCGGCGGGAAGTTCGATCACTCGAGCTACAAGGTCTCCGCCGGTCTCCACGGTGTCGGCGTGAGCGCGGTCAACGCGGTCTCCGAGTGGTTCAAGATGGAGATCAAGCGCGAAGGCCATCTCCACCATCAGGAGTACCGTCGCGGGGTCCCGCAAGCGCCTCTCAAGGTGATCGGCGACACGGACACCACGGGCACGAAGATGACCTTCAAGCCCGACCACGAGATCTTCACGTCCACCGAGATCCAGTACGACATCCTCGCGAGCCGTCTCCGCGAGCTCTCGTTCCTCAACGCCGGCTTCGTCATCACCCTGACCGACGAACGCGGCGAAGGTCGCAGCGAGACGTTCGAGTACCAGGGTGGCATCAAGGAGTTCGTGGAACTCCTCAACAAGAACAAGGAGCCCGTCCACGAGCACGTGGTCAGCATCCTCGCCGAGCAGATCCCGGAGAAGCAGACGAAGGAGTCCGGCTCGATGCCGCCTCCCTCCGACGACGGCAAGGGCGGTACGCCCATCATCGTCGAGGTCGCCCTCCAGTGGAACTCGAGCTACGCGGAACAAATCTTCTGTTACACGAACAACATCCACAACCGTGACGGCGGCACGCACCTCACGGGTTTCCGTTCCGCGCTCACCCGCGTCTTCAACAGCTACGGAACGTCCCAGAACCTCTTCAAGGAAGTGAAGAACGGGCTCTCGGGAGAGGACATTCGCGAAGGCCTCACGGCCGTCATCAGCGTGAAGCACCCCGATCCGTCCTTCGACTCGCAGACCAAGTCGAAGCTCGTCTCCAGCGAAGTGAAGACGGTCGTCGAGCAGATCGTGGTCGACAAGCTCGGTCAGTTCTTCGAGGAGAACCCGGCCATCGCGCGGAAGATCGTGGAGAAGACGATCATGGCCGCGAAGGCCCGCGAGGCCGCGCGCAAGGCCCGTGAGGTCGTGCGCAAGGGTCAGCTCGATTACACGACCCTCTCCGGCAAGCTCGCCGACTGCCAGTCCCGCGATCCCGCCCAGTGCGAGATCTACATCGTCGAGGGAGACAGCGCCGGCGGGTCCGCGAAGCAGGGTCGCGATCGCAAGTTCCAGGCGATCCTCCCGCTCCGCGGCAAGATCCTCAACGTCGAGCGAGCCCGTCTCGACAAGATGCTCTCGTCCGCCGAAATCGGCACGCTCATCACGGCCCTCGGTTGCGGCATCGGCGAAGGCAGCTTCGACATCGAGAAGCTCCGCTACCACCAGATCGTGCTGATGACCGACGCCGACGTCGACGGATCGCACATCCGCACGTTGCTCCTCACGTTCTTCTTCCGCCAGATGCCGGAGATCGTGGAGCGCGGGTACCTCTACATCGCGCAACCGCCGCTCTACCGCGTCCGTCGCGGCAAGAAGGACCAGTACCTGAAGGACCAGGCCGCGCTCGATCGGTGGTTCCTCGATCGCGGCGTCGAGAACCTCGCGGTCCGCGCCTCGAAGGGACCCACGCTCTCGGGCGAGCCGCTCCTCCGCCTGGGCGAACGTCTCCGGATGTTCCGTCGCGCGCTCCAGAAGCTCGATCGCCGCGCCGACGCGAAGATCGTCGCCGAGATCCTCCACGCGAGCCCCCTCGGCCGGAACGAACTCCGCGAGCGCGCGAAGGTCGAGGCCGCCGTCCCGCGGATCCGCGAGCGCCTCCAGAAGAAGTACCCCGACATCTTCCCCCTCACGATCGACATCGGTTGGGAGGTCGAACACGGCGCGGCGTCGATCTCGATCGTCCCCCGTCCCGGTTCCAACGCGCGTCCCGTCACCCTCGATTGGAGCCTCGTCGACTCGGCCGAATACGAGGAGCTCTATTCGATCACGCAGGACGTCCAGTCCATCGGACCCGCTCCGTACTTCGTCCGCGAGACGAAGAACGAGGACGACTCGGACGCGTCCTCCACCAAGGAAGAGCGCGAGCTCGAGGATGCGGACGTGCTCTGGGAGTTCCTGGACGCGCGCGGTCGCAAGGGCACCCAGATCCAGCGGTACAAGGGTCTCGGCGAGATGAACCCCGAGCAGCTCTGGGAGACGACGTTGAACCCCGAAGCGCGCGTCATGCTCCAAGTGCGCGTCGACGACGCCGTGCAGACGGATCAACTCTTCACGATCCTCATGGGCGATCAGGTCGAGCCCCGTCGTCAGTTCATCGAGCAGAACGCGCTGAACGTGAAGAACCTCGACATCTGAACCGCGGCCCTCGGGTCTCGAACCCGGCTGGACCGTGACCTCGGAAGGCCCTGCATGGAGCGGGGCCTTTCCTCATTTCGGCGGCGTTCTGTCGGGGAATCGTCGCGACGGACCTCGATCGAAGCGACGTAGGTGCCGTGTTCACGACGTGCGCGCCCGCCGACCCATGTGGGGATTCGCGGACGAGCGAGGTCCGATTGAGACACGCCGAATCTCGACACGTCGCGAACGCCGTCGGCATCATGGATGGCGATGGACCGACGCGCGCACACGCTCGGGTCGACGGTCTTCGCGCTCGTGGTGGGCTGCGGGGGCGCGGTGGAGCGTGCGGCGGACGGAGGCACGGGAGCGGACGACGAGTCCGGGGCCGTGATCGCCGACCAGCCGTCGGCGTCCACGAGTCGCGCACCGTCCTACGAACTCAAGCCCCACTCCGGCATCGTGATTCCCGCGATGCGCCTCCACGTCGTCTGGATCGGCGAGTCGGCGCGCTCTGCGGCGGGTCCCGTGGCCTCCGAATTCGCACGTTGGTACCTGGCCAGCGAGCCGTGGAAGGTGCTCGCGCAATACGGGGTCGGTCCGGGTTCCGTGGTGTCCGAAGAGACGGTGGACGCGCGCGAGATTCTCGGTGCGGTGACGGAGCTCCCCGCCACCGTGCCACTCCTCGATTTCGAGAAGTCACTGGGACCGGTGATCGCGCGCGTCCGGGAGCGGACCGCACCCGAGATCCCCGAAGGCTCCAATGCCCGGGAGTCGTGGACAGGTCTGGAAGACGCGTTCGTTTTCGTCCTCCCCGACGACGTGAACATCGGCCTCGGAACACGCGGAACCTACACGTACCGGACGTGTGTCGATGCCCTCGGGTACCATGGCTTCGACGGCCGTACGCCCTACGTCGTCCTGCCTCCTTGTGTCGAGGGTCGTTCGACCTTCGTCCTCTCCCACGAGATCGCCGAAATGGCGTCGGATCCGATCGTCGGCAAGGGTTGGTTCGACCCCGAAAATGCCACGAAAAGTGCCGGTGAAGCGGCGGACCTGTGCAAGGCGGAAGGTCCGGTGACCGTGTCCGGGTGGCCCATCTCCAGGCTCTGGTCGAACCGCGATTCGCGCTGCCTCCCGCGGTGAGATGGACCATTGCGCGGACGTGAACGCGCCTTAGCTTGGGGTTGCCACCATGCGACCCGACCGAATGACCACCAAGAGCCAGGAAGCCGTGCGCGACGGAGTCGACGCGGCGTCCCGTCGAGGCAACCCCGAGCTCCTTCCCGAGCACGTTCTCCGAGCCATGCTCGATCAGGACGGGGGCGTCGCGCGCCCGCTCCTCCAGAAGGCGGGCGCGAACCTCGACGCGATCGAACAGGGCCTCGAGAAGAAGCTCGAAGGGCTCCCGCGTGCGACGGGGGGTGCCGAGCCCGGCCTCTCGCGCCGCATGCTCGACACGCTCCGCAAGGCGGAGGACGAAGCGAAGAACCTCAAGGACGACTACGTCTCCGTGGAGCACTTCGTCCTCGCCATGGCGAAACACGATCGGGACGTCGCCGCCCTCTTCGAGCAGGCCGGTGGAGTGACCTACGATCGCGTCCTCAAGGCACTGGCGACCGTGCGTGGCGCCCAGCGCATCACGGACCGCGACCCCGAGGGGAAGTTCCAGGCCCTCGAGAAGTACTGCCGCGATCTCACGGAGCAAGCGCGCAAGGGCAAGAGCGATCCCGTCATCGGTCGTGACGAGGAAGTACGTCGCGTGATGCAGGTCCTCTCCCGCCGCACGAAGAACAACCCCGTCCTCATCGGCGAGCCCGGCGTCGGCAAGACCGCCATCGTCGAAGGCATCGCGCAGCGCATCGTGCGGGGCGACGTGCCGGAGTCCCTCAAGAACAAGAAGCTCGTGTCCCTCGACATGGGAGCCCTCGTCGCCGGCGCGAAGTTCCGCGGCGAGTTCGAGGATCGCCTGAAGGCCGTCCTCAAGGAAGTCGAGGCCGCGTCGGGGTCCATCATCCTCTTCATCGACGAGATCCACACCATCGTCGGCGCCGGCGCCGCCGAGGGGTCCATGGATGCCGCCAACCTCCTGAAGCCGGCCCTCGCGCGCGGGGAGCTTCGTTGCATCGGCGCCACCACGCTCGACGAGTACAGGAAACGCATCGAGAAAGACCCGGCCCTCGAGCGCCGTTTCCAGCCGGTGTTCGTGTCCCAACCCACCGTCGAGGACACCATCGCGATCCTCCGCGGTCTCAAGGAGCGGTACGAAGTCCACCACGGCATCCGCATCCAGGATTCGGCCCTGGTCGCCGCCGCCACCCTGTCCGATCGGTACGTCACCGAACGGTTCCTCCCGGACAAGGCCATCGATCTCGTCGACGAGGCTGCCGCCAAGATCAAGATGGAGGTCGACAGCATGCCGGCCGAGATCGACGCCGTGCAGCGCCGACTCACCCAGCTCCAGATCGAGGAACAGGCCCTCAAGGGTGAGCGCGATCAAGCGTCGAAGACCCGCCTCGCGAACGTGAAGCGGGACGTGGCCGAGCTCGAGGAGCAATCGAGCGCCATGCGGGCGCAGTGGCTCCGTGAGAAGGAAGTCATCGACCAGATCCGGAAGGCCCAACCCGAAATCGAGACGCTTCGCAGCGAGTCCGAACTGGCCGAGCGCCGGGGTGATCTCGGTCGCGCCGCGGAGATCCGCTACGGCAAGCTCCCCGAGGCCGAGAAGAAGGTGGAGGAGCTCCGCAAGCAGCTCGCCAAGGTCCAGGAGAAGTCCTCCTACCTCAAGGAGGAGGTCACCGATCAGGACATCGCCGCCATCGTCGCCAAGTGGACGGGAATTCCCGCCAGCAAGATCGTGCAAGGCGAGATGGAGAAACTCCTCAAGATGGAGGACCGTCTGAAGACGCGCGTCGTCGGCCAGGAGGAGGCCGTCACCGCGGTGTCGAACGCGGTCCGTCGTTCGCGCGCCGGACTCGGTGACGAACGTCGCCCCATCGGTAGCTTCCTCTTCCTCGGTCCCACGGGCGTCGGCAAGACCGAACTCGCGCGGGCCCTCGCCGAGTTCCTCTTCGACGACGACCGCGCCATGGTCCGTCTCGACATGAGCGAGTACATGGAGAAGCACGCGGTCTCCCGCCTCATCGGCGCGCCTCCGGGCTACGTCGGCTACGAGGAGGGCGGGCAGCTCACCGAACCCGTGCGTCGACGTCCCTATTCCGTCATCCTCTTCGACGAAGTGGAGAAGGCCCACCAGGACGTGTGGAACGTCCTCCTCCAGGTCCTCGACGACGGTCGCCTCACCGACGGTCAGGGTCGCACGGTGGACTTCAAGAACACCGTGATCATCCTCACGAGCAACATCGGCTCGGCGCAGATCCAGATGATCGAGGAACGGGAAGGTCTCGAGCCCGCCGATCGTGCGGAACTCGTCCGCCGCGCGGTCATGGAAGAAGTGCGGAAGGCGTTCCGTCCCGAGTTCGTCAACCGCCTCGACGAGGTGGTCGTGTTCCACCGCCTCGAGCGGGAGAATCTCCGGTCCATCGTGGACATCCAGCTCCAGAGGTTCGCCTCGCGCCTCGCGCGTCGCGAGCTCACCGTGGATCTCACCGATCGCGCCAAGGACTTCCTCGGCGAGGTCGGTTGGGATCCCCAGTACGGAGCACGTCCGCTCAAGCGCGCCATCCAGCGCCACTTGGAGGACGCACTCGCGAAGCGTGTGCTCGCCGGTGAGTTCCTCCCCGGAACCGTCATCGAGGTCGACAAGGGTTCCGGTGACGAGCTCACGTTCAAGGGGCGCGTCCAGAACTGACGGACCGAGCCGCTCGCGCGATCACGGCAACGTGTAGTCGGTCGAGATCGCGCAGCGGTATTCCTGGGCCTTCAGGTCCGCGGCGGCGCGGAACGTCGCGTTGGTCGCCGGATCGGTGCCGCACACGGACGGATCGAGGTTCGTCTTCGTGAGCGCGCCGCTCCGGATCAGGAATGCCATCTTCGTGTAGACGGGCGTCAGTTCCGAATCGAGCTTCTCGACCACGGCACGGTACGGCTTCGTCGGGTTCCCTGAACCGTAGCCCCTCTCGCACATCTCTTCTTCGAACAGCGTCTTCGCGTCGCCGCCTTCGTCGAGCATGCGATGCAAGGCCGCGAGGTAGCCCGTCCGGTCCTCGCCCACGGTGCAGTGGAAGAACGTCTTCTTCCCCGCGTCGATACGGGAGCGGAGGAACGCGAGGCCTTCCACGGTCTGCTCGCACGTCTCGCGAAAACCGGTGAGGTCCTTCCACTGGAAGGGCACGTTCACGACGTCGTCCGCGTCGAGACCCGCGGCCACGAGATCCCGCATCTCGTCGGCGACGTCGTGTCCGGTGCCGGTCTGGTTCTTGAAGACGAGGACGGCGGAGACGCCCGCGTCCACGAGGCTCCGGAGCTCCGCGTCGTTGCGCGGCGCCATGCCCCGGAGGATGCCGTTTCCGGCGACACCGACGACGTGCGTGTTCGGGATGGAGATGCCGGTGACCGTGGACGCGAACGGCGACGAAAGTCCTCCCGGACGGGACGCCGACGCCGACGAACAGGTCAACGTCTTCGGCAACGCGCCCGCGCGGACGGTGCCCTTCGCCGTGCAGGCGAAGAACGTCTTGCGATCGACGCGCGGGCCCGCCGGTTTGTGGAGCGCGACGGCCTTCTTCGTCGCGCGCGTGTAGACGAGATCCAGGGTCTCGGAGTCGCGCGTGCACGTCGTCCGCACCTTGCCGTCGTGTTCGACGTCGGCACCACACGTCCAGTCGGCCGTGGCGGAAGTCACGAGTCTGGGCGCGTCGCTCACCGTGAGATCGTGGGTCGCGAGGGAGCCCGCGAGCGTCAGCGTGACCGACGTGGCGGCGCCCTCCGCGTCCCCCGCCACGACGTCCTCCCCTTCGGCCCCCGAATCCCCGCTGGAACACCCGACGGAGCCGACCATGGATGCGAGAACGAGGGACCCCGCGAACATGCGGGCGAAGAGTGGAGAGCGAACGGGACGTCGACGCACGGGGAACTCCTTCGTGTGGGCGGAGGTGGGATATGTCGCGGCCCGCGCCGCGGCGCCCGTGACCCTCCGACCACGCCTTGGTTTCCCTGGAAATCCCTGCCCATCGGGACCATGGACCGGACGAACCGTCACGACCCCGCCACGGTCGGACCGTCGAAAACGGAAAAATCCCGGCCGTTCAGGCGTCGAGCTTCGCCGCCCGGAGGACCCCGCGGAGTACGTAGTCGTGGAGGGTCGCGGGGCCTTCGGTCCAGACCGTGAAGGGAGCCACGAGGCGACCGTCGCCATCGGTCCCTTCCACGAGTTCCCTCGCCCCGAACGCGGAGAGCTCCTGGAGATAGGGAACGGGAGGTATGGCGCTTTCTTCCTCGAAGCGCGCGACGTCGAAGGCGAGCGCGTCGCCGAAGGCGTCGATGGCCCCACGGTGCCGTTCCGGATCCAGGGACGCGAGGCGGACGAGTTCCCATCCCGCATCGACGAAGATCGGATGGAGGTCACCCTCGCCTTCTTCGGCGAACGCGCCGTGGTCCGCGAACGGCAATCCCTCGGTCTTCATGAACGCGTGGACGCGTTCCCGCGCGCGTGCGCCTTCGTCGGACGTCGACCAGACCACGCGAAGAATCGCGGCGAGTTCCTTCTCGTCGCACCGGAGGTGCAGGCGCTCGTCCCGGGACGCGCGGTCGAGTCCGGGGATGCCGAGGACGTCCGTCGCACGCGTGCAGGCCGGCGCGAGATCCGGTTCACGGGCGACGGCGTCGCGCACGGCGTCCACGAGGATCGCGTGCACCAAGTGCAATCGCCCTGCGACGTAGCGATGGGAACCGAGGGCACGGACGACGCGCGCCGCTTCCTCCGAGGTGGTGACCGGGAGCTCTAGACCCTCCATGACGGCGGAGTATCGTCGATTTCGTGGAGCCCACGACCCACCAATCGCAGCACGAGATCGATCCGGGGCTTTCGGTGGGCGCGCTCGCCTTCGCGCGCGGAGCCGCGTTCGTCTTCCGGACGCCGTCCCTCTGGCCCCGCGCGGCCTTCCCGGTGATCGTCGCGTTGGTTCTGGCGTCCGCGTTCGCGGTGGCCGCCGTGTTCGGGGCGTCGGCGCTCGCGCGCGCGTGGTTCGACGGAGCCGGAGGTTGGGCGACCGCGGGCCGCGTCGTGGTCGGACTCCTCGCCGGGAGCGTGCTTCTCCTCTCCGGACTCCTCGCGGCGGTGTCGCTCGCGAAGCCGCTCTCCGGTCCCGTGCTCGACGGCATCGTGGAGCGGCACGATCGGGAGATGGGTCTGGCGGCGCATCCGGAGATCGGCGTGTGGTCGTCGGTCGGGCGCGCTCTCCGTGTGACGCTGTTTGGTCTCGCCGTGAGCGCGCCCCTGCTCGCGCTCCTCACTCTCGCCGAGTTCGTGGTTCCACCCGTCGCCGTCGTGACGACTCCGATCAAGATCGTCGTTTCGGCGTTCGTCGTGACGTGGGACCTCGTGGACTACCCCCTGAGTCTCCGCGGCATGGGCGCCCGCGAACGGGTCCAGTGGATGCGTCGGAACTGGAAGCCGAGTCTCGGATTCGGGCTCGTGGGCCTCGCCGTGCTGCTCGTTCCCGTCGTGGGCCTCGTCGTCTTGCCCTTCGGCGTTGCCGGTGCGGCCCGTCTCGTGGCGGACGTCGGCGGCGTAGGGGCGGTGCGGTCTTTGGAAGGGGGCGGCTCCCCGAATTCGCCTCGGCTCGGCCCATCGACCGATTCCTGACGGCTCCGCGACAGTGTGCCACGACGTGGACATCCCCTGCGTGCGGTGACGCACACGGGGTGTCCAGGTCGGAGACTTCGGCACGGACGGGAGGTGGGTTCGATCCGGCGGCTGCCGTGAAAAACCCTGGGAAATGCCAGGTTCGCTGCGATCTCACCCCCTTCCACCCGGGGGCCGGATCTGTGGCATGAAACTAGCATGGGAAGGGTCATCCCTTCGGCGGTGTTGTCCCACAGCGGTACCCACTTCCTGGAGCTCCCATGGCCTTCCGCAAACGAAACCCTTCCCAGATCCTTCGCCGCGCTGCGGAGCGCACGGTGGTCGCCGGCTCGTGGATGGCGCTCGTCGCCGCCACCACCCTGGGTCTCGGGAACGCGGAATCCTCTCGCGCGTTCGTGCGGGCGGAGAAAGGTTTGCGCGAAAACGGCGTCTACCGCCTCATCGTGCAGTCCTACGGTGCCGTGGGGGACACGAAGGATCCTTCCGCGAAGCCCATCGCGTCCGCGCAACGGGCAGTCACCGCTTCGGAACTCCGCGAAGGAGTGCAGGTGAGCCTCGTCGAGTTTCACGGCGAGGACGGCTCGCGCGCGTCGGGCGCGTCCGCCTCGTCGTCGAGCGGTCCTGTGGTCGTCGCCTGGGTGGAGAAGGGCGAACCCGATCTCGAATTCGACGGGCGCACGGCGAGGCCGAAGCGCGGCAGCATGGTCGGCACGGTGCGACGTGCGCACGGTGCGGAGTCCGTGGAAATCTCCCTCAAGCGCGCCTGACGGACGCGCGCCTCGCGCCCACGGTCGGCGTCAGATTCCGGCGTCCCGCGGAGCGTCGGGTCGGTACGACCGGATGTCCTTCACACGTCGCTCGAAGTCGCGACGAACCTGGTCGTCCAGGGTCGCACCTCCGAAACGCGCGGCGAGGTACGTCTCGGTGAGCGCCGTGATCTCCGACGCGAGTGGATGCTGCCGCGCCGACAGCGATTCGGCATGGCGGAGCGGAGGCAGCGCCGCGGGCCGACCCACGCCGATGTTGGCGAGCGCGCCTTCGAGGCTCCGGTAGAGGGCGGTGGCGGTCGCGATCTGCTTCGAGTCCCGTTCCGGCCTGGGGTTCGCGTCCTTCGCGACGCGGACGACGCGTCGACGTCGCCACCAGGCATACGCCGCGCCGAGTCCCACGAGCACCGCGAACGCGACGACGGGGGGTTTGGTGACCGTCCCGAGGCTTCCTCCCGAAAGACCCGTGCGCCGGCGGAAGCGTTCGTAGCGATCCGCGAGCTCGTCGAACATGCGTACCTGCGTGCGGAGGTCGTAGCCGACGACGTACCGGTTCCATCTCTGGGAGAGGGCCTCGACGACGTCGCGCACGTAGACGAAAGGTCCGGAGGTGGCACCCATGGGTACCGTGGCGGCGGGCGGCGTCGGATCGAACGTCGCCCACGAACCACCGACGGTGTCCTCGACGTAGGCCTCCACCCAAGAGTGCGCGTCCCCTTCCCTCACCGCGTAGTACTGGCCGAAGCGGTTGTAGGTCCCGCCGAGGAAGCCGGTCACGTTGCGGGACGGGATGCCCACCTCGCGGAGCATGACCGCCATGGCCGTGGAGAAGAACTCGCAGTGTCCCCGCTTCGACTCGAAGAGGAAGTGATCGAGGGGCGCCGGCGTTCCGCCGGAGGGCGAACCGAGGTCGTAGCGGTACTCTTTCCGGAGGTGGTCCTCGAGAGCCTTCGCCTTCGCGAGGTCGTTCGGAAGGCCGTCGGTCCACTGACGGGCGAGGGCGCCGATGCGCGTCGGTAGTTTCGGCGGAAGCGCGAGGTAGCGCACCCGCTCGATGTTCGCGAGGGGCTCCACGAACGCCTCCCGTTCGTTCGCGAGATACACGTCGTATCGGACGCCACGCGATTCGGCGCCGACGTACCGGAACTCTCCCTCGGGTCCACGCTGGAGCACGAGCGGATCCGCTCCTGGACCCACGACGGGACGCCGGAGCCGGACGGCGACCGTGCGCGGCGGGAGGAAGATGACCGGCGGATCGATGGGTTCGAGATCGAAATTGATGCGGCGATCGCGGGAGGGATCCGGCGCTCGAGCGATCGGGTAAGTCTCCGCGTTCTCGAGTGCGTGCTCCATGGCGCGACGTTCGGACTGCGTCCGCGCCCAGGCTCGCCCGTCGTAGGCGTCGAATGCCGTGCCCCGGAGCCTCAGGGTGAGCCGCGGTGGCGGCGGATTCGGCAGGTCGCTCACGTCGAAACGCAGCGCGATGGATGGATCGGATCGCAGGACGCCGACGTCGCCGAGATCCACGCGATCGGAAAAGCCGACCATGCGTCCCCGTGGCTTGTGGTCGAGGAGAAGGAGCGAGAGACCGACCCGCGGGAAGAGGACGAAGAGCAGCGTCGTGAACAGGAGGATCGGGACCGAGAGGAGGCACGTCGAGGCGAGGAAGCCTCGACCGACCACCCGACGACTCCGGAGGATGCGGGGTACGTCCACGGGCAGGCCGGTGCGATCGCGTGCGCCCTGACGGTAGTTGCCTTCGACCTCGCGACGCAGGTGACTGAGGACGAGCGCGCCCGGAGCGACGACGAGGAATCCGAGGAAGCAGAGACCGTACGTGAGGCCACCGCCGAGGACGGTTCCCGCCACGAGGTGCAGCAGCGAGAGGACGATGATTTGCTGGTCGTGGGCGGCGCCGCGGCGCGTGGCGAGGCGGACGATCTGGAGGAGCGCGGCGAACTCCACGGCGACGTCCAGCGCCGTCCGTCCCGCGACGAGCCGTACGCCCTGGAGCACGAAGAGCGCGAGGGGGGCGATGGTCGCGAAGTGCCGGAGGAAGGGCTTCGACTGCCACCGTTCGGGGACGAGGATGGCCAGCACCATCCCGACGACGAGCACCATGTTCGTCCCCGAACCGAGGGACGCCGTGCTCACGACCGCGAGCACGCCGAGCACCGCGAGGGCGTCGGTCATGATGCGGTGAACGAGGCCGAACCTCACGCGGGCGCTCCCGGGGAACCGGGTCGGGTCTCCGCAGTCGGCGTCGACGCGTCGATGGGCGGGGCGTCGTTCGTGGCTGCGACCCGGGAGGCCATGGACGCGTTTTGGGGCGTGGATTCGAGGAGGGCGAGGTAGCGGAGCACCGGGTCGGCACCCGCGCCTCGGCTCGATCGCACGCGCCCCGTCGCGTTGGTGACCACGGAGATCCCGTCGCCGCGTTTCAGGTGCGCGACCGCGCGGGAAGCCACGTCACGGATGCGACGTTCGAAGACGTTGTCCCATTCTTCGGTCGCGGAGTCGGGTTTGAGTACGTCCAGGTTGAGGATGACGTCCGGCCGCGCTTCGTAGGCTCGTTCGCGGAGGACCATCTGTCCGGCGGAGGCACTCTTTCGCCAATGGATGTCCCTCGGGTCTTCGCCGTCGCGCATGGGACGGAGGCCCACGAAGTCGTCCCCGTGACCGCGACCCAACGTGCCTTCGGTCCCGGCCCACCGTCCTGCCGTGGGGGGCGCGAGTTGGACGGCGTCGACCGCCGGATAGATCACGAGTTCACCCTCGGCCTGGACCTCCCGCGACTTCTCGAAGAGTCCGAACGGGAACCGCGTGGCGATCCGGAAACCGGTGTGGACGTCGCGGCCGCGGCGCGTGGGCGTCCGTCGGTAGGCGGCGACCTGGGCCGACTTCGGGCTGATCTTGAGGAAGAAGCAGCGCTTGTCGGCGGGCTGTCCCGAGCGGAGGTCCTCCACCTCGATGGCGTACGAGGGAACCATGCCCTTGTGGTTGAACACCTCGATTTCCACGAGGTGTGGCCGACCGACCTGGGCACGGAGGGGAAGGCGCCGCACGACCGTGAGATCGCGGAGGGAGAGTTCGCTCATCAGGCCGCTCACGACGATGAGCGCGAGCAACATGCCGAGCAGCAGGTAGAGCAGGTTGTTGGCCGTATTGATGGCCGCGAAACCGACTCCCAGCGTGATACCGACGAAGAACTTCCCCTCGCGCGTGAACTTCAAGCGGCGCGGCGGTTCGAGTCGCTTCCGGAACCGCCCCCAGAACGGGACGTTCTTCCGCGCGGAGCTCGGTTCGTTCGGTGCGATGGGCGACGGCATGCGCTTCGGAGGCTGGTGACGTTTTCGACGCGCTCGGCGCGCGGCTCAGAGCGGAACGGGAATGCGCGCGATGATCTCGCGGACGGCCGCTTCGGATTCGTCCCGCGACGGCGCGAACCCGTCGGCGAAGGTCGCCAGTCGGACACGATGGGCGAGCACGGGGACCGCGAGTTCGTGGATGTCGTCCGCGATGCAGTAGTTCCGGCCGCGAAGGAGGGCGCGGGCGCGGGCGGCGTTGCCGAGGGCGATGCCGCCGCGCGTGGAACTTCCGAGGGACAGGAGCGGCGACGTGCGCGTCGCCTGGATGACGGCTTGGAGGTAGCTGCCGAGGGACGTGTCGAGCGTCACCCGCTGCACGTCGCGTTGGAGGGCCACGAGCTTCGCGGGTTCGAGGATGGTGGGCACGTCGCGGACGACGTCGGTCTGGCCGTCGAGCAGGAGCCGCATTTCCACCTGGGGAGGCGGATAGCCGATGCGCACACGGACGAGGAACCGATCGAGTTGGGACTCGGGCAACGGGTACGTGCCGGCGAAGTCCTGGGGATTCTGGGTCGCGATGACGAAGAACGGATCGGGGAGCGGAATGGTCTGGCCGTCGATGGAGACCTGACCCTCGTTCATCGCCTCGAGCAGCGCGCTCTGCGTGCGGGGGCTCGCCCGGTTGATTTCGTCCGCGAGGAGGATGTTGGCGAAGACGGGGCCTTGGCGGAGGACGAATTCGCTCCGTCTCTGGTCGTAGACGGAGACGCCGAGGACGTCGCTCGGGAGCAAATCACTTGTAAACTGCAAGCGTCGAATTTCGCCTCCGACGGCCCGAGCAAGCGCGCGCGCGAGGGTCGTTTTTCCGACGCCCGGTACGTCCTCGATGAGGAGATGGCCGCGGGCGAGGAGGGCGACGAGGGCCAGCTCCACGGCCTCGTGTTTCCCCTCGAGCGCAGCTTCGACCGCCGTTCGCAATCGCTGCAGAGCGGGGAGCTCGCCGGACACCATCGCTGCCGCTGCGGTCATGGGTTCGAGCGTACCATGGTGGGAGGGGGAACCTGGGAAGGCGGGGTTGCTCGCGGGACGGGCCGAGCGTTCCTAGGATGCACGGATTTCCAACTCGAAGTGTAGCGGGGAATGGTCGACGAAATCGAAGTTCCGTGGGACGTTTCGGGAGTGGGTCGCACAAGGGTGGTGAAGTGCGCGTCGCCGACATCATGACGGAGTCTCGAACGGAGACCGCGAACGCGGCCGTGCAGTCGGACGGAACGGCATGGCCCGACGTCGTCCGTCTCCATTCCGTGACCAAGGTCTTCGGAGCCGTCCGGGCTTTGGTCGGAGTGTCGGCGGAGTTCCGTGCGGGCGTGGTGACCGTGATCGAAGGGTCCAACGGTTCAGGCAAGTCCACGTTGCTCGCGCTCGTCGGGACCTTGGCGCGTCCGACGTCGGGATCGGTGGACCACGCGAGTCTGGGTCGTTCGTCGGCGGCGGTTCGCAGCGTGCTCGGGTGGGTCGGGCACGAGACCCTCTGTTACGGAGAATTGACCGGTCGGGAGAACGTGGAGCTCGCGGCGAAGTTGCATGGATTGCCTGCGGCGGCCGCGTTCGAGCAAGCGTCCCGTCGTTTCGAACTCGACGCGTTCGCCGCGCGTCCCGTGAGGACCTATTCCCGAGGTCAGCGTCAGCGCATCGCTCTCGCGAGGGCGTTGGTTCACGGTCCGAAGTTGGTGCTCCTCGACGAACCGACGGCGGGTCTCGACGAAGCTTCCACGAAGACTCTCGAGCGTGTCGTGGCCGAGGAGGCTGGTCGAGGCGCCATCGTCGTCGTCGTCACCCACGATCGCGGGTTCGCGGAACGCCTCGGTGGCGAGCGGATCGTGCTTCAGCGTGGTCGTCTTGTGGCGTCCGCGACGGTCTGATCGGCGGACGTTCGGGTCGGTCGGATGGCCGTCGGGGGCGTAGCGCTATCGGAGGAGGCCGAGGGCGCTGACGAGTTCGTCCGCCGCTATCATCGTTTCCGTGTGGTGTCGGGGGCCACGACGGAAGTGCGTCAGGGCGGGAAGACGGGTCACGCGGTGGAGTTCTCCCGGATTGGTGGTCGCGGAGGTGTCTGCGTTCGCGGTGTCGCTCCACACGAGGCCTGCGATGGGAAGGTTCTCGAGGTCGGCGGCTCGCGAGGCGGCCCCGATGTCGTGCAGGGCGCCGAGTCGGTTCGGCGCCACGAGGAGGGTACGGTCCGGGTGGAGTCGACGGAGGAGTTCGACGCCGAGCGCATCTTCCGTGACGGGTGAGAAGAGTCCGCCGGGCAGTTCGAGGAGGAGGATGTTCGCTCGGTCGCGATGGCCGTCGATCCACGCCAGGACCGACTCCGTCGAAAGGGTGCGTCCCACATTCCGTGACGCTACATGCGGTGCAACGGCGTCTGCGAGCAGTACCGGAAAGGTGGAGTCCGCATTCAGGGCCACGTTGGAAGCTTCCGCGAGACGCGTGACGTCGGGGATCGTCGGGCCGCTGGGTCGGGGGAGGGAAGGCTTCGGGCTCGGAGCGACTTCCACCACCATGGGTGCCGGGGCGGCCTGTCGGTTCGACTGTTTCACGTGAAACGATCCCGTGGCGTCCTTGGCGTCCGGGGCGCCAAGCAGGGGCGAACGGGCGGTCGGTGACTCGGCGGAATCAGGATGGGCAAACGACGCTGGCGAGCCTTCGGGGTGCCGGTGGAAAGGGGCCGCGGCGACCGGTACGGCGGGCGTCCCCGACGGGGGTATCGCCAGGGACGCGGACGCGCCCGCGGAGGCCGGCGTCCCCGCGAGGTGCTCCGTCTCGAGCAACGCTATGTCGGATTCGCGGGTGCCGGGAGACGGGCGACGAAGGGCGGGTGCCTCGGTCGCGTGGGCGTCGGACGCGTCCTCGTCGGGCGACGGTTCCGTCGTCTCCGTGGTGTCACCTGGTGCTCCTCCCTGCAGGTGGACTCCGGCTGGGACCCGCGAGGGCGCTCCCACGATCCCGACGAGCACTTCCAATGGAGCCGTTCCGAACCCGTCCGTCCGGTGAACATCGGGCGGCCGAGGGGTGGATGCTCCCGCCCGCAGAGCCGCGGCCGGAGCGGTGGAGGGAACAGGCCCATCGCCGGTTTCGAGGCTGGGTCTTGGCTCGGAGATGGGGAGCGTTCCCGTGGGGAGGTCGCGTGCCGGGCCCAGGTCCAGGCGGGGAATGCTGAGCCCTTCCAAAGGATCGGAGTGTTTCACGTGAAACAGCGCATCCCGAATTCGAGCGCGGTCGTCGTCGTCCACGCCAACGCCGCTCTCCACCGGCTTCAGTGCGAGGACCGTCCATCCGGCTCGAACGAGGGCGTCCGCGAGGGCCACGGTCACGAACGTCTTGCCAACCTCGGTTCCGCATCCCGTGACGGCGACGAGCAGGCTCATGGTGTCGACGCGCCAAGGACCGACGCGAGCGCCGCTAGCAGCCCGCGGATCTCCGCTTCGGAATGCCGCGCAGTGACCGTGAATCGCAAACGGGCCGAGCCCACGGGAACCGTCGGAGGCCGAATGGCCGACACCAGGAAACCACGCTCCACGAGTGCCCGGGAGACGCGAACCGCCACCGCCGGATCTCCCAGAACAACCGGGACGATGGGACCGAACCCACCAGGTTCGAACCCGAGCTCCCGCAACCCGCAACGCAGCAAGTGAGCGTTGCTCGCGAGCCGCTCCCGAAGTTCCTCCGCGGCGCGTACACGAGCAAGGTTCCGACGCGTATGGCGGAGCACCAAGGGACTTGGGCCTGTCGTGAACACGAAGGAACGCGCCCGATTCCACAGCCAGAGTCGAAGGGACTCTGGGCCCACGACGGCAGCCCCGGCGGTCCCCAGGGACTTTCCGAACGTCACCACCGACACGTCCGCCCGCACCTCCGCCTCGGCACACAGACCCCGGCCCGCCGGACCAAACACGCCGACGGCGTGCGCCTCGTCCACGTAGAGAGCGGCGTCGTACCGGTCGCAGAGGTTCCGCAGAACTCGGAGGTTGGGACCGTCCCCGTCCATGGAGAAATAGGATTCCGTGACGACCCATGCGCGCCCAGGTCGTGGAGCTCGAAGGGCCCGCTCTGTGGCGTCCAGGTCCAGATGATCGACGACGGTCGGCCGTGCCTTGGCCAATCGAATCCCATCGATGAGCGACGCGTGGTTGAGGCGATCGCTCACGACGAGATCCTCCGGCCGAAGGAGGCACCCGAGGGCACCGACGTTCGCGGCGTAACCGCTGGAGAAGGTCAAGGCGGCGGGCGCTCCCAACCACGTCGCGAGTTCCCGCTCCAGGGCCACGTGTTCTGCGTGGTCGCCGGAAATCAAACGGGACGCGCCGGAACCGCCTTCCACGGCCTCGACGTCCGCCACCTCCGACGCCAACCCCAGATAGTCGTTCGAACAGAAGTTCGTCGCCCCCTGAAACGTCGCAGAGGCGGCTCCGGAACGGGCACCAGGAAGTCGCAGAAGGCCTGCGGACTCGAGGTCACCCAAGTCGTCCTGGAGGTGACGGAGCGCGCGGAACGGATCGGAGGGCGACGAAGACATCGATGCGGAACTCGAGGTTTCGCCCTCTACCACGCCCCGGGGACCGAAGCCCGTTCCCGTAGCCAAGGTCAGGCCCGGCGACACTCCACCAAACGAATGCAACCTACACCCATTTGGGTGTAGAATGCACAAATCAGCTGTCCGCTTCCGCCACCCGCATGGGTTCGGAAGGGGAGACGACGTCCGAATCCCCGTCGGATTCGGAATCGTCCTCGTCCACCTCGATCGCCTCGTCGATACGCAGGAGGACGCGACGGAGCACGTCCCGGGTACGGCGCTCGACGCCCTCGCGACGGCTCCGTTCCACCTCGAGCTCGTGGGCGAGGGCGAGGGCTGCGAGAAGGACGGATTGCGGCTGGACGGCGCGTCCCTTCGGCGACACTTCCGCCACCTTGGCGTTCACGATCTCCGCGAGGCGAGCCAGCTCGCTCTCGTCCGCCGAGCTGACGACCTTGTAGCTCTGACCCCCGACGTTGAGTTGGACCGTGCGGTTCGTGCGGCTTTCCATCGGCGCGGAACCTTAGAGCAAAGGATCCTTCCTGGGAACGAGGATGCGCGTCGCGGGACGCGTGGATCACGACGTGATCGCGCCGCTCTCCCCTAAGTGTTCGCCCTCACGCGAGAAATCCCCGCTTCACCATGGTGCGTCCGGTGGACGTCGACTCAGTGGCGCACGGCTTCGACGAGGAAGACGAACGGGAGCGCGAATGCCATCGCGTCGATGCGCACTCCGAAGACGGCTTCGAGTCCATTCGCGGGCGCGAACGTCGCGCGCGCCTCCGCGAAGAGTCCGTACGTCATTCCGTAGCGCGCGTGGAAGTTGTAACTGCGTGACCCCCACGCCAGGTTGCCGACCACACCGGGGCTCGCGCCCACGCGATCACCGCGCGCGAACGCCCCCGCGCTCAGCACGAAGGGAAGCTCCATGCCGGGCACGAGCCAGGAGACGCCCCCCCCGAAGTCCACGCGATCGAATGCGAGGGTCCCGACTTCGAGGTAGGGGCCGAACGCCGTCTCACGCGGCTTTTCCCGGAAGAAGAGGACGTCGGCACGGAGACCGAGCGCGAACGCGGGTTTCACCGACCCCGCGCGAAGGCCATCGAGAGCGAAGCCCGTCGTGACGCCCGTGCTGACCTCGGGGGAGGCCGCGACCGTCCCCGGGCACGCCGACGCCAACGCGAACGCGACGAACGTCGCGCCCTTACGCACCGCCGTCACCCACGCCCGTCGGAATCAGGGAGCGGTGTACGGCGGAAGGCTCGCCCGCTTGTCCGGATCGCAGATGTCGAGCCGACCGACGCACGACCGGCAGTCGACGGATTGATCCTGGCCGCTGACGCACGCACCCGGACCCGTCGTCGCGTTCGCCGCCGTGGTCGCTGCGCAGTTCGGTTTGCCGGTCTGGCCTTGGAGGACCTTGTCGACAGAGTCCGCCGGGAATCCGACGAGGCAGCCGTAGCAGACGTCGACCGGGAACTCGAACTCGTTGGACTCGACGTCGGTGTGGCCGAGGGTCTCGCCGAAGAGCTTGAAGGTGGTCACGAGTCGACGGGTCTCGCCGACGCGCATGTCCTTCGAGATCGCCTTCACCGCTGCCGCGTCCACGATGGTCACGCTCATGCTCGAGTACGTCGGCTCGTTGCTCGTCGTCGGATCGACGACGGTGGTGGCGAGACGCGTGAACTCGCTCAAGGCCGCACCGTTGCTGTCGGTGACCTTCGCGATGACACCCTTGATGACGGCACGGTTCGTCTCGGTCCGGACGTTGTCGCGGCTCGCGCGCGTGAGCATCTGGTTGCCGACGAGGATGGCCGGCGTGTAAAGCTGCGTGAACGCCACGTCCATGACGCCGGACGTGATCATCGGCTGCGACGGATCCGCCGTGTAGAGGCACACGCTCGAGTTCGCGGTCGGCGGCGCGAGGACACCCCGTACGATGATGGAGGTGTAGTTGTCCGCGCACGACGTCGAGACTGCCGCCAGTCCGAGCAGCATGCTCCCTGCGATGACGTGCCCCAGAACGCGCTTCATGAAAGCTATCCTCCTCCGAGCTCCGCTCCACCGTGCGCGACCGCTGTCGCGACGTGCGGAGGGCCCGGCTCGAAACAAGCGTAGCTGAGTGGACGCGAGGTTCCAAAAACCTGGTGCGTCGATTCGACCCTCCGCGGGCACGCGATCGAAGGTCGTACGTCGACTTACTGAAGCGTCGTCGCGAGGGTCGCGAGGTCCACGCGTTCGAGCCGACACACTCCTACGTCGGTGACGATCGGCATGCGGACCGACGCGCCCGTGCGCTTCTTGTCCGATCCAAGATGGGGAATGGCCGCGTGCCGGTCCATGTCCGTGGCGCGGGAAGGCAAGCCCAAGCGTTCGAGCAGCGTGCGCACCCGCGGTCCGAGGGTCGGGTCCGTCCAACCCGACCGGGTCGTGAAGTCGAGTTCGGCGAGCATCCCGAGGGCGACCGCTTCACCGTGTCGGAACTTCGTGAAGTGACCTCCGGACTCGAGCGCGTGACCCAACGTGTGTCCGAAGTTGAGGACCATCCGTGGACCGCTCTCACGCTCGTCGTCCTGCACCACCCGAATTTTCGCGGCGAGGGCCCGTCGCACGATTCGCGCGATCGCCCCTTCGTCCCCGTCCCGGAGACGATCGGCCGCGTCCTCGACCGTTTCGAACAGGTCCGCGTCGTGGGTCAGTCCCATCTTCACGACTTCGGCGAGGCCGGCCGTCCGGTCACGGGCGGGCAACGTCCGGAGGTGGGCCACGTCCACCACCACCGCACTCGGTTGATGGAAGGAGCCGACGAGGTTCTTTCCCATGGCGTGATCGAATCCCGTCTTCCCACCCACGGACGCGTCGACCATGGCGAGGAGCGTCGTCGGGGCGGTCACGAAGCGGACGCCACGGAGCAAGGTGGACGCGGCGAAACCCGCGAGGTCTCCGACGACGCCGCCTCCGGCAGCCACCACGAGTGCGTCCCGATCGATCCCGGCGCCGAGTGCGGCGTCCCAAATGGTCCCGACGGTGGCGAACGTCTTGTGTTCCTCGCCGGCGGGAAGGACGACCCGACTGCCGCCGAACGCGAGAGGCGAGAGCGCTTTCACGAACACGGCTCCCCGCGCCCGCTGGACGTTGCCGTCGGTGACGAGGAGCACCGACGAAGGTGCGAGGCGCGCCACGGCGTCCGTCAGGAGATGCGGGGCATCCACGCCGACGTCGATGACGTAGCTCCTCGTTCCCAGGGGAACGAGGAGGGGATCGCGCTCCGCCGCCAGCGCGATCGCCTCCACCGTCTCGTCGACTTCCAGGGAATCGGTGGCGAGCGTCAGGTGGCATTCCGCGTACGCGTCCTTCCGGGCGGCGACGAGCTCCCGCGCGCGCTCCACGGGATCGGCGGCGGCCAGGTTCGGGCGGGACGCGAGATCGCCTGCGCGTGCGACCACGACGTCGGGTGCCGCTTCGAGCGTCACCACGAACGCGTTCGCGACCGCGAGCCGCCGCACGTCGCGCCGCGTGACGGTGCCCCCTCCGAACGCGATCACGCGGGTCGACGCGTCCGCCAGGAGTTCCCGAACCAGATCGGCCTCCTTCGCGCGGAACACCGCCTCGCCGTCCCGGGACCATTGGGTGGCGATCGGGGCTCCGTGGCGCGCGACGAGGACGGCGTCCGTGTCGACGAACGGCACCGCGAGTCGTTCGGAAAGTGCCCGACCGACGGTCGTCTTTCCCGTGGCCATGAATCCCGAGAGGACGATGGGACGTGTCGGCATCAGTAGGCCTCGAGTTGACGGCGGTAGCCCGCCACGTTGCGCAGGAGCTCGTTCATCGAGTCTCCTCCGAACTTCTCGAGCACCGCTTCCGCGAGCACGATGGCGACCATCGAACCACCGATGAGCGACGCGGCTCCGACCGCGCAAATGTCGCTCCGCTCGAACGCGGCTTCGAAGGACTCCTTCGAGCGTACGTCGACGCTGGCAAGCGCCTTCCGGAGCGTCGCGATGGGCTTCATGGCGGCACGACAGACCACGTCCTCGCCGTTGGTCATGCCGCCCTCGAGGCCGCCGGCTCCGTTGGAGGGACGGTGGAAACGCTTGGTCCGGGCGTCGTACGCGATGGGATCGTGGACCTCGGAACCGCCGCGCCGTGCGGCTTCGAAGCCGAGACCGATCTCGACGCCCTTGATCGCCTGGATGGACATCAGGGCTTGGGCGAGGCGTCCGTCGAGCTTGCGATCCCATTGCGTGTGGCTCCCGAGTCCGGGAAGGACTCCGGTCGCCCGGACCTCGAACACGCCGCCGAGGGTGTCCCCCGCGTGGGAGGCGCGCTTGATCGCCTCCTTCATCGCGTTCTCGGCCACGGGATCGGCACACGCGAGATCGGATGCGGCGGCGCGTTCGCGGAGCTCGTCGGCGGCGAGTGGGTCCACGCGGGCGGCGACGTCGCCGATGCGGACGACGTGGGCGAACACGTCGATGCCCACGTCCCGGAGGAGGCGCTTGCAGACGGCTCCGACGGCGACACGTGCGGCGGTTTCCCGGGCGCTCGCGCGTTCGAGGACGTCCCGAAGATCGTGGCGGTCGTACTTCAGGCCGCCCGCGAGATCCGCGTGGCCCGGGCGCGGTCGCGTCAAGGCTTCGGGAGTGGAGGCCATGGGTGCCGCGGACATGCGGTCCAGCCAGTTGGCGTGGTCGCGGTTCGTGATCGAGAGGACGATCGGAGAGCCCAGGGTCTCGCCGCCGCGCACCCCCGCCGTGAATTCGACCGCGTCGGACTCGATCTTCATGCGGCCACCGCGTCCGTAACCCTTCTGCCGGCGCGCGAGATCGGCGTCGACGTCGCTCGCGAGGAGCGGGAGCCCGGCGGGAATCCCTTCGAGGATCGCCGTGAGCTTCGGTCCGTGCGACTCGCCCGCCGTCATCCAGCGCAGAAGACCCATGACCGACCAATCTATCGCCTTCGTCGGTCCCGATCGACGCCTTCGCCGTGCATCCGTCCCCCCGCCATGACAAGCTCGCTGGAAATGGCGGCACCGCGGACGTTCGCGAAGTACGAGGCCCTCGGGAACGACTTCGTCGTGATCGACGACGCCGACGCCGCGAACCTCGGCCCGGAGGACGCGATGCGCCTGTGCGATCGCCACTTCGGTATCGGCGCGGACGGCATCCTCGTCCTCACGCCGCCCCGCACCGCGGACGCCGTCGCACGGATGGAGGTCCTGAACTCGGACGGCTCCCGCGCGGAGATGTGCGGCAACGGTCTGCGATGCGTGGTGCTGCACCTCGCGCGAACGCGCCGAGCCCGTTCGGGATCCATCGTCGTCGACACGGGGCACGGACCTCTCACGTGTCGCTTCGACACGGACGTCGACGGAGACGGCGGCACCGTCGTCGTCGACATGGGGCCCGTGCGAGTCGCCGGAGGACGCACCCTCGACGTCGCCGGTCGGACGTTCGCGTTCCACGTCGCCGACGCGGGCAATCCGCACGCGGTGGTGTTCGGGGAGTTCGACGCGGCGACCATCGCGACCGTGGGGCCTCGGGTCGCCACGGACGCGTCGTTTCCGGGAGGAACGAACGTGGAGTTCGCGCGTGTCGCTCCGGACGGGATCGATCTCGTCGTGTGGGAGCGGGGCGCCGGGCTCACGTTGGCGTGCGGGACCGGTGCCTGTGCGACCGTCGCCGTGGCCTGTTCGTTGGAGCTCGCGAAGGACGACGTCCCCGTGCGGGTGCGTCTTCCCGGGGGGGCGCTCGAGGTCGTCCGCAGGTCCGCGGACGGTCACGCCGTCATGACGGGACCGGCGCGATTCGTGTTCCGCGGGGAGCTTCCGGCGCGCCCGCGCTGAAAGGTCACTCGACGACGACGGTCCCGATGGACTCGCCGAGGATGACCCGCTTGATGTTGCCCTCGGTGAGCTTGAACACGCGGATCGGGAGCCGATTGTCGCGGCACAGAGCCGCGGCCGTCGCGTCCATCACGCCGATGCGCTCGGTGAGGAAGCGGTCGTAGCTCATGGTCTGGACCATCTCGGCGTCGGGGAACCGCACGGGATCCCGGTCGTAGATGCCTTCCACCTTCGTCGCCTTGAGGAGGCATTCGGCGTGGATCTCGGTCGCGCGGAGCGCGGCGGCCGTGTCCGTCGAGAAGTACGGATTGCCGGTGCCCGCCGCGAAGATGACGATGTGTCCGCGGCTCAAGTGACGCATGGCGCGTCGTCGGATGTAGGGTTCGGCGACCTGGCGAATCTCGAGCGCGGTCTGCACGCGGGTGGGCACTCCGGCCTTCTCCAGGGCGTCCTGGAGGGCCAGGGCGTTGATGACCGTCGCGAGCATGCCCATGTAGTCGGCCTGGGAACGATCCATCCCGGCGCTCGCGCCCTTGAGGCCGCGGAAGATGTTGCCGCCGCCGACCACGATGCCGACCTGGACTCCGAGCGCGTGGACGTCCGCGAGTTCGCGGGCCGTCGCCTTGAGGACCACGGGGTCGATCCCGGATCCGCCCGTGGTCCCGCAGAGGGCCTCCCCGCTCAACTTCAGGACGACGCGGCGGTAGCGCAACGTGGGATCGGGAGGGGGAGGGGCGATCGTTCCTGCGTTGCGCTCGGAGGGGCCGTTCGACATGGCGCGCGGAACCTAGACCCGCGGACCATCCGGGGTCGACCCCTAAATTCCGTCACGCCAGGGCCGGAGACGGCTTCGCGGCCGTTTCGTCGTCGACGGGGAACGCCGCTTCGATTTTTTCGACGAGGGCCTGGGCACCATGGTTTCGCGCGAAGAGGGCCGCGATGCGCAGGTCCGCGTCCGAAGGTGCGTCCGTGCCGTCGAGGTCGAACCAGACGTGGAGCCAGACGGCGAGCGTCCGCACCGTCGTGTGGGGACTGCGTCCGAACTCCCGCGCCGTGCGGTCGGCGCCGTCCCGGTCCGCCCCTTCGAGCAACGTGCGGGTCAGCACGAACGCGCGGTACACGTCCGCGGCGCGATTCTCGAACGGTCGGATTCCGGACAGGAGCTCCAGGGCGGAATCGCGGGACGCGGCGGTCTTCCGTGCCCTGGACAGGTCCGCCTCCACGACGCGCTTCAACCGTTCCATGCGGCCGAAGGCCACGAACGGAGTTTCTCGGACGATGGCGTCCCCGGCGGCGACGTCGTCGCCCTCCGCGAGGAGCAACGCCGCCGAACCCAGATGGGTCGTGAGCAATCGAACGAAGAACGGCTGCTTTCCACGTCTCCCGAGCGCCATCTGGCGGAGCGTGGACGTGCCGTCGCACGCCAGACGCAGTTCCCGATTGAGGCGAGCGTCCTCTGCCACGAGCAAGGCGACGAACAGGAGGGACAGGGGAACGGCGAGGGCGACGAACGCCTCCGGTCGATGCGCCACGAGGGTGGGAGAACGGACGAACTCGAAGACGAAGACCGCGACGACGGCCCACGTCACCACGACGACGACGCTCACGCGAGCCGTCGTGGCCAAGAGCTTCTTCCCCGGGCCGCGGGGTTCCGTCGTTCCATCGTCGGTTCGTTCGTCCATCGAGTGTCCCCGAAGCTGCGCGTCCCGTTCCGGTGGTCGGACGGACGCCGGCGACCCATCTAGCGTCAATCGGGCGGCCGTAGTAGGCAAAGCCCCATGATTCGTCGGCTTCCGGACGCTGGACACCGCGGCACCTTCGAGGTTCCCGTCTCCGTGACGGCGGTCCTCGTCCTGGCGACGGCACTCGTCGGATGCAACGAGAAGGCGCTCGACGGCGCGAAAGGCACCGCGGATGGCGGCAAACACGCCGTCACGGCCTCGCTCACGCCCGAGCAAGCCCAGAAGGTGCTCGCGAAGGTCGGCGACAAGACGATCACGCTCGGGGACTACACCGCGGCCCTCGAGCACATGGACCAATTCGACCGCCTCCGGTACCAGTCGCCCGAGCGCCGCAAGGAACTGCTCCAGGAGATGATCAACATCGAGCTCCTCGCCGCCGAAGCGACGGCCAAGGGGTACGACAAGGATCCCCTCGCCGAACAGGAGCGACGCGCCATCCTCCGGGAGGCGATGTTGACCGAGGCGCACAAGGGGCTGCCCGGGCCCTCGGACCTGCCCGAAGCGGACGTTCGTGCGTACTACGAGGCGCACAAGGCGGATTACCGGGATCCGGAGCGTCGTCGTCTTTCGTTGGTCGTCACGAAGGACGAAGCGACGGCGAACGAGGTCGTCGCGAAGGCGAAGCTCGTGAAGTCCGCCGCGGAATGGGGCGAACTCGTCCGCAAGTACTCCGTCGACCCCCAGGCGAAGGCCAACGTGCCCGTCGATCTGGCCGGAGACTTCGGTTTCGTGGGGCCCGTCGGAGATTCCCGCGGGGACAACCCACGCGTTCCCGCCGAGGTCCGCGCGGCGGCGTACGAGATCGGGAAATCGGGGGACGTGCTCCTCCGCGCCGTGAAGGGCGGCGACAAGTTCCACGTCGTGCGTCTGTCGCAGGTTTCCGAAGCGCGGGAGCGCACGTTCGGCGAGAGCGAACGGACGATCCGGATCAAACTCGCCCAGGAAAAAGCCCAGAACAAGGAGCGCGATCTCCTGCAGGAGCTCCGGGGCCAATTTCCCGTACAGATCGACGAAGCGGCCCTCGCGAACGTGAAGGTCGAAAGCGCCCCGAAATGAGCGGCGGTCGTGCGCTGCCCCTCGCGCACGCGGAAGCTCCCGCCGACACGTCGGACTGGCGGTGGCAGATGCGCCACGCCGTCACCACGGCGGACGCGCTCGGTCGCGCCCTCGACCTGACCCCGGCCGAACGGGAAGGCGCCGCCCGCGCCGAGGCCGACGGATTTCCCATCGCGATCACGCCCTACTACCTCGGGCTCTGCGACCCGCACGATGCGGACTGCCCGGTGCGGAAGCAGTGTGTCCCCACGTCGTCCGAATCGGTCCGCGTCGAAGGGGATCTCGACGACCCGCTCGGCGAGGTCGCCCACGAAGTCGCGCCCCATCTCGTACGCAGGTACCCCGACCGCGTCCTCCTCCTCGCGACCGATCGCTGCGCCGTGTATTGCCGCTTCTGCACCCGATCGCGCATGGTGGGCGACGGCGGCGGCGCGGTGTCGGAGGAGGCTCTCGCGCCCGCCCTCGCGTGGCTACGGGACCATCCCGAGGTGAAGGACGTGATCGTGAGCGGCGGCGATCCGCTCGCCATGGGGACCGATCGCATCGTCCGCGTCCTTCGCGCCGTGCGATCGGTGCCTTCCGTCGAGACGATCCGCCTGGCGACGCGCGTGCCCGTCACGTTGCCCATGCGTGTCGACGACGAACTCGTCCAGGCCTTGCGGCCGTTCCACCCGATTTGGGTGATGACGCACTTCAACCATCCGAAGGAACTCACGGAACAGTCGCGTCGTGCGTGCATCCGCCTCGTCGACGCCGGCTTCCCCGTCATGAACCAGACCGTGCTCCTCGCTGGAGTGAACGACTCGGCGGCGGTCCTCGAGGAATTGTTCCGCGGACTCGTACGCGTGCGCGTGCGGCCCTACTACCTGCTCCAAGCCGATCCCGTGAAAGGTACGGGTCACCTCCGGACGCCCCTCGCCCGGGGCATCGCGCTGATGGAGGCGCTCCAGGGACGCCTCACGAGCATCGCGTTGCCGAAGTTCATCTGCGACACGCCCGGAGGTCTGGGCAAGGTGCCGCTCTCGCCGTCCGTCGTCGTCCGGACGACCCCGGCTTCCGGCTCCGGCCAACCGTCGACCACGGTCCTCCGCACGTTCCGCGGAGACGAGGTGACCTACGTGGATCCGCCCTCGCCGAAGTCCGCGGAACGGAAGATGAATCGAGGGTAGCCGGACGGGACGTACGAGCGGTACTCTGGGCGACTCCACGACGTACCACGCGGGGGTTCACGCTTGTCTCTTCGCCGTTCGAATCGGGTTCGTGCATCCAAGGTCGTCGCTCGGTCGCTCGTCGGTATGGGCGTCGCCCTCGCCAGCCTGACGTGCGGGGTGGCACCGGGCGCGTTCGGCGTGAGGGAAGCGTCGGCGCAGGGAACCCCCGACGCGGCCAAGAAGGCGGAAGCCAAGAAGCGGCTGGATGCCGGGACGAAGGCGCTGAAGTCCGGGGACGCCACCGCCGCCCTCCGCGAATTCACGGCGTCGAACGACGCGTCGTCGACCGCTGCGTCACTCCTGGGATTGGGCGACGCGCACTACGCCCTCAAGCAGTGGCCGGAAGCCTTCGAAGCGTACGACGACGCCGTCCGCGGCTTCGGCACGTCCATGCCGAAGAAGGATCGGGCGACCGCGGACGCGCGCATGAAGGAGCTCGCGGGACGGACCGGAACGGTGTCCATCCGCGTGAACGAAGCGGACGCCCTCGTGAGCGTCGACGGCAAGGAGATCGGCAAGAGTCCCGTCCGCGCGCTCGTGCGCACCCTCGACGGCGATCGCAAGATCACGGTCACGAAGGAGGGTTTCGCGCCCTTCGAGCAGACCGTGAAGGTGCGTTCGGGTGGCAAGGACGTCCGCGAGGTCGTGGACGTCGCCCTCGTCCGCGAGTCGAAGATGGGCACTCTCTCCGTGAAGGAGAAGTCGGGGCAGTCCATGCGCGTCCTGGTCGACGGCGTGGACGTCGGTGCGACGCCGTGGACCGGTGAGGTCACACCCGGTGCCCACGAAGTCACGGGTCGCGGGGAGAAAGTCGCCGCACCGGCCGTCGTCGCCGAAGTCGCTCGCGGCAAGAAGGTCGACGTCGAGCTCGTGGGCTTGACCGTGGTCGGCCACCTCGAGATCAAGACGAGCGACGGCAAGGGCACCATCCTCCTCGACGGCAAGGTGATGCCGAACGAAGGGAGCTTCTCGGGCGACGTCGCACCGGGGCCGCACGTCATCTCGGTCCGAAGGGACGGTTACCAGAGCTACGAGAAGAGTATCGTCCTCGGCGAGAAGCAGACCGTCGTCGAGAACGTGACCCTCACCCTCGTCGCGGGACCCGCCAAGGAAGGGGACGACGACTACCGCTCCTTCGACGGCATCTACGGAGGCTTCGCGCTCGCGAGTCAGTTCATGCCCACGGGTGCGCGCACCGAACTCGAATACCGGTGCGGACAGCTCGGCGCCTCCTCGTGCGACACGTCGAAGCCGCTCGGCGGCGGTCTCATGGGATACGTCGGCTACGCGTGGGATCCCCTGGGCATCGAGCTCCTTCTCGGCGGATTCGGAGACATCGCGAATCAGAAGGCCGTCATGACCGGCACCGTGGACGCCAACACGAACCCGTACCTCGGTCAGCCGCCCCGTGAAGAGACGTTCAAGTTCGTCCGCTTCGGCGGCGCGGGCGCGGTGCGGTTCCGCGTCTCCGTCCAATCGAAGCGCGTGCGTGGAAGTCTCGCGGCCGGCTTCGGCATGGCCGTGCGTGGACTGGGCATGAGTCGCGAAGTGAAGTCGACCGACGGCAAGAACCAGGTAGACCCCGCCTTCGTCCCCGACCTCAAGACCTACGTGTCTCCCGCGGTGAACGTCGACGCGTCCGTGCAGTTCCGACTCAGCCCCACGACGTCCCTCGCGCTCGGATGCCTCGCGTGGCTCGAGACGGCCGGCAAGGACGCGCACACGGCCCCCGACTACACGCGCTTCATCGGCAATCCATCGAGCTCGGTCCCCCCCGAGCCGCTCAACACGCCGAGCTACACGCTCGCGAGCCAGACTCAGTTCTTCCTCGGTCCGTACCTCGGTCTGCAGTTCGGTCCCTGACGTGGGCCGCGGTCTCGGACCACGGCTCCGCTTGAAGGGTTCGGAGACGGAGGGTTAGAACTCCGGACATGCGCGTCCTCCTTCCTTTCCTAGCCGCTCTCGTCGTCGCGTTCGTCCTCCTGGTTCCCGGCACCGCACGCGCGCAAGTGGTCCTGGCGGGGGACGTGAACGTGTCCGTCGCCGCGACGCCCAAGTTGATCAACACCGGTGCCGGTGGAGCGATTCGCCTCGGCTACCGCGTCAAGATTCCCCTCGTCGCGCTGACGCCGGAAGTCGGCGGCGCGTACCACCATTTCGGCTCGAGCCCCGCCGGCGAAGGCATCGCGCGCGGCTTCGGTGGAGCACGGCTCGCCATCGGCGAGATCGTGAAGCCGTCCGTCTTCGCGCACGCGGGGTACGGAGCGTCGGTCGGAACCGGCGGCAGCGCCGCGTTCACCTACGATGTCGGGGCCGCCCTCGATTTCACGGCGTTGCCCGTCCTCGACTTCGGCATCCACGGGTCGTACGCCTCCCTCGCGACGGGTGGCGCCGCGATAGGGTGGGTCGATCTCGGAGCCCAGGTCGCCATCGTCTTCTGACGGAACGGGATCGATCGCCGCGGCGCGATGGCTCGGGGACGATCGTTCAGGGACAGAGAAGGATGCCACTCGCGGTCGCGGTCACCGTGTCGCCGACGGGCGACGACGGTAGCGCCGTGTACCTCGCTTGCACCTGCGCTCCGTCGAGCGTGACGTTCACCTCACCCGAGCTCGCGAGGTAGCCCACGGGGCTTCCGTCCACCGTCTTCGTCGTGTTGACGACGACGCGGTTCGCGGCAGTCGGAGCGCCGGCGGTCTCCGCCAGGTACGCGCCGGCCGTGGGCTTCGTCTGGAACGTGAGGACGACGCCTCCGCCCGCGGGAGTGCTCGACGCGACGAGGACGACCCACGAGTCTCCCGCTTTCTGGCACCGCGGCGAACCCGTCCACACCTGTCCGTCCAGGGACCATGCTGCGCCCGTGCCCGAAGGATCGAGGACGGGACCTCCGGCTTCCGCGTCCCCGGAGTCGGTCAGGGTACCCGCGTCGGTCATGTCCGTCCCCGAATCGGTGGCGGATGACGGACCGGACGAAGACGAACACGCGCTCGCGAGGACCGCGGTGGCGGCGAGCGCGACGAACGTCGGGACGCCCCTCACGGTGCTCCCGAAGCGATGGGGCAAGGTTGGTTCACACGGATTCGGAGACCGGGCGACGGCTGCTTCTGCAAGAGCGCGAGGAGCCCGAGGTTCTTCGTCGTCGTGCGCAACGACGAACACGTGTCTCCGCAAACCTTCACGCGCTTGTCCGCGTCGAAGGCCCAACCGGTCGCCGTCGCGTCCGTCGCGCATGCCGCGTTGTACGCGATGTCCACGCGCTTCGACGTGAACGCGTCGTAGTACGAGAGCGTCGTCTTCGCCGGCTGCGGGACGTCCACAGCCAGCTTCTCGTAGAGACACGTCCCGAGTTCGGACACCACCGCGTTGATCGCTTCCGCGCCCGCCGCGGGATTGTCGATCCCGTTGAACAGGGTCGCCTTCGCGTCGGTGGCGAAGCTCTTCGCCATGTCCACCTCCGCTTGCTGCTGCACGGACGTGACCGTGCCGCTCTTCGGGAGCAGGATCGCGTAGGTGTTCGCCTGGGGCGTGCCGGCCTGTGTGCCCTGACCGACGTTCGCCGCCTGGAACCACGGGTTCGGGTTGTTGCAGCCCGCCTTGTAACTGTTGCCGACGACGAGCACGGCGCGTCGGTTGTACTTGGCGCCCGCTTCCGAAGGTCGCGGCTGGGCGAGGAGCGAGAACGCACCGTTCGCCGAGAGCGCCGCGTCGAGGTTCATGTCGCCGTCGGGGATCAACGTGGTCGCCTTGATCTTGTCGGCGATCGCCGTCTTCGCCTGTTCGGCGGGAAGGAACGGCACGTCGAGCTTGGCCGGGTCCGCGTAGTCCGCGTCGTTCGGGCACTGACCCGTGCCCGTCGCCGACTCGAGGTATTTGAAGCCGACGAACGTCGTGCGGAACACGGGATCGGAGAGGGTGAGTCCGAGCACCGTGCGGAGCGCGTCCTCCGTGTAGGCCTGCGACATGCTCTGCGAACGGTCCATCAGGACGAGCAGGGCGCTCGGACTCGGCTCGAGTTGGGCGCCGATCGAACACACGTCCTTGTACGCGGTGTCGCCGTTCATCGCCGCCTCGGCGTCCGCCGTGCAGAGCGGGTTGAAGGGAGACTTCGTGCGGCAGAGCGGGCTGACCTCGACGGCGAAGATCTTCCCCTGGCGGTAACGGCTCGCGCACAGCGGAGCCGCGAGTTGGAACTCCCGCGGCTTCGCCGGATCCGGGATCGTGAAGCCCTCGTCCGCGTCGAGGTCCAGTTGTTCGGCAGCGAAGTTGTCGTGGACGATGCGGACGTTCAGTCCAGAACCTTCGGGGATCGGGACGGCGTCGGGGAGGGCGAACTTGCACGCCGCCGCGTCGAGGACGGTCGCGGCGACCTTCGCTCCCATGCATTGGGCGACGTTGAAGCACTGGTTGCTGTCGCCCTTGAAGAGCGCGTCGGAGTATTCGACGAGCTTCGAGATGTCGACGTCGGCCTTGCGGCATTCACCTCCGACGCAGCTCTCGTCGTCCCCGCACTTCGTGTCGTAACACGCGTACCGGAGCGGCATCGGCAGGTAGAGGATCTTCTCGGGAACGTAGGGTTGACGTGCGCGTCGGAGGATCCGAGCGCCGAGATTGCCGTTCAGGACCGCGGGCGACTGCAGACAGTCGCCGATCTTCGGCCCGATCACCGAAAGCGGCTCGTAGAAGCCCGTCACCGTGAAGGTCACGGGGAGCGACGGATCCTTGGAAGACACGAGCCCGTGCGTGCTGGGCAAGCGGACGGTGCCGGTCACCGGATCGACGTCGTACGTGTAACAAGTGGAACCCGCGCCACCCGGCGGAGTGATGTCGATGCGGATGCTGCGGATGTCCTTCGGGACCTGCATCTGCGTGGACACGCCCGCGACGTATTCGGTCGTCTCCTTCGCCGTGCATCCGGCCCAAAGGAGTCCGGCCATCGGCAGGAGTGCGAGGGCGGTCGCGATTCGGGGCCAGGAAGGTCGGTGGGTGCGCATCTTCGGACTCCTTCGGAAGTGTCAGTCAGCAAGCGGCCCCGCGTGCCGGAGGGCACGAGCGACGGGGCGAAGAAGGACTCAGCGGAACGGGACGTTGGCGAGGGTCGTGCCTGGAGCGAGATTGCCGGTCACCGGTACCGACTCCTTCGGGGTGAAGACGAAGTAGCTCGCGATGGCGCCACCGGCGATCACGCCCACCGCCCCGACCGTCCACCACACCCAGCCGGTTCCGCGGTCCTCCTGGAGGATTGCCTGGATCTCGCGGGTGTCGTCGTCCTTCATGAACACTTCGGTGGAGTAGGTCTTGTAGCCCGTCTTCTTCACGACGACCTGGTGGCCGCCGCCGGAAGTCACCACGCCCTGCCACACGCTCGAACCCTCGACACGTCCGTCGATTTCGATGCTCGCTCCCGGAGGCGTCGTGACGATGCGGAGCTTGCCGGCGTGACGCTCCGTGGAGAGCGACAGCTTCAGGTCCTGGTTCTCCTTGTGCTTCACGTCGGCCGTGCGTTGCGCGGAGACGAATCCGGGGGCCCGCGCTTCGATCGTGTGCGGGCCCTCGGAGAGCTCGCCCTTGAACGGCGCCCGACCCCGATCGATGCCGTCGATCACGACGTTCGCGACCGGAGCGCCTTCCACGGCCACCGAGACGACCGCCTTCCTCTCGAGTGGGGCGAGCTTGAACGCCGCCTTCGCGACGACCTCGCGGATGACGTTCACCTGCAGTGTCGCGTCCTGGAAGCCGTCCTTGTGGAGGACGAGCGATCGTGCGCCGACGCCGATCGGGACCGGCGACACGAACGGCGTGTTGCCACTCTCGATGCCGTCGACGAACAGGGTCGCGCCGTTCTCGTTCGAGCTCACCTCGACGGAAGAGACGAACGGCTTGATCACCTCGATCGCTTCCTTCGCGCGCGCTTCGTCGGAGGCGCTCAACTTGGGCTCCGTGCTCGCCAAGGCGACCTTCAACGTCGCGATGGAGCGGACGTACTGCTTCAACTCCTTGAGGCAGATGGCGAGGTTGTAGAGCGTGCGCGGATTCTTCGAAAGGTCGTACGCCCGTTGGTATTCGACGAGCGCGCCGTTGAAGTCGCCCGCGTCGAAGAGCTCGTTGGCGGCGTCCCAGTCCTTCTGGGCGTTCGAAGGAAGTTCCTCGCGGATCGTCTTCGGCTTGCCCTTCGGCTGGGCGACGACGGAGCCCGCCTGGAGGGTCATGATCGTCGCGAGCGACAAGCCGAAGATGCGTCGTAGGGTCTTCATGGGGAGAGGTCCTCGGAAACTCGGGAACGACTTCACTCGCCGCGACCCAGGTTCTTCAGGGTCTTGGCCGTGGGGACGGGCGTGGGTGCCGCGACGGGATTCGGCCGCGGCGTGGGGACGATCCTGGTTCCCGCGTCCGGCTTCGTCGCCGCCGCATCGGCGACGAGAGTGGGGGAGAGATCCGTGAACGTCGTCGGCAGAGGATCCGGAGGTGCCGCCGAAGGGACGGACGTGACGACGGGGACGGGGGACATCGTGTCGACCGGCCGTCCGATGGTCGCGTTCGTCGGGTCGTTCGCAGGACGCTTCAGGACGAGGGCGGCACCGATCCCAGCGGCGACGAGGAGCACCGGAATGGCGAGGAGCGCGGCCGACGCTCCCATTCGCGAAGGAGCGCGGGTGCCCGTGTCCCGCGTGGCACCCAGGTCCGTCCGGGATCCGGCCTTCGCGAGCGCCCCTTCCGCGGCGTTCGTGTCGAACCCCATCGTCTGCGCGTGCACGTCGTCGTTCGAGACCCGCGCGGCACCGACCGCGTAGTTCGCCGCCCCGGTCTGCGCGGCCGGGGATATGTCGGTGCCGCCCGCGGGAGTCGGCGCCTGTCCCGCCTCGGCTTCCATCCGCGCGCGTTCGTACGCCTCCGCGCTCGCTTGGTTCCACGGGAGCGTTCCCGGCGCCGCGGGACCCCGCTGCCGCTCGAATTGCCGGAGCTTCGCGAGAACCGACGCGCTCCGACCGTCCGACCACGGTGCGAGCGCCTCGCCGAACTCCCCGGCCGTCGCGAACCGCTGTTCCGGCTCGCGCACCAGCGCCCGATGGATGACCGTCGCGAGTCCCGGCGGAAGATCCGGTCGGAGCCCCGTGATGGGCGGCGGTTCCGCCGTGAAGATCTTGAACAGGATCTCCGTCAGCTCGCCGCTCTCGCACGTGAACGGCGTGCGCCCGGTGAGCATCTCGTAGAGGATGACGCCGACCGAATAGAGATCGCTCCGAAGATCGACGTCCCTCGGGGACTTCGCCTGCTCGGGGGACATGTAGAGAGGCGTTCCGAGCGCCGAGTTCGCTTGCGTGAGCGCGGCGTTCCCCGGCTGCTGCACCTTGCTGATTCCGAAGTCGACGAGCTTCACGAAGTCCGGCTCGCCGTCCTTCGTGACGATGAAGCAGTTCGACGGCTTCATGTCCCGGTGCACGATGTTCGCCGCGTGCGCGACCTGGAGACCGCGTAGTACCTGCAACGTGAAGTGGATCGACCGCCCGATGTCGAGATGGGGTCGTCCATCGGTCTCGAGCACGGCGGCAAGGTCCCGTCCCTGCAGGTACTCCATCACCAGGAACGGGGCGCCCGTCGGCAACTTGCCGACGTCGAAGATCTTCACCACGTGATCGCTGTCGATCTGCGACGCGGCCACGGCCTCGTTCACGAAGCGCTCCACGGCTCCCGGGAACGAGATCACCTGCGGGCTCATGAACTTGAGGGCCACGGGCGCGCGTCGCAGGAGGTGCGTCGCCATCGCGACCGCGCCCATCCCACCCTCGCCGAGCATGCGCTCGACTTGGTACTTCCCGTCGATCGTGTCGCCGGGGCGCGGGTAGACGTTCTGGTCGATGGTGGAGTTCATGGGAGGACGGACCCGGGGACGCGCCCGGGCACCGCCACGCCGAGTGTACCAGACGCTTTTCGGCATCCGGGCGGGGTTCGGAGGGGCGGTACGTCGAGTCCATCAGTGTGACGTTTCTCTGCCGCGAATGCAGCGCCGGCGCATGTCACCCAAAGCGGCGACGGACCGGGACGAACGGGAGACGGCAGCTCCCGACCTGTGGGGGAATCGACTCCACAATCCGGCCAATCGAGGTCGATCGTCGGGTATACGGTTCTCATGTCGAGCCCCACGAAGACGTCGACCCCCTCGCCCACGGTTCCTCAGGCCACGAATTCGGGTGGCACCCCGTCGCACGAGGCGCACATGGCGCGTCTCGAGGCGATGAACCAGAAGGCCCTCCAGGGCGGCGGTCCGGACCGCATCCACAAGCAACACGAAGGCGGGAAACTCTCCGCCCGCGAGCGGATCGACCTGTTCCTCGACCCGGGGACCTTCGTCGAGTTCGATCGGTTCGTCACCCACCGTTGCACCGACTTCGGCATGGAGGCCCAGAAGATCCTCGGCGACGGTGTGGTCACCGGTCACGGACTCGTCGACGGCAGGAAGGTTTTCGTCTTCGCCCAGGACTTCACCGTGTTCGGTGGTTCGCTCAGTGGCGCGTACGCGCAGAAGATCTGCAAGGTGATGGATCTCGCGCTCAAGGTCGGCGCGCCCGTCATCGGCCTCAACGACTCGGGAGGCGCCCGCATCCAGGAAGGCGTCGAGTCCCTCGCCGGCTACGCCGACATCTTCCTCCGCAACACGCTCGCGAGCGGCGTCGTGCCTCAAATCAGCGCCATCATGGGACCGTGCGCCGGCGGCGCGGTGTACTCGCCCGCCATCACCGACTTCATCCTGATGGTCGAGGGCACGAGCTACATGTTCATCACGGGCCCCGACGTCATCAAGGCCGTGACCCACGAGGAAGTGACGAAGGAAGACCTCGGCGGCGCGCTCACCCACGCGTCGAAGAGCGGCGTTTGCCACCTCACGTCGCCGGACGATCGCACCTGCATCGCGCAGATCCGCGAACTGCTCTCGTTCCTGCCCGCCAACAACCAGGAGGACCCTCCGTTCAAGAAGAGCGAGGATCCGACCACGCGCGACGTCCCCGAGCTCGACACCATGGTCCCCGTCGAGTCGAACAAGCCGTACGACGTGAAGGACGTGATCCGCGCCGTCACCGACGACGGCTACCTCTTCGAGATCGCGGAACACTACGCGTCGAACATCGTCGTCGGCTTCGCGCGGTTCGGCGGTCGCGTCGCGGGCATCGTCGCGAACCAGCCCCAGGTGCTCGCCGGCGTCCTCGACATCGACGCATCCATGAAGGCG
>JAXLYL010000018.1:0-145868 GCA_046351475.1 Polyangiaceae bacterium
CGCGTCGTCCGCTCGGCGACGGAGAGAGGCTTGCCCGGATCGAGCCGTGCCAGCGCCATCTCCGCGTCGTGGGCGAACGGCAAATCCGGTGCATTGACCACGAACCAGCGCGCGTCGTCGGGATTTCCGGCGAGCTTGAACCTGCGTTCGCGTGCGGCGGCCTCGTCTTCGCGGGTGCGCTTGTCGTGCAGGATCACGCGGTCGCAGGCGTACTTCGATCGGAGTTGGTCCCCCACCTTCTCGTAGGCTTCCGAAGCCTTCAGCTGCGACTTCGGCGTGAGTCGACCCACGAAGTACTCCGCGGCTTCCGGGTAGGGGCCGGCGTGGAGCTTCGCCTCGGCGGACCTCCGCCAGATGTCTTCCGCGAGCAACGGCAGGGCGTTCTCGAGATCCTGCAGCAACGATCGGGCGTTCGCGAAGTCGTCTCGCGCGGCGGCGATGCGCGCACCGGCGTAGCGGAGCTCCGGCTTCGCACGTTCGTCCGCCGGGAGCGCTTCGAAACCCTTCCACGCGAGATCCCACTCGCCCGAACGGACCGCCGCGACCCAAGTCTTCGCGGCGGGAGTTCCGGCGTCGACCGCCGCGACCGCGGTCGGCGTGGCGGCGGTGGTTCCGGAGGTCCGAGCCGTGGCGACGCTCGGATCGTCGACGCGCTTCACGTCGTGCCCCGGGGGCTCGCGGTGGGGACATCCGAGCGTTCCGGTCAGCGCGCCCGTCGCCGCGAGGACCACCAGCGCGGACGCCATCTTTCGCGCGCGGTCACGCGAGGACATCGAATCCTCCACCCCCGGTGAATCCGTGATCGCGCGTGACGCCGGTCGCGTCGGTGCCGTCGACGACGCTACGGAGCCGCGGGAGAAGGAGCGAGTCGACGGCGTCGCTCGATTCCACCGCGACCCAACGCCTTCCCATCTTGTGGGCGACCGCGGCGGTCGTGCCGCTGCCGGCGAAGGGATCGAGCACCCAGTCGCCCGGACGCGTCGCCATCCGGAGGATGCGGTCGATCAAGCGCTCGGGCTTCTTGTTGCGGACGTACGCGACGCCGCCCTCCCGGGCGATTCCCTGGAAAGGTACGTCGTCCCACACGTTGGTGATCGGCTCGACGAGCTTCGGTCCGGACGGCGTGCGGCGGACCTTGTCCGCGAGGAACAGGACGCGGTTGCCTCGGTGGAGGAAGAACGGCGAGTGTCGCGCGCGTTCCAGCACGAGGACGCGGGATGGATCGGCCTTGGAAGCGAGGATCAGGGCGCGCGCGTCGTGGCTCACGGCGTCGAATCGGGGTTGCGCGAAGCGCACGACGCGATCGGCGTTTTCCATCGCGAAGGCGACGGTTCCGCGTTCGAACGCCTCGTCGCCGGAGGCGCGTTTCGCGTCCCGCACGGATGCGTGTCCCGATCGGGCCGCGAACGTCGCGCGGAGAGGGGAGAACGTCCAGGTCCCAGGGTCGTCGAGGGATCCGTCGAGCCAGGTGCCGTACGCGAAGTCGTAGCCGCGGCGCTCCCGTTCGAGGGTGGCCGGTCGGAATCGGGTGCGGTCCTTCGCGACGACGATCACGTAGTCCGTGACGTTGACCGGTCCACGGTTCTTCGCCTTGTGTCCCGTCGGGGCGCTCCGCACGACGGTGATCGTGGCGACGCGCTGTTCCCGTCCGAACACCCGATCGAGGGCCACGAGGAGACTGCCGAGCTCGGTGTCGTCGATTTCCGCGAACACCGCGCCGTCGTCGGCGACGAGTGGACGGATGGCTTCGAGCTGTTCGGTGATCGTCCGCGACCACGCTTCGGGAGAGGTCCGGTCGTCGTAGTGCGCGAAGGCGCGTCCGGTGTTGTACGGCGGGTCGAGGTACACGCACCGGAAGGCGCCGGTGAACGCGGCGCGGAGCCAGGGAAGCGCCACGCGGTTGTCGGCATGGAGAACGAGGTTCCCCGTATCCCGTGCGCCGTGGGATCGCGCGTCGTCCCGCGCGAACGGCGTGTCGGCCGGCGCACGAACGGCGCGCCGATCGATCCTCGACGGCTTCGGGGACACCTCGTTCACGGCGGACGGCATCCTACGCCAGGCGTCGCGGGAAAAGGGACGTGCCGGGGGCCGTCTCCTGCGCCGTGGATCCTGCTCGACGGATGGGGAATGCCTCGATCCAGGAAGCATGTAGGGAGAGGTGGTTCATGACTCCGGAAAGCCCGAAAAAAACGCCGGTGTCTTCCCGCGTGCCCAGGTCCGAACGCCGCGAGGAACCGGCACATCGGTTGCTCTCTCGTAAGGCGACCATGATCCAGCGCGGTCCCAGATTTCGGAAGCTGACGGGAGTCCTCCTCGGACTCGCGTTCGGGCTTCCCCTCGTCGCCTGCGCGGCGCCGCCTGCGATGCCCACGGACGATGGCACTCTCGCGAGCGCGACCAAGTCGTCGTCGAAGAAGAAGAAGACCACGAAGGCCGATGCCGGGACGTCGTCGACCGAAGTCGAAGAGACCCCGAGCGGTTCGGGCGCGGCGAGTTCCGGTTCGGGCGCGGCGAGTTCCGGTTCGGGCGCGAGTTCTGGATCGGGCTCGGGATCCGGATCGGGCTCGGGTTCCGGAGGTGGAGGTTCCGACGCCGGAACGGGCCTGCCGACGCCATCGCCGACCACCACCACGCCCACCGGTACGCCCGCGCCGAACAAGATCGGTACCTGCATCAACCCGGCATGCGCCGGCTTCCCGGACTCGTGTGGATGCGTCGGCACCGACACCAGCATCCTGCCCTTCTGGATGGGGTGCGAGGATGGCGTTTGCGTGTGCGGGCGCTTCGAAGGCGATCCGGACGGGAAAGAGTTCGACGACCCGGGGGCGTGCAACTCGACGGCGAATGCGATGCAGGCGTTCCAGGATAATTGCGGGTGCAATTGAGCGTCGCTTCGACCCTGACGTGAGGACCCCACCGGGGGTGAGGTCCTCAGGTCAGGGTCTCGCTTTGGGCGACGTGTTTGCACCCGCGGGATGGTCCTAGCTCGCGCGTTCGCGCGAGCTTCGGTGGACGCGGTGCGCGGCGTCGGCAGGTGGGGTGACCCTCGTCAATAGCGGAGGGCCAGCGACAGCGTGGGGCCTACGAAGCTCGCGGCGCGGTATTGCGTGACCCAAAGGATGCCCGTGCGGAGCTCCACGCGGGGGAAGGCGAGGCCAGCCTCGACCCGTGTTTCGAAGATGGGATTGCCCGATGCGTACACGTCCGCGTGGAGTTGCGCCGCGAACGCGAGGGGCTCCCACGGGTACACGCGGATCTCTCCGCCGAGGGACAAGGACGGATCCCATCGGGCACCGCGGAGAAGACCCGCACCGACGACCGGGTAGACTTCCACGTGCTTCGCCAGCGGACCGAAGAGGTTCGAGCCGACGCGCAGATGAAGCCGATCGAGCGTCGGGACGACCTTCGCGCGCGGTTCGTAGAAGCGGGACCAGTCGCCATGCACGTAGAGCCCCGCGAGCCAGGCCCGCGCGTCCAAGGAGTGGCCCAGGATCGGTGTCGTCGGTTCCACGAATGCGCCGAGCGTCGCCTCGAACGTGCGCGTCGCGGGACCCGTGGGCGCGTACCCGTCGGCCGCCGCTCCGTCGTCGTGAGTGGGCTCGACGTACACGCCCGTCGTGCCGGCGTACGGATTCCTCGCGATGCGGTGCGTGGGCGCGAGACACGCCCCGAGGAAGGCTGGAACGATGCACGCCACGACCTGTGGGAGTGGGGTCGAGGGAACGCAGCGATCGCCCTTCGGAGACGACCCCGACGGACAGATCACCCTCGGAGTCGGGGCGACGCGGGCCGGTTCGGCGGGCACCTGCCCACCTCCGTCCGAGGCGGGCGCCGACGCGGGATCCGCGCCGTGGCCCCTCGAAAGCGCATCGAGGACCTGGGCCTCCGCCGGGCTCGGCCCCCCGGTCGTGAAGGTGAGCCCCACGAAAATGGCGGCAATCGTGCGGAGGGCTCCGGGGAGCCGACCTTTTCGATCATCTCCATTGAAAAGCACGGTGGTCCCGCGCGAAAAACGAAGGGCCTGCAGAACTCACCTCTCCAGACCCGTGTGACGAACCCCGCCGCCGAAAGCTTCAACGCGATCCCCGCCCCGACGCTCCCGCGCCGGTTCGGCCGGTACACGCTCTTCGACGCCATCGGCAAGGGTGGCATGGCGGAGATCTTCCTCGCACGGACGGAAACGGAACTGGGCGCCGTCCGTCTCGTCGTCGTCAAACAGATCCTCTCCGGCTACGCGTCCGACCCCGAATTCTCGGACATGCTGATCCACGAGGCGAAGCTCGCGGCGCGACTCACCCACGCGAACATCGTCCAAGTGCTCGATCTCGGCCGCGAAGCGGATCGCCTCTTCATCGCCATGGAGTACGTCGAAGGCTTCGACCTCAACGCCCTCCTTCGTTTGTGCACGAAACTGGCCGTGCCCCTGCCGAGCGAGTTCGCGTTCTCCATCGTCCTCCAGGTGCTCCGGGCCCTCGACTATGCGCACCGAAGGACCACGGACGCGACGAGCGAGGTTCCCTCGCGTCCCCTCGGCATCGTCCACCGCGACGTGTCGCCTTCGAACGTCCTCGTGTCGTTCGAAGGCGAGATCAAGCTCTGCGACTTCGGGATCGCCCACGCGAACGACACCGTGAAGCCAGAGAGCCGCGAGATCGACGAAGCCATCCGCGGCAAGGCCGGCTACATGAGTCCCGAGCAGGCCCGCGGCGACGACGTCGACGCCCGTGCGGACGTGTTCGCCGTCGGCATCCTCCTCTGGGAGCTCGTCGCCGGTCGTCGCATGTACAAGACCGAACCCGAGGGACCCACGCTCCTCGAGAAGGCGCGCGCCGCCGCGATTCCCGAGTTGCCGAGTCGCGGACTTCCCCTCGAAGACCGGCTCCGATCGCTGATCGCGCGGGCCCTCTCTCCCTCCAGGGACGATCGCTACGCGTCGGCGGGTGCCATGCTCCGGGACCTCGAGGCGTACGTGACCGACGCCAAGCTCGTCGGATCCCAGCTCCGACTCGGCGACTGGCTCTACACCCAGTTCGGGACCGACATCGTCCGGCAGCGGCGCGAACGGGAACGGGCGGCGCGCGCGCTCGACGGCAAGTCCCGCATCACCGGTCCCCCCGGAGCGAGCGCGGCGCCCGACGTGCCGAGCGTGAAGCCCGTCGGTCCCGAGGAACGGGCCCTCGTGCGCCAACTGACCTCGCCGAACTTTCCGCCGCCTCCGCGGATGCCCTCGATGCACGAACTTCCGCCCCTCGTCGAGCAGGCGACGGCCGACATCGCGGGACTCGGGGCCGCCACCAAGTCGCGACGGACGAAGACGCACGTCGGGATCGGGATCGCCGCGGTCGCCATCGTGCTCCTCCTCGTCTATCTCGTCCGCCTCGCCTAGCCGACGCCCCATGCATCTCGCCGACGTCGCGCTGCCGGTCCCGCTCGGGAAGACCTTCCACTACGAGATCCCGTCCGCCGACATGGGTGTCCGCGTCGGCGTCCGTGTGGTTTGCCCGTTCGGTGGACGGAAGCTCGTCGGCATCGTGGTCAACGTCCTCGAGGGCGAACCGCCGCCGGGCGTGAAGTCCGTGGTCTCGGTCCTCGACAGGGAGCCTTCGATCCCCGAGGAGTTGATGGCGTTCCTCCGCGACGTCGCGAGCTACTACTTCGCGCCCCTCGGCGAGGTCCTGCGACTCGCGCTCCCGCCCATCGAGAAGGAGAACGCGAAGCTCGTCGCGAAGGAAGGGGCGACCGCCCGCGGCGTGGGCGAACGTCGCGCCCGGTTCGTACGTGCGGTCGACGCCCTGCCGGGAACCGCCAAGCTCACGGCGAAGCAAGCCGCCGTCCTCGCGCGCGTCCGCGCGGAAGGGACCGTCGCTCTCGCGAAGCTCGAGGTCGAGTTCCCCACCGCGCGTGCGATGACCCAGAAGCTCGAAGCTGCCGGCCTCGTCGCCTTCGAGGATCGGGAGGTTCCGGCGGACCCGTTCTTCCGCGACGCCGCGGAGAAGGACGTTCCGCCCGAACTGACTTCCGCCCAGCGCGACGCCGTGGCCCTCGTCCGCGAGGCGCTCGCGACGTCGACGAAGACGACGTTCCTCCTCCACGGAGTCACCGGATCCGGGAAGACGGAGGTGTATCTCCGCTCGATCGCCGACGCGCGCGCACGCGGCGTGGGGACGATCGTGCTCGTTCCCGAGATCGCGCTCACGCCGCAGCTCGTGTCGCGGTTCCGTGCGCGCTTCGGCGACGAGGTCGCCGTCATCCATTCCGGCCTCACCCCGAAAGAGCGGCACACGATGTTCCGACGACTGCTCCGGGGGGAGCTCGACGTCGTCATCGGTGCGCGGAGCGCCCTCTTCGCGCCCGTGAAGAACCTCGGTCTCGTCGTCGTCGACGAGGAACACGATCCGTCGTTCAAGCAGGAGGAGGGCGTCCGCTACAACGCGCGGGACATGGCGATCCTCCGCGCGCACAAGGTCGGCGGAGTCTCCATCCTCGGGAGCGCCACACCGTCCCTCGAGAGCGAACACCTCGCGTCGGTCGGCAAGGCGACGAAGATCGTCCTCCCCGAGCGCGCGCGTGCGCAGGAACTCCCGAAGGTGGAGATCATCGATCTCCGTCGGATGGGACCCGGTCCGAGCGGCGACCGCCGACTGAGTCTGCCGCTCCACCGCGCCATCGAGGAGACGCTCGCCGCGAAGGGGCAGACGATCCTCTTTCTGAACCGTCGGGGATTCGCGCCCAGCGTGCGGTGCATCGGGTGCGGCGAACTCGCGAACTGCCCGTCGTGTTCGGTGGCGCTCACGCACCACAAGAAGGGCGGAGGTTCGCTCCGGTGCCACTATTGCGACTTCGAGGCGCCCATGCCGGAGGCGTGTCCGAAGTGCCGGCAGAAGACGCTCGTCCTCGAGGGACTCGGCACCGAGAAGCTCGAAGAGACGCTCGCCGCCAGTTTCCCCGGAGCGCGGATCGCCAGGCTCGATCGGGACGTCGCGTCGGGGAAAAACGTGGAAGCGATCCTCCGGAAGGTGCGTGCGCGCGAGGTCGACATCCTCGTCGGGACCCAGATGGTCACCAAGGGGCACGATCTGCCGTTCGTGACGCTCGTCGGCGTCATCAACGCCGATGCGGCGCTTTCGATCCCGGATTTCCGCGCGTCCGAGCGCACGTTCCAGCTCCTCGTGCAGGTGGCGGGAAGGGCGGGCCGTGGGGACACGAAAGGCCGCGTCATCGTCCAGACCTACAATCCGGAACATCCGGCGATCGTGCACAGCATGCGCCACGACGTCGCGGGATTCACGAAGGAGGCCCTCCGGGAGCGCAGCGAGTCGATCGAGGACGTGGCGTATCCGCCGTTCTCGCGGGCGGCGCTCGTCCGTATCGACGCGACCGACGAGGCGCTCGTCCAGTCGGTCGCGCGTCGACTCGGCGAAGTCGCCCGTGCGGCCGCCGCCAAATCGGAGACGGCGGTCGTCGTGAGCGGTCCTTCCCCGGCGCCGCTCGCCCGACTCCGGAACCGTTTCCGTTACCGGGTGATGGTGAGAGGCACGGAGCGGAAGGATCTCCGACGCGTCCTCGTGGCCGTGCTCCGGGAAGGGGCGACGCTGCCCCGGACCGTCCGCGTCGTCGTCGACGTCGACCCCGTACAGCTCCTCTGATGGACCCGCCGTATCCCGCCCCCTCCCTCTCCCTCGCGACGAAACTCGCGACGCCACGCCTCGTGCTCCGGCCGCCCCGCGCGACGGACGTGCCCGAACTCCGACGCGCTCTCCGTGCGAGCGCCGAACACCTCCGCGCGTGGAATCCCGCCGCGCTCCCGGGCGAGGACCCGACGTCGGTCACCGCCGTTTCGCGCAGCATCGCGATCCACCGCCGCGCGTGGCGCCACGGCCTCGACTACAACTTCCTCGCCATGGACGGCCCGGACGGGGAGACCCTCGTCTCCCGGGTGACCTTGAGCAACGTGATCCGCGGCGTGTTCCACAGCGCCCACCTCGGCTACTGGACGAACGTGGAGCGGATCGACTCCGGCTTCGCGACGGAAGCCGTGGGTCGTGTCGTCCGCTTCGCGTTCGAGGAGGCGTGCCTCCACCGCGTGCAGGCCGCCGTCATGCCGACCAACGTGAAGAGTCTCCGGGTCCTCGAGAAACTCGGGTTCCGGCACGAAGGCAGGGCGGAGCACTACCTCTTCATCGGCGGCGCCTGGCAACCCCACGAGATCTTCGCGAGGACACGCGAGGACCTCGGAGCGAATCCCGAAACCTGAGGCCGAGCGCGCCCGACGTCGGGGGATGGCTTGGTCTCCGATCGTCCGTGCTCTCGTCGAGATCCTCGCACCCTCGGGATGCGCCGCGTGCGACGTCCCCGTCCGCGTCCCGAGACGCGGAACGATTCCGCTCTTCTGTCCGACGTGCGACGTCGCCGCGATTTTGGACCCCGTGGACGATCCCGCGGTCCTCGCCCCGTACGCGTACGGCGGGGCGGTCGCGACCGCGCTCCACAGGTTCAAGTACCGCGAGCGTCCCGACCTCGGCGGTCGGCTGGGCGCGGCGATGGGCGGGTACGCCGTCCGAAGAGCGCTCCGCGCGGACCTCGTCGTTCCCGTGCCGCTCTCTCGCGCGAGGCTCGTGGAACGTGGCTACAATCAAGCGTCGATCCTCGCGGCGACGGTGGCGCGGAGCATCGAATCAGGTTTCGCTCCGACGGCCCTCTCCCGTACCGGCGAAGGTGCCGTCCAAGTCGGGCGGAGGCGCGCGGAACGGTTCCGGAACGTCGCCTCCCTCTTCGCCGTCGCCCGTCCGGAGCGCATCGCGGGAAAGGACGTTCTCCTCGTGGACGACGTCCGGACGACGGGAGCCACGAGCGAGGCGTGCGCCCGCGTGCTCCGGGCCGCCGGCGCCCGGAGCGTCACCGTTCTCGTCTTCGCGCGCGCGGAGGAGCGGTAGGATGGCGGCGTGGTGACACGTCCCGAGCCTCGCCCGATCCGGAGCCGCGCGCGAACGCGGAGCATGGGACGAGCCGCGTGTGCGACGGCGCTCGTCGTCGCGTCCATGGTCGCGTGTTCGGAGTCGCCGCCGACGGCCATCCGGTTCTCGGTCTCGACGCTGTTCACGCCCGGCGCCGTCCGCACGCTCGTCCTCCGCGTCTTCGGTTCGGAAGGTCGCCTTTCCTTCTGTGGGACGTATCCGGTCGACGAACGTGCCCCCGCCGGTTCTTCGGCCACCCTTTTCTCGGGGGAGTCCACGCTGGTCCTCGCGCCGCGGGGCGATCCCGAGGGCCCGGTACGCGTCGTCGCCGAGCTCCATTCGGACGACGCACCTTCGGCGTGCGACGGCGCCGCCTCCCCCGGACTCCTCGCGCGGAAGGTCTCCGTCGTCCGCTACGCGAAAGGGGCGTCGCTCCGTCTGCGAGCCTTGTTCGAGGCGAGTTGTCTCGGTGTCGTGTCGTGCGACGCCACCACCGAGACCTGTTCGGCCGGTCGGTGCGTCCCGGCGGAGGAGGGGATCTCGGGTTCGGTCGACGCACCGTGTTTCGATCTCGGGAGCTGTCCGCGACTCGAACGCGCGACGCGTGTCGGACCTTGCCGGTACCTGGTCTCCGGGGATCCCACGCGCGGATACGTGGCGGTGTCCTACCGTTTCCCGGATCCGGTTCCGGGACGCCCCGACCTCCACTTCGCGTCCGTGCTCTCGCTCGACGAGTACGTCGTCGATGCCCCGGTCTCGAGCCGGACGGTGGAACTCGAACCGAGGCTGTGCGAACTCGAGACCCGTGGGTACCTCGAGGCCGTCTATTTCGGCTTCGAATGCGCGGCGCCGGGGCCGTCCGCGCCCGTGTGCACGAACGACTCGGCCGACGCGGACGACTCGCCGCTCGTGACCGTGGTCACCGGCGGCGGACCGGGAGTTCCGGGCCCGGATGCCGGAGTCCGCGACGCGACGATCGACGTGGTCGCGGACGCGACCGACGGGACCGCCGACGATTCCGGCGACGCGAGGTCGGATGCTCGCTCCGCGGACTCCGGTGCCGACGCCGAGGGAATCCCCCAGGATGCCGGCGACGCCGAGGGTGGCGGGGACGACGCCGGCGACGGAGGTGGCCACGCGCCCCGGGTGCGTTGCGACATGACCTTCGATTGTGCGGTCCCGTCGACTTCCTGCTGCGTCTCGACCGACCCGCATACGTGCGACCCCGCGACGGGGACGTCGTGCTTCGCGCGTTGGGGCTGCGACGATCGGGACGATTGCCCTTCCAATCAAGTGTGTTGCCGCACCGGCACGGCCCCCCTCTATGCGTCGTCGTGCATGGATGTCGGCGCGTGCGTCGGCAACGGTGGGACGCCCGTGTGCAGCACCGATTCGGCCACGTGCCCCGCGCGAACGCGATGCGTCCCGAACAGGATCGGACTGACGAATCCCGGCGCGTACGAATGCCGGGACACGAGCTTGGACGTCGGAACCATCGCCTGCGGTCCGAGCGACTGCACGTCGATCACCGAGGCGTGCTGCGCCTCGACGAACTACGCGTGTCTCGACGTCGCCTCACAGTGTTCCGGTGCGAAGATCGCGTGCGACGACCAGGCCGATTGCGACGCCGTCCCCGGCAACGCCGTGTGTTGCTACGACACGAACAGTCCGCGGAGCTTCTGTTCGCAGGTGCCGAGCATGGATTGCACGAGCACGTCCGGGTGGGAGACGTTGTGCTCCGTCGACGACGCGACGTGTCCTCCCGGCCAGGCGTGCGTGGCCTCCTCGCGTACGTTCTACGCGAAGTTGCACTGCCGCTGAGAGGAGCCTGTCCGCTCGGAATCGGCGCGGGCCTGGCGCGACGCGCGGAAGACAGGAAGGGATCTCCCGGCCCCGCACCGGGGGCGGTCAGGTTCGTTTTCCGAACAGGCCGCCCAACATCCCACCGACGCCCTTCTCGTCGGCCTTCGGAGGCGGCGCGACGGCCGGCGCGTCCTTCTTGTCGAGGAGCGCCATGAGTTCGTCGGGGGATTCCGCGACGGCGAGCGCCGCTTCGCGGCTCGTGCGTCCCGTCTTCACGAGGTCGGCGAGGGACTCGTCGAGACGGACGATGCCCATCGACTTGCCCCGCTGCTGGAGGCTCGGGATCTGGAAGGTCTTGTTGTCCCGGATCAAGTTCGAGAGCGGCACCGAACCGGGGAGGATCTCCATGGCGGCGACGGAGGATTTTCCGTCCACGGAAGGCACCAGGGTCTGACTCACGATGAGACGGAGGCTCGCGGCGAGGCTGATGCGGACCTGCTGCTGTTCGGCGGGCGGGAAGAGGTCGATGAGGCGATCGATGGTCTTCGCGGCGTTCGGCGTGTTCATCGTGCCGAGCACGAGGTGACCCGTCTCGCCCGCGGAGAGCGCCATGCGGACCGTCTCCGTGTCGCGAAGTTCACCGATCACGATGACGTCCGGATCCTCGCGCAGCGAGCCTTTCAACGCCGACGCGAAGGACTTCGTGTTCGAGCCGACCTCGCGCTGGCTGATCATGGCGCGCGCGGAAGGGAACACGTACTCGACGGGGTCCTCCACCGTGATGACGTGGTGCGACGTCTCGCGGTTGAAGATGTCGACCAACGCGGCGAGGGTGGTCGTCTTTCCGTGCCCGGTCGCTCCCGTGAGGACGACGATGCCTTGGTGGTGGTGCGTGACGTTCGCGAGACTCGCCGGAAGGCCGAGGGACGCGAGCGTCGGAAGCTCGCGACGCACGAGTCGTAGGCTCACCTTGAGGCCGGTCCGCTGACGGGTGACGTTCGCGCGGAACCGGCCGAATTCGGGATGATCGAACGCGAAATCGCAGGAGCCGTCGCGCTCGAGGACGGGGGCGAGGCGTGGAGGGAGGATCGGACCGACCATGGCCTGCACGGTGTCGGCGTCGATCTCGTGACCACCCGGCTCGAGGGCTCCGGCGATACGGAAAAGGGCCGGGCGTCCGGCGACGACGTGGAGGTCGCTCGCGTCCACGTCGCGTGCGACCTTCAGCAGTTCGTCGAGGGACCGTACGTCTCCCAACGCGGCGACCGGACTGACGGGAGCCGCGACGGCGGCCATGCCGGACGGCGAGAACGGTTCGGAGGCGCCGAGCGCGGGCGCCGCCGCGATCGCGTCGTCCTCGGTCCCTCCCCCGAGATCGATGTCGTCCGTCGAATGTTTCGCGGCGACGCGGACCCGCGGCTTCGGCGCCGGACGCGGCTCGGGCTTCGGGACGGCGACGACGATCAGCTCCGGAATCACGGCGTTCGGCGCGCGCTCTTTCAGGACGAAACGCGCCTGGATCCCTCCACCCTTCGAGATGGCGCCGACGGTGACGGAGCCCACGCCCTCGACGTCGAACGTCCACACCGTCGGTTCCGTGCCGAGGTTCGGCAGGTGCGTGGCCCCGCCCACGGACAGCACGAAAAGCTCCACCTCACCCGCGCGGATCGGGGCACTCGCGACGGGGGAGAACTGGCCGTCCACACGCACGCAGGGGATGCGATCCGTCGCCACGGCGAGCTCGGACACGTCGGGACGGAGGAGCTGCGCGAGCCAGTCGTCGAGTTTGGCCATGACGGTGCCAGGATCGCACAGTCGTCAGGTCGTTGGGCGATGGAACCTCGGACCGATTCCCGGAGTCGTCCGCGCGGAAAGGCTCCCACTCCGACGCCCGGGACGAGGATCGGGTGAGACGTGGGAGGGAGCCGAGATCGCCGGCGAGTGGACGCACCGAATCGTCCCCGGATACGCTCCTCCCATTCCATTGTTTCCTTCGTCTCCGGTCCGCCCTCGCCTCCATCGGCCCGTTGTCGGTGGATGTCCGTCCCGCGGATCCGGAGTGCCACGAACGCATTTCAGTAGGTGGTTCGGGAACTCTGAAAATGTTTCCGAAGTACGCACTCGATGCAGGCGAGGACGTCGTCCTTTCTCGAATCGCAGCGAATTCGGAGCGTCGCTCCCACGAAATTCCGTGGCGCGCATCCTGCTAACTCCCCGCTCGAGTTTCCACCTGAAGAGGATTCATGCGTATTTTCATCACTATCCCCTTCATCCTGGTCGGTGCGTTCGTTGCGGGTTGCAGCGGCGAGTCGCGTCCGACCACGGGGGGTGGAAAGGACTCGACCAACGCGACCTCCCCGAAAGACGCCGGCACCGGCACGGTGTCGCCCGTCGTCGACGCGGGACCTGACGCGCCCGTCGCCACGAGCGACGCGGGCTTGATCCAAGCGCCGAAGGACGAAATCGATCCGAACGATCTGTCGAAGAAGACGCCCGAGGTCAGCGCCCCGAAACCGGGACCTGCAGTGCCCGCGGCGTGTGGCCGCCCGGAGCAGGCCTACGACCTCACGTCGCTCCAACCCGACGGGCCGCCCGCGTTCGCCAATGCGTGGCGAAGCGTCGCTGCGCGTGCATTCGTGCCGGGTCTGGTGCTTCGGCTCTCGAAGCTCATCGAAGGACCGGTCTCCGTCGACATCGGCAGTGTTCATCGTCTGTCCGACGTCGTCTACGGTCTCGACCCAAGGCCCATCACGATTCACGGTGCGCGCGCCCAGGTCGATCGAAGGCCGTCCGAGGTTCGCATCTGGACGGACCTGAATCCCAACGGTTTCACCGTTTCGTTCATCGACGCGGCGGGCAATCGTCAAGGGTTCGGTGTCGCGAGCTTCCAATTCGACATCGTCGTCGACCAGTTCTGCGAAAACATCAATGACGGCATCCTCTCGGTGACAATTCCGCAGGCAGCCGGCCCGCTGGTGTTCGGTGGGTCGACCATGGCCGAACTCCTCGGAGCGCCGAACGCGAGGCTGGACGGGTCCGTCGTGCCGAATGCTTGGCAAGTCACATGGCGCGGGACTTCGGACAAGACGCTGGTGGTGGAGCCATGAGGACCACGATGCACATCTCCCTTCGGCGTGCGATCAACCTGTCCACGCTCGCCATCGTCGCATTGCTCTCGACGGCGTGTGGCAAGAACTCCACGTCGGACTCGACCACCATCCCGGGCGGCGACCAAATCACCTGCGTCGATCCGGACGGTGACGGCTACGGCAACGGATGCATCCTCGGCACCGACTGCGAAGAGGGCAACCCCGCCGTCTCGAACCAGTGCGCCAAGTGCTCGAACCACGAAGAAGGGTGCCCCTGCTCGAACGCCGGGCAGCGAATCGAATGCGGCATCGTGAAGACGCACGACAAGGCCACCAACAGCGTGAGCTGCGGATACGGCGGACAGGTCTGCGAATCCGGCAAGTGGAGTGCGTGCCAGTTGGGTGGCTACGCGCCCGGCCATGACGGGTACACGACGATCAAGTCCTACGGTGCACCGACGACGTGCGTCGGCAATCCCTGCGATCCGTACTGCAAGACCATCGTCGACCAAGCCGACCCGACCATGGCCGCGGACAGCGGCCTCATCTACGTGCCGGATGCCGGTCTCTCCCTCGAAGGCGGCCTGCCGTTCCTCGCGGACGCGGCGACGCCCGAGGATCTCGCGAAGCTCGCCGAGGCCGGCGTCTTGCCGGACGCCTCGCTCATCTTCCACGAACTGCTCCCGGGCCAGGAAGCGACCGACCCCGTCGAGATTCTCGACACCCGCGTCCGCAACGCCGACATCTACTTCCTCCTCGACGACACTGCCTCGATGCGTGAGGAGTCGGCCGCGTTGACGAGCTCCCTCGCCGGCACCGACGGCATCATCGCCCGACTTCGTGCTCCCGCGAGCCTCGGCAGCGATGCCGCCTTCGGATTCGGTCGCTTCGAAGAATTCGCGACGAATCCATACACGGTTGCCGCGAGCGACGACAACGTTCCATACCAGCACCTCCTCAACATCCAAGCCTCCGACACGATCGCTCAATCGGTGACGTCTTGGCTTCGAACGGACGCCTACGGCTCCGCCGGTACGGGCATCTTTCGCTCGGGAGGGACGATTCCCGAATCCACCGTGCCGGCGCTCTGGGCGCTTGCAACTGGAAACGGACTCTATCGGAGCACGACGGCAGGTTCGCTCTGGCACACGCCACCGCACGTGACCGGCTTCTGGCAATGGGCTCCGCCGACGAGCACGCGCGCCGGAAACCTCGACACAATCACCGGCCAGACCGATGCGCCTTGCCCGACGGACGCGCAGACCGGCTTGCCCGGATTCGGCTACCCGTGTTTCCGCCCGCGCTCGACGCCGGTCGTCGTGCTCATCACGGACGCGCCGGCCCACAACGGTCCAGCCGGTCAGTACGGCTACATGCGCAACGTCGACCGTGTCACGGGCGCGGTTCAGTACACGACGACCGCGACCGTGCAGACCTCCAACAACGACACGACGACTGCCGTCGACATCCCCACCATCGCGGATGCGACGACGGGCGCCCTCGGTCTCGCGTTCGGACTTTACAGCGGCACGGTTCCGGGCACCTTGGCGTCTCGCTATGACGTGAACGGCACGACGATCGGCTTCACCAATTCCGCGGGCACGGGTCCGGGCACGGCGGGTGACTACAATGGACGCAACGGCCTTCGCGATTGCGTCTCCCAGGCACGCAGCTGCATGTCGACGACGGATTGTGATCTGGGTTGGACCTGCGTCTCGGGCACCTGCAAGGTCTCCGTTTGCTCGTACAACGAAACGTGTACGAACCTCACAGGCGCGTCTCCTGCAGCCGGCTTCCGTGAACTGCCGGGTACCACCGGCGACCGCGCGATCCTCGTGCGCGATCAGACGGCGACCCTCAATTGCGGTAACTCCATCGCCGGTGGCCAAGTGCAAAGCTGCGGTTCCGCCGACGGAACGTTCCCGCCGACGTCGGACCTGTTCTGGACGAATCAAAACCTTCCGCAGGCGCCCAACACCGCGCCGCTGCTGAACTACCCCGGCAACACGGCCTCGGGTTTCCTGCCCTATTCGACCGTCAATCAGGTGCTCGACGGTTCGCAGATGGCTTACGTCCCCCTGGCGAACGGCGACTCGGTCTCGGTGCAGTTCAACATCACGAACCCCAGCCCCTTCCCGACCTACGATACGTCGACGACGCCCGCGCAGGTCTTCAATGACTACAACGCGGCCGCTCTCGCTGTCGGTGCAAACTACCAGACGGGCACGCAACTTTGGGCGGGCCAGCGCCTGCGTGTCTACGGCACCTCCCTCGGCAGCACCAACGGGCCCCAGGTCACGAATCTCGGTATCCGCGGCAACTGGACGGATCAGTGGGCCGCGGGAACGACCATCGTGCCGTCGGCTGGCACCATTCAACAGTCCACGGCCATCCCGTTGGCGACGAACGTCACGACGGTGCAACCGGGCCAACGGGCCGTGGTCGAAATGACGAATACGTCCGCGAACGCGGACGTGGTGTACAACGTCTCCCTCGTTCCGGCCGCGGCGGATACCCTCCGTCCCCCGACCGTCACCCCGGCCGCCGGCACGGGCTCGCAGCTCTATCGCGACGCAACCTCGGTCAGCATCCCGGGTGTGAGCCCGTTCGCGGGTACGCCTTCGTTGACGCTCGCGCCGGGTGAGCTTGCGGTAATGTCGATCGCGAACGACGGCTACGGCGGCATCTCGAGTGCATCGGCGGGCGCGGGTTGGTCGGGTGCTGGCCTCCCGCTGCCGGCTCCGAGCATGAACATCCATGCGACTGCCGCGAACCAGTACTTCACGGTGCCGCCCTACAGCACGCTCACGATGTCCTACAGCATCGCAGCGATGACCACGGACGTCCAAGGTGGAGACACGAATCTTACCGTGCCGTCGCTCACCCTTGCGGGTAATCGCGTGAACATCCCGGCCGGCAACTCGTTCACGCTCACCAAAGGGGCGCTCGCAACGAGTGCGTTCGCGACGGCCAGATGGACGTTCGACACGCAACAAGCGGGGCCATTCGCAGCAGACGCGACCAACGACCCGATGGGCATCACGGGCATCGAGATCAGCTCGAACAACCGATGGATGAACAACCCCCTTACCTCCGCTACGATCCAGGGCACGACCGCAAACAAGGACTCGGTGTCCATCGGCGACCGCATCGTCTACACGGCGACCTACGACGAGACCCCGCCGACCATCGTCGGCGGCACGGCAACGCCGTGGCCTTCGCCAGGTAACTCACTGCCGACCGAGCCGACGGCAGGTCTGAATGCGGGCGGCACGGTGACGTCGACCTCGGGCGAGCTCGTGAAGGTCTGTTTGAATCTCACGAGTGCGCCGCTTCCCGCGGCGACCGCGGGGGGGTCGACGGCGACCTACAACGGTCTCTGGGTCAACAAGAGTATTCCGGTCGGGACGTTCTTCACGCCGTCGACGCCAGGCTACGATTCTGCGGCACCTAGCCCGGTCGTCGTGAAGGCGGGGGACACGGTGACGTTCACCCTTCGCCACAATCTCTACAATGGTTCGCCCCGATCGAAGATGGTCGCGCAGCTGCTCACCGCTCCGACTGGGGCCGAGACGGCCAGCGCCACGAACCGATGCGTCGCGACGGCCGACACGGCCGTCAACGGTACGTGCACCTTCGTCGCCACCCAATCGGGGACGGTGTTCTGGGGCGTCCAGAACGTGGGTGGTCTCTACGACGGTTCCCAATCGGTGGACGTCAACCTCGCCATCACCACCCCGCCGGGTCAAGCGCGACTCTACGTCCAGGCTGGTGGAACCGTTTCGACGGGCTCGGGCACGGCTGGCAACGTCGTCTCGACGAACCTCGCGACGCCGGACTGCGTCACGGTCGTTTCGACGGGAAGCGTCACGTGGGGCGTCCTTCGCGTCTCCGGCGACTCGACGAACCCGAAGGTAGTGATCACCACGGAACGTCTCAACCCGCCGGTGGGCGTGACGATGCGTGGCGCGGTGCTCTCCTCGTCAGGCACGACCGTCGACATGGTCTCAGGTAGCCCTGGCGCGAACTACTGCACCAAGTCTCGCGGCGCTCCGGCGCCCGGTATGACGGCCGGAATGATCACGCTCCGTTGCGGTATCACCGTCGACGCGACGATCGCGGCTCTCGCCGGCTACGCCGACCCCTTCAATGCGCTCTTCGGTGTGACGCGCACGGCAATCCCGGCCGGAACCAACTACCCCAACGTCACGATCAACGCGCGCGTCCGCCGCCCCGCGAACACGCTCGACCTCATGATCTCGAAGACGAACTTCGTAGCCAACACGAACTACTCCTGTACCACCCCCGCGCCGACGACGTCCGCCGCCTTCACGGGTTCGGCCATCATTTGTTGCTCCACGTCCGGTGGTGCCTGCGTCCTGCCGGTCGAATCGGGTGGGCCGACGACCTACTACTACGCGTGGAAGCGCAAGTCCGGCCTCGCCGCGGGTCCGCCCACGCTCTCCGCTACGTGGTTTCCCACCGACAAGGCAGCGCCTCGGGCCGACCTCTATTATCGCGTCGGCACGCCGCTGCCCTCGACGACCACGGCACTCCCGGCCGACGTCTTCACGAGCCAATTCCCGGCGTCTGGAACTTCGACGGTAACCTACAACAACAACACGGCCTCGACGGTGAACGTGTACTGGGGCGCCACCCGTGCCACGGGAAGTACGTCGGGGAACCCGACGGTCACCATCTCGGGCGTGAACAATCGAACGGCCGACAGCGCCAGCCTTTGCATCAAAAATGGCAGCACTCCAACGAGTTCCACGGATTGCGGAGTTGGAACCATCACCCACACCGCGGGTACCGCCGTGCCCACGGTCACCATTCCGGCGACGGCGAGCGGCGGCACCTACTTCTTCACGGCGTCACGCACGAACGGCCCTGGCAAGCCGGCGGTCACCGACGGGCCATACCCCAAGGTGCGCATCTATGGCTCGCGAACGCTTCCGGCGAACAATCTCCAGGCTCGCCTCTATGGCCGCTCCGGCTCGGCACCCACGACGGGCGTCTACGATTGCCGGTCCGTCGTCACCGGCTACTCCGGCAACACCCTCGGCAATCCGAGTACGGTGCGCTGCATCTTCGACAACGGCACGGCAGCGCCCATCACCTACTTCTGGGGCGTCGAACGCGTGAACGGCACGGTGGGACAAACCACCGTCTCGACGCGCACTCGAATCGACACGCCATATACCGTCCAGTTCCAAACGCAGACGACTGCCTCACTGAGCGTCCTTCCGGGTAGTTGGACGACCCAGGGCACCCTCGCGTTCTTCAGCGGATCGAACGGCGTCGCGCCGACGGGTTCGAATCTCGACCAAACGACCCTGAACTTCAATCAGTACGACTCGACCTTCCAATCCAACGACAACGCCATTTGGTATCGCTTCGTGCGCACGGACAACAACGGCACGTTTGGCAGCCCGAACATCACCGTCAACCGACATCTTCTCGACGAGAAACCCCCGACGATCACGGCCTACGCCCAACTTGGCGGCGTTCCGGTTCCTGGCACGTGCAGCAACTCCGGCGGCGGCTGCATCCCGGGTGGCGCGGGTATCGGCTACGTGAACAACAACAACGTCGTGTCGGGTCCGAACGGGACGACGATCGGCAACTCGCTCACGATGTCGATGAGCTACACGAACACCAGCGGCTCGGCGCAGAACTACTACTTCGGCGTGCGTCGATGGTTCGGCAACGTGGATGACCCGCGGAAGCTGACGCTCAACGCCACGATTCAAAAGCGTGCTCTCGACACCACGAACCCCTGCACCGCAGGCAAGATTTGGGTTCCGGCAAGCGCGCAGTGCTGCACCTGTGCGGCGGGCTTCACGGCGGGCGCGAGCTCCGGCTCGATCAACAACCAGTGCTGCCGTACCGACTACTCCTGCTCGACAGGACCGGGCGGTGCGAACGCAGGTTACGAAGAGCTCGACTACTGCGGACGCACGACGGGCAAGTGCGTGAAATTCGACACGGCCGTAGGCGTCAACGGGTGCCCCGTGGGTTCGCAGGTCAAGACCTCCAACACCTGCCGTTGCGAATCCCAGTTCTGCAGCGATTGCGGCAGCGACAATTGCAGCGCACCGTCGGCTCCCGATCCGAACCTTCCGCCGGGCTACAACACGGGCCTCATCTGCACGCCCAACGATCTCTGCGCCGCGCAGTGCGCGGGCTCGGCCCAGCGATGTGACCCGACGGGAAGTCCGACGGGCACCCCCTACTGCTGCACACTCTCGGCGACGTCCACGTGTACCGCCCTCCCGACCACTCCGAAGCCTGGTGGAGGTCGCGCCGAAGCCGTCTACAAATTCTCCGTGCCGGCCGGCAAGACCCTCTACTACCACTTCGGTCTCTTGACCCAGGCGCAGACGTCGACGGTCTTGACTCCGGTCGTCGGAACCGACCCCAACACCTTCCTCTACATGGTGAAGGGTTCCGATCTCAATGCGACGAGGAGCCAGGACGTACTCGACTGCAACGCGCACGCCGAGCGCTTCAACGTCAATGCCAGTAACGGCACCACGGACGGAGCCTTCACTCGGTCCGAGTTGAACGGCAAGGTCACCGCGGGTGCTGCCGCCGAGACGTATTACGTCTTCGTCGACAACCTGAACGTCGGTGCCACGACCACCTACAAGTACTTGCTCCAAGTCGGCGTCTATCCGGAAGACACCAACACTGCGACGCCTTCCTACGCGGCGATGATCGACAAACTCAATGCCAAGCAGATCAAGGTCGTCGGCGTCGACTCTTCCGGGACCCGATGCGGCCAGGCCAATCTCGCCAACATCGCGCAATACGAAACGTACGACTTCCTCGACCGCGTCGGTCGCGACACGCAGTCGGTGGACGAGAACGGCAATCCGTTCGTCGTCTCCGTCCGCAACAACGCGACCGACTGCGCCGGTACAGGCAACACGGACGGTCTGAAGGACGCCATCGTCGCCGGCGTCACCAACCTGTCGAAGTTCCTCCGTCAGGACGTCGTCGCCCGGGCCGTCCCGCCGGGGGTCGCGGCCTCCGACCCGGCCGTCGTCCTCCCGGCGAGCTTGGCCGTCGCCCAGCAGTTCATCAAGTCGGTCCAGATCGTCGCGAACGCGAGCCCGACCCCGGGCACGTGGGAGAACGACATCGCGTACATCCAATCGCGGTGCCTGCCGCTCACCCCCGGCTACCCCGACGGATTCGGCGCCGACACCTACCCGAACGCGCACCTTCCGGTGGGAACGGACATGATGTTCCGCAAGTGCGCCGCCGGTACGAACCTCAAGTTCAAGATCACCTTCCAGGTGCCGACGTCCATCGTCCGCACGTCCGTCGACCAATACTTCCGGTTCGACGTCATCACGGTCGGCAACGGCAACGGCGAGCTCTCGCGCACGCCGGTCGTCATCAAGGTGCCCCGTGCGGACTACGCGACGCCGGCCAGCTTCGTCCGCGTGTACAACTCGGACGACATGGCCTGCCCGCCGAGCACCCGCGCCGTCTGGAAGGGGCTCTTCTGGGATACGAGCACCCCCATCGAGACCTACCCGGTCAGCTCCAACGTGAAGTTCTACGCCAGCGCCAACGATGCCGTGGCAGCGCTCGAGGCCTCCGAGCGCCTCTTCGGCGAAGCGCACCGCACGTCCGTTCCGGCGACGGTGCCGGCCAACACGGAAGTCGCCTACGGCGACATCCTGGCGAAGCTGCTCGAGTCGCCCGCCCAGGTGCCCACGGCCCAATACCTTCGTGTGCGCATGGAACTCAACCCGACGCCGGACAAGTCCTACGTCCCCATCCTGAAGAGCTGGAGCATCCAGTACTCGTGCGCTCCGGCCGAATGACGGCAACCGCCGTCGCCGGTTGAATCCCATCGAGGCCACCCGCAGCCGGGGTGGCCTCGGTCGTTTCAGGGGGTGCGGAACTCGCGCACGAAGAGATCGAGCGCACGTTCGAGGCTCCAGGGCCCCGCGTCGCCGAAGAGGGCCTTCGCCTTCGACACGTCGAGGCCGGAGAGCAGGGGACGAGGTGCGGGCAACTTCAGGTCCGCGAGCGCGACGGGAACGATCGCGTCGAGGTCCGCGTGGAGGCGCGCGGCGAGTCGCTTCGCGAAGTGCACGCGTGTGAGCGCCTCGGCGCCCGTGCAGTGGAGCACTCCGCGCACGTCGGAACGGAGTGCACACACGGACATGCCCGCGGCGTTCTCGGCGTGCGTGGGCGACACCACCTGGTCGTGGAAGACGTTCGACTTCGTCCCGGCGACGAGCTTCGACGCGAGGTCGAACGCGTACGTGCGCTTGTCCCGCGAATCGCCCGTGAAAATCGTGGACACCCGCGCGACCACACAGTCCGGGGCGAGCAAGAGAGCCGCTTCTTCCCCCGCGCGCTTCGTCCGCGCATAGACGCCGCGAGGATTCGGCACGTCCTCCTCGCGGTAGTCGCCCCTGGTTCCGTCGAACACGTAGTCGGTCGACAGGGCGACGAGTCGGGCACCGACGTCCTTCGCACCGCGCGCGATGGCGGCGGTGGCCTCCACGTTGACGGCCCACGCCAGCGCGGGTTCCCGTTCGCACGCGTCGACGTTCGTCATCGCCGCACAGTGCACGATGCCCGCCGGCTTCGACGCGACGACGAGCGCGTGGAGTGCGGACGCGTCCGCGAGATCGTGCTCCGCGAACCGGAGCGTCCCGTTCCCGAACCGGGACGGGTCCGGCGGTCCTCCCCGCGCGACACCGATGACGTCCTCGCCGTCGGCGAGGAGGAGACGCGCGACGCGCGAACCGACGAGCCCTTTGATTCCGGTGACGAGGACGGCCATGGGACCGGCGAACGTAGACCAGGCCCGGCACGAACGCGACGGGCCCGGTGCGAGCGACGAGGGAGCCTCGTCGTGCGTTCAGGCGTTCAGCGCGCCTTCGCGAAGCACTCGCCCTCGCCCTGGAAGTGGCCGACGGTGCGCGAGAGCGCCTCGACGTACGTGCGGAGATCGTTGATCCCCGCGGCGCTCCCCGTGCCGTAGGGGCCGTTGGCGGGCTTCAGATCGATGAGCTTCACCGCGGCGAGTTCCTCCTCCGTGACGTTCCCGTCCGAATTCGCGTCCGCGGCGGCGATGTTGTCGAAGCGCACCTTCGCGTCCTTGGACTGGAGGTCGTCGTAATAGAGGTGGTCGCCGTGGATGGTGAGCTGCACGTTCGCCGTGCCGCCCGACGTGACGACGATGCCTTTCGTCGTCTTGCCGTCCTCCGTCGCCTCGCAGTCGTCGTAGAGGGTGTTCGTCTTGAAGCCCCACGTGAACGTCTTCGTCGTCGCGTCCTTCGTGGCCGTGCCCTGCACGTAGAGGCTGTAGCCGCCCTGGACCATGAGGGTCTTGTCGTCTTCCGTGGCCGAGCCGAGCTCGACGGCGCTCGTCGCCGGGACGATGGCGTAGCTCACCTTCTCCCAGGCCTTCGCCTCGAGATCGGGGAACGAGACGACCGGTTTGTCGCCGGCGGGCTTCTTCATGTCGAAGAGCTTCGGCGTCTTCTGCTCGCCGCCGACGGTGCCTTTCGCGTCGGCGACCTTCACTTCGCCGATCACGACCAGGAAGCGTTCGTATTTCACGCTCCATCCGTCGGCGAAGACGTCGGCGGGAAGACGATCCTCGATGTACTCCTCACCAAAGGTGGCGAACGAGGCAGTTCCTTTGCCGCCGCTCGATCCGCTGCTGCTGCAGGCGACGAGGGCGGGGAAGGCGACGAGGGCGAGGGCGGCGAACGGACGACGGGGATGCATCATGGGAAAATTCCTCACTTCACTTCGCAGTGTAGGAAAAGACGTAGGCGTCCCCGGCCTTCATGCCGCGGACGAGGGCGCGGCGGGCCGCGTGATCGTTGGTGAGCAGGGGTCTCCGGCCGTCCGAGGACACGGGCGTGTCCGAGAAGTCGGCCTGGTCGAACCAGAGCGGGGCACTGACCTTCAGTGTCACCGTACCGTCGCCCTTCATCTCGGTCTCCGTGAAGGGGCACCCCTCGATGGAGGGTTGCCCCTTCGAGTCCAGCACCTCCGAAGCGTCGACCTCGACGCGAAAGGGCCGGTCCACCGTCCCGTTGCTCGCCGTTCCCTCGAGCACCGCCACGTGGGTGCCGAGCTCGGCCGCGACGGGGCCGGAGGCGGGCGTCGCGAACGAGAAGGTCGCACTCCGGACGATGCCCGTCACCCCTTCGCCGTCGGCGAGGCTCGCGGGTCCCGCGGCGAGATCCGTGCTCGTCGGAGTGAGCATTTGACCACGCGCATTGCCGGGAACGTAATGACCCGGGTGGGCCCACGCGCTCCGGACACCGAGGAGGCGGTCGAAGAGGTCCTCCTTCCGTGAAGGACCGACGTTCGCCGAGAAGATGGTGGCGCCGTCGAAGTAGTAGAACGCGCCCGTGGACACGTAGGCCTTCGTGAGCGTGACCGTCCACCCGACCGCGTTGGTGAAGGCCGCCTGCGTCCCCACGCCCTCCACACGCGTGCCCAACACGATGCGCTTGCCGGTCGTCGTGTCGGCGGCGTCGCTTCCGCACGCGGCGAGGAAGGAAGGGAGAATCGCGAGGGTCGCGGAACGGGCGAGGTTCGTTCGGAAAGAGAGCGACGTTTTCGTGGGCATGGCGGGACTTTCGTTCCGGGGAACGGGAAGGCGCTTCAGATGTGGAGCGCGAGGGTGAACATGAGCGTGCGCGGCGGACCGACGGTGACCATGCGCTGGGCGACGAGGGACGGCCGCGTGGACTTCTCGAAGTTCGACGCGTAGACGAACTGGCCGTCGTACCAGCGGGTGTCGAGCAGGTTGAAGGCGTCGATCGTGAGCTCGACTTCCTTCAGTCGTGCGCCCACCGTCGCGTCCACGAGGAACACGTTCCGTCCGAATTCCGCGTAGGGCAGCGGCCTGCGCACGATTGCTTCGGTGCCCGCACCCGCGCGAAGCACGAGGTCCCGTCGGAGCACGTGGGCCACGCGTCGCTCGACGGCGGCGTCCGTGCGCGCCACGATCTGCGGCACGTAGGGAAGGAGATCGCCCGCCGCGTACTCGCCGCCCGATTCGGTGAACGACGCCCGCGTGTACGTCAGGTTGCTCGAGACCACGAACCACGGCTTCGGACGGGCCGTGAGTTCGGCCGTCACGCCGTTGCGTTCCGTGCCGGGAACGGGTTCGTTCCGCGTCGTCGATGGATCGAAGGCGAGGTCGTCCGACACGTTCGTGTGGAAGACGGCCACCGATCCGTCGAGGAGTCCGCCTTCGGCGTAGCGGAGACCGCCTTCCCAGCTCTGCACCGTCGCGAACGGCGTCGTCTGACCTTCCACGAGACTGCGGGCCTGCGGCGAGCGGAACCCTTCGCCGTAGCTCGCGAGGGCGTGGACGCCGCGGAACACGGCCACGTCGACGGTGGCCTTCTTGCCGAGGTGGAACCCTTGCGCCGCGCGATCCTGTTCCGGAACGGGACCTTTGGCCGTCGGCGCCCGATCGCGTGCGGAGAAGAAGAGCGAGTCCACGCGGAGGCCTCCGCGCAAGGTCACGCGGGGAAGGGGGTGCAGCGACGCATCGAGGTAGCCGGCGAGGTTCGTGGCCTTCACGCTCGCGTCGACGACGACGGAGGTCGGCACGTCGTTCACGGCGGAGAGTCGCCGTTGCGCCTGTTCCACGAAGTCGGAGCGGGTGTAGACACCGACCTCGAACGCGTCGCTCGGCGCGAACAACGTGAACTTCTTCCGGTACGACGCCGTACTCCCGAGCGTGATCGAGTCGTTCACCTGTTGGTTGTTGTCCGATTCGATGGAACCGCCGCCGCCCCGCTGCGTGTCCTCGAAGAAGCCGGTGAAGTTCTGCCGCAGGGTCAGGCCGCGGAAGACGACGAAGGGCGCGACGCTCCATCGCGACGACGTGTCGTCCTTGTGCAGTTCGAGGAGGAGCTGGGCCCGGGTGCTCGAGCCGCCTTGCTTCGGATCGTAGGTGGCGAAGCGGTCGATGCGGCCGGCGTCGAGGTCGCTCTGCTTCACGACGCCCGCGCTGTCGAAACGGGACGCGAAGGCGGACGCGAGAACGCGCAGGTTGAGGCCGTCGCCGAAGTCGTGGGAGACCTGACCCATGACGGAAGCGCGCTTCGCGGCGCGGTTCGGTCCGAAGCCGTCCGTCTCGTAGACCTCCGCGGCGCCGAAGGTCTCGTCCGACGATCCTTCCGGGTGGTAGCCGAGAAACAGCCGACGGTTGCCGAAGGACCCGAGGGATCCCTTCGCCGTGATGCCCGGTTCGGCCATGCCGAGGCGCATGCGTACGGTGCCGGCGACGGCGAAGTCGCCCTGACGCGGATCGTAGGTGCCCGGAGTCGCCGTGACGTCCTTGATCACCTCGGGCATGGCGAAGTGCAGATCGGCGTACCCCTGGCCGTGGAGGTTCGAGACTTCGTTCACGGGGATGCCACCGACCCAGAGCTCGAGGTCCTGGCCGTGCACGGCGTCGAAGCCGCGGAGGAAGATCTGGTGCGCCTTCCCTTCGCCGCTGTGTTGCGTGACCGTCAAGCCGGGTACCACCTGGAGCACGTCGCTCGCCGTCCGATGGGGCGCGGCGGCGATGACGTCCCGTCCGCGGGTGACTTGGGACGCGCTCCGGGGAGGGCCGTCGCCGAGGACGCGGACGGATTCTCCGGGGGGCGCCGCGTTCGCGTCCTGTGGAATGGCGACCGCGACCGGTGGGGTCATCGACGCGGTCGCGGCGTGCGCGGAATCGGAGGGAGCCCCGTCGGGTGTCGTCGGTCCTGCCGAGGGGGGCATCCGCGCGGTGAAGCGCACGAACCCTCGCGTTTTCGCCGCGACGGGCTTCCCGTCCCGGGTGGCGGGCGTGAACGTCCAGGCCCGTGCCGCGCGCAGTGCGGCCTCGTCGAGTTCCGGGGAGAGCCCGACCTCGACCTCCACGGTCTCGACGTGCCCGTCGGCCCCGACGACGAGTTGCACGGGGATGACGAGATCGTGGTCGGGCCGTTCGCCCTTCGGCCATTCGGGCTTCACGTCCACCGCGAGCTTCGGTGGGACGACGTCGTGGGCGAGGGCGGTCGTCGACGATCCCAAGGTCGCGCACGCGAACGCCAGCGCGCACGCGACCGCTGCCCGTCGTCGGGTGCGGGGAAGCGTGCGCGTGGAACTACGATCTCGTCGACCCCGGAGCTCCATCGGAACACCCTCCGGACCGACATACGCGTCGGTCGTGCGAGGGGTTCCAGCCGAGTAGCACGATTCTACGGAATCGTGTTACCCGGGATCGGCGGGGCGTCCTCAGTTGACCGAGCGGATGGCCTCGAGGAAACGCTCCGGCGGGACGAATTCGTTGAAGCGCACTTTCTCGTGGCCGTCGCTGTCGAGGACGACGACCGTGGGGAGACCCACGACCTTGTACTTGCTCTTCACGGTGTTGATGCGCTCGTCCTCGTCGTCCGTGGCGTCGATCTTCACGGCGACGAAGCGCGACGCTTCTTCACGCACCTTCGAGTCGGCGAAAGTGTGGGTCGCGAGCTCCTTGCAGGCCGCGCACCATTCGGCGCCGAAGTCGACGATCATGGGGCGCTTCTCGGAGTTGGCCATCTGGGCGCCCTGGGCCTCGGAGTCGATCCAGCGGAGCTCGCCCTTCGGAAGCTGGATGAAGCTCACGACGGCGAACATGCCGAGCACGGCGAACGGAATCGACGCGAGCTTCATGGGCTTCGAGAGGTGGGCGATGGGGGACTTCTTGCGCTCGGCCGCGACGTGCACCGAGGCGAGCACGAAGCCCACGATGGAGACCGCGATGGCGGCGACGAGGTAGGTCGTGGAGCTGCTGACGATCTTCTTCATCAGCGCCGGGACGATGGGCGCGAGGAATCGGAGCGCGAAGACCGCCAACGCGACGCCGAAAATCCATTTCACACCCAGCATCCAGGCGCCGCTCTTCGGGAGCTTCACGGCGAAGGCGCCGACGAGGAAGAACGGGAGGCCGAGACCGAGGGCGAAGACGAACATCACGCTGCCGCCGAGGACGGCGTCGCGCGTGGTGGAGAGCCAGAGGAGCAGGCCCGTCATGAAGGGACCCGTGCACGGGGCCGCGACGAGCGCGCTGACGAGACCGAGCACGAACGCTCCGCCGAAGCCGATACCGCCGACCGAGGCGAGGCGGTTGTTGAGGCTCGCGGGGAGCGCCATCTCGAACGCGCCGAACATGGACGACGCGAGGACGATGAAGAGGAGCGTGATGGCGCCGACGACGAACTTGTTCGCGAGGAAGCTGCCGAACACGGCGCCCGACATCGCGAAGCTCACGCCGAGGACCGTGAAGAGGAGGGCCATCCCGAGCACGAAGGTGGCCGAGAGGGCCGCGCCCTTCGCCTTGCTCCGGCTCTCCGCGGCGCCGCCGAACACGCTGACCGTGATCGCGATCATCGGATAGACGCAGGGCGTGAGACACAGGCCCAGTCCGCTGACGAAAGCGAGGGCGTAGGCCGGCAGGAGACCTCCCTTCAAGGCGTTCGCGAAGGCGTCGCTGTTCGATCCGGCGGCGGCCGCGGCGGCGGGCTCGGCAGCGTGGGCCAGGGCCGGAGCGAACACGGACAGCACCGCGAAGGCGAGGAATGCCGTCGCGACACCGCGGAGGGAGAGCGTCGAGGGCAGCGAGAGCCAGGGAGATCGGGAACGCGACGTCACGGAATCCTCCAACACATGGACGGGTCGAGGGGAGTCGAGGGGTGAGGCGAAGACCGTAGAAGCAACGCGCGGACCTGTGGAACGGATCTGCCGGACACCGCGGGCGAACCGGAACCCGGGGCCGTATCTTCCCGAAATTCTACGGCGTCCGCGGCGGAGGACCATCCTTTCGCTGCAGGCGTGGGCCCTGGACCGGATCCGGTCCGCTCCAGCGCCTGGGAAAGAAAATGTGGGTGACGCGGGGCGTCCGACGTGGGCGAGGGGCGAATTCGGCTTCGGCCGACGACCTCGACCGGCGCGAGCTCGGGCGTGAGGAATCCGGAGCTGTTCCGGAGCCCTTCCTCTCCATTCCGTCTCGGGCCATGCGCGCCCCGTCCTTGCCGTCGTCACCGAGGCCGGACGCCGGCTTCCACGCGTCAATTGCCGCGCATCTTGCCGAGGGTGCGCTCGGCCATGTGGAGCTCCGCTTCGAGGGAGACCCGGAGGAGGCCACGGCCTTCGGCGATGCGGTCGACGAAGGCGCGGAGGTAGCGGGTGGCCGCGGGGAACGCACCGGCCGCGTAGGCGAGGTGGCCGAGGACGAAGCGGCCGTACCCCTGTCCGGCCGGAACGCGCGCGAGCTCGTCGATGGTCTCCTGCAAGTCCTTGGTCCGCGGCGTCAGACCCTTCGCGATCCGCGCGAGGGCCAGATGGGCCCGGTAAAGCGGCTTGTCGCGCGTTCCCCAACGGGCCGCGCGCGTGAGCGCCACGATGGCGTCGTCGTAACGCCCCTCGAGAAAGAGGATGCTGCCGAGGGTCCAGAGGTGGAACGGACGACGCGAGGGAGGACCGACCCGCGCGGCGGTTCGGAGGTGGAGGACGGCGTCGTCGACGTCGCCGAGGCCCACGGATGCCCGCGCCGCGTCCTGATGGAGAACGTCGACGAGCACGCCGAGCTCGAGGGCTTGGAGGATCACCGTCCGTGCCTTGGCGAACGCGCGGTCCTCGTAGTGCGCCAGGTAGAGCTGGCGGAGCAACATCGCTTGGGTCGTTCGATCGAGGCTGGCCTTGGTGGCGAGACCCTGACGCGCGTACCGCGCACGGGCACGGGACGACGGCGCGGCCATCGCGCGCTTCAGGGCATCTTCGGGGCTCGAAAGTACCCGCGGGGTGGCCTTTCGGGTGCCCGGCACGGCCCTCAGGGTATCGAGGACCGCGGGAGCTGGCCAAACACGTGCTAGAACCCCCGCGAGGCCCGCCATGTCCACCCGCTGCCCGCACTCCCGGCGCACGTTCGTCGCCGCGATCGCCGTCGCCTCCCTGTCCTTCGGGATGACCGGGTGCGGTCGGTCGGCCACCGACGCCGATTGCGAACTCATCATCGACCGGAACGTCGAAGCCCAGATGAAGGCCATGAACGTAGGGGACCCGGCCGCCATCGCCAAGCGGCAGGCGGAACTGAAGGCCCAGATGAAGTCCGAGCTGAAGGACTGCGTCGGGCGACGCGTGACCGACCGCATGATGTCCTGCGTGAAGACCGCCGAGACCCCCGAGGCCATCGACTCCTGCCTCCGCTGATCGCGGCAGGCGCGGGAGCCCGTCAGGACTTCGGCGCCTTCGGGTGCTCGGACGCGGTCTTCGGAGCGAGTGCGGCCACGAACGCATCCAGGGCGTAGCCGGCCGTGCGCGCGGTCCCGAGGACGCGATCGAGGGTCGCCACGTCCACCGGGGTTCCCTCCGCGGCCTTCCGCGCGGCGAGGACGGTCACGAGGGCTTCCAAGGCGTCACGATCGAACCACGTGGTCCCTCCGTGGACGTTCACGCCGAGGGGCGCACGGAGTGCGGGATCGGCGAAGGCGTCCCGCACGGCGGCGACGAGCGTTCCCGGGGCGGTTCCCACGCCCGCGAGCACGATGGCCGCGAGCCTGTCGGCGGATTGGCCGTCGGTCCCGCAGGTCGCGAACGCGCGCTTCAAAGGCGAGGCGAGGTGCCACGTGAGCGCGTCCTCTTTCCGGAGACCGGCGGCCGCGGCGAGGGAGGGGAGGAGATCGACGAAGGTGACGGCGGCAGCGATGGACTCGCGCGGCACACCCAGCACCTTGGGGGAACGCACGCTCGGAGGCGGCGGTTCGAGGGAGGTGGAGGCATGGGTCTCGGCCTCGAGGAGATCCGTGTCGGCGGAACCGCCGCGGATCCATCCTTCCAGGTTCACGAACCGCTCCCGCGCGTCCTTGGACGCGAGCATCGTCGCCTTCGGCTCCAGGGACGTCCGGAGGACCCACGCGAGGCCCTGGACCACGTGGGTCACCTTCCCCATCAGCCCGTCGAGACGGACGGCGGGATCCGATCCCGAGAAGAGCCACGCCGCCGAACCCGCGTTCGTGGCCTCGTAGAGCGCGTCGTGGAGGCCGCGGAAACGGAACGCGACGAGCGCGCGATCCATGTCGGGGACGCCGTTCGCTCCGAGCTCACGGGCGAGTTCGGACCAGGGCGCTTCGTCGCTGGAGACCACCTCCCGGAAGTCGACGAAGGCGTGGTACTCGAACGCGCCGAGGGAGAAATGGAGTCCGTCCCGCGCGATGGCGACGTTCTCCCGGAGGAACTCGAGGCCCGTCACGACGTCCCGCCAGATCGTGAACACGCCGGGTTCCACGCGGAGCCCGAGGCCCCGTTCCACGCGACGGCGTTCGAGTCCGTTCGCGGTCGCGGTCGGGGCGGAAAGGCGCACGTGGCCGCGCGTCTCCTTCCACTTGTTGTGCACCACCACGAGGCCGCGCGAATCGCCCACACGGTTCGAGTACGCGTACACGTCCTCGTCGACGCCGTGGTCGGTCTCGAAGTCGTAGAGGCAGAACTCGGCGACGTCGGCGAAGAGCCATCGTCGCGCGAGGATCGGGAAGATTTCGCGCTCGTGACGTCGCACGAGTTCCTGGTCCGGCATCTCGTCCCAGTAGGCGCGCTTGTACTCCATGCCGTAGCGCTCCCCGAGACCCTCGATCTGACCGTGTCCGAACATCGGAAGACCGGGCAGGGTGCTCATGAGCATGCAGACGCAGAAGTACTTCCCGTCCTTGCCGAACTGGGCGACGGCGGTCTCCTCGTCCGGGTTGTTCATGAAGTTCACGTGCCGCTTGAGGATCTGCGGATTGAACTCGAGGACGTTCTTGATCGACTCGCGGAACTTGTCGTTGTCCTCGCGCTTGAGCATGTGCATGAACGCGGAGTTGTAGACACGGTGCATGCCGAGGGTCCGGACGAAGTAGCCCTCCATCATCCAGAACGCCTCGGCGAGGAGCAGCGTGTTCGGCACCTCCCGTGCGACACGGTCGACGACCTCGCGCCAGAATTCCTCCGGGAAGAGTTCGTCGAATCGGGGCTTCGTGAGCGCGTGGGCGGAGCGCGACGGGATGTCGGCGCCGGAGCCCGGGACCGGGAACCAGAGACGCTGGTAGTGCTTCTTGGCGAGCGTCATGGCGGCGTCGAAGCGGATGACCGGGAACATCCGCGCCACGTGGAGGATCGTCTGGATGACGGCCTCCCGCACTTCGGGCATCAGGTAGTTGAGCTGGGCCGTGTCGTTCCAAGGCATGCTCGTGCCGTCGTTGCCGTGGTAGACGAAACGCGTCTCTCCCGTGCGCTTGTCGACGCGCTTGAAGACGACGGCGGCGTCGGTACGACTCCAGTAGCCGTCCTCGAGGTAGAGGCCGACGCGATCGTCCGAGGAGAGATCCGGCCCGCCGAACGTGTAGTTCGGGAACGGCGATTCGTGGGACTGCACGAACCAATCGGGGTGGTCGACGACCCAGGACGAATCGAGTCCCATGTGGTTCGGCACCATGTCGCTCGCGAGCCGGATGCCGCGGCGACCCGCACGCGTCGACAGATCGACCCACGCGTCGTGGCCCCCGAGCTCGGGGGCGATCTCGTAGTCGTGGAGCGAGTACGCGGAGGCCACCGCCTCCGGATTGCCGTTGATGCGCTTGATGCGCTCGGAGGCCGCACTCCGCTTCCAGAGGCCGATGAGCCAGAGCGCCGTGAAGTTGCGGCGGGCCAGGAGATCGAGCTCCTCGTCGGGCACGTCGGCGAGCGTGCGCACGGGGCGGCCGTACTTCTTGCCGAGCTGGTCGAGCCAGACGAAGGTGCTCTTCGCGATCATGACGACCTTCGGCATCCAGTCGAGGTCGGCGCTGAAGCGTTCGGGCTCGTGCTCGTAAAGGGCCCCGTCGAAGTGGGTCGCTTCGGACGGACCTTCCCCCTGACCGTGGGACTTGCGGAGGAACCACCGACCCTCCTCGAGGATGAAGTCGATGCCACCGAGGAGGCGGAAAAGGACGCCGAGTTCGTCGAGCGAGATGCCCCACGACTCGCGCATGAACCGGAGCTGCGCTTCGAGGGAGTGGGGCGCGTGGCGGATGGGAGCGAGCAGAAGGTCGACGAGGCTCTCGCCTCCCGAGCCCATCGCCGGCTCGCCCTCGAAGTGGGCGGTGACCGCCTGCATCACCTCGCGGTACTTCGTCTTCGCGGCGAACGGGGCGTCCGAGACGAACGCACGCACCGGGTCGTAGCCGGGATTCTGCGCCGTGAGCCAGAGGAGCAGGATCTCGACGAGGGCCCACTCCTCGTTGGGGATGCCTTCCGACGACGTCGCGAGCCACGTCTTCGCCGTCGTGCCTCCGGTCATCACCGCACGCGGCGGGTAGAGTTCGACGAACGTCCGGAGCGTCGCTTCGTAGTCTTCGATGCCGCGCGCGCGGAGGGCGGCGCCGAGACGTTCGAAGGAATCCTTCGCCACGTGGGTCCGGAAGCGCTTCACGACCGCGTGGAAGACCTCGTGGACGAGGGCCATCGCGTAGAGATCGGAGCCTCGGAGAAGTTCCGCGCCCTGGCGCCCGGTCTTCGTGTTCAGGGTGAACGCGAGGGCGTGGGCGGACGCGAGCGTGTCGAACGCGACGTCGCCCCGATCCGCGAAGGTCGAATCCGGCAGGGCGAGGTCGTGGCGCGCGGTCCCGAGGAAATGCATGGGCTCGGCGGAGTTGTAGCGGAAAAACCGCGCTCACGCGCGCGGAACCGAGCTCACCGGCGGCCGGGATCCGCGTCTCGGGCGACCCGTCGCAGCGTTTCGTGACCCTCGGCCGCGGAGGCCCACCATTGGCACTCGAGGTCGTCTCCGGAGGGCTCCGCGCAGTCGTAGCGCACCGTCACGCCCGTGGACCCGACCCGGATCGCCCACGAGAGGCGGAGGACCGCGCCGGTCGCCAGGAAGTTCGACGCGAGGACCACGTACACTTCGCCGTCGTCCTCGTCCACGGCGGCCTCGACCACGGGGACGCCGTCGTCGCGGGTGGCGATGGTGAAATCGGCGTTCGATTCCGTGTCGCGCCACACGCCCGCGAACACACGCGCGCGTCCGTCCGGAGGGGCGGCGGGGCCGACCTTCGCCTGGAGTGCGGTGCCGCCGTCGCCTCCTTCGCCCGAGGCGAGCGTGGACTCCGTCGGCGCGAAGACCAGAGGGGATCGCGAGCACGCCATGGTCGTGCCGACGGTGGCGAGGAGCGCGACGAGCGCAGCGCCGAGCGACCGGACTCTCATCGACATCGACCCGTCGTCGCGCCGTGACTCGGGAAGTCGCACGTCTTGCCGGGGGGGCATCGCGGGTCGAACCGACGGCACATCGACTCGCCCCCGACGGCGTCGCACTCGGACTCGGTTCTGCAGACGGAACCTCCGGAAGGCCCCGTTCCACGGCAGCAGACGCCGGCTTGCCCGGAAACCGTCTCGCAATCGAACTGATCGTCGCACGTGAGTGCCGCCGGGCACGGCGTGCCCCTCGGCTGGCACGCCGGAGACGGGACGAGGCAGCACTGGTCGTTCACGTCGCAGCGGACGTCGTCGAGGCCGGTGCAGTCGATGAAGAGATTCAGGGTCTGGACGTCCTCGCACCGGTGGTCCGAAGGAGGAGGCAAGGCGGCCGGCATGCACACGTAGCCATCCCTGCACCGGACGTCGTTCCGACTGCACAAACCCGACAGCTCCGGAGAGCCGTCGCACGCTCCCTTCGCCACGCAGATGGACGCGACGTGTTGGCCGTCGAACCCACGGCAACACTCCTGGCCGTTCGCGCAATCCGACCAATCGTCGCAGGCGAAGGAGGCGCCGGAACACACGGAGTTCGCGGCGAGGCACCCACCCGTTCCCGAGGGATCGTCGCAGCAAATCGTCGACGGCGTGGGGCAGAGCTCCGCCGGCGAGCGGCAGACGAGGAACGATGTCCCTCCCGTGGCGCCGTCGTTCCCGGAGGCGCCGTCGTCTCCCCGACCGTCGGCATTGCCGTCCCCCGGAGCTCCGTCCGCGCCGCCCTCGGGGCTTCCGTCGCCCGCCGAGGTCGTTTCGTTCCTCGCATCCGTCGACCCATCGGAGCGGGCGTCCGGAGCGCCATCCGTCGATGCTTCGGAGGTCTCCGCCTGGGCGGCGTCGAGGGTCGCGTCCGTTCCCGCATCCGGCGAGGAAGTCGCCGACGATCCTCCCGTCGCCACCGTCGCGAGCGGGCCGTCGGCATCGGGCGAATTCACGGCACAGATGCGTGTATTCGATCCGTTTTTCGCGCACCGGTACCCGAGGTACACGGCGGTCACGTCGCCGCGGGTCGCGAACTCGCACGTCCGACCGAGGAGCTTCACGCCGTTGCCCGGGACGACTTCGTAGTCGCCGGGTTCGAGGAGGGCGGCGCCGGTGACTTCGGGGTCCGTCGAATCGCTCGCCGGAAATCGGAACGCGACCGCCACGTATCCCTCGCCCGGGTCCGCGGCCATCGTGAACGTGCACGCGTCGGGGCCGTCCTCACCTCGGGTCAAGTTGGGGCACGTACGCAGGTCGAAGCAGGGGCCACCATCGGACACGCCGGAAGCCTCGAGGTCCGCGGCGTCGACGCACGTTCCCCGGCGGCAGGTGCTCGACGCCTCGTCGCACGTGACGAACGCGCACGCGAGATCGAACACGAGATGCAGCGGGAGCACGCGTCCCGGCACGTAGCGCGCGATGACGGTCTTCTTCGCGAACACGGTGGAGGGCGCGTCGCAGGACCCGCCTTTCCCGGAGTACGCGTCCACGACGACGCGCACGCGGTCCGCTTCGTCCTCCGCGGGGGCGAGCGCGATCGCGGACGACCATCGGACGAGGGAGATGGTCTCTCCGGGAGCGCGCGTCTCGTCGACGGAGTAGGCGTTGCAGAAGACGGGGACGTTCGCCGCGTCGAACACGCGGACCACGACGTGGTCCACGGCACCCTGGAGGAGCGAGGACACGGTGACGTCGAAGCCCGTGGCCGACCCGCCCGTGCACGAAGCGACGAGCGCGAGCCCGAAGGCTCCGATCAGCGGGTATGCGCGGCGCGCCCGGTCCACCGTTTCGAACCGTCCTTCACCGTCGGCTTCGGTTCGACCTGCCACACGACGTTGCCGCCCAGGGCGCACACCTGATCCTGGAGCGTCCGGAGGCACGCGTCGTCGGAAATGTCCTCGCCGCACTTCGCGACGACGGGACCGATGTTGTCGGTGGGCATCGTCGGCGCGTCCTGGAAGACCTGCACCGCGCAGCCGTCCTTGTCCGCGGGATACTTGGAAGCCGAGGTGCCGGAACCACCGCAGGCGATCGCGACGAGTGCCGCCAGAGCGACGAACGGAACGAAGGAACGGGACGTCATGCCCGCACCTCGTTCGCCGGCGCCGCCTTGGGCGCTCCGGCGCCGCCCTGCAGCATCGGGAAACCCAGGGCTTCGCGTTGCGCGAGGTACGCCTCGGCGACGGCCTTCGCGAGCCCACGCACGCGGCCGATGAACCGTGCGCGTTCCGTCACGCCGATGGCGCCGCGCGCGTCGAGCACGTTGAACTGGTGTGCCGCCTTCGCGACGAAGTCGTACGCCGGGAGGACGAGCTTCTTCGTCGGATCCTCCGAGAGCGCGAGGAGGCGCTTCGCTTCCGCCTCGTAGGTGTCGAAATTCTTGAAGTGGGCGGCCACGTCGGCCTGTTCGAAGTTGTACGTGCTCCACTCCCACTCGGACCGCTTCGCGATCTCGCCGTAGGACACGTCCTTCGACCACATGACGTCGTAGATCGAGTCCACGTCCTGCAGGTACGTCGCGATGCGCTCGAGGCCGTAGGTGAGTTCGCCGGACACGGGCCGGCAGTCGATGCCGCCCACCTGTTGGAAGTAGGTGAACTGGCTGATCTCGAGACCGTCGAGCCACACCTGCCAACCGAGGCCCCATGCGCCGAGGGTCGGCGACTCCCAATCGTCTTCCAGGAACCGGACGTCGTGCTCTTCCGGCTTCGTGCCGATGGCGCGGAGGGACGCCAGGTACTTGTCCTGGATGTCGATGGGCGAGGGCTTCAAGATGACCTGGAACTGGTGGAACTGCTGCATACGGATGGGGTTCTCGCCGTAGCGTCCGTCGGCCGGTCGGCGCGACGGTTCCACGAACGCCACGTTCCACGGCTCGGGTCCGATGGCACGGAGGAACGTGGCCGGATTGTAGGTGCCGGCGCCCACTTCGGAATTGTAGGGCTGGACGAGGACACAGCCCTGGTCGGTCCAGAACTTTTGGAGCGTGAGGATCAAATCCTGGAAGTACATGACCCCTCCGTGGATATCACGAGTCGCGGGCGCTACGCTCCTCGGGTTCGGCGGGTCTCCGGAGAACGACCGGAGCCCGGAATTCGGAGGAGAGCGTGATGAAAACGTCCAAGCCGACCTCGCGACACGGGAAAGAAATCGTCCCCGAGTCGCTCCCCGAAACCGCCGTCGTCACGTGTCCGTACTGCGGCGAGACGGAGGAACTCTTCGTCGACGCCGGCGGTGGCGAGCACCAGACGTACACGGAGGATTGCTCCGTGTGTTGCCATCCGCGTGTGGTCCACGTCGAGCCCGCCATCCACGGTCGCGCGAACGTGTGGATCGAACGCGAAGCGTGACGACGTCCGCGTGAGAGGCGGCGCCTGACGGCGTCTCCCGGTGTCGCTTCCTGACGACATCGAGGGGATTCCAAACGCATTCCCCACACCCCCGTCAGGGGCGGTTCGTCGACGCGGCGCGCGTCGGGGTGCAGGTCTTCGTCTGCACTCGGAAGGCGCCACGCGCCGGAAAGGACCTCCCCATGCGATCTCTCTCGTTCGGCGCCGTCGCGCTCGGTTGCCTCGTCTCCGCCGGATTCGGTCTCACCTCCATGGCCCACGCGGCCGTCACGAAGACCGAAGGCGCCAACGTCGCCTTCACGGCGGTCGGCCCCGGCGGCCTCAAGATCGTCGGCACGACGAACCAACTCTCGGTGAAGGACTCGGGCAGCGACTACGTCGTCTCCGTCCCGCTGGCGACGCTCGACACCAAGATCGAGCTCCGCAACAAGCACATGCGGGAGAAGTACCTCCAGACCGACAAGTTCCCGAACGCCGAGATCGTCGTCGCGAAGGCGGACGTGAAGCCCGGATCCGCCGACGCGAACGGCACGCTCAAGATCCACGGCAAGGAGAAGGCGATCCGCTTCCACTACGAGGCGAAGAAGAACGGCGCCGTCACGCAGGTGACGTCCACGTTCAAGGTGAACATCGAGGACTTCGGCATCGAAAAGCCGAGCTTCATGGGCGCGACGGTCAAGTCGGACGTCGACGTCGCCGCGGCGTTCGCGATCACGGAGAACTGACCGTGTTCCGTGCTCCCTTCTCCACTTCCGCGCTCGTCGTCGTGACCGTCCTCTCGGCGGCCGCCTCGTCGCTCGCCGCGTGTTACGTGGGGCCGCTCGATCCGCCGACCTCGAACGAGAGGGCGCCTCCGCCGGCGGAGGCGCGGGCGGAGGAGGGGGCACGAGCGCGACCGACGGCGTCGCGGGGAGTTCGCCCGACGCCGTCGCCGTCGGCATTCCGTGCGAGGTGGCCACGACCCTGAAGGCCCTCTGCCAGGGCTGCCACGGCACGAACCTCCGGGCTCCCATGGCGCTCCTCTCGTACGCGAACCTGGTCGCACCGTCGAAGAGCGATCCGTCGAAGTCGAACGCGGTCCTCGCCCTGGAGCGGATGACGAACGGCTCGGATCCGATGCCTCCCTCGGAGCCGTTCGCGTCGGCCGATCAGATCGCCTCGTTCCGCGCCTGGGTCGAGAGCGGCACGCCGCAAGGGAAGGCGTGCGGCGGGTCGTCGGCGGTCGCGGAAGACGGCGGATCGTCCGTCACCGAACCGCCCGTGGTCTCCGTCTGCACGAGCGCGCGGACCTGGTCGTCCTCACGCAAGGGCGCGACCATGAATCCCGGTCGCGCGTGCATCTCGTGCCACGAGAGTCGAGGGGACGACGACGACGAGGCGATCCTCCACGTGGGTGGCACGGTGTACCCCACCGTCCGCGAGCCGGATCTTTGCTACGGCGTCGACGGGACCTCGAACGACGTGAAGGTCGTCCTCACCGATGCCACCGGTCGCGTCGTGGAGCTCCCCGTCGGACCGACGGGCAACTTCCTCCTCCCCGGCCGCGAAGCCCCGCTCGTGTTCCCGTACCGCGCGAAGGTGGTCGCGAACGGGAAGGTCCGCGAGATGGCGAAGCCGCGATCGAGCGGGGACTGCAACTCCTGCCACACCGAGAACGGAGCCAACGGTGCCCCCGGTCGCATCTTCCTTCCGTGATCGTCCGGAGGTTCCCGGTCGTCGGAGCGCGAGGGCGTGGAGTCGCGGGGCCGTGGTGGCCTTCGTGGTCGCCATCGTCTCGCTCTTCCTGGCGGGCACCGCGAAGGACGCCGCCGCGTACCCGTGGATGATCCGCCACGACTACGCGAACTGCTCCACGTGCCACCTCGATCCCTCCGGCGCGGGCGTGCTCACGCCCTACGGTCGCGCGCAGAGCGAAGTACTCCTCCGCACGCGGTACGGCACGCCCGCGGAGGACGAGGACCCGTCCAAACTGGCGGCCTTCGCGTTCGGAGCGATCCCGCTTCCCGAAGAGGTCTCGCTCCAGGCCGACGTGCGCGTCATGCACCTCCGCACGAAACCCCCTTCGCCCGCCCCGCTCGTCGCGCGGACGATCCTCATGCAGGCCGACGGCGCGGTCGGCCTCTCCATCGACCGGTTCCGCGGCGCCGGAACGCTCGGCTACGTCCACGAGGGGGCGCTCGGTGCGTCGGTCACGCACGGTACCGAGGATCGCGTCGTCTCGCGGCAGCACTGGGCCGGCGTCGTCTTCGGAAAGGACGACGCGTTCACCCTCCGCGCCGGCCGGATGAACCTACCGTTCGGTCTCCGCATCCTCGAACACACGTCCTGGGTCCGGCAGTCGACGCGCACCGACGTGAACGCGGCCCAATCCCACGGACTCGCCCTCGCCTACGGTACCGAGAAGATCCGGGCCGAAGCGATGGCCGTCCTCGGCAACTTCCAACTCTCTCCGGCGCGACTCCGCGAACGCGGTGTCAGCGGCTACGCGGAGCTCGCGCTCCGTCAGGACCTCGCGGCGGGTGTGTCGACCCTGGTCACGCACTCGGACTACGACCCCGAGACGCGCGCCCCCACGTTCCGTCAAGCGCACGGTCTCTTCGCGCGGTACACGCCCGTCAAGTCCGTCGTCGTGATGGCGGAAGCGGATCTGCTCGCGCGTTCCGCCATGCGGCAACCGATCCTCGTCGGCACCACGGCGCTCCTCCAGGTGGACTTCGAACCCATCCAGGGCGTCCACGCGATGGCGACGGGGGAGATCCTCCAGTCGGCGTTCACACGCGGCGGACCGTCCTTGGGCGGTTGGCTCTCGTTCGCGTGGTTCTTCGCACCCCACGCCGATCTTCGCGCCGACGTCCTCCTTCGCAGCATGGAGTCCGGCGGCACGCGCGTCGAGATCCCCACCTTCCTCGGACAGATCCATGCCTTCCTCTGAACGCGTCCTCACCTTCGCGGCCATCGTCCTCGCGGGCGTCGCGTCCTCCGCGAACGCCTCCGCCACGCCCAACTTCCCGGCGTTCGTGCAAAAGCGGTTCTCCATGCCGGCGCCGCCCGACTGCACGCTCTGCCACCAGGGACCGACGCAACGTGGAACCGTGACGACGCCTCTCGGCGAATCGCTCCGATCCCGCGGTCTCGTCGCGTACGACGAGGCGTCCCTCGGCACCGCCCTCGGCGCCCTGGCCGGGGAGAAGAAGGACAGCGACGGCGACGGCATCCCCGACACCGACGAACTCACGAACGGGACGGATCCGAACGTTTCCGCCAGCGACCCCACCGCCGACGTTCCGGTGCCCGACTACGGCTGCGGCGTGTCGTCCTCGGCTCCGGCCGAAGGTGTCACCGCGTCGTTCGGGATCCTCGCGGTCCTCGCGGCACTCGGCGCCATCGCCACACGCCGCACGAGGACGCGCAGGATCGCCTCACTCGCGCCGAAGCGGCAGGATACGTCCGGCTCCCTGTCCGCGTGGTTTCGCGCTCGGATCAGCGAAGGTTCACGGCACGGAGATTGAATCGGCCGGGGCCATGGCCACGTCGCCCACGCCCGGTCCCCACGTCCACGCGTTCACTCTCTTCGCACCCCAGTGGGACCTCCTCGAAGGCGACTTCGGTCTCCACTTGAAGGAACACCACGCATCCCTCGCGAGAATCCGGAGCGACTCTCCCGAGCTCAAAGGCGAGGAGTTGGACGTCCTCCACGCCGACGAGGAGGGAGGGCTCCTCTTCTTTCGCCGTGGGTTCGGCGAAGGTGCCGTGCTCGTGGTCGTGAACTTCCACGACACCGACCGCAGCGTGACGGTGCCCTTCGTGCCCGGACGTTGGCGCGAACTCACGTTCGGCTACGACGCGGACACGGGGGACACCCTGGTCGACACGTTGCCCGCGTCGTCCGTGAAGATCTTCGCGCCGCGGGCGTCCTGATCGGGGCGACGTTCAACGGGCGCCGCCGGCGGAGGTACCCTTCGCGGACGTTCCGTCGGCCCCCGTGATCGTGACGTCGAGGATCGCATCGACGCGTCGGGTGACTCGTTCGCCCTTCACGAGGCCGGGAATGGACACGGGGGAATTCACGAGGACGCCTCGGACCTCCAGCGGATCGATGTGCGTGACCTCGATCCACATCGCTTCGGTCGGTCCTCCGTCCGCCGCGAACGGAAGGAGCACGAGGACCGTGTCGCCCCGCGCGACGTGGGTCTCCCAATCCCTCGCCACCGCGTCGACGGTCGCGCGTGCCCCGGCCCGTGTCCGCTCCAGGGCCTCCGGATCCACGAGCTTCTGCCCGTCCTTCGCCGAAGGACCCGCATCGGCGCGGGTCGCCGCGAAGAGCGAGGTCCAACTTCGTGCGGTCGAACCGCCTTCGGGAACGACCCGGAGTCGGGAAGCGCGATCGCCTTCGCGCACGGGCGTCGGCACCACGTCCACCCAGGTCGGACCGAGGGCGACCGGGGCGGAGCGTTCTCCTGCCGTCACGGCCCGTGCGACGGCGTCCAGCACGCCGAAGGCGCGCGGCGCGTCGTCCTTCGGCAGGGGACCTGCCACCAGATCATGGAGGCCGAACTTGCCGAGGCCGAGCAGGGTGACCTGGACGAGTTCCGGATTCGTGTCGTCGTCGACCACCTCCACGGCGACGCGGTCGTTCCGGTACACCCCGTCACCGAGGGATGACGTGACGACCTGGGACGCGAACGACGCCGAGGAGTCGATCCGATCCGTCTCCTCTTCGGCGACGATTCCGCCGAGCTCGCGCGCGAGGGCGGCCGTGACGGCGAACGTCGCGCGGAGCGCGATCGCCTCGGGGGTGACGGGGGCCGACGCGTGCACGACCACCGCCGACCGTGCCGTTCGCGCGCTCTCCGGTGCGTCCTCCGGGAGCTTCCAATCCGACGCGTCGCGGACATCCACGTGGAACTCGGCCGACCCGACGAACGCACGAACGCGTTCGCACGCGTCCACGGGGCCGCACGTCCGCGTGTCCACGAGGGCGGCGAGTCGGGGGGGCGACAGACGGGGCTCCAGCTCCGACTTCGACGCGCCGACCAGGACCGCGTACCTGGCCTGCATCGTGGGCCGCACCGGGATCGCGTGGAGCGCCGGCCGGGGCTCCGGCGAGGTCGTCGGTCCGGCGTCCGACGTCGACTTCGCGCATCCCCGACCGCATCCCGTCGCGGCGAGGACGATCGCGGCGATCGCGGCGGCGGTTCGGTGACCCATGGCGCGAGTAGACCACGACGAAAAGTGTCGCGTCGTCGAACCGCGTCACTCATAGTTGCGTCACGATGCCGCTCCCGCCGCGCCACGGCCTCTACGACCCCGCGTTCGAGCACGACGCGTGCGGTCTCGGGTTCGTCGCGGACCTCAACCGCGCGCCGAGCCACGACGTCGTCGCGAAGGCCCTCGAGGTGCTCCGCCGGCTTTCCCATCGCGGTGCCGCCGGCTCGGACCCCGACACCGGGGACGGCTGCGGCATCCTCCTGCCCGTGCCGCACGCGTTCTTCGAACGGGAGCTCGCGCGCGAGGACCACGATCTTCCGAACGCCGGCGACTACGGCGTCGCCATGTGTTTCCTCGCGCGGGATCCGAAGGTCTGCGAGAAGCAGATGGGGGTCCTCGAGGCGACCGTCCGCCATTTCGGACAGAAGGTCCTGGCGTGGCGTGACGTGCCCGTGGACGAGACGGTCCTGGGGCCCCTCGGCCGCGCGAGCCGCCCCTCCATCCGACAGCTCTTCATCGGGCGCATGTGCCCCGTGGCGTCGTTCGAGCGCGTCCTCTTCATGATCAGGAAGCGCGCGGGCAAACTCGCGAGCGCGTTCGGCGACTCGTTCTACGTCGCGAGCTGCTCCTCGCGGACCATCGTCTACAAGGGGCTGATGTTGCCGTCGCGGCTGGCGGGGTTCTTCCTCGACCTCGACGCCGACGACGTGCGCGCCTCCCTCGCGCTCGTGCATTCGCGCTTCTCGACGAACACGTTCCCCACCTGGGAACGCGCGCATCCCTACCGCCGCATCGCCCACAACGGCGAGATCAACACGCTCCGAGGCAACCAGAACTGGATGTCCGCCCGCGAGGCGAACCTCGAGAGCCGTGTGTTCGGCGAGTACATCGACGAATTCAAGCCCATCATCCGACCGGGTGGCAGCGACTCCGCGTCCCTCGACAACGTCGTCGATTTCCTCGTCGCCGGCGGGCGGTCGCTGCCGCACGTGATGATGATGCTCGTCCCCGAAGTGTGGGCGACCGCGGAGGACATGGATCCCGCGAAGCGCGCGTTCTACGAGTACCACGCGTCCCTCGTCGAACCCTGGGACGGACCGGCCGCCCTCGTGTTCACCGACGGTGTGCAGATCGGCGCGATGCTCGATCGCAACGGTCTCCGCCCCGCGAAGTACGTGGTGACGAAGGGGGGCCTCGTGGTCCTCGCGAGCGAATTCGGCGTCGTGGACGTCGGCGCCGAGGATGTCGTCGAGAAGGGGCGCATCCAGCCGGGAAGGATGTTCCTCGTCGACACGGCGAAGGGGCGCATCGTGCCGGACGCCGAGATCAAGGCCAAGGTCGCCGGACAGTCGCCCTACGGCGCGTGGATCCGCGACAACAAGGTGAGCCTCTCGGACCTCGCGGACGGGAACGTCTCCCACGTGCGCACCATGGGCACGGCGGACCGGGAGCGACTCGAACGCGCGTTCGGGACGACCCGCGAGGACGTGCGCGTGGTCCTCGGTCCGATGGCGACGAAGGGCGAAGAACCCGTGGGCAGCATGGGCATCGATTCGCCGCTCGCCGTGCTCTCGTCGCGCCCGCAGTCCCTCTTCCGGTACTTCAAGCAGCAGTTCGCCCAGGTCACGAATCCTCCCATCGACCCGATCCGCGAGGAGCTCGTCATGTCCCTCGCGTGTTCGGTGGGGGCCGAAGGAAATCTCCTCGACGAGGGCCCCCGTCAGGCGCGCCTGCTCGAACTCGAACACCCCCTCCTCACCAACGACGATCTCGCGCGCATCCGGGGATGCACTCTCGAAGGTCTCGAAGCGACCGTGCTGCCCACGGTGTTCCCCAAGCGCGGCGATCCCCGGGACGCGCTCCACGCCGCCCTCGAGAACCTCGCCGCCGAGGCCGCGCGCGCCATCGACGTCGGCTACGGCATCCTCGTGCTCTCCGACCGGTCCGTGGACGAGGACAAGGTCGCGATTCCGGCGCTCCTGGCCGTCTCGGCGGTGCACCAGTCCCTCGTCTCGGCGAAGAAGCGCGTGCGGGTCGGCATCGTGGCGGAGACGGCCGAAGCGCGCGAAGTGGCCGACGTGGCGCTGCTCGTCGGCTACGGCGCGAGCGCCGTGAACCCTTACCTGGCGTTCGAGTCCATCGCCGCCCGCGTGGCGTCGAAGGAATGGGACGGAACCGTCGACGCCAAGACGGCAGAGAAGAACTACGTGAAGGCCCACAAGAAGGGGCTCCTCAAGATCCTCTCCAAGATGGGGATCTCGACGATCGCGAGCTACCACGGAGCGCAGATCTTCGAGGCGGTCGGCATCGCGAACGACGTCGTCGAACCCTACTTCCGTGGCACGGCGTCGCGCATCGGCGGGATCGGCCTCCGCGAGATCGCGCTCGAAGCGCGTGCGCGTCACGACGAAGGGTTCGGGACGAACCCGCGCTCCGATCTCGACGTCGGTGGCGTCTACGCGTGGCGTCGGGACGGCGAGGTGCATCTGTGGTCGCCGACGTCCGTCGGGAGCCTGCAGAAGGCCGTCCGCCTCGAGGACGCGCGTTCGTACGCCGAATACTCCGCGGCGATCCACGCGCCTTCGAATCCTCCGGTGACGCTCCGTGCCCTCTGGGATTTCGACACGAGCGCGGAGTCGGTCCCGCTCGACGAGGTGGAGCCCGCCGCGCGCATCGTCCGGAGGTTCGCCACGGGGGCCATGTCGTTCGGCAGCATCAGCAAGGAAGCCCACGAGAACCTCGCGATCGCCATGAACCGCATCGGTGCGAAGAGCAACACCGGCGAAGGCGGCGAGGATCCCGCCCGCTTCGTGCCCGACGCGAACGGCGACCTCCGTCGGAGCGCCATCAAACAGGTCGCGTCGGCCCGCTTCGGTGTCACCGCGCACTACCTCGTGAACGCGGACGAAATCCAGATCAAGGTCGCCCAGGGAGCGAAGCCGGGAGAGGGCGGGCAGCTCCCCGGGCCGAAGGTCGACGAGATCATCGCGCGGGTCCGGAACTCCACGCCCGGCGTGACGCTGATCTCTCCGCCTCCGCACCACGACATCTACTCCATCGAGGATCTCGCGCAGCTCATCTTCGATCTCAAGAACGTCAACCCGCGCGCGAAGGTGAGCGTGAAGCTCGTCTCCGAGGCCGGCGTGGGGACCATCGCCGCGGGCGTCGCGAAGGCCCACGCCGACGCGATCCTGATCGCGGGGCACGACGGCGGCACCGGCGCCTCCCCCTTGTCGTCCGTGCATCATGCCGGCACTCCCTGGGAACTCGGCTTGAAGGAGGCCCAGGACGTCCTCGTCATGAACGGTCTGCGGAGCCGCGTGCGCTTGCAGACCGACGGGCAGCTCAAGACGGGGCGCGACGTCGCGTTCGCCGCGCTGCTCGGGGCGGAGGAGTTCGGGTTCTCCACGGCCCCTCTCGTCGCCTCGGGGTGCATCATGATGCGCAAGTGCCACTTGAACACGTGCCCCGTGGGCGTGGCGACGCAGGACCCCGTCCTCCGTGCGCGGTTCCGGGGACAACCGGAGCACGTGGTGAACTACTTCTTCTTCGTCGCCGAGGAGCTGCGCGCGATCATGGCGAAGCTCGGGTTCCGCACGGTCGACGCCATGGTCGGTCAGGTGGACCGGATCAGGGTGCGCGCGGGCGTGGTCCACCCCAAGGCCAAGCTCCTCGACTTCTCGGACGTCCTCGCCCGGAGTACCCCCGAAGGCGCCGAGCTCCGCCACGTGCCGGAGGCGGACCGGGGCGAGGGGGTCACCGTGGACCGTACGTTGGTCCTCCGCGCGAAGGCGAGCCTGGAGAAGAGGGAGCCCACGCGCATCGAGCTCCCGATCCACAACGTCGATCGCGCGTTCGGAGCGAACCTCGGAGGCGAGATCGCGCGCCGATTCGGGGCGGAGGGGCTCCCGCGAGAGACCATCACCGTCGTCGCGCGCGGGACGGCGGGGCAGAGCTTCGGGGCGTTCGCGACCTCGGGCATGACGCTGATCCTCGAGGGCGAGGCGAACGACTACGTGGGCAAGGGGCTCTCGGGCGGAATCCTCGCCGTACGCCCGCCCCGGGCGGCCACGTTCGTCGCCGACGCGAACGTGATCGTGGGAAACACCGTGCTCTACGGCGCCGTGCGCGGAAGCGCGTTCTTCGCAGGACGCGCCGGGGAGAGGTTCGCCGTGCGCATGAGCGGTGGCGTCGCAGTCGTCGAGGGCGTCGGCGATCACGGTTGCGAGTACATGACGGGCGGGACCGTGATCGTCCTCGGTGAGACCGGTCGCAACTTCGCCGCGGGGATGAGCGGAGGTGTCGCGTACGTGTTCGACGAGTCCGCGACGTTCGGACGCCGCGTGAACCCCGCCATGGTGGATCTCGAACCCCTCTCCGAGGACGAGGACGTGAACCTCGTGAGGTCCCTGCTCGAGGAGCATCGCGCGCGGACCGGTAGCGTGAAGGCCGATCGGATCCTCGCGGCGTTCGCGGAAGAGAAGGCGCGGTTCGTGAAGGTGTTCCCCACGGAGTACCGTCGCGTGCTCGCCGCACGTCGCAAGGCGGCCGGAGGCGCTTCCTGATGGGCGATCCCAGGGCGTTCCTCGCCACGCCACGCGCGGAGGAAGTGGACCGCGCGGTCGCCGAACGCGTCCGCGACTTCCGTGAGCTGGTCCTCGTTCCGGACGAGTCGGCGACGCGTACGCAAGCCAGCCGGTGCATGGACTGCGGCATCCCGTTCTGCCACCAGGGATGCCCCGTCGCGAACGTCATCCCCGAGTGGAACGATCACGTCTACCGCGGCGATTGGGACGCGGCCGGCGTGGCGCTCCTCGCGACGAACAACTTCCCCGAGATCACGGGGCGCGTGTGCCCTGCTCCCTGCGAGGCCTCGTGCGTCCTGAACCTCGAGGAGACGCCCGTCACCATCAAGGCCGTCGAACGTGCCATCGCGGACGCCCTCTTCGCTTCGGAGCTCGTGCCCGTCGTCGCCCGGGAGAAATCGGGCAAGCGCGTGGCCGTCGTCGGTTCGGGTCCGGCGGGGCTCGCCGCGGCCCAGGAGCTGGCGCGGCGCGGCCACGACGTCGTCGTCTTCGAGAGGGACGCGCGTCCGGGCGGGCTCCTCCGCTACGGCATCCCCGACTTCAAACTCGAGAAGACGATCCTCGATCGACGTCTCGACCAGATGCGCGCCGAAGGCGTGGTGTTCGAGACGGGGGTCGACGTCGGTGTGGATCCGACGGGGACGACGCTCCTCCGGGACTTCGGCGCCATCCTCCTCGCCGTCGGAGCGCGGAAGCCCCGGGATCTTCCGATCGACGGGCGCGACGCGGACGGCATCCACTTCGCGATGGACTTCCTGAGCCAGAGCAACCGACGCGTCGCCGGCGAGGATCTCGCGGGAGAGCGGCCTCTCCTCGCCGAGGGGCGGAACGTCGTGGTCATCGGCGGGGGAGACACCGGATCGGACTGCGTGGGTACGTCGATCCGACAGGGCGCCGCGAGCGTCACCCAACTCGAACTGATGCCGAAGCCGCCCCTCGTCCGCGTGCCCGAGAATCCCTGGCCGGAGTGGCCCCTCGTCTTCCGTACGTCCACCTCCCAAGAAGAGGGATGCGAGCGGAAGTTCGCCGTGCAGTCCGTCGCGTTCGAGAAGGATGCCCGGGGGCGCGTGTCGGGCATCCGGACCCGACGCGTCCGTCGGGAAGGGGGAGCGTTCGTGCCGGAGGCGGGCTCCGAAGCCGTGTTGCCGTCGGACCTCGTGCTCCTCGCCATGGGGTTCACCGGACCGGACGAGCTGCCCGTCTTCGCCCAGCTCGCCGTTCCCAGGGACGATCGCGGCAACGTGGCGGTGCGGGCCGATCAGTCCACGTCCGTGCCGAAAGTCTTCGCGGCGGGAGACGGATCCCGGGGCCAATCCCTGGTGGTCTGGGCGATCGCCGACGGCCGTCGGGCCGCCGTCGCCATCGACCGGTTCCTCCGTCCGAGCCGCCTCGACCGCTGACCGCCCGCCGAGGTCGGGTCCACCGCGGCGTCCGGGGCGTCGTCGGTTCGGACCGAAATGGGGTCAACCCGGGAGTTCTCCTGTACCCTCCCCAGGGCCATGGGAATCGCGGTCGGAATCGATCTGGGTACGACGAACACCGTCGTCGGTGCTGTTCAGGACGGCAAGGCCATGACGCTGGCCGACGAGAACGGGCGAAGGCTCATTCCGTCGGTGGTGTCCTTCCACCCGTCGGGCAAGGTGCTCGTGGGCAACGCCGCCCGCGAACGTCGCCTCGTCGACGCGGCGAGCACCGTGTACTCGGTGAAACGCCTCATCGGCCGGACGTGGGACTCCGACGAGGTCCAGAAGGCGAAGACGCGTTTCGCCTTCGAGATGATGGAAGGGCCCAAGCAGAGCACCATGGTCGTCGCCCGTGGCGAGGCCTACACGCTGCCCGAAATCAGCGCGTTCGTGCTCCGTCAGGCGAAGGCCGTCGCCGAACGTGCGCTCGGCGAGGAGGTCGACAAGGCCGTCATCACCGTCCCCGCGAACTTCAACGATCTCCAGCGCGCCGCCACGAAGATGGCCGGCAAGCTCGCGGGACTCGAAGTGCTCCGCATCCTCAACGAACCGACGGCGGCGGCCGTCGCCTACGGGCAGTCGTCCCAGGGCGCGTCCGAACGCATCGCCATCTACGACCTCGGCGGCGGTACCTTCGACATCACGCTGCTCGATCTCTCGGGCACGGTGTTCGAGGTCCTCTCCACCGCCGGCGACATGCAGCTCGGTGGCGACGACATCGACCACGTCATCGCCGAACGCATGGCGGCCGCGTGCCTCCGCGAGCACCGCTACGATCCCCACGTCGATCCCGAAGCGATGGGCACCCTCGTGCTCTTCGCCGAGTCCCTGAAGCGCGATCTCTCGACGTTGGCCGAAGCGACCGTCGAGATTCCCGACTTCATCCGAGGCGCCGGCGGTACGTCCACCGCCCTCAAGTTCAAGCTGTCGCGGAAGGAACTCGAAGCCATCGCTGATCCGTTCATCGAGCGGAGCTTCAAGGTCGTCCAGACCGCCCTCGATCAGGGCAAACTCACGCTCGCCCAGCTCAATCGCACGATCCTCGTCGGTGGTTCGACGCGCATGCCGCTCGTCGGGCAGAAGGTCGGTCAATTCTTCAAGAAGGAGCCGTTCGTCCGGATCAACCCGGACGAAGTCGTGGCACTCGGAGCGGCGATCCAGGCCTCCGTCCTCGACAAGTCGGCGCGTACGCGGAAGGCCCGTGTCGACAAGGCCGCTCCGAAGCCGGTCGAGAAGCGCACGCCCACGTTGCGGCCCGAGCCTCCGCCGGCCGACGGCGGCGTTCCTTCCGACATCCTGCAGGCCGCGCTCCCCGTGGTGGGTCCCGCGGATCCGTACGCCGACTCCGGTCTCCCCCTGGTCGAACCGCAGAAGAAGGGCGGTGCGGCCGCGGACGGTTCGGTGCTCGCGAAGGTCGGTCTCGTCAGCAAGGCCGTCCAGACGAACCCGCTCGACGTCGAAGAGACGAAGGCCCTCCGTGTTCCGAAGCCGCAGATCGAGGGGCCCCGCGCCGAGTGGTTCTCCCCGGACGAGCTTCCCGCCGCTCCGCCCCCCGCCGCGCCCGCACCTCCGCCCCCCTCGGCGAAGGCGCCGCAGTCGGCCGACGCCTCCCTTCCGAACTTCCAGCAGGCCGTGCGGCCGCAGCCGGTGCTCGTCTTCCCGACGGCGCCCGAACCGCCGCCGCCCCCGCCGGCCCAGACCCGACCGGGTGCGCCCCCTCCGCCCCCGCCCCAGGCTCCGCCGGCCCGGGCCGCGGCGCCGGTCGCGGCGCCGAAGCCTCCTCCGCCTCCGCCGCTCCTCATCGACGTCACACCGCTCAGCTTGAGCGTCGAGACCGTCGGCGGATACTGCGACGTGCTCATCACGCGGAACACCCCCGTTCCCTGCGACAAGACCCGCAACTTCGCCACCGCACGCGACAACCAGACCGAAGTCGCCGTGCGCGTGGCCCAAGGAGAGGCCAAGATGTTCGCGGAGAACACGTACCTCGGCGAGGTCGTGCTCTCGGGCATCTCGCCCGCCCGTCGCGGTGAGATGACCATCGCCGTCACGTTCGAGATCGACGCCGACGGCATCCTCAACGTGAAAGCGAAGGAATCGATCTCCGGGAAGGAAACCGCCGCGAAGATCCAACTCGTCGGCGCGCAGACCGATCCGCAAGAGTTGCAGGAAATGGTCGCGCGTCAGGCGAAGCGGCAACTGGGCTGACGGCGTCGGATCCCCGTCCACGGCGCCACGGAGAATCGAGAGATGGCAGCGGTCGAAAAGTTCCGTCAGCTCCTCAAGATCATCGAGACGAAGAACTACTACGACATTCTTCGTGTGAAGCGGGACGCCGGCCCCGAGGCGATCAAGGCGGCGTTCCACGTCTTCGCGCTCTCGTGCCATCCCGATCGTGCGCCCGAAGGCAACGAGGAGCTCGCCATGCTCGCGGCCGAAATCTTCAAACGCGGCGTCGAGTCCTACCGCGTCCTCAGCCAACCCGAACTCCGTGCGAAGTACGACAAGGGACTCGCCAAGGGGCGCATCCGATTCGACGAGCAACGGCTCGAGAGCGTGCCTCCGCAACCGAAGGTGGAGACGCTCGAGTCCCTCGCGGAGACGCCACGCGGCAAACAGTTCGCGCTCAAGGCGGATCGCCTCCTCGTCGCCGGCAAGACCGAAGAGGCGCGCATCCAGCTCACGACGGCGCTCCAGAACGAACCCGACAACGAGGCGCTCGCCGCGCGTCTCCGCAAACTCTGGGAGGCATGAGTGACGGACTATTCCCGGATCAAGCGCGGCATCGATCTCAGCGAACCGGACGTCGTCTCGGCCATCGAGTCCCGCGAGACGACCAAGGAACTCCTGACGCATTTCTCCACCATCGCCCGCCCGAACGAGGGCGTGGCGAAGGTGCTCCTCGTGTTCGCGCGCATGGCCACCCAGGCCTGCGACTGGCTCGACGGTGACCTCCGCGTCGAACTCGTCGGCGACGGCGACGTCACCATCATCGAAGTCCTGAGCGAGCTCGGCGCGGGAATCCGTGAACGGGAATTTCCGCCCATCGTGCTCAACGTGCCCCTCGCGGAGTTCACCCGCGCCGTGGAGCGCGTGCCGCACCTCATCGAGCCGCTGATGATCCAGACCAAGAGCGCGAAGCGTGTCGTGCTCTCCGCGACCTTCGAGGTGCGACGGAGTTCGCTCCCTCCGGCACCCATCGAGATCGCGATGGACAACCTCTTCACCGGGGGCGACCCGCTCCTCGGTTCGGCGCTGAAGCTCGGTGGCGAGCCGAAGGTGCACGTGAAGAAGGCAGGGGACGTGAAGGCCGCTCCTCCCATCGAGATCGACTCGCCGCTTTCCGTACCCCGGCGGGACGTCCCGAAGGTCGTGCCCGCTCCGGTCGCACAGCCCAAGGCGGTCGTGGCCCCTGCGGCCGCCGGCACGGGACCGAAGCCGAAGGCGCCCTACGAAGCCAAGCCCACGGTGAAGATGGAGGCCGTCAACTTCGGCCTGCCTCTCGTCGGTGCCGAGAAGGCGGACGAAGGGGATCGCGGCGATCGGGAGACGCCCGTCGTCGATCCGCCGCTTCCGGTCGTCGAACCCAAGGCGCCCGCGCGCCCTGCGGCAGCCCCACCCGGTTCGCCGAAGCTCGCTCCCGCCGTCGGTCCGGACGGCAAGCCGCTTCCCGCCCGCTCGATCCGCCTCTCGCCGCCCGCCGGCGCGAAGGACACGAGTCGCGGCATGCCACCGCCCGCCAAGCCGGCCGCCGCTCCCGCGCCGAAGTCCCCGAAGGACTTGGTGGACGACGACGACTGGGAGAAGTGAGTCGGGTCACCGATCCCGTCGCAGGATCGCGAGGTGCCATCGCAGGGCGAGCACCTCGCGATCGTGCGACGGAGCCTGACGTCTACCCATCACTCGACGGTCTCATGGTGGGGTGAATCTTTCGATTCACCCCACACGTTCCTGTGGCGCTCACGAACTCTGCGAGGTGCGCTCGAAGTGCGAGCACGTTGCGGAGCACCCGCGACGCCGTGGAGGTCAGCCCTGGATTTGGGTGAGGAGCGCCCGGGCCTGTTCGAGGGACGGATCCTCGTCGAGGGCGCGGCGCAAAAGGAGCACGGCCTTCTTGGGGTCGCCCTGACGTTCGGCGATCTCGCCCAGGTACTGGTACGCGTGGCCCTTCCCGATGGGTGCCACGGTCTTCATCATGGTGATCGCGCGGAGCGCCTTGTTCGCGAGGTCCCAATCTTCGGCCGCCATCGCGACCTCGGCGAGTTCGGACGCGATGAGCCCGTTCTGGGCGTCCATGTCGAGACCGAGCGAGAGCCACGCGCGCTGGCGTTCGGCGTCCCCACGATCCTCCGCGAGACGTGCGAGCCGGTGGTAGACCGGGGAGAGCTCGCGCACGCGGCGGTTCTTCTGTGCCGCGACCACGGCCGAGAGCATCTCGAAAGCGCGGTCCGATTGCCCGACGCCGACGAGCGCGTCCGCGAACAGTGCGGAACACTCGTAGTCCGCGGGTCGGAGCCGGTTCGCTTCCTCCAAGGGGCCGAGCGCCGACTCGAAGTCCCCGAGGTCGACGAGGAAGATCGACCCCGCCCGGAGCAGTTTCGCGAAGCGGCCCGCGACGTCCTTCGCGCGTGACGCTTCGTCCACGTGCAGGGCGGCGAGTTCCGCGTACGCACCGACCCGTTCGTACAGGGACTCGAGGCGCGTGCGCAGGGTCTCGTCGTCGGGAGCCACGCTCCGCGCGCGTTCGAGTCCACCCCGCGCGTCGTCCGGAACACCACCCCGTTCGCAAACGTCGGCGAGGAGGAGCGCCGTCTCCACGACGCGAACCGGGTCGTCCTCGAGAGCCACGAGTCGACGGTACGTCGCGCTCGCGAGCGGCAACGCCCCGGAATCCTCTTCGAGCTTCGCGAGCGCGCGGAGGACGTCCTTGTCCTTCGGATGCGCGGCGGCCAGCTCGGCGAGGAGCTCGCGGGCGGCGCCGTCGTCCTGGACCCTGCGGAATTCCGACGCGAGGGAGAGCGCCGCACGCCGTTCGAGATCGGACGCTCCCGATTCGCGGGCCTTCGCCACGAGCTCGCCCGTCCGCTCGCGGATCACGCGCCGGTCCATCGACGTGGACGATCCGGCGGCTTCGAGGTCCGCGAGGCTCCCGTCGAAATCGCCGAGGAGCATGGAGAGGGTCGCGCGGTCGACGAGGAGCGACGCGCGCGCGTCCGCCGTGGGATCGGTGAGTGCGAGGATCTCCTCGAGCACCGATTTCGCGCGCGCAGGATCGCCGAGTTCGTCGCGGTAGACGCCCATGGCCTCGCCGAGACGCGCCACCTTCGCGGAGCGGCTCTCGCGACTCCGCGCGTCGGCCACGTAGAGCTCCGCGAGTTTGTCGAAGTTCTTCGCTTCCCGGTAGCGGCTCTCGAGAGTCTGGCGGAGGACGTCGCTCGTCGGGTGTGCGGCGAAACCCCGCTCGACGAACCCGAGTGCTCGGTCCGGGTCTCCCCCCGCGCGTGCGAGCTCGTCCGCCTCGAGTGCGACGGACTCCGCCCACGGTCCGGACTCCCGCGCGAGCAGCCGATCGAGGAACGAAAGGCGCACGTCCGCCGCACCGCTCTCCCGCAGGAGAGCGACCAGCACACGGAGCAGATCCACGTTCTCGGGATCCAGCGCGAGACCCTCTTCGTACAGGGCGCGTGCCTGCTCGGCGTCCACCGATTCGAGGAGCGAGCCCCGCCGGGCCGCGATCGACGCAGCGCCCACCCGATCGTCCCGCGCCTTCGCGGCCTCGAACTGCGTCGCGAGGATGTCCGAGAGCTCCTGGTTGCGACCGAGGCGCTCGAGCCGATCGGCGAGGAGGATCGACGCTTCGACTTGCGTCGGATCCTCGCGGACCAATTCGAGGAGCGGTTCGGTGACCTCGTCGCCCGCGCCGAGTCGGTCGAGCAGTACCTTGACCCGCCGGAACCGGAGCGCCGACTTCCGCTCCCGGGTATCTGCGACGTCGGCGGCCCTTGCGAGGAGCTCCGCGAGGCTCTTGAACTCGTTCGAGCGCTCGTACACGGACGCCAGGGCTTCCTGGACCTCCTCGTCCTTCGGATTCTTCGCCAGGAGACTCTCGTAGGTCCTCGCCGCTTCGGCGAAGTCGAAGAGTTCGCGCTCGGCCGCGACGGCGACTTCGAGGAGCAACGCGCGCGCACGCGTCTCGTCGACGAGGCCGGCGGCCTTCTTCTTCCAGCCGACGAAACCCTCGAGATCGAAGTCCGCGCGACGAATCTCGGCCATCGTATCCATGGCCCACGCGACCACGTCCGTCTCGAGACCGACGACGGTGCCCTCCGCGGCGAGCGCGAGGAGGTTCTCGGCCACCTGCGACGCGTCCGCTTCCTTCGCGAGCGCGACCGCTTCTCGGAGTCGCACGCCGTCGCCCGCGCCGAGCTCGAATCGCTTCACGAGCGCCGCGAGCAGCACGTCGTTCTTCCCGGAGGAGCGGCCGACCTGTTCGAGCAGGTCCACGAGCCCCTTGTCCTTCGGAGCCTTGGCGAGCGCCGAGGAGATCACCGCTTCCGCGAGCTCCCAATCCGGGGACAGGAGCACGGCTTCCTGGAGGATGGCCCGCGCGGACTCGAACGCGTCCGGCTTTTCGTGCGCGAAGACGAGGGAGGCGAGACGGTACCGCACCTCCGCGGCGACTTTGCCGTCCCGGGCCGTCGGCATCCGGCTCTGCCCGAGGGCACGCTCGTAGAGTCCGCGCGCCGTCTTCGGATCGTTCCGGTCGGTCTCGCAGACCCGCGCGATCCGGAGGTACAGGAGCGCGAGCACGTCGGGGGAGGCGGTCTTCTCGAGGCGGGTGGCGGCCTCTTCGAGGCGCTTCGTGTACGTGTCCAGCGCGCCGAGACGACCGGCGAGCTCCTTCGCGAAGTCGAACCGCGCGGGTTCGCTCGGATCGAGTTCGATGGCCTCGAGCATCCGTACGAGCGCGTCCGCGCTACGGCCCAGTCGGGTCTCGAAGAGACGGGCCACGTCGGAACGCAACGCCGCCCCGATCTTCGGATCCGTCTCGCCCTTCACCCGCGACTCGAGCACACGGGCGATGGTGTCGAAGCGTCCGTCCTTCTCGAGCGCCTTCTCCAGGACCTTCGCTTCCGTCCCGCTCGATTCGGCGGTCTCGACCGCGGACTCGGTGAGCTCGTCGGCGCGTGCCGAGGCGCCTTGGGCGGCCGCGATCTTCGCGAGCACGTAGAGCACCTCGCTCCGTGCCATGCCCGTCGTCGCCACGGAATCCGTTTCCTTCCGCAGCACCGCGAGCAGAGCGCGGTAAGAACGTTCCGCGCGATCGAGCTGGCCGTCCTCGCGCGCGAGATCGGCGAGCGTGCGCAGGATGCGCGGGTTCGTCGGATCGATGCGCGTCGCCGTGTCGAGTTCGACGAGTGCGCGCGCGCGATCGCCGGCCGAGAGTTCCAGTTCGGCGAGCTGGTGGTGCACCGGTGCGCGTTCCTTGGGCTTCCTCGTGCCGAACGCGTCGATGCTCGCCCGGAGCAGGGTACGCGCCTCGTCGACGCGTCCGGCCGTCCCGAGCGCTCGCGCCAGGGTGAGCTTCGAGGTCGCGTTCTCCGGATCGAGATCGATGGCTTGCTCGAGGAGGGGAATGGCACGATCCGGGAGGTTCGCGCGTTCGAGGTACAACGCGCTCGCCTCGAACAGGCTCGCGAGACGCTCCGCCTTGTCGTTCGTCCGGAGAGCGCCCTCGGCCAGGACGCCCGCCAGTTCGGCCCATGCGCCGTCCTCGCGGTAGAGGGTCGCGAGGCGGGCGCGGAGCGAGTCTTCCGAAGGGGCCTTCGCCAATTCCCGTTCGAGCACGAGGCGCGCGTCGCCACGTGCGCCTTCGGCGAGGTGCGCGTCCGCGAGGCGTTCCGCGACGGCCCCACGCGTCGCCGCGGAGGTGACCTCGAGGAGTTCGGCGAGGGCGCGTGCGGCCCGAGCGTGATCGTTCTTGGCGAGGAGGAGGTTGGCGAGCGTCTCGAACGCCGCCGGTCGCTTCTCGAGCGCGACGACACGTTCCAGGTTCCGGATCGCGAGATCTCGGTCGGCCAAGCGGCTCGACGCGACGCCCGCCGCCTTCTCCCAGAAGTCGGCGGCGACGGACTTCTCGCCCGCTCCTTCGGCGGCCTCGGCCTGGGACGTGTGCAGGCGGACGAGGCGTGCGTGATCCTCCTCGTCGGTGAGGGCGTCCGCCAAGGCAGAGACCGTCGCCCCGTGACGTGGGGACTCCGCGAGGTTCTCCTCCAGCACGTCGATGGCCGCGTCCGTCCGGTCGTTCTTCGCGAGGAGGCGGGCGAGATCGAGCCTCAATTCGAGTCGCTCGTCCACGTCGAACGCGGTGGGAATCTGCCGACGCCGGAGATCGATCTTCGCGTCCTCGGCGCCACTCTGTTCGTAGAGCGCGGAGAGCCGCCGTGCGGCCTCACGATCCGACGCGTCCTCGTCGAAGAGCGCGCGGTACAGGGCCGTCGCGCGCTCCGGATCGAACGTGCGGTCCGCAGCGATCGCCGCGGCTTGGTGACGCATCGCGCGCGTCGCGTCGACGGGGAAGGGGAGCGCCGCGCATTCGAGCAGGAGGTCCACGATCGCGTCCTCTTCGCCCGATTCCTCGAAGATCGCGACGAGTCGGTTCTCCGCCCACGTGACGTAGTGTTCCGGCGGCAGCGCGTCGCCGGACGTGGGAGGGCCGTCCGTACCTCCGCGGAAGCGTTCGCTCGCGATGTCGAGGGTCTCCCGGGCGAGGGCGCGCGCGAGCGAACGATCGTCGACCGCTTCGTACGCGATGTCCCCGGCTTCCTGCAGGAGTCCGAGATCCCCACCGGTCGTCCGCGAGAGGCGCCGCAACGTCTCGACGAGCGGGCGTCCCCGCCCGCGCCGCTGGAGGACCGACAGGTTGGAAAGGATCGACCGGTTCTCGGGATCGCAGGCGAGGGCGCGCCCGTACGCCGCTTCGGCCGCTTCGATGTCCGAGCGGCGATCGCGGTGCCACGTCGCGACTTGGGATTCGAGGTCGCGGACGAGGTCCTTGCCGACCGACGGCAGATCCGCGATTTCCTTCGCCATCGCGGTCGTGAGCGCGAGCCACTGCGGCTCGCTCTCCGCGTGCCGTTCCACCGCGTCCACGAGTTCGGCGTCGACGCCCTTCGCGCGGACGGCGAACGCCACGAACACGCGCGCGACCGAATCCCACGAACCGGCCCGCGCGGCCACGCGGAGCGCCGCCACGGCCGCGGCCGCGTCCTTCGGGTGGCTCTTCTGGATCTCTTCGTAGACTTCCAGGGCGCCCACGAAGTCCGACAGGCGGTTCTCGAGGGCATCCCCGAGCCTCGCCCGGAGCGAGAGCGCGAGGTTCTTGTCGGCGCCCTTCTTCTTCCCCAGGGAAGCGAGCGCCGTCCGGTGCAACGTCGCGTACGTCCCGAAATCACCGTTCTTCTCGGCGAGCGCACGGAGTCGTTCGTAGACGACGCTCTCGCCCGGGGCGACGAGGAAGGCTTCTCCGGCGAGTGCGAACGCGCGTGCGGGGTCGCGGAGCGGTCCTTCCGCGACGTCCGCCGCTTCGAGGTAGACGGCGACCTTGGCGGCATCCGAAGCGGCGATGGAGATACGCTCGGACGTGAGATCGACGAAGGCCGCATGGTCGCCGGCGCGTCGGCGGGCGGACGTCAGGATCTCCACCGCCGTGTCGTGGCACTTCGGATCGACGAGGAGAGCCTCGAGGCCGCGTACGGCGACGAGGTTCGACGGGTCCGATTCGAGGCTCTTCTCGTACTCGACGAGCGCGGCCTTCGTCTTGCCGAGTCGGGCGCGGAAGACTTCGCCGAGTTCGGCATGGAGGACGGCGAGCCGCTCGGGCACGGTCGTCCTTCCGCATTCGCGTCCGAGGAGCTCCGCGAGAGCGTCCGCGTCTCCCGTGCGCGCGTAGAGTCCACGGAGCGCGTCACCGCTGTCGTCCGTGGCACCGAACTCCTTCTCGATCGCCAGCCAGAGTTCGATGGCCCGTCCGGGTTCGTCGAGCTTCGTGTCGAGCAACGTGACGGCCGCCACACGGTCGCGACGACGGAGCTCCGCCTCCCGACTCCCGATCTCCGCGCGTCGTTCGAGGTCGCGGAAGAGGGCCCGCCATTCGCGGGAAGCCTCGTGCAGCACGACGAGGCCGTCGAGAGCCTCCTCGTCCTCCGGATCGTTCTCGATGCGCGTCTCCCAGGCGATGACGGCACGTTCCTGCTCACCGATGCCGGACGCGAGCTTCGCCACCTCGCCGAGGAGCGCGCGCACGTCCGCGGGGGAGGACTCGAGGGCCGAGAGCTGCTCGAGCACGTCGAGGCGTTCGCGCTTCTTGTCGTCCGCGGCGAGGAGAGGCGCCGCGAGACGCGCCGCTTCGAGGCGTACGTTCCGGGCGGCCCCTTCGATGGCGAGGACACGCAGGAGCAGCTCGGTGGCCGCCACGTCGTCCCCGAGCGCCTCCTTCTTCACGCGCGCGGCTTCGTAGAGGAGTTCGGCCGTGACGGCCTCGTCGGCCGACGCCTCCGCACCTTCGATCAGCACTTCGGCGTGCCGCTTCTGCTTGCCGGTGCGATCCGCGAGGGCCGCGAGCTTGACGCGCTCCTCGCGCGCGTCCGGTTCGAGGACGACGAGGGCCAGGCGGTGATCGAACGCCGCGGCCTCGTTGCCGAGGGCTTCGTAGAGTTCCGCGATCGCGTGGTGGCGTCGGATGCGCTCCTTCGCGTTCTTGACCACTTCGAGTTCGATCTCGAGCACGCGGACGAGATCCGCCTCGCGACCCTTCTCGCCGTATTGCTCCTTCAGCAAGGCGGCCACGCGCTGGCGCACGAGGGGCGGCTTCTTGTTCGCGCCGGACCCGTCCGCCGCCGGGAGCAAGGAGGCACGGATCTCGGAGAACTGGGGAGCCTCGAGGAGGATCCGTTCGAGCAACGTCGGGAAGTCCACGCTGGCCTGGGAGGCGGTCCCGCCGTCGCCGGCGGCGCGGTGGATCATCATCTCCTCGACGACCAGCAGCGCCGCTCCGGGATCCTTCAGTTGGTCGAGCCAGAGGTAAACGAGGCGCGCGCGGATCTCCTGCGCTTCGCGTTCGGTCGCGTCCGGGATGCGCGACGCGAGGAGATCGATGAGCGCCCGGTGCTTCTTCTGCCGTTCGTACAGACGCTCGAGCGCACTCGACACCTTGGACCCCTTCGGATCCATGCGGTGCAGCTCTTCGAGGTAGCGGATGGCCCGGTCCATGTCGCCCGCGAAGTCCTTCGCGATCTGGGCGACCTCCTCGAGGAGCGGAGCGCGCTCGGGTTCGGGAAGTACCGCGAGGACGCGGTCGTAGAGGGCGAAGAGCTCCGTCCACTTCTCGTCGTGATCGTAGACGAGCTTCAGGCGTTCGAACGCCCACGTGGCCCGCGGGTTCCCGGTGAGGATGCTCTCGAGGATCCGGACCGTCCCGGCGACGTCGTCGAACCACTCCTCGTGGAACGCGATGGCCCGCTCGCCGATGCGCGACGACGCGTCGTCCGGCGGCAATTTCTCGAGGACGCTCGCGTACGCCGTCGCGAGATCGCCCGGACGACCGAGTTTCCGAGCGAGGGACTCGGCGCGCTCCCAGAGGCTCTCGTCCTTCGGATTCTCGACGAGCGCGCGGAGCGCCACCTCGAACGCCTTCGCCTCGTCCTGGGCGCCGTCGTGGAGGGCGACGAGCCGCTCGAACCATTCCCGACGTCGCGCCGGATCCGCGTGGACCGCGTGGGCGAGGAGACCGTCCAACGTCGTCGCACGGATCGCCACGTCCTCGATGCCGTCGAGGGCCTTCTCGACCACGTCCACGGCCCGATCGCTCGACGCCCGGGTGGCGACGAACTTCATGGCGAGGGCGAGCGCGCGTGCGTCGAACGGGACCGCTTCGAGCACCTCCGAAATGGCGTCGAGCGCGAGATCGGGCCGTTCGTCCCGGCCCGTGAGGAGCGTCGCCAGTTCGAGACCGAGTACCCGGCGCGCTTCGCCGTCGCTCTTCTGTCGCCGGACGACGAGGGCGTCGATGGCCGCCCCGACGTCTCCCTCGGCCACGGCGAGACGGTGCCGTGCATCGAGCGCGTCGTCGTTCTCGGGATCCTGTTCGAGGATGCGCGCGTGGAGCGCCAACGCACGCTTCGGGTCCCCGAAACGCGTCTCCTCGACGCGCGCCCACGCGCCGAGGATCGCCACTCGATCCTCGGGGGCGGCCCGCTCGACGCGTCGCTCGAAGAGACCTCGCTCGGTCTCCGTGCGCGCCGGCCCGTCCGGCATCGTGGCGAGGAGCGAATCGAGCGTGTCCATCGCCGGGCGCGCGCGAGCGTCGTCGAGATCCGGGTCCGCCAGGAGCGCCTTCAACGTGTCGACCGCGGCATCGGCGAGGGATTCGTCCGCGGCGAGCACCCGAGCCTTCGCCCACGAGAGATCCCACACGACCTCTTTCTTGAACGAGTTCGACATCCCGAGGCACTCGTCGATCGCGTCCGCGAAGAACGACGGCGCCGACGCGAGGCGGGCCACGCGTTCGAATCGGGCGAGGACGTCGGGATCGTCCGGCGCGATGGAGAACGCGCGGGCCATCGGCGCGAGCGCCTGACTCGCGCGACCGAGATCCTCGGCGAGCGTCGTCGCGAGGCGGACGAAGATCGGGAGTCGTTCGGCGTCCGTCTTCTTCTGGTTGAGCAGTGCGGCGTAGAGCTCGGGAAGGGCGGCGTGGTCCTTCGCCGCTTCCGAGAGGAGGATCACCTTCCCGAGGGTCCCCCTTTCGCCGGGCTGCGCGGCGAGCGCACGGCGGTACCGGGCGCGCGCGAGAGCGTCCTCTCCCACGGATTCCGCGAGCTCCGCGCTCTTCGCGAACGCGTCGTGTGCGGCCTTCGCGTCCTTGGCGACGTCGAGCTCCATCTCGGCGACGCGCTCGAAGAGTGCCGCCTGGTCCAGAGGCGCGGCGGTCTCGCCGATGCGGCGGTAGAGCACCTTCCGACCGAGATCGACGTCGTTCGCGCGGGCGGCGACGGCGTCGATGGCGTCGAGATCCTCGGGGGACGTTCCCGCGTCCGCGAGGAGGCGTTCGGCGAGGGCGTAGCCTTCGGCCTTCACGTCCTTCTCGAAGGCGACCGCGAGCCACGCGAGTTCGGCGGCGCGTTTCTCCGGACCTTTGGCGACGCCGACGAATCGGCGGAACTCGCCGAACTCCGAGGCGGTGTCTCCCCGGGCGCGGAGGATCTCGAGGGCCAGCGCGTGTGCGCCTTCGTGCGTCGGTTCGGTCTCCCAGAGCTCCCCGAGCGTGCGGAGCGCGTCCTCGGGTTTGCCGAGCGGCCCGCGTTCGATGTCGGCGATGGTGAGGAGTTGCTCGGCGCGTCGGTTTTCGGCGCGTCCGCTGGCGATCGCCGCGCGGAGCACCTTGATGCGCTCGTCGGGACTCGCGTTCACCAGGGCGAGTTCGTCGATGCGCTCCTCCAGTTCCCGTCGCGACGGGTCGAAGGCGAGCACCTTCTTGAAGGCGGCGATCGCGAGATTGGCGTCGCCCGCGCGGGCCCATGCGTCGCCCGAGCGCTGCGCGAGCGTGGCCATGATCTCGTCCGTGACCGGCCGCTCGCCGAGGGCCTTGGCGAACGCCGTCGCGCGCTTCTTCGCGTCGCCGGTCGGTCCGATCACGCGATCGACGGCCACGATCCACGTCGGCACGTCGATACCGAGCTCGACCGCGACCGCGAGCGCGCGCCCCGCCCAATCGATGGCCTTCGCACGATCCTTCGGCTCCGCCTCGAGGAGCTCGAGCCGTTCGGCGAACGCCGCGAGACGTGCGGCCGGTTCCGTTCCCCGCTCCGCCTTCACCTCGAGCAGCCTGCCGAGCAGCGGGACGTCGTCCTCCGCGCGCACGGAACGTTCGAGCGCGTCCGCGGCGAGGAAGCCTGCCGTCGCGTGGCCGAGGAGCTTAACGAGTCCGTCGCGCGCGGCCTTGTCGTCGGGCGAGACCTCGAGAGACGCCGCGAACGCGCGGATGGCCGTCTCGGGATTGGAGAGTCGGTCCGCGTAGAGGACGCCGAGCCGCGACTGGATTCCACCGCGTTCCGAGCCGGGCGCCAGGTCCGCGTCCGCGGCGAGGGTCTCGGCGAGCTTCGACCAGTCCTTCTTCTTCTCGTACGCCGCGGCGAGCGCCCGCGTCACGTCGCGCGCGACGCCGAAGCGTTCGCGGATGGCGAGCCACGTCGCCGTCGCCCGCGCTTCGTCCCCGGCTGCCGCGAGACTTTCGGCGGCACGCACGAACAGTTCCCGGGCCTTCGTCGGCTCCGGCTCGTCGATCGCACGCTCCTCCAGGACCCGCGCGAGGCCCACCTTGTCCTTCGCGGCGTCGTAGAGTCGTTCGAGGGCTTCGAGGGCCTTCGGTCGACTCGACGTCGCGAGGAGCTTCTGCCACGCGTCGATCGCGCGCGGCGTGTCGCCGAGCGTCGCGTCGGCGAGGTCGGCGAGCTGTTCGAGCACCTGGACGCGGCGCTCTTCTTCGGGTTCCACGTCCGCGATGCGCGTCAGCGCGTCGGCGAGGCCGCGGTAGTCCTTCTCCTGCCAGAAGATGTCCGCGAGCGCGTGGGAAGCGACGAGCATCGCCGTGACGTCCGCTTCCGCGGTGGTGAACACCGTGGCGAACATCGCGCGCGCACGTTTGGTGTCCCCGCTCGCGAGGAGGAGCTCTCCCGTGTCCGCCGTGAGGCGCGTGCGGAGGACGGGGTCCTTCACGCCGGGAGTGACCTTGAGCATCGCCTTCGCGGCGACGGCCTCGCGACCGAGTTCGCGCGCGAGGCTCACGTAACGTTCGCGGACGTCGTCGTTCGTCGGATCGAGCAGGAGCGCCGCTTCCAGGTGTTCGAACGCACCCGGGTAGTCCGTCAGCGCGTCCATCTTCATGACGCCGAGACGGTGGAGCAGCTCCTTCCGCTTCGGTCCCCGCGTGTGATCGACCTCGAGCGCGAGGTGCCGTGCGGCTTCCGCGAAGTCGCCGACGGCTTCGTGGGCCTTCGCGAGCGCCGAAGCCGCGCGCGCCGCGAGGCCCTTCACCACGAGCAGGCGCGTCGCGACCTCCCGACCGATCGCGCTCCCCGGGTCGAGGGCAAGGAGGCCTTCCACGTGCGGCAACGCGCGTTCCGGTTCCCGGAGATGGTTCGCGTGAAGATCCACGAGACGCGACAGGGTCGACGTCGCGGTGGTCGCGCTGCCTTGGGAGGCCTCCGTCGCGAGCGACTGTTCGAGGGATCGCACGAGTTCCCGCACGCGGTTGCCGGCGACCATGCGGGACTCGAGGGCGGTCCGGGCGGCCTCGTCCGTGGGATTCAGCTCCACGAGGGCCCGGTACATCTCGACGACCTCGGCTTCGCAACCCGGAACCTGCTCGAAATACTCGGCGGCCGCCTGGAAGAACTGCGACCGCTCCTCGGGAGGAAGCTCGCGCGCGAGGGCCGCGTGGACTTCCCCGAGCCGTTTGGAGTTTCCCTGCTTCGCGAGCAGGAAGACGAGCCGCTCGAACGCGGGGCCGTGGGCCGGGAAGGTGGCGATGACCGCCTCGAACGCGCGCACTGCCTCGTTCTCGTCGTTCACGACCTCGCCGAAAAAAATGCCGGCCTGGAACCGGAACTCGGCTTGGACGGTCACAGGGAGCGTGCCGAAGAATGGCGTGCGGGTGACCTTCTCGTACGCGAAGGCCAACTCGGAAACGCGGCGATCGCGCGCGGCGGCGACGTGCAGCCGCGCCCACGCGTCCACCGGCAGATCTCCGTGTGCGAACGTCGCGAGGAGTCGCTCGAGGAGTTCGTCCTCCCGTTCGAGGCGAGCCTCGAACAAGAGCTCCCGCGGCGTCAGACCTTGCGATTGCGACACGAGGTTCTCTCCCAGGACGGCGGTTCGGAAAACGTCCGTGAATCTCGGCGGTTCACGGTGCCCGCCGAGCCCGGACGGAGGACGCCCGTCGGGTTCGCGGAAGGTCCGTGATGATCCACGAAGAGCGAGCGTATCAACGTTCGCCGAGCATGAGTAAGATGCTCGGCGTGCGCGCGACCCACACCCTTCCAGGGCCTCCCACTTATGTCAGTGGAACCGCTCGCGCGTCCCGTCGCGGTCGTCTTCCGGGAACGCGGCGCGCCGTGGTCCTCGCGTCCTTCGTGTCGCTCGCGCTCGTGTGTGGGTGCGGCCCGCACTCGACCATCCAGGTTCCCTGGATCCAGACGCGCATCGTCGACGTGGTCCCGTCGAAGCCCATGCTGCCCTTGGTCGCGCCCTCGCAGACCCTGAAGGCGAAGCGCGGAGCCGCCAACGCGAACTACCCGGCGAACTACCGCCTCACGATCAAGAGCGACGGATCGGTGGTCTTCCCGGACGGTGGACCGGGTCGCGTGAAGAACGATTCGGTGTTCGTGGGCGGCGTCGTCGTCGCCACGCTGTCTTCCTCGGGGGAGCTCGCCGGACCGGGGCTCAAGCACCGTTACAAGTTCGATTCGGGCGGCGAGCTCAAGGACGACGACGGCCACGGCGTACGCGTTTCTCCGGAAGGCACCGTGTTCGGCATCGGCGGCAAGTGGCGCTACCAGGACGTCATGGTCTGGACGGGCGACAGTGGGACGACGGGCGACTGGGATCGCGCGGCATGGAGGACGGTCGCGGTCCTTTCCGTCCTCATGCTCGAGAACGTGCTCCCCGTGGCCCTGCGTTCGGGCTGATCGAACTGCGGCAACCAGTCGCATGCGCTCCTTTTGGCCCCATCTGAACCATGGGGCGTCCCCGTGCGCCCACGATTTTCCGGGTCCTTTTCGGGCATTTCCGGGACGTCGGCCTCCTCGCCGCCGTTGTTCGTCCGGACCGACAACGTTGGTATCGATTTCGCTCTTGGACCGATTCCCCGTCCGAGATCTTCGCCCGCTTCCATAAGCGGTCCGGAAGGCGTACGCGACGGTACCCCCTCCATGGAGACGACGTGAACGCAGGCCGCCGACGATGTCCGGAACCCATCTCTTCCGGTGTCCTCGTGGGCTCGCTCGCGGTCGCGCTCGTCGCCGTCGTCCCGCGAACCGCCTCCGCCGAAAGCGAGACGCCTCCGCCTTCCGCGTCCTCCGCTCCGACGACCTCGTCCGCGGGACACGGCACCGATCCCGTGGACGAAGGCGGAGTCGCCCTTTCTCTCGACGACGCGTTGAAGCGCGCCGAAGAGAAAGCCCCCGAGGTCGTCCGCGCGCGCTACGCCGTCCGCGAAGCGCTCGCGCGGCGGGTCGGAGCCGGCATCCTCATGCCCGTCAATCCACGCTTGTCCGGGGACGTGAGGCCTCCCGTCACGGGTGGAACGTGGAAGGACTTCGGGTACGGCGCCAACCTGGAAGCGTCCCTCGATCTCGGCGGTGCACCCTCCGCGCGCGTGCGCGAGGCGGACCGGGGCGCGGAGGTCGCACGCACCGACGTGCGGCTCGAACGGCAGATCGCCCGCGCGGAGACGTGGGCCGCCTACGTCCGTGCCGAGGCCGCGCGTGCGCGGATCGAGGAGACCAAATCCCTCGTCCGTATCGCGGAACGCATCCTCAACGCCTCCCAGAAGCGCTCGACCCTCGGCGCCGCGGGCGACATCGAGCAGGCCGCCGCCACGAGCGAACTCGGCGTACTCCGCGCCTCCGTCGACGCCGCCCTCCGTCAAAGGGAGGCACACGTCGCGACGCTCCGCGCTCTCCTCGACTTCGGACCGGAACAGAAGCTCTCGCTCACGACGCCCCTCCGCACGCCGACGGACGTCCCCGAAGCGGGACCGCTCGTCGAACGCGCGCTCCGCACCCGACCCGAGTTCGACAAGCTCCGCGCCCGCATCGCGCAGCTCGACGCCACGGACGAGCGTCTCTCCCGGGAGACCTTCCCGCGTCTCGGCGCTTACGTCGGCATCGACGCCGCGCCGGTCTCGCCGATCTTCGGGCTCGTCGGTCTCTCGGTCGAGATTCCCGTCGCCCAGAGGAACCAGGGACCCCGCGCGGTGGTGAAGGAAGCGCGTGCGGGGGAAAACGCGCGCATCGAACTCCAGGCGAGGCAGGTGCTCCGAGAAGTGACGAGCACCCGGAAGGCTTTCGAGCACCGCGCGAAGGAACTGACGACCCTCACGGAGACGGCGATCCCCGCCGCCGAACGCACGCTCGAACTCGTCGAGACCGGGTGGCTCGCCGGTCGCTTCGACATCTTCCGCGTGACGACCGCGTCGCGCGACCTCGCGCGCATTCGCGAACTTCGTCTCGACGCGCTCGAGGCCGTGTGGCTCGAACGCATCGCCCTCGAACGCGCCGTCGGCGGGAGCCTGCCGTGACGTCGCCCCCGAACCCGCCCGGAACGTCACCGAAGGAACCATGGAAGAGCCCATCCGAGACATGAGCGACCTGCACGAACCCGCGAAGACCGTTTCCCGCCGCACGCCGATGTTCGTGGGGGCGGGCGTGCTCGTCGTCGCCGCGGTGATCGCCTTCGCGGTCACGCGGAAGGGGCCCGCCGTCGCCCAGGAGCCCCCTCGGGACGTCCCCACGTTCGACGGCAAGTGGATCCGTTTCTCTCCCGCCTTCGCCACCCGATCCGAGATCGCGTTCACGAAGGTGGAGAGCGGCGCTCTTTCCCCGGTGGTCAACGTCACCGGTACGGTCGACTTCGATCCGGAGCGCGTGGCCGTCATCGGCGCCCGTATCGCCGGCCGAGTGCACCGCATCGCGAAGTTCGCCGGCGATCCCGTGAAGGCCGGCGAAGTCCTCGCCGAGATCGAGAGCGCCGAGCTCGGTCAGGCCCAATCGGCGCTGTCGGCGGCGAAGGCGCACGCGGAGGCCGCCACCGTGAACGAGCGTCGGGAGACGGATCTCGCCGAAGCCCACGTCTCCTCCGCCCGCGACGCCGAGCTCGCCCGCGCCGCCGCCGCGTCGGCCAAGGCCGAACTCAACGCCAGCCAACAACGCGTCCGCGCCCTCGGGGGCGATCGCGTGGGGGACATCGGCGTCCTCCTCGTCACGAGCCCGATCGCGGGCAAGATCGTCGACTCCCACGTGTCCCGCGGCCAGTCGGTGGAACCGAGCGCCACCTTGTTCAAGGTCGCCGATCTCTCCCGCGTCTGGATCGAACTCGCCGTGTTCGAACGGGAGCTGGCCCACATCCGTCCGAACGACACCGTCGAGATCACGCCCCAGACGAACACCTCCGTGGTCCTCAAGGGCACGGTCGCCCACGTGGGGGACGTCATCAACCTCGAGACCCGATCGAGCGACGTGCGCGTCGTCGTCGACAACGCGGAAGGTGCGCTCCGTCCGGGCCAATCGGTCCTCGCGCGCATCCACACGAAGACCACGCCGAGCGCCGGCTTCCTCCTCCCGCGCGAAGCGCTCACCACGGTCGACGGCAAGTCCACGGTGTTCGTCTCGAAGGACGCCAACGCCGTCGAACCGCGCATCGTGGTCCCCGGGAGCCAGGACGGCGTGAAGGTCGAGATCGTCTCCGGTCTCACCGCCGGCGAGTCGGTGGTCGTCAAGGGCGTGTTCGCCCTCAAGTCCGAGATCTTCAGGTAGCCCGTGCTGGCCCTCCTCGTCCGGAAGTCCATCGAGCTCCGGCTCATGGTCGTCGCGCTCCTCGGCGTCCTCCTGATCGCGGGGGGGGCGGCTGCCCGGTATCTCCCCATCGACGCCATCCCCGACGTGTCGACGGTGCAGGTCTCCGTCATGACCGACTGTCCGGGCCTCTCGCCCGTCGAAGTCGAACGCGCCGTCACGTTCCCCATGGAAGCGGCGCTGAACGGCCTGCCGCACCTCGCGGAACTCCGCTCGGTCTCGCGCAACGGACTCTCCGCGGTGACCGTCATCTTCAAGGACAGTACGGACATCTGGTTCGCCCGCCAGATGGTGCTCGAGCGCGTGCGGAGCGTGGAAGCCGCGCTCCCGAAGGCCGCCGGCAAACCCGAGCTCTCCCCGGTGTCCGGCGGTCTCGGCGAGATTTTCCAGTTCGTCGTCCGGTCCGACAAGCACTCGCCGATGCAGCTCCGGACGATCCTCGACTGGGAGATCGTCCCCAAGCTCCGGAGCGTCGGCGGTGTGATCGAGGTCAACACCATGGGCGGCGACCTGAAGGAGTACCAGGTCGTCGTCGATCGCGGTCGCCTCCACGCCCACGAGATGACCTTGCAGGACGTCTCCGACGCGCTCTCGAAATCGAACCTCAACGTCGGCGGTGGGTACCTCGATCGATCGTCGGAGTCGTTCACGCTCACGGGCGTCGGCGCGCTCAAGAGCGAGGAGGAAATCGCCAACGTCATCCTCCGCACGGGGTCGGACGGGACACCTCTCCTCGTGCGCCACATCGCGCACGTGCGCGTCGGATCGGCGCTCCGTTACGGCGTCATCACCCGGGACGGGGAAGGGGAGGCGGTCACCGGAATCACGATGATGCTCGTCGGCGCGAACAGCCGCGACGTCGTGCACGCCGTGAAGAAACGCATGGAGGAGATCCAGTCCGAGCTCCCTCCTGGCGTCATCATCGACCCGATCTACGACCGCGCGGACTTCGTCGGTCGCACGGTGTCCACCGTCCTCAAGAACCTCGTCGAAGGCGCGATCGTGGTCACGATCGTCCTCGCGCTCCTTCTCGGCACCATCCGTGGTGCGCTCGTCGTCGTGGTCGGCATCTTCGGATCCATGGCGATCGCGCTCTTCGGCATGCACCTCTTCGGCGTCACCGGGGATCTCATGAGCCTCGGCGCCATCGACTTCGGCTTCCTCGTCGACGGTCCCATCATCATCCTCGAAGGGGTGATGGCGGCCACCGCGGGCAAGAAGCTCGCGTCCCGCGCCCGCGCACGTGCCTACGCCGACATCGCCGCCGGTCTCGCGCGCCCCGTCGCGTTCTCCGTCGCGATCATCATGCTCGTCTACGTGCCCCTCCTCGCGCTCGAGGGCATCGAGGGGAAGATGTTCCGGCCGATGGCGATCACCATGGCGTGCGCCCTCTTCGGCGCCCTCGTGTACTCGGTGCTCTTCTTCCCGGCGCTCCTCGTCACGCTCGTGCCGCCGCCCAAGAACTCGGGGGCGAAGTGGATCCTCTCCCTCGAACATGCCTACGAGCGGAGTCTGGGAACGGCGATGCGCCATAGGTGGGCGCTCCTCGCGGCGTCGTCCGTGGCGCTCGTGGCGAGCGTGGTCCTCCTCGCCCGTGCCGGCGCCGACTTCCTCCCACGCATCGACGAAGGCGACGTCGTCGTCACCATCCGTCGCGCACCTTCCATCGGCCTCGCCGAAGCGAAGGAACTCGATCTCAAGACCGAGAAGGTCCTGAAGCGCTTCCCCGAGGTCGTCACCACGTTGGGCATGACGGGGCGCGCCGAGGTCGCCATCGATCCCGTCGGCAACGACAACACCGACATCTTCGTCCACTTGAAGCCGAAGGAGCAGTGGACCACGGCCCACGATCTGGACGACCTCTCCGTCGCCATGAAGAACGCGATCGAGAGCGAGGTGCCGGGCACGTTCGTCTCCGTCTCCCAGCCCATCGAGGACAAGACCAACGAACTCATCAGCGGCTCCCGCGCCGACGTCCAGATCGCGATCTTCGGCGAAGAACTCGCGGAGCTCAAACGCATCAGCGAGGAAGTGGGCGCCGTGGTCCGGCAGGTCCCCGGTACGGGAGACGTGCGCGTCGAACGCGTGCTCGGCGCTCCCACGCTCACGGTCCGACCCGACCGGGTCCGCCTCGCGCGTTACGGTGTCGCCGCCGAAGACGCCCTCGCCGCCATCCAGGCCGCGCGCGTGGGACTCCAGGTGGGGTCGATCTACGAAGGACATCGCCGGTTCGATCTCCGCGTCCTCGTACCGCCCCGTTCGGCTTCCCCCGAGGCCCTCGGCGAACTGTTCGTCGAGGCCGCGAACGGCACGACGGTGCCGCTCTCCGAGGTCGCGAAGATCGAGGAGAACGAGGGACCCACCCAGGTGCGTCGCGAGGCGCTCACGCGCACCGTCCGCGTCGAGGTGAATCTCCGCGGTCGCGACCTCGTCTCGTGGGTCGACGACGCCCGCGCGCGCGTGAACCAGACCGTGAAGCCCCCGTCCGGCTACGACATCACCTGGGGCGGACAGTTCGAGAACTTCGAACGCGCGAAGGCCCGCCTCGCCATGGTCGTCCCCGTGAGTGCCGCGATCATTTTCGGCATGCTCCTGCTCATGTTCCAGAGCCCGCGGTACGCCGGGGCGGTGTTCCTCGTCGTCCCGTTCGCGCTCATCGGCGGCATCCTCGGTCTCGTCGGACGCGGATTGTCGTTCAGCATCCCGGCGGCCGTCGGCTTCATCGCGTTGGCCGGCGTCTCGGTGCTGAACGGAGTCGTCATGGCCGCGGACGTGAAGCGTCGCCTCGAAGAGGGGACCGCGCTCGACGCGGCCATCACCGAAGGTGCCACGCACACGCTCCGTGCCGTCATCACGACCGGTGCCGTGGCGGCACTGGGCTTCCTTCCCATGGCCCTCGCGAGCGGAGCCGGCGCCGAAGTGCAGCGTCCTCTCGCCACGGTCGTCATCAGCGGCATCGTCGTCTCCACGGTCCTCACCCTCTTCTTGCTCCCCGGCATTCTCCGCATGGTGCTCGACGGTCGCCCGGCCCCCGTGTTCGAGGACGACGAGGTGGACTCCATGGACGGCGCTCGCATTGGGACCTAAGTCCGATCCTTCCCAGGCGGATTCCGTTGGTCCGTGTCCCGGGCTCCGTGCTGTCGCGTTCCGGACATCTGCCCTCCCGGCAACAGGGATGGCGGTCCCTTCGATAATGACCCGTGGGTCGGAATCGAAGGGCTGGACGCCCGAGATTCGGGCCCTACGAGAGAGCTCGGCCGTGGTCCACGCGGTCCGTCGGCACGTCCCTCCGGAGGCGTCCGGCGTTGGAACGACCCTTGCGATAGGCCGCTCCGCCTGCCCGGACGGTCGCTCTTCCGGAGGTCGTACCGGCGGATCCTGCTCATGGGGTCAGCCTGGTCGGTCCTCGCAGGCCTCGTATATTGACCGTCGAGTCACTGACCCGAGAGTCACCGGATGGCACGCCCCAGCGACCCGAACGCCAAAATCAAGCTCCTCCGCGCCGCGGAGTCCGAGTTCGCCCGGGACGGTCTCGACCGCGCGAAGGTCGAGGCGATCACGGCCCGCGCCGGACTCTCGAAGGGCGCTTTCTACCTGCACTTCCAGAGCAAGGAGGACGCGTTCCGGCAGCTCGTGGAGTCCGTGGTCGCCCGGATGCAGACCCTCGTCGAGCAACTCCCGTGCGACCCGGCCGCCCTCGCGGAGCTCGCCGGAATGAGCGACGAGGACTACCTCGCGTATTGGGTCGAGCGGGACTCGGAAATCTTCGAATTCGTCTGGGCGAACCGCGGCGTGATGTGTCTGCTCCTCGAGGGCGGTCGTTCGTCGAGTTTCCTCCACCTCGTGGAGGAGTTCTCCGAACGCACCCGGGAGAGCGTCAAGCGCGCACTCGCCGCCGGCGTCGAAGCCGGTCGCTACCGGGCCGATCTCGACGTCGAGATCGCGAGCGCCTTCATGTCCGGCGCCTACGACCGCATCGCCCGCCAGATCACCCGCATGCCGAAGAAGCCCGACATCCGCGCCATCCTCCGGGAGGCCCAGATGTTCGTGGTCCGAGGCATCGGCAGCCGCGAACTCGTCGCGAGCCTTTCCGCGAAGTCGGGCGAGGCGCGCGAATCCCAGGAACAAATGACCGTCCGGAGGGCTCCAAGTCCGGGCCGCGGACGAACCGCACGAGACAGAGAGGCCCGCCGCGTCGGCGGCAAGGCGACCCGATGAACGACTCCCAATCGCAGATCCGATCTCCCCAACACGTCCACACGAACGGCCGCACGAAGGCAGGCAACGGAATGGAACGCGAACCTTTCGCAAGCAACGGTGGCGACTCCCTGGGCTACGGCGCTCCCCACGGCGGCCACGTCGAGGCCGACGCGGGGCTTCCGAAGCCGAAGACCGGTTTCCCCGTGCTCCGCATCGTCGCCATCGCCGGCGTCCTCGGCCTCGTGGGCTGGATCGGGGTTCGGATCTCGTCCGCCACCACCAACCAGAAGGCCGTCGAGGCGAAGCGCACGGAGACCGCGCAGGTGAACGCCGCGCTCGCCACGAAACCGCGCTCGGTGACGGTCGTGAAGCCCGTCGCCACGACGTGGCAGCCCGTCGTCCCGTTCGAAGGCACCCTGCAGCCGCTCCGCGAAGCGGATCTCGGCTTCAAGGCCGGCGGTCGCATGGGCTCCGTCCGTGCGAAGGTCGGCGACCGCGTGAAGGCCGGCCAGGTCCTCGCCTCCCTCGACGCCAGCGAGGCCCAGGCCCAGGTCACGGCCGCGCAAGCGCAGGTGAAGACCGCCGAGGCCCAGCTCGCCCTCGCCACCGATTCCGCGCGTCGCACCGAAGCCATGGTGCGCAGCGGTTCCCAGGCCGAAGCGAGCGGCGTCCAGGCCACCGGCCAGAAGAACCTGGCGACGGCGCAGGTCGAGGCCGCCCGCACGCAGGTGGCCCTGGCGAGCACCATGCTCGCGAATCACGTCATCGTCGCGCCGTTCGCCGGCGTCATCTCGAAGGCGCCGCCGGGCGAAGGCGCCGTCGTTTCCCCGGGCGTCGCGCAGTTCCACGTGATGGACCTCTCGAGCCTCAAGATCGTCGGAACGGTCAGCGAGGCGGACGCGGGCCTCGTCGCCGTCGGAGGTGACGTCGTCGTCACCGCGGACGGAGGTCCCCGCACCGCCCACGTCACCACCATCCTCGGCGCGGTCGACCCCGCGACGCGTCGCGTGCCCGTCGAAGCGCTCCTCGTGAACGAAGGCGACAAGCCTCTCTTCGCGGGATCGTTCGTCCGCGCCCAGATCAAGGGCGGCGCCCCGATCGCCGTCCACCTCCTGCCGTCGAACACGCTCCGCCCCGGTTCCCAGGACGAAGTCTTCGTCGTCCAATCCCAGACACTCCGCGGGCGTCACGTCCAGTTCACGAACGCACCGAACGGGGACCTCGTCGTGAGGAGCGGACTCCTCGCGACCGACGACGTCCTCGTCAGCCCGACCCCCGAATCGAAGGACGGCGACGTGGTCGAGGTCGGATCGGGCGCACCGATGCCCGGGTCGTCCGCCGCGGCCGTCGCACCGACCCAAGCGCCTGCCGCCGGAGGCAAACCGTGAACATCTCCGAGATCGCGATCAAGCGACCCGTCTTCACCGTCATGCTGACGGTGGCGGTGCTCGTCCTCGGTCTCGTGGGCTTGAAGAGCCTCGGGACCGATCTCTTCCCGGACGTCTCGTTCCCCGTCGTCGTCGTCACCGTCCCTTACCCCGGTGCGAGTCCGACCGAGGTCGAGAACCTCGTCACGAAGCAGGTGGAAGACTCGGTCATCAGCCTCAACGGCATCGATCGCGTCCGCACCTTCTCCCGCGAGGGCGCGTCGCAGACGATGGTCATCTTCAAACTCGGCGTCGACATCTCCGACGCCGCCGCGCAGGTGCGCGAGCGTGTGGCCGGCGTCCGCTACAAGTTCCCGACGGACACCAAAGAACCGACCATCGGCCGCTTCGACGTCTCGGCGTCCCCCGTCCTCACCTACACGCTCGAGACCACGGGATCCCTCTCGGCGGCGCGCAAGTACGCCGACGACGTGCTCAAACCGGCGCTCGAGCAGGTCGACGGCGTGGCCGCCGTGGAGGTCAACGGCGGAGCCGCGCGCGAGATCCGCGTCGAACTCGATCGCACGCGTCTGAACGCGCTCGGCCTCGACGCGGGGACCGTCGTCCAGCGTCTCCGCATGGACAACCTCAACGTCCCGGCCGGTCACTTCGACGAGGGGCGTCGCGAGATCAGCGTCCGCACCATCGGCGAATTCCAGAGCGTCGAGTCCATCCGCGACGTCATCGTCACCACCGCGAAGGACGGCTCCGCCGTGCGCCTCCGCGACGTCGCGAAGGTGGAGGACGCTTTCGAGGACGTCCGCACCCGCGTCCGCGTGAACGGCAAGGAAGCCGTCAGCTTCGCCATCCTCAAGCAGTCGGGCCTCAACACCGTCGCCGTTTCGGACGGGATCAAGGCCCGCCTCGCCGTCCTCGAGCAGTCGTTCCCCGCGGGCATGAAGTCGTCGCTGATCATCGACCAATCGCGCTTCATCAAGAACAGCGTCGACCAGGTCCAGCACGACATCGTGTTCGGCGGTGGCATGGCCATCCTCATCATCCTGGTCTTCATGCTCGACCTCCGGTCGACGCTCATCAGCTCCGTCGCCCTCCCGACGAGCGTCATCGGCACGTTCTTCCTCATGTACGTGCTCGACTACACGATGAACATGATGACCCTCCTCGGGCTCTCGCTCGCGATCGGTCTGCTCATCGACGACGCCGTCGTCGTCCGCGAGAACATCTTCAAGCACCTCGAGCGGGGCAAGTCGCCCAGGCAGGCGGCGCTCGACGGCACGAAAGAAATCGCGCTCTCCGTCCTCGCGACCACGCTCACCATCGTCGCCGTCTTCATTCCCGTCGCCTTCGTGAAGGGAATGGTCGGTCAGTTCTTCCGGCAGTTCGGCATCACGGTTTCGGGGGCGGTCGTGCTCTCTCTCTTCGTCGCCTTCACGCTCGACCCCATGCTCTCGTCGCGCTTCTCCCATTCCCTGGACGAGAAGAAGAACGACTCGTGGAAGTGGCTGAAACGTCCCTTCGAGTTCGTCTTCGACGCCATGGACGAGACGTACCGGGGCATTCTCCGGTTCGCGACGCGGAACAAGCTGATCATCGGCGGACTGGCCATCGGGAGCCTGTTCTTCATGGGCTTCATCGCGAAGCTCACGGGTTCGGAGTTCGTGAACGCCGAGGACCGAGGTCAGTACATCGCCGAGTTCGAACTCCCGGCGGGAACGTCCCTCGACGAGACGACCCGCATCTCGACGGAAGCCGAGAAGAAGATGTTCGAGAACCCGGAGAACAAGGTCGTCTTCGCGACCCTCGGCCCGAACGGCGAGGTCAACAAGGCCAAGTGGCGCATCGTCACGTCGCGGAAGGACCAGCGGAAGCAGTCGCTCGCGGAGCTCAAGGGATTCTGCCGCGACATCCTCGCGAAAATCCCCGGCGCGAAGGTCGCCATCACCGACCCGCCCTTCGCCGAAGGCGCCGCGACCGAAGCGCCGATCATGATCGACGTCCGTGGCCAGACCTACGGCGACATCGCCCCCCTCGCCCAGAAGGTCGCCAAGATCCTCTCCACGACACCCGGTATCCAGGACATCCAGGTGAAGTATTCGCCCGGCCGTCCCGAGCTCCAGGTCGAGATCGATCGCCAGCGTGCGGCCGACAAGGGCATCCCCGTCGCCCAGGTCGCGCTCGCGCTCCGGAGCTCCATGGAAGGCGACGAAGCCGGTCGCTTCCGTCAGGGCAAGGACGAGATCCCGATCCGCGTGCACCTCGAGAAGTCCGCCCGCAACCAGGAGTCGGACGTCGCGAACATCACGCTCGTCACGCCGAAGGGTCCCGTCAAGCTGGGCGACGTCGCCACGCTCTCGCGCGGGGAAGGACCCCAGGTCATCGAGCGCGAGAACAGGAGCCGCCAGATCCAGGTCTGGGCTGCGCCGCTCGGTCGTCCCCTCGGCGACATCGTCAAGGACATCGATCCGCAGATCAAGGCGCTCGAACTGCCGACCGGCGCGTCCATCGTCTACGACGGCCAGATCAAGATGATGGGCGAGACCAACTCCAACATGGGTCTCGCGCTCATGCTCGGTGTCGTCTTCATCTACATCATCCTCGCGTCGCAATTCGAGAGCTTCATCCACCCGCTCACGATCATGCTCACGCTCCCCCTCGCGTTCGTCGGCGCGATCCTCGGTCTCTTCCTCACGAACAACACCATGGCCATGGGTGCGATGATCGGGATCATCCTCCTCATGGGTCTCGTGACGAAGAACGCCATCCTCCTCATCGACCGCGCGTTGGTGCGTGTCCGCGAGCTCGGCGAGACACCGCTCCAGGCGATCCTCGAGGCCGGACCCGAACGCCTCCGTCCGATCCTCATGACCAGCGCGGCCATGGTCCTCGGCATGTTGCCGACGGCGGTGGGCAAGAGCGAGGGCAGCGAGTTCCGCGCGCCCATGGCCATCGCCGTCATCGGAGGCGTCATCAGCTCGACGCTCCTCTCCCTCGTCGTGGTTCCGGTATTTTACTTGGCCATCGAGGGCGTGAAGGCTCGAATCCCGTTCCTCCGACGGATGTCGGAGTCGCAAACGACCTCCCTCGACGACGCGCACGGCGTACGCGCACCCAGCGCGGCGGAGTGACGCGTCGCCGTCCCGGTCTCGTTCCCCCCGTTCCCGCATCTCCCAACGGAAGCTCCCGATGAAACGAAGCCCTCTGGCGGTGTTTGTGGTCGTGTCCCTTTCGGCCGAGGTCGTCTCTGCGACCGCGTTCGCGCAAGCGCCGCCTCCGCCGCCGACGCTGCCGCCTCCGGTCGTCGTCCCGACCCCCGAAGTCCGTACGCCCGATCCGCTCCCGCAGACTCCGCAGGTGAAGGCGCCCCCGATGCAGGCCGTGCCCGGCGCTCCGCCGATCGCGCCCGCGCAGCCCGTGGTCCCGCCGCAGGGGATCGATCCGGCCGCACCGCCTCCCGCCGCGCCGGCCCTGCCGGAGAAGTCCCAACTCGACGGTCGACTCGACGCGCTCTTCCGGGGAGGGAAGGGGCTCACCTCCGACGAGGCGGCGAAGCGCGCCGAGGAGACGAGCCTCGCGGTCCGCGCGAAGCAGCAGTCCACGGCCGCGGCGGACGCGAAGGTGGACCAGGCGAAGTTCGCGTTCCTTCCGCAACTCACGGGGTCGGCGCGTTACACGCGCCTGTCTCCCATCGATCCGCCGTCCATCGGCGGAGGCGGGAGCTCCATCGTCACGTCGCAGGTGGTCGATACCGTCCAGCCCGTGACGGCCGCCACGCCCCTCTTCATCGCGCCGGCGTTCTCGTTCCCGGTGTTCCTCAACCAGATCGAGTTCAAGGCGGCCCTCTCGATCCCGCTCTCGGACTACGTCCTCCGCATCTCCGAAGCGCTCGCCGCGGCGTCGTCGTCGCGGCGCGCCGCCGAGGTCGACGAACTCGCCGCGCGCGCCAAGGCCGCGAGCGATGCGCGCATCTCCTACTACAACTGGGTCCGCGCCCGCGGGCAGCGCCTCGTCGCCGAAGCCTCCCTCGAGCAGGCGAACCTCCACGCGAAGGACGCGACCTCCGCGTTCGAGGTGGGCATGGTGTCGCGTGCGGACGTCCTCCGTGCCGAGTCGCAGAAGAAGAACATGGAGCTCCTCCTCGAGCGCACGAAGACCGTCGCGGATCTCACCGAGGAACAGCTCGTCGTCGCCATGCACGACAAGGACGGGACCCACTACGAGATCGGCGAGGACATCCTCGCGGACCTGACCCCGCTCGCGAACACGGGGGACGTCAACGCTCTCGTGAAGGAAGCCTTCGACCGCCGCCTCGAGGTCCGCGCCCTCGACGAGACCAAGTTCATGATCAACCAACAGGAGCGTTCGCTCCGCGCGGCGTACTACCCGCGCCTCGACGGCGCCGCGTCCGTCAACTACTCGAACCCGAACCAGCGCATCTTCCCGCAGCAGGAGAAGTTCACCGCGACCTGGGACGCGAGCCTCGTGCTCACGTGGACGCCCACCGAAATCCCGGCGGCCATGGCGCGCGTGCGCGAAGCCCAGGCGAAGCAGTCCGAGATCGAGGCGCAGAAGGCCGCCCTCGCGGACGGTCTCCGATTGGAGGTCTCGCAGGCCTGGCGGAGTCTCCGCGAGACCGAGATCGCCGTCGCGACGTCCGGCAGCGGGCTCGCGTCCGCCGAAGAAGCCTACCGTGTGCGACGTGACCTCTACCAGAACGGCAAGGCCACGCTCGTCGAGGTGACCGATGCCGAGACGGACCTCACGCGAGCGAGACTCGAGTCGATCAACGCCCGCATCGAACACAGGGTGGCCCGCGTCCGCTTGCTGCACGCCGTCGGTCGCGACGCGGCGCACGTTCCGCCGCGCGGCTGATCGGGTTCCCGGTTCCCTTGTCGCACACGCGGCGCATACGCGGCGCGCGCGTGGCGTTCGCACGGCGTACACGGTACCCACACCGTAACGGGTGGGCGTACCCTCCCGCGCATGTGACCGCCGTCTGCATCGTCGAGAGCGAGATCGGACGCACGCCCGCGCCCCTTTGCTAGAATCTTGGTGTGACTCGCCACTCGCCGAGGGCCGCTCCCAAGATCGCGCAAGCGATGTTGATCGGTTATCCGTCCGTCGGATCCGTCATCGACCGGAAGTACCGCATCGAGAGTTATCTCGGTGTCGGCGGAATGGGTGCCGTCGCGAAAGCGAAGCACGAAGTTCGGGACGCTCCCGTCGCGCTCAAGTTCATGAGCCCCGCCGTCCTCCGATTCCCGGACGCGACGGACCGCTTCATCAACGAAGCCGTCGCGTCTTCGAAGGTCGACAGCGACTTCGTCGTCAAGGTGTTCGATGTCGGCACGCTCGAGTCCGGGCAGCCGTACCTCGTCATGGAGTACCTCGATGGTCGTGACCTCGGCGAGCTCCTCGCCGAGGACGGTCGTCCCGGCATCCCCGTTCCCCGCGCGTTGCACTTCGGGATGCAGATCCTCCGCGGCATGCAGGCAGCCCACCGCGCCGGCATCGTCCACCGCGACATCAAGCCCTCGAACTGCTTCCTCGTCCGCCGCGACGGCGATCCGGACTTCCTGAAGCTCCTCGACTTCGGCATCTCGCGCCTCCGTGCGAAGGCCGGTGCGGGACTGACGGCGAGCAACATGGCCCTCGGGACTCCGCTCTTCATGGCGCCCGAACAAGCGACCTCCCCCCGCGGTGTCGATCTACGCGCCGACGTCTTCGCTGCCGGCACCATCCTCTACAACCTGATTTCAGGACGCCTCCCCTACGATCTCGATTCGGAGGAGGCCGCCGAGATCATCGCCAAGCTCCTCACGCAGGAGCCCGTCCACCTGACGAAGGCGGCGCCCGGCATCGACAAGAACCTCGCTGCGGTCATCCACCGCGCCATGTCCCGCGATCGCGACGCGCGTTTCAAGGACGCCGCGGACTTCGCGACCGCCCTCCGCCCTTGGATCGGCGACAAGAGCCGCAACATCCTCGAACGCATCGAGAGCTGCGTCGACGAAGCGCCGCTCTCGTACGCGGATCGCTTCGAGGTGACGCTCGATCCCACGTCGGCGGCGCAGCGTGCGTCCATCCGTCCGAGCGGAGGCATGGAAGCGGCTGATCCGCACGCGGCGACCCAGTACGGCACGGGCGAGGAGCGCACGGACACGCCGTACGTCGTGCCGAGCGGCAAGGCGAGCGTGACCGGCGGAAGCGTCCAGGTCGCATGGCAGAGCCAGCCCAAGCTCCGCGCGACCCTCGTTCCCCCGAAGCGCTTCGCCGTGGTCGCGGCCGCGGTCGGTGCGTTCGCCGTCCTCGGCACGGGCGTCGCCGTGGTCCGGATGTCCTCGGGCCACGTGACCTCGGAAGCGGCGGCCGGCGTGGCGAAGCCGCACGCGTTGCCGTTGCCGGTGGCGCCGTCGTTCGAACCCGTTCTTTCGCCCCTCCCCGCGGATGCGCTTCCTCCGCCCGCCGCGTCGGCGTCCGCGAAGAGCGAGACGCCCGCAGTCCCCTCCACGGCGAAGGCGGCACCGCGCCCCGTCACGGCGTCGACACCTCCGGTCCGGCCGGCCGGTACGCCGGTCTCCGTTCCCGAGGAACCCCGGGACGTCGCACCTTCACCTCCTCCGAAACCGCGTCATTCGACGGGTCCGGCCACGGGTCTTCCCCGGCCGACGCTCAAGGACTGATTTTTCGGCGAACGGAGTCCACGGCCTTTAGGATTGGGTCGTGAGCATGCGACTCCGATTTCCTTCGCTGATGTTGGCTGCGGTGATGTTGGTGCAGTCGTCCGCCTTCGCGCAGACGCGTACCAAGACCGTCCGTGAGGAACTTCCGCCCGCTGCCGTCAAGGATTGGGACGCGGCGAAGGCGCTCTTCGAGGACGCGAACTACAGCGGCGCTCTCACGGAGTTCCTCCGTGCCTACGAGCTCTCGAAGAACCCGCGTGTCTTGTTCAACGTGGGCGTCTGCGAGCGCCAGCTCCAACACTACGCCCGCGCGGCCGCGCGGTTCCGTCAGGAGCTCTCGGAGGGCAGTGGCATCCTCACGCCCGACGAAGTGGTCGAGCTCTCGAAGGTCATCGCCCAGCTCGAGCCGTTCATCGGCAGCGTCAACGTCACGTCGAACGAGGCCGGCGCGAAGGTCTACGTCGACGGCGAAGAAGCCGGTGTCCTCCCTCTGAAGGAACCGATCCGCGTCGACGTCGGTACCCGCTCGATCCGTGTCGCCAAGTCCGGTTTCGCGGACAACACGCAGACCATCGCCATCAGCACGGGTGCCATTTCGACGCTGGATGCTCCCCTCAGTTCCCTCGTGAAGAAGTCCACCGTCCGCGTGGAAGTCAGCGGGACGAAGAGCGCCCTCGTGTACATCGACGGCGTCGAGATGGGCCCCGCCCCCTACCGCGCCACGACGACGCCGGGGCGCCACAACTTCGAAGGCCGTGCTCCGGGCTTCCGACCGACGGCCAAGATGGTCGAGGTCATCGAAGGCGACACGCAGATCGTCTCCATCGCCATGCTCCAGAGCGCCGGCACCGTCGTCGTCAAGAGCGACAACGCCGACGGCGCGACCGTCGAGATCGACGGAGGCATCGTCGGCCTCACGCCGTGGGAAGGCAGCCTCGCGCCGGGGTCCCACTCGGTCCTCGTGCGCAAGACCGGTCTCGAGCCTTATTCGACGTCCATCAGCGTCGTCGACGGTCAGACGCAGATCGTCTCCGCAGGTCTGACCGCGAAGAAGAGCAAGACCTGGATTTGGGTCGCCATCGGCGCGGCGGCGGCCGTGGGCGCGGGCGCCGCGATCACCTTCATCGCCGCGAAGCCGGGCGATCCGCCGGACGTCAAGGGCAACCTTCCCCCCGGCACCGTCAAGACGAGCGGCTGGGCGTTTTGAAGCGGGGCCTCGCGTCCGTCGCCTTCGCGGCGACCTTCGCGAGTGCCCTCGTCGCGTCCTGCACCACGCGCGCGACGACCGCCATGCTCGCCGTGCTCGCGACGGATCTTCCCGTGTCGAACGTGGTCCTCCGCGTCGAGACGGAAGGCGAGCTCGTCGCGTGCCTGAAGTATCCCGTCGACGTCCGGCGACGCGCCCGCCCCGAGGAAGGCCCGCCCTACGCGCTGCCGGCCAGCGTCGCGATCCAACCCGCCGCGGGCGTCGATCCCGCACGGGCCCGTCCCGTCACGCTCGTCGCGTCGGCCTACGCGGGAGCGATTCCCGGCGACGCGTGCACGGAGAATCGTACGAGGCCCCTCGTCCGGCAGGAGGCCCGCGTCGGCTACCTCGAAGGCGAATCGTTCGACGTCGTCCTCCCGTTCACGGCCAGTTGCGTCGGCGTGGCGTGCGATTCCGGAACGACGTGCCGCGAGGGCGCATGTGTCTCTTCGGCTCGGGACGCGCGCACGGCGCCGAAATCCGCCGAGGGAGCGATCCGGGTGCCTCGATGCCAGTCCGCCTCCGGATGCGACGCCGTCCACGCGCTCGTTCCGACGGAGCGTTGCCGGTATGCGCTCGGCGGAGGGATCGACGGGGAACGTGTCCTTCCCTGGGTCCGGTTCGACTTCGGCGACGGGATCTCGGGGGTCGAGTTCGTCCTCCCCGGAGACGTCGACGTGGACGTTCCCGGGCATGCCGTCGTCCTCGGAGAGGCGTTGTGTGGGCTCGTGGATCGCGGCGTCGTCCGGGAAGTCGGTGTCGCCACGTCCTGCGGACCCCGTGCGGACCAACCTCTGTGCACGGACTCACGGTCCGATCTCCGGGCGCTCGTCCCGGACACGTCGGCATCCATGGATGCTGGACGGCCCGACGGCGCGGTTCCGTCGCCGGACGCCGCCTCCGACGCCGATTCCGGCGCGTCGACGCTCCCGGATTCGGGCATGGACGCGGGCGTCGACGCGACCTTGCCGTCGGACGGCGGGGGCGACGCCGGACGCGGCTCCGACGGAAGCTCGACGACGGACGGGAACGCCGACGGCAGTCCACCCACGGACGGAGGTTCGGTCCCGGACGGAAGCTCCGGGTCGGACGGCGGAGGGACGTGCGCGGAAGTCTGTTGCGGCACGTGTCTCGGCGAATCGTGCCAGCCCGGCATCGTGTTCACCGCACGGACGACGAATCCGCCTCCCCAACTCGCCTTCGTCACCGACGGTGCGCCCACCGCGCGCGGCCTCATGGCGTACGTCGACGAGGACGGTTCGTCCCTCGCCTACGTCCTGGCTCCCGGAGATCCGGGAGCGCGCCAAACGATCCCCACCCAGTGGGCGTCGGTCCAGTGGCTCGCGGCGGCCGGAGATCGCGTGGCCGCCCTCACCCGCGTTTCGCCGGTGGCGTCGAACTACCACGTCGAGACGTTCCTCGCGCCCGCTCCTCCGACGGCCGGCGCCACGTCCGCCGCACGGGAAGGGCCCACGTTCGGAATCGCCTCGGACGCGACGTCCGTCTACGTCGTCGAGCGAGGACTGTTCGCCACGAACTACTCCGTGGTGGCCTTCGACAAGAGCACCCTGTCCGCGCGGGCCGTGGATCTCGGCGTGACGTTCGCGAGCGCCGTCGTCCGGCGCATCGTCGGGGCGAACGGCCATGCGTTCGTCAGCTTCGACTCGCGCACGGACTCGAGTGCGATCCTCGTCGACGTCGACGCGACGGCGACCGTCCCCACCGCGCGCACCGTCGAGACGACGGCGTCCGGCGACCGGACCCTCGGTCTCGCCATCGTCCGTTCCTCGGGTGACGAGTGGGTGGCCCACGCGCGCCTCGAATCCTCGGGAACCGTGGCCACGACCCTGGCGTTCCCCGTGGCGAACGCCCTCCAAGCGACCCCCGTTCCTTCCGCCGGTGCCGTCGACATGACGGACCTCGTGTCCGCCACCTCCTCGGCAGGCGGCTCGTTCCTTCTCTGGTCGGGGGTGAATTCCGGGGGACGCATCGACGCTCTCCCGACCTCGCAGTTTGGCAGCTCCACACCGGTCCAGTTCGTGTCCGGACTGGGTGGTCCGGCCGGCCTCCTCTCGACGGCGCGGTGCATCTACTGGATCCAGCCGTCCGCGGCGGGATACGACGTGGGAGCCACCGGAAACACGCTGTGACGACCGCTCCTCCTTTCCGTTACCCGTCATCGCGAAGGCGCACGCTCCGAGCCTGCGTCGGAGCGTGTCTCGTCGTGCTCGCGACCCTGGTCGCGTGCAGCACGCGGCCCCAGACGGGATTCCTCGTCGTCGTCTCGTCGCAGATGCCCATCGACTCCTTCGAAGTCCGGGTCGCGAACGCCGTGACGGGCCACCCGTACTTCTGCTCGCGCGTACGCGTCGCGACGTCCGCGCCCGCACCCTCCGGCGCGGTCGTCCTCCCGGCGACCTTGGGGATCGAGCCTTCCGGGGATCCGACGGAAGCGACGGGCATCCGCGTCACCGCCCTCGCGTTCACCGACGACTCCACGCCACCGTGCGAGGACTCGAAGGTCATCCCGCGTTCGCTCGTCCGGTCCGAAGCGGTCGTGAACTACGTGAAGGACTCCGTCGTGGAGCTCCCGCTGCCGTTCACGCTCGCATGCATCCGGGACACGTGCTCCGGGACCGAAACGTGCCGCGGCGGCAAGTGCGAGCCCCTCGAGCTCGACGCACGTCGCCTCAAGAAGTCCGACGGGAACGTCGACGGACCCGCCTGCTATGCCGTCCGCGACTGCACGGACGCCGTGGCGTTGGAACGGCTTTCCGACGACACGTTCCGCGTCCCCGCCACGTTCGGCGGGCGACCCATCGCCGCGTTCTCGCCCTTCGTCGCGTACCGCGTCGACGACCCGCCCCTCTCCGGCGTCGAGTTCCTCACGTCCCCCGCGGACTACGCGTTCGACGACGCCGGGCGCGTGCTCACGTTGCAGAACGGCATGGCCAACCTCGCGCGGCTCGGCGTGATCGAGGCCATGGGCGCGGCCCTCCCATGCCCGGCCTTCGCGGATTCGCCGTTCTGCTCGCTCGACGCACCGAAGGTCGAGGAACTCACGCGTCCGGTCCTGAATCCACCGACCGGGGACGGCGGTGCCGACGCGTCCCTCGATGCCACCCTCGGTGCCGATGCGTCCGACGCCGCTTCCGACGCGGGAGTGGACGGTGGGGACGCGACGGTCGCGGATTCCGGATCCGACGGGGAGTCCGATTCCGGACCGCAGGACGACGCGGGGGCCGACGCGGGCGACTCGGGCGACGCCGGCGGCGGAATGGGTCCGTTCGAGACCTGCACGACCCCCGAATGTTGTGGGACGTGCACGTCGTCGACGAACTGCACGGTCGAAGCGCTCGCCCAGAACGAGGACATCCTCTCGACGTCGCCGCCCCAGGTCGTCGCGGCATCCCGGTACGTATTCTGGGTCGCGGAGAACGGGAAGAAGCTCCGGCGCCGGGACATCGTCGCGGGGAGCACCGTCGACTCGTCGAGCCTCGTCGGGACGAATTCCGTCTACTTCGCGATCGCGGCGAACGACACGACGCTCGCCGTCGCCGAGCGCAACATCGACGGCTTCGCGACGTTCAAGACCTATGCGCTCACGAACTTGGGCACACCCTCCGGCGCGAAGAGAATCCAGGACTACACCTACGAGCGACTCGCGATCGGCACGTCCAACCTGTACTCCCTCCGCCGACAGAACGGCGTCTGGTACGTGGACGAGATCGACATCGCAGGCGACGTCGTGCGCGGGAACCTCTTCCCGATGAGCGACTCGACGTCGGAGTACCCGACGGGGCTCGTCGCGTCGGGGCGACGGGTCTTCGCGGCTCTCAAGAACGACGCGTTCGCCACGGGCAAGATGATCCTCGTGGACTTCGCCGCGAACGCGGTGACGCCGCTCCTCATGCCGAACGCTTCCCCCGGGGAGAACCCGCTCGCGCTCGCGGTCAACGACCAATACCTCTGGGTGTGGGTCGACGAACCCGGGAGCTCCGGCATGTTCGCGAGTGTCACGTCGTCGGTGATCCCGTCGACGTACATGGCCTATCCGGGAGGTGGGAACTCGGTCTCGAGTGCCGCCTTCTTCGTTCGCCCCGCGTCGACCGACGCCTACCTGGCCTGGTCCATGAAGACCGCCAGCATCGGGGTGATCGACTCCGCCGCGGCGGGCGCGAGCGCCCTCGAGAGTCCGGTGCGTCTCGCCACCGGGCAGTTCAATCCCACCTCGGTCACGGCGACGGGCGCCTGCGTGTACTGGGCCAACCGCCCGACGTCGGGGCAGTTCTCCGTCCTCGGGACGAAAGCCATCCATGCGCGCCCGCCGTGAGCGGGTGCTGGCCGCCGCCCGGTATCCACCGGTACGCGCCAGAACCGAGCGGATTCGGCCCCCGAAGCCTCCGTGTCGTTCGGATGATCGCGCGGCACGGGCGCCCGTGCCCGACCTCCGCTACACTGGAAGGAACATGCCCGTGGGAACCTCCGCCGCCCGAATCCTCGGAACCTTGGCCGTCGTCGCGCTCCTGACCACCGCGGGCTTCGCGTGCGCCGCGACCCACGGCGCCGTGGACGAAGCGTCCCTCCGTGGCGCCAAGTCCTACAAGGCCACGGGCACCATCAAGTCCTTCGGCCCCGGGCGCCGCTACGGGAACCTCGCCCATGACGAGATCCCCGGTTACATGATGCCGATGACCATGTCCTTCGAGCCGAAGGTCGCGTCCCAGCTCGAAGGCCTCGCCGAAGGCATGCGCGTCGAGTTCGTCTTCCTCGACACGGAAGATCACCGCCGCGTGATCGAGTCCATCGCGAAGAAGTGACCCATCCGGATCGCCCGGCGGCGATCAGCCTGCGTCGTCGATCGGCGCGTCGTTCGGCACGTTCACGTCCACCGGCGACGCTCCGAGGGCGTGGTACCCGCCGTCGACGTGGACGAGTTCGCCCGTGGTCGACGGGAACCAGTCCGACAGGAGCGCGCACGTCGTCTTCGCGACGGACTCGGTGTCCTTGCTCGTCCAGCCCAGGGGCGCCTGGTTCTCCCAGCTCTTCTCGAGGGACTTGAACCCGGGGATGCCCTTCGCGGCGATGGTCGCGAGCGGCCCCGCGGCCACCGCGTTCACGCGGATCTTCTTCGGGCCCAGATCGCGTGCGAGGTAACGCACGCACGATTCGAGACCCGCCTTGCATACGCCCATCCAGTCGTAGATGGGCCAGGCTTGCCGGGCGTCGAAGTCGAGGGTGACGATGGACCCGCCCTCGGTCATGAGGGGCGCCATGGCCACCGCCAATTCCTTCAGACTGAACGTGGAAATGCGGAAGGCCGTCTGCACGCTCTCCCACGGCGTGTTGAGGAAGTTGCCGCCGAGGGCGTCTTCCGGAGCGAAGGCCACCGCGTGGAGGACGCCGTGGAGGACGCCCCACTTCTTCTGCAGCGCCTCACGGACGGCCACGAAGTGCGCCGGGTTCGTCACGTCGAGCTCGAGGACCTCCGGCACCGGCGAGAGCCGCCGCGCGGTCTTCTGCGTGATCGACATCGGGCGGCCGAAGCTCGTGAGCACGATTTCGGCGCCCTGGGCGAGCGCGATCTCGGCGACGCCGTAGGCGATCGAGCGCGGCGTGAGGACACCCGTGACGAGGATCTTCTTCCCTTGGAGCAGCATGGGGGCGCACCGTAGAGCAGGACGCCGTCGAATGGAACGCGTGCGCGACGGCGCTCGCGGGGAGCTCCGCGATCCCGTACCCTCCGGCGCGGGAAATCCTACGCACCATGGAACTTTGGCTCGCCGCCGTCCTCGGGGTCCTCGAAGGCCTCACCGAATACCTCCCGGTCTCGTCCACGGGGCACCTGATCGTGGCCGAACGATTTCTCGGCACGAAAAACGACGCGTTCGACATCGTGGTGCAATTCGGTGCCATCCTCGCGGTGCTCGTCCACTACCGGGAGCTGCTCGCGGGGCACGCGAAGGGCCTCGTCCGCCGCGAACCCGCGTCGATGACGCTCCTTCTCGCCCTCGTCGTCGGTTTCGTCCCCACGGCCATTTCGGGCCTCCTTTTCCGGAAGGCCATCAAGGCGCACCTCTTCAATCCGACCACCGTCGCGTGCGCGCTCTTCGTGGGCGGCATCGTGATGATCGTCGTCGAACGTGTGCGGGCTTCGAAGGCGATCACCGGCGAGGACGGCCTCGAGCACGTGACCTTGAAGCGCGCCGCGATCATCGGACTCGGCCAATGCGTCTCCATGATCCCGGGTTCCTCGCGGTCGATGTGCACCATCCTCGCGGGCCAGTTCACGGGGCTCTCCACGAAGACCGCCGCGGAGTTCTCCTTCCTCCTCGGCTTGCCGACGCTCGGAGCCGCCACGATGTACGAGGCCTACAAGTCCCGGAAGGAGCTGTTCGCACCCGGGCAGATTTCGGCGCTCGCCGTCGGCCTCGTCGTCTCGTTCTTCGTCGCGTGGGCCGTCATCGCGTCGTTCGTCCGCTACCTCGGCAAGCGCGGTCTCGAACCGTTCGGCGCCTACCGCATCGTGCTCGCCCTGGTGGTCTTCGCCGTGCTCGTGCGCTGAGGCCTCCGTCGTCCGTCCTTTGCACGAATCCGTCTTCTGCGGAACGGGGGCATGGGTGATGGGCGCCACGAAAGCGTCACCTTCGATTTCGTCACATATTTCAATGGGTTGAGCCTCCTGTAGTGGATGTGGCGCGAAATGTGCGCCACTGTCCTACATGGCTCTTGGTCGCTTCGCGTTTTCTGCCGTCGCCCTCCTTCCCCTCGTGGCCTGCTCGACCGCGGACGGTGTTTCGTCCTCGCCCGGGGCCGACGGGGCCGACGGGACCGGCATCAGCGAGGGCGCGAACACGACCGGCCTCGTCGCCAGCAAGGACGCCTTCTTCGACGACGACGTCCTCTACTTCGTGCGCGTCCAAGGCTGGGACCCGTCGAAGATGGGCGGTCCCGTCCTCGACGACGCCCAGACCACGCCCGGCGCCGAGCTCCGCGTCTACAAGACGAAGGCGAACAGCAAGTGGCATTGCCCGGATCCGGAGGTGACGAACGCGGACCTCGTCTATTCGACGAAGGCGTTCTCGCTCCGACGTAGCGGCAACTTCACGCGCAACGCCCCGAAGGAGTCCATCAAGATCGGCCTCACGGACGACAAGGATCGTCTCTTCGGGATGAAGAGCATCAACCTGAAGAGCATGGTCAACGACGTCTCGCAGATGCGCGAGGCGGTCGCGTGGAAGGTGCTCGGCTCCGTGGGCCTCGCCTCCCCGGATCACGGCTTCGCGAAGCTCTGCGTGAACGACCGTTACTACGGCCTCTATTCGATCATCGAGAACGTCGACAAACCGTTCGTGAAGGATCGCTTCGGCAAGAACGACGAAGGCAACCTCTACAAGGCCGAGTGGCTCGACGTCGGGCCCGCGACGTTGGCGGCCCGGAACGGGGCGACGAAGGGCGCGGACCTCTTCACCGAACGGTGCGACGTGGACAAGCGCACCTACCAACTCAAGACGAACGACGACGGCGCCGGCATGGTGTTCCCCGAATGCCAACCGAAGGATCGGGACGGCAACCGCTTCCGCCCCGAGAAGCTCGACGACCCGGCCCTCCAGTCGTACGACGACCTCGCAGCCTTCGTCCGCGCGGTCAACGGCGTGGACGTTCCAGGCAGCGGCGACGCGAAGTTCCGGTCGAAGGCCTACGCCGACGGTCTCGAAGCCGTGTTCAACGTGAAGGCCTTCCTCCGCTGGGCGAGCGTGAACACGCTGCTCGGCGCGTGGGACAATTACTGGGGCACGCCGTCGAACTACTACCTCTACAACTCGGGCAAGAAGGGCGCGGCGAAGGACTTCATGGCGAAGCCCTACTTCACCTGGATTCCCTGGGACTACGACAACAGCCTCGGCATCGACCGCTTCGCCACGGCGTGGCACGAGGCGGATCTGCTCGACTGGGAGCCGTCGACCCGGAACTACAACGGTGGCCGCGGCACGTCGGACCTTCCCCTCGTCCGCAACGTGTTCAAGAACGACGCGTTCGTCCGCTACTACCTCGACGCGGTCGAGTGGAACCTCGACAACGTGTTCAACGAGAACGTGATCGGCGCCTTCATGGGCGACTCGAAGACCGGTCTCTCCTCGAAGCTCAAGTACGCCGCGTACCTCGAATCGCACTCGGGCGAGCTCGCGCCGGACGAACTCGTCGACCTCGATCCGTCCAAGCGCGCCGCCTCGGAGCGCGGTCGTCCGCCGGGCGACGAAGTGCGCTCCGGACCACACACGGGCCGCCCCTTCACCTACGAGCAGGTCTACTGGAACGGCTTCCTCCACGACCGCATCGCGGCGTCGAACGGCTCCGACATCCTCGGCATCCTGCACTTCGTGCGGATGCGGCACGACAACGCCCGCGCCCAGCTCCGGAAGCTCCGCGTGACGTACCCGAAGGGCTCGAGCGGCGCGACGTTCCCGGTGAAACTCGAGAATCCGCCCTCGCCGTGACGGCGCGGTTGACCCGGGCGTCCTCGCGGAGGACGCTCGCTCCGCCATGTCCGACACGATCGTCTGTCCGAACTGTGCGCACGAAATCGAGGTGACGGAGGTCGTCGCCGCGCAGGTGCGGAAGGAAATGCAGAACGAGTTCGACGCGAAGCTGCGCGAACGGGACGCGGAGATCGCGAAGAAGGAAGCGGCCTTGGCCGCGGAGCGGGAACGGGTCGCGAAAGAGAGCGCGTCGGTGGACGCGCGCGTGCAGGAGACGCTCGCCTCCGAACGGAAGGCCATCGTCGAGAACGCGCTCAAGAAGGCGAAGGACGACGTGGCCGTGGAGCTCGGGGCGTCCCAGTCCGAGCTCGCGGAGATCCGCGCGAAGTTGAAGGCGGCCCAGGATCAGGAGCTCGAGCTCCGGAAGAAGGGGAGGGCGCTGGAGGAGGAGAAGCAAGCCTTCGAGCTCACCTTGACCCGCAAGCTCGACGAAGAGCGCGCCGCCATCCGGGAGACCGCCAAGAAGGAAGCGGCCGACGAGCGCCTCCTCAAGGAAGCCGAGAAGGACAAGGTCATCGGCGACCTGAAGAAGCAGATCGAGGACATGAAGCGCACCGCCGAGCAGGGCTCCCAGCAGGCCCAGGGCGAGGTCTTCGAGCTCGCTCTCGAAGAGACCCTGAGGCGCACCTTCCCGCGGGACGTGATCGAACCCGTGCCGAAGGGCGTCCACGGCGGGGACATCGTGCACCACGTCCACGACGCTTCGGGCACGCGCGTCGCCTCCATGCTCTGGGAATCGAAGCGCACCAAGAACTGGGACGACAAGTGGCTCCCGAAACTCCGGGACGACCAACGGGCCGGCAAGTTCGATCTCGCGATCCTGGTCTCGACGGCCATGCCGAAGACCGTGACGACCTTCGAGAACGTCGACGGGGTCTGGGTCACGAACCATCCGAGCGCCGTCGCTCTCGCGGCCGCGCTCCGTTCGGGCCTCCTCGACGTCGCCAACGCCAAGCGGTCCTCGGAAGGGCGCACGACGAAGATGGCGATGCTCTACGACTACCTCTCCGGCCACGAGTTCAAGAACCGCGTGGGCGCGATCGTGGAGTCGTTCACCGCGCTCCGCGAGGATCTCGACGCCGAAAAGAAGGCCTTCGAGCGCATCTGGAACAAGCGCGAGAAGCAGCTCACCCGGGCCATCGTGAGCACCGCGGGCATGTACGGCGATCTCCAGGGCATCGTGGGAGCGAGCCTGCCAGCCCTCGCGTCCCTCGAGCTCCCGCTCCTGGACGACGGGAACGAAGAACCGCCGGTGGCCAAGTCCTGACCACCGGCGGTCCCCGCGACGTCGGGCGACGGATCAGACGCCCGGTTCGGGCGCCGGCGGGTAGGACGGAGTTCGACGCATGAACGACTTCGGCACGAGGCCCGCTCCCCGCGTGGCCACCAGCGTGCCGATGGCGACGAGGATCACGAACGCCTTCAGCACACCGCCGAGCACGGGGATCGCGCCGAGCACGAGGAAGAGCCCGCAGCCGACCGCGAGGTGGGCGTAGGGGTTTTCCGTCTTGTGGCGGACGAGCACCTCGCCGAACGTCGTGAGAACGGCCACCATGCCGGCGAACACCGCCAAGGCCAGCAACGTCGACCCGACGACCGCGACGGGGATTCCGATGATGGTCACGCAGAGGGCCGTGAGCAGGGCCATGGTGGCGAGCGCTCCGACCACGCCGAGGGCGAACGAGCGCATCGTGCGGCTCGCGACCTCGAGCTTGAGGGTCTCCATGCGGGGACCCGCGAGCGCGATGAGCACGGCGCCGAACATGAAGAAGAGCGCGGCGACCGAGACGCGGCTCACGAAGCCGTCGAAGATCCGGTCGGCGAAGGAGCTCACCTTGGCGACCTTGTCCGAGTCCTCGCCGTCGGACTTCTCCACGGCGGAGGCGATGTCGCTGCTCTCCACCGAACCGCCGACGTGCGCCTTCGGGCTCTTCTCCACCTTGCCGCCGAGTGCGGAGACGTCCCCGTTCACGGTGGCGTCGTCTTCGATGGTGACCTGTCCACCGAGGCACGAGATGTCGCCCGTCACCGCGGCGCCGGGGCGGATGGTCACCGCACCGCCGAGCACGCTGATGTCGCCGTGGACCGTGCCGTAGACGTCGACGGTCCCACCGAAGACGCTCACGTCGTCCACGGATTCGCCCTTCTCGATCTTCACGCTGCCGCCGAAGACCGTCCGGTCGTTCACGTTGATCTTCGCGCCGCGACGCTTCCGCTTCGCTTCGTCCTTCGCCTCGCGCCTCGCCTCTTCGGCGTCCCGGCGGGCTTCCTCGGCGTCGGCCTTGGCCTGGTCGATCGCTTCCTTCGTGTCCTCGGCGATCTGCTTGGCGGTCTCCGGATCGATCTTGAGGCTCCCAGGATCGGTCGGGGTCGATCCGAACGGCGCGGGAGGACTCGGCGGCATAGGAGCCGCCGGGGCGAGCGGCATCCCGGAAGGCACGGGGGCGACGACGTCCGCCGACCCCGGGAACCGCGGTCCCTGGACCCGTTCGATGGCGACGAGGGTGCCGTCACGGCGCGCGACGTAGTCGGTGTCGGTGAGGAGGAGGTCGAGCACCTTGCCCGCCGACTGATCCTTCACGTGGATGTCCACGGGATCGCCCGGCGGCGCCTGGACCACGATGCTCCAGCCCGCGGCTTCGCCGAGCTTCCGGATCGCTTCCGACCGCGGAGCCCCGCTGACGTCGAGCGTCACCTTCTTCTCGGACTCGGGCCACGTGCCTTCGTGTCTGACCGCCGCGTCGGCGGCCTGGGCCGCGAAGAGGACGGCGAAACCTGCGGCGAGGGCGGAGATCGTTCGTTTCATGGTGCGTTTCGTCGGGTTCATCGATCCACTCCTCACGCGAGCCTCGTCCGCGGACGCGTACGGGCCACGAGAATTCCTGCCATCACGAGCACGAGGGTCGACGTCGCGATCAACGTGAGCGCGTACGGACCCGCGGTTCCGTGTTTCATCACCGAGTTGCCCACGCGCGTGACGATGGGCACGCTCCGCATCCCGAACCCGAACGCGTGCGTCACGACGGCGGGCAATCCGAGCAGCTTGGGCAACGAGCCCGCGACGGCGAGGAACGCCGCGGCCGCGAGGGCGGGGAAGGGGAGCGTGTGCACCTTGGCGACCTTCTTCGGCGCCGCGGCGACGTGCACGACGGCCCGACCCACCTCCTCGGCCATCATCGCGAGCGCGCCCAACTTGCGCGTGCACGCGTCGCAGGTGCCGAGGTGATCCATGGCGGGTCCGGGGACGAGCCCGAACTCGCCGTCCGCGATCGCGGTGAGCACGACCTCGCCAAGGTGGCCGTCCGACTCGAACACGAGTTCGTCGGGGAGGAGTTCAGGTGCCTGCGTCATGCGGTCCTCCGGTCCTTCGCGGCGACGTCCGACGTTCCGCCGTCCTCGTCCAGCTCGCGCATCGCGAGAGCGAGAGCTTTTCGTCCCCGGGTGACCCAGGTCGCGACCGTGCCCAGCGGCACGCCGAGGCGTTCGGCGATCTGCTGGTAGCCGAGGCTTTCCGTGTGGAAGAGGACCAGTGCTTCGCGCGTACCCTTCGGCAGATCGGCGAGCGCGCGCTCCACGACGTTCGTTCGTTGACGGGTCCAGAGGGTCTCGAGGGCGTCGGGGCGTGCATCGGCAACTCGTTCGATGAGGGATTCTTCGTGGTCGTCGTCGTGACCCGCGGGAGCTTGGTGCGCTTCCCGGGATCGGGTTCGTTTCCGGCTGCGGAGGGTGTCGAGGGCGACGTGGCGCGCGATGCCCACGAGCCAAGGCCGGAGCGCTTCGCCCTCCCGGAGTCGGGCTCGACCTTCGAACGCGCGACGCATGGCCTCCTGGAGGCAATCGTCGACGTCCGCCGATTGGGCAGGCTCGTGGAGGACGGAAGCGATGACCGCACGTGCCACCGGTGCGGCCTCTCGGAGCTCGCGCTCGAAGGGGATCCGCTCGGCGAAACGTGGGATTTCCACCGGGGGCATCAAGGAGGTCAGAAGCAACGAGAACACGGTGAGGTCTTCCCCGTATTCGCGTTTCCTTCCCCGGAAATTTCAGGGGGACTGCACGGGACCGCAAAATTTCTGCAACGTGCCGGAAAAGTTGGGAATTCGGACATCCTACCCGTCAGAATGGCCCGCCCATGCGCCCCTTTCCGCCCCGACGGCTCGACCCGAAAGTACCCGTTCCGCGCACCCGATTCGCCCTCGTGGCCGCCCTCGCGACCGCGGTCGCCGGCTGCGCCTCGGCGCCGGCCTCGCGGGCTCCGGTGCAGGTGAGCTTCGCGAAGCGCGACGCGCGCATCGGCACCTACACGTCGACGCCCTGGGGATTCGACACGTCGTCCTACTGGATCGAAGGCAAGGACGGACTCGTCCTCGTCGACACCCAATTCCTGCTGTCCGCGACCACCGAATTCGTGGATCTCGCCGAGCGCACCACGGGCAAGAAGGCGAAGCTCGCCATCGTCCTCCATCCGAACCCCGACAAATTCAACGGAGTCGGCCTCCTCAAGGCTCGGGGGGTCCGCGTCGTCACGTCCGCCCAGGTCCTGTCCCACATCCCCGAGGTCCACGCGCAACGCGTGCGCGCCTTCTACGATCGCTACGCGCCCGACTATCCGAAGGACGTCACCCTTCCCGAGAGCTTCGGATCGTCGACGACGACCATGGACGTCGAAGGGTTGCACCTCGTCCTCCACGTCCTCGGCGGCCCGGGATGCAGCGAAGCCCACGTGGCCCTCGAGTTCGACGGACACCTCTTCGCGGGCGACCTCGTCGCCAACGACGTGCACTCGTGGCTGGAACTCGGCCACTCGGACGCGTGGACGAAACGCATCGACGAACTCCTCGCCCTGAAACCCGCGTTCGTCCATCCCGGCCGCGGTCCGTCGGGAACCGGCGGGCTCTTGGTCGCCCAGAAGGCCTACCTCACGAAGGTCGGCGCGATCGTCGCCGAAGAAAAGCCCACGCTGCCGATCACCGAGGCCGCCAAGGCGAAGGTGAAGGCGAGGATCGTGGAGGCCTTCCCCGGGTACGAGTACGACGTGTTCCTCGACATCGGCCTCGGCGCCGAGATGGAACGTCAGGCGAAGTCCGCCGCAGGTCGTTGACGGGCCGGATCGCCGAAATCTGCTCAGTGCCGTGACGTTCCCGTATCCTGACGGTTCCGACATGGCGTCCCGAACCGTCCTCCTCCGTGCCTCGTGGACCGCGAGCGCGTGGCTCGTCGCCGCGATCCTCGGGGCCGGATGCTCGGAGAAACCCCAAGTCGGCGGGAAGTGCCCCGCGAATCGGGACGGTCGTCTCGTGTGCCAGGACCCGACGTCGGCCCTCGTGTGCCGCGGGGAGTCCTGGCAAGCGTTGCCGTGCCGCGGTCCGCAAGGGTGCAAGGCCCAGGGCGAGAAGGGGGAGGACGTCTTCTGCGACCACTCCATCGGCACGGTGGGGGACCGCTGCCTGCTCGACAAGGACGTGGTTTGCGGCTCGGACAAGACGTCGGTCCTCGTGTGTTCGGGGGGCAAGTTCGCTCTCAGCGAGGCGTGCCGCGGTCCGAAGGGCTGCGAGGTCGCCGGCAAGCAGGTCCGCTGCGATCAGAGCACGGCCGTTCCGGGCGAACCCTGCGCCGAGGACAAGGCCCTCGGGTGCGCGGCGGACGCGAAGGCCGTTTTGACCTGCAAAGACAAGAAGTTCACGGTCACTCGCACCTGCAAGGAGCCCAAGGGCACCGTCGCCGAGGACAAAAAATCGAGTGCGACGACACCCTCGCCGACGAGGGGGACGTCTGCGACCTACCCGGTCAACACGCATGTACCCGGGACGGCAAGAGCTCCCTCGTCTGCCGCGACGGAAAGCTGTCGAAGGTGGATGACTGCAAGAAGCGTCCGTGCAAGATCGCGGGCGACAAGGTCGATTGTCAGTAGTTCGCGCGGCTCGCTGAAGCGTCGCGAACCGTCGGCCGCGAACGTGGCCCCGTGACTCCGACCCTCGAACGACCGAACAGGCTTCCCGAAGCGACGTCCCGTACGTGCGTCGGACGGCGCGCCGCCCCCGTCCTCGTGCTCGGCCTCTGCCTCCTCGGTCTCGCGGCGTGCGTGGGCGACCCGTTCCGCGCGGGCGGGGCCGTCCTCGACGACGCGTCCGCACCGCTGCCCGACGCCTCGAAGCCGGGGAGCGGCGACGACTCGGGTGGCGCCACGATCGACGGCGGTTCCGGCGACGCGACCACGTCCGACGTCCTCCAGCTGGAAGCCGGCGCCGACGCGGACACGGGCGCGCCCCTTCCACGGGCCGTCGCCGACGCCGTGTTCGCCCGACGCTACGGCGAGACCGACGACCAGACCCTCCTCGCCCTCGCGCTCGACACCCAGGACGCCATCCACCTCGCAGGCAACCTCGCGGGCACGGTGGAGTTCGGTGGCGCGCCGGTCACGAGCGCCGGCAAACGCGACGCGTTCTTCGCCAAGCTCACCTCCAACGGCGCCCACGTGTGGACCCGCACCTTCGGCGACGCCGAAGAGCAGACCGGTACGTCCATCGCGGTCGACGGCGCCGGACAGGTGTTCGTCGGCGGCGGGTACACGGGCCTCATCGACCTTTCCGTGGCCGCCTACAACAACAACTCGACGGCCTACGACGGATTCATCGCCCTGCTCGATGGCGACGGCGTCCTCCGCGATCACAAGGTGGTGACCGGCGGTGGTCCGCAGCTCCTCCGCACCATCTCCGGCCACCCCACGAAGGGCGCGCGGTTCGCCATCGAGGCCGCGGGCGACTTCGTGATCGACGGACCCACCGAATACCGGACCCGCGGTGTCGACGTCGTTTTCGGTTCGGCCTTCGGCAACCAGACCGCACGTCTCGATCACTACGCGGAGGACCTCGACCAACGCGTGCTCGGACTCGCCCACGATCCCTCCGCGAACGTCTACGTGACGGGGAGCTTCGAGGGAGCGCTCCAGTTCGGTCTCGCGCCGTCCCGCATGCAGTCGAACGGCGCGACCGACGTCTTCGTGGTCAAGTTCGACTCGCTCACCCGGCACCAGTGGAGCCGCTCGTTCGGCAACGCCACGACGCAGTCCGGGACGGCCGTCGCCGCCGACGGCACGAACGGCGTCTACGTGGGCGGCGAATTCACGGGCACGATCGCGTTCGACGGTACGACGCTCACGAGTCGTGGCGGCACCGACGTCTTCCTCCTCAAACTCGACGCCGCGGGCGCCGTCGTCTTCGCGCGCGGTTTCGGCAGCACCGGCGACGACACCCTGGGTGCGGTCACGGTGGGTTCGGGCGGCGTCGCGATCGCCGGCAGCTTCGACGGCGCCATCGACTTCGGTGCCGGCGCGATGCCGAGCGTCGGCGGAAGGAACGCTTACGTCGCGAAGTTCGGACCTTCCGGCGCACACGTCGCGAGCTTCGTGTTCGGCGACGGGGACAGCCGCGCCGTGGCCGCGGCCTTCGACAAGACCGGAAAGCTGGTGGTCGGCGGCTCGTTCAAGAACCGCCTCGTGTTCTCGACCGGCACGCTCACGAGCAAGGGCGGCGACGACGTGTTCGTCGCGAAGCTCACGCTCCCTTGACGAGCGCCTCCAGGCGACCGAGCGCGGTGTCGAGCGTCTCCGCGGTCGGTCCGAACGAGAAGCGCACGTAGTCCTTGAAGCGGGACGAACGACCGCTCCGGCGTTTGCCCGGGTTCACGTCGAAGAACTCGCCGGGCACCACGATCACCTTCTGGTCGAGCGCGGCGCGGAAGAGACCCATGCCGTCGTTGAGCGGCGGAGGAAGGTCCTTCACGTTGCCCCACACGTAGAACGTGCCTTCGGGTGCGCGGTCGACGTGCACGCCGAGTCGTTCGAGCCGCGACAGCATGGTGTCGCGCTTCGCGCGGAAGGTGTCCTGGATGGCGCGGGTCTCCGCGACGACGTGTTTCTCGTCGAGGAGCGGCACGGCGGCGCGTTGGAGCGGCTTCGAACCGCCGCCGTCGAGGAACGATCCGGCGGAGGAGAGCGCCTCGACGACCTTCTTCGGCCCAACGGCCCAGGTCACGCGCCAGCCGGGGTAGCGCCAGTTCTTCGTGAACCCGTCGAACAGCACGACCGGATCCCGGTCGACGTCCTCGACGTACCGGGCCGCACTCGCGATGGGCAACGCCCCGGGCTTCGCACGGTAGATGTAGTGCGAGTAGAACTCGTCGAGGAGCAGCGAGCAGTCGAGGTCCCGCGCGATGGAGACCCACTTGGCCATCTCCTCGCCGTCGACGAGCTTGCCCGTGGGATTGCACGGGTTCGAGAGGAGGACCGCCGAGAGACCGCGGCCGAGCACCTCCCGCCGGAAGTCGTCGGCGGAGAATGCGTAGCCGCGATCGCCCTCGAGGAGGATCGGGATGGCGGTGAACGCCTTGAAGATGTCGAGGAGCTCCTCATAGGCCGTGTAGTCCGGGAGGAAGTGGCCGAGGTTGATGTGTCCGAGGCTCGCCGCCGCGCGCGTGAGGGCCGCGCGGCCACCCCCGGACACGCACACGTTCTCCACCGAGTATTGCGACGGCATCCCGCGTCGGTAGAGAGCGTTGTAGAGGTTGGCGATCGCTTCGCGGAGCTCCGTGAGTCCCGCGACGGGCGCGTACTCCTGGTCGTCGAGACGGATGTCGACGGCGCCGACCCGCGGCGGGGCCCCCGGGAGCTCGCCGGTCTCGGGTTGCCCCTGCCCGAGGTTGCACCAGTCGGGGGAGGTCATCGAGAACCCGCGCTTCTGCGCTTCGCTCGTGACGTAGATGACGCCGGTCTTCGGGACGGTGCGGAACGCGTGCAGCGTGGAGTCGTCGCTCATCCGACGTCCGACGTTACCGGGGGGCGCCTTTCGTGACGATCGAAAACGGATCCCGATCGAGCGTCGAGACGCGCACGTCGACACCCGGTGCGCCCGCGCGGATGGCGCTCGCGTAGGCGCCCAGCGCGGCGCGTTCGCTGTTCGAGTGGAGGGCCGCGATGACGGTGACGCCGTTCGCTTCCGCGACCCGTGCGTCGTGGTGACGGAGCTCACCGGTCAGGTAGACCTCGGCCCCCTTCGCGACGGCGTCCCCGAGCAAGTCTCCGCCCGCGCCGGCGCAGGTGGCCACGCGCGTGACGTTCCCCGTCCGCGGTCCCGCGACGAGCGCCGACGCGACCCCGAGACCCGTGAGCACACGCTCGACGAGGGCCTCACGTGGCTCCTCCGGAATGGTCCCGAAACGTCCCATGCCGCTCGTGGGTTCGTGGGGCGTGATTGCGAGCAAATCGAACGCCGGCTCCTCGTAGGGATGGCTCGCGCGGAGCGCGGCGACCACGGCGTCGAGCTTCCGCTTCGGAGCGCGCATCTCGAGACGGATCTCCGGCACCCGCTCCAGGGTTCCTCGCGTGCCCACGACCGGGTTCGCGCCCTCCCCACCGAAGAAGGTGCCCGTGCCGGGCGTCCGGAACGAGCACGCGCCGTAGTTCCCGATCACGCCCGCCCCCGCGGCTCCCAGCGCGGCCGCCACCTTCTCCACGTCCGCCTCGGGCACGAACGTGACGAGCTTCACCTCGTCGGCGAACCCGGGGTGGGACCGCAACGGACGCCGCTCGGTCATCCCGAGCACGTCGCCGAGGACGTCGTTCGTCCCGCCCGGAGCGGCGTCGAGGGCCGTGTGCGGGCAGTACACGGCCACGCCGGCGCGAATCGCGTCGAAGAGCACGTGACCCCGTGCGAGGCGATGCACGGGTTTCAGGATCACCGGGTGGTACGCGACGACGGTGTCGCACGACGCCGCGACCGCCTCGTCGAGGACGGCGCTCGTGAGATCGATGGTCACGAGGACCCGGGCCACGTTCGCCGCGCGATCGCCCGCGAGCAGGCCCACGTTGTCCCAGGACTCGGCGAACCGGAGCGGTGCGATGCGGTCGAGAGCGCCCTCGAATTCGCGGAGGTTCATGGCGCGACTCTACCCGAGGACGTCCCGTCTCCGGCAAATCGCGGTCAGTCCCGCGGGAAGCGTCCCGCGAACGCGCGATGGACGTCGAGCGCGGGATCCCGGTTCGTCTCCCGCTCCTTCTTCGCGTAGCCGGACTCGAGCGCCGTCACCCGGATCACCGGGCCGAGCACCTCGAAGTACGCCCTCCAGGCCTTCACCCCGATCCGGTACGCACCTCCGACACGCTTGATGCGCCGATAGGGATGGGGCTCCGGGCCGAGGGCCAGCGCGGTGGCGAGCGTCGCGCGGACGGCGTCGCCCTCGTCGCCGAGGAACGCGAGCTGCTCCTCCGCGAGGGGGGACCACGTGACGGTCCAGTCGGCCTTCGGGTCTCCGGGGCGGGCCGCGCCGGAGGACGTTCGTTCGTCGTCGAGCCAGCCGGTACGCGCGTCCGGGTAGGCGTCCGCGTAGGGAACGTACGGTTTGATGTCGAGAACCGGGGACCCGTCGAGGATGTCCACGTTCTCGACGTGCACGGTCGTTCCCTCGACGCCCAAGAGCTTCACCACGCTGAGGCCGATGGGATTCGGACGGTAGGGCGCGCGCGTCGCGAACACGCCGCGGCGTACGGTGCTCCGAGGGGGGAGAACCTTCGGCCGCCACCCTTCGTTCTTGTGGAAGACGAAGATGACCCAGAGGTAGTCCCATCCCTCGAGGTCCTCGAGGGCGTGTCCGATGTCGGCACTCTTCGTGAGTTCGATGCGCGCGCGGACGCCCTCCGCGGCCTGGGGCTGCCGGGGGGCTTCGGCGCGCTCGACGAACGGCGATCGGACGACGCCGATCGGCGTCAGCGTGATCAGTCCGTGCACGCCACGTTGTCGTAGAGATCGTCGGCTTCGAACGTCGCTTCGGGTTCGATCGACGACGTGTCCCGCGTGCCACGCGAGCGCTTGGCGTCCGTCCCGGTGCGTGCGCCTTCGGGAAGGGATCCCTGCGAAGACTCTCGGGTGGGCGACGGCTCGGCGAGGTGCGTGACGTTCTTCATGCTTAAGTGACCAGCAAGCGACGTGCCCTTCCGCGATGACGCACCGCGATCGCGCGCACGTGCCCTTTCTCCGACGGTTCGTGGAATTGGATCACCGCGTCGATCTCCTACGCAGTGCGTTCTTCGCGCACACGTTTTCGCACCCCGCAAAAAGTGGGTTACGTTCAGGTCGATGGCCGCCTGTTCGTCGTGTGGGGCGAGGCTCCAGTCGAACGCCACCGCGTGTGGCGCGTGTGGTGTCGCCGTGCGACCCGCGGCGCCCGCCATGGCCGTCCCCGATCTCGACCTCGGTCCCGTCGCGCGACCCGCTTCGCGATCGCGGCAAGTGGCCGCGAAGGAAGAGGTCAGCCTCGAACTCTCCGACTCGGGACCGGGCTCGTTCTCCCAACCCGACGCGTACGCTCCCGGGACCCACGACCGGTTCCAGACCGCGGACGACGGCGAGTCCGTGCGCCCCTCGTCGAAGAAGCTCCCCGTCCGTGCCCCGACGGCCCACGAGATGGAGATGGCGGAGGCCGCGGCGAAGGAGGCCGAGGCGGCCCAGATCCGCTCGCTCGCGGGATACGGACCCGCGCCGACGGCCCTCTACCTCGCGCCCATGTACGCCTTCTCCGTCCGGAAACGTCGGAAGGAACTCGCCGAGATCGTGGACGCACGGAAGGCATCCCTCGTCGACGCCGAGACCAAGCTCGAGACGATCCTCACCGCCATCGCCGAACGCGCGATGCACAAGGTCGAGCAGATGCCGCCCTTCGCGCCGCTCCTCCACCCGGCGAAGCTCGCGGAACAGAACTTCCGCACGAAAGGGGGAGCGCTCGCCGCCGAGATGGATACCCACCGCGCCCGCTTGGCCGACGCGGACCGCAAGATCGCGGCCGCCGAGCGCGAGGCGACCACCGCGCGGGAAGCCCTCGCGGCTGCGCCGATGGACGAAGGACGCAAGAAGGCGAAGGACCTCGCCGACCACAAGGTCGCGTCCGTACGGCGGGAACGGCAGGCCCTCGACGCGCACTGGCAGAAGCAGATCAGCGCCCACGGCACCGGGGTCGAGGAAGCTCGGGGCGCGCTCCGTCGTGCGCTCGCCCAGATCGCGCGTCGCGTCCTCGCCGACACGGCCGCGTTCGGACCCGACTGGGACCGCGACCGGGAAGAAGTCGCCCTCGTCGACAAGGACGTCGCCCTGAAGAAGAAGGACCACGACCGTCACGTGACGGCCGAAGCGTCCTACGACGTCGGCATGTACCAGAAGGGGTTCGGACTCACGGCGGCCGGGATCCTCTTTTTGGTCCTGTGTCTGCTCGTCCCGAGGACGCTCCACATTCTCGGCGTGCTCTGACGGACCCGGTCCTCGACGTGCCGCGCGGGCGTCCCGACGGGACGATCAGGCCTCGCGGGTCTTGAGCGTGTCGACGGCGTGCACCGGCGCCATGTCGCCCTTCATCAGGTGCGCGATGGCGGAGAGCACGAGGCGCTGGCTCTCGAGACGGCTCTTTCCCGCGAAGACGGACGACACGACCTCGATCGTGAAGTGACCTCCTCCGCCGGTCGCGGTCACGACGGCTCCGGGGATGGCCCCTTCGATGGAGGTGCGGATGGCGTCGGTGACGGAGCCTTTGAAATCCGTGGGATGGGACGACATGGGAGAGTTTCCTGGTTCCGGGGGTTCGAGGCGGGGGACGGGGACGTTCAATACCGCGGAACGCCCGAATCGACACGGATCGACCACGCGTCGATGCCGCCTTCGAGGTTCCACACGTTCGAGAAGCCCATGGCGAGGAATCGTTCGGCCGCGGCGCGGCTCCGCATGCCGTGGTGGCACTGGAATACGAGGACGGTGTCCTTCGGCATGGCGCGAAGGTCCGCGTCGGCGTCGTCGAGGAACGTGGAGCCCTCGATGTTGGCCGTGTTCCGCTCCCCGCGCGTCCGCACGTCGACGAGCACGTGGGCCTCGCCGGCCTTCCGTTTCCGATCCAGCTCCTCGACGTTCATGGAACGGACCTTCGGTGGCGCATTCGGGTTGTCGAGCGCGAAGCCCGAGGCCCCGCCGCGCGTGAGGTAGTCGATGCGGAGACCGTCGGCCCGGCGCGCGCTCGTCTTGTCCATGCGGAGCACGAGGTCGCCCACGGTGACCGTGACGTCCCCCTTCTCCTCGGGGCCGAAATAGAGATCGTGGGTGAACGAACCGTCGATTTCGAGGCGGAGCGTGTCGGTCGAACCCGGTTCGACGGCGCCGGAGATGGCCTTCCGCGCGGCGTCGGTCACGTGGACGGTGGGAACGCCCGGAACCGCGGTGCCGAGGAGGGCCTCGAGCTCACCGTTCTCCTGCATCTCGCGGACGATGTCGCAGCCGCCGACGAACTTCCCGTCCACGTAGAGTTGCGGGATGGTCGGCCACTCCGAGAAGACCTTGATGCCGTCGCGGAGCTCCGGGCTCGCGAGGACGTCGACGGTCTCGTACTTCGGCAAGTGCTGGTCGAGGATCGAGACGACCTGCGCGGAGAAGCCGCATTGGGGCATGACCCGCGTGCCCTTCATGAAGAGGACGACCCGGTTCCGGGTCACGATGCGGGTGAGCTCGTCCTTCAGTGCGGGCGCGATTTCCATGGTCCGACGGGTCCTACGCCACCTTCGCGCGGACATGAAGTCCCGTCGCGCGACGCCGTGCGAACGCGGGTTCGCGCCAAGAAGGTGCGAAGGCCGGAGGTGACCGGTATCCTTCCCTCATGTCGAAGGAAGCCCTCGTCGCGGCGGTGAAGACCATCCTGGGTTCCATGAAGGCCGGCAACGCGGACGAAGCGTACGCCGGCTACGTGGCCCTTTTCTCCAGCCCGGATTTCGCGACCAACCGCCCCGAGGACCAGCGCCAGGCCATCCGCCTCCTCGTGCACGCGAAGGGTGCACCGACCAACCCGACGAAGGGCATGGTCGACGCGCACCGCGCCGCCCTCGCACCGCTCACCGAGCTCGTGTCCGTGCACGACGATCCGGCCGACTACGAGATGCTCGGCATGTGCCACGTCATCCTCGGCAACGAAGCGAACGCCTCGAACGTGTTCAAGGCGGGTCTCGCCATCGAACGCGCCAAGAGCCCCGGGTCGGATCTTTGCGGCGCTCTGATGCGCCGAATCTCGCTGCTCTGATCCTCGCGGGGCGTCGAACCGAGGCGCCCGACCCGGACTCCGAGACTCAGCTTCCCTTCGGGAGGCCGAGCACCTGGGTGATCTTGTCGAGCAGGTCCTTCAGTTTGAAGGGCTTCTGGATGTAGAGGCGCGCGCCCGCGTTGATGCCCTGGACCACGTCCATGGCCCCGGTTCGCGCGGTGAGGAAGATGATGGGGACGCGCTTCCGGGCGTTGTCGGCCTTGAGCGCCTTCGCCACGGCGAACCCGTCCATCTCGGGCATCATGATGTCGCAGACGAAGAGATCCGGCGCCGGCTCGATGGCGCGCACCATGTCGAGGGCCATCTTGCCGTTGTGGGCCTCGTAGACCGTGAACTTCATCCCGAGCGCACGGACGACGAGGTCGCGGATGGAGTCGTCGTCGTCGGCCACGAGGATGACCTTCGCGCCCGCCTTCACCATCTTGGGAACCGGCACGACGGCCGGAGCGGGCGGAACCACGGGGGAGGGAACCGGCTCGGCGTCCGCACGCGGCGTCGGCTGCGACGCGGCGGCCGGTGCCGGGCGGGCCATCTTCGGAGGCAAGGGAGGCGGCGCGCTCCGCACCGGCGCGGGGCGCTTGATGGTGGAATCGTCGTCGTCGTCGTCGAGGGTCGGTTCGTCGATGTCGAACGACATGCGGGACGAGGGCGCGATGTCCGCGTCGTCCACTTCGGGCGCGCCGCCGTCGTCCGGGATCACGACGTCCACGAGGGAGTCGAGCTGGAGCTCCGGAGGGATCGAACTCAAGCGGAGCAGACGGGAGCGCAACTCCTCCCGCGCCTTGTCGGGTTCCGCGGACGGATCGGGCCGCGCGACGGTGCCGAGGGGCCGCTTGGGCGGCGGGGGAGGGGGACGCGGCGGATCCTGCGGCATCCCGAAAAGGCTAACCGAACCGGGGCTCCCGGGATAGCCGAGCCGTCTTCGGAAACCGTCGCATTCGGCGCCGCGCCGCGAACGCCGCGAACGTGGCGAACCCCCACATGGCTCCCATGGAAGGAAGCGCCGCCGGCCCCTTCGGAGCTCCACGGGGAGTCGTGGCGCACCCACCTCCACCGCCGTCGCCGTTCGTGGCCGCGTCCGCGCCGCCGTCCCCCGACGGTTTCGCGTTCGGGTCCACGCCACTTCCGGGACCGCTCGGCGGGATCGCGTCGCCCGGACCGAGGGCACCACGGATCGACGCGAGGGAGGCCTCGGGCGCGTTTCCGTACGCGCCCATGTCGACGCGACCTCCGTTCGGTTGCGGCTCGCGGAGGTAGACCGAGATCGGATCGCCCGTGTCGATGCACGGGCTCAGCGCGTCGTCGGGTCCGGAGTAGGACGACGTCGTCACGTCGAAGTGCCCGAACGTGGACTTCAGGTGGAAGTCGTTCGTCGGGTTCACGAAGCCCGGGTCCGTCCGGAGGTTGCCCGTGCCGTCGATGGCTTCCTCGGCGTCCGAGTAGCGGACCGACAGGCGCGAGTCCGTGGCGACGTACACGTCGTCGCCGCCGTTGCCCCAGAAGATCGAGTCGGACACGTCGACGACCGACTCCCGCTCGACGAAGAGAGCGTTCCCACCCGCCGTCTGGTCCTTGCAGGGATGGTTCGCGACGGTGACGTTCCGGAGCGTGGCCTTCGAGCCGACACCGGGTCCGAATCCGTCGACGTAGATGCCGGAGCCGCCCGCCGATCCGCACGCGTTCGCGTAGACGAGTTCGTTGGAGATGAAGGCGGTGGCGCCGTCGTCCACGAAGATGCCGCTGCCCGCGCCGTTCGCGTAGTTCTCGGTGACGACGTTGAACGAGAGCGTGGCGACGGTCGTCGTCTCGTGCACGAGGATGCCGCCGCCATACCCGTAGCCGAGACGGCGGCCGACCTCGTTCTTCCGCACGACGTTCTTCGTGATCTCGGTCTTGTCGAACGCGAGCCAGATGCCACCGCCGTGGTCGCTCACGGAGACGTTCGACTCCACGAGGTTGCCGCGGACCATGATCGACGGACCCTTGCCGGCGATGCCCGCTCCGCGCCCGGAGATGTTGTTCCGGATGACGTTGTTCTCGACGACGGCCTTCGCGTTGACGATCAGGACACCGCCGCCCGACTCGTGTTCGTCGTCGACGCCGTTTCCCTCCATCACGTCGTTCGCGATGGTGACGCTCGTCCCGGGTTCGTCGTCGTCGACGTGCACCGCGTGGGATCCGCCCGTGATGCGGAACCCGTCGATGCGGGCCCCTTCCGCGTTGTGCAGGAAGACGACGCCCGCAGCCTTCGTCCCGCGTAGTTCGGTGACGTGGGCTTTCGGATCGCGCATCGCGAAGTCACCCGGCTTTCCACCGGCGTAGTTCGCGGCGCTCCCACCGACGTACCCGCCTTCCAGGATCACGCCCTTGCCGTCGAGCGTGAGGGCGCCGGTGTACGACCCCTCCGCGACGCGGACGGTGTCACCGGCCGTCGCCTTCGCGATCGCCGCGGCGACCGTCCGGAAGGGCGCGCTTTCGTCCCCACGTTCGGCTCCCGCGTTCCGAGCGTCGACGTGGAGGTTCGCCGCCGACGCCACCGCCGGCACGAAGGACGCCGCGAAGACCGCCCAGGAGCATTGCAGGACCCACGTCCGTCTCACGGCATCACCTCGAAGTCGTCGGAAGTCCGATCACGAAACGTCGATGCCGAGTGCGGGCGTCGTGCCACCGAGGCGCGCCCCACCTTCGGCGGCGTCCGCCATGCCGCGCATGCGGTTGGCGAACTCGGCGAGCGCGTCCCGGAGGTGGGGCGCGCTCTCGGCCACGGTCTGTGTCATCTCGAGGACGAGCTCGGCGACCGTGGTGAGCGGCAGCGCGACACGCGCCACCGGTTCGGACCGGAGCGACACCGTGTCGCCCGAGCGTTCGGCGTCGGGGCCGGGATCCTGGCCGTCGAAGATGCGTTCGACGCGGGCGGGGTTCACGTAGAAGAAGTCGACCGTGAGGACGTCCCCGTCGCCGTGGACGTTCGCGAAGTTCGCGAGGACCGGCGGGCGGTCTTCGGAGTCGGTCGGGCAGACGAGATCGAGGAACTGCGGAGGGGTGGCTTCCATGGGGCGAGCATACGGGAGAACGCCCGGGAGCGAGAACTCGCGGAGGACTCCCGCGAGTCTCACTTCACGACGGTCTTGCACCCGAGGACGATCTTCACCGCCCCCTTCGCGTCCCCCTTCAACTGGTTGCACGCCGCACCGTTGACGACGACGCGGGTCGGGCTCTGGGGGTTGTCGTAGGACCAGCCGTCCGCGCCGCTCTGCGGGATGACCGTCTCCTTGCCCGAGGCGTCCGTGAAGATGACGTTCACGCGGGAGGGATCCACCGCGCCACTCTCCGACTTCTGGAGCGCGTATTCGCACGAGAGGGCCGCACCGCGGATGCGGTTCAGGGCGTCGATGAGCTCCTGGCGGATCTGCGCGGCGGTCTTCCCCTTCGGGACGACCTGGAAGTGGCACATCTTCGAGACGTCCGTCGTCTCGCCGGCGACGCAGCCCGCGTTCGCCGTACCTCCCGCCTTCGCGAGATCGCCCATGAACCGCGGATCGTAGGTGGACGGATCGAGGGGCGTGACGTTGCCGATGCCGACGGCGAACGTGGAAATCGGTCCGGACGGGCCGGTCTTCTTCAGTTCGTCGCCCGCGAGCTTCACGACGGCGGCCTGTTCGGTCGCGCCGTCGTCGGGAACCCCGTCGGTGAGGAGGACGAGGACGCGCTTCGTGTCCGTCGCGCCGGGCGACTTGAACGCTTCGAGCGCGGCGTACTGTCCCTGGAGCACCTTGAGCGTCGGCGTGGAGCTCGAAGGCTTCGTCCCCGTGATGCGCGCCTTCAGCGCCGCGGCCTGGGTCGCGTCCACCGTCTTGATGGGGACCTCGATGTTGGGGTACGGCCCGTCGCCGTCGGTCTTGTCCTTGTCGTCCGAGAAGACGGTGAGACCCAGCGAGAAGGTCGGGTCCTTCGCCGTCGCGAGGGAGTCGAACACTTCGGAGAGCGCCGGCACCGTGGCGTTCCACTTCTCCTGCTGGTCCATGCTGCCCGAGCCGTCGAGCACCATGAGCATGGTCACGGCCCGCCGTTCCGCGGAGGCCGACGCCGTGGCGCACCCGGCCGTGAGCGTGTCGACCGCGGGCGTGTCGCCGAACGAGATCTCGCTCCCGCCATCGACCTTGGCGGAGCGTGCCGTACGGCCGTCCCCTTGGAATTCGCTCCCGTCCGGCGCCGCGGAGCACGCGACGAGGGCGGAGGAGGCGGCGAGTGCCACGAACGAGGTGATGGCAGCGAGGGAAGCGAGGCGACGGGGGAGGCGCATGGTCGAAGGTCCGATCCAGGGGCTGGGGCTCATGTCATCCAATGTGCGCCCAGGGATCGGCGGGTCCGTCCGCTGGGGGTGTCGCTATTCTTTCGGTACGGTTCAAATCATCGGATTCGTTGGGTTTCCTTCCGATGCCTTGCACGCCCCGATCCAGCGCTTCGCCGCGCCGGAATTTGGCCCCGTCCCGGACCGCGGGCGATCCTTCGAACGTGAAGACCCGCTCCGCCCCGCTCTCCCTCGTGCCGCGCGAACGCGCGACCTGTGTCGTCTGCGAAGAGTCCGACCGCCGCGCGCTCCTCACGCGGCGCTTGCCCGGCCTCGGGCTCGTGGACATCTGCGGGTCCCACGGCCTCATGTACGACCGCCTCGAGGACAAGCCGACGACGCGGGAAGCCCTCGTCGCCGCCTTGGGCGAACGTCGCGAGCCGCGGGAGCGTCGTGGATTCGACGAGGACGAACTCTCGCGGAGCCTCGCCGACGCGTTCACCCACGATCGTCGCGTGCGGCACGACCGCCGCATCGGCTGACGTCGCGTCCGCGTCCTCCTTCCGGAGGGCGTCGATCTACGCGTCGCGGAATTGCGCGCGCGACGCGATCGCCGCGAGGGCGGCCTCGCGATCGATCACGTCCACCGTGAACGGCACGGTCGACCGTCGGAGCGTTCCGAGCCATCGGGGTCCGAGCGGATGTTCGAGGCGTGACGGGTCCCGCGCGGCCACCGTCGTCCGTTCGGACTTCGTCCGGAGCGCCGATGCGTCCGGATCGAAGGACACGAGCCCACCGGTGCCCACCGCGAACCCCGCGAGGAGCATGGCCGCGCGCATCGCCGTCGCGCCGCTGTAGGTGTGCACCGTGACGTCGTCGGCGCACACCTCCGCGAGGGCCGAGAACGTCGTGACGTTCCAGAGATCCGGATTCGACTTCGGGGACCACGGATCCCAGAAGACGACGTTCGCCGCGAGTCCGGTCGACGCGAGCGTCCCCGGTAGCTCCCCGGCGACGAGCTCCCACGTCGTCCGAGCGCTCACGTACCGTCCGTCCCGACGGACGATCGTCGCCGCGTCCCGCGTGGCCGCGTCGAATCCGAACGCGTCCGCGTGTTCGTCCGAGCGCGCGAGATCGAACGCCTCGAACGCACGTTCGAAGCTGACGACGTGGAGCCGCCGCGACGGGCGACCCGGATCCACTGGCCGCCCTTCCGACACACGGATCGCGAGGGCGGCGTTCGTCCCCGCGCCGAGTCCCACGTCGAAGAGCACGAGGGGCGCGTCCACGTCCTCGGCGAGCCGTTCCCGGAGACGCGCCGGTCGCACGTAGAGCTCCTCGCCTTCGACGAGGGGACCCACGATGGGGTGCATGACTTCGCCCGTCTCCGCGTCGTGCATGGCGACGGCGCCGGAGTCCGTCGGTACCACGCGCACGGTCACACGAACGCTCCAGGCTCGCGCCCCATGCGCTGGGTCGAATGTTCGTGGCGATCGATGGCGTCGAGCTTCGCCTTCGCGAACGCCGCGTAGTCCCCGCGCAGGATGGCGTCGCGCGCTTCCGACATGAGCCGGTGGTAGTGCACGAGGTTGTGCATGGCCACGAGGCGCGGGCCGAGCGTCTCGCGGCACTTGAAGAGGTGGTGCAGGTACGCACGGCTGAAGCCCGTGCACGTCGAGCAGGAACACGCCGCGTCGAGCGGGACGTCGGCGGTGGCGCTCGCCATGCGCGTGACCTTCACACGACCGGTCGACGTGAAGGCCGTGCCCTGGAACGCGAAGTTCGTCGGAAGGATGCAGTCGAACATGTCGACGCCGCTCGCGATGGCGTGGAGGAGATCGGGCGGCGTCCCCACGCCCATGAGGTAGCGCGGCTTGTCCTTCGGCAGGAGATCCGCGGCGAACGCCGTCACGTCCTCGCGTTCCTCGCGCTTCTCGCCGACGGCGAGACCGCCGATGGCGAAGCCGTCGAACCCGTGGTCCGTGAGGAATCGCGCCGACTCCTGGCGCAGCCCCGGTACCACGCCTCCCTGCACGATGGCGAAGAGCGCTTGGTCGGGATTGGTGCGCGCGGCCAGACTCCGCAGGGCCCAGCGGTGCGTGCGCTCCATGGCCGCCCGCGTCGCCGCTTCGTCGGCCGTCGAGTCGATGCACTCGTCGAGGACCATCATCACGTCCGACCCGATGGCGGTCTGCACCTCGATCGATCGCTCGGGCGAGAGCAGATGCACGCGCTCGTCGACGTAACTGCGGAACTTCGCGCCTTCCTCCACGATCGTGCGCTGACCGGGGAGCGAGAAGATCTGGAACCCGCCCGAGTCCGTGAGGACCGGTCCGTTCCATCCCATGAACTTGTGGATGCCCCCGAATTGGCGGAACAGCTCGGGTCCGGGACGCAGCATCAGGTGGTAGGTGTTGCCGAGCACGACCTGCACGCCGATGGTGTGGAGCTCCGCGGGACCGAACCCCGTCACGCTCGCGCGCGTGCCCACGGCCATGAACACCGGAGTCTCGACGACGCCGTGGGCCGTCCGCATGCGTCCCCGTCGTGCGCGGGACGCGGGATCCGTGGCGAGGAGTTCGAAGCCGAACGCCGGACTCATGGTGCCGCGGGGCCCGTGGTCACTTCGTGACCGTGCGCGTGAAGCGTTCGCGATCCTGCGTGTCCACGAACGTCGCCGTCAGGGAACGTCCCTGGACGACGACGTACACGAAGCCCGGCTCCGACGCGGCGAAGTACGTGGCGTTCTTCGTCCCGACGCTCGACGTCTGCGCGCCCGCGCCGCTCACGAGGAGCTCGGTGCCGGAGCACGTGTCCGTCAGCCACTGGAGGCTGTGATCGTGGCCGGAGAAGTAGACGTCCGTCTTGCCGCACACGACCGTGTCCATGAACGACTTCACGCTCGCGCCGCTCCACGGCGTCACGTTCACGGTGCCGTCGTAGGTGCCGGCGTTGCCGTGGGGGCCGTTCGAGCGGTACGGATGGTGGCCGTACGCGATCTTCCAGGTCGCCTTCGATGCCCCGATGGCGGCGGTCATGTCGACCCGCTGCTGCGCGTCCCGTCCGTAGAGCTGGGAGTTCGTGTCGAGCACGAAGAACTCCACCGGTCCCTTCCGGAACGAATAGTAGTGCGACGGCATCTTGAACTTCTGCGACGTCGATTGCGCGGCGTAGTCGAGCTGGAACTGGGCCTTGCCCCACTCGTCGCCCACGCCGCCGCCGCCGTAGTCGTGGTTGCCGAGGGCCGCGTAGAAGTCGAAGGACAGGCGCGCGTAGGGTGCCTCGAACTTCGTGACCCACTGCGGGTCCATGGAGGACGTCACGCCGGTGTCGTAGATGTTGTCGCCGAGCATGATGGCGAAGTCGCACCCGCTCTTTGCGCACTTCTTTTCCATCGAGCGCGCGACGTCGGCTTCCACCGAGTTGCCGAGGCCCGTGTCGCCCACGGCGATGAAGCGGACGACCGTGTCGGGTCCGCTCGCGTCGTCGTCGGAACCGGAATCGAAGGTCGTGTCCGCGTCGTGCGTCGCGCCGTCGGTCGTGCCCGTCGCGCCGTCCTCCGACACGCCGCCATCGGCAGCCGCCGCGTCGACCGTCGTCGCGTCGGCACCGGCGTCCCTCACGCGCGCGTTCGAGCCGTCCCCGCATCCGATGGCGGAGACCGGAAGGGGAGCGACGGCGGTCGCGCAGCCGACGAACACGAACGCCCCGCGTACACGACGAAATTCCGGCATGGCGTCCGGGTATGCGCGGTGGCGGAACGCGTCAATCGTTCCGGACGCACGTGCATTCCGCACGCAATTTGTCCGTCCACTCCCGACCTCCTTACGCTGGGATTCGATGCGAAAGACCCCCTTCTGGTCGTCCGCCCTCGCGTTCGTCGTCGCCGTGTTCCCCTTCCTCGGGGAACGGGAAGCGCGGGCCGAGGAGACACCGAAGCGACTCTCCCTCGGGGAAGTGTCGGCTGCCGTGCAGTCGGCCGTCGCCGACCTTCCGGACGTCCTCCGTGCGGCCGCCCGTGTCGAACTCGAGGCCCTCGACAAGAAGGGTGGGTTCGCCACCCGACGCAAGTTCATCGTCTCGGTGGCGGTGGTCCAGCTCGAGCGGGAAGTCACGGCCACGGGCGAAGCCGCCACGTGCGTGGTCTCCGCCGCGCTCCGGGACGCGAAGAAGGGAGCCCTCGTCGCCGTGGTCCGCGCGAAGGCGCGGGCCGAAGACGTGAGTCAGCGGCTCGCGGCCACCGAAACGAGCGCGGTCGTCGGCGCCCTGCGCGGCGCGTTCGTACGGCTCCCCGAAGCCCTCCGCTGACCGACCATTTCACGAGCAATTCCCGAAGGTTCGTCCTTCGACCTTGACCCCAGCCGGGGATACGGGCTTTTTGCGCCCGTCCGATCGAAGCGTGGGGTCGGGTCCACCACGTCCTCCACGCGTTTTCGCACCTTTCGAGGAGTCCCTTTTGGAATCGCTAGCCATGCAGGCGATGGGCGTCGGTGCCCTCGCCCTCGTCGTCGCTCTCGTCTTTTATTTCAAGGTCAAGTCGGCCCCCGAAGGCAACGAAGCGATGGCGCGTATCGCCCGCTTCATCCGCGAAGGCGCGATGGCCTTCCTCACGCGCGAGTACAAGGTGCTCGGCGCGTACGCGGTCGTCGTCTTCGGCCTCCTCGCGTGGCAGCTCGGCACGACGGCGGGTGTGGCGTTCCTCGCCGGCGCGTTCCTCTCCCTCCTCGCCGGATTCTTCGGCATGAAGGCCGCGACCTTCGCCAACGTGCGCACGGCCGAAGCGGCCCGCGCCCAGGGCAAACCCGCCGCGCTGGTCATGGCCCTCGACGGTGGCGCGGTCATGGGACTCTGCGTCGCCGGCCTCGGCCTCCTCGGCATGGGCGGCATCTACATGAAGTTCGGCCACGACGAGCACCTCGCCACGGTCATCCACTCCTTCGCCGTGGGCGCGAGCTCCATCGCCCTCTTCGCCCGCATCGGCGGCGGCATCTACACCAAGGCCGCCGACGTCGGCGCCGACATCGTCGGCAAGGTCGAAGCCAACATCCCCGAGGACGATCCGCGCAACCCGGGCGTCATCGCCGACAACGTCGGTGACAACGTCGGCGACATCGCCGGCATGGGCGCCGACATCTACGAGAGCTACGTGGCCGCCGTCGTCGCCGCCATGGCCCTCGGCCTCACGATTCCCGTGCCGGAGCTCCAGAAGCTCGCGGGCGGTGTGAGCGAGACCCAGCTCCGCAGCATGGCGGTCGCGCTCCCGCTCCTCCTCACGACCATCGGCCTCGCGGTCTCCATCGTCGGCATCTTCATCACGCGGGCCCTGAAGAACATGCCGCCCGCGACGGTGCTCCGTCTCGCGCTCATCATCCCGCCGTTCCTCGTCGTCGGCGCGGCCGCGGCCCTCCTCCCGGGCATGGGCTTCTCCATGGGCGCGGTCATCGCGCTCGCCGCCGGTGCGGCCGGCGGTGCCATCGTCGGTCTCGTCACCGACTTCTACACGTCGATGACGCCGATCAAGAAGGTGGCCGAGGCGTCCCTGACCGGCCCCGGCACGAACGTCATCCGCGGTCTCGCCGTCGGTCTCGAGAGCTGCGCGATCCCGCTCCTCACGCTCTGCGTGGTCGGCGCCATCTCCAACCACTACCTCGGCCTCTACGGCATCGCGCTCTCCGCCGTCGGCATGCTCGCCGGCACCGCCATCGTCATGACGGTCGACGCGTACGGCCCCATCGCCGACAACGGCGGTGGCATCTCGGAGATGAGCGGCCTCGGCAAGGAAGTCCGCGCCATCACCGACGAGCTCGACGCCGTCGGCAACACGACCGCCGCCGTCGGCAAGGGCTTCGCGATCGGTTCGGCCGTGCTCACGGTCATCGCGCTCTTCGCGGCCTTCAACATGGAAGTGAACGCGCACCGCACCGCCGGCAAGCTCGTCCTCGTCCTCACCGAGTCGAACGTCCTCATGGGCATCCTCTTCGGCGCCATCCTGCCGTGCCTCGTGGGCGCGACCACGATGACCGCCGTCGGCCGCGCGGCCGGCGCCATCGTCGAGGAGATCCGTCGCCAGTTCCGCGAGATCCCGGGCCTCCTCGAAGGCAAGCCCGGCGTCGAACCGCAGCCGGCCAAGATCGTGGACCTCGCCACCGCCGCCGCCATCAAGGAGATGGTGCTCCCGGGCGCCATCGCCGTCGTCTCGCCCGTCGTCGTCGGGTTCGCGTTCGGTCCGGAAGTCCTCGCCGGCACCCTCGCCGGTTCGCTCGCCGTCGGCGCCACGCTGTCGCTCCTCATGGCGAACGGCGGCGGCGCTTGGGACAACGCCAAGAAGTTCATCGAGAAGGGCGGCCTCCCCGGCCACGCCAAGGGTTCCGACGCCCACAAAGCTGCGGTCGTCGGCGACACTGTGGGAGATCCCTTCAAGGACACCTCCGGCCCCGGAATCTCGATTCTGATCAAGGTCATGAGCGTCGTTTCGCTGCTCATCGCCCCGCTCATCGCGAACCGGTAACAGGGTCCGATCCCGCGGCGTTTCGACGCCGCATTTTCCCGAGAACCTTCGGCGAGCTCGCGCGTCCAAACCGGACAGCGAGCTCCCCGGAGGTTTTTTCATGTCCATCGGCGCCCTTTTCCGCACCCCCCGAATCCGCCGCGGCCTCGCCGCGAGTGCCGTCGTCCTCGCCGTCGGGGGCCTCGTCCTCGTCCGCGCGGACGCGCATCCCTCCGTCCCTCGGGCGCCCTTCGGCGGCGTCACGAACCCCTTCACCGGTTCCACGAACACGGGGACGAACGCGGTCACGTTCAAGGGGCCGAGCCTCTCCGGAACGTTCGCGCTCGGGAACACCAAGGTGCTCGCCGGCGGTCGCCGCGAGCTCTTCGCCGAGCTTCGGTTGAAGGGGGAGAACGACGGCCGCGCGAAGGAGCGGGCGCCCTTGGCCCTCGCCGTCGTCATCGACACGTCCGGCTCCATGGAGGGCGAGAAGATCGAGCAAGCCAAGGACTCCATCGTCCGACTCGTGCGCGACATGCGGGACGACGACGAGATCGCCCTCGTCCGCTATTCGGACGACAGCTCCACGGTCCAGTCCCTCGCCCGCGTCGGGGACGTGCGCGCGCGTCTCGTCGACAAGATCCGCGACCTTCGCGCGTCGGGCGGCACGGCCATCCCCCTCGGACTCGCCCACGGCATCGGGGCGCTCACGGAAGCCGGCGCCGGTCGGGTCCGTCGCGTGATCCTCGTGAGCGACGGGCTCGATTCGTCCCGTGCGGAGAGCGAGAGGCTCGCGAAGGTCACCTTCGGTCGTGGCATCACGGTCTCGTCCCTCGGCATCGGCCTCGACTTCGACGAGCACTACATGAGCGGTGTCTCCGAGTCCGGACACGGCAACTTCGCCTTCGTGAAGGACGGCGCCACGCTCGCTCGGTTCCTCACGAAGGAACTCGAGGAGACCGCCGGCACCGTCGTCGAGAACACGAAGGTGCGCGTGAAGCTCCCCGCGGGCGTGCGCTTCGTGCGCGCGAACGGTGCGGACGCCGAAGCCACGGGCGACGGCGAGCTCCTCGTGCGCGTGGGTTCGCTCTTCGCCGGCGACGAACGTCGCGTGCTCCTCCAGCTCGAGACCGATCTGGACGTGGGCCAGATGCGCTCCATCGACGCCACGGCGAGTTGGAACGTGGTCGGTCGCGACGCGGCCAACGTCGACGTCCCGCAGTTGAAGATCGCCGCCGTCACGGACGCGTCCGAGGTCGAAGCGAGCCGGGACGTCACGGTCCTCGCGAGTGCGACCAGCGTGCGTGCTTCGGAGCGGCAGGTCGAGGCTTCCGAAGCCTACGCCCGCGGTGACGTGCGCAAGGCCGAAGCCCTCTCGGCGGAGAGCGTGGCCGAACTCAAGCGCGTGGCCCAGGCCGCGCCGAAGCCCATCGCCGACGCGCTCGCGAAGCAAGGCGCGAGCTACGACAAGGACTCCGCCCAGTTCCGCGCCGTCGCGCCGTCCTCCGCCGCCGGCAAGGCCGCGGCCAAGTCCGCAGTGCAGATGAACAAGTCGAACCTGACCCGCAACGCGGACTTCGAGTGAGCGCGGAGGGACGAGAGCCATGAACAAGATCGCGTTCTTCGTCGCGGCGCTCGCCCTGTTCGGGCTCTCCGGCGCCGTTCTCCGGTTCGGCGCCGTCTCCGGAGCTCTCGTGATGGTCGCCCTCACGGTCGCCTTCGCGGTGGCGGCGAGTGGCGAGTTCCTCGCCCTGGCCGTCGCGGGAGGCGCCCTCGGAGCCTTCGCGGCCGACGTGCTCGCGGGCACGTCTCCCTTCGCGTCGGGAGCCATCCTCGTGGCGGCCTGTTTCGCCGAACGCACCACGCGGGTCCGCGGGAAGCACGCCCGCATCGTCCACGTGGGCGCAGCGCTCCTCGGAGGAGGCATCGCCGGCGCGTTGTCGGCCGCCTTCGGTGACCGCACGATCACCGTGCACGCGGTCGCGACCATCGTCTCCGCCGTGCTGGTGGCGCTACCGCTCCTCATCGAAGCCGACGACCCCGTGGCCCACACGCTCGACCTCGCCGCGACCGAGATCGGTGGTCCCATCGAGGCGACGCTCCGCGAAGGTGCCGAGCTCCGTCGCCACACCGACCCCCACGTGCTCGATCGCGCCGAAGCGAAGCGCGTGAACAAGACCTGGTCCTCGCTCCTCCGTCTCACCGAGTCGCGCATGAAGCTGGCGCGGTCCACGCACCGAGGTTTCCGTGCCGACGCGAAGCCCGCCGCCCCGGCCCCCGCGGACACGACGGCGGCTCCCACGGCTCCCGCGGTCCCGGCGGTCCCTGCGGAATCCGAGAGTCCCGCGTCCGGCGTCGTCCCGAGCGCCGACGTGAACGAGGCCAAGCCGATTTCTCCCGCGCTCGCCGTCATGGCGATGCTCGATCAGCGTATCCGCGAGCACGTCGCGGCCTTGTCTCGCGCCTACACCGCGGGGAGTACCGCGCGCGCCGCCGCCGTCGGCGTCGACGACGCGGCCCTGAAGAACGTCGAGACCGTTGGCGAGTCCCTCGAGAATGTGAGCCGAGCCCTGCTCGAAGTGAAGTGACCCGATGACTCCGCGTCTCGCTCGGCCTCCCCTTGCCTCGGGGGGGCTTCGACACGGGAACCCGAGTGTTGCATCCGCACATGCGGATGAGCGGATGCAACACGGGCAAGTCGCTTCGCGACACCCCACCGGCGTCACGAAGACAGGAACGGTCGTCCGACGCGTTCAGTGCATGAAGACGAGCCAGGCCGCGCCCATGGCCGTCGTGAGGAGCGCGATGGGCACCCCCGCGCGCATGTATTCGAAGAAGCCGAGGCCGCCGACGGACTTCGCTTTCTCGCCCACGATCACGTTCGCGACGGAGCCGAGGAGCGTGAGGTTGCCCGCGAAGGTCGCGGCCATGGCGAGGAGCTCCCACGCCTGCACGCCGTTGGTGGCCCGGGCCATCTCGTTCCGCACGACCAGGATGAAGGGCACGTTCGTCACCACGTTGCTCCCGAAGAGGAAGAGGCCCGCGGTGCGCAAGGTCCCCGGGAGACCCGACCCCGCGAAGAGGGGCACGCGGTCGAAGAACCAGTTCGCGATGCCGCTCCGGGCGAACGCGTCGACGGCCACGAAGAGCGCGCCGAAGAACGTGAGCACCGTCCAGTCGATGCGCTCCCAGACCCGATCGGGGTCGGCCCGGTAGACGAGCAGCAGCGTCGCGAAGCCCCCGAGCGCCGTGAACGTGAGGTTCGCGCCGGCGGAATAGAGGACGACCGTTCCGAGCAGGATTCCCACGGTCAACGTCGAGCGAGGTGTGAAGAGCGGTTCGTGGGAGATCTCGTCCGGCAGGGAACCGCCCAGTTCCTTCCGGAACAGGAGGTGGAGGACGCCGTGGTTGATCGCGAGTCCCAGGATCGCGACCGGGGCCATGTGGAGCAGGTACGAGCCGAACGCGAGGTGCCCCAGGTGCGCGCAGAGCATGTTCTGGGGGTTTCCGACGAGCGTCGCCACGCTCCCGGTGTTCGCCGCCGTCGCGAGGGCCAGGAGGAAGGGGAGTCGCGGCAGGTTCCACCGCTTGATCCACGTCACCACGACCGGCGCTGCGAGGACGCACACGGCGTCGTTGGTGATGATCGCAGAGAGGATTCCCGAGCCCCACACCACGGTGCCGAGGAGGCCCGCCTTCGAACGGGCGAGGTGCGCCAGACGGGGAGCGGCCCGATCGAAGAATCCGTCGATGGCGAGGAACGCGCCCATGCCCATGACGGCGAACAGGAGGACGAGTGTGCTCTTGTCGATCGCCTCCGCGGCCTCCTCGGGCGTCGACGCGCCGATCACGACCGCCAGGACGGCGCCGATGAGCGCCCCCGCCGGACGATCCACCCTCACGAAACGCAGACGCTGCGACGCCACGAGGACGTACGTGATCGCGAAGACGACGAGACCCTTCATTCCGTCCCGCACCCTAGCAGGGGCGGTACGACGCGCAGATCAGCGAATGGCGTCGATGCGCTCGATGCCCTTGCGGGAGACGACCACACGGATGCGGTGCCAGTCGCCCTGACCACCTTCGCGGCGGAGCCGGTAGACGACGTTGATGTTGTACACGCGACGCGCCGTGGCCGAATAAATGCTGGCGTCGGTAGGGTCGGCGAAGACGACCTTGCGGTTGGGATCGTCCGTGTGGGAGAGCCAGTGCGCCACGTTCAGGCGGAAGATCTCCGTGAGCATGGGGAACCGGGCGGAGGTCTCCTTCGCCTCGTCCTTCGCGAGCGTGACTTCCTTCTGGTGCCAGATCACGCGTTCGGGGCGCGCCTGCTCCTCGACGAGGTGCTCGCGGGTGAGGCGGCGCATCTCCAGCACGTCCGTCGGGAGCTTCCGGAACGCGACGAAGCCCGCGCGCTCGCGGGCGGTGCCCACGTCCTTCCGTCGCTCGCGATCGCGCAGGGTCCAGAGGCGGTCGGGATACCGCTTCTCGATCCACTTGGAGGCCGCGGTCTGGAGGAAGGCCTTCGTGCGGTCCTTGATGGCGTACGAAACGGCCACGAGCATCGCGTAACGGAAGAAGTGGTCCGAGAACGAGCTCGTGCCGAACGACGCGACGAACGCGAGCGCCATGGCGAGGCCGGCCGCCACGCCGTAGAAGGCGTGGAGGACCCACGCCGCGGCGTCCCGCACCTCGAGGGACAGCCAGAGCACGGACGACGTGAACCGCTTGAGGACGTGCCGACGGAACTCGAGGTGTTCGACTTCGCGGGACGTGGCCGTGGCGGAGCCGACGGAGTTGTAGCCCACGTCGAGCCGGTGACGCGCTTCCTCGACCGCTCGGGACGCCACGCGCTCGGCGAGGTCGGGGAGCGCGAGATCGATCTGCGCGTGCTGCTCGAGTTTGACCGCGAGATCGGCGCAGAGGGCCTCGATGGCGAGGGAGATGTCCTCGTCGGCCCAGTGCATGGCGACGACGACGTTCTCCGGGAGGCCCTTCGCTTCCGCCGCCTTCAGGGTGCAACGGAGCGCCCGCGCGAACGATCCGCAGGTGACGATGAACGCGAAGACGAGGCTCCGGACGCGCGCGATGTCCGCGGTCTCTCGGGCGACCTCCGCCTCGATCTCGCGCATGGCGACGAGTCCGGACGCGCGGACGAGGCACGCCACGAGGCGCACGGCGCGCATGGCCTCCTTCGCGGCCTCGGAGTCGTTGTCGACGGAGTTCGTCGCGCCTTCGAGGGCGAGCTTCAATTCGTGGAGGCACGACCCGTCGTCGTCCTTCGCGAGCTCACGGAAGGGAAGTTCCGGGACGGCGAAACGGACGTAGGACTGCAGATCGTCGTAGAGGGCCTTCTTCGTGTACGTCGTCTCGTGGAGGCGGAAGCTCTCCGGGACGAAGAAGTACGCTTCCCAGACGTGGGCCGCGTTCGACGCACCCTTCGGGTAGTCGATGGCGAACTCGATGTGCGTCTTGTCGTGGATCCGCCACTCGACGGGGTTGGTGTCGAGCTCGCCGTGGGGAATGGGACGCGCGAGATCCCCGAAAAGGGACGCCCAATCGGAGACCGGCGCGTCGTCCGTCGCGATGGCGCGGACTTCCGGTTGGGGCCGTTTCTTGTTGCCGCGCGCGCCTGCACCCTGCCCCAACATCTGGGGTCGGCTCGAGGCCGGAGGTGGTGGAGGGCGGATCGAAGACGGGTCGGTCACGACTCTGTGACTTTTGCGTTACGCGCGTGCAGTGTGCAAGATTTTTCCGTGTTTTCCGGGAGATCGGACGGCTCGCGGGGCACGCTCCCACCTTTCGGCAGGGCACCCGCAAACGTGGCGCCGCGGTCGCTCGAGGAAACGTGCCCGGAAACGCCCGGAGATCAGTGCGCGGCCGCGGCCCGCGTCGGCTTGGCGTTCCAGACGCGTGTCGCGAGCAGGAGGCCCACGATGGCGACCGGCAGGATGGCGGCTGGCCACGTCCACCAATTGGCCACGATCTTGTCCGCGCCGTTCTCCTTGCCGGGGAGGACCGCCTTCAGCACGAACGCTTCGCTGGCCGTGCCGAGGTACACGAACCCGTCGATCAGGCCCACGGCGACGCCCGCGTTCTTCTTGCCGCCGAAGTCCATGCTCGCCGTCCCCGAGAGCATGCCGTGCACGCCGATGATGCAGAGGGACATGAGCACGACCGTCCACCCGAGGCCGACGTGGCCGAGCGTCAGGAACATCCCGATCGCACCCGCCACCATGCCGCCGTAGAGGACCGCCGAGACGGGGCCGCGCCGCGACTGGAACACGCGATCGGAAATGGCGCCCGCGAACATGCCGCCGAGGATGCCGGCGATGCAGAGCAGCATGCCCCAGTGGGACGCGACGAAGCCCTTGTCGACCCCGATCGCCTTCGCGTAGGGCCGGTAGTACTGCATGATCGCGTTCCGCAGGTACCCGCTGCAGAACTCGACGCACGCGATCGTCATGATCGCGGGGCTCTTGAACATCTTCACCGCGACGTCGATGACGCTCGCGGGCGGGCCCGAATCGCCGGAGGAGGCGTCGCCCACGTCGAGCTCGGGGAATCCCGCGTCGGTCGGGGCGTCGGCGACGAGCAGCGTGTCGAGCACGGCGAGGACCCCGAGGATGATCGCGGGCACGAAGAACACCCACTGGATGGGCGCCTTCTTCGCGATGAGGGCCGACCAATCGAACGCGAAATAGATCCCGAGCGAGATCAGGATCCCGAAGATGCCTCCGAAAGTGCCGCGCTCCCTCACGTGGAACCACGCGGAGTTGACCTTCACGATCGCGACGGCGCCGAAGCTCTGGAAGTACATGTTGACCATGTACGCGCACTGGATCGCGAAGACCGTCCCGGGGCCCCGTTCGCCGGCGAGGATCAGGCCGATGGCCGCGTTCGCGAGCAGCGAGCCGACGGCCGAGACGATGATCGTGCGCTTGCCGCCGAACTTGTCGGTGAGGGGGCCGTTCAGCAGGAACGCGAGCCCGTACACGAGCGCGCCGGCTCCGTAGATCTTGGAGAACTCGTCGGTCGTGAGCGCCTTCGGGATGCAGGCGTTCAAATTGTAGCGCCCCATGTAGAGGAACGCGTAGGTGAGCCCCACCGGCAACCAGTTGCGCACGCGCCGGCGCACGTAGGCCGGGGCGTGGACGATCTCGTTCGCGGGGAGACGCGAAACGACGACGGCGATGGCGACGAGGAGCAGGACGATGGGGAGGAGCTCTTCGGCCCAGGGGGGGAGGGTCATGGAGGGCGGGAGAATCCCACGCTCGCCCCCCCTTGCAAGCGCCGATTACGCGACGCCACTTCCCGCGGATTCGCGGGTGTCGTTCACGCGCGGCTCTGGATCGTGATGACGGCCAGGCAGACGAGGGCGAGCACGTTCAAGAGGACGCCGGCGGTGGCGAGGGCGTTCTCGTAGCGTTCGGCGAAGGTGTCGGGCGAGGTGGCGTTCTGGAACATGGCGATTCTCCGGGGTGGCGAAAGGGAAACGGGACGTGGGGAGGACGGGACCGCGAACCGGGTGGGCGGGACGCGTCGATGCGTCCCGTCCCTAAGGTGTCGGTACGGGGCTCCGGTGACAGGAGGACGGTGCGATTTCGGACCGGTTCCGGGGTCCATGGGGGCCCCCGGAAACCTCGATGCTTTCCGCCTACGGGGAGGAATTCGACCGATCCCACCCGCAAATTTCAGGGGTCCTCACGAAAGGGCATTTTCTTCGAGAAATATGCGGATTCATGAGGTTTCTTCGCACGTGACCCCCGGGTCCGTTACGATCCTCGGGTGGCCCGAGTCCGTCGTTTGGGGACCCGGTCGCCCAGGTAGGAGGAGTCGCCCCGTGAACCGCTCCCGAGCCCCCAAGAAGGTCCGAGAATCGTCCGTGGCCCCCGCCGCCGAGCCGGTCGGCAACCCCATCGAGATGACCCTCGGCGCCGTGCACAAACTCATCGCGAAAGCCATCGAACGGTGGCTCGACGAACGAACCGACCGGACCATCGAAGACCTGGTCCTCGTCATCTCCGTGCGTGCGGACGGCAAAGCCCGCGTGACGGCGAGCGAGCGTGGAGGCCTCCCGACCATCGTGCCCGAGCGCCCCGACATCCAGACGGAACTCCGCGCGCGCGTGAACGGATGCACGCCCGCCGTCGTCGACGTCGACGACGGTCAGAAGCACGTCCACCTCCTCGCGTGGTTGCGTCTCGGCGACGACGCTCCCCCGAGTCTCGTCGGCGCCGCTTCCTGACTCTCCTCCGCCGGAAAGGGCACCGCGTCGCTCCGAACGACGTGGTGATAGGCTCGACCCGATGGCTGCCGACAAGACGATTCCGGATGGCACGGCGCGACTGCCCGTTCGCTCGCTCCGCGTCGAGGTCCTCGAGGGCGTCGACGCCGGCAAGCAGAAGGTCACCGAAGCCGACACGCTGACCGTCGGCACCGCGCAGGGCAACGACCTCGTCCTCACCGATCCCACGGTCTCGCGGTTCCACGCCGAGTTCGCGCGTCGGGCGGACGGCGTGTCCGTCGTCGACAACGGGTCCACGAACGGGACCGTCTCCGGCTCGGTGAAGATCGAACGCGCCGTGGCGCCCGCGGGATCCGTGTTCCGCCTCGGCCGCACGACGTTGCGCGTCGTCGACGGGGATCCGGTCGCCGTCGAGCTCTTCGCCGAGGAGACGCTCGGCGGACTCCGCGGCAAGACGCCCACCATGCGGCGCCTGATGGCGAAGATCGAACGCGCGGCCAAGAGCTCCGCGGCGGCGCTCCTCGTCGGCGAATCCGGGACGGGCAAGGAAGTCGTCGCACGCGCGCTGCACGACGCGGGGCCCCGCGCGCAGAAGCCCTTCGTCACGGTCGACTGCGGATCGCTCTCGCCGACGCTCGTGGCGAGCGAACTCTTCGGTCACGAGAAGGGCGCGTTCACCGGCGCGGATCGGCAACACGTCGGCGCGTTCGAGCGGGCCCACGGCGGCACGCTGTTCCTCGACGAGATCGGCGAGCTCCGGCGGCGCTGCAGACGAACCTCCTCGGCGCCCTCGAGCGCAGGAAGTTCCGGCGGCTCGGCGGCAAGACCGAACTCGCGGTGGATCTCCGCGTCATCGGCGCCACGAACCGGGATCTCCGCGCCGAAGTGAACCGCGGCACGTTCCGCCTCGATCTCTACTACCGGCTCGCGGTGGTCGTCCTGACCTTGCCGCCTCTCCGCGAGCGCGCGGAGGACATTCCTCTCCTCGTCGAGCACTTCCTCCGCGAGTGCGGTCATGACGGGCCCGTCGAGGAACTGATCTCGGCCACGACCATGAAGGCGCTCACGGCGCACTTCTGGCCGGGCAACGTGCGCGAACTCCGGAACCTCATCGAGGCGACGGTGGCCATGGGCGAGACGCCGCCCCTCGACGCGAGCGGGGAAGGGCACGCCGTCGGGTCCATCGCGCCTCCGGGCATGCCGTCGTCGCCGAACCTGGCGGGTGCGGCGCAGGCGGCGGGCGATCCGATCGGTGCGCTCCTCGAGATGCCCTACGGCAACGCGCGGTCGGCGCTCCTGAAGGAGTTCGAAGGGCGGTACTTGCGACGCCTGGTGGAACGCGCGGAAGGCAACGTGTCGAAGGCCGCGCGCGAAGCGAAGATGGATCGATCGCACCTGATCGACCTGTTGCGGCGGCACGACATCCGCTGAAGCGCATGTTCGCCCGCGAACGGCGAGCGCGATCCGGTAGCGTGGGGCCCATGAAACCTCTCTCTTCGATCCCCGCGGGACTCGATGCCGCGCCCGTCGCCCATGCGTGGAACGACGCGAAGCCCTACGCCGTCGTCGACGAGACCGACGACGTGACCGAGGCGTTCGGGACGGTCAGCTACGAAGCGCAGGTCGGGTTCACGATCGCGTGCGCGGAGTGGGTCCTCGCGCGGCTCGGATGGGACATGGAAGGCGGGGGGGTCGCGGACACGCTCGAGGCGACGTGGGCGTCCCTTCTCCGACTGGAACTCCAGGGGGGTCGCGTCGACGTCGACGGGTGGAAGGGGTCCGTGCGTGGCGCGATGGCCTTCGCGCTCGAGGACGCGATCGACGTCGCGTTCCAGCCCGACGAGGATCACGACGTCGCGAGCCAGGCGTCGCTCGCGGCCGCTCTCGTGAAGCATGTCCTGCCGGAAGCGGCGCGACCGGCGTTCGTCGCGTGGCAGGAAGGCGTCCTCGCGCGCCTGCTCGAACACCACATCCGCGAGGTTCGCGCGACGCACACGCTCGTCGCCCGGGATCTCTACGATCTCGGCGTCGACGTGACCTCGCCCCGTCCGCACGCCGCCGCGTTCTACGAATCGCTCCGGGGAAGCAAGAACCCGTACCTGCGCTTCCGCGACCGGTGGATTCCGTTCGACGACCTGGTCGAGGATCTCGCCTAGTTCGAAGTCACTTCGTACACGCCGGCGGTTCCCGCGACGTGCAGAGTTCCTTCGTGCCGAACGGCGTGCGTGCGCACACGTAGACGCCCTCGAGGCAGATCTGGTCGTAGATGCGGAGGAGCGCCGGGATGTTGAGACCGAGATCGAGCTGCATGTCGACGGGGCCCGAGAGCGAGCCCATGGAGACCGGGCAACTGTAGGTGCAGCCCACGAGCTTCGTGCAGTCGAACGGGTCCCTGGTCTTGCCCTTCAGTTCGTCGCACGTCTGGGTGGTGGCGACGACGCGGATGATCGCGGAGACGTCGGGCGCGTCCGCCGTGAAGATCGATCCCGAGAGCGCGCGGAGCTCCCGGCTCACGGCGGTCATGGCGGCTTCGGCGGACGTGGCGTCGAAGACGTCCCGCTCGAGACAGACGCGGGACGACGCCACCGGCGAGCAGTCGTGCGAATCGCACCATTCGCCGATGGATGCCGGGCTGCACCGCGGATTGCCGCCGGCCATCGACACGAGGTCGGCCACGAACGTCACGCGACCGTTGCCGCCGCAGCGGGTCATGGTGCGTTGGGCGAGGGGAGGTGTCGCCGGCGCGAGCAGGTTGGCCTTCGCTTCCGCGCACGTGAAGCCGGACACGCCGCCGTCCACCTCGCGGAACTCGAGGTTCGCGACCCGGACTTCCTCCGACTTGCAGCCGTGGAGCGCGAACGTGCCGCACGCGAGGGCCGTGACCACGAGCGCGAACGGGACGAGGGAGCGGCCGTTCAAAACCGTACCTCCGTGCGCTGCTCCGGTGGTCGCAGGAGGAAGTACGTCCCCGTCGCCACGCCCGCGGCGACCACGGTGACCGTCGCCCAGAACCACGGCGACGCCCAGAGCTTCGGGGCGGGTTCGGTGACCTTGCCCTGGACGAGCAGATCGCGGAGGAGGGGCACGGTCAGTTCTGCGCCCGCTCGTGCGGAAGTTCCCGTGCGTTCGCCGCGTGCGGTCACGGCGCCGCTCTCGGCCAAGGCGCCCCGGAGCCGCGAGGCTTCGCCGCCGTCCACGTCCACGAACGCCAGGCGCGGCGCACGCACCGCGCGAGAGAGCAGGCGCATGGACGCCGTGCCGTCCGCGAGGGGAGACCGCGCGTAAAGACGCGCCCATTGCGCGGACGCGAGTTCGGGCGAGGCGAGCGCGGGGGCGAACCGGATCGCGTTCGCGCCGACCGCGGACTTGTCCACCCTCACGGAGCGGACTTCCGGTGCGAACCCTTCGGCTTCGAACACGAACACATGGCCGCCGGGACGGAGGTCCACCGAACACGGGGTCGTGCACGCGCGCACGCCGTCGACGAACACGTCGCCCCGGAAGGGCGGATGCACGAACTCGGCGGTGACCGACGCGGCCGCCGTCACGGTCTGACGGGCGCGGACCAACATCGTCTCGACGTCGGGGGACGCGATGCCGACGTCGGAAGGAAGCTCGTATCCGGAGACGGCGAATCGTGCCGCCTCCTTCTCCGCCTCGGCACCGAGACCCGCACCCACCCGGCACGCCACGCGCCAGAACGCGAAGCGGGCGGCGAGGGCGACCTTCTTGTCGACGAGGAGCGCCGTCGACGTGTCGTCGCCGTCCACGAGCCGCATGCATGCGGCGAACGATCCGTCGACGTACGCCTTCTTCGCCTCGGCGAGGGACTTCTCGGCGGCGTCGGAGTCGGACTTCGTCGTGTCGGTGCCGGGAGCCGTGGGTGGCTCGGCGACGCGGAGTTCCACGGGGATCGTCGTGTCCTTGCGGATCGCGTCCTTCACGGCGACGGCCGTCGCGTCGTCCCCGCGGACCACGACCGTCACGCTGGCGGCCGCCACCGGAGGCTTGGACGGGGCACAGCCGACGGCGAGTGACGTCGTCGCGGCGACGATCGTGTTCCGGACGTGGACTCCCCGCATCACGGGCCGAGTGTACGGGAGCGGGCCGTTCCACGCGAAAGGACTTTGCGCACGACAGAGCACCGGAAACGCCGATGTGGGTGCACGCCAACTTCCCGCCGCGACTCGCATTCGTCGCGGCGACAGGACGGGGTCGGTGCGCGGGACATTCTCCGCGACGTGGTATCCTCGGTAGGTGCGGCAGGTGGGGCGGTACAAGGTCGTGCGCCGGATCGGTCGCGGTGGCATGGCCGAAGTTCTCGAGGCCATCGCCGTCGGCGAGAACGGCTTCGAGCGTCGCGTCGCCATCAAGCGTCTGCTCGCGCACCACGAGTCGAACGAGTCGTTCGCGCGGATGTTCGTGGACGAGGCGCACATCGCGAGCACCCTCGATCATCCGAACATCGCGGCCGTCCTCGACTTCGGGGTCGCGGACGGTCTCCCCTTCCAAGTGCTCGAGTACGTCGACGGTCACGACGCCGAGACGCTCCGTCAGCTCGGAGTGAAAGCGGGCGTGCCGATGCCCGTCGAAGTGGCGCTCCACGTCGTCACCGAAGTGGCCCACGCCCTCGATTGCGCCCACACGGCGAGGGACGCGACGGGGGACGCGCTCGGTGTCGTCCACCGGGACGTGAGTCCGCGCAACATCCTCGTCTCGTGGCGCGGCGCCGTGAAGCTGGCCGACTTCGGCATCGCGTTCTCGAAGGGACGCAGCGCCGAGAAGACCCGCGCCGGTGTCGCCAAAGGCACGCCTCCGTACATGGCGCCCGAACAACTCCTCGGCGGCGACGTGGACGGCCGCACGGACATCTTCGCGCTCGGGTGCGTGCTCCACACGCTCCTCGCCGGCAGGAGCCCGCTCTCCCACGAACCGAACATGGTCACGCTGATGACGGGCGCGCCCATGGAACTCGATCCGACGCTGCCGCCCGACGTCGTGGCCCTCGTGCACAAGGCGACGCGGTACGCGAAGGCCGATCGGTTCGAGAACGCCGCCGCCATGGCGAAGGCGGTGGGCGCCGCCCTCCACAAGCGCCTCGATCGGGACGCGAAGTCGCTCGTCCTCGAATGGCTGGCGCGCCTGCAGGAGCTCGAGTCGGGCGCGGTGAAACGGGCACCCCGCGGGAAGCTCGACGGCCTCTTCGAACCGGAGCTCGTGCTCCGGAACACCGACGCCGAGATCCGCACGTTCCACTCGACGGAGACCGATCTCGTGGTCTCGCGTCACGGCGAGAGCGCGCCGCCCCCAGCCGAATTCCGGACGGATGCGATCCTCGCGCCGGCCGCCATGCCGGACACCGTCGAACTGTCGGTGAGCGAACGCCTCGCGACCCTGCCCGACGACGGGCCCCACGCGCCTGCGCCGCACGCGGAGACGGGCGACCGCACGATCCGGAAGCGCAAGCGTGGGGCAGGGGTGGCGATCGCGTCGGCGGCCTTCGTGGGATTCGGGGTGGTGCTGGCGACGTTCGCGGTCGTGCGTGGCCTCCGCGGGGAGAGTGCTCCGGGCGACGGCACGACGACGACCGCGCCGGCCATCGCGTCGGGCGCCCCCGTGGAAGTGCCGTTGCCGACCGTCGTGACGACGTCGGCGGAACCCGTGGCGTCGGCGCCCGCTCCTTCGCTTCCCGCGACGGCCCACCCATCGGACCATGATCCCCGGGGGACCGTGCGCGGCAGCGCGCGCGTGACGACGGCCTCCGCGACCGTCGCGACGCCCGTCCCTGCGTCGGTGGTGTCGCCCCGACCCGCCGGCGACACGGGGACGGGCGTGCTCGTCGTCGGTGGCGCGGGGGCCCTTCGTGCGCAGATCTTCGTGGACGGATCCCCGAGTGGCTTCGCTCCGAAGACCTTGGATCTTCCCGCCGGCCCCCACGAGGTGAAGCTCGTGACGTCGGACGGAAGGACGCTCGGGCCGAAAGCGGTGGTGGTGACGTCCCGTCACACGCGATCGGAACCCTTGCAGTGGCGCGTCGCGGAGTGAGACGACGCGACGCCCGATCGTCCTCCGCGCGCGATCACCGCTCGCGCGGCGTACCCGTGCCCCGGCCCACCAGGTTCGTCAGCGTGCGGTAGTACCTCTCCGCGATCCGCGCGTCGGAATACTCCGCTTGCCTCGCGAGGGCCCGCCGACGGAGCGCCGCGTACCGTCCCGGATCGAGGAGAGCACGGAGGGCCTTCGTGACCTGCTGTTTGTTGTCGACGAAGATGGCGTCGTCGGGTTCCCGCGCGAGATCGACGTAGGCGCTCTCGCGCGCCGCGAGGAACGGTACGCCGGCGCGCCACGCGTTCACGAGCTTGGACGCCGGCTTGTCGTCGTGGGAGAGGCTCCAACCCGGACGGATGGCGAGGACCACGTCGACGTCGGCGTAATCGCTCCACGCGCTCGCTTCGTCGGGGCCGACCACGCGGAACGCCACGTCCAAGCGTCGGAGGAAGTTCGTGAACTCCTCCTTCTGGAACTCCTCGTGGAGGTTCGAGAGGCACCCGAAGTACCCGAGGGTCGCGAGGCGCTCCGGCCGATCCGCGCGCCGCGGCACCAGGTCCCTCTCGAAGAGATGGAAGTGCATGTCGCGCGGGGACTTGACCGTCGTCGGGTTCTGTTTGACGAAGTAGACGTCCTCCGCGTCGTAGACCCTGGGCGAGAGTTCGGCGCACGCCATCACGAGCTTCGAGCGACGTTTGATGGCGGCGAGCGGTTCCGGGCCGAGGTGGTCGAACAGCGTCACGGGCGCCACGTTGACGACCCCTTCCACGAAGTCGTTCGCGAGGGCGACGGGGTAGCCGTGCTCCCGGAGGAGGTGGAAGAACGGGAAGATCCAGTTGCCGAGCCAGAGGTCGACGTAGTCGCGCTCCGACGCGAGGTAGTTCGCGAAGGGATGCACGAACACGATCTCGGTGCCCGGCGACGGAGGAGGGAGTTCCTCGTGGCGGAGTCGCTCGTGGGGGAGCGAACCGATCTCGTGGTACACGCGGCCGTTGACCGTGAGGCGGTACCGGTACTTCCGGTACTTCTCCACGCGCACGTGTTCGAGGGGCCCCTCGATGCGGAGTGCGTTGAAGTAAGTCATGAGGGCCGATCCGTCCGACGATCCGCGACGACTTCGTGCGCGCGCGTCTTCGAGATCTACGCCGCTCCCCGTTTCCGTGCCAGACGTTCCGCCAGCCGCTCGCCGACGCGCGTCGCCAGAGCCATGATCGTCACCTGCGGGTTCACGCCGACGGCGGACGGGAAGAGGGACGCGTCGGCCACGTAGCAGCCGGGCATGTCCCACAGTTCGCCGTCGAGGTTCACGACGGAGGACTCCCGCTTCGAACCCATGCGGGTCGTCCCCATCAGGTGGACCGTGAAGAGATCGAGGGCGTGTTTCGGCACCATCTTCGTGTCGATGGCGCGGACCTCGTCCATCGAGTGCGCCACGTGTGCGTTCGCGTAGGGCAGGAGCACGCTCTCGGCGCCCATGGCGAAGTGAAGCTCCGCGAGGAGACCCACGCCGCGGACGAACCGGGCGTGGTCGGCGTCCGTGATGTCGTAACGGGCCATGGCCATGCCGAGGGGATTCCGACGCACGACGCCCGTCGTCGAGTCCTCCACGAGGACACCGGTCACCACGCACCGGTCGTAGCCCTGCATGAACTCCCACGCGCGCGCGCCGGAGAAGGGAAGGTGGGCGGCGAGAGCGGACGGCGCGACCATGTTCTCCGCCATCACGATGCCTTCGTCCCGGAACTGCCGCACCTGCGTCCACTGGCTCACGCCCTGCCACGAGCGAACGGCGAACGGATAGACGGCGACCACCTTCGCGTTCGGGTGGCAGAGGAAGTTCTTCCCGAGTTGTCCGGAGGGCCTTCCGAGACCGTGCTTCAGGAGGAGGAACGGCGTCTGAACCGCGCCACACGCGACGACGACCGCCTTCGCGTGGACGGTGACGGCGTGCGTCTTTTTCCGCGTGCGCGGATCGATGGCGTAGCCGCGCACACCCACGGCGCGGTGACCGTCGTCGAGGAGGCGGTCGACCTTCACCTCCGTGAGGATGCGCGCACCGTGGGCGAGCGCGCGCGGGACGTACGAGACGAGGGTCGACTGCTTCGCGCCGGTCGGGCACCCGAACACGCAGTTGTTCGCGCCGACGCACATGTCCTGGTTGCGGCGGTTCACTTCCCACTTCCACCCGAGCTTCCGCGCGCCCTCCGCCATGATGCGGTTGTCGTCGCCGATGGACTCCGGCATCTGGAACTTCGCGTGCACGCGGGCTTCCACGCGATCGAAGAGCCGGTCGAGTCCGTGGGGGCCGAGCTCCTTCGAGCCCGTGATCTTCTCCCAATCGGCGAGCACTTCCTCGGGCGCGCGCCACGTCATCCCTCCGTTGAGGACCGTGCTCCCTCCGACGCACCGTCCTTCGACGTAGGGAATCTGGGGCGTCCCGAGGATGACGGTGGAACTCGCGTTGCGGTACAGCCTCGGCACCGTTTCTTCGGCATAGGGCGTGAAGCTCGAGGTCGGGTGATACCCGCCTTCCTCCACGAACACGACGTCGAACCCCGCTTCGGCCAGCTCCGCCCCGACCGCAGCCCCACCCGCACCCGTGCCGACGACGACGACATCGGCACGAAAATCAGAACGCTTCGCGTAGTCGGAATGCCGCAAAATCGCGTCGCCCGCTCCCCCGTGCCCGTGCCCGCGCCCGGCTTCTGCTTCCCCTCCGCCGAATCCCATCAGGAAGCCCCCCCAACGGTGAGCACGACCTTCCCCGTCGTCCCTCTCCCCTCGAGCGCCCGGTGCGCCGCCTCCGCCTCCGCGAGGGGCCACGTCTGCCCGACGACGATCCGGAGTCGCCCGGTCGTCGCGCACGCGAGGTCCGCCATCTCGGCCAACGCCGGGACACAGAGCTCCCTCCTCTTCAGGATGGGCGTGAGGTAATACCCCGTGACCGTCTGGTTCTTCCCCATGAGTCCGACCGGTTCGAGGGTTCCCCGCGTGTCCCCCGTGGCGGCGCCGAAGACGATCATGCGTCCGAAGGGCGCCAGGCACGCGAGGTTCCTCTTGAGCATGTCGGTGCTCCCCAGCATTTCGAGGAGCACGTCCACACCGAGGCCCTTGGTGACGTTCCGTACTTCGGCGACCCAATCGGTGCGCGTGTAGTCGATGGCGAGATCCGCCCCGAGGTCCCGTGCGAGCGCGAGCTTCGCTTCCGAACTCGCCGTCGCGATCACGAGCTTGGCGCCACGACGTTTCGCGAGCTGCACCGCCAGCGATCCCACCCCACCCGCCGCGGCGTGGACGAGCACGGACTCGCCCGGTTGCATCCGTCCGCACAGGCCGAGCACGTGGTGCGCGGTGAGACCCTGGATGGGCAGCGCCGCCGCCTCCACGAAGCCGAGACCCGCGGGCATCGGGAAGAGATCCTCGGGCTTGGCGAGCATCCATTCGGCGTAAGTGTTCGCGCCGACGACCATGACGCGATCGCCGACGGCCACGCCCGTCGTTCCGTCGCCCAGGGCGTCGACGACACCCGAGGCTTCCATGCCCGGAATCTGGGGAAACTGGGGACGCACGAAATATTCGCCGCGACGGAATCGGGTGTCCGCGAAGTTCACGCCCGCGGCGTGGACACGCACGCGCACGTGACCCGGGCCGGGATCCGGCGTCGCCACATCCTCGTGGACCAGGACTTCGGGGCCGCCCGTGCGGTGGAATCGGATCGCTTTCACGGGCACGAGCCTACCGCGAACCGTCGGGTGGACCCAGCGATCGTCGTCGGCTGCCGCCCGGATGGACAGCGCACGACCCCGTGGATTTCTCGAAGTTTCCGACGGGACCGGCACGGCACGGCGCGTGCGATGACGGGTCGTCGGAGGTACTCACCATGTTCCAGTCGCTCTCGCTCTCGTCCACCGTCCGTTCCGTCTCCGTCTCCCTCTCCACGCTCGCCCTCGCGTTCGCCACCGGATGCAGCGGCGAGAGCGCGCAATCGCTCCAGGAGGGCGGCGACAGCGACATGGACATCGGCCAGTCCGAAGGCGCGCTCTCCGGCGCGACCTACGAAGGTGGCGCCGTCGCCATGACCGCGTACTTCGCCGAAGCGACGAAGAACGCGACGGCGCAGTGCACCCAGGCGTATTCCGCCGTCGGCTCGACGTTCGTCGCGCTCTCGGACGTCTCCGGCATCGCGGCCGCGGGTGCGCTCGGCGTCGGGACCTGCTCCATCAACGGCAAGCCGGCCTACGGACTCGTGGGCGCGGCCGCCGTCGGCGCCGGAAGCCTCGCGAGCATCTCGATCACGGGCGGTGGCGCGGTCTTCGGTCAGCTCAGCGTGCCGTTCCAGGGCGCGAGCGTCCCCGCGGACGCGGCCGCCGCGGACCGCATCTTCGACCAGGCCTTCGGCGCGGCGGCGCGTGGCACCCTCTCGCTCTCCGAACCCGTGAAGGTCGCCGGCAAGATCGTCGGCTACCGCGCGAAGGGCACGACCCAGGTCACCGACAACAAGGGTGTCGCGACGACGGTCACCATCGCCGTGGGCGTCGTGAAAATCGGCACCCAAGTGACGGCCGTGCAGACGACGGCCACCGGCAAGTACGCCCGCTGGGCCATCTGACGCGTCCGCCGACCCCCGGTCCACCCGACGAACCCTCCCCGTGCCGCACCTCGCACCCCTCCGGGTGGAGCCGACACGTGTCGGGTGGACCCTGCGAACCTCCGCGTGAGGCCGTCCTTTTCCGCGGAAATCGCGCGGCCCGGAGTTTGCGAAGAGGAAGGTACCCAACGCGCCGACACAGCTTCCGGCCCGACACGTCGTCGGAGCTTCCGTACGAAGGAGACCGCCGTGGACACTCGATCGATTCTGAAGACGCTCGCATCGTCCCTCTTCGCGCTCGCCCTTCTCGACGGCTGTGGCGGAGGTTCCACGCCGCAGGAAGACACGGAGGAAGACGTCGACGGGGGCGCCTCGAAGTCCGCGTCGGGAGGGTCGTCGCCGTCGGCCGCCGCGTCCGGCAACCTGCCGTGCGACGTCGACAAGGTGCTCGCCGACAACTGCCGGAGCTGCCACGGGTCTTCGCCGAGCTATGGCGCGCCCATGCCGCTCGTGACCTACGCCGATCTCGTGGCGCCCTCGAAGTCGAACCCTGCCAAGAAGGTCCACGAGCTCGTGACCACCCGCGTCCACGACGACGCGCGTCCCATGCCGCCTCCGCCCAACGCGCGTCTCGGTGCCGCCGACCTCGCGACGCTCGACGCGTGGTCGAAGGGCGGAGCGACGTCGTCGACCGCGACGTGCGGTTCGAACGGCGGCGGCGGGACGACGATCGCGACGAAGCCGCTCTCCTGCACGCCCGACGTGAAGATCCGTCCCACGTCCAAAGCCGTGGTCCCCGGGGACAAAGGCGACTTCTACATGTGTTACGGCTTCGACACGACCAGCACGTCGAAGCGCCACGCCATCGCGTTCGCGCCCCACATCGACAACACGCGGGTCGTGCACCACCTCCTCCTCTTCCAGGCCGACGCGGCCCAGAGCGGCACGCCCGTGAAGTGCGGCCAGTCGGGCATGACCAACATGCAGCTCGTGACGGGGTGGGCGCCGGGAGGCGGCAACTTCGAGCTCCCGCCGGAGGCCGGCTTCGCGACCGAAGGCACGACGCACTGGGTGCTCCAGGTGCATTACAACAACGCCCAAGCGCTCCAGGGCCAGGAAGACGAGAGCGGCTTCGACGTGTGCACGACCGATCAGCTCCGCCCGAACGACGCCGGCATCATGGCGCCCGGAACCATCCAGATCTCGATCCCGCCCCGCAGCACCCACGCCGTCTCGTGCACGTACAACTGGGGCGCGCAGATGCCGAAGATCCACGTGTTCGGATCGTCCCCGCACATGCATCTCCGCGGTCGGTCGCTCACGAGCGATCTGCAGAAGGCCGCCGGCGGCACCGACGTTCTCTTGAACACGCCCAACTTCGACTTCGCGAACGGCGGTGGAGGCGACCCCGTGAGCGTCGACATCTCGCCGGGCGACAAGATCAAGACCACGTGCAAGTGGGAGAACACCGGCGACACGACCGTCGCCCTCGGGGAAGGCACGAACGACGAGATGTGCTTCGCGTTCATGACCTACTACCCGCGGATCACCACGAAGACGTGGAAGTGGATGCTGCCCTCCGTCGTCGCGAAGTGCGAAACGGGGCAGTGATCCGGGTCGAGGTCGCGACGCTCCGATGACAGGACCGGGGGGAAGGGCTATGCCTTCCCCCCATCATGGTGAAAGACGATCTGAAGAAGCGGTCGATGGAAGCGATGAAGGCCGGTGACGACGTCGCCAAGGGCATCCTGCGACTCGCCCTCGGCGAGGTGCAGACGACCGAAGCCCGCCTCGCGAAGGATCTCTCGGACGACGACGTGGTCGCGATCGTGAAGAAGCTCCTCAAGTCGAACGAGGAGACCTTCGGCCTGACGCCCGACGGCGCGGAGAAGGACAAGCTCGCGAAGGAGAACGGGATCCTGAAGTCGCTCCTTCCGGCCAGCCTGGGTGTCGACGCCATCGTGGCAGCGCTCGCTTCCGTGGCCGAAGACATCCGGGCGGCGAAGAGCGAAGGGCAAGCGACCGGCGTGGCCATGAAGGCACTGAAAGCGGCCAATGCCAACGTAAACGGGACGGACGTCGCCGCCGCCGTGAAGACGATCCGGGGCTGATCCTCGGGAGAAACCGCGGCCCCGTTGCCGGTGACCCGGCCGCTGCTAGGTTCCGGGCGCCATGACGCACTTCCGGACGTTCCTCTCCACGGCGCTCTTTTCCACCCTCGCCGTCGGGACGGTCCTCGTCGCCGGGTGTGCGGACGCCGGTCCTTCCGACGACGCCTCGGGGGACGTCTCCTCCGCGAACACGGTCGACGGGGGGAGCGAGGGCGGTGCCGGAGGCGGAGCGACGGAGGCGATCGACACGCGACCGTTCCTGCCGCTCACCACCGCCAAGATGTCCTTCCCGGACGGTCTCGGACGCCCGCCGACTTCGGCGGACCTGACGCTCGAGACCTTCCTCGACGGACTCACCCCGGACGAAGCGGAAGCGGCCATCCGCGCGAAGCTCACGAACACCATCCATTCCTCGAACCAGCGATTCGTCACGAACACGATCCGTCAGACGCTGAAAGCGATGACCGTCGGGACGTGGAACCTCTACGCACCCAACGGTCCGCGTCCGCGATTCCTCGCGGGCTTCCCCGGCGCCAAGATCGAGGTGCTCGGCACCATGTCGTCCGTGCGGCCGTACGTGATCGCGATCACGCCGCAAGGACAGAACGCGCGCTACTTCGCGCTCCAGGAGACGGGCGGCCGCGGTCTCGAGGAACTGACGACCATGCGCTACCCCGTCATCGTCCGCGCCGAGATCCAGCGGACGCCGTTGCCCGATGGCACGCGCGTGACCTACCCGACGTGGTCGGCGACCGTGCTCACCGGGCCCACCGGCACCGTCACCGAAGGCGGGAGCTCGCCCGTCCGCCCGCGGCCCTGACGCCGTCGCTCAGCGATCGAAGCGGGTCGCGTACCTCACGGTGAGGTCCTTCTCGTTCACGAACGCGATGAACGGGCGACCCTTCGCGTCGACGGTGAGGGCCACCTTCACCCGGTAGTCCCTCGAGAACACGTCGTGCACGATTTGGTCCTCCAACCAGACGGTGGAGTTGCCGCGTTGGACCTGCCGACGGTAGGTGAGGGACGACCCGGTCGACGACACGTGGGAGTAGACGATGTGGACGAGGCCGTAGCCGTCGACGGCGATGGCGGCGCCTTCGACGAGTCGGCCGTCGTACCTCTCGACGACGCCGTCGATCACCGACTCGGACGGGATGTCGGAGATGCCGGCGTGGGTGGTGTAGACGAGGGCGGCCTGCGGACGGGTCGGGATGTCCACGTAGTAGACGGCGTGCCGGAGATCGGGGCCCACGGCGAATCCGAGGGAGTGGCCCGCGAATCCCGTCGCCATGTTCTGCGCGAGCGTGCGGACGTTGCCCCAGAGCGCGCCCTGGAGCTCCGTGCATTGCACTGTGGATTCCTCGTCGAACCGGGAAGCGACGTAGCCCACGATCGGCGTGCCGGTCGGATCGAGGACGATCTCGTTCCGTCCCACGTCCGGTGCGGTGCGGTCCACGTAGGAACTGCCCGGCGTGGTCGGAGCACTCCAGACACCCGTCGTGTCCGTCCGCGTGCGGGCTACGAGCTTGCCGGAGGTCGCGTTGAAGTAGACGACGTGGGCGTCGTTGGTGCCGTTCACGGCCATGGACGTGAAGCTGGCGGCGGTCGCGCCGGATCCGACCTTCTCTTCCGGCGAGAATCCCGAACCCACGTCGTACTTCCGCCAGATCGCGGAGCCGTCGTGCACGGAGAGGTAGGCGACCGCGAAGGAGTCGGCGCCGGTGCGCGCCTTCACCGAGCCGTGCACTCCGTAGACGGTCCCGAAAGGACCGTCGACCCGCGCCGTGGCGCCCGTGGCGGCCGTCGGCATGGCGGAGGTGGGGAAGGTGCGGAGGACGAACTCCGCCTGGTCCGCGCCGTTGTACGCGTCGAACGCGATCGCGACCGTCCCCGAACCGTTCGTGGCGATGGAGACGAAGTCGGCGTCGATGACGTCCTCCTTCACGACGAAGATCTTCCGTTGGTTGCAGCGCGGATCGACGTGGGTGAGATCGGCCCAGGTTCCGTCGCAATCGAAGTCGTCGGGGGCGCGGGGGCCGGCCTCGGCGACCGCGCCGTCCCCGACGGGGGCCGTGGCGTCGACTCCCGAGGCCGCGTCCACGCCCACGGAGGCGTCCGTTCCGGTGGGCAGCCCGCCGTCGACGCCGGGGAGGATTCCGCCCGCGTCGCCTTCCGGGATCACCACGGGTCCGTCGCGGCCGGTGAGCACGTTGCAACCCCCGAGGAGGAGCGCGACCGAAGCCCAGGGAACGAGCACCGACTTCGGACGGGAAACGTGCGGTCGCATGGGAATCCCAGTGTGGCTGCGTCTCGGGACGCGGTCCAGGGCATCTGGCACCGTTCATGGCACCGTCGAGGGCACCCCCCGTCGGCGCCCTTTACGGCCGTCCCGCCGTTCGTTAGGACGGAGGGCATGCAAACGGCCCTCCGCGCTCTCCGATTCGCGTTCTTCCTCGTGTCTATGGCGGCATTCGTCCCGGCACTTTCGGGGTGCGGCAAGAAGGCGATGTGGCGGACGTTCCCGGCCCAGGGCGAGCTCGTCTCGATCTCCCCGATGCAGGCCTACGTCCAGGGCAAACGCCTCTACGTGCGCGTCACGGTCGTCAACCGTTCGAACGAGCCCGTCACGATCATCCGCGACGCCGTGCGCGTCGTCCTCCCCGACGCCCGCGTCATCGGTCGGTCCACGGGGTCGAGCTCCACGCACAACCCGTACTACGTGCCGTCCGGCGGCGCGCAGCAGGTCTACGTCGACTTCATGGCGGAAGGCTTCAACTGGAACGAGGTCGGTCTCGCGAACGTCGACTTCTCGCAGGCCATCCTCGTCCGCGGTGCCATGATCAACGTCGAGCCGGTCCGCGTCGAACGGTGAGCGACGTCAATCCGTACGCGCCGCCGGAGGCCGGCCCGACCGACTTCCTGCCGGCGACGGCTTCGGCGACGATCCTCGACCAGGACCTCGAGGCCATCCGCCAGGAGCTCGACGCGTACCTCGCCGATCCCTCCAACGTCGCGAGCGAGCGGGAACTCGGCAAGATCAAGTCGAAGGCCGCGCTCGTCGTCCTCGGTGTCGTGGGAGCCCTGTTCCTCGTGGGCGGCGTGATCGTGGGCGCCACGGGGGACTCGTCGGCGGTCGCCGCGGCCGCGATCCTCGGCGTGGTGGGCGTCCTCTTCGTCGTCATCGTCGCCGTCGCCCTGGTGCGCCTCGGCAAGTTGCAGTCCCCCGAATCGCGCGCGACTCCGGTCACCGCCGTCCAGTCGTACTACCGCGCGATCAGCCTTCGTGCGTCCGGCGCGGCCGTGACGATGTTGGCGCCGCGGGCACGTCAGACCGTCGTCTCCGCTCCCGTGATCCCTCCCGTCGTCACCGGTCCGGGGTCGTTCACGCTCGGCAGCGACGCCCAGATGACCGCCTACGCCCAGACCGTCGCCACCCTCGGCCACGGGCAGGTGCGTCGCATGCGCCTGAAGTCCGCCACGCTGATCGAGGAGCACGGCGGCATCGCGAAGGTCGCGTGCGAGGTGGAGATCCTCTCCTGGCCCCGCTGGGCGAACATCGTCTCGGTCGTCGCGTTCGTGGTCATCCGGGTCGTGGGCATCGTCGCGTACCTCGTCCTCTGGTTCGCGCTGAAGAAGCAGGTGCGTCTCACGGTGACGAAGTCCCTCGTCCGTGCGGCGAGCGGTTCGTGGTACCTCGCGAGCGGCTCCGTCATCGAATGAGTCCTCGGTCGCCGGCGCGCCCTTGAACCGCGCGTCCCTTCCGGAAGACCCATGAAGACCCTCGTCTGGTTCCGCGGCAAAGATCTCCGGATGGCCGATCACGGCCCGCTGACGGCCGCCGCCGCCGCGGGGGACGTGATCCCTCTCTTCGTCCTCGACCCGTACTTCTTCGCGCCGTCGCGGGCCGCGGAACTCCCGCACCGGATGCAGTTCCTCCTGGAGTCCCTCGAGTCCTTGGCCGCGAACCTCGCGCACGTGGGCTCGCGGTTGGTCGTCGTCGCCGGCAAGAGCACGGAGGTCGTGCCCCGCGTCGCGGCGAAGTTGGGCGTCGATCGCGTCGTCGCCCACAGGTGGTGCGAGCCGTTCGCACGCGAGCGGGACACGCGGGTCGGTGCGGCGCTCCGAGTTCCCTTCGAACTCTTCGAAGGCGAGACCCTCGTGCCGCCCGGAACGTTGCGCACGGGTGGAGGAACTCCCTACTCCGTCTTCACACCCTTCTCGCGGGCCTGGGCCAAGGCCTTCGTTCCCTCCAAGCCGCTCCCCGCGCCGAAACGTCTCCCCGCCGTGCCCGCCGATCTCGGGCTCGACGAGGTCTCCGTTCCCACGCTCGCGTCCCTGGGACTCACCAAGAACGAAGGACTCCAACCCGGCGGGGAGCGGAACGGCCGGAAACGCCTCGACACCTTCGTGACCTCCGTCGCGTCCCGCTACCACCTGCAGCGCGATCGCATGGACGTGGACGGCACGAGCCGCCTGAGCGCCGACCTCAAGTTCGGCACGGTGTCCGCGCGCACGATCCACGGAAAGGTCACGGACGTCCTGGCCGAAGGAGGGAAGGGGAACGCCGAAGCTCTCCGCGTGTTCGTGAACGAGCTCGTGTGGCGGGAGTTCACGCACCACACGATTTGGGATCGACCCGAACTCCTCGAGGTCCCCTTCCGCGACGATTTCCGACGGTTCCCCTACGTCGAGGACCCGGCGGGATGGACCGCGTGGGTGCGCGGCGCGACGGGCTATCCGGTCGTGGACGCTTCGGCGCGGCAGCTTCTCGCGTCGGGTTTCGTGCACAACCGCGCGCGCATGATCTCCGCCAGCTTCCTCACGAAGCACCTCCTCGTCTCCTACCGCGACGGCGAGGCGCACTACATGAAGTGGCTCACCGACGGCGACTGGGCCCAGAACGACGCCGGCTGGCAGTGGTCGTCGGGGAGCGGATGCGACGCGCAGCCGTACTTCCGGGTCTTCAATCCGATCACGCAGGGGGAGAAGTTCGATCCCGAAGGCGACTACGTGCGCCGTTGGGTCCCGGAACTTTCGAAGCTACCGGCGAAGGTGATCCACAAGCCGTGGGAAGCCGCGCCCGAAATTCTCCGGGCCGCGGGCGTGACCCTGGGCCGCACCTACCCGATGCCCATCGTGGACCACGCGAAAGCCCGCGCGCGATTCCTCGCCGTCGCGACCAAGCACCTACGCGGGGGCGGCGCCGACGCGTGACGGGCCCGAATCGCGGGAGGTTCCCTCGATGCGATCGAGACGGAACTGGCGCGCGTCGTCCTTGTCGAGATCCCGGCAGTTCAGGAACGTGAACTGACGATCCATGACCACGGACTCGATGCGCACGCGACGCGTCGTGCGCACGCCGTCCGCGCCGCGGTAGTGGAGGACGAGGGGTTGCCTCTCGAACCACGCCTCCTCCACGCCCCGCCGGACCTCCTTCGGGATGTCGGACGCGGGCACGCCCACGAACGACAGCGTGTCCAGGTGCGTCGTGAGTTCGCGTTGGGCCGATTTCGACAGAGCGCCCCGCACCTTGTCGAGCGCGGAGGCCAGCGTGTCCACGAAAGGGACCACGCGCATCTCGCGCGCGAACCGGCCGAGCGCGAGGAGGAGGGCCGCTTCCCGGGGTGTGAAGTTCACCGGAGGCAACGTGTACGCACGATCGAGTGCGAACCCACCGCCGGGACCGCGCTCGGCCGTGACCGGAAGATCGGCCTCCCGGAGGGCGTCGAGGTCCCGGTACATCGTCCGCTCCGTGACGCCGAAGCGGTCCGCCAGTTCCTTGGCCGTGACACCCGAACGCCGCCCGCGGAGATGTTCGGCGAGCGCGAAAAGACGGGATTTCCGCTTCATGGGAAGAATCCTGACACGAGGGTGACAGTTCTGCCAGGTATCCCGTGGTCCAGGAGATGACGCCCATGACGACCGCCGCCCCGAAGTCCCCGAAGTCCCCGACGCAGGCCAAGTGGATCCTCTGCGAGCTCGGGGAGACGAACCTCCCGAACCTCGAGTCCTATTCGCCGTTCTGCCTGAAGGTGCACCGGGCCCTGAAGTTCGCGGGTCTCGCGTACACGTCGCGCCACGGACGCCCCGACGACGTCGCCGCGGTGAACCCCGCGAAGCAGGTGCCGGTGCTCCTCGTGGGCGACCGCGCCATCTTCGACTCCACCGCCATCCTCGCCCACGTGGAGGCGACGGTTCCCGGCAGTCTGACCCACGGTCTCGAGGCGTCGACGACGGCGGAGTCCCTCCTCTGGGAGGACTACGCCGACACGGCGATCAACGGGTACCTCGTCCTCGCGCGCTGGATCGACGACGCGAACTGGGCCGTCGTGATGCCGACGTACTTCGCGGGGGCGCCGTGGTTCGTGAAGAAGCTGATCGCTCCCGAAGATCCGCGCCACGGTGCGCGAGCGTCTCGTGGCGCGGGACGTCCTCCGTCACGGGGAGGAGGTGGCGTGGTCACGGTTCCGCACCGTCCTCGATCAGCTCGAAGCGGTCGTGGCCGCGAAGACCACACCGTTCTTCTTCGGGAGCGCGCCCACTTCCGCGGACATCGCGCTCTTCGCGCAGCTCCAGAGCTTCCGGACGCCGCTCACCGTCCGCCAAGGCGCGTGGGTGGAGGAGCGGAAGAAGCTCACCGCCTGGCTCGATCGCGTCGACATGGCGACGCGATCCACTCACATCAGCTCGATGCCCGTCGCGTCGAACTGGAGCGACGCGCCCGTGGCGGCCATCTCCTCGCACTCCTTGCCGTCCTTCACGAGCATGACCGTGCCCTGAATGCGCGCCTTCTTGCCGGCGGAGGTGCGCGGCACGAAGAACGAATGGCCGTGCATGCGGACGTTGGCGTCCCCCGTGCCGTCCTTGATCTCCATCCAGCATCCCTGCTCCTGGCAGACGGCTGCGACGGTACCCGACGTGACGATGCTCTTGCCCTTGTAGCTCGCGGGGTGCGCCGCGATGTCGGACAGCGTCGCGGCTTCGCCACCGGTGATGGGCGCCCCGAAGGTCGACTTCGGTCCCGCAGGGACGGCGGCACGGAGGGCGTTCGTCGCCGCTTCGGACGAGGTGGCGGACGCCTTCGCTTCCGACGCGGCCTTCGTGCCGCCGGGGGGTTCGGTCTGGCAGGCGACGAGCAGGAGCGCGACCGCGGACGAAGCGAGCGGGAGGATCGTGGCGAGGGGCGAACGGGAGCGGGAAGTCTTCATGGCGAATCGGGCGAAGTATGCCACGCTGCACGCCTCCATGCCGATCTTCGGTTCCCATGCGCCGCGGAAGCCGGATCCTCTCGCCGAGGCGCGAGAGCTCATGGTGACCCGGCATCTCGAGGCGCGCGGCATCGGGGATCCCCGGGTGCTCCGCGCGTTCCGACAGGTGCGTCGCGAAGCTTTCGTGGATCCCGGCCTCGCGCCGTCCGCTTACGAAGATCGTCCTCTCGCCATCGGCGGAGGTCAGACCAACTCGCAGCCGTACGTCGTCGCGCTCATGGCTTCCATGCTCGGACTCGCCGACTCGGACCACGTGCTCGAGATCGGTGCGGGGTCCGGGTACGCGTGCGCCATCTTCGCCGCCCTCGCCCGGGACGTCGTCGGCATCGAACGTGTCGCGGGGCTGGCCGTGCGCGCGAGAGAGAACCTCCGCCAGGCCGGCATCCCGAACGTCGTGATCCGCACCGGCGACGGGACTCGCGATCCGGACGACGGCGTCATGTTCGACGCGATCGCCGTCTCGGCGGGCGGGCCGTCGGTCCCTCCTTCGCTCCTCCGCCGCCTCGCGCCCGGAGGAAGACTCGTGATGCCCGTCGGATCGGATCCGGATCGTCAGGTGCTCGTGACGATCACCCGCGCGGAGGACGGGACCCTCCGGACCCACGTGGGACCCGGCGTCCACTTCGTCCCGCTCGTGGGCGACGAAGGATGGCCCGAGATCAGTCGCACGTAGGAACGAAGTCCGGTGGACAGTCGTTCGTGCGGGTCGGCTGGTTCACGTGTCCCCTCCGTGCGCCCACGGCGATGAAGGACGTTCCGATGGACATCGCGTCGCAGGGGGCGGTGCCGATCGCGTCGTTCGCGGGATCGGAGGGGAGGTCCACGGTCCCGCACGTGGCTTTCCTCAGGGTGTCGAACGCGCCGGTATTCGTGCAGAGTGCAGGCAGCTTGCCCAGGGGATTGTTCGCCGTCGCGAAGACGTCCGGTCCGTTCGCGAGGGCCTTCAGGTAATCGACCACGGAGATGCGTGCCGCGAGCATGCCGTCCTGGAGCTCGAAGACGCCGTCGTCCCGCAGGGCGACGCGGGCCACGACCTTGGCGTCGCGGATGGCGAGATCGACCTCCCGGAGGACGCCGAGAGGGAAAAGGAGGTGCGCGACGCCGTGCAATCGCGCGACGAGCGTCCCGTTCGCGACGTAGGCCGTCGTGTCGGAGTTCTCCGGGAGAGGGAGGCACGGATTCGAGCCGGTGGGAGCGTCGCAATCGCGGCCGAGGAGGGCGCTTCCGCCCACGAGCGACTTCGGTTCGATGGACCATGCGTCCTTGCCGTCGAACTTCGCGGGGCCGACGGTCCCTCCGTCGGGCCGTTCGAGACCGAGCGAATTCACGAAGCGGAACGTGACCTGATCGTCGTCCGGGAGGCCGTTGTAGCCCTCGATGCGAACGAGGATCGTCGCCTGACCCGATTTCAGGAAGTAGTCGATGCCCGAAAGATCCGCCGCACCTCCGAGGAGCGCCGTCAGTGGACCGAGGACGTTGTCCCGTCCGCGCGCGTCGTCGCACACGAGCTTGCCCGTGCACGCCGCGGGACCGGGACACGTGCACAGGCCGTCGAGATCCAGGCCCGTGGCCGGACCGAGTCCCTCCTTCGAGAGACCCGGTTCGACGTCGATGCGGAGGTTCCGGACCGCGAACGTGAGATCGAGTCCGTCTCCCGCGTCCGTGAGGCCGGCGTCGATCGTCGTGGGGCGGGGGGGCAACGTGTCGCGATCGCACGCGCCGAGCACGTCGACGGCGGCGTCCGGGGTGGAGCTGGTCTCCGCGACGGACCCGTCGATGCCCGGCTCGAGGAGACCCGCACCGTAGATCGAACACGATGCGGACGCGGCCACGCACGCCGCGACGGCGAAGGCACCGACCGCTCCCACGGACCACGGGCCGAGGGCGGCGGATCGGGACCGTCCGGACGTTCGCGTGGGAAGCCTCGGCATCGCTCCCTCCATGGTAGCCGAAGCGCGGGACCTACTCGACCCGCGCACCGGCTCCGGCGTCGGCCTTGGTCCCGTCGTCCCGGTTCGTGCCGTCGGAGCAGCAGCGGAAACCGGTGGAATAGTCGTGGTACGCGAACGGGTGCGCGATCGTGCGGTACGCACACCCGTCCCCGTGCTGCGTCGTGTCGAGCCAGAAGCCGCCTTGGAACGTGCCGTTCGTGTCCGCGGTCCACTCGTGCAGGTTGCCGACCATGTCGAAGACACCCTCGTTCGTCACGCACTCCGGGTGCGTGCCGGTCTTCGCGACGGTGTCGTCGAGTCGGTTGAGACGAGGGTCGTTCATCTCGGTCAGGCCCCAACCGCGTTTCG
>JAXLYL010000019.1:0-145519 GCA_046351475.1 Polyangiaceae bacterium
CTTCGACGGGACGGCGCCGGAGATCCTTCGTGCGCTCGGCGATCGCATCACGCACTTCGTGGCCGGAGTCGGGACGAGCGGAACGATGATGGGCGCCGGGAGACGGTTCCGCGCACACGACCGCCCCGTGCGGAACGTCGCCGTCGAGCCCGACGAACCTCTCCACGGACTCGAAGGCTTGAAGCACATGCCTTCCAGTCTCGTTCCCGCGATCTACGACACGTCCGTGCCGCACGAGACGATGCGTGTCGGAACGGAGGATGGCTGGGACATGGCCGACCGCCTCGCGCGCGAAGAAGGCCTCCACGTCGGTCACTCGTCCGGAGCGAACGTGTTCGCCGCCGTCCGCGTCGCCGAACGCGAGCACGCGGCGTGGGTTCGTGCAGGCGCTTCGGGACCGGAGCCGAAGACGGTCGCCGTCGCCATCGTGTGCGACCGCGGAGACCGCTACTTCGCGCCCCTCGCGTGGGACAAGCGCCACGTGTACTGAAGACCGGAAATCGCGCTAGACTCGTCCCATGCGGGACTCCGTCCGCAGCCCTTGGTTCGAAGGTGACGTGGACATTCTCCGTCCGGTGCTCGACGACGTCGCGGCCCACGCCGTCCTCGCGTACGCAGCGGACGAGGAATGTTGCGGTGTGCTCGTCGGACCTCTCGGGACTCCGCGACTCGTGGACGGAGCGGTCCGCATGGTGAACCGCGCGAACGCACTCCACGCGCTCGATCCGTCGAGCTACCCCCGCGACGCACGGACGTCCTTCGAGATCGACCCCTTGAAGTTCGAGCGGGCCGTCCGGGACGGCGAGGCCGCGGGTCGACCGGTCAAGGTGCTCTACCATTCGCACCTCGACGTCGGCGCCTACTTCTCCGACACGGATCATGCGGCCGCGCTCGCCGGGGGAGACACTCCGGCCCATGATGTCGTGTACCTCGTGACGGACGTCCGGAGCACCGGCGTCGTCCGCCACGCGCTCTTCGCATGGGACGATTCCACGGCACGGTTCGTCGAACGCACGTTGCGAGTCGTGGACACGCCGTGAAGGCACGTTCCACGTTCCTGACGACCGCATTCCTCGTGGGGTCCTTCGCCGGAACGCCCGTCCAGGCGGCGGAACTCCGGGAGGACGCGAGTCGCGTGGCCCTCGAGTGGACGCATGCGGGCGCGACCGTCGAGACTCTCCCCGCGCGCTTCCTGAACGACGACGAGACGCTCACGCTCTCGCTCGGTCCGACGCCCGCGTCCTCCTGCGTCCACGTCGCCTTCATCGGTGCACGTGGCGCGAGCTTCCACGTTCGTGCGCTCGGGATCGACGAGGACGAGAGTCGCGGGACCTCCAACCGCGCCGCGAGCGTGGCGGGCGTGGCGTCCCTCGCCATCTGCACGACCGTCGAACCGATCCGCATCCGCATCACGAGCGACGCCGGGCGAGGCACCATCGAGACCGTCGTGGGGCGCTCGCGCTCGGCCGTCCCCGAGGTGGCCGTCATCCTCCCCGACCGGATCGGTACGCTCTCGGGCAACCCCGCCGAGCCGGGCGAGCTCCCGCTCCCGCCTCCCGTGGGAAAACGCGCGGACGACGCCGAGGGTCGGGTCACGTGGCGCGGAGGCGCGATCCTCCCTCGTCTCACCGGCAACGCGTCGCGGGAAGGGGGAGGCAGCGTCGACCTGAGCGTGCCACCCGGCTGCCATTCCTTCGAGCTCTTCGGCGAGTCGCCCAAAGCGCGCATGTCCGGTCGGCGCGTGCGTCTCGACCTCGACGCCGAACTGCGCGGCGAAGAGGACGAGGTCGTGGCGCGCGATCGGAGCGAAGCACCCGACGGACACTTGTTCGCGTGCGTCGGCGAGTCGTTGACGGGTCGGATCGTGTTCGGGGGATCGGTCGCGGAAGGGCCCGTCCTCGTGACCCACGGGTTCTGGCCGATCCCGGAAAATCTTCCTGCGAACTGGGGCGAACCCGCGCGCGCGAAGTTCGCCTCGGCGCTCCACGGCCGCAAGGTGCTTCCGCCGCGCGAGCCACCGGTGCTCCTGGCGCAGGGACCGGCCGGGTCGACGCCCATCGCGGTGCCCATCGACCCCGGAACCTGCTACGTGGCTGTCGTGGCGATCACGCACGGAGCCTCGCGCGGACTGGGCGTTCGCTTGCACCTCGGGAAGGAACAATTCGCCGAAGAGCGGGGCAGGGCGAACGACGCTTCGGTGGTCGCATTCTGCGCCAGGACACACGACAAGGCGCGGCTCGAGGTCGACGCCCGCGGCACGTCCATCGCGTGGGGCATGGCGCTCTTCCGGGCGCGTCCGGACGCCTGGGAGGGAACGAAGTGACGTCCTCCGGCGCCGTGTTCCGTCGCGTCGTGCTGATCGCTTCCACGTTCCTCCTCGCCGGCTGCCCACCTCGGCCGAAGGCGCCCGCCGTCGCCAAGTCGCCGCGGACGACCCTCGAGGCGCCGCGCGTCGAGCAAGGTGCCATCGATCTGGCCGCGCTCCTCGGAGACTTTCCGGAACGTGCCACGAAGCTCGGTGCGAGTCCCCATTCGATCGTCGCGTCGGGCGAGGCGGGGGAAGGCGAGCGCATGGGCGCGTTCGTGGAGGTGCCGCTCGACGTGTGCGTCCTCGCGTACGCGCGTGGGTCGACGACCATCGAAGATCTCGACCTGGCCGCGTTTTCCGACGAAGGAAGTCCGCTCGTCATCGACGAATCGTCCGACGCGCACCCGACGCTCGTGCTCTGTCCTCCCCACCCGGAACGTGTGTACCTCGCGTCCCACGTCGCGAACGGGGAAGGTCTCGTGGTCGTCGCTGCGCACATCGTGCCGAAGGGGCGCGCGGCCGAGATCGGTCGCGCGTTCGCCGCCCGCGGGGGTGCGGCCGAAGGGGCGAGACCGGCCGAGGCATGGCCCGGTATCGACGACGTCGTCCGTGCCCATCGCGACGCGCTCGGGGGCACCTGGGAAGAGTTCCGGAAGGTGGCGGTCACCGTCGATCCGCGCGCGTCGACGTTCGTCAGTCTCCCGCTCCGCACCGATCAGTGCGTCGACGCCGTGGTCCTCCCGGACGACGAAGTGGGACCGCTCGAGGTCGAGGCCCTCGACGATCAAGGGCGAATGATCGCGCGCGCGAAGGACGGCGGGCGGAATCGTTCGCTCACCCTGTGTTCGCCGCTGACCATCGCGGCGTCCCTGGCGGTGCGTCCGCACGCGGGGCGAGGCCTCGCGGCCGTGGTGCTCGCACGCGGGCGCGGCGAAGTCGTGCGCGAAATCACCGCTCGTGCCGACGTCGCTTGGGTGGCGGCCGCGGTGCCGGTCGACGTGGCGAAGAAGGAATGGAACGACGACCTCGCCTCCCAGGGCTACGGCGCGCCGTACGTCAGCACGCAAGGAACGCTCGTGACCGGGCGCCGTTCCCTCGTCACCCTCGATCCGAAGCCTGCGGCGGCGCCGTGCGCGCGGATCGACGTCGTCGCCGGAGCACCTCTCGCCCTCCTCGACGCCAACGTATGGGACGACTCCGGATCGCTCCTGACTTCCGCCGAGGGGGCCGCGTCCGCCACGGTCTTCTCCTGCCAGCCCGGCAAGCTCCGACTGGACCTCGAGACGCGCGGTCGTCCGGGGCCGTTCGCGGTGCTCGCGCGATCCGAACGTTGGGCGGACCCGTCGTTCGCCTCGAAACCCGTGGCGGCCGCGCGCATGCTCCAGCGGGCGGCCAGCGGTCTCCGCAGCCAGCACGGCGGGACCGCCCACGCCGTGAAGGCGTTCGTGCTCGAAGGCTCGCGCGCGTCCACGTGGAACGAGACGGTCCCGGCGGGCAAGTGTCTCCGTGTCGCCGCGGGGAGCGAAGGCCCGGGCCTCGGGTTGACACTGCGCCTGTTCGACGCGCCGTCCCAGGAGGAACTCGATCGTTCCCACGCGCCCCACGCCGTTTCCGCCCGCGCGTGCGCGTCCTCCACGGGACCGCGCACTGTGGCCGTCGAACTCCGCGCGACGAGCGGGCGCGTCGACGTCGTCGTCGGCGAGCGGATGGAGTGACCCGTCAGCGCGACGCGAGTCGTTGGATCACGCGGTCGGCCTCCGCGATCTGCACGTCTCCGACGCAGAAGACGGGACCGCGACGCGGCACGAGCACGACGCGACATCGGCCCGTCGTCCCTGGCAGGACGCTCGAGAGGACGAAATCCGTCACGATGCCCACGAGGACGACGAACAGGCCCGTGCCGAGCAGACTCGGCGACGACGCCCGCGCCCCGTCGACCATGGCCGTCACGCCCACGAAGCTACCGAACGCGAGGGCGACGAGACCGGCGTAGAGCCCGAGACGCGGAAAGCGGACCTCCCGCGTCGCGTGGAGGAGGCTCGTGGATTCGAGGCGCGTGTCCACGGACCGGAGCGTGCGACCGAGGAGGGTGGTCTCGGCGCGGATGCGCACGTCCCGACCGTCGACGTGCAGGACGGCGGGGGACCGGAACGCGAGGGCGTGCCGCGCGAAGAGGCGGGCGCCACCCACGACGAACAAGAGCCCCGTGATCGCCAGCAAGGTCGTCGCCGTGGCGCTGCGGGGTGCGGGAGACAACTCACCCACGACGGACAGGGCAGGCTGGGGCGCCGGGATGTCGTCGCGATCGTCGTCGGTCTCCTTCGACTCGAACGCGAGGCGGGCGAGGGCCTGCGCGAGGGCTCGCTCGTCGTCGGTGGAAACGTCGCCTCCGAGGACGGCGATCGCGTCCCCGAACTCGGTCTTGGCGCCGTCCCCGTCGAGCCCCACTTCCGAGGCCGTCGTCGCCGCAGCGTCCCGGCCGGGCGCGCGGCCGTCGGCCAGGGTCCGCTCCGCCATGCGGCGCGCGAAGGCCGTGAGCGCGGCCTTCTGGGGGTGCTGGTCGAGCGCCGACCTGGCGCGGAGGGAGAGGCTCTCCATCGGGTCCCGGAAGATGTACCCGAACCGACCCGGGAACTCTAGAGCGCATCCGGTGACCAGGGTCACGGCGCTCCCCGGAACTTGGCCCGCCTCCGCCCTTGTCCGTATCCCGGGGGGCATGCGAACGAAAAGTGAGCTCACGGGCGATCTCAAGGCCATGTTGCGCGACGTCCTCGCTGCGAAGGCCGCGGGCCAGTCGTACGGCCGCCTCTCGCGGTCCCACGGCTACATCGATGGGTTCATGCGCGCGCTCATCGACCTCGACGTGGTCTCGAAGGACGAACTCCTCGAGATCGTCCGGTCGGAGCGGGAGCGCGCGGGTGGACCGTCCGTGTTCACCTACGACCCGATGGCCCCCGCGGGCGACGACCGCACCCGCGCCGCCTGAGACCCCACGACGACGCGGTCGATGCCGCCGTCGTCGTGCGTCACGTCGTCGCGCCTCAGGGCGTGACGATGGCGATGTCGCCCGAGAGGGTCTTCGTCGCGCGGTCGGTGTGCCGGAAGAAGTTCGAGACGTCCCGCGTGCCCGGAACGGGGCGCGGGAAGAAGCCGGCGAACCTTTCGGGTTGGGCGACGGCCGCGAGCACCCACGTGTGCTTGCCGCTCGCGTCCGGCGTTCCCGTGGCGACGCGGAGCGTGCCTGCCGTGGCGTCCTGGTAGAAGATGCGCACGGCGCCGCCATCTTCGACGCGGATGAAACCGTCGTCGCCCACGAAGTGCTTGCCGTCGGCGAAGACGCGGCCGTCGAGCTTGGCGCCGTCGTCCACGAGTTCGGGTGTTCCGATGGTGCCTGCCTTCACCGTGAGGTAGCGAAGGGCTTCGTCGATGCCGTCCACGAAGCTCACGTGCCATTCGCCCGCGGAGCCGATGGCGAGGGAGGCCGCGAGACCCACGTCCCCCGTGTCCTTCGCGGTGGTGTCCGCGCGGGAACCCACTTCACCGGCGAGGATCTTCGTGTCCCAGCCCGTCTTCGTTTCGGCGGAACCGAGGAGGTTTCCGTGGACGCGATCGTAGGCGACGATCCCGAGTCCCGACGGCCCGGCCGCGAAGCCGAGGTACGTTCCGACCGCGTTCGTGTACCCCTCGACGGCCGTGATCGCGAGCGTCTCCTTGCAGGCGGGTCCGCCGGCCGTTTCGACGCACGTGTTCGTGCCGCACGGCGCGGTGCACGCCGTGGTGATCTTGGTGCACGTCCCCGTCTCGACGACACACGCTTCGTCGCCGTTGCACAGCGAAGGACGGCAGGGTGACGTCTCGTCGACGAGGACGTCTTCGAGGCGCCAGTCGGACGGCTTGGCAGGCACGGGCAAGAGCGCGCGGGCCACCATGATGCGCGACTTGAGCTTGCCGGCGGAGCTCCGCTCCATGGCGAGGTAGGCCACGACGGGCTTGCCGTCGACGGAGAGCATGCGCGCGAACCGACCGTGATCGCCTCCCGGGCTCGCGGTGACCGCGTGGACGTTCCACGCCGATCCGTTCCAGGACGCGAACTTCAGGGCACCGTGGGTCTTGTCGTAGTAGCTCACCTGCGGACGGTCGTTCACGTCCAGGATCATGCTCGTGTAGAGCCCGACGGTGTCGCCCGGATCGACCTCGCCGCCGCGCCATCCCGCGCGATCGAAGTCGGGACACGTACCGTCCGTGCGGGGTGCGGGAAGGCCGTCCACCGTCTGCCACGCGACCTTCTTCTTCCCGAGATCGTAGGTCCCCGCCACGAGGTCGCCGTAGAAGTAGCTCGTGCCGCCGCCGTAGACGCTGTCGTTGTAGCCCGCGACCCAGACGGTGCCGTCCTTCGCGCGTGCGACCGACGTGTAGCCGCCCACGACGCCCATCTCGAGACCGGGTTGGCACGCTTGCTTGCAGTCCGATCCACATCCGGGAGGCGTCGACGCGTCGACGTCGCCGTCGTCGCCGCATCCACATCCGGGATTCAGGGCAGCGAGGGCACCGAGTGCGGCCATGGGGAGGAGAAGGGACCGTGGGCCACGTGCCGTCGGGGACGTCGCCGCGTGCGTGCCGCGGGGACGTGCGAGCCGCGCGAACGCGAAAGCCCCGAGGAGGACGAGCGCGATTCCGGACGCGACGTCATGCTCCCCGCGGGCCGCCGAGGTTCCCGCCCGGCACGAGCATCCCGTGACGGTACTCAACGTGCGATCGGGACGTCCGCGGACGAGGGGTTGGCGAAGCGTGCCGATGTTGCCCTCCTCGTCCCGGACCTCCACGTCGATTTCCGACGTGGTCTCCGAATCGACGGTCGCCGTGCCCGCGAGGGAGTTCCACGCACCGAACGGGCCGAAATCGGCGGCGTCCCGTGCGCGGGCGCGGTAGCGCACGAGGAGGTCCTCGTCGTCGCTCACGAAGTCGTGGGCGTCGATCTTGGCGACGCCGCGCTCGGCGTCGACGACGACGCTCACGGAAGGGGGCAACGTGTCGATGCGGAACGCGACGTCGGCCGCGGCACCTTCCGAGTCCGGCGCGTTCTCGTGCCGTGCGAAGACGCGGATCGCGTGTTTGCCCTGGAGCGCGAACGAGTCGTCCGTGACGACACGGTGCGTGCCCTTCGACCAGGCCGAACGCGGGGCCCCGTCCACCGCGACCGCGAATTCCACGTCGTCCGTGGAGACGTCGGACGCTCCGAGGTCGAGCGTGACGCGGGGGAGCCGGGAGCGGTCGAACGTGGGGATGGCGAGGGCCCGGGCGTCGACGGACTTGTCCCCGAGGCGCACGTTCGCGTCGACCACCTTCATCTGGGTCGGCGCGAGTTCGATGTTCGCGAACACGCCGAGGAACTCGTGATCGCCCTGCGTGAGTTTGCGGATCCCGTTGGGGCCGATGGTCAGCCGCATGCCGACGCTCGTCAGCGCGCCGCTGATGTCGAGGGCCGGAATCGACCCGATGAGTTGGCTCGAGAGGCCGGAGACGACCGACGCGAGCGCGGGAGCGACGAGGGCCGGGTCCTCGACGAGGAGATCCGCGTTGGTCACCTTCGCGTTCGCGATGGAGAGATCGCCGAGCACGGGAAGGATGCCGCCGTTCGGGTTCGTCTTCGGATCCTTGCCGGTCTGCAGGTTCACCGGGACGCGGAGGTCCCCCGAGAACGTGAGGATGCGGATGAAGCGATCGTAGCTGTAGAGGAGGACGTCGACCGAGAAGCCCTCGAGGTCCACGCGGAGGAGCGGATCCTTGCGCACGTCGGTGCCACCCCCGAACGAGAGCTTCGGTCCCTTCGTCGGATGGGCGACGAGGGCGACGGCGGCGGACTTCTGTTCGAGGGTGAGCGGCCGGATGGACGGGAGGAGCGAGCTCAGGAGACCGCTGTTGATGAGGGGCAGCCGGTCCGTGGTGAGGCCGAGGCAGAGCAGGCCGCTGTTGTAGGCCTCCGTCAGCGAGTAGTTGAGGAAGGCTCCCGAGAGACCGAAGCCGACGTGGGGCGTGGGTTCCGACGCCGGGAAGCCGCTCGGACGATCGAGGCGCAGGTCCTCGGGCGTCGGAATCCCGGTCGGTGGCGGGTTCGGCACCGGGGCGACGCAGTCGTTGGGCGGCGCGGCCGCGACGCCGCCCAGCAGGGAGAGCGTGAGGCCATTGGGCGTGTGACCCGGGTACCCGACGTTGTCGGCCCCCTGACCCGGCGCGGGATCGAGATCCCCGCCGGCAGCGACCACGAAGTCGAGGGCGCCGGAGTTGCCGGGCGCGAAATTCTGGAGGAAGCCGCCCAACGCCAGGTGGCCGTCGGTGCCGAACATGACGGGCACGCACGTGTCCGGACGGCCCGTGTACACGCACTGGGTCGCTTTCGTCGTGTCGGGATCGTTCGGCGTCGAGCCGTCGGGGCAAGGCGGGTCGAGCGTGGGTGACGGCTTGGTGCAGAGCTGCGACTCGAGCGCCGACTTGATCTGGTTGGTCACGCCATCGACCAACGTCGAGAACACTTGGTTCTTGATGAAGCCGAGGACGCCGTCGCACACGGATTGGGCGAACGGGAACGATCCGCAGTCCTTGCACACGCCGACGTCGTCGCTCACGAGGCCGAGGGTGATGGTGGCGTTCTTGACGTCGAGCTTGGTGTAGCCGTCACGCGGGGACGTTCCCTCCGTCACGACGGGAACGACGACGTCGACGGGGACGTCCTTGTAGTCGTACACCGGCGTGCCGGCGTTGCACGAACCCGTGCCGGCGCCGACGCGGATGTCGCCGACGACGCTCACGTTGACCGGCAGGTCCTGGAGTCGGACGGGCACCGTCCCCGAAATGCGCACGCTCCGGGGCGTGACGCCGTCCATGTGGAGGTGCGCGTTGCCGACCGCGATCTGCGCGAGGCATTGAGGCGGCGTCGAGGTGCGGTTCGGCCCGTTCGGACAGATGTTGATCGTGAACGTGATGCCGAAGGACGTGGACGTCTGCGATTTCGGGATCTCGAAATCGAGGACGCCGGTCTGCGAACCGAGCAGGCTGCGCGAGACCTTGCCGAGGTTGTCTCCGAGGAAATCGAGACCGGGACGCGTGACGCGCGCCGCGCCCGCCTTCTCGACGACGAGGGCCTTCGGGAATCCGTGCGGAAGCGGCGTGACGCCGTTGCAGCCGCTCGCGCAACCTCCGCCGCTCGTGCACGCCGCGAGGGCGAGCAGGAAGAGGAGGAAGAGGACCTTCGTGGGACGGGTACGGCGCGGAACGGGGGCTTCGAAGCGTCGCGTCATGGAGAGGGCTCCCGCGTCAGTGGAGCGACGCGAGGGACCCACCGTAGTCGACGAGGGACGCGAAGGCATCGAGCCGGGCTTTCAGATCGGCCTTCGAGACGGCGGCAAGACGCTTCGTGCCGACGTCTTCCACGCAGTAGGACGCGAGCGCCGAGGCCATGAACATGGCGCGTCGGAGCGTGGGCCGCGAGAGGGAGCCCGCGTTCGCGGTCCCGTCCTTCGTGAGCGCGCCCATGAGGCCACCGGCGAAGGTGTCGCCCGCGCCCGTGGGATCGTTCACCTGCTCCAGGGGGTAGCCGGGAACGAAGAACATGCCGTGTTCGTCGAAGAGGAGGGCACCGTGTTCGCCGCGCTTCACGATGAGCTTCGACGGGCCGCGCTTGCGGATGTCGGCGGCGGCCTTCACGAGGTTCTGGATGCCGGAGAGTTCGCGGGCCTCTTCGTCGTTGATCACGAGGAGGTCGATGCGCTTCAGGACCTCGCCGAGGGCGGCGGGCTCGCCGGAGATCCAGAAGTTCATGGTGTCGGCCATGACGAACTTGGGCTTCTGGACCTGCTCGAGGACCTCGAGCTGGAGTGCCGGGTGGATGTTGCCGAGGAGGACGTACGGCGACGTCCGGAACGAGGCCGGGATCTTCGGACGGAAGTCGGCGAAGACGTTGAGCTGGGTGTCGAGCGTCTCGCGGCTCATCAGGTCCGGTGCGTAACGGCCCTTCCAGCGGAACGTCTTGCCCTTCGCCTTCTCGACGCCGGCGGTGTCGATGCCCCGCTTGCCGAGATCGGCGAGGGTGGCCTCCGGGAAGTCCTCACCGACGACGCCCACGAGGCGGACGGGAGCGAGGAGCGCGGCGGCGATGGAAGAATAGGTGGCGGCGCCGCCGACCACGTCGGGGAACGACCCGCTCGGCATCTCGAGATCGTCGAACGCGATGGAACCAACGACGAGGACACAATCGGCTTCGGCCACGGCACATCCCTCCGGAAAAAACGCCGGTTTGCATCGCACGCACGCGCGCGGGATGGAAGGCCTTTTCGGATGTTCAGCGTTCTTTCGCGAGGACCGCGATGCGCGCTTTCGTGGACTCCGAGAGGCGGTCCTTGGACGTCATGATCGCATGGCGGAGGGCCCCCGCCGCACGGCTCGTCGCCGGATCGGGCAGTCGGAAGGCCAGCTCGCGGACGGTCTTCCGGGCCGTGGCGACGTTGCGCGAGAGAACGGCGACGACCGCGTCGACGGAGACGTCTTCCTCGCTCTGGTGCCAGCAGTCGTAATCGGTGGCGAGGGCGAGGGTCGCGTAGGGCAACTCCGCTTCCCGGGCGAGCTTCGCCTCGGGCATGGCGGTCATGCCGATGACCGAGACGCCCCAACTTCGGTAGACGAGGCTTTCCGCGCGCGTCGAGAACTGGGGGCCTTCCATGCAGACGTAGGTCCCTCCCACGTGCACCTTGCCGGCTTTGCCGCCGGACGCTCGGACGGCTTCGGTGGCGGCCTTCGCGGCCTCGACGAGGGCGCCCTGGAGCTTGTCGCAGACGGGGTCCGCGAAGGTGACGTGGGCGGCGGCGCCGTCGTCGAAGAACGTCGAGACGCGACGCTTGGTGAGGTCGATGAACTGGTCGACCGCGACCAAGTCGCCCGGCTCGATGGCTTCCTTCATGGATCCGACGGCACTCACGCTGAGAAGGTGCGTCGCGCCGGCGGCCTTCATGGCGAAGACGTTGGCGCGGTAGGGCACGTCGGTCGGGGAGAATCGGTGACCGCGGCCGTGGCGCGGGAGGAAGAGGAGCGTCACCGGGCCCGAAGGACCATCGAGGACTCCGCGCACGAGCGGATCGCTCGGCGACCCGAACGGCGTCTCCACGGCGACCGACTCGACGTTCGTGAGCCCCTCCATCTCGTAGAGGCCGCTCCCTCCGATCACGCCGAGGGTGTACGGGGTGGGGGTCGATTCCGGGGAGGCCGTCATGGCGTCAGAGCGTTCCGGTGCGGAGGAGGGCTTCGGCGAGCCGCGCGCGGCGGCGGCGTTTGGTGCGTTCGGCGACGATCACGGAACGGAGTTCGTCGAACGCGTGATCGAGACTGTCGTTCACCACGAGGTGATCGAAGAGCGCGTAGTGCTCGATTTCGCGCTCGGCGACCGCGAAACGCCGACGCACGACCTCTTCGCTCTCGCTCGCGCGGCCGCGGAGTCGCCGTTCGAGCTCCTCCATGGACGGCGGCAGAATGAAGACGCCGACGACGTCCGGGACCTTCGCGCGGATCTGGCGCGCGCCCTGGTAGTCGATGTCGAAGATCATCCCGGCGCACCCGGGCGTCTTCTCCGCGCCCTCGATCTCGGAGAGCGAGGTGCCGTACAGGTTGCCGTGCACCTCCGCCCACTCGAGGAACGCGCCACGCTCGATCATGGACTCGAACTTCGCGCGATCGACGAAGTGGTAGTCCCGCCCGTCGACCTCGGTGGGGCGGGGCGAACGGGTCGTGTGCGAGACGCTGAAGCGGAGGGAAGGGAAGCTTTGTTCGAGCTTCCGCGTGAGCGTCGTCTTGCCGGCACCGCTCGGCGAGGACAGGATCAGGAGGAGGAACTCGGAGGACATCGCGCGTTCCTCAGGCGAGTCCCTTGCGACGCTTCATCGCTTCGGCGACGCGTGCGTACTCCACGTCCCAGTCCCGCGTGCCCTCGGTGAGGTGGCGCATCTGGGAGCGGATCTCGGCGTCGAGGGACGCGTCGACGGCCATGTGCTTCTTGAAGATGGGCGCCATCTTGCGACGGAGCTCCACGTCTTCGCAGAAGATCTCGTCGACGTTGGCGGAGTGGTGGAAGATCTCGACGACCTGATCGAGCAGGAAGTCGAGGGTCTCGTCGCCGATCTTGATTCCCTTTTCCGTCGCGACGAGGAGGCGGACCCGCGAGTACTCGGACTGCTTCTGGCCGGTCTGCTCGAGGATGTCCTTCGTGCGCTCGTTCACGTCGCGCTCGACGGTGAGGTAGTGGTTCAGCACCGACTCGACGTCGCCGGTCACGTCCTTCGGGGAGGCCGCCTCGATGTCGTTCGACGCGACGAGCGCCCTGACGACTTCGCTCGCGATGGGAGTGACCTTGCCGCTGTAGAGGCGCATGGCCGGAGAATTACCCCGCTTTGAGCTGTCGCGGGAGGAAATGGGAGCCTAACCGGAGTTCTTTTTTCGGCGTGAGGGCGGTGCCGTGGGTTTCGACTCGGGTTCGTCGTCCTTCGGTCGGTGCTCGGCTCGAGGGGGTGGCACGGATGCCGAGTCCCGCGTGCCGAGCTGGAGGCGACGCATGACGGCCTTCTTCTGTCGTTCCTTGTATTTCGAGTGCGAAGCGTCCCCCAGTTCGTTCGACGCGTCCGTCTCACGGTCCACGAACTGGAACTCGCAGATGACGAAGATGACGTCCCCCAGCGCGCGGGACGACGAGGGTGCGCGCCCGAGGAACGTCGACGGTAGACGGACCGGCATGTCCACGACGAAGTGGATGATGCGGTAGGACTCCGCGCTGAACTGGTTGTCGCTCGGCGTGAGCTCGTCGTCCGAGCCGGCCTGCATCTCGCCGAGCATCGATCGGAGGTTCGGCTTCGTCTGGCAGTACGCCTTGAAGTTGAAGACCGAATTGATGCTCTGACCGGGGACGACGTAGTTGAACGGGAAGAGCCGCTTCGTCAGGTATTGGATGACGGGGAAGATGTCGTCCTTGGACCGCGTGACGATCCGGAAGCGGAGCTTGTCGTAGATCTGCGCGGCAATGGTCTCCTGCTTCGAGAGGAGCTTCGTGTAGAGGGAGTCCTTGTTCTTCCGACCGCCCATGAACTCGATGATCGGGAAGCCACCGGCCAGCATGCTGCCGATGACGCGGTAGACCTTCTCCTCGACGACGTGGAAGAGCTCCTGGTCGGAGAGGGGGAGCACGAAGAGGAGTTCCCGACCGTCGAGGTGATGGATGATGTGCATGCACTTGAGGATGGTGCACGCGCACGTCTGACGGTGACCGCGGCCCGAGGCGAGCGAGAGGAGCTCCGGGACCGTCGCGCGCTCGACGGGCTTCGGGATCGGGTACTCGAAATGGCGCCTCAGGTAGCCGATGGCCTCGTTCTTGATGGCTTCGAGGCGCGCCCGGTCGCGGGGCTCGTCGACGTGGAACTCCTGCGCTTCCAGGAACTCGCGGACTTCCTCCGTCGAGTCGAGGTTCAGGCGATGCCAGTCGATGACGGAGTCCCCGCGCAGGATGAGACGCACGGACTCGAGGTCACTCAGCGTGAAGTCCTCGAGGCGCTTGAGTCGCTCGCCGAAGTCCCGGGGTTCGCTCATCGGGCGGCATGGTCGCCCACGAGACGCGTCCCGTGCAACTCCGACGGGAGGGCACCGCGGGACGTTCGGGGCTCAGGTCTTGTCGGACTCGTGGTGGAGTTCGGTCGTCGTCTGCACGCGGGGCGCTTGCGACTGCCCTTGCGACCGGCCGAGCGAGAGCGTTCCGACGAAGATCCCCAGCGTGACCGCGAGCACGGCGACATGGCCGAGCATGGTGCCCGAGCAGCCGGTGACGGCCAGCGGGGCGAGAGCGGCGACGTACCAGGGAGTCAGCTTCATGGGGAAGTTCCGCTCTTGGGAGAAGGGGAGCCGCGCGTACGGCGCGGGAGGGAGCGCGCGGACATCGGCGTCGGGAATCCCGTCCAAGAAACGAGGACGAGGGGGGCCGAATCCTATGTCAACGACGGTACGGGGGACGGGAAGCGGGGGCCAACTTCTAACGACATCCCGTCCGTCCGCACAAGCGAAAGGATCGCAGGCGCCGTGCCGCGCGGGAATTCCCCGAGAAGGGCGAGGAAGAGAAGCCACGAAGACCGAACGTGCGTGGTCGTACGCACACGGAACGTGGCGCAGGGGACACGCGGAGGACCTTCGTGCGGCGCCGACGGTATCGTCGATCACGTCCGCGGCGACGTCGTGCGCGCGATCAGGTCTCGGAGCCGTCCGTCGCCGGACCGCGGAGACCGTGGCGCTTGGCGAGGTCGTACAGGTGCTTGCGATCCATCTTCGCTTCGCGCGCGGCCGCGGACACGTTGCCGCGGTGGCGAAGGAGCAGCCACTTCACGTAGCGGCGCTCGAACTCGGCGTCGAACTTCGCGCGAGTCTCGCGGTAGCTCTTGCCGGCTTCGAAGACGAAGGGATCGGAGGACGTCGTCGCCTGCGGCGCGCCGGCCTCTGCAGTGGGGTTCGTGGGCTTGTTCTCAGGGTCGCTCACTTCGGCACCGATTCCGCGAGGTCGATCGAGACTGGGAAGCCAGCGAGTGCGACTCGACGTGAAAGCGTCGCACTCGCCGCGGCCGTGATGAGTTCCACTTCGACGACGTACTCACCGTCGGCCAGACGGGGGTTATGGGACACGATACGGGGTGCAGTGCCTCCGGAGTAGCGAAACCGTGCATCCCGCGCAATTTCCTCGACGTCCCCACCGGCGCCATGGCCGGAAGTGCGCGATTTTCCTGACGTAGGGGCGTAACGGACCTGGAATTCCACCACCCGCGGGGCGGCGTCGCCGAGCACGAAGCGAAGGGGCTGGTCCTTCGGTGCCTTCGCGTCCAGGGAAACGGCCACGGCGGCACCGACCGCGAAAATCGCGAGGGACGCCAGGCGTCGTCGGGTCCACACCGGCCTGGGCGGCGTCGCCGCGTCGCGTTCGGGCGACGGAGGCGATGGCGTCGGCTCGGAGGACGTCGTGTCGCTCACGGCGTCGCGGACGGCGACGGGGCCGCGGGAGCGCCGAGGCTCCTCACGTGCGCGGTCAGCGCCTTCACGAGTACGTCGGAGAGTTCGAACTTCGGCATGCGGCCCTTGCCGTTCGTGATCGCGAGCGCGATCTGCGCGTCGTTCGTCTTCGCCTGCCACGCGGGGTCCGTGAGATCGGACGCCTTCACCATGGGACCTTGCGGCCCGTCGCCGCGACCGACGGCGCCGTGGCAGGTGGAGCACTGTTGCCGCCACGCGAGTTCGGCCAGCGCGCGGTTCTCGTCCTCGGGCTTCGCCGCCGGCTTTCGGGGCGCCTTCGCCGCGCCTCCCTTGTCGTCGCTATGGTCGTGATCCGCGGGGGTCCATTCCCGGATCTCGACCGCCGGGGGTCGATCGCAAGCCAGCGCGAACGTCGCGGAAAGCACCACGGCGGCGAGGGCGGAGGCAGTCCACGGCGTGGGGGGACGAACCGGCACGAGCGCACCGTACCCAACTCGCCGCGCCGTGTCACGTCCTCCCACCTTGCCCGCCATGGAGGCGGACGCTAGGGTTTTGGAAGTGGCGTAGACCCGAATCTCGCGTGGAGGCCGCTGCCCCGCGACGAGCCCACGGCTGCGACCCGGAGGTGATGAACCATGTACAATGCACCGAAGGCGCCCCCCACGGGACATGGCGCGAACGGCAACGCGGGTGGAGGATCGCCCGTGCGGAAGGTGACCGTTCCGGAGCTCCGTGCCCGGAAGGATCAGGGGCCCGCCATCGCGATGGTGACGGCCTACGACTTCACCATGGCGCGACTGCTCGACGAAGCGGGGGTCGACATGATCCTCGTCGGCGATTCTTTGGGCATGGTCGTCCAGGGCCTGTCGAACACCATCCCCGTCACGCTCGACGAGATTTGTTACCACGGTCGCGCCGTGGCCCGCGGGCTCGCGCGAGCGCATGTCGTCGGCGACATGCCGTTCATGAGTTACCAGGTCTCGCCCATGCAGGCCGTGGAGAGCGCCGGCAAGTTGATGAAGGACGGAGCGTTCGAGAGCGTGAAGCTCGAGGGTGGTTCCGAGGTCGCGGAACACGTCTTCCGGATCGCGCGGGCGGGCATTCCGGTCGTCGGTCACGTCGGGCTCACGCCGCAAAGCGTGCACGCTCTGGGTGGCTTCAAGGTGCAAGGGCGCGGCGACGAAGCGGCGGAGAAGCTCCTCGCGGACGCGCGGGCCCTCGAACAGGCAGGCGCGTTCTGCCTCGTGCTCGAAGCCATCCCGCCGGACCTCGCCGCACGGGTCACGCGCGAAGTGAGCATCCCGACCATCGGCATCGGCGCCGGCGCGTCGTGCGACGGCCAGGTCCTCGTGTGCACCGATCTGCTGGGCATGGTGCGCGGGCACATGCCGAAGTTCGCGAAACGCTATGCCGAGCTCGGGGACTCCATCGTCGGCGCCACGCGAGCCTACGTGGACGAGGTCCGCTCGGGCGCGTTCCCGGGACCCGAACACGCGTACAAGCCGAACCGGACGCCGGAGGAGGCCACGCGTCGTGTCGACGACGCCGTACTCGCGGACGTCCCGCCGGAATCCCTCCGCCACTGACGGCAGCGCGCAGACGCAGCGCCCGCTCCGCGCGGAGACGCAGGGGATGCGGCGACGTCGGGACGTGGGCGCGCCGGGCCGGTCGATTCGGTCTCTTCGGATTCGCCTCGGCAGCGGGAATCACAGGAAAGTAGCGAGGGGTCTCCCTCGCCGGTTAGGGTCGAGCCGTCGTGGCGCGTCGTGAAATGCGGGCCACGCGCAAATGGAAAGTCCGAAGTTCGCTCGTGCGCGTGTACAGTTGGCGCATCCATTGAGCTTCGCACTTCTTGACCGAGACCCATCGGGGAGACCTTCGAGATGAGAACGACGATTCGCTTGGCAGCGGTAGCACTCGCGCTCCTGCCGTTGGCCTGGACGAGCACTGCGCGCGCGCAGGGCTTTTCGCTCAACCGCTTCGAACCTTCGGAACGTCGCAGCGACTGGTTCGCGAACGAGTCCCTCGACCTTCGCGGCAACCTCCGTCCCGCCTTCGGTGTGGTCGCCGACGGGATGTACCGACCGCTTGTGCTCTACAACGCCAACGGCGACATCGTGTCGAGCATCGTGAGGAACCGCATCACGATCCATCCGGGCGCCTCGATCAATCTCTGGGACCGGGTCCGGGTCGGACTGAGCCTCCCCATCATCGCCTTCCAGGACGGCAAGTCCGGTCAATACCAAGGCGTCGTGTACACGCCCCCCTCGACGCCCGCCGTCGGTGACCTCCGACTCGGTCTCGACGTGCGCCTCGCCGGCGAATACGGCGACGCCGCCACCCTGGCCATCGGCGCCCAGGTCCACTTCCCGACGGGCAAGACGTCCGACTACACGAGCGACGGGCAAGTGCGCTTCAACCCGCGCCTCATGGTCGCGGGCGACGTCGGCATCTTTGTGTATTCTGCACGCGCCGGTGTCCAGATCCGCAACGACGGCACGTCCATCGCGAACACGACGCTCGGTCACGAACTCATGTTCGGTGCAGCGGCCGGTATCCGCGTGGCGGACAAGAAGCTCGTCATCGGTCCCGAAGTCTACGGCAGCACGATCCTGTCCGACGCGTTCGCGCGCGCCTCGACGCCGGTCGAAGGCATCCTCGGCGCCCACTGGCAGCTCGGTGACTGGAAGCTCGGTGGCGGTGGTGGTCTCGGCCTCACGCGCGGCTTCGGTTCGCCGGTCGGTCACTGGATGGCGTCCGTCGAATGGGCGCCCGACTACGACAAGAAGCCCGAAGATCGGGATCACGACGGCGTCCCCGACAACGAGGACGCGTGCCCCGACACCCCGGGCGTCCGCACGAACGATCCCAAGACCAACGGCTGTCCGCCTCCGCCGCCCGATCGCGACGGCGACGGCATCTGGGACAAGAACGACGCGTGCCCCGACGTCGCCGGCGTCACCAGCGACGATCCGACGAAGAACGGCTGCCCGCCGGATCGCGACGGCGACGGCGTCATCGACTCCGAGGACGCGTGCCCCGACGTGAAGGGGCTCCGTACGACCGATCCGAAGACGAACGGTTGCCCGGATCCGGACCGTGACAAGGACGGCATCCTCAACGAGGCCGACGCTTGTCCGGACGAGCCCGGCAAGGCCGATCCCGATCCGAAGAAGAACGGATGCCCGAAGGCGTTCGTCCAGGCGGGTCAGATCAAGATCCTCGATCAGGTGAAGTTCAAGACCGGAAGCGCGGCCATCCTGCCGGGCAAGGACAGCGAAGACATCCTGACCGCGGTCATGGACGTCCTCTCCAAGCACCCCGAGATCAAGGGAATCCGCGTCGAAGGCCACACCGACAACGTCGGCGCGGCGGCGATGAACAAGAAGCTCTCCGCGGACCGTGCGAAGAGCGTCGCGACCTGGCTCACGAAGCACGGCTTCCCCGCCGACCGCATCACGAGCGCAGGGTTCGGCATGGAGAAGCCCATCGACGACAACAAGACGCCGGAAGGTCGCAAGAACAACCGCCGCGTCGAGTTCCACATCGAGGACGCGCCGGCCGCGACCACCGACAAGCCGGCGGACAAGCCGGCCGCCAAGCCGACCGAAAAGGCCGGTGACAAGCCGGCCACGAAGCCGGCGCAAACTCCCGCGAAGAAGTAACGCGGGGTCGAACGAGGGCCGCGCGAGTCGCGGCCCTCGTCGTTTTGTGAGTTTTTCGCGCAGCTCCTGCGCGTGCAGACGCGAGAAATCGTTCTTTTCTTCGAGAGGCGAACATGAACGTCCTGAAGTCGATGTCGAAAGGTCTTGGGCTCGCCGCGATCGTGGCGATGGCCGCGCCAGCGGCCGTGGGGTGCAGTGCATCGCCCGCGTCGTCCACGGCGACGCGTGTGTCTCCGGCGAAGCGTTCCGACGCCCTCGTGTCCGAGCTGCTCACGGGCAATGGGCAACTCGGAACGCTCAACGTCGCGACGCCGATCGCCGTGAACCACTACGCGGAGCTCGCGACATCGGCGGTGGCTGGCGACACGGCCGTGACCGTCCAGAACCCGACGGGGACGTTCGCAGTCGGGCAGCTCGTGATGGTTTGGCAGGTGACGGGAATCCCGAACTCGGACCCGTCCGTCGCGAGCGGCAATGCCGTGCCACTCGATCTCGCGTCCTCGGACGTCGGTCGTCACGAATTCGGTCGTGTCGTCGCCGTGAACGGCAATCAGATCTCGTTCGCCGAAGGTCTCACGCGCAATTATGCCGCCGGGGGCGCCACGCAGATCGTGTTCGTCCCGGAGTACACCGACGTCACGATTCTCGCGACGGGACGGGTGATTCCGCAGCAGGCGTGGGACGGTGCGAAGGGCGGGGTCGTGGCGTTCCTCGCGTCGGGTACCCTCACGAACGACGGTGACGTCTCCGCCGACGCCGCGGGGTTCCGGGGAGGTCTCATCGAAAACAGCGATCCTGTCGGCACCAATTACTCCCGGGGCTGCGATGCACTCGATGGGTTTGCACCTGGCGCGGGAGGAGCGAACCATCCCGAATTCGGCGGCGCGCGGAAAGGGGAGGGTCCGGTCACCGGGACCTTCACCGCGACCAATGGAGGCCCCGCGCTGGCGTACGGAAAGGGCAACCGAGCCACCGGCGCTGGAGGCGGCAACTGCACGAACTCCGGCGGTGGTGGAGGAGGTCACGGCGCGCCCGGCGGTCGGGGTGGACTCGTCTGGCCAGGCGATGGTTCGCGCCGGCAGGGTGGATTCGGCGGCTCGGCGCTCGTACCGAACGGCGTGACGTGGAGCTTCGGCGGCGGCGGAGGTGGCGGCGAGACGAACGATGCGAACGGGGCGGACGGAAGCGGCGGTGCGGGCGGCGGTCTCGTGTTCGTGCGCGCACGCACGATCGCCGGAACGACCGGAACGTACTCGGCCCGCGGTGCCACGGGTGAACCGAACCCCAACGACGGTGCGGGAGGCGGAGGTGCCGGAGGGACGGTCGTCCTCGAGGCCGCGACGAGCGTGGCGTGCCAGAGCGTGTCGGTCGTCGGCGGCAATGGCAACGTCGGAGGCCACGGTACTCCGGACGGGAGCAGTGGAGGCGGCGGTGGTGGCCGCGCCCAAATCCTCGCGGGGACGACCACGGCGTGCAGCGTCCAGGCGGCGGGAGGAACCGCGGGCGCGGCGGACGCCAACCCCGGCCTCTCCGGAACCGCCCCGAACGGAGCGAATCCGGCGAACGCGGGAACGTGCACCGGAGGAACCAGCGCGGACTGCACCAGCGGCGCGTGCGACGTCGGTGACGGACTTTGTGGGCTCACCCTCGGAGCGACCTGCACGGCGGATCACCAATGCCGCGTCGGGATCTGCGGCGCCGGAGGCCGATGTGGCCTCGCGAACGGCGCCCTCGCGGCCGACGCCGCCCAGTGCCGTTCGGGCGTCCGCCACACGGACGGTCGCTGCGGTCGCCCGAACGATACGGGGGGGTGCACGAACGGAGACGTGTGCCGGAGCGGGGTGTGCGATCCGACCGCCGGCGGCGGGACGGGCCTCTGCCGCCAGTGTCTCCCGAACGACAAGCTCGCCTGCACCGGAGCGACGAACGTCTGTGACGCGGTGACGTTCACCTGCGTCGCGTGCAACGGTGACCTCGGGACGAACGTTTCGGCCGCGTGCCCCGGCGGGGCGCCCTACTGTCCCGGCAACGGGGGAGCCTGCAGCGCGAGCTGTGGCACGGCGGGCACGACGGCGAGCTGCACCTCGGGCGGTGGTGTCACCCACGCGGGCCCCATCTGCCAAGCGACGGGCGTGTGCGGAGTGGGTTGCGTTTCGGACGCGAACTGCGGGTCGTCGGAATGGTGCGACACGAACGCGCAGGTCTGTACGGCGAAGGCCGCGACCGGACAAGCGATCCCCGGCGGTGGTACGTGCGCTTCGGGCACGTCGAACCGGTGCACGAGCGGCGTCTGCGACGCCGACGGCGTGTGCGGTCACGCGAACGGCCTGGGCGACTGCACGCCCGGCAACGCGTCCGGAGCGAACGGGACGTGTCGGAGCGGCGTCTGCGACGGTTCGGCGAACGCGGGAGCGGGACTCTGCCGCGAGTGCGTGGTCGGCAACACCGCCAACTGCACCGGCGGCACTCCGATCTGCGACACGACGTCGCAAGCGTGCGTCGCGTGCAACGGCGACAACGGGACGAGCGCGACGGCCACGTGCCCTGCGAATGCACCCTACTGTCCCGGAAACGGCGGAGCATGCACGACCTGCACTCCGGCGGGCAGCGGAACGCAGTGCACGGCCCAAGGTGCCACGCACGCAGGTCCCATCTGCCAGGCGAACGGCGCTTGCGCGTCGTCTTGCGTCGACGACACGAACTGCTCGAACACGCAGTTCTGTGACACCGGCGTCCAACCTTCGGCGACGTGCGCGGCACGTCTCGCGAACGGCACCGCCATCCCGACCGTCGCCGGACGAGCCAATCCGACGATCGCCGGCACGTGCACGGTCGCCGTCGGGGCGATCGTGTGCGCGAGCTCGGTGTGCGACGCGGACGATGCCTGCGGCTACCGCGTCGGTACGGGCCCCTGCACGGCCAACACCGGATCGTCGGTCTGCCGTTCGGGCGTGTGCTCGACGGACGGCACGTGCATGCCCGCGGGCGGATGCAACGTGAACGCCGATTGCGGCAACGGATTCGTGTGCTCCACGGCCCACACGTGTGTGGGCGCCGGGGTCGACGCGGGAACCGACGGAAGCGTCGAAGCGGGCTCCGACGACGGAGGCGGAGTCGACGGGGGAACGACCGAAGGTGGCACGGTGAACGACGGAGGAGCGTCGGACTCGGGCAGGACCGACGGTGGCGCCGTCGACTCCGGCGCACGTGACGGCTCCGTGGCGGACGCTTCCGTCACCGACGGTTCCGTGATGCGGGATGCGGCGACCGTCGCGGACGCGACGACGCCCACCGACGACGCGGGGACGACGGCGGCGGATGCCGCGCCGAACGGCACGACCCTCGAAGGCGGTGGCGTCATCACGTGCACGACGTCGACGCCCGGCACGGAGCCGGGTCCTTTCGGCGCCGTGGGGCTCGTCGCGGGTCTCGCGGTCCTCGGAAGCGTGCGCCGGCGGCGCCATGGGGCACATTCCCCCGAACGCCGCACGCCGTAATCGGACCTGAAACCCCTCGATTCGGACCGACCTCCCGCGCAAAAAAAGTGCGGGAGGTCGTGAAGTTTTTGGGGGGAGCCGCGTCCAAGAATGCGAGTCGAGCTTCGCTGCGATGCGGCAAGTTCACGATACCGCTCGTGAACTTCTTGGTGTAGGACCGCCCACAAGGGGGCCGTTCCACGCACAGGGGACGAGCGCATCGCCGGCTGCACGCTAGAGTACGGACCAATCATGGGGCAGGTGGTGGGGGAATCATCGAGGACCGGCGTGGACAGCGGATCGGCGCTGATCACTCCGGGAGCACGTGTCGCCGGCAAGTACCGCGTGGAGCGCGTACTGAAGTCGGGCGGCATGGGCATCGTCGTCGCGGCGGTGCACGAGGGACTGGGCGAACGGGTCGCCATCAAGTTCCTCCAGCCCGGCATCCTCGCCCATCCCGAGCTCGTCCAGCGCTTCATGCAGGAAGCGAAGAACTCCGTCCGCGTGAAGAACGATCACGCGGTGCGCGTGTACGACGTCGACCAGACCGACGCGGGCATCCCGTACCTCGTGATGGAGATGCTCGAGGGGCGTGACCTCGCGGACGTGCTCGCGAAGGAAGGGGCCAAACCCGCCGCCGTAGCCGTCGACATGGTCGCGGAGGCGTGCGAAGCCATCGCCGAGGCCCACGCGGCCGGCATCGTCCACCGCGATCTGAAGCCCGCGAACCTGTTCCTCGCCCGGGGTCGCGGAGGTCAGACCATCGTCAAGGTGCTCGACTTCGGCATCGCCAAGATGATCCGCCGCGACTTCGACGGTGACGCGGCCGGCATCACGTCGTCCTACGCCATGATGGGGACGCCCGCGTACATGTCCCCCGAGCAGCTTCGCTCCTCGAAGGACGTGGATCCCCGGGCCGACATCTGGTCGCTCGGCGTGCTCCTGCACGAACTCATGTCGGGAGCCCTCCCGTTCGCCGGCGAATCGGCGGCCGAAGTGTGTGCCGGCATCTTCCGCGACAAGCCGAAGCGCCTCTCCGATCTCCGCCCCGAGATTCCGGGAGCCCTGAGCGCCGTCGTCTCCAAGTGCCTGAAGAAGGAACGGGACGCCCGCTATCCCGACATCCTGTCCCTGGTCGCGGCACTCGCGCCGTTCGGAACGTCCCGTTCGACCGAAGCGCTCGAGAACATCCGTCGCCGCCTCCGTAGCGACGACACGTTGCCGGAAGCGTCGGGGCTGGTGGCGGTGCAGGGCTACGCCGGACCCGCGCGATCGGTCACGCCCTTCGATTTCGCCCGTCGCGCACGCACCACGGCCGCCGTCCGTCGCGGGACCATCGCGGCGGGAGCGCTCCTCCTCGTGGTCCTCGGCGCCGTCGGGACCACGCGCATGCTCCGCACTCCCGCCGCCGACCTCGGGTCCACGGGCGCACCGCCCGTCGAGACCGTCGTCGTCGCGGCGCCGCCGGTCACGGACGTTCCGCACGAAGCGACCGTCGTCGCGGAAGCGCCCGCGGAACGGACCGTCGTGCCGTCGGACCCGGCGGAGCTCGTCCTCTCCCGAACGACCGCGTCGACGGTTCCGGCCAAGGCCGCCCATGCGGCGTGGACGACGCCTCCGAAGGCCCCGAAGTCGTCCCCGTCCGTCGTCGCCGACGCGGGCACGACCCTCACCGACGTCCGGAAACCCGCGGCGTCGGAACTCTTTGATACCATCCGCTGAACGTGCGGACGATCGACACCTACCGAACAGCGACCTCACGTGACCGTCGCTCCCGGATGATTGTCGTGGCGGCGGGCATGACGTTCGCCGTCGCGTCGTTCCCGCCCCGGATCGCCCACGCCGACGCCACCGCGCAGGCACTCTTCCAGGAAGCGCGGAAGCTCGTCGCCGACGGCAAGGTCGCCGAAGCGTGTCCCAAGTTCGAGGAGAGCCTCCGACTCGAACCCGGCGCGGGCACCCGCTTCAACCTCGCCGATTGCTACGAGAGGATGGGCCGGACCGCGAGCGCGTGGGGCGCCTTCCGGGACGTCGAGGATGCGACGAAACTCGCGGGACAGATGGCCCGGTCCGAGACGGCACGCGCGCGCGCCGAGAAGCTCGAACCCAAGCTGTGTCGTCTCGACGTGCGCGTCGCCAAGGAACTGCCCGACCTCGTCGTGGAGAGGGACGGCGCGGTCGTCGGTCACGGACAGTTCGGTGCCTCGATTCCCATCGACCCTGGAGCCCACGAACTCCGCGCGAGGGCGGCCGGCAAGAAGGCCTGGAACCAGACGTTCCAGGTCGCTTCCTGCCCGGGTACGACGTCCGTCGAAGTTCCCGCGCTCGAGGACGTCCCCGAACCGCCTCCCACACCTGCCAGCGTCCCCGTCGCACCGACCGGAAACCCGGCGACCGTCGTGCGTCCGCGTGCGACCGACACCACGGTGAGGCGCATCGCCATGTGGTCGAGTTTCGGCCTCGCCGCCGTGGGCGTCGGCGTGGGCGTGGGTTTCGGTGTCCATTCGCTCGCGAAGGACTCCGAGGCGAAGCCGCTGTGCAACGGTCAGTTCTGCAACTCGGAGGGGAGCGCCATCCGCGCCCAAGCTCTCCGTGCCGGTGACGCGTCGACGGCGGCGTTCGTGGCGGGCGGCGTGTTCGCCGTGGCGGGGCTCGTCCTGCTCATCACGATGCCCAGCGACGAGCCTGCGCGGACGTCCGAACTCGCGCGGGGCGTGCTGACGTTCTAGGGCGGGTCCGACTCGTCCTTCTCGTCGTCCTTGTCGTCGAGCTTCCGACCCTCGGGGACGTGGCCGATGCGTTCGAGGAGGCGATAGAGGTGACGTCGTTCGACGCCGGCCATGCGGGCCGCTTGCGAGAGGTTGCCGCCCGCCCGCACGAGGAGGTCCTTCACGTACTCCGTGTCGAAGTTGGCGAGGAGCTCGGCCTTCGCGTCGTGGTACGGACGATCCGCGCGGATGGCCTTCGTCTCCGGCGTCCGCACCGTCGCCGGACCGAGCACGATGGGCATGTCCTCGAACTTCGTCCCGGGAAGGCTGAGCGCGACGGCGCGCGCGATGACGTTGCGGAGCTCGCGGATGTTGCCCGGCCACGCGTAGGCCGCGAGGCGATCGAGGTTCTTCGAGGGCTTCACCTCCTGATCGACGCCTTCGCGTTTCAGGAAGTGGCGGACGAGGCCCGGCAGATCCGTCGCGCGCTGGCGTAGCGGCGGCATCTCCAGTTCGACGACGCCGAGGCGGTAGTAAAGATCGCCGCGGAAATTCCCCTTCGCCACTTCCTCGCGCAGATCGCGGTGGGTGGCGGCGACGATGCGGACGTCGTAGCGGGCGCTCTTCTTGCCGCCGAGGGCCGTCGCTTCGCCGGCTTCGAGCATGCGGAGCAGTTTCGGCTGGAGCTTGAGTGGAAGGTCCCCGATCTCGTCGAGGAAGAGCGTGCCTCCGTCCGCCTGTTCGAGGGCGCCGGGGCGATCGGCGACGGCGCCGGTGAACGCTCCTTTCACGTGACCGAACAGATCGCTCTCGATGAGGTTCTCGCTCACCGCGCCGCAATCGAACGTGACGAAGGGTTTCCCACGACGTGGGCTGTGTTCGTGCACGGCGCGCGCACAGAGTTCCTTGCCGGTGCCGCTCTCGCCCATGACGAGGACCGGGGCGTTCGAAGCGCTCGCGCGCGCGAGGAGCGCGTAGATCTGGCGCATGGCGACGCTCGAACCCACGAGCGCTCCGAAGGAGTCGTCGCGGCTGGGTTCGATGTCCACCACTTCCTCGTCGGGGAGGAGCTGGAGGAGGGTGTTGCCGATCCGCAGCACGGTCCCCGGGGGTACGGTGGCCTTCTGGATCGAGGCCCCGTCGATGAGGGTGCCGTTCTTCGACTGCAGGTCGGTGACGTCGAAGCCCGTGGGACTCGGGCGGACGCTGACGTGACGGGAGGACACGGATTCGTCCGCGAGGACCACGTCGCTCGGGATGCCCGCGCCCACGACCACGCCGACGGCGGGCAAGGCGACCTCGAGTCCCGCGTCGGGGCCGTGGATGACCCGCAAGCGGCACCTCGTCGTTCCCGACAGCTTCTCGATCCGGTTCGTCGCGCGGTGCATCATGACGGAGGCCCCCACCGTTTCGCTCCACGGCCGGTTCTGCCCGAAAGGGGCCTTCGCGTCCACCGCCGAAGTCGGGCGACCGCGACCACGAAGAGGACGCCGAAGGCCGAACCGAACGAAGGCGGCCTCGGAACTTCGCGGCAACCGCAGGCACCTCCGCCCACGAGACCCGAATCCGGGGGGGGGCCGGAGGCGTCGTCCGTCGCGTCCGCGGAGGCGTCGAAGGTCGGTTCGCCCGCGCCGGAATCGGTCGCGGCGGCGTCCCGGACGACGGCGCCGTCCGTGCCCGAGTCGGTCGGGGGCAAGGTCGCGTCCGCGCCGGAATCGTCCGGGGACGTCGCGTCTGCGCCGGCGTCGAGGGGCGCGTCCACGGAACACGTGCGGTTCGCGAGGCAACTTCCCGAACGGCAGGCGCCATCGTGCGTGCAGGGAGATCCGGCCCGTTCTCCGCAGGCGCCGTCCATCGCGCACACGCTGCTCGCGCACTGACTCGCGCGGGTGCACGAGCGTCCACCTCCGAGGGTCGCGACACACGACTTCCGCGTGTCGTCGCAGAACGTGCCGAAGACGCAATCGGCGTCGGAGACGCACGTGGTGCCGCATGCGCGCCCGTCCTCGCAAGTGCGGCTGCGGCACTGCGCGGGGGACGTGCACGGACTCCTGTCGGGGAGACCACACCGTCCATCCGTGGCGCACGCGTTCGCCACGCACTCGGCCGCACGTGCACAGGTCGCTCCGGGGGCACGATCGGGGACGCACTTCGTGCCGTCGCAGAAGGAGGACTCGCGGCACGACGAGTCCATGGTGCACGGCGACGCGCAGACGCCGGCCGTACACGCGCCGTCGTAACATTCTCCGTCGGCGGTACAGACCGAGCCCGTGGGATGGCGCGGGCGGCACGTGCTCGAAGCGGCATCGCAGTACGTGCCCGTCGCGCAGTCGAGGGCCGCGGTGCAAGGCGACACGCAGGTCCCCGCACGGCACGCGCCGCTACGGCAGATCTCGTTGCGCTGGCACGTCGCGCCGTCGGAGAGACCGCAGCGTCCGTCAGTGTCGCAGAGTTGGTTCGCGCACTCGAACGCCGACGAGCACGCGTAGCCGTTGGGAAGACCGCACGCGGTGCTCGTGCCCGTGGACACGCAGAGGCCGCGGCACTCGGAGTTCGCACCACAGGGCGATCCGTTCGGGGATCCGCAGAGGCCGTCCGCCGCGCAGATGGCGGACCGGCACTCCGGAACGGTCGTGCAGGCGTCGCCGTTCGAGAGCCCGCATCGCGTGTCCGTGGGCGAGCACGAGAGAGAGAGACACACGGAGGAATTCGCCGGCGGACCGCAGGAGCCACCGTTGGCGACGCCGCAAACGTCCCGTCGGTCGTCGCACGCGCCGGACGTGCACACGCGCGCCGCGACGGCCGTCGTGCATGCGCCTCCTTCGCTCGCCGGGACGCGTTCACCGTTGACGACCTTCGGGGCGCAGACGCCGTTGCCGACGGCGGCGGTGGTGCAGAAGCGGCCGGCGCCGCAGTCCGCGTCCGTCGCACACGAGGTGCCGCAGACTCCAGGGCCGAGGGCACATGCGGGCGTGGGGTCCGAACAATCGGCGTTCGACACGCACGCGACGCACGTCGCGGTCGCGATCTGGCATCGGCCCCGCGGGGCCGTGCAGTGGGTGTCCCGGGTGCAGGCGACGCAGCGCCCCGTCGTGGCGTCGCAGGCCGGCGTGGTTCCTCCGCACGCGGAGTCGTCGATGCACGGACCGCACGTGTAGGTCGCGAGCACGCAGGCGGGAGCCGTCTCTCCGCATTCGGCGTTCGCGGTACAGCCGAACACGAAGGTGCCCCGTGCGGGCGTCGCGTCCACGTTTCCGGCGAGGTCCTTCGCGCGCACGTCGAAGGTGTGGGGTCCCCGGGAGTAACCCGAGAGGGCGGAGGGGGTGGCGCACGACGCGAACGGATCCGCGTCGATCCGGCACTCGAAGGTCGCGCCGGGTTCGTTCGATTCGAACTCGTAGGTGACCGTGGTCGCGAACGTGCGTGCGGGCGGACCCGAGGTGATCGTCGTCGTGGGAGCGGTGTCGTCCACGGTGAATCCGTTCGACGTGCTCTCGCTACGGTTGCCCGCCGCGTCGACCGCACGCACGTCGAACGTGTGGTCGCCCGCGGCGAGTCCCGTTCGCGTCGTGGGGCTCGTGCACGTCGCGAACGCGCCCGAATCGAGGCTGCATTCGAACGTCACGTCCGCTTCCGTCGAAGCGAACGCCCACGTGGCGGACGTGGCATTCGTCACCGGAGGAGGCACGCTGGAGAAGGTGGGACGGGGGGGAGCGCTCGTGTCGACCGTCCAGGTCGCCGTGGCGGTGGGGCCCTCGTTCCCCGCGGGATCGACGGCGAAGACCGCGAAGGAGTGGGCTCCGTCCGCGAGCATCGCGAGCGCCGTCGGGCTCGCGCACGACGCGAAGGCGCCCATGTCCACCTTGCACCGGAACGTGGCCGTCGGATCCGCGTTCGAGAACGTGAAGGTCGCGCCCGTCTGGGAGGTGGTCGCAGGCGGCGATCCCGAGAGGGTCGTCGCACCGGGGGGCGTGAGGTCCACCGTCCACGACGCGCGTGCCGGGGCACTCGAATTCCCGGCGCCGCTCACGGCGTACACGTCGAACGTGTGGGTGCCCTGGGCGAGGTTCGACACGGTGACGGGCGACGCGCAGGGGCCGTACGCGCCGCCGTCGACGCGGCACTGGAACGTCGGCGTGCCCGTGGCGGTGAAGGCGACCTGTCCCGACGTGGCGTTCGTGAAGGCGGGCGGGGACGACGTGATCGTCGGTGGCGGAGGAGCGGACGTGTCGATGTTCCACGTCGCGACGGCTTCGGCACTCGTGTTCCCGACGGTGTCGAGCGCGCGGACGCGGAACGTGTGTCCTCCCGGTGCGAGCCCCGTGAGGGATCGGGGGCTCGTGCACGGCGCGAACGGGGCCGAGTCGAGGCGGCACTCGAAGGTCACGCCGGCTTCGGTGTCCGTGAAGGCGAGGGACGCGGTGGTCGCGTTCGTGAGGGCGGGGGGAACGGTCGTGAAGGTCGGCGTGGGAGGGGCGACGGTGTCCACGCTCCAGGTGGTCGTCGCGGACGGACTCGTGATGCCGCTCGCCGTGTCGCGCACGCGGACCGAAAACGCATGGCCCCCGTTGGCGAGGCCCGTGAGCGATCGAGGGCTCGTGCAGACCGCGAACGCCGCGCCGTCGAGACTGCAGTCGTAGACCGTGCCTGCGACCGCCCCGGTGAAGGCGATGGTCGCGGAGTTGGACGCGACCACGGTCGCCGGGACGCTCGTGAAGGTCGGCGCGGCGAGGGCGTAGGTGATCGAACACGTGGCGCTGGGAGGGGAATAGAGGGCGCCGCTCCTCGCCCGGGCCACCAGGGTGTGGGAGCCGAGCGCGAGGGTCGGGGTGCAGGTGAACGACCCGGACGCCGTCGTTCCCGAGCAGAGGACCGCGGAGCCGTCGAAGAGGACGACGCTCGTGCCCGTCGGCGCCTGGATGGTGACGGCGCGTGCCGTCGTCGTCGTCACGCCGCAGGACCCCGCGGCGAAGGTGGGAGCCGCGAGATCGGGGAACGACGAGGACGTCGACGAGACCGACCCGACGGTCGCGTTCGTCGGTTGTCCCACCGACCCACCGCTCGAACCGGCGAAGCCCGCGAGAGCGAGGCGCACGCACGAAACGGACGCGCCCTGGAGCGACACGACACCGCCTCCGCCGGCGGCTCCCGCACCTTCGTTCGAGCCCGTCCCGCCGCCGTTGCCGCCGCTCGCTTCCGCGCTCAAGCAACCGAGGGGGCCCCGCGCTCGGAGGACGATGCCGCCGCCCGCGCCGCCGCCGCCCGCACCGTCGGCGATGGACGAGACACCCCCGGCGCCGCGTGCGAGGTACCGGCCGATGCCGGCGAAGGACTGCGCGCGGACGAAGACGAATCCACCGCCGTTGCCGCCCTCTTCCTTGTGGACGTTGCTGTTGCCGTGTCCGGCGCCACCGCCGCCGCCCATGGAGAAACGGACGTACGGATCGTACGCGAGCGCGGCGCCTCCTCGACCGCCGACGTCGCGGCCGTTCGTCCCTCCGTCGCCTGGCTTCGTGCGGCCACCGTGTCCACCTGCGCCGACGTGACCGCCACCGCCGCCACCGGCGTTCTTGCAGTTGCCACCGCCGGCCCCGTTCGCGACGGCGCCGAAACCGAGGGCGCCCGGAGGGAATCCGGAAAGGGGAAGGGTCGGCCAGTAGCGTGCGAGTTGGATGCCCTCGCCCTTCGGGGACCCACCCGCGAGAGCACCCCCCGTGCCCACGGGACCGTCGAGGGCCGCGCAGCCCTCCACGTTGTCCATCGAGTCCTGCAGGCCCCCGCGGAACCCGGATCCGTCGACGTTCACGGCACCGTCGTTCTGCACGTTTCCGGTCGCCAGGAACGCGACGATGCCGCCCGCCGATCCGTTCCAAGGGGTGGCGAGGATGGAACGACCCAGGCCGACGGTGACGGACGTGTACTCGGGGACCTTCACGAGTTGCGTCACTCCCGCGGCGAAGGTCGCCTCCAGGGGAGACGTGAAGACGACGGTCGGGAGGGTGACGGTCGCGATCCGCGCGAACTCCCATGTCCCGACCGCGCCCGCCGCGAGATCGAGGGTCGTCGGCGTGGCGGTCGAGGTGGCGGTCGAGCCTCCGACTTGCCACACGAGAACGAGATCGCCCGCGCGGAAGGCCGTGCCGCCGACGCTGGTCCCCACGGTGACCGTGGCCGCGTTCACGATGGACGTGACGGGCGCGTACGTGTTGACGACGGCGGGAGTGGTTCCGACCACGAGCGCGCCGTCCTTGCCCGTCCCGATGGCGAACGCATCGAGTTCGGCGTGCGCGGTGCGTGGCGCACCGAAGAACGCGATCACGAAGACGATGGCGAAGGCGACGGCGGCGCGCACGCGTTCGGCGAAACCGGAGGCGGTCTTCGGGCGCCGTTCCTGTCGCGTCGAGAGGGCGGACATGAGGACCTCGACGAGGGGCACGGGCAACGTGACGCCCCTCTCCTCCGGCGTCAACGCGAACAGACGGGACTCGACGTCGGACGGATCGTGCCAGGGCATCTCGCCGACGAGCATCGCATAGAGGACGACGGCGAGTTCGTAGACGTCGGTCGCCACGCTGGCGGCTTCCCCGAAGAAACGCTCGGGCGCCATGGACGACCGGGTGCCACGCACGAGTCCGGCGCGCGTGAGCGTCGACGCGGGCGCGGCCCGTTCCTTCGCGACCCCGAAGTCGAGGAGGACGACGCGCGAGCCGCCGTCGACGAGGAGCACGTTCTCGGGCTTGATGTCGCGGTGGAGGAGTCCTTGGGCGTGGACGGCCTCGAGGGCGCTCGCGAGCTCGGAGAAGAGATGCACCGCCTTCGGGACCGGGAGTCGGCCCCGGGCGATGGCGGTGGCGAGTGCCTCGCCCTGGTGGAAACGCATCGCCACGTACGGTCGCCCGTCTTCGCTCGTGCCGGCGGTGACGATCTCGACCAGGTTCGGATGGCGGACCCGGGCGAGCAGCGCGGCTTCGGACAGGAACCGTGCGCCGTCGCCGGGGAGGGTGAACGCATCGGGCCTGGCGACCTTCAAGGCCACCTTCTCGCCGCGGTAGGACGCTTCGTAGACGATGGCGCTCCCGCCCTCGCCGAGCCGGCCTTCGAGGACGAACTCGCCGAACGGACGGGGGAGCACGTCGACGTCAGCCGCCATGGGCTTCCCGGTATCCGGAGGCGACCGGTTCGACGACGACGGCGGTGCCGTAACAAAGGACCTCGGTCGCCGCGCCGCCCATCATCTCCGTCGCGTCGTAGCGCATGCCCACGACCGCGTTCGCACCACGGAGGCGCGCGTGTTCCAGCATGATGCGGAACGAGTCCTCGCGCGCGCGCTCCGCGAGTTCGGTGAGGATCGTGATGTTCCCACCGAACATCATCTGGAACCCCGCGCCGATCTGGCCGAACATCGACCGCGAACGCACGACGATTCCGCGGACGACGCCGAGGGTCTGCAGGATCCGGAAGCCCTCGAGGACGAAGCTCGTGGTCACCCGCGACGCGGTGAGCTCGTGGGACGGCTCGATGGCGTAAGGCTGCGCCGCGGCGACGAGGGCCTGCTTCGGATCCTGCATGTCAGTCGTGGATACCGCCGGGGAGGCGGTTCCGGCCTTGGGCGACGCGCTCGTTCCACGTCTCCGTGGGACCGCCGGGACGCTCCTCCATGGTGATGCAGCCGGGAACCGGGCACACGAGCTGGCAAAGGTTGCATCCGACGCATTCCGGCTCGTCGACCCACGGGACGCGGTCGCCCGCGAGCAGACCGATGGGGAAGGGCTTCGGAGGTGTCGCCTTGCCGTGGGCGTGGGCGTGCGGAGGGCGCGCGTGTTCACGATCCCCCGTGAAGATGCACTGGTGAGCGCCGTCGTTGCAGGCGGTGACGCAGAGCTGGCACCCGATGCACGACTTCGAGTCGATGGACGCCACGACCTTGTAGCCGAGATCGAGGTCGCCCCACTCCTGGTAGGCACCGATGGCGAGCCCCTGGAGCTCGGCCACGGAACGGATGCCGCGGGCGTCCATGAAGTTCGAGAGACCCTCGATCATGTCCTCCACGATGCGGAAGCCGTAGTGCATGACGGCCGTGCAGACTTGCACCGACGAGGATCCGAGCACGAGGAACTCGAGAGCGTCCTTCCAGTTCGAGACGCCGCCGATGCCGGAGATGGGGAAGTTCCGGAGTTCGGCCTCACGGGCGATGGAGGCCACCATGTGGAGCGCGATGGGTTTCACCGCGGGACCGCAGTAGCCGCCGTTGGTGGAGCCCTTGCCGACGCGGGGAAGGGGAACCATGCGATCGAAGTCCACGGAGACGATGCTCTTGATCGTGTTGATGAGGGAGACGCCGTCGGCGCCACCCTTCTTGGCGGAATACGCCATCTCCACGATGTCGCCCGTGTTGGGCGTCAGTTTCACGAGGACGGGCGTCTTGGCGTAATGTTTCACCCAGCTCGTGATTTCTTGCGCGAGCTTCGGTTCCTGCCCGACCGCGGAACCCATGCCGCGTTCGCACATGCCGTGGGGGCAACCGAAGTTCAGCTCGAGGCCGTCGACGCCGCAGTCCTCCACCTTCTGGATGAGGACGCGCCAGTCCTCCTTCGACTCGGTCATGAGGGACGCGATGACGGCGTGCTTGGGGAAGCGCTTCTTGACCTCGCGGATTTCCCTGAGATTCACCTCCAGGGGCCGATCGGTGATGAGCTCGATGTTGTTGAAGCCCATGATCTTGTTCGTGCCGAGATCGACGGCGCCGAAGCGGCTCGAGGTGTTCATGATGGGATCGCCGAGGGTCTTCCACACGGCGCCGCCCCAGCCCGCCTCGAAAGCGCGCATCACCTGATCGCCGGTGTTCGCCGGCGGTGCGGACGCGAGCCAGAAGGGGTTCGGGCTCTTGATGCCCGCGCAGTTCGTCGACAGATCAGCCATGGGCGGCCTTCGCTTCCTTCGATTCGTTCCGACCCGACCAGACGGCGTCGAGGTGACGGGCGGTGTCCCGGCCATGGGCCACGGCGTTGACGACTTCCTTGCCACCGTTGACGCAGTCGCCGCCGGCGTAGACCTTGGGATGGCCGGTGCGGCCGGTCTTCGCGTCCACGACGACGGTCCCGTTCGGCGCGAGCGTGACGCCGGGGAACTCCGCGGCGAGGGCCTTGATCTTTGCTTGGCCGATGGCGAGCACCACGAGATCGCAGGGGAGCTCCCTCTCGGTGCCGGCGACCGGCTTGCCGCCCTCGGCACGGGCGACCTCGAGCGCGGTGACCTTGCCGGATGCGTCGCGAACGACGGCCACCGGTTGAAGGTTCGTGGCGATGCGGACGGCGTCTTTCTTCGCGCCCTCCGTCTCGTGGACGTACGCGCTCATCTCTTTCTCGGACCGGCGGTAGACGAGGGTCACCTCTTCCGCGCCGAGTTTCGCGCACTCGCGGACGACGTCGATGGCGGTGTTGCCGCCGCCGACCACGATCACGCGACCGAGTTTCGGCGCGGCGCCCTTCGGAGCGGCGGCGAGCTTCATGTCTTCGATCCATCGGACGGCGCCGACGACCCCGGGACCGTCCTCGCCCGGCACGCCGAGCTTCGAATCCGCGCCGAGTCCGATGCCGAGGTAGACGGCATCGTACTCGTCGGTGAGCTGCTTGCCGGTGACGTCCTTGCCGACCTCCACGCCGGTACGGATTTCGACACCCAGGGACTTCACGAACTCGACTTCGTGGAGCGCGTCCTCGGCGTGGAGTTTGTAGGGAGCGACGCCGGTGGTGTTGAGGCCACCCGGAAAGACGCCGCGTTCGTAGACGACGGCGGTGTGACCCGCCTGCGCGAGGTACGCCGCGCACGCGAGCGACGCGGGACCTCCGCCGACGAGGGCGACCTTCTTGCCCGAGCGTTTCGCCGGCGCCGTGAAGAGCGGTCGCTTCGACCCGGGGCCGTGCTCTTCCGTGGCTTTCTGCGTGGCGAACCGCTGGAGACGTCCGATGGCGATCGGCTTGTGTTGCCACGCCGTGTACACGCAGGACCCTTCGCACAAGACTTCCACCGGGCACACGCGGGAGCAGGAGTAGCCGAGGACGTTCTGGTCGAAGATCGTCATCGCGCTGCCACGCACGTTGTCGCTCGCGATCTTCTTGATGAAGGTCGGGATGTCGATTTCCGTGGGGCATGCCTGGATGCACGGAGCGTCCGAGCAATAGAGGCAACGCTCCGCCTCGGCGCGGGCTTCGGAGAGGGAGAAGAGGGGCTTTCCTTCGGGAAGAGAGCGTTCGAGGCGGTCGTCGGGAAGGACGGCGGGAGGCGGAGAGGTCATACGAATCTCGGAAGGGGTGAAGTGCGAATCAACGGACTCATCGGGGAACGGACCCGTGAACGTGAACGTGCACGTACACGTGAGGCGTGCCCCGATCCGGAACGTGTCCGAGGCAGCCCTCGCGGAGGACCACGTGTACGTGCACGTGCACGTTCACGTTCACGCGATCGTCCACGTGGGCGATCGGGTTCACGTTCCCATCGCGCCGAACGAGGCATCCAGGATCTTCACCGCTTCCTCGATGTCGCTCTTCACGACGTTCAACGCCGGAGAGATGCGGATCACGTTGTTGTACAGACCGCCTCGACCGATGAGCAGACCCTTCGCCTTGGTCTCCTCGAAGAGCCGGGTGGCGGCTTCGGGGTTCGGGGTCCGGTCCTTCGCCGTCTCGTCCTTCACGAGCTCGAGGGCCTGCATGAGGCCCATGCCGCGCACGTCGCCGATGGTCTTCGGGTACTTGGCCTTCAAGGCTTCGAGACCTTCCTTCAGGACCTTGCCCATGACGGCCGCGTTGTCGACGAGGTCGTCCGATTGGATCGTGTCGAGGACGGCATTGGCTGCCGCGCACGAGATCGGGTTGCCGCCGAAGGTCGAGATGTTGCCGCCCTTCCACGAGTCGGCGATGGCGGCGGTGGCGAGGGTCGCTCCGAGGGGGAGGCCGTTCGCGATGCCCTTCGCCATGGTCATGATGTCGGGCTCGACGCCGTGCTGCTCGATGCCCCACATCTTGCCGCCCGTGCGGCCGAAGCCGGACTGCACTTCGTCCGCGATGAACACGCCGCCGTACTTCCGGATGATTTCGGCGGCGAGCTTCATGTAGCCGTCGGGGGCGACGATGAAGCCGCCGACGCCCATGACGGGCTCGGCGAGCATGCCGGCGATGCGGCCCGTGGTCGTCGTGAGGATGATCTCCTCGATGTCCTGCGCGCACTGGAGCCCGCAGTTCTTCGGCGTCGCGCCCCAGGGACAGCGGTAGCAGTACGGCGCGGGCGCGTGCTTGATGGCCGCGATCTGCGACGGCGTCATGCGGTACTTCGCGTGGGCCGTGAGGGTCTGCGCGAGCATGGAGCGGCCCGAGTAGCCGTGACGGAGCGCGATGAGCTCCATGTTGCCCGTCGCGATCTGGGCGAGGGTGACGGCGGTCTCGTCGGCTTCGGTGCCGCTCGCCGTGAAGAACGCCTTCTGGAGCTTGCCGGGGGCCGCCTTCACGAGCTTCTCGGCGAGTTCGACGATGGGCACGTTCGGGTAGAGCGTCGAGACGTGACCGAGCCTTTGCATCTGCGCGATGACGGCCGCGTTCACCTTCTCGTTGGCCTGACCGAGACTGACGGTGAGGATGCCACCGAAGAAGTCGAGGTACTTCTTGCCGTCGAGATCCGTGAGCCGCATGCCCTTGCCCTGATCGAGGACGACGGGCTCGGCGTAGTAGTTCGCCGTGGACGGGAAGAGGTATTCCTTGTGCTTCGCGCGGACGTCCGCGCTCGTCATGGTCTTCGGTTGGCTCACGGCAATGCTCCGCGCTTGATTTCGGGGTTGAGCGTTCGGGGAAGATAGCGGCCGGCACCACGCTGCACGTCGAGCTTGCCGTCCTTGCACTGGACGCGGCCGTTCACGATGACGTGGGTCGCCTTGCCCTGGACCTTGAACCCTTCGAAGATGTTCCGGTCGCAGCGGTGCTTGTGCGTCTTGGCGCTGATGGTCGACTCGCCCTTCGGGTCGTAGACGACGAGATCGGCGTCGCCACCGAGGACGACGGAGCCCTTCCGCGGGTAGAGGCCGAAGATCTTCGCGGGCTGGGTGGCGAAGAGGTTCACGAACTCGTTGAGGTCGAGTCGTCCCTCGTGGACGCCGGCCGTGTACATCAGACCGAGGCGGTTCTCGATGCCGGCGGCGCCGTTCGGGATCTTGGTGAAGTCGTCCTTGCCCATCTCTTTCTGGCCCTTCTGCATGAAGGGGCAGTGATCGGTGGCGACCACGTGGATGAGGCCTTCCTTCAGACCCGCCCAGAGCGCCTTCTGGTGGCCCTTCGGGCGGATGGGAGGCGACATGACGTAGGCCGCGCCCTCGAAGTCCGGCTTCTCGTAGACCGAGTCGTCGAGGAGGAGGTACTGCGGGCAGGTCTCCGCGAAGACGACCTGACCCCGCGCACGGGCGGCGCGCACGGCGTCGAGGGCTTCGATGCAGGTGAGATGAACGATGTAGACGGGTTCGCCGTTCAGGCGCGCGAGCATGATGGCGCGGGCCGTGGCGTCGCCCTCGACCTCGGGAGGCCGGGAGAGGGCGTGGTACTTCGGCGTGAGGAGCTTCTGCTTCACGTAGCGCTGCTGGAGTTCGACCACGGCGTCGCCGTGCTCGCAGTGGGCCGTGACGAGCGCGCCGAGTTCCTTCGCCTTCGCCATGACCTTGAAGAGTTCGCGGTCGTCGATGCCGATCGCGCCTCTGTAGGCCATGAAGGTCTTGAAGCTCGGGATGCCGTGGTCGCGCACGCACGCTTCGAGTTCGCCGTCGGTCTTGTCGTCGTACCAGGAGACGGCCATGTGGAAGGCGTAGTCGGCCACGGCCTTCTTCGCCTTCTCGCGCCATTGGGCGAGGCCGTCGAGGAGACGTTGACCGTGGGACGGGATGACGAAGTCGATGATGGTCGTCGTGCCACCGGCGACGCCGGCGGCCGTGCCCGTCTCGAAGTCGTCGGACGACTCGGTGCCCATGAAGGGCAGTTCCATGTGGACGTGGGCGTCGATGCCGCCGGGGAACACGTACTGCCCCGACGCGTCGATCACCGTGTCGCCCGCGCTCTTCGCGATGCCCTTCGCGATGGCTTGGATGACGCCGTCCTTGCAGTACACGTCCGCCACGTAGCGATCCGACGCCGTGACGATCTCACCGTTCTGGATGAGCACTCCCATCGCACACCTCCCGTGGTCGTTCCGGGGTTCCCCGGAATCCGGAACTGCCCTCAGGGCAGGAGACGCGCCATGTCCCCGTAGGTCTCGGGGCGACGATCGCGGTAGAACTGCCAGGTCTTGCGCACTTCCTCGATCTGTTCGAGGTCGCAGGTGGCGACGACGAGCTCGTCATCGTCCTCGGATCCCGTCGCGAGGAACTTGCCGCGCGGATCGACGATGTAGCTCGTCCCGTAGAACTTGCCGATGTTCCACGGCGCTTCCGTGCCGACGCGGTTCGAAGCCGCGACGAAGTACCCGTTCGCGACCGCGTGGGCGGGCTGCTCGAGCTTCCAGAGGTATTGCGAGAGTCCGGCGACGGTGGCCGACGGGTTGAACACGATCTCCGCGCCGTTCAGGCCGAGGAGGCGCGCGCCTTCGGGGAAGTGGCGGTCGTAGCAGATGTACGCGCCGATCTTGGCGTACCGCGTCTGGAAGACCGGGTAACCGAGGTTGCCGGGCTTGAAGAAGAACTTCTCCCAGAAGCCGTTCGTGTGCGGGATGTGCTGCTTCCGGTACTTGCCGAGGTAGCTGCCGTCCGCGTCGACGATGGCGGCGGTGTTGTAATAGACGCCCGCCTGCTCACGCTCGTAGATGGGGATAACCATCGCCATCTGGTATTTCTTCGCGTACTGCGAGAGCAGTTCGACGGTAGGTCCGGGGCACGCCTCGGTGGAGTCGTACCACTTGGGATCCTGGCTCGGGCAGAAGTAGGGCCCGTTGAAGATCTCCTGCAGGCCCAGGATCTGGACGCCCTTCTTGCCGGCCTCCTCGATCATGGGCAGGTGCTTCTGGAGGGCCGTGTCCTTGATCTTCTGGATCGGCCACGCCGGGTCGAACGGCGTGGAACACTGGATCAAACCGACGGTGACGTTGCGCGCCATGGTCCGGATTCCTCTCTCACCACCAACGGGCGATGGTGGTCTTGTTCTGGGTGTAGAAGAGCGCGCTCTCCGTGCCGTGGGCCTTCAGGTCGCCGAGGAACGAGCCCTTGGCGCCGCCGAAGGTGAAGTAGCTCATGGGCGCCGCGACGCCGATGTTCACGCCGAGCATGGAAGCGTGGACCTTGTGCGCGTACGTGCGGGCCGACGTGCCGTTCTGCGTGTAGATCGACGACGCGTTCGCCAGGGGGTGCTTGTTGATCATGGCGATGGCGTCGTCGAGGGTCTTGGCTTCCATCACGGAGAGGACCGGGCCGAAGATCTCCTCGCGTCCGATGGTCATCTCGGGGGTGACGCCGCCGAAGATCGTCGGGCCGACGAAGTGGCCCTTCGGGCAGCCTTCGACCTTGTAGTTGCGGCCGTCGAGGAGGAGTTTGGCGCCTTCGGCCAGGCCCTTCTCGATGTAGGCGAGCACGCGCTCCTTGTGCTTCGCGCTGATGACGGGACCCATGGTCACGCCCTCGTCGAGGCCGTTGCCGACCTTGATCTTCTTCGCGGCGGCCACGAGCTTCTCCGTGAGCTTCGCGTAGGCCGGACCGACGCCGACGGCGATGGACGTCGCGAGGCAGCGCTGCCCCGCGCAGCCGAACGCGCTGTCGACGATGTTGGCGACGCTCTTGTCCCATTCGCAATCGTCCATGACGGTGGTGAAGTTCTTCGCGCCACCGAGGGCCTGGACACGCTTTCCGGTCGCGCCGCAGCGCGCGTAGACATGCTCGGCGACGGGGCTCGACCCGACGAACGAGACGCCGGCGATGTCCGCGTGCTCGAGGATGCCGTTCACGACGTCCTTGCCGCCGTTCACCGTGTTCACGACGCCCTTGGGGAGCTTGATCTTGTCGATCAGTTCGAAGAGGCGAAGCTGGGAGAACGGAACCTGCTCGCTCGGCTTCACGACGAACGTGTTGCCCGAAGCGATGGCGTAGGGGAGGAACCAGAGCGGCACCATGGACGGGAAGTTGTAGGGCGCGATGCAGGCGAACACGCCCATGGGCTGACGCACCATGGTGCAGTCGATGCCGCCAGCGATCTGCTCGAGCGCCTGGCCCATCATGAGGGTCGGCATGCCGGCGGCGGTCTCGACGTTGTCGATGCCGCGGCGCACGTCGCCCTTCGACTCCTCGTAGGTCTTGCCGTGCTCCTGGGTGCAGATGGAGAGGAGCTCCTCGTAGTTCTGCTCCATCATGTTGCGGAGCTCGAAGAGGTAGCGGGATCGCACGGCGACGGGTGTCTCGCTCCACGCCGGGAACGCGGCCTTCGCGGCGGCGACGGCCTTGTCGACGTCGCCTGCACCGCCCATCGGAACCTTGCCGAGCACGTCGCCCGTGGCGGGGTTCGTGATCTCGACCCACTCCTTGGCGGTCGGTTCGACCCACTCGCCGTTGACGTAGTTGCGGACCTTGTCGATGGAATACTTCTTCGTGTGCATGGCGGCTCCCCGGGCCTTCCGGTCGCGCGTGCGACCTCGAACGGCCTCTCCGGCCCACGTCGGGCCGTCCTACGAGAATTCGAGAAACCGGGGAGTCTCTACTCCTTTCCGGAAGAGTCAACATTCTTCGGGGGCCAGTGTTTGTGGCCGTCCGAATCGAACCAAAGCATCCGATCGACGACGGCGGCGGCCCGCGCACCGGTCTCGGGATCCGGCCAGCGACGCACTGCGCCGTCGAACCAACGGAGGAGGGTCACGAACGTGTCCACGTCCACGGGGACGTCGTCCGGTGCGCCGAGGAACGCACGGGCCGCGCGAGGGAGGAGCGGCACCGCGTGGGGGACGACGAGCGCGAGGACCTTCGAGAGCGCGTCGGCTCCGTCGGTCGTCGTGGGCCACAGCGTTCCGAGCGACGCCTCGAGGACGGCGAGATCCCAGGGGGCATGGTCCGGGGCGTCGAGGATTTCCATGGTCCGCGCGAACGCACGGAGGGCCGCCGGTTCGCTCCAGGCGCGGAGCACTCGGGAGTCGGCGGGACTGTTCACGAGCCAGCTCGACGCGAGGGCGACGAGGACGCGATCCTCGTCCGCGACGCCGGCGAGGGCGGCACGTGCGAGCGCCTCCTGGACGCGGTCGAAGGTCCCGGCGCCGGGGAGTGTCCCGCGGCGCGCGAGTTTCTCCCCGACGTGGACGAGGGTCCAGGACGCGCCGTTCGGCTTGGTGAGGGTGACGCCTTCGAAGTCCACGGGATCGAAGCAGGCTACTCCACACTCGGAACGGATCCATCTACGCTCGCGTCATGGCCGTGGACTCCGTCGATCCCCTGCGACCCGCCGAGCGCGCCGAGGCGCTCGACGCGAAGAGGCCGAACCGCAACCTTCCCATCGCGCCCGTCGCTCCGGCGGGACGCCGTCGCCTGCCGCTGGCGGACGCGTCGCGGGACGTCGACACGAGGTACCGCCCCATCTACGCCGTGTGGGAAATCACGCTCGCGTGCGACCTCGCGTGCCGCCATTGCGGCTCCCGCGCAGGCAAGGGCCGCCCGGACGAACTCGACACCGCCGAGTGCCTCGACCTCGTCGATCAGATGGCGGAGCTCGGCGTCAAGGAAGTGACCCTCATCGGAGGCGAGGCCTACCTCCGCGAGGACTGGCTCGACATCGTGCGACGCGCGAAGGGCCACGGCCTCGCGGTGACGACGACGACCGGCGGACGCGGTCTCGACGCCGAGGCCATCGCCCGGGCCCACGAAGCCGATCTCGACGGCGCGTCCGTCTCCATCGACGGGGACGCCGAGACCCACGATCGCTTGCGCGGGGTGAAGGGCTCCTACGCGGCGGCGATGGCCGCGATGAAGGAGATGCGCGCCCGCGGCATGCGCGTCGCGTGCAACACGCAGATCAACCGGCTCTCGGTGCCGCACATGCCGACGATCCTCGAGGCGCTCGCGTCGATCGGGATCCACAGTTGGCAGATCCAACTCACCGTTCCGATGGGACGCGCGGCCGACGAGCCCGAGGTCCTCCTCCAGCCGTACGATCTGCTGGCGATCTTCCCGATGCTCGCGGATCTCAAGAAGCGCGCGGACGCCCTCGGCGTGCGCCTGCTCGCGGGCAACAACGTGGGCTACTTCGGACCGTACGAGTCCGTGCTCCGATCGCACATGCCGCGGGGGCACGGCGGATCCTGCGGAGCGGGGAAGGTGACGCTCGGCATCGAGGCGAACGGCGCCATCAAGGGATGCCCTTCGCTCTCGACCGAAGCGTGGACCGCCGGCAACGTGCGCGACGAGAAGCTCCGCACGCTCTGGGAACGGGGCCTGCCGATCCGGTACACCCGCGACCGTACACGCGCCGACCTCTGGGGTTTCTGCGCGACCTGCTACTACGCGGACGAGTGCCGCGCGGGCTGCACGTGGACCGCGGACGTCTATTTCGGAAAGCCCGGAAACAACCCGTTCTGCCACCACCGCGCCCTCGAGATGGATCGGGCGGGCCTGCGTGAACGGATGGTGCGCGTGGAAGAAGCGAAGGGCACGCCCTTCGATCATGGACGTTTCGAAATTGTCGTAGAATCGAACACGGCTGCCGCGGAGGCAGCGGAGGGGTCCTTGCGATGACGAACGCTCTCGTGCCGTGCAGTGCTTGCCGTAGGCACGTCCGTGCCCACGAATCCGTCTGTCCGTTCTGCGGTGTGGCCCTCGATCGCGACGCCATGGCCGCCCGTGTCTCCGAGCTCGCCGCCCGCGCGCCCGCGAAGCGTCTCGGCCGCGCGGCCCTGTTCGCGCTCGGGACGAGCACGGCCGCTCTCGGCGCCGCCACGGTCTCCCTCGTCACGGGATGTTCGTCCGAGACGACGGACGGCAAGGACGACGCCGGCAACGTCGTCGCGCTCTATGGAGGTCCGCCGGTCGACGCTGGAAGCGACGACGCGAAGGCCTCGGGGGACTCGGCGTCGAACGACGCGTCGAAGACCGACGCCGCTTCGGATTCCGCCGCGGGGTTCGACGCCTCCGACGACTCCTCGGCCGTCGCGCTGTACGGCGGTCCTCCCGTGGACGCCGGCCGCGACGCGGACTCGGGCAACGTGCCGGTGCCGGCCTACGGCGGTCCGCCGCAGGACTCCGGCGCAGGCTGAGATCCTTCGCGGTCGCACTCCGCGAACCTCCACGAACCGGAAACGAAAAACGCGGCGCCTCCCGGGGGAGAGCGCCGCGTTTTCGTTCGTACGACCGTCGACTCAGAAGAGGACGGCGTAGTCCGCCTGGTCTTCCCGGTCCGTGAGGTCGGGCGCCTCGAAGGGCCGCGTCGACGGGGACGACGTGTCGTTCGTTCCGTTGAGGATGAGGTCGATCACGAAGCCCGAAACACTCGTCGCCGAGCCTCCGTCCCCCGCGTCGCTGGTCGTCGAACCGTCGGTCGTGGAACCGTCGGTCGTCGTTCCGCCGTCGCCGGCGTCCGTGCGTCCGGCGTCGCCGCCGTCGGTCGTCGTCGTGGCGTCGGTGCCGGTGTCACGACCGGAGTCGGTGGTGGTGCCACCGTCCGTGGTGGTCGACCCGTCGGCCCGGCTTCCATCGGCGAGGCTGCCGTCGACGACGCTGGCATCGGTATCGGGAAGGGGGTCGGCGGGGGCGTCGTCACCGCCGCACGCGACGGCGAGGAGCGCGAAGCTCCCGGCTGCGAGGGCGAGGAAGAACGGGAACCGTCCGGAGAGCGTGGGAGAACGCATGCGAATGCCCATGGTTCGGACCCTCAATTGTTCGAGCTCGTCCCGCCGGCCGGCGAGCGGAGGTAGGGGAACGTGTCGTCGAACTGCGCGGAGCGTTGCTGGACGGCGTCGTGGAGCGGGACGCCACCCGCTCCGGCGACGTTGCCGGGGAGGAGGACGCCCATCATGGCGCGGAGGGCGATGTCGACCACGTCGTCACCGGGGCGACGGCCGTTCGGGAAGCCCGCGGGGTCGCACGAGGGGAGAGCCGTGTCGAGGTGCGGCCCCTCCGTCGCGCTGCGGCCCGTGAAGCAGCCCATGGCGCCGAGGTAGTTCTGACCGGCGGCGGCCGTGGCGGGGATGGCGGTGTTGAGGCGGAGGTACTCTGCCACCGCGCCGTTCTCGTTGACGTTCGGCACGCCCTTCAAGAACACGGTGACGAGGTCCTGGCGTTCCACCGTCGGCGCCGGCGCGTTGGCGGCGCCGTAGATGAGCTCGACGAGCTTCGCGAGGGTCGGGTGCGTGACGTAGTCGATGAACTGACCGTCGCCCGAGGGGTGGCTCGAATTGAAGCGGTCCTTGTCCTTGAGACCGATGACGACTTCGTTCACGAGCGGGTGACCGAGGCGAGACACCTGGGCCCACGCGCCACCTTCACGCGCGGGGCGCGAGTAGGTCGCGTTCGGGTTGATGACGCGCGCCTGTCGGACGCTCGCCGACATCCATCCGCCGAGGATCGTCTGCGTGCCCTGGGTGAGGCAGGACTTCGGGACTTCGACGGCGATGGTCGTGACGTTCTTGCCGTCGAGGGGACCGATGTTCGACGGTTCCGCGTTCGGACCGGTGCCGGGGTTCAACGCGTCCTTGAGGTTGTCGTCGGCGATGACGCCGAGCGGAGCGTTCACGAGGTCGAAGATCGTGCCGATGTTGACGGCGAAGCCTTCGCGGCGCTGTCCGACGAAGATGCGGCCCTGCGTGGCGGCGTCGACGGTGCACCCGGGGATGCTGACGTCGTACTTGTACTGGTTCGCGTACTGGTCGTACCCGCCGCCGAACGTCTTCCCTCCGACGTTGTCGAGGGGCTTGGTGAACGTGGAGCCGGAGCCCGGGCTGACGATGGTGACGTCCTGCGCCATACCCGTACGACGCGCGCCGCGGACCACCTTCACGGAGTAGGTCTCCGCGACGTTGATGTTGCCCGGCGTACCGGCGCCGAGGTTCGGGTCGGTTCCGTTCACGGGGCCCGCGATCACCAGCGGGATCGAAACGTTCTTCACGCCGCCGTCGCCGAACTGGAGCGGGAGCTGGACGCCGTTGCCGGCGTTCGCGAGCGTGTTGGAGAACCGGAACTGGAAGGTGATGTCTTCCTCGCCGTTGTTGTTGTTGTCGACGTGGATCTCGTAGAGCGCGTCCGGATCCATGGAGAAGTAGTTCGGACCGCCGTAGGCGTCCTGGAGCGGCTGGAAGTTCGCGATCAGCGTCACGAAGTTCGAACGGCCGCTTTCGTAGCTGTTGAACATGTAGAAGTCGGTGCCGTCCACCTTGGGGTTCTTGGTGATGAACGGGGCTTCGCGGTGGCTCGAGGCGAGGCTCGGAGCCGCACCCGCGAAAGTGACCAGAAGAAGCGCGCCGAAGGCGGCGACGCTCGAACGGATACGCATGGGACTTCCTCCTCTGTACGAATCGATTTCGACGTGCGGGGAAAAGGGAATGAAAACGGGCGATGGCCCGAGGACGCGCGCGGCGTGCGGTCGACGAACGTACGTGGGTTCCTTGGGACCCGCAATTCGAAGTCGGTTCGCACGGGATGAGCGGTTCCGAGCGGCAGAGTCGGCGGACGGATCCCGCCGAAGCACGTACGCGCCTGCGCCCCGGGCGGATCCCATGATTCGTTCCGCTCGTGGTACGAATGCGTCCCCACATGAGCTTCCGTTTCCTTACGCGCGCCGTCCTCGTCCTCCTGGCCGTCTCGTCCTCCGCCTGCAGTCGGAAGTCGGAGGAACCTTCGCCGGCCGCCGCCGGCACGGCGTCGTCCGCCAAGCCGGGCACGACCGCGCCCGTCGCGAGTGCGCGGCCCACGGCGACGGGCCCGATCGAACCCGTGTTCAGCATCCCCGACAAGCTCCGCGTCGAGGCGAGCCACCGGAGCGACGCGGGCGTACCCTCCGAGAAGGTGTTCGCGGCGTTCGAGGCCGCGGGCCTCGCGATCACGGAACGGGCGCAACACGTGGGCGCGGTGTTCGGAGCGTCGTATTGCGTGGGGGCGACGGTCGACGGCGACGTGAAGATCAGCGTCTGCGAGTTCGCCACGCCCGCGGAGGCGACGGACAGCCGCGACAAGTCCGCGAAGCTGCTCGCGTCGATCCCGAACCGCGAGGTCTTCGCGCACAAGGCGGGCACGCTCACCGTTCGTCAGCCCGCGCCCAAGACTCCGAAGTCCGAGGCGACGGCGAAGAAGCTCAAGGCGACGTACGACGCTCTCTGAGCGTCACGAACGTCAGTCCGAGCATCGACGCCGCGAAGACCGCCCACAGCGCGAACGCGAAGGCGACGCGACGCGCGTGGGCACCGTCCCGGGGATAGTCGGCGAAGGACACCTCGCCCTCGCGGTGGATTGCGTCCAGGATCCGCGTCTCGGACTTTCCGGCGCGTGTGACGGTGACGATCGCGCGGTGCTGCGGGTCGTCGTCGAAGAGGAACGTGGACGCGAGGGCGATGCGCGCGGGGGCCTGCGCACAGATCGCCGTGCCGCGGAAGACGAGGTACCCGCCGTCACTTCGTGAAGCGGTTCCGGAACGCGTCAGCGACGCGGGGCAGGGGGCGCCGTCGCCGCGGACCTCGAGGCGGCCGTCGACGAACGCGTGGATGTCGGCGTCGCGGGCCACGACTTCGTTCCAGGTGATGGCGCCGTCGCCGTCGCCGTCCAGGCCGATGGCGATGTCGAGATCGCGGAGCGACACGTCCCACCGGAGGGCGATCTCGGCACCGTCCACCGACGCGGACACGAAGGCGTCGCTGGCCTTGTGGGCGGAGGCGACGCGCGGGAAGGCCGCGACGAGGATCGTCGAAAGGGCGAGGAGGGACAGGACGTGGCGCCCGTTCGTCATGGAGACCCCCCCGCGTCGGACGCCGGCGACCGGAGTCGGGCGACGAGCGCGCGAATCACGGGATCCTCGAACCCCGTCGCCTCCACGAACCGGAGGACGGGTTCGGCCGCGCCCGGATCTCCCGTACGGAGTGCGGCCTCGAGCAGGACGCGCATGTCGGCGGGTTCCTTCTGCACGTCCCAGTTCGCGCGGGCGAGCGCCTTGGCACGCGCGGGGTCGCCGAAGGCGAGTTCGAACCGGGATTCCTCGCGGCGGTGGACCGTGTCACCACGGAGGCGGCTCGCGTCGAAGCGCGCACGGAGAGCGGCTTCGAGGCTCGAAGCGTCGGGAGAACCGAGGGCGCGCGCGCCGAGGGCCGAACGGAGGAGGAGGGCGTCGACGGCCTCACGATCGCGGAGGAGCGTCCGCGCTTCGGCGGGACGTCCCGTGTCGAGCAGCAGATCGGCCCAGGATCCGAGCACGTAGACGTCCGAAGGATCGGCGTCCCGGGCGGCGGCCCAGTGCGCTTCGGAGGCGCGGTCGTCCCCCGCGCGGTGGGCGATCTCGGCGAGGGACGTGCCGATCCACGCCCGTTCCGCCGGCGACGCCGCGGGATCGGATTCCACGGCGCGCGCCAACGCTTCGTAGGCCGGTGCCGCCCGTCCGCGGAGGCTGTCCACGTTCGCGGCGCACGTGGTCGCGACGCGTGCCGGGACGAGCCCGAAGAGGTGGTCGCACGACGCGGCGGCGGCATCGTACTCGCCGCGCACGGTCTGGACGACGGCGCGGGTGAGCCATGCCTGCGCGTTCTTCGGATCCTTCACGAGCACGGCGCCGAGGTCCATGAGGGCGGCGTCGAAGTCGTGGAGGTTCTGCCGCAAGGTCGCGCGGGCGAGGAGGACGGGCAGGGGCGGATCCGCCATGGTGCCGAACGCGCGAAGGGCGGCTTCGGCTTGCCCGACGAACCGCGGCTCTCCCGTTCGGCGCGCGAGACCGAGATCGACCTCCGCGAGCTCCACGGCGAGGCGCGCGTCCGCGGGGGACTTCCGGAGCGCCTTCTTCAGTTCGCGGGCGCGGGCGAGGGACGGATCGGAGGAGCCGGGCGGGAGGATGTCGACCACGTCCCCTCCGGAGGCGGGAACCGTGACGGGAGGAAGATCCGGAGCACGCGGAATGCGCGAGGCGCCGATCCACGTTCCGATCGCGGAGACAGTCGCCGTCAGGAAGACGACGAACGACGCGGCACGGAGCGTGGTCCAGCGGAGCGTCACCGCGCCTCGGTTCGCCCCGTGACGGACATGCCGATCACGTACGCGACGCCCGCCGAGAGGCCGCCCACGAACCACGCATAGTCGTAGAGGACGTGGACGGAGGGCACGAACGCTCCGACCCACGCGAGCGTGCACCCGAAGAGGGTCGCGAGAATCGCCACGACGTTCCATCCCGAGCCCTCGCTCGAGCCGTCCCCGTACGCGTAGGCACCCTTCGCGCGGTAGAGATCCGCGACGACGAGGTGCTTCTTCCGGACGAACCAGTAGTCCGCGATGAGCACGCCCGCGATGGATCCGAGGCCACCGGAGTATCCGATGAGCCACGTGAAGATGTACTGCTTCGGATCGGCCAGGAGCTTCCACGGCATCATGAGGATCCCGAGGATGCCCGTGATGAGTCCTCCCGTGCGGAACGAGATGCGCTTGGGCGACAGGTTCGCGAAGTCGTTCGCGGGCGAGACCACGTTCGCGGCGATGTTCACGCTGAGCGTGGCGACGACGACCGTGAACATGGCGATGGCCACGACGATCCGGGACTCGAACTTGCCGACGAGGACCACCGGGTCCCAGATGGACTCGCCGTAGATCTTCGCCGTGGCGCTCGTGATGACGACGCCCATGGCGGCGAAGAGGGTCATCGTCGAAGGCAACGCGACGACCTGGCCCAGGGTCTGCTCGCGCTGGGATCGGCCGTAGCGCGTGAAGTCGGGCATGTTGAGCGAGAGCGTCGCCCAGAAACCGATCATGGCCGTGACGCTCGGCACGAACACGGGCCAGAAGGCGCCGAACGTCGGGAATTTTCCGGCGCTCTCGAAGAGCGCCCCGAAGCCGTCGGCCCGCTTCACGGCCCACACGACCAGGGCCAAGGTCATCACGAGGACGTAGGGGGCGGCCAGGTTCTCGACCTTCCGGAGGAGTTCCATGCCTCGGTAGACGATGAGGATGTTGAGGCCCCAGAAAAGGAGGAAGCTCACCCACTCGGTGGGAAGGTGGCCGTCGATCTTCGTCGCGCCGAGGAGCTCCGGCCACGCGGGCAGGAGCGACTTGAAGAAGGTCTGGAACGCCTGACCGCCGATCCAACACTGGATGCCGAACCATCCGCAGGCCACGAGCGCACGCATCACGGCCGGCAGGTTCGCGCCGCGGACGCCGTACGCCGCACGCGCGAAGACGGGGAAGGGAATTCCGTACCGCGTGCCCGGGTGCGAGTTGGCGAGGATGGGGAGGAGGACGATGACGTTGCCCACGAGGATCGTGAGGAGCGCCTGCCACCAGTTCATACCGCTCGCGATGAGTCCCGACGCCATCATGTACGTCGGGATGCAGTGGGCCATGGAGATCCACAGCGCGGCGTACGTGTAGGTCGTCCACGTGCGCTCCTCGATGCGCGTGGGCGCGAGGTCCTCGTTGACGAGGTCCTCGTCGAGGACGATTCCGGCCGCGAGCTCCACGCGTCCGTCGGGGTGTTCGATCTGGGTCTCGGCGTGCACGGCGGCTCCTCGCGGGCGCCGTTCTACCCCCGATCGGCCCCGCGGGGCGGAAGGAGTTTGCGGCCGCCGGACGGCCCGTCCCCCATGCCCTTCTTGAGGACGATGCCGCGCCCGGCCTCCTTGCCTTGGGCGTAGGCGTCGTTCTTCCGATGTCCTTCGTGCCGGACGTGCCGAATGTACGGATGGCGACGCCGGAAATAGCTGCCGAGATCCGCGTCCTTGACCCAGACGAGCCCGGCGGACTTGTGCGCCTGGGACTCCCGCGCGAGCTTCTCGTGAAATCCCGACATGACGCCCGCGAGGTACGTGCGGCGGTCCCGATCGCTCGCGATGCCCGCTTCCTTCTTGTGGGCGGCCCAGAGATCGTCGGCCGTGCGGCGGAGGAAGGCGTGGACGTACTCGGCGATGGCGAGGTTCGACGACGAGCCCGCGATCTCGAGGGCGCTCCCGCGTTTGCCCACGAGGGGCCGGTAGACGGGCACCCAGATGACCTCCACGAAGAAGAACTTGCCGAGGATGTGCGCGAGGATCCGTTCGGACTCGCCGACTCTCCCCGTGGGCTCGCCGAGCTGACGGAACGCGTACGTCGCCGTGCCGGGAGTCTTCGCGGCGTCGAGGTTGTACTTGAGCATCAGCTTCTGCGCGGCGGCCGCGGCGGCTTCCGCCTCGTTCCGGTTCGACGATCCGGCGAGGGCCAGGAGGCGCGTGATCTTCTCGACGATGCGGCCTTCCTCGGGGGCGTCGTCGCTCGCGCCCGTGGGCATGCCGGAGGCGCGTGCGTCGATTCCGAGGCGCGCGCAAAGAGTCCGGAAGGCGGGGCCATGCGCGGCTTCGTCCACGGCGTGGAGCACCTCGTGCACGTACTGGTGCGCCATCTCGTGCTTCATCACTTCGACGACCACGTTCCACGGTCGCTCGAGGACGAGTCGGCGGGAGATCTCGATGGACCGCGACATGCGGTGCCATTGACCCAGACGGTGGTCCGCGTCCCCGAGTTCGAGGCTGGGAACGCGAAGCCCCGCGCGGAAATAGGTGACGTTGAGCTGCTTCCACGTCGCGAGCAGCTCGCGCACGAGGGCCCGTTCGAGATCCGCGCGGAGGACGCCCTCCGGCAGGGCCTCGGTCGACTTCGTGGAACGGGGACGGGCGTTCGCCATCCCCTTCCGATTACTCCGTTTCGCCGGCGCGGGCGACGCTCTCCTTGCGGGAGATGGACGCGGTCTCCACCTTGGCCTCCGTGCCGCCTCCTTCGGGATCGGTCGGCTTGGGCGTGGGCTCCGGCGAAGCGTCCTCGTAGGGGTGGGCCTTCCACCAGTACTTCGCTCGTCCGATGCGTGCCCGCGAGTACGAGTCCTTCTCGCAGCGGCCCTTGGTGTACCCGGAGAGCCGGTCCTCGGCGGGAAGCTTGGAGCACCACTTGAGCGAATCGCGGGCGATGCGGAGGCCGGCGCGGACGCCCTTCTTCCGGTCGGCGGTGAGCTCGGGACCCGACCAACCTTCTTTCGAGCGACCTTTGCCGATGTGGATCTGGAAGAGACCCCAACTCGTGCCGTGGTCGCCGCGGACGTCTCCGCGATCGACGTCGGCCCGGAACTGGCTCTCGAAGCTGGCGATGGAGAGCATCAGCAGCGCGGTGCGCTCGCGGGCACGTTCGCCCTGGAAGGCGGGTTCCTCGTCGGGATCGAAGGCCACGGCGACGACGTCGGAGGCGATGTCCGTGTACCTTTCGACGTCGGCCCCGCGCGGCGGAATCCATGCGGACATGGCGGCCACGAGATAGGTCACGAAGGGGATGGGCATGGTCAGTCCCACCGCTAGCAGCCGTGCGTGCGGCCCGAATACTGGACACGACCCACTTTTGTCCCACCTCCACACGGTGAACATGTGCCACGAAGTTCGGGGTGCGGAGCCCGATTCGCATGCAGGATGCATGTTATGTAGAATGCATGGGAATGGGGGGGCGTGAAAAATTCCAGCGTCCGTCGGTGCAGGCCCACGTCGCCACGATTCCGGACACTTGGAGGACGATCGTTGAGGCGGACACCGAGCGCGGATCGACGCGTGCGGCGCCGCCACCGGCGCCGAGGGACGGCGCACGGCGATGCAGCACAAGCGCGCAGCGGCGGTCACATGAACATCCGCCCGAGAATCGACCCGGGGACCGAAAATGAGCCCGTTCAGAGCTGAGGAGGAGCCGTCGGCGCGGGCGTGACCCAGGTCTTCGGCGCGAAGGTATCGTTCTCACGGGCGAGGTCCACGTGCGGATCCACGAGCGGCGTCGGAGCGCGGCCGTTCAAGGCGACGCGGGCGTCCACGAACACGCGCACGGTTCCTTTCCCACGGGCGCGGGCGTCCTCGGCCACGACGTGGGCGAAGTCCACGATCATGTCCGGCTGGGTCGCCATCATCTTGATCTGGTAGCGCGTGAGCCACTCGGAGAGGTCGACGACGGAACGTCGCCCGTCGGGCGTGACCACCGTGAACTCGATGGCGCCGTTCTTCTCCATGAGCATGACGTTCCACGAGAAGCGGAAGCCCTGCTCCGTCCAGAGGACGTTGCCCGGGTACAGGAGGTGGCGGAACGGGAAGAGGATCTGGAAGAGAACGAAGGCGGCGAGGCCGGGGACGAACGCCCGGGTGGGGTGGGTGCGTCGCGCGACGACGGGGCCGAACGCGCGGGGAGGAAGGAACGCACGCGGCCAGCTCGGTTCGAAGAAGACGAGCGCCGCCGACGCCATGATCCAGGGGAACATTCCGAGCTGGAACAAACGCGCGGTGATTCCGTGGAAGGCCAGGAGCGCGAGGTACGCGGGGACGCGCGTGCGGCGAACGAGCAGGCACGGCACGACGAACAGATCGAAGGCGGCGCCGCCCCAACTCATGGCGTAGGCGGCTTCCCGGTACCCGAACGCCCGCCCCAGGATCGGAAAGTCCGTGTTGGCGCCGAGCCAGATCCGGAGCGGCTCCGCGTGGAGCAGCCAATCTCCCTTGAGCTTCGCGATGCCGCCGAAAACGTACACGATGCCGATCTGGAACCGCACGAGCGCGAGGCACCATCCCGGGATCGTGGCTCGCGCGGCATCGCGGTCGCGGAGGACGCGCACGGAGAGCGCACGATCGCACGGCACGCTCGCGAGCACGACGGTGAGCAGGCTCACGAGCCAGTAGTGGTTCAGCCAATTCGTTCGATCGAGGAAATGTGCGTAGGTGAAGAGCGCCCCGAAGAGGAGCACGGCCGGTCGCGCGAAGAGGCCGAGGGCGACGAGGAGCGCCAGCACGCCCATGGCCCCGTAGTGCACGTACATGCCGAGGCCGGGCCAAGGTCGGATCCACGTGGCGTGGGGGAAGAGGATGCGCGGCGTGAGGTAGTACTCCCGGATCCACCCGTGGGCGAAGAAGCGCGCCACGAGCACCATCATCGCGACGCCGAAGGACACGCGGAACGCCGCGAGGGACGCGATGTCCACGTCGCTCGCGACGAAGGTGCAGAGCCGCGCGAACGGCGAGGGCGGGGACGGGCGCGCGGACGGCACGACGGAATCCGGGGAGATCAGTCGCCGTCGTTGTCGCTGAACTTCAGCGTCGTACCGAGGACGCTCGCGACTTCCGTGCTCACCGTCGTCTTCAGGTCCTTCGCGGCGGCGTAAGCGGCTTCGACCTCGGGGACGTTCGCGGTGACCGCCGTGCGGAACGGCGCGGGGATGGCGGCGATGGCCTTCGCAGCGCCGTCGAGGGCGGTCTTCATGTGCGCGTCGGCCGCTTGGCTCCGGCCGGCGACGATGGCGCCCAGGCCCCGTTTGCCGGCGTCGCCCAGGTACACGCGACGGATGCCGTCGAGGGTGGCCGTCATGTCGGCGAGGGACGCGTCGCTCCTCCGCGACGCTTCGGCCTCGGGCGAGGGGGTTCCGCCGGTCTTCTTGCCGAAGGGGTAGCCGATCTCGGTGTTCTGGAGGCGATCGGCGGCGACGTTCATCTGGTTCACGAAGTCGTCGACGGCGGCCTTGGTGGACGGATAAATCGCGCTCGATCCCCCCGCGGACGCGACGGACCCGGCGAAGTTCTCACCGCTCGCGTCCCAGGCGACGAAGAGTTCGGCGGCCTTCGCGGCGAGCACCGTGGCCACGCGCGAAGCGTAGGCGCGACGGGCCGTTCCGGTGGTGGCGTCGGTCATCTTCGCGAGGGCTTCCGTGCGACCACCGCCGTCGTCGAAAAGCAGGTACTCGAGGGCGTGGAGACCCTTCGCGTTGGAGCCGAGGGCTTCGAAAGCCGCGGCATCTGCTCCGCCTTCGGTGACCGCACGTTCGATGGCGTCCGCGCTCGCGGGCGTGAAGTCCATGGCGGGCTCGAGGCGTTTGGATTCCACGGGACCGAAGGCGACCGCGTCGTTGGTGCGCCACGCCGCACGTGCCTTCCGCCAGGAACCTTGTGCCTTCGCGAGGGCGTCGTCCGAAGGCGCGGACTCGAACGCGACGACGTCCGCCCGGAGCGCCTCCGCTTCGGTGCCCACGGCCTTCGCGAGCGGGAGGGCGACGTTCGCCGTGAGTTCGCCGAGCACCGCGCCCGTGTCGACCTGGGGCGCGACGGACTCCGAACAGGCCACGGCGAGGAGGATGCCGGACGCGACGGCGGTGGCCGCGAAGAACGCGGTCGTCCACGTGCGGAGGCGGAGATGGAACGTCGGAAGCACGGAATGCGAACGAGAACGAGGAGAGGAAGAGCTCATGGGGGCCGACGATCAGAGCGAGTCGAGGAAACCGAGGAGGGCGTCGCGTTCGGCCTTCGGCGCGTTCCGGAACGCTTCCTTCGACACCTCGGCCTCGCCGCCGTGCCAGAGGATGGCTTCCTTCGCGTCGCGGGCGCGGCCGTCGTGGAGGAGGAAGGTGTGCTTGGCGACCACGCGCTGAAGGCCCATGCCCCAGAGGGGCGTCGTGCGCCACTCGTTGCCGGTCGCACGAAAATCCGGTCGACCGTCGGCGAGACCGTCGCCCATGTCGTGGAGGAGCATGTCCGTGTACGGGCGGATCGTCTGGTTCGAGAGTTCGGGGAAGCCTTCGAGAGAGCCGGTGACGAGCTTCGTGACGTGACACGATGCGCATCCGAGCTTCGCGAAGACCTTCTCGCCGTCCCGCACGGTCGGTTCGGTCCAACGTCGGCGCGCGGGGACGGCGACCGTCAGACCGTAGGAGGTCATGGCGTCGAGCTTCTGATCGGAGAGCTCGGGTTCGGTGGCGGTGCCGCCCGAGGGGGCGGCCCGACATGCCGTCTGCACGCTCGGGCAGTTCTCGTGCAGGTAGAGGGAGGTGGTGATGCCCATGTCGCCGAGGGAGGCGCCGGCGGTCTGTTGACGGATGTCGGGTTGGTTCGCCTTCCATCCGAACCGACCGAGTTCCACGCGCCCGCGCACGTCGCTCCACACGCGGTTCTCGCGACCGGAGATGCCGTCGCCGTTCGTGTCGTCGGGATCGGCCATGCCCACGATCGTGGCCTCGTCGATGGCCTGGAGCAGGCCGAGGCCGATCATGGCCGGGGCGACCCGCGGTGACGTCATGGTGCCGGCAGCGAACGGACCGAACGCGAGATCGGAGAACGTGTAGACCGGCTTCCGGAGCGCGTAGGCTTCGCCGTCGCCGAACGTACCGGGCACCTCGTCGTAACCGACGCGCACCTTGCCCTCCGCGGGGACGCCCAGGATGGCCGACGGATTGAACTGACCCCCGTAGTTCGGTTCGTCCACGGGACCGCCGTGGGCGTTCTCGCCGGGAATGCTCAGACGCACGAGGAGCGCGAGGAAGTCCTCCGTCTCCGACCTGGGCGGGGCGCCGCGTCCGTCCCGGAAGTGGCAGGCCGAACAGGAGGTGGCGTTGAAGGTGGGGCCGAGGCCGTCGTTGCCTTCGATGCTCGCCGGTGCGGTGACCCAATTGCGGTTGAAGAAGTGGTCGCCCAATGCGAACGCGTCGCGGTGGGCGTCCGAGAGGTTGCGCGCGGCGAAGGTGAAGGCGTTCGACGTCTCGTCGAAGACGGTGGTCTCGCCGCCGCTCTTCTCCACGCCGACCTCGTCGACCGGGGCGTCGGCGGTGCCCGCGTCGGTCCCGGCCGTGTCGCCCGGACCGGCACTGCTGCATCCGGCGACGGGCACGAGCGCCGCGCCTCCGCCCGCGAGGACGAGGGAGAGGACGAACGACAGGGGGAGGGGCGAAGGGCGGAACATCGGAGAGCGCGTTACTCGAGATTGATGACGACGCCCAGCTTGGCGGCGACCTTCACGATGGACGCGGTCTCCTTCGCGAGGGCGTCCATGGCCGCTCGGATGGCCTTGCGACCAGGCGCGGAATCGTCCCCCAGGATGGCCTGGTCGAAGGGAGCGGGAATCGCCTGGATGGCGGCGACGCTCGCGGCGATGTTCGCGGTCACTTCGGCTTCGAGGGCCGGGTCCGCGGCCTTCACGACCTCCGCGAGACCGACGGTGGTGGTCTTCGCGCCGGCGAGGGACGTGTACGTGCCGAGCCACACGTTCTGGATACCCTGGGCGTTGCCGAGGAGATCGTGGGTGGTCGTGTCGCTGAAGCAGTCGTGCTCCTCTTCCTGGTCCTTCGTCTCGTACGCGTTGTTCATGCGCTCCTTCGCGAGCTCGGCGCCCGCGAGGCTGCCCATGCCCTTCAGGATGTCGGCGAAGGCCTCCTTCGGTGGTTTCGACGCGAACGTCGCGCCGTAGGACGTGACGACGCCCGGGTCCCACGCCGCGGCGACGGGCGTGAAGTCGTCCACCATGAGATCCACGGCGGCGGCGAGGTAGTCGCGGCGGCGCTTCTGGTTTTTGGCCGTGCCGCCGTCCACGAAATCCGTGTAAGGGCGATCACCGGGACCGGTGGCCGAGAGATCCTGACCCCAGAGGAGGAATTCGATGGCGTGCCAGCCCGCGGAGAGGTTCTTTTCGCCGCCCTTCTCGTTCTCCTCCTTCACGAGCTCCTTCGTGATGTCCGGGAACTCGGTCGGGCGGTTGATGATCCCGGCGTTCGGATCGTCTTTCGTGTAGTCCACGAACGCTTCGTCGAGCGGCCAGCCGTTGATGCGGCCCTCGGGGCCGGTGTCGTCCGCGTCGATGGGGCCGCCGTAGAAGCGGAAGACTTCCGTCTGCGAGTACGCGGGACGGACCTTCACCCACGTGGCGCGGGCGGCATCGAGCTTTTCCTTCGAGGGGGCGTCGACGAAGGCGTGGATCGCCGTCTTCAGTTCGTTCATGCCGGCGAGGGTGTCGACGTAGCTCGCGCGTACGAGCGTCGCGTAGCCCGTGGTGGCGCTCTTCATGGCTTCGACGACGGCGGTCGGGAGCGCGGCATCGGCGGACGTGCCTCCGTCGCCGGACGAGTCTCCCGAGGACGACGCGCTGCAGGCGGTGGTGCCCGCCAGGACGACGAGTACGGGTGCGACGAGGGCCGAAGCGGCAAGAGCGGACGTCAGGAAGCGGAAGGAGCGGACGCGTGCGCGGTCGAGCATGGGTCTTCCCTAGCGCACATGAAAGTCACTTTCAATATCGCATTGGGCCGTTCCCCCGGGAATCCTGGGACCGGGAGGCGATCGGACCGGGGGCATGCGTCAGCCACGGAACACGGAAATGCGGGCGACGGTGGCGAATCCGAGGCGTTCGAGGTTTCCGGCGCGGGCTTGGGTCGTGGCGAGGCGGGCGCCGTGGCGGTGCGCTTCGACCATGCGGCGGGCGACCATGGCGCGGTAAAGGCCGCGTCCGCGGAACTTGGGGAGGACGACGGCGCCGAAGAGGTAGAGGACGTCGTCGAAGCGGGTGCTGGCGGAGACGGCGGCGGGGACGCCGTCCACGGAGGCGAGCCAGTGGGTCGTCGTCGAATCGCCGGAGGCGCGCGCGTCGGCGAGGACCTTGCGGTTCATGGCGAGGATGGGGCCCGGGTCCATCTCCCAGCCGGCGGCCATGGTCTCGGAATAGGGGACGACGCTGCCGTCGTCGACGGGGTCGAGCGTGATCGAGGGAAGGGTGTGGGCCTCGAGCGCGCGGGGGTCGATGGCGCGCACCATGCCGTGCATGGTGGTGGCCACGAGTCCGCGAGCTTCGAGGCGTCGGGCGGTGGGTTCGGCGTGGGGACCGGGCCAGACGAAGACGCGGAAGCGGGAGCCGTTGTCGCGGTAGAGGGAGATGCCTTCGTCGAGGGCGACGTCGGCGGTGGACTCTTCGAGGCCCTCGATTTCGATGTCGTTCATGCCGCCGTCCTTCATGGAGGGCGTGACGATTTGGAACCAGCCGGGACGGGCGATGCGGCGGGTTTCGGGGAGACGCGGGAGGGCGCGGCGGGGACCGTCGATCACCGCGCGGAGCAGGGCTTCGGGAGAACGATTCGGAAGGAGCGGATCCATGGGGCACCGCACGCGCCGGGGGTCCCGGGGCGCCGGGAGATGCTTCAAGGAGACGTCGGCATCTTCTCGAGCACGCGCTTCGCTTCATGCGCGATTCGCGGGAGGTCCGCAACTCCCAACCCGAGGCACACCTTCGCCCATCCGCCACCGCCGAAGTGCTCGTCTGTGAAGCCGAAGCCCAGTTCCTGGACGATTTCCTCCGCGATGCGGACGACGGCCGCGAGCGGTTGGACCACCTCGCCCTTCGCCGGGCCGTGGTGTTGGCCGAGGACCTGGGAGATTTCTTTGGGAAGATTCCAGAGCTCCGCCACACGTCGCCCGGCGTCGGCGTGGACGTCGAGGATCGCGTCGAGGGCGACTTCCACGGGAATCCTCCCGATCGGCCACGCGTCCTCCGACACGACCCCCAAGGCGGCCACGGCGCCGGCGTCGTGGAGCAAGCCGCAGAGAAAGGCGTTCTCGCTCGCGAGACCGACGTGACGACTCACGACGCGGCAAACGTGGCCCGTCGCGGTCGAATGGAGGACGAGGCGCCGAAGGTGCTGCCCGTACGACGGTAGGGCGAAGACGTGCGCGTTCATCGCGACCAGGAACAGGATGTCCCGGAGCGTGGTCAGTCCGAGGCGCAGTATCGCGTCGCGGAGACTTTCGGAATCCTTGCCGCCCGTCGCGAAGAGCGGCGAACGGGCGACGCGGACGACGGAGGCCGCGAGCAACGGATCGCTGGACAGGAGTCGTTCGACCTCCGACATGCGGACCTCGGGTTCGCGCGTCAGCTCGAAGAGATCGAGCGCGACCCGCGGGAGCATGGGGGGTCGGTAGTCGGGCGAGCCGAAGCGGCGCACGAGCCTCTGACGTACGTGCTGGGACAAGAACGACGGGTCGGAGCCGACTCCGGCGCTCGCGGGCGGTGCGGGGATCGAGGCCGTGTGGGCCATGGCCGTTCCGTGAGGTCGCGGTGGAACCGGTTCGAGGCTCGGGAAGAGGGCGTCTCGCGACGCCCCCGACCGCGAACCGCCTCGGATCAATGACCCGCGTCGTCCGGACCACTCGTGGGAGCGACGCCCGCATCGTGGTTCGCGACGGACGGTGCGTGTCCCGCGTCGTCCGGAGAGCGGAACGAGTGTTCGGAGGTGTGTTTCGCGGAGGCGACGGTGGAGAAAAATGCGACGAGAGTGACGGCGACGACACCGGCGAACGTTCCCAGTTTCATGGTTCGACTCCTCGGAAGGACGGACGGGGGGACGTGCGACCGAGCGCCGCACGACCACGGAGAACGGCGGGACGGCGACCTCCTTGAGCGGCGTCGTACGCGGCGTTTCGTTCACCCCCGCCCGGCGTGCGGGGGTGTGGATCTTGTCCGAGCGGAGTGGTAGCGTCCGTCGCCGTCGCGGGACTAACTCAGTTGGTAGAGTGCCAGCTTCCCAAGCTGGATGTCGCGGGTTCGAATCCCGTGTCCCGCTCCGCGCAGTCTGCAGCCGTGCCGTCCACGGACGAGGGGGAGACCATGGGAGCGCAGAACGACAAGGCCGGTGGGTCCATGCGTACGGCGTGGGAGTACGTCCTCGTGGGGACGTTCGTCGGCGATCTGCCGGCGGCCGCGAAGCGGCTCAACGAGCTCGGCGCGGAGGGCTGGGAAGTCGTCGGCAGCGTGCCGGGGGACTCGAACAGCATCGTGCATACGTTGAAGCGGGCGAAAAACGCGTAGGGGCGGGCGAGTTCCCTCGTCCGCGCGAATCGCGTCGGGTTCGCGACTCCCAGCGACCCGCGATTCACGCTTCGGCCGAACACGCCGACACCCGGCCCCACGTTCGCGGTGACCGGGTGCCGTGTTCGCGTCTTGGGTTCCAAGCGCGCGACGTCAGTTCTTCTTCGGACGTCAGTTCTTCTTCGATGGAGCGGACGCGGACTCCGTGGGGCTTCCCGGCGGGCTCGTGCTCCATTCCTTCATGGCCTGCTCGCCCGGTCGGTCCACGTGGACTTTCGCGTCCACCGACGTCACCCAGCTGAGGGGGATGTAGTGGTGACGGCCGCTCGCGTCCTTTTTCAACGTGATGAACGCGTCGCCCTCCATGTGATCGACGACCGCGAATTGGCCGTCGTTGGAACAGACCACGGGAGTGTTCGGCTTGATTTGGTTCGGTTGGATCATGGCCGGGCTCTGGTGCAACCGCGGTGCCGTCGTGTCGTCCTCGAACCATCCGTGGGAACGAACCGTCCCGAACGGCCTCGAATCGTTCCCCCATCCTCGCTCCCGTTCCCCGTTCTTCGCTCCGACGGAGCTCGAGCGTCGCTGCGACGCCTTCTCGCTCTCTCGCCCGGAAAGTGCGCGCCAGCGCTCACGTGCGTCAATCGGCCTCCACCCCGACGGAACGCTCCCGCCACGCACGCTTGGGCTCGCGCTCCCGTCGACGTCGTCGCCCGTTCCCTACGAACACGGCACACGGTCGCCGATTCCCTCGGACCCGATCGCGTCGGCGCGGCCGCGGGCTGGGCGTCGAACGCGTTGGTGCACGACTTGCTCTCCTCGTCCCCATGACCTCCCGAACCCTCGAGACCGCCCCGCGCGACGTCGCCGCCTCCACCTCCGCCACGCCCGTCGAAGAATCTCCCGCCGAACGCCACGCCCACGTCGGCAAGATCCTCGCGACCCTGCGCGACGTCATGTTCCTCAGTCACTCGTCCGGCGGGCACTCGTCCGGCGGTGAATTCCCCGCCGTCAGCGCACGCCCGCTCCACGTGACCCGCCTCGACGACGATCACTCCATGTGGTTCATGGTCGCCCTCGACTCCAAGGCCGTCGCCGAGATCCGTCGCCATGACGTCGTTTCCGTCACCGGTCACGAAGGCGCGCGCTGGATCCATCTCACGGGCCGCGCCCGCGTCGTCGACGATCGCGAACGCGTCCGCGCCGTGTGGAGCAAGTTCCACGAAGTCTGGTTCCCGGACGGTCCCGACGATCCCAACGTGGGCCTCGTCCACTTCGTCCCCGAAGGCGCCGAGTACTGGGACACCTCCGGCACCCGTGGGCTCCGCTACCTCTTCGAATCCGCCAAGGCGCTCGTCACGAACACCCGCGTCGAGCCGGTGCCGGGGAGCCACGGCACGACCGGGCACATCTCCTGACGTCCGGAACCCGAAGTCCGCGCGGGTGCTTCGAAGCGCATTCGCTTTGTCCGGGGAGGTCGCACGCTTTCTTGCGGCCTCTCCGGGGTTTTCTGTCGGTCCCGAGTCAGCCCCGCGCGGCCGCTTCGAGCTTCGCCACGTCGAGCTTCTTCATGGGCATCATGGCGTCGAACACACGGGCCTGGGATTCCGGCGTGCCCACCGTCATGAGCGTCACCATGCTCTCGGGCACGACTTGCCAGTTGAAGCCGAAACGGTCCTTCGCCCAACCGCACTGCACTTCCTGACCGCCGTTCGCGACGATGGCCGACCACACGCGGTCGATCTCCGCTTGATCCTTGCAGGTGATCTGGAGCGAGATTCCTTCGTCGAATTTCACGCCGTGGGAAATGTGGCTGTCGAATGCGACGAGCCGCGTGCCCATGACGTGGATGCGGCCGTGCATCACACCCTTCGCCTCGCCGCCGGGAGGGTAGGGGCTCAGCGCGTCGATGCGCCCGCCCGGGAAGAGGGTGGTCCAGAGCTTCATGGCCTCTTCGGCGCGGCCCTGCACGTCCCCCGAGAACATGATGGCGGGGGCGATCTTCGCGTCGTCCCCCGACACGTCGTTCACCATCACCTGCCACGACACGCCCCACCGATCCTGGACCCACCCGTACCGCTTGCTCCACGGGTAAGTACCGAGCTCCATGAGCATCTTCCCGCCCTCGGCGAGGCCCTTCACCATGCGATCGACGTGGGCTTCGTCGTCCGCGTGCACGAAGAAGGAGACCGTGGGGTTCGGCGCGAACACGGGGCCGCCGTTGAGCGCCGTGAAGCGCACGCCCATGATCTCGAATTCCACGGTGAGCACGCTTCCCGGCGGGCGCCCGCTGGGGTTGTCGCGGCGTTCGGGGTAGTGGGACGTGGCGACGATGCGGCCCCCCGGGAACACCTTCAGGTACTGCGCGACCGCGGCTTCCGCCTGATCGGTCATCCAGAGGCAGGGGACGATGGAGTTGGGCTTCGTCATGGTGGACTCCCGGGTCGACGAACGTTCGCGTCGTTGGTGGATCCGGGAGGCTACGCCCGGTCACGCGCGTCCGCGATCACATCCGCGTCGCGTGCCGGAAGATCACCGGTTCCAGGTTCGGCGTCTGGTTCCACGAAGCGCGGCGCTCCCAGAAGACGACGTGCGGACGACCCTCCGCGTCGTACGCGACGTCGGGGAGGGACGGGGAGCCTGGAACGTCGATCGTCTCGCACGCCCACGTTCCCGCCGACCGCTGGCATAGCTCCATGCCACCGCCCGACGTCGAACTCGGGCCCACCACGACCGGTTCCTCCGTCGGCGAAAGGCGCATCCGCACCTGCGTGAGCCCGATTCCGGGCACGACTTCCAAGGGCCCGACGACTCCCGCCGAGTCCACGTGGACGTAGGCGATCGGGCGCGTACCGTAGGTGCCCGTGAAAACCACGTGCGCTCCGTTCCCGTCGGCCACGACCTCCACGTTCGTCGTGTCGTAGACGTCGGGGGTCGCCGTCACGTCCCGCGTGATCCACGTCCCGCCTCGGTTCGTCGCGTAGTGCACCGCGTAGTAAGGCGTATTGGGCCACGATGCGTCGTTGCCGTCGATCCACGCCACGTGCAGGTTCCCTGCGGGGTCGACCGCCATGGCGTGGTTCTTCACGGGCAAGAACGTGCCGAACGTCTTCGCCACCGTCGCCGATCCCGGCAACCCCGTGAGGACGACCAGTCCCTGCGCCTGGGTCGTCTCCGTGCGGACCAGGGCCGCGAGTGCACCGGACGAGCTCCTCGCGAGCGCCACCGGATTCACGGCCGTGCGCGGGATGCCTGGAGACTCCGTGACCGTCCAGGAATCGCCGGATCGCGCCGAGGTGAGGAGCGCGGGCGTCGATCCCGTGTAGCGGAGGAACGCGAAGCGCGGTTCGCCCGCCGCGTCGAACGCCCACGAGGAGTGATGCGCGACCACGTAGGGCTCGGCGCCCAGCGCGAACGACTCGCCCCACGCGCCGTTCCGCTTCGCGACGCCCTTGAGGGCGCCGCCGTGAGCTTCGAAGGCGACGAGCATCGACGGAGAGGTCGCGGCGATGACGGGCGACGGCGCGTTCGATCCCCGGACGGTGACGCCGGTCTCGATGGTCCACGCGGAGCACCTTCCGGACGGGGTGCACGCGCTTCCTGCGGCACACGTTCCGCACGTGCCTCCGCACCCGTCGTTCCCGCAGGTCGCCGAGCCGCACCGAGGCACGCACACGTCGCCGACGGGGGGCGACACCAGTGCGACCCCCTGGACGAGGTACCGTTCGCCGCCGGGCACGTCGTACGCCTCCAGGATTCCGTCCCCGAATCTCCCGGGATCGGCTCTCTTTACCCCACGCTCGCGAGTCGCGCCGGACTCAACGCAGGGAAGTACGTCTGCGCCCCGAACCACGGTCGCTTCGGGATAGACTCGTCGCTCACGAGGTACCCATGGCGACCGCGAAGACGAAGGCTTCTGCGAAGACGAAGGTTCCGGCGAAGAAAGCGGCGACGAAGAAGGCGGCCGCGAATTCGGTCACGAAGGCGGCGCCGAAGTCTGCCTCGAAGAATTCCGCGAAGAAGTCCGCCCCCGCTACGAAACACCGCGTCTTCACGATGCCGTTCGCGCGCGTGTATCCGCTCTACGTGCAGAAGGCCGAGAAGAAGGGCCGGACGAAAGCCGAGGTCGACACCCTCGTGACGTGGCTGACAGGCTACGACGCCAAGGGCCTCGCCCGCGTGATCGCCACGCAGGTCGATTTCGAGACGTTCTTCGGGGACGCCCCGAAGCTGAACCCGAAGGCGAAGGCGGTGACGGGCGTCGTGTGCGGCGTGCGCGTCGAGGACGTTCCCGATCCCCTCATGCGGAAGATCCGCATCCTCGACAAGATGGTCGACGAGCTCGCGCGCGGGAAGTCCGTGGAGAAGATCCTCCGGAGTTGAGACGCGGACTCGGTAGAACCTTTCGCGTCGCGCGTACCTCTCGGCCCGTTCGCGATCGTAGGTCTCGGCGTCGAACGTTTCGCCCTTCTCCGCGCGGAGGGCGCGGAAGATCTTGCCGTTCGACGTGAGGTCGTCCGGGGCGACGAACGTCGTCGGGTCCCCGAACGACGATCGCAGGAACGCCTTCGAACCGTGCGTGAACGCTTCCTCGATCGCCACGAGGATGCCGGAGTCGTGCCGGTCACGGCGTGACTCCGGCATCCACGGGCAGGACCGGCGTCCCCCCGTCCAGGACGGCGCGGGCGCGGTCCACGTCGAGGCTCTTCTCCCATTTCGCGACGACCAGGGTCGCGACGGCGTTGCCCACCATGTTGGTGAGGGCCCGGGCCTCGCTCATGAACCGGTCCACTCCGAGGAGGAGCGCGATGCCGGCCACGGGGATCGATCCGGTCGACGAGAGCGTGGCCGCGAGGGTGATGAAGCCGCTTCCCGTGACGGCCGCGGCTCCCTTCGACGTGAGAAGCAGGACGAGGAGGAGCGTGACTTCGTCCCGCAGCGTGAGCGGAACGTCGAGCGCCTGCCCGACGAACAGGGCGGCCAAGGTCAGATAGATGCAGGATCCATCCAAGTTGAAGGAATAGCCCGTGGGAACGACCAGACGCACGACGTCCGACCGCACGCCGAGCCCCTCGAGCTTTCCGATGAGTCGTGGCAACGCCGACTCCGAAGACGACGTCCCGAGCACGATGAGGAGTTCTTCGCGGAGGTACCGGAGGAGCTTCGGCAGCGAGAGGCCGAGGGATCGCAGCACGCCGCCGAGCACCACGAACACGAAGACGAGGGCCGTGCCGTAGAAGGTCGCCATGAGTTTGGCGAGGTTGCCGAGCGTGCCCACGCCGAAGCGCCCGATGGTGAACGCCATGGCGCCGAACGCGCCGACCGGCGCGAACTTCATCACGATGCCGACGATCGCGAAGAGCGAGGTCGTCCCGTGTTCGAGGGCGGCGAGCGCCGGCTTGCCCCGGTCTCCGAGCCCCGCGAGCCCCACGCCCGTGAGCACGCCGAGGAAGAGCACGGAGATCACGTCGCCGCCCACGAAGGCGCCGACGAAACTCTCCGGGACGATTCCTAGGAGGTGTTCGACGACGCCGTGGGGGCGGGGAGTCGCCAGGATCTTGTCGAGCCCCGAGGTGTCGAGGCTCTTCGGGTCCACGTGCATGCCCGCGCCTGGTTTCACGAGGTGCACCGCCACCATGCCGACGACGAGCGCGACGGTGGTCATCAGCTCGAACCAGAGCACGGCCTTGGCGCCCACGCGGCCGACCTTCTTGAGGTCCCCCATGCCGGCGATGCCCACGGCCACCGTCGTGAAGACGAGGGGGGCGATGAGCATCTTGATGAGCTTCACGAAGCCGTCCCCCAAGGGACGCATGGCCACGCCCCAGCCGGGTTTCACCCAACCGAGGAAGATCCCGAGCGCGATGGCACCCAGGACCTGCAGGTACAGGCCGGGAGTCTTCGACCGCGTCGTCGCCGGTGTGTCCACGGCGCGAGCGTAGCGGAGCGCGAAGTCCGTGCCCCAAATAGACGAACGGCCCGGGTGGGTTCCTGAAACCACCCGAGCCGCCGGTACGTGGCCTCGGTACGACGAGAGGCTTCACGCTGACGGCACATCATGGGAAGCGCTCGGCGAATGCCGACGCGTTCTTCCGACCGGCGCCGTCGACCCGCGCGCGCGAAATCGCGCTTCGCGAGTTCCTACCGCGTGGACCCCTTCGGATCGAGGCCGTGGGTACTCTGCATGATGAATTTCCTCCTCCGCCGAAGCGGCACTCGAGGGGCCGGCGATGCTGCGTGCTGCCGCGTCGAGTGTTTCCGAATGGGCGATCCGCCGTAAGACGTCCGCCGGTACTGCCGGGTTCGTGACGGTGATCCGCCACCAGACCAATCTGGGAGGTGTCCTCCGAAACCGACGTCGAAGGAACAAGGTAGCACGCGGATTCCTTCCCATCGAATGACCGGCATCCGTTCCGGCGATCCGGCGATTCGGGCTGGTTTTCCGGGGGCCCGAGGACGTCGGCTTCGCGGTATCCTGGCATGGCCGATGCGTGTTCTCGCGTGGGACATCCACCTCTTCGTCCGCGCCCTCGTGGCGACGGCGGTGTTCTTCGCGCTCCTCGTCGTCGTCACGGCGACGACCGACGAAGGCGACGTGTCCGCGTGGGTCCGTCTCTCGCGGACCTTGCCCGCGCTCCCGGTGGCGGCGGCGCTCGGAGCGTTCGTTCCCCTCCGTCGCGCGCGGGAGTCAGGGGAAGAGCGAGCGCTCGAAGGCCTCGGCCGTCCTCCGCTCTCGTTCGTGACCTTCGCGGTCCTCGGGGCGAGCGTCGTGCCGACCGCGTTCGCGATGGTGGTGCTGGTGGCGCCGAAGGTCGATCTCACGGCGTTCTTCCCGGCCCTCCAGACGACCACACGCTTCGAGGCGGGACCCTCGGGATTCCGCTCGGAGGGTCTCGGCGTGGACGTCGTCGTGCGGGAAGACGGTGTGGTGGTACCGACGTTCGTCGCGACGCCCCCGGACGACGCCGCGCGCCCCGGAATCGCGTCGATCGCCGCGTCGCCGGGCCCGTCGAAGGGGCGCACGCCGGAACTCCGGGCCCTCGCGGCCTCGTTCCTGGTCGTGGCCGCGTGGGCACTCGCCTTGGCCGCGGGACTCGTCCGACGTCGTACGGCCGTCCTCCTGGGGGTGGCCGGAGCGGTGGTGATTTCGGGAGCGGCGTCGGTCGTCCTTTTCCACATGGTGGCGGCGTCGCGGGCGCCGGGCGTGACGGTGCTGGTACCGATGGTTCTTCTCCTCGTCGGTTCGGCGCTCGGCTACGGTGCCCGGCCATGGCGGACGTCGAACGAGTGACGGGATCGTGGGGCTCGCCCGCGAGCGAGTGGAGCATCGTGGTCCACGGAGGTGCAGGACACGTGTCGGGCGAGTACGCGCCACTCCACGAGGCCGGGGCTCGCAAGGCCGTGGAAATCGCCGGGGTCGTCCTGGCGGAAGGGGGATCGGCGCTCGATGCGGTCGAACGCGCGGTCATGGTCCTCGAGGACGACCCCGTCTTCAACGCGGGCAAGGGCGCGTGCCTCAACGAACGGGGCGAGACCCAACTCGACGCCGCCATCATGGATGGGCACACGCTCCGGGCCGGCGCCGTCTGCGCCCTGTCGCCGTTCGCCAACCCGATCCGTGTCGCACGTGCCGTCCACGACGACGATCGCCACGTCCTCTATGCGGGCGAAGGTGCGGACGCCTTCGCCGTCGCCCGCGGGTTCACGCGACTCCCCGTCGACGCGCTCGTGACGCCCCGGGCACGGGAGGTCTGGGAGAAGCTCCGCGGCGGACGCGGCGTCTCCAATTGGGCCGGGGGAACGGTCGGTGCGGTCGCGAGGGATTCGAAGGGTCGCATCGCCGCGGCCACCAGCACCGGGGGTCTCATCAACAAGGGCTGGGGACGGGTGGGCGATTCGCCGATCCTCGGCGCCGGCACCTACGCGGACGACCACGCCGGAGGCGGTTCGACCACCGGGGACGGCGAGGCCGTCCTGCGCCTGTGCCTCACGAAATCCGCCGTCGAGTGGATGCGCGGCGGAGCACCTCCCGAGGACGCCGCCCGCATGGCCGTCGGCACCCTCGTCGATCGCGTGGGCGGGCAGGGAGGCATCATCCTCGTCGACCGTCACGGGCGTGTGGGACTCGCACGTTCCACGAAGACCATGACCTGGGCCGCGCTCCAGAAGGTGCACGGCACCGTGATGTCCGGTCTCTGACGTCCCGTCGGGAGCGAACCGTTTCGTCCGCGGTCAGCGCGGTCGATCGGTGCCGATGCGTGGCGCATCCTCTTCCCAACGGAAATCGTCGAGGAGGATGGACGAGTCGTAGGCTTGGTCGCCCGTGTCCCACAAGATGAACTCGAGGGTGACCGTTTCTCCGCCGATGACGGGAGCGATCGTGCGGAGCCAGCCCGTGGACCCACCCGGCGAGGCGACGGCGCTGTTCGTGCCGCAGTACTTGCCTTCGGGCTGACCGAAACCGGTGCCCTTCAGTTCGGAGGTACCCGCGGCGCACTCGGCCGTCTTCGGGACCGGCGGATCGCCTGCGCACCCGGTCTGCGTGTTGGGCGTGCAACGATCGAAGAATCCGTTGTTCACGCTGATGACGCTGTTCGTGGAGTCGAAGGACACGTTGGTCGGTGACCCGCCCGCCACGGCCATCGACGTGATCATGGCCACGAACCCGTCGTTGAATCGCGTGCACACGAATTCGGGCCATTCGCCCGAGTAGAAGTTGAGTTTGAACGAGAGGCCCTGCGCGTTGGCGGGCGCTTTCAGCTGCACCTTGAACGAGACGACGTCGCGCACGTCCGCGCCGGTCGCGTCTCCGCATCCGGTGGCTTGCTTCGGGAAGCCGGGAGGCGCCGCGCCGCGCGTGAGCTCCATCTTCTCGCCGCCCTTGAACTGGCCGACGGTGGAGTTCTCCCGATCGAATTCGCGCGCCCACCCCGTGCTGAGCACACCGAGCGACTTGCCCTCGAGGGGCTTCACGACCGCGCCGAACTTCGTGAGCACGCCGTGCTGACCGTCGGCAGGGGGTGTTTCGAGGCCGAAGCCGTTCGAGAAGGTGGCGGAGAGGATGCCGGGTCGGTTGCCGTCGGCCGCCTTGCAGAAGCCGAGGGCCCGAGAGAACTCGGCGGCGCTGCCCGTGACGGGGAGGGCGTCGTCGCAGGACTCCTCCGCGTTGTCGATCTTGCCGTCGCCGTCGTCGTCGCAGTTGTTGCCGGGGATGTCGTAGTTCTTCTCGTTCGGCTGGCACGGCTTCGCCGCGTCTGCGTTGCCGAAGGAGCCCCCCGTGTCCGCTCCCGCGTCCGCCGTGCCGGCCGTCCCTTCGTCCCCGCCCTTCGCGCACGCCGCGGCGGAGGCCGAGACGACGCCGACCAGCGCGGACACCACGAAGTAGCGACCCAAGTTCATCGAAGTGCTCACCACCGTATGGTCGCACGGGTCGTGGTGTCCCGGAAGGATCCGGCGGCGAAAGGTAGGGCCCCGGAAAGACCCCGAAATGCGACGAGGGCGACGGCTTCGTGCCATCGCCCTCGTACGCTCCACCCGCGCCTCGCGGCGCGCGGCCTCAGCCGCCGTCGGGGATGTCGGAGGAGATGCGGCAACGCGTGACGGCGATGGTGTTGTTGTTGGTGGCATTGCCGTCGTTGTCGCGGAGGCCCGGACCGGCGACGCCCGACTTGAAGTTTCCGCTCGTGCCCGTGCAGGACGCGCGCTGAAGGACCACTTCGTTCATGGCGCCGACGGCCGAGCAGTCGAACTGGCGCGTGAAGGTCGGATCGGTGAAGAAGTTGCCGATGGCGTTCAGGGTTTCGCCCTTGTCGGCCGCGATCTCGAGGCAGATGCCGGCGCCGAGGTTGGGGCCGGTCTCGGTGTTCGAGGCCGTCGTGCCGCCCGGGTTCCGGGCCTGCAGGACGTTGCCGCCACGGTTGGTCTGGGTGTCGCTGCCGAGGTCGATGTTGCGGAGCGACTTCGAGAGACCCGCGACGTTCGGCGTGACGACGTGGACGGCGCTGAGCGTCGAAAGGCGGATGGCCGAGTCGCGCAGACGCACGTTCGAACCCGAGTTGACGAGGAGGCCGTCGCCCGTCCGGTTCTGCTCGTAGTAGCCGTTGCTGTAGCCGCCGATGTTGAGGCGGGTGAGGGACACGAGCTTCGGCGTCGGCGCCGAGGCCTGGACGCGGTGGTCGACGTAGAACGCCGCGAGATTGCCGCTCTGGATGTTGATGTTGCTGAAGGAGTACTGGCCGGCCTGACCCGTGAAGGTGACGAGCGAGTCCGGATTCTCGACGCGGACGCCGTACTCGCTGAGGGTCGCGTTGCCGCCGTAAACGTAGGTTCCGATGTTCACGGTGTCGACCTGGTTGGACTCCGGAATGACGCTGACGTTGCCGCCCTTGATGCGCATGCCGTTCGTGCCGCCCGCGACCTGGAGGCCGCCGCGGATGTCGACGGTGCCGCCGTTGACGAGCCAGTTCTCGGCGCTCGACTGGGTGATCGAGATCGCCATCTTCGAATCGACGCTGACGTTGCCGCCCTGCTGGTCGAAGCCGATGGAACCGCCGGTGACGGTGAGGCCGGTCGTCGCGTACGTGTTCGTTCCCGTGGGCGCCGTGAGCTTGAGGGTGCCGCGCGTCAGCTTCACGCAGGAGACGGGCGTGGACGACTGGGACCCGTAGCAGCGGACGGTGAGGGTTTGGCCGCCGCCGTAGCCGTACATGTCCGGGACCGGCGTCACTTCGACGGTGCCACCGGCGATGCGGAGGCCCGAGGTGGTGCCGCTGGAGTTCGTCGGCTGGTGCGAGTGGTCGATGTTCAGTCCGTCGACCGTGGCCGTGCCGCCGGTGACGACGAGACCGGCCTCGTCGAACTTCGAGATGTCGACGTTGTCGATCGAGGGCGTGCCCGGAGTCGGAGAGCCGCCGGTGACCGCGACGCCGATGGACGCTCGGCTGTTGCCGCCGTTGTCGCCGGAGATGCGGAGCTTCTTGATGCGGGAGTTGTCGCCCTTCATCCAGATGCCGAGCTGGTTGAGCGGCACCTTGATGGGGAACTGGGCGACGCCGTACTGCGCGCTCGACTCGAGGCTCACGTTCTGCGGAAGGACGAGGGGGAAACTCTCGCCGGCGCTGACGATGGCCGTGTCGTAGACGACGATCTGGACTTGCGAGGTCGGGTTCGGACCGATGAGCGCCAGGGCGCGGCTGATCGTCTTGAGTTTGCAGCTCGGAATGCCCGTGCCGTTGCCGTCGGAGCCGTCCTTCGGATCGACGTGGAAGACGACGTTGGTCGCCGTGAGGTCCACCGCCGTGCAGGCTTCGGGCACGCACATGTTGTTGCGGCACCGTTCGCCCGCACCGCACTGGGCGGCGCTGCAGCACTCACCCTGGACGCATCGGTTGGTGCTCGCACCCGGAGCCGTGCAGCAGATGTCGGCGGCGTTCGCGGTGCAAGCCGCGTTCGGCGTCGCGCACGAGCCGGGCACGCAGGTGAGGGTGTTCTGGTCGCAGATGGCATCGAGGCCGTAGCGGGAGTCGCCCTTGCACTGCGTGTCCGACGTGCATGCGCCGCACTTGCCCGGCGCGAACGAGCCGCAGATCTGACCCGGGTCGCAACCGGCGCTCGTGCGGCAACCGACCGCGCACGATCCGGAGTTGCAGATGTACTTGTCGCCGGAAGTGCCGTACGCGAACGTGCAGAGGTTGTCGTCGGTCGGATCGCTGCAGGCGTTGCATTCGCCCTGCACGCAGACGCCGGCCTTGCCCGGGAGCGCGCACGGAGCGAAGTCGCCGGTGCACGGCGGACCGCCGCCGGAGTCGCGCGTGATGCCCGAGTCGCGACCGGCATCCGCGTCCGATCCCGCGTCGGCGGTGTCGGATCCGTCGGAGGTGTCGGCGCCGGTGTCCCGCGAGGTGCTCGAATCCACCTTCGCGTCGGACTTCGCGTCGGGCGTGTCGAGAGGCTTCTGACCTCCGTCGCTCTTCGCGGCGTCCGACACGGAAGCGTCCGGTGTCCCGCCTCCGGCGTCCTCGTCGTCGAAGCCTCCGGAGTTGCTCGAGCTGGAGCACGCGACGAAGGCGAGGGAAATGCCGACGATGGGAGCGAGAACGACGAGCGAGCGACGCATCGGAGATCCTTTTCGGCGAGGTAAAGCCCGGCGCAGTCGAGTGCGCACCGTCATTCTAGGATGACCGTCTCCCGGGAAATCGAGCAACTCCATCCCGTCGCGTCCGCATCGATTTGGGAGGTGGTGGCGCACATCGGCCGTTCACCACCGACGAACGGGAAGTCCGGAGCGTTCTCCGCGCGCTCCGCGAGGCCGGGGGAAACGTCGCGTGCCCACGCACGTTCGCCCGAGCGAGAACGCGTGTGCGACACGCGCGCCGATCCGCCCGCATCGACCGTGGACGGGAGGGGACTTCGCGTCGGACGTCTCCGGAGCGCGAGGAACCTTGACTGCCCCCACGAGGACACGGGAGAATTCTGCGTCGAACGAACGCCCGGACGGAAGGCCCTCGGCGGGTGGGCTGGCTTCGGACCGTGATCCGCGAACATCAAAGAAGGGGAGCCTCGAACGATGGGAACAAGCATTCCTCGGAAGTCGTCGGCTTGGCTGTGCGCCACGGGGCTCGCGTGCTCGTTGACCGCATTCGACGGAGCGGCCGACGCACGGCCCCTCCCGTTCAGCGCCTGGCAGCGGCCGTCGCAGATGCCACTCGTCACGAAACTCAAGTTCTCGGCGCCACAGACGATGATGTCGGGTTCCACGACCGTCAGCACGTACGCGGCCAAAGCCCACGGCCGCAAGCCGATGCTAGTCTACGTTCCCGTCGATCCCGCGACCGGAGCGCGCACGACGCAGGCAGCGTTCGCGATCACGACGAACGATCACAACGGGGCGTTCAAACCCGATCATGAGGCGATCAAGAATTCCATCGCGCAGAACTCCGAAGAGTGGGCGCGTCGCATCAAGGCGGGCGAGGTCACCGTCCAGAAGACCGTGCGGTTCGAAGGCGTCGGAAAGGGCAGTGAACTCCACAAGTATTTCGGGCAGTTCGGTGATTTCGACGCCCAAGTTCCCACCAAGATGAAAAACATGGGCGACGTCCTCGTCGTCCAGGGACACGGCTCTCCGACCAGCGGGATCGGAACGGACCTCAGCGCCAACCTCCACACGCAGGCCCGTCAGCTCGTCGAACTCGCGGACGCCACCGGTTCGACGAAGGTCGTCTTCAACTCGTGCAACGCGCACACCTGCGCCGGCACCAACGGCCTCGGCGCGTTGGTCGAGGAATACTCGGGCGGCCGCGTCCAGCTCCTCGCTCCCGACCAGCCCGGCTACCTTTACGGAAACGACCTCGCGAGCGAGAAGACCATCGGGAAGAAGAAGTGGCCCGCGGTCATCAACGAACTCTACACCCAGAACCTCGACGAGAGTACGACCGTGCCGGGGGCCCGCAAGGTGAAGCAGTATGGCGCGCTCCCGTCCGAACTTCCGCCGTCGAGCCAACCGTTCAAGTCCGGTCGGTTCTATTTCGACGACATCCATCCCGGGATGCTCGGCCTCGGGCTCTTCTATTCGGTCGGCGTCGGCGTCGTCACGGATCTCCTCCTCGCGCGGACGAACCTGCATCCGCGCGTGAACTTCCTGATCGCGTACGCCGCGGGCGAAGCGGGAGGACTCCTCTTCACCGTGTTGTCGGGAGGGACGCTGCTCGAGGGCGCGATCGCGTCCGCGCAGATGGCCCCCTTCGCATTGCCCGCCGCGTTCAGCATCCACCTCGCGAACGAGTACTCCGCCGCGATCGACGAGCTCGTCGCCCTCAAGGAGAAAAGCGGCGAAACCTTCACGGAAGAGGAGCTCGACGACGTCCTCTTCTACCGGAAGATTCCGCAGAAGCTCTGGCAGACGCTCACCGACTCGACCGTATGGACGAGCGGGACGAGCGGCGGGAGGTGACGCGTGACCGCCGACGCCGTTCGACGCTCGGATTCCGGGAGCTTGGTCCGATGACGACTCGTTTTCCGACGGTGCGTCGACTCGTACGCGTCCTTCCATTCGTGGCCATCTCGGCGGTCGCGACCGTGTCGGCCTGCAGCGAGCGGGCCGAGCGCATCGAGCGCGAAGAGCAGCTCCGCGCCGAGGACGAGCGGGTCTACTTCACGCCCGGCGCGTTCCGGGCCGGAGAGATTCCCACGGGCGTGCCGTGTCCGTATTGCGGCCCGGGATTGCCCCTGTCGCACCTCGTCGCGAGGGGCGATCTCCTGGACGAGCACGTCAACCTGTCGACCGGCGGCGTGTCCGTCGACGGCATCTTCTATCGGTATTCGACGACACCGCTCGTGGACCACAACGGCAACCGCATCGCGTCGCGTTCGGGCGCGGGTGGCCTGTTCTGGAACAAGTCCCACGGCTTCATGTGGAAGACCGACGACGAGCACCTCATCTTCGTCACGGCGGGGGCGACGGAAGTCATCCACTGCGTGCGTTCCGGAACCGACGAGTTCGTGTCGACCGACCACGAAGCTCGTCTCAAGATCAAGTTCGAGAACGGCGGAGCGAAGGCGACCGCGTTCCAGACCGACGGGTCCCGCATCGTGTTCGCGCGCTCGAACGAAGCGAAGCGCTACCAGCAGGTGATGGACCAGAACAAGGATCAGGTCCCTCTCCGCCGCTACGAGTACCTCGACTCGGGGCAACTGCACCGCGTCTTCACGTACACGAATTCGAACCCGCCTGCGGAACGCCCGACCCCCGAGCTCGAGTTCAAGTACCGCGACTACTGCGTCTTCGACACGCACCCCGCAGCGGACACGCGGTGCGTGCCCGGTCAGAACGGTCGATTCGAGAAGATCATCGACTCCATCGCGGTCGCCGGCGTGGGCGACGTGCTCGTCAACGTGGGCACGTCCGCCACGCAGCAGCTGAAGGCGACGGATCGTCCCTACGTCATGGACGACTGGGTCGTTCGCACCATCAAGTATCCGGGCGCGAAGGACTTCCCGTACATGGAGTTCTACTACTACACGAACCCCCCGGCCCCGACGCTCGTACCGAAGCGGAACCTCATTCGCGAGGTTCACATGTCGTCGGAGAGTCGCGCTGTCCCCCAGAACAAGCGCAAGGAGAAGATCTGGTCCTTCGGCTTCGACGCCGACAACAACCGCGCGGCCAGCGTCTCCATGCCGACGCGCTTCGAGGCCAATATCCAGTACGTCGACGCGGATCCGAACGCGGACATCGCCGGTTGGCCCGAGCACAAGTCGCGCAACATGCGCGTCGTGCTTTCGTACAAGCAATCGGGCTCGGACTACCGGCGTCAAGTCCACTACTTCGACACGGTGCGGCCCGCGAATGCGCTTTCGGATATCGCGTTCGGTGGTCTGGATTCCCGCACCGTCGCGTCGAGTCGCCTCCTCGACCTCGACACGTCGATCCCGCTCACGCTGGCGGAGGTGCTCGCGCTCCCGTCGGAGAAGCGTTCGCTCTTCCACGTGATCGAATACAAGGCGCCGCTCAAACCCGCGCCGACCGCTCCCGCCGTCGACAAGAACTTCTCGAGCAAACTGCCCGTGCGCGAGACCGGTGTCGACCTGGAGGAGTTCGACTGGACGGTCGACTCGAACGGTCCGCGCCTCACGAAATACATGGACGACGGGCCGGCAGACGACCCGATCGTCGGCGACTTCACCGCCGACATCACCTACGACACGAACCCCGAGACCAACCTGCCGCGCGTCCGCGGATTCCGCGAGGACCTCGGCGGGCTGCCGACGGGCATCGACGTCACGTACGGAGCTTCGGATCCGTCGCGACCGGTCGCCGTCGAAGAGCGGGTGGCGGGAAACGTCGTCCCTTACGTCGTCGCGAACGTGCAGCGGAATCTCGTCTGCATGCCGCTCACGGTTCCCGTGGAGGTCACGATTCCCCTGAATCCCGGTCCGGGAGAGGACGACGCGGGGGCCCCCGACGGTGGCACCGACGCGGGCGACGACGACGGCGGGGACGCGACGGTCAACGACTCCGGATCCTCCGACGGGGGAGACGCGGGTGACGACGACGGCGGCGACGCCGGTGGTGAAGACGGCGGGGACGGCGGCGATGCCGGCGACGGCTCCGCTTCGGACGGAGGTTCGGACGGCGGCGGGGGCATGGGGCCGATGGGCGGAGGAACGCTCGTCGCGTCCGTCGTCACCCCGGTGTGCGTCGCGAACACGAACGTCTCCTATTCGCTCTACGGCCAGGCCCAACGGAAGGCCGCACGCGACGGTTTCGGTCGCGGGACGTCCGTGTCGGGCCAGTACGGCACCGCGACCGCGACGTACGCCGCCGCGGGCGCCGTCGGAAGTCCGCCGGAAAAGGAACAGGTCGACCTTCCGAGCGGCGCGAAGATCGAGACGTCCCGCGTCGTCGACCCCCTTTCGGGTCTCGTTTCGCGCGTCACCGACAACCTCGGATTCACGTTGAATCGTCCCGTCGACGCGGAGGGAAGCTATTCGCAGGTCAGCGTCGTGGGCCCGGACGGCGTCGAACGCACGCTGAAGACGTCCTTCACCGACGACGAGATCGCACGCGAACGCACGACGATGGTCGAGGACAATCTCGGCATCTCCTCGGCGTACGCGTCGACGTCGAAGGTCACGGTCGACCGCTGCGAACGTCCGGTCAAGCAAGTGACGGTCGTGGACGGTACCCCCTACAAGACCTGGGAGGCCGACTACCCCGCGTGCCTCGTTCCGAAGGCGGAGTGCACGGACATCCCGGAGATCCGCGTCCGATCCACGCAGTACGAGAGCAGCTTCTTCTGCGAGGAGAACTGCAGCTGGGTCCAGTACTGCTACTGCGCGGTTCCGAACCTCATCTTCCCGTTCATTCCGCCCTGCGAAGGCTGGACGTACACGCTCATCTCCTCCCCGGGTCCCAACGGTCGTCTCTGCGAGGCCGAAGCGAAGCAGAAGGGACTCTTGCAAGAATGTCTGAGGCGCCGATGAAACGTGCGGTCACCGAGAGTCACGTGGAGTCCGACGTCGCGAATCGCGCGGCCGTCCGCCTTTCGGGGCGAAAGGCGGCGAGGGGCGTGTTCCTCGTCGCATCGCTCGCCGCGGTCGCCTGCAACGGCGGTTCGGGAGGGGGGACGTCGGGTTCCGGGGGGGCCGCGGGCGCTTCGGGAGCCGCGGGGGCCGGAGGCGCGAGCGGAGCCGCCGGAGCTTCGGGTTCGGCGGGGACGGCGGGAACGTCGGGCGGAGACGCCGGACTAGGTCCCGCGCCGAACATCCCCGCGTGCGACTTCGGTCCCGCGAAACCGTGGCAGTCCGCACCGAACGTCCCCGAGTGGTTCAACCCGTGCACCGGGCAGATGGACGTCGGGCTCGCCAGCCTGTTCCTCTACCACAGCGATCTGGCCCAGCTCACAGACCCGAACGTGGCCCAGCAGGGCTACGGTTGGGGATGGACGTTGAACGGCGCGCTGGGCGCGAGCATGGTCGGCTACACGCGCGACGGGAAGAAGTACCTCCGCATCGTCGACGGTGATCTCTCGTCGCAGGAGTTCGTGGAAGTCGCGGGCCCGTCGACGATCCTCGCGCCGTGCGACCTCGACGGCGCGCCCGCTCCCCAGACCCACTGGGTCCCGACGACGCCCTATGTCCTCTCGACCTTGCACTTCGACGCGAACAAGAATCAGTGGATCTATCGGAGGGCGGCCGACGAGTACCGGATGCGGTTCAAGGGAGCTCCGGTCGTTCGACCGGCGGGCCCGCTCGCGTTGGCCGGTTTGGCGACGGTCGACGTCTACGATCTCCAGTCCGTCCTCGACGGTGCGGGCGTCGGGTCCACGTTCGAACACGACGCGGCTTCGGGACGCCTCCTCTCGACGAAGGACAAGTGGGGAAACGAGTCCGTCTTCACCTACGCGAACGGGAAACTCGCGACCGTCTCGCTCGCCCACAGCGCGACGCTCAAGGCGGTGTTCGACGGCGACAACTTGGCCGGGATCGAGTACCCCGCGACCCCTGACGACGGTCCCGAGGGCCCCGCACGGGACGTCGTGACCTATTCCGGCCACCTGATCTCCACCATCGCGATCTCCGGCAATCCACCCGCGACGTACGAGTTCCACCCTGCCGACGCTTCGGGTCGCGCGAAATTCAAATCCGTCACCGATCGGTTCGGCGCGGTGTTCCGTGCCGAATACGACGGACGACTCGTGAAGACGTTCGACCGCTTCGATCGACCGCTCGTGTCGATGCGCTTCTTCGACGGGGACGTGAACTCCGTCGTCGGGGAGTGGACGGACCTTCGCGGTTTCGTCACGCGCACCCAGCGCAACTCCGAAGGCTACCTCACGTCCGTCACGGACGTGCGCGCCGGAACGACGCTCACGTACGCACCGAGTGACGCTCCCGTGGGGACCGTCATCGTGACCCAACCCATCAGTCGCACCGAGACGGAAACCGAAAAGCGCATCTACGGGACGACGATCGCGTCCTTGAATCGCCCCGTACGTATCGAGAAGATCCGCACCGACGGCATCCCGTTCGAAACCCAGACGGTCACGTACCACGACGCGCCGACGCCCGAGACCTGTTGGGCCTTCCGCAAGATGACGAAGTTCGAGAAGGAGGTCACGTCGGCCGAAGGCCCGCGCGTCGACATCGCGACGACGACCTTCACGGGGGCGGTCGGCTCGGAGCGCACGATCGCGGAGACCTACAACAACGCGTCCGTGATCAACCAAACGACGGTCATCCGTGCAGATGGCCGGGATCAGGTCCGTCGGTCGCAGAACGGATCGACCACGACGTTCGAGTACAACGCGAACGGCTTCAACACGAAGGTGCACACCGTCTTTGGTCAACACGAGACGATTCTCGAACGCATCCCTCACGGCGTGTTCAAGCTGCTCCCCCAGTCGGAGGCCGTTCTCACGCCCCACAAAGATCCGATGGGAATGCCGACCGGTGGCGTCGGCCGCAAGACGATGAAGTTCGACTACGACGCCCGTGGCGCAATCAGCCTCCGCCAACTCTACCGGCAGAACGAGACCGTCCCGCGTACGGAACTCCGCTACAAGCGGGACCGTGGCGGACGCGCCGTCGAGGTGAACGAGTTCGATCGTGCGTACACGTACGGAGAATTCCTGCTCGGGGCGATCGACTCGCGCTACAAGAGGTTCTCCGCGAGCTACTGGCCGATGCAGAGTTCGGGCGATTCCCCCGGAGCGCGCGTCATCCGGTCCGAGGTCACGGATCTCGGCAATCGGCGGCTGAATTGGGAGCGTGTCTGGCCCGGCAAGAAGGTCGACGAGCCCTGATCGCCGAGCGCTCCGGACTGCCGATTTCGAGCCGGAGGACTTCCGTCAGAGACGGATCACGTCGGTGCCTCGGAACACCCGCGCGTTCTCGACGTAGTGGTGCGCGGAAGAAACGATCATCGCGAGCTCGTCGTCCTTGACCGGGCGAACGACACGCGCCGGACGTCCCATGACGAACGAGCGCGGCGGGATCACGGTGCGGGGCGTCACGAGCGAACCGGCCGCCACGAGGCACTCGTCTCCGACGACGGCGTTGTCGAGGACGGTCGAGCCCATGCCGACGAGCACGCGACTACCGATCCGGCACCCGTGGAGGATCACCATGTGGCCGACGGTCACGTCGTCGCCGACATGGGTCGAGGAGAGCCCGCCCGTGACGTGGACGACGGAGCCGTCCTGCACGTTCGTGCGTGCCCCGAACCGGATTTCCCCGACGTCGCCCCGGACGGTGCATCCGAACCAGATGCTCGAGTCGTCCCCGAGGTGGACGTCGCCGATCACGGCCGCGTTGTCGGCCACGAACGCGGACGCCGCGATCACCGGTTTCGTTCCGCGGAACGCGTAGAGCGTCATCGCGCCCCGGAGGCGACGAGGGGCAACGAGCGGCGCGCGCCCGCCTTCGGAACGGATCCCGGGGCGGCGGGCCGGGCACCGGCGGCATGCCGCGCGAGCGATTCGTCCGTGGCGGCGCCGAGGAGGGAGTGCTTGTTCGCGGCCTCCACGACGACGTCGAACACAGCGCCGGTGAAGTCGAACCCGACGGGCAGTCCGACGTGGACGATCTCGTTCTGGTCGGTGCGGCCCTGGAAACGCGTCGTGCCGGACGGCGACGGACCCTCGCGGTCCGCGTCGCGCTTGCCGTCGTTCTTGCTCGCGCCCTCGACGAGCACACGCTGCCGGGTCCCGACGAGGCGCGCCAGGTGGGCCCGTCCCAGGGCGTCGACCTCCTCGAGCAACCGCGTCAGACGCGCGCTCTTCTCGTCCTCGGGCACGTCGTCCGCGAGCTTCCGCGCGGGCGTGTTCGGGCGACGCGAGAACTTGAACCCGAAGAGCGACACGAAGCCGATCTCGCGGACGACGGCGAGGGTCTCTTCGAAGTCCGCGGCCGTCTCCCCGGGGAATCCGACGATCACGTCGGTCGACATCGTCATGCCGGGCCGCGAGGCGAGGAGACGCTTCGCCCGGGCGGTGAACTCGGCGCGGGTGTAGCGACGGATCATGCGCTTGAGGACGCGGTCGCTGCCGGATTGGAAGGGAAGGTGGACGTGGCGCGCGAGCACGTCGAGTTCGGCGTGGGCGCGCGCGAGGGACGCCGTCGCGTGGCGCGGGTGCGGACTCGTGTAGCGGAGACGGAGGAGCCCCGGTTCGAAGGGACGGGCGGGGTCGTAGTGCGGGACGGAATCGGAGAGCAGGCGCAGGAGGAGCGGGAACTGGCTCTCGTCCGGGTCGTCACTTTCGGGAGGCGGAAGGGACGGGTCGCGGTAGCTGTCGACCGTCTGACCGAGGAGGACGACCTCGCGCGCCCCCGCGGAGACCCAGCGGCGCACTTCGTCGACGATCTCCGCCGCGGGGCGGTAGCGCTCCGGGCCCCGCGTGTACGGCACGACGCAGAAGGAGCACCGCTCGTCGCAGCCCTTCATCGTCGTGACGAAGGCGCTCGCCGGTGCCGTGCCGTCCGTCGGTGTGGCGGCGAGGAAGCGGGGTTCGTCCAGATCGAAGGTGGTCCGCGCGACGGGGAGGCCGCCGTTCTGGTGGGCGAGGACGAGGGCCGGAAGTTCGGGGATGTTGTCGGGACCGAGGACGAGATCGACGTGCCGGATGGACGCGAGGAGCTTCTCGCCCTCCTGCTGCGCCATGCACCCCGCGACGGCGATCACCAAATCGGGACGCGCCTTCTTGAGAGGGAGCAGCTTGCCGACCTCGCTCCGCAGCTTCTGTTCGGCCTTCTCACGCACGCTGCACGTGTTGAAGACGACGAGATCGGCGCCCTCGACGTCGTCGGCGGACACCCAACCACGGGCGCGCAGCACGCCTTCCATGCGATCGGAGTCGTGCACGTTCATCTGGCAGCCGAACGTGTGGACGAAGTAGCGGCTGGCCGGCGCGGGTCCGTCGGTCCCACGCGTCGTGTCGCCGTTCCGCGAATCGGTTCCGGGGAAGCTCACCGGGCGGGCTGTAGCACGGGGGGCCGGGCCACGCGAGGACCCGTTCCGCCCGCGGAAAATGGCACCTTTGCGCTCCGCTTCCCCGGGCCCGCGTAGTGATTTACGCTCGTGCGCCCATGGCCTTCCAAGCTCGCTACGCCACGCTGAACGAGATCTTCAAGGACGCCGTCCAAAAGTTCCCGAACCGGGAGCTCTTCGGACAGAAGAAGGACGGCACGTGGTCGTGGACCACGTACGCGACGTTCGGGGACCACGTCGAGAAGATGCGCGGCGGGCTCGCTTCGCTCGGCGTCGGCAAGGGCGACGTCGTCGCCGTCATCGCCAACAACCGCCCCGAGTGGGCGGAGGCGGCCTACGCCTGCTACGGCCTCGGTGCCGCGTACGTGCCGATGTACGAAGCCCAGCTCCCGAAGGACTGGGAGTACATCGTCAAGGACTGCGAAGCGAAGGTGCTCATCGTCGCCAACGAGGCGATCCTCGAGCAGACACTGCCGTTCCTCGAGAGCATCGGACCGCTCCAGAACATCGTGCTCCTCGACGGGCACACGAAGGACGCGAAGGGCGTGGTCAGCTACGCCTCGCTCCTCGAGATGAACAAGACCGCCCCCGTGGCCGACGTCGGCAAGGACGACATCGCCGGCCTCATCTACACGAGCGGCACGACCGGCAACCCGAAGGGCGTCATCCTGAGCCACTTCAACCTGGCATCGAACGTGAGCGCCGTGCACGAGGTCTTCCCCATGGAGGAAGCCGACCGCTCGCTCTCGTTCCTCCCGTGGGCGCACTCCTTCGGTCAGACCGTGGAGCTCCACGCGCTCTTCTCCATGGGCGCGAGCATGGCGATCGCCGAGTCGGTCGACAAGATCATCGCGAACCTCGCCGAGGTCCAGCCGACCCTCCTCTTCAGTGTGCCGCGCATCTTCAACAAGCTCTACGCGGCCGTGCAGAAGACCATCTCGTCGAAGCCGGGCATCATCCAGAACCTCGTCAAGAAGGCCCTCAAGTGCACGGCGAAGGAGCGCGCGGGAGAGAAGCTCTCGTTCGGCGAGCACATCGCGCTCACGCTGGCGGACAAGCTCGTCTTCTCGAAGGTCCGCGCGCGCTTCGGTGGGCGCCTCAAGTACGCCTTCAGCGGCGGCTCGGCCATCAGCAAGGAAGTCGCCGAGTTCATCGACAGCCTCGGGGTCGTCGTCTACGAGGGCTACGGCCTCACGGAGACGTCGCCCATCGCCACGGCGAACTGGCCGGGTTCGAGGCACATCGGTTCGGTGGGTCGGGCGATCCCCGGCGTGAGAATCGAGATCGATTCCGCGGCGGTCGGCGACAAGGCTGCCCGCGAGGACGGTCGCGTGGAAGGCGAGATCGTCGTCCACGGTCCGAACGTGATGAAGGGCTACCACAAGAAGCCGGACGAGAACGCCGCCGTGTTCACGAAGGACGGCGGCTTCCGCACGGGCGACCTCGGTTGCCTCGACGGGCAGGGGTTCCTCTACATCACGGGGCGCATCAAGGAGCAGTACAAGCTCGAGAACGGCAAGTACGTCGTGCCGACGCCGCTCGAAGAGGAGCTCAAGCTCTCGCCGCTCATCGCGAACGTCATGGTCTACGGCGACAACCGTCCGTTCAACGTGGCGCTCATCGTCGTGCAGCGCGACTCCGCGGAAGAACGCCTCCGCGCGGCCGGCACGTCCGTTCCCGCGGGCGACGCGTTCTTCGAGGACGCCGGAGTCCGTGCGCTCTACACGGAAGAGGTCGCGGCCTTCGGGAAGAAGTTCAAGGGCTTCGAAGGCATCCGCGACTTCTGCCTCATCGGGGACGATTTCACGACGGACAACGGAATGCTCACGCCGAGCCTGAAGTTGAAGCGTCGCAAGGTCATCGAGGTGTACGGGGCGAAAATCGACGCCTTGTACGCGAAGAAGCCCCAGAAGACGGAAGGCCGCGGCGCGACCGCGGCGTCGTGACCTGTACGTGACCCGTTCCGGACACGCTGTGATAGAGAGGCGATCATGATCACTCGAACGAAGACTTCCTCCGCCGTCCGGACCGCCCTCGTCGTTCTCGCGGGATCCCTCCTCGTCGCGTGCGGCGACGATCCGAAGCCGCAGCCGAAGACGGCCGTCAACGTCGACACGAAGCCCGTCGCGCCCAAGACCGACACGGGGACCCAGGTGAAGAAGCCCGAGACGCAGCTCAACGTCTCGGACGAGATCATGAAGATCTGCAACATCACCGCGGCGCCGGCGAGCACCCACTTCGACTTCGACTCGGCGGACCTCGACACCGGCGAGAAGGACGAGCTCGGTCAGCTCGCGAAGTGCCTCACGACCGGCCCGCTCAAAGGCAAGTCCGTGCGGCTCACCGGTCGCGCCGATCCCCGCGGGGAGACCGAGTACAACATGTCCCTCGGCGCCCAGCGCGCGAACAACGTCGTGAACTTCCTCAAGGGGCTCGGCGTCGAAGGCGGCCGCCTGTCGCACACCTCCCGGGGCGAGCTCGACGCCACCGGCACCGACGAAGCGGGCTGGAAGAAGGATCGCCGCGTCGACGTGAACCTCGCGAACTGAGTCCGGAGCCGTGCGCTTCGTCCACCACGTCGCGCACGCCGAAGGTCGTTCGTCGCATCCCGAAGCCGGGCCTCTCCGCCCGGCTTCCCTCATTTCGGAGGGATTCGTCCACGGGTCCTTCGCGAAGGACGTCCGCGGGAGCGCTGCGCTCTACTTCCCGCCCGACGCGGACCTCGTGGTCCACACCGTCGACCCGCGGAGGCTCGACGTCCCGGTCGTCGTGGCCGACACGCCGCGCGGTCCCATGCCCCACGTCCACGGCGAAATCCCCCGGGACGCGATCGTCACGACGGTCCCCCTCGAGGAGTTCGACGAGGGCCGCGACGCCGTCACGGCCTCGAACGTCGTGTTCCTCGCGTTTCCCGGGATGACTCTCCTCGATCTCGTGGCGACGCACGACGCGGTCGCGCGGATCCGGCGCATGGGGTTCGATCCGTCGACGCGCGTGCGGATCGTGGGTGTCCGGGCTCCGGAACCCGGGGTGCCGCTCTGGACGGAAGACGGCGCGCGCTTCGACGTCGAGGAGACACGGCCCTCGCTGGCGGAGGTCGACGCGTTGATCGTACCGGGCGGCCCCGGTGTCGCGGCGATCGCGTCGGATCCCGACGTCCTCGCCTGGCTCGCGACCTACCCGGCGAATCGTTTCGTCGCGTCGGTGTGCACGGGTGCGTCGATTCTCGGCGCGATGGGTCGGCTGCGGGGAAGGCGGGCGACCACCCATGCCACCGCGATGCACGGGCTCGCGGCGTACGGCGCGGAGGCCGTCACCGACCGCGTCGTCACCGACGGCGCGACGATGACCGCCGGTGGGGTCACGGCGGGGATCGATCTCGGACTCGCCATCGTCGAGCGCTTGCTCGGGACCGAGGTTCGCCGCGCGATCGCGACGCAGATGAACGTGCCCTAGAGCGGCGTGTCGATCTCGATACCCAACATGGGACGGAACACGTAGGTCGCGCCGTCGGGCCCGAACGGAGGGTAGTACGACGCGCCGAGCTGCATGCGGACCCATTGGTAGAAGACGAGGGCGGCGTGCGCCGAGACTGCGGGACGCGATCGCGGTACGCCGGGCGTCGGGCTCACGCGATCGGTGTAGAACGCGTCGCCCGTCGAGAATTGGAAGCCACCGGCGACGCCCACACGGAGCTGGAACTTCTCGTTGGAGAGGGCGATGGGCTCGAACTCCGCTCCGACCGTGGGAATCACGGCCAGGTAGTTCGTGGCGCCGCCATTGAGGAGGGAGGAGATGCCGTCCAACGTGACGGCTGTCGCGAACCGGAGGGGACGCCACGGCGAATTGGGTGCCGTCGTCGACCACCCGAGCTCCCACGATCCACCTGCGAGCACGTGGAACGCGTGTTTCGGAGGGCGGTACTCGAGGGACTGCACGGCGACGCGGGCGAGCGAGCGCCAGAGGAGGCGGTCGTCGGGCTGCTTCGCGGCGAGCGAGGTCGCGATGCCGCCGATGACTTCCGCGATCCGGCTCCGCACGGTGAGCTCGTTCGCGCGACCGACGCCGAGATCGTGGAACGCGAAGCCGTGCGCCACCAGGCGACGGACGACGTAATCGTGTTCCGCTTCGTCGGGTTCCTGGGCCCAGCGATCGTCCGTCGGGAGGCCGGCGAGGGGCGGGGGAGGCGCGCCTTCGTTCGCGAGCCGGCATCGGACGCGCGGCGACGAGGGATTTTCGCCCTTCCAGCCCGAGGCGAGCACCGGAGGCACCTTCCGGCAGCGCGAGTAGAGCCGTTCGACGGTGGTCTGGGCGAGGGCGCGGAAGTTCGCCATCGCGTCCCCCTGGCACGCCGAATACGTACCCTCGCCGTCGAGCACCGCCCGGAGGCAGACGTACGGCTTCCATCCGGCCGGCACGGCGCCCGGCGACTCGTCCGCGGGGTCCGGCCACGACGCCGATTTGCCGGTCGCGTTGGCCCGGGCCTCGGCGAACGCGCGCAAGTTCGCGCGTGCTTCGTGCATCCCCAGGTAGAAGTCGAAATTCCGGAAGTCCCTCTCGAAGAAGCCGAAGAAGTCGCTCAACGGCGCGCTCGCCGTGGGCCAGTCGCTCTGGAGTACGCGGAGATCGTCCTTGATACCGGGCGTCTCCTCGAACACTGCCTGCAGTTCCGCGCCCTGGACGGAATCGAGGAGGCCGGGGAGGAAGTTGGCGACCACGTCCGCCAGCGATCCGTCCTTGGCGCGCGAGGCGGGCAGGGGCGCCCACGTCATCTCGGCGGGGTCGATGGCGACGAAGGTCGCACGCGCGGGGACGTCCCGCTGGAGGACGTTCGGCACGTCCCGGAGACGGGAGGGGATCGCGTCCGTGTCGAGGCCGCGGGACGCCATGCGCGTCGCGAGACGGAGCGGTTGGTTCTCGAGGAAACCGCCGTCCACGAACGCGGCTTCTTCCGCCTCCTCCTTGGTGCACACGACGTTTCCGTCGGACTTCCGCGGTCGCCCGCCACCCACCATGCAGTACCGGATGCGCACCGACGCGAACGCGAGAGGCACGCCGGACGACGCGTAGAGGGTCTCGAGGAGCGACGTGAACGCGACCTGGCCCTCCGCGTCGGTGACCAACGCGGCGCGTTCGACGGCTCCCTTGGGATCCACGTAGTTCGTGACGGAGGGTACGACGCCCTTGCCACGCCCGCGCACGCGCACGACGAAGTGTTCCGTGGATCGCGAGGCCGACCACGTTCCTTGGGCGTCGAGCTTGGTCCTCCTCGGTTCGGTGCGCGTGACCGGGATGCCGAGGACGACGTCGCAGGACGGGTCGAACCCTTCGGACCATGCGCGCTCCACGTCCTTCGTCACGCGGCCCATGGCGGCGTCGCGCGTGAGCGCCGCGGTCGCGGACGCGCGCTTGGGGTCGAAGAGGCCGTCGAGGCCGACCGGCATCCACACGCCGTAGAACGGGCTCTCCGAAGGCTGCGCCGCGTGCGTCGTCGTTCCCGAGGCCCGGCAGCTCGCGAGCACCGTCAGGAGCCCGTTGATGCTCCCGGCCGAGGTTCCTGTGACGATGCGGAGCTCGGCGTAGTCCGGGTTCCGGTCGAAAAACCGCGTGGCGTAGTCCAGCGTGCCACCCTCGAAGGCGCCGAGGGACGCGCCGCCACGGACGACCACGGCGAGGGGCGAGCGCGCCGGGACGGACGCCGACGCGGGGACCATGGCCTTCGGGTCGGGTTCGGCCGTCGCGGCCGAAGACGAGAGCGTCGTCGCGAGGGAGGCGAGCAACGGCAGGCGGGCGAGGGACGCTCGCGATCGGGGGAATCCCATGGGGCCCCCTCTCTAGCGAGGGGACGACCGTCTGTCCGTCCGATTCGCACGGATTCCGTGCGCTCCCGTCCGGGTCACGGCAGGGCGCGGAATTCTTCGATGGCCACGAGGAGGTCCCCCACCATTCGCCCCCGGTTGCGGACGTCCTCCGGCGCGGCGATGGACGTGAGGGCGCGGAGTGCGACACGTTTCGCGTCGGGCGAGGGGCGCTTCGTCGCGAGCTTCACGGTCGCCCGGAGGGCCATCACGTTCTCCTCGAACGGCTTCCGGCGCACCTTGAAGATGCCCACGGCGTTGGGATCCTCCGTCGACCCGAACCATCCGCCGCCCGTCTCGTCGGCGAGCGCTTTCGTCGTCGCGTCGAGGAGCGCGGCCGCCGCCGTGAGCCACTTCGCATCGGACGTCACGTCGTGCAGACGAAGAAGTCCCCACGCCATGGCCGCGTTGTCGGCGAGGTAGACGACGTCCGTCCCCGCGGTCGCGACGTCGTGCGTGATCGTGCCGGACTTCGTCCGGTGCGTGGCGAGGATGCGATCGGCGGCGCGCGTGGCCACCTCGAGGGCGTGGGCGTCGCCCGTCGCCTGGTGGAACGTCGCGAACGCCGCGATCGCGAGACCGTTCTCGCGACCGTACTCGTGATCGTCGACGCGGGGCAGGCCGAGCGCCCGGCGTTCGGCGTCGCCCTTCGCGTAGTACTCGTGCCCCGTCATGTAGGGCTTCGTCCGGTCGTGGGCGTTGAGATCGGCGTCCTGGGTCGTGAAGAAGCCGCCTTCGCGGCTCGTCATGAAGCCTTCCACGTAACCGGCGATTCCCTTCGCGACCGCGAGCCACTGCGGGTCCTTCGTGAGCGCGTAGGCGGAGGCGTAGTTGTCGAGGGCGCCCGCCTGCCACGTCATCAGCTTCTCGAAGTGCGGCTCGTTCCAGTTCGTCGCCGCGGAGTATTGGTAGATACCGCCCCAGACCGGATCGAGGATCGCGCGCTGCTTGCCGAGCGTGAAGAGCACGCGCTTCTTGGCGAGCGCGTCGCCCGCCTTCGCGTTCGCGAGCAGCCACTCGTTGTTCCACATCATGGGCGCCTTCTGCTTGTGGCCCCAGCCGCCCTCTTCCTCGTCCCAGTAGTCCTCGAGTTCGAGCTTCGTGAACCGGTGCACGATGTCGAGGGCGTCGGCCGAGATCGGCAGGACGGGGACGCGTTTCGTCGCGACCGTCCCCGAGGCCTTCGCGGGCTGGTCCCGGGTCGCGGCGACCTGCGTCAGGATCGCGACGAAGTCCTCCGGGCCGATGTAGCCCTTGTACTTGCCGAGCTCCTCGCCGTCGGGCGAGAAGATGACGGTCGCGGGCCACCCCCACGCGTTGTACCGCTCCTCGATGTCGGGACGCGTGTCGACGTCGACCTTCGTCGCGATGAAACTCTTGGCGAGGACCTCGCGCACGGCCTCGTCGTGGTAGGTCGTCGCCTCCATCACGTGGCACCAGTGGCACCACTCCGCGGCGCCATCGAGGATGACGAAGCGCCGCTCCGCCTTCGCCTTCGCGAAGGTCTTGTCGTCGAACGTGGCCCAGGGGAGTTCGTCCTTGGGCGCGCCGCTCAAGGCCATGAGGGCCGGGACGTCGGGCTTCGGCGTCGCGGCCGTCCGCGGGCCCGGGTTGCTGCCGGCGTTCGCGCAAGCGGACACGGCGAAGGTTGCGAAGGTCGCGACGCACGCGAGCGCGCGCGAACGGGGCCAGGACGGAGGGGGGACGCGGGAAGGAACGCGGTGCATGGTGTCCCCCAGGATACGCGTGGGCGAGCGCCCCGGTTCCGATCCGCGATTTTCCGCCGATTTTCGCCCGTTCCGGGCTTCGGTCACGCCAGACGGCGCCAGTCGAGCAGGGCGACCTTGCGATCCGAGATCTTGTACTCGATGGTCGTCCGCATTCCCATGGCGTCGCCACCGATCTGGAGCGGCACCGGGCGCGAGAAGGTCATTCGGATGTGGGTCGAGAACCAGTCGTGCATGCCCTCGAGGGGATGTTCGCCGCGCCACAACTTCGGGATGTCGCGGATGGCGGCGGGGGTCGACTGGCAGTACACGCGCGCATTCAAGTGTCCGAGGAGACGCTCCGCGAACGGGTACGCACGGAACCGGTAGCCGAACTCCGGACAGGTCGCGACGCCGGCGACGCTCGCGAGACCGTCGTAGAGCACCGAGCCATGCCGGGCGCCCTCGATCTTCACGAGCTTCCGGTCGGCGGTGATCGAATAGACCTCGTCGCCCAGGTTCTCGACGATCACGTGCGGGCGTCCGAGGAGGAGCGTCTTCGGCGCGGTGCGCACGAGCATGGCGGCGACGTAGCCGTACACGGTCTTGGCGAGTCGCGCCGAGGGACCCTTCGCGGACGCGACTTGCGCGCGGTAGTCCTCGATGACCTGCGCGTCCCATCCCGAGCCGGCGAAGTGGGACAGGACGCCTTCGCACTCCACCAGACCGAATTCGCGGAGGGGCAGGGGATCGCGTGCGCGGGCGAGCTCGTCGAGTGCGATGTGGAGCTTCCGTGCGCCGGTCACGTGGGCCCACGCATTTCCCGTACCCAGGGGAATGACGCCGATGGGCGGCAGGGGCGCGTCCTTCGGAACGACGCGATCGAGGGCGTTCACGAGCGCGATGGCCGAGCCATCTCCGCCCGCGGCGAGAAGGCACCGCATCGAGGGGATCGCGCGGAGCCAGGCATCGATCTCGCTCGCACGCTTCGTCAGTCGGACGTTGGCGCCCGTCAGGACCCGCCCGATCTGCACCGCCACGCGACGCCCCCCGCGTTTGGCGTTCGCGTTGACGAGGATCCCGAATCCGGCGCCGACACCCCGGTTCGCGGACGGCGTCGCGGTGCTCGGAGGTGCGATTTCCTGGGACGTTGCCGACGGCGGCATGGGGCTTTGGAGCCTAGCAGCAATGCCGCCCGGCCCGCACGTTCCCATGCCACCGCCGTGGGATCGTCACACGGTGTCGCGGTTCCCTTCGGATCCGCGCGCGACGGGAGTTCAGCGTGCTCCGCGACCCTTGCCCTCGCCGTGTTCACCCTCGTGGGGCCGCAGCGAACGCGCGAGTTCGCGGACGCCCTTCGCCTCCTCCTTCGTCACGACGTCGTCGGCGGTGACCTTTTTCACTTCCTCTTGGAGCTTGGCGACGCCCGCGTCGAAGCGGCTGCGGATCTCCTTCGCCTTGGCTTCGTCGACCTTGTGCCTCACGAGCCCCTCGTCGAGGCGCGCGCGAGCACGGGCGATGCGTCGATCGACCTTCGCCTTGAACTCGGCGCCCTTCATCGGGAACGACCGTTCGTGTTCGTGGGCGACGCGGCCGGCCGCGCCCGCGCCTTCGTGGCGGCCGGAATCGGCGAACGCAGGGGTGACGACGAGGACGGAAGCGACGGCAAGCGTGAGCGCGATGGATCGGAGCATGGTGGTTTCTCCCTTTCAGTCCTTCCGACGACGGGGACGCGGGGGACCCTACGGAAAAAGATCGGGGGACCGGGGCGACAACGCGACCGTTGCGGCGGGGAAGGCCGGACGGAGCCGTCCGTCGTCCCACCTTGACTCCCGTAGGTCCTTCGCTCTAGATGAAAGTGAAAGTGATATTCACTTACATCCGCACGCCGTGGCCTCGAGGCCAGTTCGCCGGCCGAAGGATGTACGCCCGACCGAACAGGGTCGGCGCCGGTTCTCTCCCGTTCCGGCGCCGACCCGGCGCTTGAAACGGCGCGGCGCGCCCCGTAGCATCGTGGACTCGGCGAGGTCGGGTATCTCTACGATTCTTCGCGCGTTTTTCGTCGCAGTCGCTGTACGGCCGGTCGAAGGGGATGGATGAGCGCGAAGACGATTCGAAGGGCCCTTGGCGTCGTCGAGGACGACCCGGGAAACGAGCTCGGATGGCAGACGCTCGCGGCGACGCTCGGCCTGTTGCAGGAGGGTTCCCAGGGGCCGAATTCCGCCGCGGCGGAGGTCCCCCCGGCGGAACTGCGCTCGCTCCTCGAAGCGAGCCGGAAGGTCCACGAGGAGCGACGTGAGTACCCCGCCGTCGCGCGCCTCCTGAACCTCGAGATCGCGCTCGCCTCGGGCACTCCCCACGCGGCCGATCTCCAGACCGAACGCGCCCGCGTCCTCGACGAGGAGCTCTTCGACGACGAAGCGGCGGTGAACGCGTACCGCGAGTTGCTCGTCCTCCGTCCCGAGGATCCGGACGCCGAACAGGCCATCGAGAACAGCGCGGCCAAGCGCGTGCGGTGGCGCGCGCTCGTCGAACGGTACCTGACCGAAGCGGAGACCTCGAAGGAGGCCGCGTTCAAGAGTTCGCTCCTCGTGAGCGCCGCCGAAGCGGCGTACCGTTACGGCCGCCTCGAGAACCGCGTCGAAGGCGCGGGTTCCATCCGCCCGCTCGATCCGAATCTCGACACCGACGTCGTGAGGCGACTCGAACACGCGCTCGCCATCGATCCGGACAACCGCCGCGCCGAGCAGTTGCTCGAACACGTGCACCGCGACGCGAAACGATTCGACGCACTCGCGCGCGCCATGGAGTCCTACGCCGAGAAGGTGTCGATTCCGGAGGAGCGCGCCCTCGCGTTCCTGCGTCTCGCGCGCGTCCTCTCGAAGGACCTCGGCGCGCCGGAACGATCCATCGGCGCCTACGAGCGCGTCTTCGAAATCTGGCCCGGGCACCCGACGGCCACCTCGTGCCTCGTGGAGGTCATGGGGTCCCGCGGGATGTGGGAAGACGTCGCGGACCTGTACGCGCGCCAACTGCACGCCGATCCGAAGTCGGCGGAGGCGAAGATCGACGCGCTCGCGGGGCTCGCCGAGGTCACCTGGAAGCGCCTCGGGGATCGCGAGAACGCCGACCTCGTGATCGAGCGACTCCGTGGCCTCGATCCGTCGCACCCGCTCGTCCTCGAATACACGCGCCTCGGCGAACGGGTGATGGAGAGCGTGGCCCCGCGTGCCCCGTCCGCACCGCCGGCGTCGCGCGACGTCGCGCGGCTCGTGGAGCGCGCGAAGGAGGCCCTCCGGCAGGATCCCGGAAACGCGGAAGCGCGACGGGAACTGCGCATGCTCTACCGCGAGACGGGCGCGTTCGCCGCGCTCATCGACGTGCTTCGCGGCGAGCTCGAGAGGCTGCCGACGTCGGATCCCGCCCGCCTCCCGACGTTGCGCGAACTGGCCCAAGTCGTGCGCGATCACGCGCAGAACGACGCGGTCCTCGTCACGGTGCTCACGCAGATCATCTCCCTCGCACCGGACGACAAGTCCGCGCTCCGGGACCTCGCCAAGAGCTTCGACGCGCTCGGTCGCCACCGCGATCTCCTCGCCACCGAGACGCGGCTCGCGGAGCTCGAGACCGAAGTCGCCGTGAAGGCGGATCTGTACCGGTCGATCGCCGCCCGTTGGGCGGATCAGTTCGCGAATCCCCAGAACGCGCTCGAAGCCTACGAGAAGCTCCACGCCCTCGTCCCGACCGACGCCGACGCCCGCGAGAAATTGAAGGAACTCTACTCGCGGCGCCGCGCGTACCAACCGCTCTTCGACCTCCTCGAGTCGGAAGCGGCGGCGGCGACGGCCGGTCCAGCGCGTCGCGCCGTCTGGACCGAGATGGCGAAGCTCGCCGCCGACAAGCTCGAGAAGGGCGACGTCGCGATCCGCCTCTACCGCGCCATCCTCGACGAGGATCCGTCCGCGGCCGACGCCCTGGAGGCCCTCGAACGTCAGGCGGAACGCGACCGCGACTTCGAGACCCTCGCGTTCGTTCTCGAGCGCCGCATCCGCGAGACCGACGACGCGACCCAGAAGCTCGCGCTCCTCCAACGCCTCGGCAGCCTGTTCTCCGAGCGCCTCCACGACGCCGTTCGCGCGATGGATGCGTGGCGTCGCGTGCTCGAGGTCTCGCCCGGCAACCCCAAGGCGCTCCGCGTCCTCCGGGACGCGTACCTCGCCGCCGGCGATTTCGACGCCCTCACGGCCCTGTACGAGGACGCGAAGGATTGGGAAGGGCTCGTCGAGGTCCTCTCGACCGCGGCCGATCGCGCGACCGAGTCCGACCTCAAGATCGAACTCTCGTTCCGTGCCGCCGACATCTACGCGAACCGTCTCGGCGCGCCCGAACGCGCGTTCCGTGCGTACGAGCGGGTCCTCACCGCGCGGCCCGACGACGCGCGCGCCGCGCGTGCCCTCGTGAAGCTCTACGAGAAGGAAGAGAAGTGGGCCCGACTTCCGGCCCTCTACGACATCCTTCTCAGCCACTCCTCGGGCGACGTGGAGACCATCGAATACCTGCAGAAGCTCGAGAACGTGACCGGAGCGCGTCTCGGCGACCGGGCGACGGCGTTCGGCTACGCCGTCCTCCGCTTCAAGCTGGCACGCGATCGCGTGGCGGCCGCCTCCGCGCTCGAAGAGTCCGCACGCGCGACGGGCCTCTGGGACCGCTTCTACGAGGTCGCTTCCGCGCGCCTCGCGGAGGCGGACGTGGGTGCCGACGAACGTCGCTTGCTCACGTTGCGCCTCGCGGAGGTGGCGGCCTCGGAGCTCGGTCGCATCGACGAGGCGGTCGAACACGGCAGGAAGCTCGTCGAAACGGGCGACGAAGCCGCCATCCAGTTCTTGGACCGGCTCCTCCGCACCACGGATCGACGGGACGATCTCCGTTGGCTCCAGCGTCAGCGGGTCGAGCGGGCTTCGGGCACCGCTCGCACGGACTTGCTCGTCGAATGGGCGCTCCTCGAGGAGGAGGCGTTCGGAGCTCCCGATCGCGCCATCGCCCTGTACCGCGAAGTGACCGACGTCGCGCGCGAACACGCCATCGCCCTCCGTGGTCTCTCGCGCCTCCTCCGCGGCAGCGGGCAGCTCGACGACGCCCTCGAGCTCCTCGAACGCGAACGTTCCCAACGGCAGGGGAAAGATCTCCTCCGGACCGAGATCGAGATCGCACGCCTGCTGCTCGAACTCCGACGCCCCGCGGACGCGTTCGTCGCGGCAGAACGTGCGCTCGTGCTCTCGGACACGGCCCCCGAAGTGATCGCGCTCTTCGAGGACCTCCTCAAGGAGAGTGCCACCCGTGGGCGCGCGGCCAACGTCCTCGAGGACGTGTTCTCCCGTGCGGGGCGCCCCGACCGGCAGGTCGAGACCCTCGAGGTCATGCTCGCGACCGCCGCCGCGAAGGACGACCGCATCGCGATCTTCGCGCGGCTCGTCGAAGTGCACGAGAAGGCCCTCGGCTCCCCCGCGACGGCGTTCGACGTGGCCGTGCGGGCGGTCCGCGAATTCTCGACGTCCATCGAATCCTGGGATCGGTTGAACTCCCTCGCCGTGCGCACGGGGAAGATCCAGGTGTTCATCGACGCCCTCGCCGCCGCCGTCCCGCCCACGGGCGAGAGCGGTCTGCCGGAGTACGTCGAGCTCGATCTCTCCGAGCGCATCGCGACCCTGTACGACGACAAGCTCGGCGAAATCGATCGCGCCCGGCCGTACCTCGAACGGATCCTCGCGCGCGAGGCCGGCAACGACTGGGCGTTCGTGCGGCTGAAGCAGATCCTCACGACCCGCGAAGAGTGGGCCGCCCTCGACGCGCTCTACGTGCGCGCCATCGATGCCGCCACGGAGCCCGGACGTCGCGTCCAACTCCTCTCCGAGGTCGCGCTCGTGGCCGAGGAAATCACCGGCGATCTGCCGCGTGCCATCGCGTACTACGAACGGATCGTCGAGCTCGAACCGACCCACGAACAGGCCGATCGCGCGCTCGACACCCTCTACGGCCAGACGGCGCAGTGGGAAGCGCAGGGACGCCTCCTCGCGCGCCGTCTCGAGACGGCGTCCGGCGCGGAAATGTCCGCGCTCAAGTTGCGGCTCGGTGCCCTGCAGCTCGAACGCCTGGGGGACCCGAAGCTCGCGTTCTCGTTCCTCGCCGAGGTCGTCGAATCCGAACCCTCCAACGATCGCGCGAAGGATCTCCTCGAATCCCTCCTGCCCGAGCCGTCGCTCCGGGCGAAGGTCGCGCGGGTCCTCGAAGGCGTGTACGCCGCACGGGACGAAGCACGCAACCTCGCCCGCGTCCTCGGCATCGAGCTCGAGACCGTCACCGACAGGGACGAACGTCGCGAACTCGTACGGCGCGTCGCCGAACTCTTCGACGTGCGGCTCACCGACTTCGGCAAGGCCTTCGACGCCTACGCGGAACTCGTGCCCTTGGAACCCGACGACGGGACCGTCCGCGCCCGCTTCCTCGCGCTGTCCGCGCAGTTGTCGTTCGAGAGTCGGGCCGCGGAGGTCCTCCTGGACGCCGCGGGCCGCACGGCATCCGTCCCCGTACGGGCCGAAGTGCTCATGCAGGCGGCGAACGTGTTCGACGCCGCGCTCGCCGATCCCGTTCGAGCCGAGGAAGTGTACCGCCAGGTCCTCACCCTCGATCCGGACGCCGCCGAACACGCGCTCCCCGCCGCCCGTTCCCTCGAGGCGCTCGTCGCGCGTGGCGATCGTCCTCGCGAGCTCCGTGACGTGCTCGTGGTGCGCGCGCGTCTCGAACAGGATCCCGCGAGCCTCCGGGACCTCCGTCGCCGTCTCGGGGATCTCGCCGAGAACGTGCTGAACGACGTTCCCGGCGCCATCGAGGCGTGGAAGGCCCGCGTCGACGACGATCCCACGGACGACGAGGGTCTCTTCGCCCTCGATCGCCTGTACGGTAAGGCCGGCAAGCACCGGGAACGGGTCGAGGTTCTCCGGGCCCGGGAGCGACGTACGGACGATCCGGATCTGCAGCGGCAACTCATGCTGCGCGTCGCGTCGCTGTTCGAGAACGAGATCGGGGACGTCCCCGAGGCGATCCTCGCGTACCGGCACGTCGTCGACGATTTCGGGGCGGATCCGCCCGTGCTCACGTCCCTCGCGAACCTCCACCGCAAGGCCGGGGAGTGGCAGGACGTCGCGGACGTCATCGAACAACACCTCGCTCTCGCGACCGGTACCGAACGGGCGACCCTCCTCGCGGAACTCGGCGACGTGCGACGCACGCACCTCACCGCCACCGAGAACGCACTCGACGCGTACCGGCAAGCGCTCGCGATCGAGGCCTCCCACGGTCCGAGCCGTGCCGCGCTCGAAGGTCTCTTCGAGGACGCCGATTTCCGTCGGGAGGCCGCGAGCATCCTCCTTCCGTTGTACGAAGCGGCCGGGGAACACGAGCGCGTGCTCGCTGCACTCGACGTCGAGATCTCCATGGCCGACGTCACCCGCGAGAAGCTCGCGGCACTCGCCAAAGCCGCACACGTGGCCGAAGGATCCTTGGGGGACGTCGCGCGGGCATTCCGGTACGTGGCGCGCGCCGTCGAAGCTTCTGGTTCCGAACCGACGTTCGCCGCGACCCTCGACGAGGCCCGCCGCCTTTCCGACCGAGCCGGCACTCCCGCGGATTTCGTGGCGCTCGTCGAACACGTGCAAACCGACGTGAGCGACGACGCCGTGCGCGCCGACGCGACGCGCATGGCGGCCGACATCGCCCGCGATCGCCTGTCCGATCCGAAAAGGGCCCGCGCCCTCTACGAGAAGACGTTGGAACTCCGGCCCGACGATCGATCGGCCCTCGAGTCCCTCGACGCGATCCTCGTCGCCGAAGGCGATTGGTCGGCGCTCCACGGAATCCTCGCGCGCCGCGTCGATCTCGCGCCAGGCGACGACGCGAAACGCGCGCTCCTCCACCGTCGCGCCGAGGTCGAGGAGGTCCGTCTCGACGACCCCGCGACCGCGACCTCGACCTACGAGGACGTCCTCGAACTCGGTCTCGACGACGCCGCGTTCCGTGCCCTCGAGCGGCTCCACAGGGCCGCCAAACGGTGGGACGAACTCCTCGCGCTCCACGAACGCGAGCTCGCCGCCTCCGCCGACGCTCCCGAGAAGAGCGCGTCGCTTCTCCATCGCATCGCCGAGGTCGCCCTCGCCGAGCAAGGGGACGCCGTCCGCGCGTTCGACTCCCTGGAGCGAGCGCTCGAGTTCGTGCGCGATCACGCCCCCACCGTGGCGATGCTCGAGTCGTTGCTCGGACCGAAGGAACACCGTGCGCGGGCAGCGACGCTACTCGAGCCGGTGTACCTCGCGCGCCTCGACGGCAAGAAGGTCATGGAGACCCTCGAGGCACGGATCGGCGTGTCCGAGGACTCGGACGAGAGGAAGCGCCTCCTCGAACGCCTCGCGAAGCTCCAGGAGGAGCAGGAAGAGAACTACGTCGCCGCCCTCGACACGTGGGCGCGCATGCTCGCGGAGGAGCCCCTCGAGGAGGCGACGTGGGCGGAACTCGAGCGGGTGGCCCGCGTCGCGAACGCGCCCGGACGCCTCGCGGGGATCTTCGCCAAGGAACTCGCGGCTCTCACGAACGACGACGAGACCGTCGCCAGGCTCCTGCGTCGCACGGGACAACTCTTCGACGAGACGGGGGACAAGGACGAGGCGATCGCCCATTACCGCCGCGCGCTCGCGGTCGATCCCGCGGGGGATCGCGAGTCCTTCGTATCCCTCGACAAGCTCCTCCGCGAGAGCGGCAAGCCGACCGAGCGTACGGAGTTGCTCGTCGCCGGCCTCGAACATCGCGACGAACCCAAGGAGCGCATCGCGCTCTTCCACACGCTCGCCGAGATCGCCGAGACGGAACTCCGTCAGGCGGACAAGGCCATCGAGTGGCACCGATCCGCCCTCGAGATCGAGGAGAGCGACGCCGATTCCTTGGAGGCGCTCTCGCGCCTGTACTTCGCCCGCGAACGGTTCCGCGAGTTCGCAGACCACACGCGTCGACGCGCGGAGCTCTCGCTCCTTCCCGAGGACGAGGCGCGCTTCCGGTTCGAGCTCGCGGAGTCCCTCGCCAAGCGACTGTCCGACATTCCGGGCGCGCTCGACGAGTACGAGGCCGTGCTACGCCTCGCCGACAAGTCGTCCACCGTCTTCGGGCAGACGACCACGGAGCTCGAGGCCCTTTTCGGGAACGCCGAACACCGCGCCCGTGCCGTGGAGATCCTCCGGCCCGTCTACGAGTCGGCGTCGGATCATCGGAAGCTCCTCCGCGCCAACGACGTGCGTCTCGCCATCGCGGCGGACGCGTTCGAACGCGTGAACATCCTGCTCGAGAATGCCGCTCTCCTCGAGACGAAGGATGGCAACGCGCTCGCCGCCCTGGACTCCGCCCTCCTCGCCGTCGCGGAAGATCCGTCGAGCGAACCCGCCCGACGCGAGACGGAGCGACTCGCGGGGGCGACCGGCCGCTGGGACGACGTCGTCCTCGCCTACGAGACCGCGACCGCGAAGGCCGACGATCGCCTCGCGGGCGAACTTTGGGTCGCCCTCGCGCGCATCCACGACAAGCGCAGGGACGATCCGCGACGGGCCCTGGTCGCGTGGACGGCGGCCTACGCGAAGGACGAGAGCGACGTCACCATCCTCGACGAGATGGATGCCCTCGCGACGCTCCTCTCGGACTGGAAGGCACTCGTCCACGTCCTCGAGAAGAAGACCGGATTCGCCGCCTCCGACGAGGAGCGGGCGAGCCTGTGGCGGCGGGTCGGCGAAGCCCGTCGGGACATGCTCGACGATCCGGAAGGTGCGATCGTCGCGTACGAGAAGGCGCTCGAAGGCGATCCCGAAAGCGCGTTCACGCTCGACAATCTCATCCCGCTGCACGAGGCGAAGAAGGACCACGCCCGTCTCGTCGATCTCTACCGGCGGCGCCTCGCACTGACCACGGACGACGACATCGGTCTCCGTTTCCAGCTCTCGATGGATGCGGCCCTCTCGTACGAGGTGGGTCTCGGTGACCGTCGCGAAGCCATCGCGCTCGTCCGGGACGCCCACTCCGTCGAACCGAAGAATCCCGACGTCCTGGAACGCCTCGATCGTCTGTACCTCGCGGAAGGCGCGTCGAGCGATCTGCTCGAAATCCTCGACCAGAGGCTGTCCCTCGCGACGGACGACGCCGCGCGCCGTACGTTCGAGAAGCGCATCGGTACGCTCCGCGCGAAGGAACTCGGGGATTCGGCGGGGGCCCTCGCGGCGTACCGTCGCGTGCTGGAGGGTGGCTACGACGCGGAGGTCGTCGACGCTCTGCTCGCGATCGCGACGACGGAACCGGAACACGTGCCGGCCGTCGCGGTCGTCGTCTCGTCGTTCCTGAAGGGCGCCGGCCGCTTCGAGGACCTGGCCACCGTGCTCCGACTCGAGGTCGACGCCAGCGACGATCCTCGGACCAAGGCCGACCGCTTGCGGACGCTCGCCGCCGTGGAAGGCGACGATCTCGGCGACGCTCCGAAGGCGTTCGCGTCCCTCATGAAGGCGTTCGCCGCGGTGCCCGACGACGAGACGGTGCACCCGCTCCTCGAAGCCCGCGCCGTGCCGGTCGGGAAGGGGGCGTGGAAGGATTACGCCGACGCCCTCGCCGAACGCGCGTCGAATTCGTTCGACGCACCCTGGCCACCGCGCTCCTCGTGCGGGAGGCCCGGATCGCGGAGGAACGACTGGAGGACGACGCGCGCGGGGCGGCCTCGCTCGCCCGTTCCCTCGAACAGAGCGGCGACACGGACACGAGCCTCGCCGGGCTCGAACGACTCTACGCCAAGCTCTCGGACGCACGCTCGCGGGTCCTCGTCATCGATCGCAGGATCGCCCTCGCGACGACGCCCGAGGCCCGTGCGGACCTCCGGTTCCGGCTCGCGACGTTGCAGCTCGAATCGTTCGCGGACGACGACGCCGCCCTCGGATCGATCCGACTCGCCCTCGACGAAGTGCCGACCCACGCACCGAGTCGGGGTGTCGCCGAGAAGCTCCTCGGCGGCGAGGACTTCACGACGGCCTTCGGTATCCTGGAAGCGGCGTACCGCGCCTCGCGCGAGAACGAAGCGTTGGCGGAACTCTACGAGCGGCACGTCGCCCGGGAATCGAATCCCCGCGGCCGCCTCCGGGCCCGCCGCGAGTTCGCGCGTGTCCTCGAGACGGACGTGGGAGATCCCCTGCGTGCGCAACGGGCACTCGAAGCCGCCCTCGCCGACGATCCGGCGGACGCGGAGACGCTCGGCGAGATCGAGCGTCTCGCCGGCGTCACGTCGTCCTGGAAGAGCGCTGCGGACGCCCTCGTGAAGGCGACGGACGCCTCCCGCGACGTGCCGTCCATGACGCGCGCGGAGCTCTTCACCCGCGCGGCGACCTGGCTCCGGGACAAGGTGGCCGACACCGCCGCCGCCGAATCGGCCTTCCGGCAGGCCATCGGGATCGACCCGGAAAACCTCGACGTCCTCCGGGCGATCGAGGGACTCCAACGCGCGCCTGGACGGGAACGCGACCTCGTGGCGACGCTCCGGTCCCGAGCGAAGCTCGAGAGCGGCATCGACGAGCGTGTCCGACTCCTCAGGGACGCGAAGACGGTCGCCGAGGAGTCCCTCGCGGACGCGACCCTCGCGGAGAGCATCCTCCGCGACCTGCTCGTCGACGACGACGGGAACCGATGGGCCATCTCCGAACTCACGCGTCTCGCGGAGGCCCGTGGCGACACGGCGGAAGTCGTGAAGCTCCTCGTCCGTTCCGAGGAACTCTCGACGGACGCCGTCGAGGGTCTCGCCCTTCGTCACCGTGCGGCCGAACTCGTCGCGGACGGTCTCCGGGACGCCGATCGCGCCATCGCGATGTACCGCGCGATCCTCGATCGCGAGCCGAAGGACGAACGGGCCATCGACGCGCTCGGTCGACTTGACCTGGCGGAGAACCGCACGTCCGACGTCGCCAAACTGCTCGCGCACCGGATCGACGTCGCGGAATCCGCGGAGGCGCGGACGGTGCTCCGCCTGGAACTCGCCGAACTCCAGGAGACGAAGCTCGGGAGCGCGGACGACTCCATCGACACCTTGCGCGCGATCCTGGCGGACACGCCGTCCGAACCGAGGGCCGTGCTCGCCCTGGTGTCCGCGTTCGAACGCACGAAGCGTCACGAGGAGCTCGCCGAGCTGCTCGGGGACGAGGGGCGCCGGGCAGGGGAACGCGGTGACGGTGCCACGCGCATCCGTCTCGCGCTCCGTCTCGCCGCGCTCTTCGAAGGGCCCCTCGCCGATTCGGCGCGCGCGCTCACGAGCTTCGAATCCATCCTCGAGGTCGAACCAGCGAACGTCGAAGCGCTCGACGCGGTCGCGCGGATCGCCGAAGCGCGTTCGGATCATGCGCGCACCGCGAAGGCGACGGAACGTCTCCTCGAACTGACCACGGGAGCCGCCGCGGTCGCACACGCGCTCCGTCTGGCGAAGGCCCGGGAGGCCATGGGCGACGGCGACGGTCTCGAGGACGCCCTCCGGCGCGCCCTCGAACTCGAGGCGACCCACACCGACGTGCGGCTCCGCCTCCGGGGGCTCTACGAGAAGTCGGGCAAGTGGGGCGAACTCGCGGACCTCCTCGTCGGCGACGCCACCTTGCTCGGTGCCGCGAACGAGGACGCCCGCGTGGGCGACGTCGAACAGTTGTCCACGTTGGGCGACGCCGTTCCCGCACCCGTGTCGATCGCGTCCCGCAGCATGGCGCCTCCCGGCGGCGCACCGAAGAGCCTCCGCCCGGGCGCCATGGGACCGCCGGACAAGCCCGTCTCGCCCGTCGTCGCCATCCAGGTGAAACTCCTCCGTCGTGCGGCCCAGATCCACGAATCGCGTCGGAACGCGCCCCAGGACGCCATCGCCGTCCTCGAGCGCGCCGTCGCCCTCGTCCCGGAGGACCGCGACGTCCTCCTGGCCCTCTGCGACGCCTACGCGGCCTCGGGTCGCTCGCAGGACGCCGCCAACGTCCTCGAACGCATCATCGCGTCGTTCGCGGGCCGTCGCACGAAGGAGCTGGCGATCTTCCACCAGCGTCACGGGAAGGTCCGCCTGGAACTGGGCGACAAGGCCGCGGCCCTCCGCGAGCTCGATCTCGCCTTCAAGATCGATCCGGGGTCCATCACGGTCCTCCGGGACCTGGGTCTCCTCGCGTTCGAGACGGGGGACCTGGATCGCGCCCAGAAGTCCTTCCGCGCGCTCCTGCTCCAGCGCCTCGAGCCGACCTCCGGCATCACGAAGGCCGAGGTGTTCTACTACCTCGGTGAGGTCGCGGCGGCCTCGGGCGACAAGGCGAAGGCCCAACAGATGTTCGAACGGGCCCTCGAAAACGACGCCGGTCTGGAACGGGCGAAGACGCGTCTCGAGGCCCTCAAGGGCTGATCCCGTACGGGAAGAACTTTGCTAGGAGTGCCCTCCGTGCGGGCGCTCCGACATCTCGCGGGAAACCTGATCGGCGCGGTGGCGTCCGTGTGGTTGCGGACCTTGCGCGTCGAGGTCCGCGGCGATGGGCTCGCCCATGTCGACGGTGCACGACCCTGGGTCATGGCCTTCTTCCACGGGACCCAATGGCCTCTCCTCGCGTGGAAGCGACGGCGACCCACGTCCGTGCTCGTCAGCCATTCCGAGGACGGCGATCTCCAATCACGGGCCCTGTCCGTTCTCGGATTGCGGGTGGTCCGAGGTTCGTCCTCGAAAGGGGGGGCGAAGGGACTCGTGGCCCTCGTCCGACGGCTGCGTCGCCACGCGGAGGACGAGGACCTCGAGTTCGCCGTGGACGGTCCCCGGGGACCGTACGGCACGGTCCACGAAGGTGCCCTGGTCGCCGCCCTCCGCACGGGCGCCACGGTCGTCCCGCTCGGCGCCCACGTACCCCACGGGCTCACGCTCCGACGCACCTGGGATCGGTTTCGCATCGCATGGCCCTTCACGCGCGTCGTGGTCGTCGTCGGGGCGCCCCTCGAACCTGTGCTGGTGACCCCGTCCGTCCTCGCGCGCGCCATCGAGGACGCCAACACGGCCGCGGAACGCACGGCCGCCGAGGGGCACGGGGCCGAGGGCGAGCTCGCGTTCGAATACGACGTTCCCGACGTCGGTGTGGGCGTGCGGTGACCGATACGTCTTCCCCAGGACCGTCCTCGTCCACGTCCCGGTCCACGGACGCGTTCGTCTCGGTGAACGGCGTCGTGTCTTCCGCCGAGGACGCGCGGGTGAGCGTCCTCGACAGGGGGTTCTTGTACGGAGACGCCGCGTTCGAAGTGCTCCGCACGTTCGGAGGCCGCTTCGCCGATCTCGATCTCCACGTGGATCGCCTCGTCCGATCCACGGAGCTCCTCCGGTTCATCCGACGTCCGTCTCCCGAGGCGCTCACCGACGCGATCGTCGGGACCGTGGCACGGCGGACGGGGGAGAGCTACGTCCGCGTTGTCGTCACGCGGGGTACGTCCGCCGTTCCGACGCTGGACCTCGACGTCGGCCCGGAACCGAACGTGGTCGTCTACGCATTCCCTCTCGTCCTGCCGCCGGCGCGGGTCTACGCGGAGGGGATTTCGCTCGTGACGATCCCCAGTCTCCGTGCCGTCGAACACACGAGCGCGACCTCGGCCAAGGTGACGAGCTACCTCGCGAACCTCCTCGCCAAGGACGACGCACGACGTCTCGGTGCGGACGAGGCCCTCTTCGCGACGCCTGGAGGCGACGTGACCGAGTGCGCCTCCGCGAACGTGTTCGCCGTCTTCGGGGACGAGGTCGTCACCCCTCCGCTCGCCACCGGTGTCCTTCCGGGCATCACGCGCAGGCACGTGCTCGCGTGCGCGTCGTCCGTGGGCCTGGTCGCCCGCGAACGAACGGTTCCGCTCGCCGACCTCGTGCGCGCGGACGAGGTGTTCGTGACGTCCAGCATCCGCGGCATCGTGCCCGTGGCGAGGGTGGACGGAGGTCGTACCTTCGCCCGGCGAAACCCGGACTTTCCGCGGACCAACGCCCTTCGGAGAGACCACGAAACGCGCCAAAAAGAGGCCGCCGATCGGGGTTTTCGTGTTGAATGAATGGGGCCCCGCGCCCGTTCGTCCAAAGGACGTGGGTGCACCGTGTTCCCGAATCGGGCCCGCGGTTCACCCCCTTTCGTCGCTTCGATCCCCCGAACTTCACGAGGAACCCATGGTCAAGTCGTCCCGCGCTCTCGCCGTTTCGATCGTCACCGCCGCCGGCCTCCTCGGCGCCACGGGTTGCGCCATCAAGACCCTCGAGAACGGGATCCAGATCACGGCCCTCCAGTCGTTCGCGACCGCAACGCCCAACGTGAAGTCGGCCGCCATCGACTGGGACGGACGCGCCATCGAGATCGAGAACGTCAACGGCGACATCGAGGTCGTCGGCGAAGCGGGTCGGACGAAGGTGGAAGTCTCGGCCACGTTCTTCGCGCGCGCGGAGAAGGAGGACGACGCGAAGCAGGCCATGGCCGACATCGAAGCCGCGTACGGTATCGACGAGAAGGCCGCGAACTTCTACGTCCACTGCAAACAGGCCTCGAAGGACTTCGGATCCGCGCCCACGGGCACGACCGGCTGCCGCATCACCGTGAAAGTCCCCGCCGGAACGACCGACAAGGGCGTTCCGTTCAAGGCGCGCATCGGCAATGGTTCGCTCAAGGCCACCGGCCTCACCGCCGCGGCAGGCCAGCAGATGCTCTTCGTGAACGACAACGGCACCACGACGCTCTCGGGTCTCACGGGTGGCGTGAAGGTGGAGGCGTCCCTCGGCGACGTGGATCTCGGCGTGACGCCGACCGTGGGCTCCGTCGTGACGGTGGACATCGGCACGGGAACGAGCGGCCTCGGCGACATCACGCTCCGCTTGCCGAAGGCGTTCGCCGCCGACGTGGTGAACCTCTCGGTCCCGTCGGGCGGGAAGGTGGACCTCGTGGCGTTCCCGGATGTCGTCAGTGGTCAGGGGCGGGGCGCGAAGGGCACGGGCGCGGCCTCCATCTCCGCCACCGTCCACGGCGGCGGAGACGTGACCCTCGCGTCCTTCTGACCGGGCTTCAGCGGGCCTTCGGGACGAACGCCACGGCGTCGATCTCGACGCGGGCGCCCTTGGGCAATCCGGCGACGGCGACCGTCGCGCGGGCGGGGGGCGCCGATTCGAAGCGCTTTCCGTACACACCGTTCACTTCGGCGAAGTCGTTCATGTCCGCGAGGAAGATCGTCGTGCGGACGACGTTCGCGAAGGTCGCTCCCGCCGCGGCGAGGACGGCCTCGAGGTTCTTCATCACGCGTTCGGTCTCCTCGGCGATGGTGCCCGTGACCATCGTCCCCGTTTCCGGGTCGAGCGGGATCTGACCGCTGAGGAAGACGAACTCTCCCGCACGCACGGCCTGCGAGTACGGACCGATAGCGGCGGGGGCGGACTTCGTGGCGACGATTTCTTTGGCGCTCATGGCGGGCTCTCGGTTCGGGTTCGGGGGACGGCGGGAGACGGTCAGATACGTTGGCGGCCTTGCAGCGCGCGTCCCATGGTGATGGGATCGGCGAACTCGAGATCGCCGCCATGGGGCACGCCACTCGCGATGCGGGACAAGGTGACGCCGAGCGGTTCGAGTTCGCGCTTCAGGAAGAGCGCCGTGGCCTCGCCGTCGACGCTGGGCGGAGTGGCGACGATCACTTCACGCACGCCGTCCTCGTGGATGCGGCGCGCGAGGGCCGCCACCGGAAGATCCTCGGGACCGACGCCTTCGAGCGGCGAGAGCAACTTGCCGAGCACGAAGTACCGTCCGCGCATGGATCCCGCCCGTTCGATGGCCATCAAATCGTGCACGCGCGCGACGACGCAGAGGAGGGAGCCGTCCCGTCGACCGTCCCTGCAGATGGTGCACACGGGAGGATCGGACGGACCGTGAAGCTCGGCGACGTTGCCGCAGCGCTCGCACGGACGGAGGAAGTCCCGGAGCTCGCCGAGTTCGACGCCGAGCTGACGCGACAGGGCCTCGTCCGCCGTCACGAGGTATAGGACGTAGCGCTGCGCGGTCTTCTCCCCGACGCCGGGCAAGCGCGAGAACAGCCGCGCGAGTCGCTGGACGCGACCGGACTCCACGGAACGGCTGCCGTCACATGCCCGGCAGCTTCACGCCGCCGGTGACTTTTTCGAGCTCGGCTTCCATGGCCGTCTCGGCTTCCTTCAACCCCGCGTTGATGGCGGCGCAGACGCTATCCATGGCGAGATCGAAGCCTTCGGCCTTCAGGAACTCCGGGTCGACGGTGATCGACTTCACGGTGCGTCCGTAGGTGACGACGGCCTTCACCTTGTCGCCCACGGCGGTGCCGGTGACTTCCCGGTCCGCGAGTTCCTGCTTCGTCTGTTCGAGCTTGCGCTGCATGCGCGCGGCTTGGCGCATCAGCTCGTTCATTCCGCCACGAAATTGCATGGCGCCACCTTACCTCCGATCGGGCGAAATGGGAGCCCGCCGGTGCGTCGGAATCACTCCGATTTCGGGAGGCGCACTTCGCGCAGTTCGGCGCCGAACGTCTCGACGAACTTCCGCACGAGGGGATGCCCCGTGACCACGGCCCGAGCGGCCATGGTCCGCCGTCGCCGTTCGTTCTCGTGGAGAGCGGCGAGCGTCGCGCGCGAAGCGTCCCGGGGAACGCTCAGATCGAGGGCGACCTCGGTGGAGGCGTCGAAGTGGGCCCGGACGACCCGTGTCAGGGCGTCGAGGGCCTCGGCGTCGGACGCTTGGGTCCCGAGGAGGGATTCCGGCGGGTATCCGATGACGACGCGCGCTTTCGTCACCGTGACCGGGACGCCATGTTCGTACACGGCGGCGTGGGCGGGGTGTACGGCGCGCACGCCGATCACGATGGTCTGCCACGCCTCGAGTTCGTCGGCGGGAGGCACGACGAGGTCCACGGGAGCGAGGTCGACGGGAGGCGGCTTGGGCGCGTCGTTGGGCTCCGACGGGCGCGGCGACGGTTCCACCGGCGCGGGATCCATGTCGCGGACGAAGTCGGGGACTTTGAACTCCACCACGTCCCGGGATTCCTGGTGCAGCGGGACGGCGCGTCGCACGGGAGGCGCCGACCGATCGGCGAGGGCGAGCGAACCGTGGGTGCGCGAGGCTTCGGACGCGTCCCAGGACGGTACCGTGGAAGGCATCTTCACCGCGTGCAACGTGGCGCCGGGAGCCTGGGAGATCGACGTGGCCCCCGCGCCCGTCGTCTTGGGTCCGGCACCGCCGCGAGGAGGAGGCGCGCCGCCCGTCGCGAGACGCTTCTCGAGTTCGGCGACGCGAACGAGGAGCTCGTCGAGGGGAAGCAGGGCGGGGCGCCGGGCGAGACGAACGAGCGCCACCTCGAGGGCCGCGCGGGGCTGGCCGCTCCGGACGACGTCGTCGAACGCGCGCGAGAACCCCTGGAAGAGGCGCGAGAGATCGTCGGCGTCGGCCTTCCCGGCGAGGGCTTCGACGTCCTTCACTTCCTCGTCCGCGAGGTCGAGCAGCTCCCGGCTCTCGGTGCCCGCCACCTTCGCGACGAGGACGTTGCGCAAATGTCGGAGCACGTCCTTCGAAACGTGGGCGAGGTCGAAGCCCTGGGTCGCCAGTTTGTCGACGACCTTGAGGCACGTGGTGGCGTCGCCCGTGACGAGGGCGGTGGCGAGCTCGTGGAGGATCGACCGATCGGCCACACCGAGGACGCGGGAGACGTCCGCCTCGGTGAGCGACTGGCCGCTGAACGCGATGACCTGATCGAGCAGGCTCATGGCGTCGCGCATGGAACCGGCCGCTTCGCGCGCGAGGATGGAGACCGCGGCGTCTTCGGCCTGGATGGTCTCCGCGTCGAGTACCTGCCGGAGACGCTTGCCCACGGTCTGCGTGGGGATCAGCTTGAAATCGTACCGCTGGCAGCGGCTGAGGATGGTGACCGGGACCTTGTGCACCTCCGTCGTCGCGAAGATGAACTTCACGTGCGGCGGCGGTTCTTCGAGGGTCTTCAGGAACGCGTTCCACGCCGCGTTCGACAGCATGTGGACCTCGTCCACGATGTAGATCTTGGAGCGGTCACGGGCGGGGCGGAAGTTCACGCCTTCCTGGAGCTTCCGGACCTCGTCGACGCCGTTGTAGCTGGCGCCGTCGATCTCCTGGACGTCGATGTCGACGCCCGCGGCGATTTCCTTGCAGGGTGCACATTCCTGACAGGGTTTCGCCGTGGGTCCCGTGCCTTTGCCGTCGGGACCCACACAATTGAGGCACTTCGCGAGCAGACGCGCGCTCGTCGTCTTGCCGACGCCGCGGACGCCCGTGAACAGGAACGCGTGCGCGACACGTCCCGACCCGATGGCGTTCGCGAGCGTTCGCGCGACGTGTTCTTGCCCGACGAGATCGTCGAAGGACTGCGGACGATACTTGCGGGCAAGAACGAGGTAGCTCAAGGGACGCTCAGCCCTTCTTGAGTTCCGTCACGAGGGCAGGGACGGCCTGGAAGAGGTCCGCCACGAGGCCGTAGTCGGCCACCGTGAAGATGGGCGCTTCCGGGTCCTTGTTGATGGCGACGATGGTCTTCGAGCCCTTCATTCCGGCGAGGTGCTGGATGGCGCCGGAGATGCCGATGGCGAAGTAGAGCGCGGGGGCTACGACCCGGCCCGTCTGACCGACCTGGAGTTCCGGCGGGGCGAATCCGGCGTCGCAGGCGGCGCGGCTGGCACCGACGGCGGCTCCGAGCTGGTTCGCGAGCGGATCGAGGACGGCGGCGAACTGCTGGTTGAGCGCGCGGCCGCCCGAGACGACGATGCGCGCTTCGCCGAGATCGGGGCGCTCGCTCTTCGCGGACTCGAGGGACACGAACTGCACGCGGGCCGCGGCGGCATCGGCCGGAGCGACCGCCACGACTTCTTCCGGGCTCGCGCCTCCGCTGGGCTCGGCGGCCGTGAACTCGCTCTGACGGACGCTGACGACCTTCACGGGCGTCGTGATCTCGCAGTTGCCGTAGGCGTTGCCGGCGAAGATCGGACGACGGAAGACGAGCTTGCCACCGTCCGCTTTCACCGAGCTGATGTCCGGCGCATACCCGGCGCCGAGCTTCGCCGCGACGCGGGGTGCGAGATCCTTTCCGAAGGAGCTCGCGGTGACGACGATCGTGTCGAAATTGCCGGCCTTGGCGACGGCAGCGACGGTGGGGGCCACCTTCTCGCAGACGTAGTTGGCCAGATCGGCGCTGTCGGCGACGAGGAGCTTCACGGCGCCGAAACCGGCGACGGACGCGGCGGCGGCCTTCGCGCCTCCGCCCACGACGAGGATGGAGAAGCTTCCGCCCCCCTTCGTGACTTCGCGCGCGAACGTGATCGCGCTGTGGGTGGCCTTGCGGACGGCGCCTTCGTGGAGCTCGGCGATGACGAGGACGTTGCTCATGGCTTTCTCTCCCTTGCGCCTTTCAGAGGACCTTGGCTTCGGTGCGGAGCTTCTGGACGAGTTCGACCACGTCCTTGACCTTCACGCCGGCCTTGCGACCGGGGGGAAGCTCGTAGCTCGTGTACGTGATCTTGGGCGCCGTCTCGGAGACGAGCGACGCGAGCGGCATCTCGTCGAGGGGCTTCTTTTTCGCCGCCATGAACGCCATGACCGGCGTGTAGCGGAGGCCTTCCTTGTAGGTGTGCGTGTCGGGCGTGTGGATCGACGTGACGCTCTTCGGCGCCACGATGCGGAGGTCCACGGAGACGACGGCGGGAAGGGTGACCTTGAGGTTCAAGGTTCCGCCGTCGACTTCGCGACCGACGGTGAGAGCCTTGTCCGCGTCGCTCGTGATCGTTGCGGCGAAGGTGGCCTGGGGCCAGCCGAGGTACTCGGCGAGGAGCTGGGCGACCTGGTTCGCGTCGCCGTCGACCGCCTGCTTGCCGAGAAGGACGAGGTCCGGCTTCTCCTTCTCGACCAACGCCTTGAGCCCACGCGCGATGACGTCGCCATCGATGGCCTCGTCCGTCGTGTCCACGCGGATGGCGCGATCCGCGCCGACGCCAAGGAGGGTGCGGAGCGTCGCGTCGGCGTCCTTGGAGCCGAAGGTCACGGCCACGACTTCACCCAAGCGGGCCTTGGGGTTCGTGCCGTTCTCCGTGAGGCGGAGCGCCGTCTCGAGGGCGTACTCGTCGAAGGGGTTCACCTTCACTTCGAGGCCCGTGGTGTCGACACGCGAAGGATCGGTGACCTTCACCTTGCTCGCATTGTCGGGGTCGGCGACGCGCTTCACGGGGACGAGGATCTTCACGGGAGGCCTCCAGGGATCGGATCGACAGGACGGGACGGAGCCACCGCGGAGCACGGAGTCGCGCGTCTCCGAAACCCGGCCCGGAAGGCCGACGGTGGCGGACGACGACGACGCGACTACGCCCAACGCGGAACCGTCGCGATTCACGGAAGTGAACCGCGATTCAGCCCGACTTTGTTAGCGCCAATTTCGGCGGCGGTGTTCGAAAACTTCGCCGAAATCGTTCGGATTACTTCGCGAGGAACTTCCACGCGATCGCGGCCGCGGCCACGAGCAGGAGCACGATGGTGGCGACCGTACCGCCCGACATGCCCTCGGCCTTCTTCGGCGGAGCGAGGTCGGACGTGGTCTTCGTCGCAGGAGCGAGCTTGTCCGAAACGGAAGACTTCGCGGCGACGGCTTCCTTCGGCGGAAGGGAGCTCTTCGTCTTCGACTTCTTCTTTTTCTGACCGGCCTCGGCCTTGGCCGCACGGGCGTCGCGGGCCTCCGCCTTCTTCTCGTCCTTCGACTTCTTCGGCGACGTGTCCGTGGTGGATTTCGCCGCGACGGCGTCCGTCGCTTCCGAGCTCTTCTGCTCGGCCGCGATGCGATCCGCTTCCGCCTTCTTGGCGGCCTCGGCAGCGACACGTTCGTCCTCCGCCTTCTTGGCGGCGGCGGCGGCTTCGGCGGCCTTCGCCTCTTCGGCTTTCTTGGCCGCAGCAGCGGCCTCGGCGGCGGCGCGTTCGTCCTCCGCCTTCTTGGCGGCAGCGGCTTCGGCAGCCTTGGCTTCTTCGGCCTTCTTCGCAGCGGCCGAGGCTTCCTCTTCCGCCTTCTTGGCGGCAGCGGCTTCGGCAGCCTTGGCTTCTTCAGCCTTCTTCTTCGCCTCTGCGGCCTTCGTCTCTTCGGCCTTCTTGGCGGCCGCCGCTTCCGCGGCCTTGGCTTCTTCGGCCTTCTTGGCAGCCGCGGCTTCCGCGGCCTTGGCCTCTTCCGCCTTCTTCGCAGCGGCGGCGGCTTCCGCGGCCTTGGCCTCTTCCGCCTTCTTCGCAGCGGCGGCGGCTTCGGCAGCCTTGGCGGCTTCGGCGGCTTGCGCCGCGGCGGCGTTGCCGGCCGCGGACGTGTCGAGGGCGTCGAGGGCGTTGTCGGACGCCAGCGACTGCATGGCGGCGACGTCGGCGCTGGGCGCGCGCGCGGGGCGCGGCTCCTTCGCTCGGGTCTGGACGCGGGTGAGCAGGGCCTCGAGTTGGGTGATCCGTTCTTGCGCGTTCAAGGTGCCCTCCAGAGTACAGGCATTTCCGTCCGAAGGAACAGCGTTCGGCGAAGAGTTCCCGGGAGGGGGGTGGGAGAGGCGCGGTCCCGGGAACTCCCGTGAAGTTCTCCATCGCCCCGCTCGAAATCGGCACTAAGGTTCCGCGAACGGGCGGGAATTTCCCGGCTCCTTCGGGCCATGCTCGGGCCCACGCGGAAACCATGGCGCTTACCTGCGACTACCTCGTCATCGGCAGTGGAATCGCGGGCCTGTCCTTCGCGCTCGAGGCCTCGGCTCACGGTGACGTCGTCGTGGTCACGAAACGGTCGCGGGACGAGTCGAACACCAAGTACGCGCAGGGCGGCATCGCCGCCGTCCTCGCTCCGGGCGATTCCTTCGAGTCGCACATCCAGGACACGCTCGTCGCGGGTGCCGGACTTTGTCATCCGCGTGCCGTCGAGGTTTGCGTGAAGGAGGGCCCCGCACGCATCGCGATGCTCGAGAACATCGGCACGCGGTTCGACAAGGCTCCGGACAAGGCGCACGGCACCGACGAACGGGACGCCGATCTCGATCTCCACCTCGAAGGCGGACACTCGGCACGGCGCATCGCCCACGCGCGGGACGCCACCGGACGCGAGGTGGAACGCGCGCTCCTCGACGCCGTCGCGAACAACCCACGGATCCGCGTGCTCGAAGAGCACATGGCCATCGACCTCATCACGCTCGCCAAATTCGGCGGCCCCGAGGTGTGCGCGGGCGCGTACGTGCTCGACGTGGGCGCCGGCGTCGTCTCGACGGTCACGGCCCGTGCGACCGTCCTCGCCTCGGGTGGCGCGGGCAAGGTCTACCTCTACACGACCAATCCGGACGTCGCGACCGGCGACGGCGTGGCGATGGCGTTCCGTGCGGGCGCCGAAATCGCCAACATGGAGTTCTACCAGTTCCACCCGACCTGCCTGTTCCACCCGCAGGCCAAGAGCTTCCTCATCAGCGAGGCGCTCCGCGGCGAAGGCGCCGTGCTCCGCAGCATGGACGGCACGGCCTTCATGAAGTCCCACCACCCGCTCGCGGATCTGGCGCCCCGCGACATCGTGGCGAGGGCCATCGACTTCGAGATGAAGCGGACGGGTGCCGAGCACGTCTTCCTCGACATCACGGACAAGAAGCCGGCGTCCATCCGCGAACACTTCCCCCAGATCCACGCCGAGTGCCTCCGGTTCGGCATCGACATCACCGCCCAACCGATCCCCGTGGTTCCCGCGGCGCACTACCAGTGCGGCGGCGTCTCGACGGACCTCGACGGAAGGACCACCATTCCGGGCCTCTGGGCCATCGGCGAATGCGCGTCGACGGGCCTCCACGGCGCGAATCGCCTCGCGTCCAATTCCCTCCTCGAGGGCCTCGTTTTCGGTCATCGCGCGTCGATCGCCCTCGCGGAGGCGTCGAAGGCGGAAGGTGCACGCAAGACGCCGTTCCCCGACGTGCCCGAATGGGACACGGCCGGCGCGGGTACGCCGGACGACGCAGTCGTCATCACGCACAACTGGGACGAGCTCCGCCGCCTGATGTGGAACTACGTCGGCATCGTCCGATCGAACCGTCGTCTCCGGAGGGCGGCGCGTCGTATCGCGCTCCTTCAGGAGGAGATCGCCGAGTACTACTGGAAGTACTTCATCACCCGGGACCTCCTCGAACTCCGGAACATCGCCACGGTCGCGCAGCTCATCGTCGAGAGCGCGTCGGTGCGACGGGAAAGCCGGGGCCTGCACTTCACCGTCGACCATCCGGACACGGATCCCCACAGCGCCCGCGACATCGTGCTCAAGCGCGGCGTCCCGGCCCACCTCCGCGGCCGATGAACGAAGCGGACGACGATCGCGTCGACATCCGTCGCCGCATGTCCTTCTTCGCAGGTGCGTCGTGGACGCTCCTCGTGGTGTTCGTCATCGGACTCGCCCTCGGTATCACCGAGGAGGTGCGGCCGGGCGCCGAGACGGACGTCGTCAACGTCACCGCGATCTCGCTGATCGCGTTCGGGGTCGCCCTGTTCGCGATCCTCCGCGTCTACGCCCCCGAAGGTTCCGTCCGCGACGTCTTCGGCATCCGAGGCGTGCCCGTACAATCGCTCATCCTCGCCGCCGGACTCGGAGTGGGCGTCCATCCGATCTTGTCCCGCGTGGACGATCTCCTCCTGCACAAGTTTCCCCAACCCCCGGAGGTCGTCGAGGTCTCGGCGCGTCTGATGCGGGCGGACACGTGGACCCGTCGTGGCGCGTTGGCGTTGGCGCTCGCCATCGTCTTTCCCGCGGTCCAGGAGACGTTCTTCCGGGGAGCGCTCTTCGGCACGATGAAGCGTGGTCGCGAAGCCCGGATCGTGGCCGTCGTCGTCGCGTTCTACTTCGCCACCTTCGCCGGCGACCCGCGGTACGTCCCGTCGCTCTTCGCGTTCGGAGTCGTCCTCGGGTGGTTGCGATCCCGGACCGGGAGCGTTCTTCCCACCCTCGTGGCCCACGTGGCGTTCGCGGCCGTGCCGGTCGTCCCCATCCTGGCAGGACGTGATCCCATGGCCGACGTCCGCTACTCCTCCGTGCTCCTGCTCGGAGGCGTGGCCCTGGCATCGGCGGCGGCGTTCGGCCTCCACGTGCTCACCGGCGCGGACGAGGACCTCGCCGCCCACAGAGAACTCGACGGGTGAACGCCACCGCGACGGCGAGCGCGAGGAACGGGAGCCGTCACGTACTGAAAAGCGGCTCCACGAGCGCGAAGTTCACGTTCGGTGCGAGGCGGTACCGCGTACGACCCCGCTCGCCGGCGTCACGGACACGTTCGATGGCCGTGGGATCGCCGAGGAGATCGCGGACGCGGGAGATGAGGACGCGGACACGGTGCTCGGCGTCCGCCGATTCGGGACCCGGCCCGCCCGCGGCGCGGAGGATCTCCTCCGCCGTCAGTCCTTCCTTCGCGCGGCGCAGCAACTGGACGACGAGGGGCTCGAGCGCGCGACGTCGTTCGAGGGACACCGCGCGATCGTGGACGCGGAGCGCGTGGCGGAGCGTGTCGACGACGAGGGTCGCACCTTCGGTGGCCTTCGAGAGCTCGGCGAGAGGGACGCGCTGCACGCCCTGGAGCGTGGTGACGTAGATCAGGGTCTCGCCGTCGTGTTGCGGCATGTCCGACACCGACGTCGAGGCGAGCGCGACTTCGGACGCGGGAGGGATGCTCGTCAACGTGATGCGACCGGCGGACGCCGGCGGCGCGATCGACATCGAGAGGATCGACGGCGGCGCTTGCGGCGTCTGGATCATCTTCTCGGCGTACCGCACGATGCGGCTGTCACCGGACTTGAGTGCGATGCGCCAGAGTTCGACGCTGACCATCCGCTCGGGGAACACCCAGCCGTACTTGTCGCCGGCGAGGGCGGCCCGCTCGACGCACTCACGGGCCAGCTTCTCGTCCCCGCGGGCGAGGGCCGCGCGACCGGCGACGAGGTTGATGGAACCTGTGACGAGCGCCGCCGGACGGGTCGCCACGTGCGGCAGGACGATCTCGAGGGCCTCGTCGTGGGCGCCGCACGCTTCGAGCACGCGACCGCGAGTCGCGACCGCGTGGAGCTCGTCGAGGATCTCCGTGGAGGGCTTCTCCGCGCGGATCTTTTCGCTCCGTGCGAGCCACTGGCTCGCCGATTCGGCGCGACCGAGGGCCGCGAGGGCCCAGGTGCGGTGCTCGGCGAGTTCGTAGCGGAGCGCGGGGTGCCCGGTGTCGCCGAGGACGGCGAGCGCCTCGTCGATGGCGTGGAGGGCGTTCGTCGGACGATCACCGCCGATCTCCACGAGCGCGAGCACGTCGTGCGCGTCGGCGTGACGGATGCCCGCCGCGAGCTCCCGCGCGAGCGAGATCGACTCGAGCGCGTGCGCTCGTGCCTCGTCGAAGCGTCCCGTCGAGGCGAGGGCGAGGGCGAGGTGCGTGTGCGCGTCGAGGGCGAGGGGGCTCACGGCCGGCGATCGTGTGAGCGCCCCCGTGTAGTGCTTCACCGCGGCCCGCGGATCGGAGAGCCGCAGCGCGAGGTGGCCGAGGGTCATCCACGTGCGCGGCGAAGCGGTCGCGTCCTCGATGCGCTCGGCCACGTGCTCAGCGAGCTGGAACGCGGCGATCGCCTGTTCGACGCGATCGAGTTTCAGTTCGACCTGCGCCGTCGTGAGATGGAGGTCGAGTTGTTCGACGACGCCGGCGCCCTTGGGGGCCGTGCCGAGGGACCGCGCGGCGACGCGGAGTTCCGCTTCGGCGTGCCGGGCACGCCCTTCCGACGCGGCGAGGATCGCGCGTTCCGTGGCGAGACGGCACGCGTCGAGGGGGTTCCACGCGGGAGGCGCCGAGGGGAGCGCTGCCGCGAGTTCGCGTGCGCGGTCCACCCTGCCGATCTCGCGGTAGGCGCGAACGAGACGCACGGCGAGGGCAGGTTCGAGACGCCCTCGGGACCCGTGGGCCGAGGTCAGCCACGTGACGATGAATTGGGACTCGTCGAAGGCCGAGAGGCGATCGAGGAGTTGCACGGCGAGCGGGATGCCCACGCCCTCCACGGAATTCGGCGGTGTCGCGGGAAGCGACCGTCGGAGGTCCGAGTTGGAAGGAGCGGCCGGGATGGATGTGCCCGCGCGCGGAACCGAAGGCATGGGAGCCGGCGGATCGGTCGGGAGGAAGGCGTGCCTCGCCATTGCCTCCAATCTACAGGGAAACGGCCCCGTGGTCTCTCTTTGCGACCGACGGAACACCGCTCTCTATTAAGGCGCGACTTCGGCTATGGTGGCCGCCCCGTCGGGGTCGGGTAGGGAGGCCCCCCGGCGCGGCGCCCAACCTCCCTCGCAATCCACGAGAAAAAGCATGCAAAACGTGACTCGAGAGGCCCACACCAGCCCCGCCCACGACGTGGGTGGAGACGATGTCGTCAAAGTCCTCCGGGACGACGGCACCCTGGACCCCGCCCACGACCCGAAGCTTTCTCCGGACCTCGTGGTCGCCCTGTACCGCCAGATGGTCATGGTCCGCATCCTCGACGATCGTCTCGTCACGCTGCAGCGCCAGGGCCGCATCGGTTTCCACATCGGCTCCCTCGGTGAGGAAGCGGCCATCCTCGGCTCCGCCGCCGCCATGCGCGAGCAGGACTGGCTGTTCCCCTGCTACCGCGAGTTCGGCGCCGCCCTGTGGCGCGGCATGACGCTCCAGGCGTACATGAACAACATGTTCGGCAACGCCGGCGACCCCGTCAAAGGGCGCCAGATGCCGGACCACTACACCTGCAAGAAGGCGAAGTTCGGCTCCATCAGCTCGCCCATCGGCACCCAGATCACGCAGGCCGTGGGCTTCGCGTGGGGCGCCAAGGCGAAGAAGGAGGATCTCGTCGCCCTCACCTACTTCGGCGAAGGCGCCACGAGCTCCAACGAGTTCCACAACGGCCTGAACTTCGCCGGCGTCTTCAAGACGCCCACGATCTTCTTCTGCCGCAACAACGGCTGGGCGATCAGCGTGCCCGCCGAGAAGCAGACGGCGAGCGCGACCTTCGCCGCCAAGGGCATCGCCTACGGCGTCCCTGGCGTCCGCGTGGACGGCAACGACATTTTCGCGGTCATCAAGGTCACCCGCGAAGCGGTCGCCCGCGCCGCCGCCGGGATGGGCTCCACGCTCATCGAGGCGCTCACGTACCGCCTCTCCGGACACTCCACCAGCGACGACCCGAAAGCGTACCGGAAGGACGACGTCGTCGAAGGCTGGAAGAAGCGCGACCCCATGACGCGCCTCCGCAAGCACCTCGAAGTCCAGAAGCTCTGGAACGACGCGAAGCAGACGGAGCTCGAGGCGAAGATCGAGAACGACATCAAGGCGGCGGTGAACGAAGCCGAGAAGATGAACCCGCCGTCCCTCGAGACCATGTTCGAGGACGTCTACGCCGAGATGCCCTGGAACCTCCGGGAGCAGCTCCAGGAACTCATGACGGGACCCCGCGCGAAGGGTCACGGTCACTGACGCGGAAAGCGTCCCTCGCAATCCAAGCGACGTTCACGGAATCGGATCGGGAGTACGAGTCATGCCGCAGATGAACATGGTTCAGGCGATCAACGACGGCCTCCGCCAGGAGATGAAGCGCGACGGCCGCGTCGTGATCATGGGCGAGGACGTCGGCAAGGTGGGCGGAGTCTTCCGCGTCACCCAGGGCCTCTTCGACGAGTTCGGCGAGGACCGCGTCATCGACACGCCGCTCTCCGAAGGCGGCATCATCGGCTGCGCCATCGGCATGGCGCTCTACGGCCTCGTGCCCGTCCCCGAGATCCAGTTCTCGGACTTCATCTTCCCCGCCTACGACCAGATCGTGAGCGAGCTCGCGAAGTACCGCTACCGCTCCGGCGGCGAGTACCCCGCGAAGCTCGTGATCCGCACGCCCGTGGGCGGCGGCATCCGCGGCGGCCACTACCACTCGCAGTCCCCCGAATCGCTCTTCATCCACGTGGCCGGCCTCAAGGTCGTCTGCCCCTCGAACCCGCGGGACGCGAAGGGCCTCCTCCTCGCCTCCATCCGCGATCCCGATCCGGTCCTCTTCTTCGAGCCGAAACGCATCTACCGCGCCGCGAAGGGCGACGTTCCCGAAGGGGACTTCACCGTCGAAATCGGCAAGGCGCACGTGGCGCGCGAAGGCAAGCACGTCACCGTCATCGCCTGGGGCGCCATGCTCTACGAGGCCTTCGCCGCCGCCGACGAAGCCGCGAAGAAGGGCATCGAGACGGAGATCATCGATCTGCGCACCCTCTGGCCGGTGGACATCGACACCATCGTCGCCAGCGTGAAGAAGACCGGCCGCGTGGTGGTCGTCCACGAGGCCCCCAAGACGTGCGGCTTCGGTGCCGAGCTCGTCGCCCTCATCAACGAGAAGGCGTTCCTCCATCTCGAGGCGCCCCCGGTCCGCGTCACCGGCTTCGACACGCCGTTCCCCTACACGCTCGAGATGGAATACCTCCCGCTCGCGCACCGGATCCTTCCGGCGATCCTCCAGACCGCGCACTACTGAGACAGGCGAGGAAACCACCATGTCGCGCTGGGAATTCAAGCTTCCGGACATCGGCGAAGGCGTCACGGAAGGGGAAATCGTCAACTGGCTCGTGAAGGCGGGCGACGTCGTCACGGAAGACCAACCCATGGTCGAGGTGATGACCGACAAGGCCACCGTCACCATCGGTTCGCCGAAGGCCGGCAAGATCGCCGAGCTCCGCGGGAAGGTCGGCGAGATCGTCGCCGTCCACGCCGTCCTCGTCGTGTTCGACCTCGGGGGCGACGCCGGCAAGGCTGCCGCGGCACCTGCCGAGAAGACCAACGGACACGCGAACGGTCACGCGAACGGAAACGGCCACGCGAACGGTGCGAAGAAGGACGAAGGTCCCGCCGCCACCGCCGTGGGCGACATCCGCGAGGATCTCCCGGGCATGGGTTCGGCGTCCAAGGCATCGTCGTCGGCCGCTTCCGGTGGCCTCGCTTCCGTCTCTTCGGCCGCCACCTCCACGTACTTCAACGCGAAGCCCCTCGCGACGCCGGCGACCCGCAAAGTCGCCCGGGAGCTGAACGTGGATCTGAAGAAGGTCCCACCGACGGGTCCCCAAGGTCGCGTCACGAAGGACGACGTCCTCGGGTATTCCAAGGGCGGCATGTCGGCGACCTCCGGTTCGGCCCCGTCGGCCCCCGCGACGTCGTCGTCCGCCATGCCCGTCGCCGCGCGCGACGCCGTCAAGATCGCGCCGCCCGCCGGAACGTCTTCCGCGCTCGAAGAGCGTGTCCCGTTCGCGGGCATGCGCCGCAAGATCGCGACGAAGATGCACACGTCGACGACGACCGCCGCCCACTTCACGTTCGTGGAGGAATGCGAGGTCACCGCGCTCAAGGCCCTCCGCGCCCGCATGAAGACCGCGGCCGACGCCCAAGGCGTGAAGCTCTCGTTCCTGCCGTTCATCGTCAAGGCGGTCGTCGCGGCGCTCAAGAAGCACCCGACGCTCAACTCCGCGCTCGACGAGTCCACGAACGAGATCGTGACGCGCAAGTACTACAACATCGGCATCGCCGCCTCGACCGACGCGGGCCTCATGGTCCCCGTCGTGAAGGACTGCGACCGCAAGAGCTTGCTCGAAATCGCCCGCGAGATCGACCGCGTGGGCAACGACGCGAAGGCCGGTAAGTCCAAGATGGAGGACCTCACGGGCTCCACGTTCACGATCACGTCCCTCGGCGCCCAGGGGGGTCTCTTCGCGACGCCGATCATCAACTTCCCGGAGGTCGGCATCCTCGGCGTCCACCAGATGAAGGAGAAGCCCGTCGTGAAGGACGGGCAGTTCGTCGTCGGGAACGTGATGCTGCTCTCGCTCTCCTTCGACCACCGCATCGTCGACGGCCACGTCGGCGCGGCGTTCGCCTACGACATCATCGGGTATCTCGAGAACCCGGACCGCCTGTTCCTCGAGGCGTGAACCCCGCGCGGACGACGGCCTTCCGGCATTCGTCCGCGTCGGAGAAGGGCACTGTCGCCGTGCCGATCGTCTGCGTGGTCTCGTGTCCCTTGCCGGCCACGAGCACGACGTCCCCCGTTTTCGCCGCGGCGACGGCAAGATCGATGGCCCGCGCCCGATCGAGCTCGACGACGACGTCGGCGTGATCGCCGAGTCCTTCGCGGACGGCCTGCTGCGCGATCGATTCGAGAACTCGCGACGCGGATTTGTCGTTCGTGAGGATCACCGATCAACTGGCGCCGCCGCCGCGACGCGGGACTTCGGCCCACGGGTCCGTTGCCGCCCGCACGAACGGGGTGACGCGCCCTTTCGCGGCCGCACGGGCCGTGGCCAGCGTCGTTCGAGGGCGTCGGGCATCAGGCGATCGACCGCGGCGATTGGGTCGTCGCACGATCGAGAACCGACCGTCGGAGCTTCAGCGGACTGAAGGCCCAGGATCCGCGCCAGGCTAACCAGGGCGCCACCGCCCACGTGGCGAGGAGGGCGGCGAGGCGTTCTCGCGAAGAGATCAGACGTGGCACCGCAGGCCAGATCGAGGATGGGACGATCGAACGCTTCGCCACCGCGGAGTTCCACGTGGGTTCCGGCGCGTCGATGCCGACGACCACACCAGCAGGATCGGCGGGCGGGCGTGCCCCGGTCGAACGGCGCGGCGTGAGGCCACGCGTGCAGCGAACACCTCCAGGCGGTTGCGCTCGTCGTCGCGCGTTGGTTGTGCCCCAGGCTGACGTGCTGAAGGAAGTTGCGCCTTGCTCGCGGAAGTGGTGTTCGAGGGTGACGTGCTTGTCGAGGTGGTCGTGACTGAGGTTCGTGAAGACGCCGGCGGTGATCGGCCAGGTCTTCGCCCAACCTTGGCTCAACGCCTCGCTGGTGAGGCTCCACCGCGGCGTGCCGCGCACCGCCGTCGAGTCCCCGTCGCATCGTGCGGAGGAAGCCTTCGTGGTTCTTCGGGACGTCGGGGGCGGGCGACGATCGACGTACGCGCCCAGGGTGGTGAGGAACGGGGCAGGGGGACCGAGCGCGCTCAGGATGCGCGCGATCCACGTGGTGGTCGTGGATTTCCCGTTCGTTCCGGTCGTCCCGATCGTCACGAGCGACCAGCAGGAAGCCCTGGAGGCGCCGTCGGGACGACGGTCGGCTTCGTGGGCTTCGTGCTCATCGGTGTCCGCGATCGCTCGGAACGCGACGGGATCAGATCATCCGCCGACGAACAGGACGGCGCAGTCGTTGATCGCGGTCGGACCGCAGCCGTTCTCGGTGATGCACGAGATGAACTGCGTACGCTCGGTGGCCGTGAGCATCACGGCGTAGTCCTCGCAGCCTTCGAGGGGCATGCTCGCATCGGCGCCGCAAGCCGCGCGGGCCATCGTGCAGGTCGAAGCGACGGCGGTCGTGTCGTCGGCGCAGGTCGCTGTGACGACCACGCCGAGGCAGCGTGCATTTTCGCCCGTCGAGCCGAAACAGGCGTTCGCGTCGGCCGTAGCGAGGCAGTTGAGCATGCCGTCGAGGGGCGCGTTGCGAAGGCGGGTCTTGAGGTCCTCGCACTGGAACGCCGAAAGGCAGCCGACCGTGTCCTCGCCCGTGGGGCACACGAACGAGCCGCCGTCGCCGGGGGCGAGATCGTTGTTGCAGGCGGCGGCGCCGTCCGAGGCGTCCGATCCGGAATCGGTCGTCGTGCTGCCGTCGGAGCCGGAATCGGCCGTCGTGCTGCCGTCGGTCGTGCTGCTGCCGTCCGTGGTCGCGCCGTCCTTGCCGGCATCCGTCGTGGTCGTCGCATCGGACGTCGCATCCGCCGCGGCATCGGACGTGGTGCCCGAGTCCGCCTTCGAACCGTCGACGTTTCCGGAGGCGTCGGCCGTCGATCCGGAATCCACGGTCCCACCGTCGTTCGTGCCGGGATCGTTGGACGAAGTGACCACGCAGGCGGTGGCGCTGATGGCGGAGGCGCCGATGGCGGCGGTCAGGACGAGAAAGCGAGAACGGTCGATCTTCATGGAAAGCTCCTCAGGAACACTCGGGAGCTCCCGAGACTATCCCCATAGAATCTCAGGTCAACCGCACAATGCGCGCGGTGCGCTCGAGCTCGGCGCGATCGTGTGCGACGTTCGCGCGCCGCGGACTCGGACGGCGATCACGAAGGTCGCGTCGCCTCGATGCCGAGCTGTCGTCGCAGCTCGCCGTATTCCTCGCTCGCGACGAACGCGAGGAGAGCGTCGACTTTCGTCGCCGTCGCCGCGTCGTCGCCGTCCTCCTTCGCGACCATGCGCGAAGCCGCACCGAGATCGCCGGAAAGGAGGAGACCCGCACGGAGTCGCGAAACGTCGCCCGCCGCGAGCCAACGTCGGAGGTTCGTGCGTCCGCCGCCTTCGAGGAACCGGTGGAACGCGGCTTCGAGGGCCGTGACTTGCGTGCGATCGAGCAACGGTGCGATCGCCTGCGAGAGGGGCGCGACCTGGGCGCGGAGCTCGGCGGTGAGCGGGATACCCGGATTGCCGACGTAGAGCGCGGCGAGGAAGAGGAGCTCGAGATCGCCGACGCCGCGCGCGATGTGGAGGACGAAGTATTCCGGCCGAAGTCCCGAGACGTGACGTCCCGCGAGGAACGCGAGCTCCATCGGGGAGCGTCCCGAAAGTGCAGCTTCCCCGAGGACGACGGAGGGCGGCGCGGAGAGCACGACGGATACGGCTTGCGGACGCGACGGGTCGACGTGGATCGGCGGCGGCGCCATCCCGAGGATCGCGGACGCCCACGAGAGACCACGCACGGCGAGCAACGTCGAGGTCGCAGGATCCTGGCGTTTGGACGCGTCGAGGGGCGGGAGCTTTCCCTCGCGCTTCAACGTCGCGATGCGTCCGACGAGGAGGGCAGGAACGACCGTGGCGAAGATCGTGCCCGTGAGCGTGTCTTCGTCGGTCGCGCGGACGAGGTTCGTCCACGCCTCCTTCGGGAGCGAACGCGACGGTCGGACGAGTCCCGTGGGCTTCGATCGCTCCCACGTGGCCCGCACCGCGCCGTCGGCCGCGCCCAGGAACGCGAGCGCGGAAGCGGCGGAAAGGGTGGCGTCGAAGTCGTCGCCGTGTTCGAGCAGATCGTGGAGGCGCGCCCAGAGACGCACGTCCCGCGGCGCGAGGGCGAGCTGACGCCGCACTTCCTTGATCGCTTGGGGGTTGTGGGCGGGAACCGCGTCGGTGACGGTGATGTCGAGGACGAGCGGTGCGCGCGCTTCCGCGAGATCCGCTTCGAGTTCCCGGATGCGTGCCTCGAGGGTCTGGATGCGTCGCTCGAGGGCGAGGGTGCGCGGGTCGGTCGCCGGGACGATCGGGACCATGGAGACGGGAGGCTCGTCGGTCGGAGCGAACCGCGACTCGCCCGTCTCGAGGTCGAGGGTCTCCATCTCGCGCCCGTGTTCCGTGATGCGGACCTGTCGTTTGTTCTCGTAGGTCGCGCGCAGCGCCTGTTCGAGCGCGTGGATGCGGTTCGGATCGAGGCCGAGCGCGGTGGCGGCCCGATCGAGCTGGGTGCGCTCCGCTTCGGTGATGATTCCGTCCTCGATCGCTTCCGCGAAGAGCTCCAGGTACTGGGGCTCGAACTTGCCGAGGTGGCTGACGGCCTCCCCCTCGAACGCGAAGGTCGACGTGTGTTCGAACGGCGCGATGGAGTCGCTCATCGCGGGGGATCATCGCACGCCGTGGCGGCCCGCCGGGGGCGTTCACCGTACGCGGCCCAACTCTGCGGAATCGAACGTTTTTCGGGCCAAAAGAAAGCGGCGTTCCAGTCGTGGCGGAAGCCGGAACCCCATGCTACGTGGAGCCCTCCATGACGGCCCGCTCCGCCTTCGACACGGTCTTCGTCCGCGCTTCCTTCTCCGCGCTCCTCGCGGCACTGGCTCCGGCCGGCTGCAGCGCCGTCGCCACCGAGGACGCGGGCGAACAAGGCTCGGCGGACTCCATCGCGAACGTCGACAATCCGAATTACGTCGTCGGGCCCGTGTCCCGCCGACTGTGGGACGTCGTGCCGATCTCCGACGTCGGTCGTCGCCTCGGCCTCGATCCCCAGAACGCCCCTTACCCCGACTACGAGTGGCATTTCGGAACCAACGGCATCGACTACCGGTGGAACACGTCGACGACGGCTTCGTCGACGTCGCAGTCCACGCCCGATTCCCGGAGCCCGCTCGAGAAGTGGGTCGGCATGGTCGACCCGCCCCGCCTGACGGCGGCCAAGGACTGGAACCGCACGCACCACGGCGTCGACACACCGGGTCGCGAATGGTGGTGGGGACTGTGCACGGGATGGTCGGCCGCGGCCGTCAGCGAGAACCCCGCCATCCGTCCCGTGTGGGCGCGGTACGCGAACGGCCACGTCGAGGAGTGCTTCACCGAGGCCCCCGACTGCACGAAGTTCGAGATCGGCGACGTGAACGGCCTCCTCGCCGAAGTCTATTCCGACGCGCCCTCGTACTTCACCGGCGGTCGCTGCGATTCGAGCTCGATCACCTTCGACCGTTATGGACGCATCGACAGGAACGCCAACGGCGCCGGATGCAAGGGCTTGAACCCCGCGTCGCTCCTCATCGTCCTTTCGCAGCGCCTGAAGCGCGATCGCCGCGCGCTCGTGATGAACTACCAGGATTCGTCGCTCACGGCGGCGGTGTGGAACCGCCCCGTGTACGCGTACGAAGTCAGCCGCCTGTCGCCCATCAGCGAAGCGCAGGCCGCGCGTCTCGTGGCGCGCAACTCCCGACCGACTCCGCAAGGTCGCTATCTCTGGAACACGAACGCACGCGGCTTCGTCCGCGTGGACTTCACCCTGGACTACGTCGCCGACACCGACGACGGACCTGCCACCGTACCCGTCAGCGGCCGCAGCATGACCCAGGCGCTCAAGCTCGCCGCCGTCCTCGAACTCGATCGGCTGCCGTCGGACCCGTCGGCGCAACTCATCGGCGGCGAGTACATCGAGGACTCGAGCATCGGCACGAACCTGCTCACCGTCCCGCCGTTCGTCTGGGTCCCCACGGGGCCCAGCGACGACGACGCACTCCACCCGGCCTGGTGGAATTCCTACCCGCACAACCCGTACGTGGTGACGAGCCGCGTGCGTGAACTCGCCGCGCTCGCGTCGCACTACTGACCGGGACTCAGAAACACTCGTCGCTGAACGGCGCGCCGTCCGGCTGCGTGCAGCCTGCGTCCGACGTCACGGGCGGCGCGACCTTCCCGAATTTCGCCGGACTCGCCGTGAACGGGTAGGCGAACGAGAGAGCGCTGCACGGTTCGCTCGGGGCGGTCGTCGACGTCGCGGAGATGTCGGCCGCGCCGCAAATCTCGGACTTGAGCCCCGCGTAGAGCAGGGGAATCTGGCAGAGTCGCTTGTCCTTGTTCTTGCTGTCGAGCCCCCGAATTTCGCCGATGGACTGCAGGAGAGCCCGGGTCGACCACCGCCCACCCAGGATGCCGTTCTCGATGCGGAACGTCTTGTTCGGGAGCTTCGTGAGCTTCGCGGAGAGGATCGTTCCCGTGAGATCGACGTACGCCCGTGCGGTGTCGCCGTTGCCCACGTTCAGCTCGAACGGGATGCGCAGGATCTTGAAGTCGAGACTCGCGAAGAGGGTGCCACGGGTGACGTAGGCACTCTGGTCGCCGAGGGCGAACGTGAAATTCGCCCCCGTGCCGGCGATGGACGTCGGATCGATGAGCCACTCGTCGTTGCCGTCGAACTTCGGGACCGTGCGGCCACCGTCCGCGGTCTCGGTGGTGCCTGGGGAGAGGACGACGTGCACGACGACTTGCTGATCCTCGTCGCTCCCGTTGTAGCGCGTGAGGCGGATCAGCATGTTGAACTGACCTTCGCCGAACGGGCGCGTGAGCGCGTCGGCGAGGGACACGGTCGAACCGGAGAAGCTCGAGAGGAGCGTGTACGCGGCGTTGTCGTTGCCGTTGGCGCCGTCGTCGCAATGTTGGCGACCCGCGACGATCGATTTGCAGCTCTCCGGTCCCGGACACGTGCACGTGAGATCGAGGTTGAAACCGAAGTTCGTGCTCGGAAGTTGCGTGCTCGCGTCGAGGCGGTTGCCGTCCCAGTCGACGTTCAGGGGACGCATCGCGAAGATGAGTTCCTGATCGACGCTGCCCGGGGCGTCGTTCACGCTCGGGCGGGGAAGGGTGCCGTTCACCGTGCAGGGGTCCACGGGCGGCCCCCCGTCGGGTTCGGCGTCGCCGTTCGCGGGGGTGGCGTCCGAAGGCCCTCCGTCGTCCACGTCCTCGAGGAGACCGGGCGAGTAGATCGCGCAGCCGTACCAAGTCCCGAGGACCACGCTGCCCGTCGCGGCGAGCGCGGCAAGCTGACGCCAAGTCCGCACGCTACGAGCGTACCGCGCACGCGCCGCGGGCGCCACGAATCGCCCGGTCGCGTCGTGACGCTCCATGGTCTCGGCGTCCGGCTCCCTTCGGGGAATCGGGGAACGGTGCGCTGGGTCGGCCGGTGTGGGTGCATCGATAAGCGGCCGCGCACGTGGGGTCTCCGTGCGACCGCGAGGTGAAGTTGACGGCGGAACGGGAGGTCGGCACCCTAGATCCACGCGATGGATCCCGTGCGGCGAGGACCTTGTCGGGAGGCGTTCGGGCCTCCTCCGCGCGCGATCGTTCCGGCGGTCGCGTGTCTCGTCGCGACATGGCTGACCGCCGTTCCCGCCCATGGGGAGACGACGAAGGCACCCCCGAGCGCCGAGCGGATCCGGTCCGCGGAAGCGGAGTTCTCGGCCGGAAGGCGTGCGTACACGGCCAAGGACTTCGAACAGGCCGCCATCCACTTCGAGAACGCCTACAACGATGCGCCCGCCGCGGAGCCGTTGAAGAACGCGATCCGGTCCCGGCGACTCGCGCGTCAACTCGCGCGCGCCGCGACCCTCGCCGCGCTCGCACAAACGGAGTACCCGAACGACGCGTCGACCGTCGCGCTCTCCGGGGAGGTCCTCAAGGAAGCCTCGCCGAAGTTCCACGAAGTGACCCTCGCATGCACGCCGGAATGCAGCGTGGCCGCGGACGGTCGCCTCGTGTCGCTCTCCACGGCGGCGAAGCTCCGCTTCTTCCTTCCGCCCGGTGCGCACCAACTGGTCGTGAGTTGGGGCGAGGACCGGACGAAGATGACGGACGTGGACGCCAAGGCGGGCGGGAAGGACGATCTCGCGCTCGAAGCGCCCCCGATACTTCCTCCGAAGCCCACGACGGTGGTCGCTCTCGGGCCTACGAGCGGGAACACCGACACGCCCGCGCCCACGACGAAGCCGCTCCCACCGTGGGTCTTCTTCGTCGGTGCCGGACTCACGGCCGCCGGCATCGCGGGGACCATCGTGTCCGGCATCGACGCCTCCCAGAGTCCCGGGCCGGACGTCGTCCGCGAGCGTTGCAAGGGCCTCGGTGAGTCGTGTCCGGAGTACCAGGAAGGGCTCGGCGCGCAGACGCGCACGAACGTGATCCTGGGCGTGACGGGTGGCGTCGCCCTGGGGACCGCCGTCGTGGGCCTCTTCTTCACGCAGTGGTCCCGTCCCAAGGCCGCGACGGCGAGGGTCGTCCCCTGGGTCGCGCCGATCCCGGGTGGGGCCACGTCGGGGTTCGTCGGCCGCTTCTGACGTCGCCCTCCCGGCGTGGATCCCGGCGCGTTTCGCACGGGCCGGAAAGGTACCCCCCTCCGACGGGAACGGACGACGTGGGCGCGTGTGGTTCTCACGCGTACGCAACTCGCGCATTCCCCTCGGGACCCGCGGCGGGTGGGGCCCCGTCCGTGTACACTCGAAGAGGGCTCTTCCGGCCTCCGGCCGCCGTTCGGAAAGGACACGACACTGACCCGGTTCTTCGACGTCCATGCGAGTCCCGTGAGGCTCGGCCGTTACGATCTCGTGGCCGAGATCGCGAGCGGCGGCATGGCGACGGTGTTCCTGGGTCGCCTCGCGGGGGTCGGCGGTTTCCAGCGGTTCGTGGCCATCAAGCGGCTCCACCCCCACCTCGCCCGGGACGCCGACTTCGTCGAGATGTTCATCGACGAAGCCCGTCTCGCCGCCCGCATCCACCATCCGAACGTGGTGCCCATCGCCGAGATCGAGCTCAGCGACGACGGGCACTACCTCGTGATGGACTACATCGAGGGCGACACCGTGGGCCGCCTTCTCGCGAAGTCGGCGGACGCCGAAAGGCCCCTGCCTCCCGCCGTCGCCGTGCGCATCGTGGTCGACGCGCTCCGCGGGCTCCATGCCGCCCACGAACTCAAGGACGAGAGCGGCACGCCGCTCCTCACGGTCCACCGTGACGTGTCGCCTCAAAACATCCTCGTGGGAGTCGACGGCATCTCGCGCATCACGGACTTCGGCGTGGCCCACGCCGTCTCGCGGCTCTCGTCGACGCGCACGGGTCAGTTGAAGGGCAAACTCTCGTACATGGCGCCGGAGCAGGCGCGTGGGAAGGCCGCGGGCACCATCGATCGGCGCGCCGACCTCTTCGCCATGGGCATCGTGCTCTGGGAGGTGCTCGCCGGCGAACGTCTCTTCCGCGGGGAAAGCGACGCCGAGACGCTCAACAAGATGGTCAACGAGCCGATCCCCTCGCTCCGGTCGCGGATGCCGAACGCACCCGAGGTGATGGTGAGCGTGGTCGCGCAGGCCCTCGAACGCGATCGGGACAAGCGCTTCCGGACCGCGGACGATTTCGCGGAGGCCCTCGAACGGGCGGCGAAGACGTGCGGATGGATCGCCTCGCACAAGGACGTCGCGAACCACGTCGACGCGGTCCTCGGCACGGTTCTCCACCAGCACCGCGAGTCGATCCGACAATGGGTCGAACGGAGCTCGCCGACGAGCTCCCCGGACACGAAGCGCGAAGGCGTCGCTCGGGTCTCCCTGCCGCCCATGGTGACGAGGCCGGGAAGCGTGTCGGCGGCGGCCGTGTCGGTCCCACGTGCGGACGAACGCCAGGGCGAGATGTTCACCACCGCCGGAGCCCACGGCGTCCAGGTGACCGAGGTGCCGGACTTCCGACCGAAGTCCCGGAAGGCCGTCGCCATCGCGGTGGCCCTGGTCGCCGTCGGCATCGCCGTGCCCGTCGCCTTCTCGATGCGCGATCGCACGACGACCTCGGACGACGTGGCCCGTTCGGCGACCGGCGGCGGTCGCGCGGACACGGCGATTCCGACGTCTCCCGTCCAGACCGCGGGACCGGCGGCGTCGATGCCGTCGCCGTCGTCTGCCATCGAGGGCGCCGCAGAAATCGCGGACGCTGGCGAGCCCGCGCGCCCGAAGGCCGCGACGCCCCGCACCGGCGCCGCGATCGAGTCCCGTCCGTCGACGCCGTCCACGAAAGCACCGAAGGCCGCGGGTCCGAAGGCGCCGTCGACGGCACCGGCCGCGAACGTCCATGTCCCGGCCACGGCGGACGACGGGGATTTGGACCCCTCGCCCTATCGTTGAAGTCGCCGCCCGCGGCGACGGGGCGTTGAAGTCGCCGCCCGCGGCGACGGGGCGTTGAAGTCGCCGCCCGCGGCGACGGGGCGTCGAGGTCGCCGCCTGCGGCGCCTCAGAGCGCGCGGTGCATGGACTTCGCGTAGCGGTACGCCGTGTACGCGGCGACGAGGTGGCAGATCCAACCGAGGGTACCCCCCGATCCGATCCAGAACCCGGGAGTCACCACGAGCCAGAAGATGCCGCGGAGGAACTTGCCGTTGTAGATCTGGCCGACGCCAGGGACCACGAACGACAGGACCGCGGCGACGCCGGGATCGGGTAGAGACGAACGGGACGCCATGGTGGATTCATCCTCTCGAGCGCAGCGGAGGCCGAAAGCCCGCCGCCGGTCCCAAGATGGGTCGGCGGGAGCGGAACCGCAAGGCCACGACCGCCGAAAGGCCCAGGCGCTCCACCGGGCTCTCGCCACGTGGTTCGACCGCGCGAAACGGGATCTCCCGTGGCGGAAAACCCGGGATCCTTACGCGATTTGGCTGAGCGAGGTCATGCTCCAGCAGACCCGGGTGGACACCGTGATCCCGTACTACGAACGCTTCCTCGCGGCGTTTCCCACGGTGGACGATCTCGCGAAGGCGCCCCTCGACGACGTCCTCGTGATGTGGGCCGGCCTCGGGTACTACCGCCGAGCGCGCCTGCTCCACGGTACCGCGAACGACGTCGCCGATCGGCACGGCGGGAAGTTCCCGCGGGACGCCGCGTCGCTCCGCGAACTCCGGGGCGTCGGTCCGTACACGGCCGGTGCCGTGGCGAGCATCGCGTTCGACGAACGGGAGGCGCTCGTCGACGGCAACGTGGCGCGCGTCCTCGCGCGTCTGTTCGCCATCGAGGACGACGTGAAATCGAACCCGGGTCTCGCGCGCATCTGGGACCTCGCGCGTGCACTCGTGCCCGAAGGGGACGTGCCGCCCAGCGTCTGGAACCAGGCCCTCATGGAGCTCGGCGCCACGGTGTGCACGCCGCGCGATCCGTCCTGCACGACGTGCCCCGTACGACGCGCGTGTGCCGCCTACGACCTCGGACTCGTCCAGCTCCTGCCCAAGGTCGGCACGAAGGCGAAACCGCGTCCCGTGACGATGACCGCCTTCGTCGTGCGACGCGCGGACGCCGTTCTCCTCGCGAAGCGTGGCGACGAGGGGACGTTCGCCGGGATGTGGGAACCCCCGGCCGTCGAGGCCGATGCGGACGACGGCGTCCCCCGACTCGCCCGGGCGCTCGGCTTGGACGTGCGGTCGCGCGGTCGGACCGAGCCCGTCGACGCGGGAACGGTGGCGCACGTGCTCTCCCACCGGAAGCTCTCGGTGCGGGTCTTCCGGATCGACACGACGTCGTCGCGCCTTCCCGCACTCGCGTCGGATCTCCATGGACGGTACGTGGAGCTCGCGTGGAGCGGCGACGACGATCGCTCGCGCGCGCTCACACGATTCGCCCGCAAGGTCCTCGCCCAGGCGGACGCCGACGCAGACGTTCCCGCGCGACGCAATTCCACCTGAACGCGTGTTTCATTCCGTTCCAATCCAGGGTCCGATGTTTTAGGGTGCCGGCCCGGAATGGCGTCGCCGAAGTTCGTCCCCTGCGCCCCGCTCGTGGTGGTGCTCACCCTGGGAGCCGTGGGGCTCACGGCCGCGCACGCCCACGCCGCAGACGACGACGAAGGCTTCGGAACCTACGTTCCGCCGACGGCGAAGGTGCAGAAGCGGACCTTCAGCCTCGCGGAGTGCCTCGCGCTCGCCGATCGGAACCACCCGAACGTGTGGGCCGCGCGGGCGCGACTCGCCGCCACCCACGCCCAGCTCGAAGAAGCGACGTGGACGCCGTATTGGCAATGGTACGCGCAGGCCTACGGGGGCGTCCTTCCGCCGCTCACCGGCACCGCGGTCTATTCCGGATCGCCCGCCACCGCCCTGAACCCGAACTTCGGCGCCGGGTGGCAGCCGTTCATGCGTTTCGAGGTCAACGGCGTGCTCCCGATCTACACGTTCGGGAAGATCTCCGCCTCGAAGGACGCCGCCGAAGCCGCCGTACGCGTGAGCGAGTGGGACGTCGAGAAGGCCCGCCTCCAGGTCCGTTGGGACGTGCGCCGCGCGTACTACGGCCTCCAGTTCGCCCGGGACGCCCGCTACTTCGCCGACGAAGTCATCGCGAAGCTCGACAAGGGCCTCTCGGGGATGAGGAAGAAGTTCGACAAGGGCGACGGCTCCGTCGCCGAGATCGACAAGCTCCGCCTCGAAGTCTACCGCGAGGAAGTCGTCGCTCGGGCGAACGAGCCCCAGAAGGGCGAAGTGATGGCGATCTCGGCGCTGCGATTCCTCACCGGCATCGCCACCGACTTCGACATCGCCGACGAACCCATCCAACGCCCCACCGTCGCGATCGCGCCCGTGGTCCAGTACCTCACGGCGGCACGTCTCTACCGCCCCGAGGTGAACATGGCGCGGGCCGGCGTGGTCGCCCGTGGGCGCTGGCTCGAATACAACCGCGCCCGCCTGTTTCCGGACCTCGGCCTCGGGCTCTCGGCGTCCTACAACGTCGCGCCGAGCGCCGTCGCCCAGAACAACCCGTGGGTCGTCGATCCGTTCAACCGCTTCCTCTTCGGTGCGGCCCTGGGTCTCCGCTGGAACCTCGATCTGCTCCCGCAGGCCGCGCGCATCCAGCAGGCGGAGTCCCAACTGGAGGAGACCCGGGCCCACGAGCGTCTGGCGCTCGGCGGCATCGCGGTCGAAGTGGAACACGCCTACGCCGGCATGCTGGAAGCGAAGCACCGCGAAGAGTCGTGGGATCGGGCCGAGCACAAGTCGAAGCAGTGGATCTCCACCGTGCAGGACTCCATCGACCTCGGCAACGAGAGCGAGCGCGCGCTCCTCGAGCCACTGCGCGCCTACGCCAACGCCCGCGTGAGTCACCTCTACGCGCTCATGGACTTCAACAACTCCCTCGCGTTTCTCGCGTTCACGACGGGCTGGGATTCGGCCGCGTCCCCCAGGTAGCCGCGCCGTCCAGAGAACTTCCTCGGGACGCGTCCGTCACCAGGGGCAGGAAGACAAGGCGAGGAGCGCGAGGACCTTCGCCTTCACCACGTCGAACTCCCGGAGCGCGAAGTTGATTTCCGCCTGGCGGAGCGCCGAGGCCGCCACCACGAGTTCGAGACTCGTACCGCGACCTTCCTGGTAGCTGGCGCGCGTGAGCCGATCGAGCTCGGCGGCCTGATCGCGGGCGTCGGCGGCGACCTTCGCGGTCTGCATCGCGACCTCGACGCCACGGCGGGCTTGGGTGACCTGGATGGTGGCCGTGCGCTTCAAGCCTTCGAGGTTCGACGCGGCGGTGTCGGCCACGGCGCGGTTCTGACGAAGGGCGCCGTACCGCGCGCCACCTTCCCACAGAGGAACCGTGAGGACGCCCTGGATGGCCCACGTGGTGCGGGGTCCGAAGAGCTGCTCCTGCGACGTCGTGGTGACGTTGCTCCGAAGGTCGACCGTCGGGATGAACTGGAGGTAGACGTTGTCGACGTTCCGCTTCGCGACCTTCTCGCGTCCGGCCGCGGCCTGGAGATCGGCGCGGGACTCGACGGCGGTCTCGGGATGGCAGGCCTTCCGCGCGCTCTCTTCGAGGGCATTCAGGTTCAAGTCCCGCGTGACGCCGTACGGCTCGGGGTACCCGAGGGCGATGCCGAGCGCTTCCCGGGCCTGACGGAGCGATTCGTCGCCCGTGACGAGCGTGGCGCGGGCCGCCGTGACGTCCTGCTGCGCGCGGACGACGTCGAGGGCCGTGGCGGCGCCCAATCCCCGCCGACGTTCGGTGAGCTCCGCGCGCTGGAGCGCGTTCCGCAAGCCGACGCGATTGAGCTCCGCGACCCGTTCGGCGGTGACGGCGGCGACGAGAGCGTTCGACACGCCGAGCGCGATGTTGCGCTTCACGTCCTCGGCGGCCATCCGCGTGACGTCCTCGTTCAGGCTCGCGGTCTTGATGGCGTGCCACGTGGCGACGGCGAGGAGAGGTTGGGAGAGGGCGATGGTGCCGGAAAAGACGTTCGTCTGCGGCGTCTGGACGGTCTTGGTCGACAGGGTGGCGCTGTCGAAGCCCGTGACGTCCTTCGTGATCAGGTTGTAGTTGAACGCGCCCTGGGCCGTGAGGGTCGGCAACGTGGCCGCCAGGGCGCTCCTCCATTGGCCTTCGGCGCGACGCACTTCGTTGTACGCGTTGCGGAGATCCACCGAGCGTGCGCGCACGTGCACGAGCGCTTCTTCCCACGTGCTGATCACGTTCTTCGGCGGGGGTACTGCCGCGAGCATCGGATCTGTGACCTCCGGCAGCGGAAGTTCGGCGGCGGCGGCGGGCGCCGACGTGGCGGGCTTCGAAGGGGCCTGGGCGAATGCCGGAGTCGTCACGCCGAGCGCGAGCGCCAAGGCCGGGACGGTGACGGTGAAGCGGGTCCGCATGGGTCGGGACCAGTAGCGCACTTCGACTTCGATTTGTTCCCGCCGTGCGGGAGGGCGGGTCGACGGGGATCGGGAGGGCATCGGCGCGGGGGATTCGACGGAAGGCCCGTCGAAATTTCACCGCCCGCCTTCGCCGTCAGCGGGATCCGTAGCGTTCGTCGCCGCGGACCAGATCCATCTCGCTCCGGAGCTCGCCGAAGGTTCCCCGGACACCGGCCACGGACACACGGAAGGACGCGGCCACTTCGGCGGGTGTCAACGGCACTTGGTCCACGTAGACGATGGCGTAGGCCACGGCTGCGGCGAGCACCCGGGGATCGCGGACGCCGTCGCCCCGCGACTTGGCGCCGCGGGCGGTCGTGAAGAGGAGGGGCGTGGCGTCCCGCGCCAGGGTGCGGGCGCGGCTCCTCTGGCGGGTATCGAGGGGCAAGGTGCCGAGCCCGTGGCTCAAGGCTTCGTCGAAGGCGGCTTCGAGCGCCTCCAGATCCCCTGGGGACGGGCGCTTTTTCGTGGAGGTGCGGGGAACGTCGAGGCGGCGTCCACGGGAGCCCCCGACGCTCGTGGGGCGTCCGATGGGTGCACCCGCCCCGGATTCTTGGGCGCCCGCTTCGAGCCACTGCCAGAGCGCCTCGTTTTCGCGGGACGGGGTCCGCTTGAGGGCCTTCGCGAGGATCTTCTTCGCGTCCTCGATACGGCCCGACCGGGCGAGCGCATGGGCGTACGACGCGGCGACTTCGTTGCTCCCGGCGGCCCCGGCGTACGCGGCGCGGAGCCAGACGAGGGCGTCGTCGGCGCGTCCGAGGGCCACGTCGAGGAGGTGTCCGAGGTTGTGGGCGTACCACGGGTTCTTGGGGAACTCGTGAGGGCCTTCTGGTAGGCCTGCGCCGCGAACCGGTAGTTGCCGAGGAGCGTCTGCGCGAGGGCGAAGAGGGCCCACGCGCGATCGTCGCCGTCGCGGTGCGCGAGGACGCGCTTGGCGTAGATGGCCGCGCGCCACGGTTGCCGTTCGACGAGGAGCTCCGCGAGCTGCCGGTGCGCGTACACGCTCTCGTCCGACCCTTCGCGGGCGGTGCGCGCGAGGCGATGGAGAAGAGGAAGAACGTCCGCCGGATCGAGTGCGCGACGAAGGGCCCACTCGACGTCCTGCCTAAGCCTTCGCGACTCGAGCGTGAGAGCGTCCATCCGGCGTACGGTTTAGCTTCGGGCCTCGGGCCGCGCAAACGTCGGAGGCACGTTTTTCGCGGTCGATTTCCCTTGCGTGGGTGTCGTCCGAGAGTCAGCGACGGGGCGGTTTCGGCGCGAGAAAGTCCCCTCGACAACCGCCCGATTCGTGCATCGGTGGTCGCCGTTCGCGATCATTTGAACGCGATGACCCGCTGCTGCACCAACTCGTAGAGGATCTTGAGCGCGTCCATCTCGCCCATGCCGCTCATGTCGAGGATCGTCTCGAGATCGCTCATTCCGTCGATCATCGAGAGGAGGAATCCCGCGCGGTGGTCCAGGAGAGCCACCGGGTTGGTGCGCCGGCACGGTCACCACCGGAGTCCGCGTGAGCGGGCCGATCCGGGCGTGGTACATCTTGAGGAGCGTCGCCTTGCAGCTCTCGGCGTATTGTTTGGCGTCCGCGTGGCTGGGATCCGTCTTCAGGATTCCGAGGGCCGCTTCGAGGGCACCGGAGAAATCGCCGAGGGCGTAGCGATCGCGCATGTCGTCGGCGGGGTTCGGCGGCGAGGGACGCGCCCGACGGGATGAGATCCGCCTCTGTGAGCTCCTCGAACGCTTCGTCGTCCTCTTCGGCGGCACGCGACGGAGGAGCCATGGGGAGCACGGACGCCGCGCGTTGATCGGCGAGCGAGAGGAGGCTGGAGGCCGGTGGGCGCATGGACGCCGGCGGACGCCCCGAGCGGGGATGGCGCGCCGACGGGGGCGACGACGCGGCGGCGGGCGGCTTGTCGCTCATGAGCGAGAGGGCGAAGCGTCGCGCTTGCTGGAGTTCCTCGTCGTCTTCGCGGCGCGTGGGCGCGCTCGGTCGACCCGACGCCATCCCACCCTCGAAATCGGGGAGGGGAGGAGGCATGGGGGCGATCGGAAAGGGGGCCGCCGGTGAGTCGTCGTCCCGCGCGAGCGCCGCGAGGTCGAACGGAGGCACGACGGTCGGTCGCTCTTTGACGACGCCGCCCGCATCCCCGACGTTCGGCACCGCCCGCGTCACGGGCGGCAACGACTCCGGTGCTTGGGGTCTGTCACTGTCGACCAACGATCCATCCTCCCATCGCGTCGAGCACTCCCACTCGACCGAGCTCCGACTCCGCTCGGGCGCCCCCCCGTCAGGTGTCGAATTCCTGGTGCTTCCCGTCGTTCTCGTCCTTCAGTGCGTCTTGGCGACGACTCCCTTGAACATGCGCTGCGTCCGGGTGAGACCTTCGATCTGCTCCTTCACGGCTCCGATGTCGCGCTTTTGGATCGCGACTTTCGCCTTGTCGACGATGGTGCGGGCCTTGTCGATGGCGTCGCGACCGAAATCGCTCGACGCCACCACCTGCTGCACTTGCGGGAAGAGGCGCTCGATCTCGGTGACGATCTTCATCGCCTCCTGCTTCGCGGCCTCGAATTCTTCCGACGTGCGGCGCTCGACGAGGTGATCCTTCGCGCCTTCCATCATGGCCTGGATCTCGTCGCGCGTGAGGCCGCTCGAGGCCGTGACCTGGATCGACTGCTCCTGGCCCGTCTCCGAATCCTTCGCGCGCACGCTGACGATACCGTCGGCGTTGATCTCGAAGGTGACCTCGATCTGCACTTCGCCCTTGGGCGCCTTGCGCAGACCGGTGAGCACGAACTCGCCGAGGAGTTCGTTCTCGTCGGCACGCTCGCTCTCGCCCTGCATGACGAGGATCTTCACCGCCGTCTGGTTGTCCCGGCTGGTCGTGAATTCCTTCGTGCGGTGCGTGGGGACGGTGGTGTTCTGCGGGATCAATTCCTCGAAGAACGAACCCGCCGTCATGATTCCGAGGGCGTGCGGGGTGACGTCGAGGAGGATCATCTCGCTGCGGTCGTCGACGAGGGCCGCGCCCTGGATGGCGGCGCCGAGCGCGACGGCTTCGTCCGGGTGCACGCCCTTCGAGGGCTCACGGCCGAAGAACGTGCCGACGGCTTCCTGGATGCGGGGCATGCGGGTCATGCCGCCGACGAGGACCACGTCCTCGATCTCGTCCTTCTCGAGCTGGGCCTCCTCGAGGGTCTGACGGCAGATGTCGACCGTGCGCTCGATGAGGTCCGCGGAGAGCTCCTCGAGGGTCTGACGCGTGACCGTGCGCTGCAGGTGCAGCGCTTCGTTCCGGCCGCTGGAGATGATGAAGGGGAGGTTGATTTCCGTGTCGCGCACGCTCGAGAGATCGCATTTGGCCTTCTCCGCGGCGTCCTTCAGACGCTGGAGGGCCATGCGGTCCTGGCGGAGATCGATGCCGTGCTCTTCCTTGAAACCCTGCACGAGCCAATCGATGATGCGCGCGTCCACGTCCTCGCCGCCGAGGAACGTGTCACCGGCGGTCGCGATGACCTTGAAGACGCCGTTGAGGCCGATCTCGAGGATCGAGATGTCGAAGGTGCCTCCGCCGAAGTCGTAGACGGCGACGACCTTCTCCATGTTGCGGCCGTAGCCGTAGGAGAGCGCGGCAGCCGTCGGCTCGTTGATGATGCGGATGACGTCGAGGCCCGCGATTTCGCCGGCATCTTTCGTCGCCTGACGCTGGTTGTCGTTGAAGTAGGCGGGGACGGTGATGACCGCCTTGGAGACCGGCTCGCCGAGGTAGTCCTCCGCGATGACCTTCATCTCCTGGAGCACCATGGCGCTGATCTCGGGGACGCTGAAGTCCTTCTCGCGCAGCACGATGCGCACGTCGTTGTGGGGACCTTCGATGATGCGGTAGCTCGAGGTCGCGACGGCGTTCTTCACCTGGGGCGAGTTCCACTTGCGTCCGATGAGGCGCTTGGCCGCGTAGACGGTGTTCTCGGCGTTGGTGATCGCCTGTCGTTTGGCGATGTGACCCACGAGGCGTTTCCCCGCCTCGGTCACGGCAACCATGGACGGAGTCGTCTTGTACCCACCACGGTTGGGAATCACGGTCGGTGTGCCATTTTCGACGATGGCGACGCACGAATTCGTGGTTCCAAGATCGATGCCGATCACCTTCTCCATGCGAGATCCTCTCGAGCCAAGCGATTCGAAACCGGGTCTGCGGGTGTGGTCACTTCGGGTCAGAGACCCTTCTGCACCTGCTTCAACAGATCCTTTATCGTAACGTCGTCCGGAGCGAGCTGTGCGGCCATTTCGAGCTCACGCTTCGCGCTCTGGTGCATACCTGCGGCGACATACACTTCAGCAAGTGTCCGGCGGTACTTCGGGTTCTTCGGCTCCACCGTGACGGCCTGTTTTCCAAACACAGCGGCTTGCTGCAGGTTTCCGCGGGAGCGGGTGAGGGCGTGGGCCGCACGTTCGTTTGCATTCGCGTCCTCGGGACGCGCCTTAGCTACCTTTGACCACGAAGCGGCCGCTCCGGCCCACTCTTCGTTCTTTTCTTCGTACTGGGCCTTCCGGAGGTAGGTGTCCGCGAGTGCGAGATCGGCCGCACGCTCGGCTTCGGCGAACGCCTTCTTGATGGTCTCGTCGTCGGGAGCGAGCGTGAGGGCGACCCGGTACGCGTTCGCCGCGCCGACGGCATCCCCCTTCGCCAAGGACTCGGCGGCCGACGCCGTGAGCCGTTGCAACTGGCTGCCCCGCGCCGATCCCATCTGCTCTTCGTACCGGCGCCGGAGCGAATCCATGGCGTTCGCCGAGGACATCGTGCGAACGGGACCCGCCCCCGGAGCGGGTTTCGCGGCGGCCGGTGAGGAGGGAACTTTCGGAGACGCCGGCGACGACGCGGTGGGCGTCGGCGGAGTCGGCGACGACGGTGTCGGCGGAGGGCGGGTGGCCGTGCGGATGGGAACGGGAGATTTCGGCGGAACGGGGGACCCGGCCGGCGGTGAAGGCGACTTCGGCGGCGCGGGCGACTTCGGCGGGACGATGGAAATGGGTTTGGACGCCGCCCCACGTCCTCCGAGGAGTCGCCGTGCGAGGGCGTCGCGCGCCGAGCTGTCCGAGGGTTTCGTCGGTGTGCCCGGCGCCGGAGGCGGCGTGCTCGGACGTTCGTTGCCGATCTTCGGGACGGGGGGGGCCCGTAGGATCTTGCTGTCGATGACCCGCGAGCCGCTCGTGGTCGTGGGTTCGGGAGCGAATTGGGAATCCGGGGCCGGCGGCACGCTGGCCTTCGCGGCCGCCCGTCGCGCGGCCTCGGCGATCTCGGCCTCGATGCGCCGCACCTGCTCGTCGACGTCGTCGAGGCGTGCTTCGACGTCGTGGGTCTTCGCGGTCACGCCGAGGTAGGCGTCGTACTCGGCACGCTTGATCTTCGAGGAGAGTGCGTCGTGCGCCGCGGTCATCTTGCCGAAGATGGTCTCCATCTTGTGCTTGTACGGCCCGAGGTTTTTCCGGAAATACCGATCCGGGTGATAGATGGCCGCGAGGTCGTAGTAGGCGCGCTTGATCGTCTTCTTGTCGTCGGTCCGTTGGACGCCGAGGAGCGCGTAGTGATCGAGGTTCGGAAGCGAGGCGAACGTGTCGTCGATGCGCTTCTGGAGCGCTTCGGGCAGATCGAGGGCCGCGCCCGAGGCCGGCGATGCCGGTGTTGCGGGAGCAGGAGGCGGCGACGGTGCCGCAGCGGGCGACGGTCGCGCGGAGGACGGCGGGCGACTCGACTTACGGACACGGGCTCGCTCCGAGGGCGGCGGTGTCGTCGTGCGGTCCCGTCCTCGTTTCGACTCGGGAGGGCGCTTCGAATCGGGCGGCCCGCCGGAGTCGGAAGCGCGTCGCACGTCGGACGGACGACGGGATTCCGGAGGCCGCTTCGATTCGGGCGTCGGTCGGCGGGACTCGGGGGGCACCGAGAGGCGCGTGCTCTTCGTCGGGACCGGCCCCGTCGGCATCGGGCGCGCAGATTCCACGGGCGGCGGATGGGACTTCCGTTCCTTCGTCGCCGCCCCACCGATCTCCGCGGGCGGCGGACGCGAACGGCGCGCGGTGACGACGTAGCGACCCGAGGTTCCCGAGGTGGTCGGTTCGTCGAAGACGACGAGTCCGAGGCGCTCGAGCTTGTCGAGGATGGCCTTGATCACCGGTTCGACGAGCCCGGTCATCTCACCCAACTCCCGCTCGGAGACGTGGCCGTCGACCTGGGAGAGCACGAACCCGTCCATGGGTTCGAGCGGCAGGTCCCGAACGTCTCCGCGCCGGGCGCGGTCGGACAATTTCGGTCGTCGTTCGTCGTCGCTCACGCAGATCCCCAGGGCGAGTCTATCCCTGGTGCGGGCTCCGGTGCAAAACGCGTAAACTGCCGCAACGGTTACGCAAACGAAGGACGATGTAGGGATTCGTGTCCCGGTGTCGACGGAGACCCTTCGAAACGGGGGTGCATCCAGACCCACTGCTCCGGAAGTGCCAAAATTCGCCGCGAAAGTTCCGCGTTGATCGCGGCGGTGACGGCGATCGCGGCGGCGTCGGAGCGGACCGGAGTCTTGCCGGCGCCCCCGTGGACCTCGGTCACCTCGAGGACGAGCGCACCGGATGCGTCCTCCGCGAGTGTCCCGACCACGATCGTTGCGCCGGTGCGCAACGCAAGTCGTGCCGGCCCGACCGGGGTGTCCGCCTCGACACCGAGGAACGGAACGCGCACCGACGGCACGCGCGAACGAAGGTCCATGGGAATGCCGAGGACACCGCCGCTCCGGAGGACGCGGAGCATGCGGTGCGCGGCGAAACGTTCGCCGCGGTGGATGACGGGCACGGCCAACGCAGCGCGGAAGTCCTGGGTGAGTCGGGTGAACCGGGGATCGTAGCTTTCCCGTGCCAGAGCCGTGAGCGGCACGCCGTGCGCGACCAACGACGACGCCACGTGTTCCCACGGACCGAGATGCGCCGACACGAACACGACGCCACGCCCCTTCGCGCGGGCACGCTCGAGGATCGCCGCGCTCCCCGGAGCCCAGGGAAATCGCGGACGCGGTGGCGACGCCGCGGACGCCCCGCGGGGACCTCCGAGGAGCGCCACCGTCTCGCCGAGGGTCCGCCCGAGGGAGGTGTACACGCGTCGCAGGAAGCGGCGACGTTCGGCTTCGGGAACGTCCGGAAACACGCGACGATGGTTGGCGAACGCCGTGCGGCGCGCGCCGGGAAGGATCACCCACGCCACCGCACCGAGGAACGCGCCCGCGCGCACCACCCACGTCCGCGGCCATGGACGCACGCACGCGAGGGCCACGGTCGCGAGGACGTAGAGAACGTCGTTCTTCCGACGTCGCACCGCTTCGGTGAGCGCGTGCGTCACGATGCGCTCACGGCCTGTCCGCCGGTAGGGGCGCATCGGGATCGAGGGTCGGACCTCCCGGGCACGACCCGCACGACGCACGCACACGTGCCCGAGCGGCACGAACGCGGGCGGCCGCGTCCGTGCAGAGCGATTCTTGCCGATCGGCCAGGGCGAGCGCGCACAGGTGGCTCGCGGATCGTTCCATGGACGCGAGCGATCGACACACGACACTGCATTGGCCGAGGCCCGCTTCGAGTTCGCGGGCCACGCGATCGAAGGCGATGGACGCTTCACGGAGACGGTTCGACGAGCCTCCACCCGCACCGGACACGGTGGCGCCGGGCGCCTGCGCGGTTCCTTGGGCGGAAGTCGGTCGTTCGTTCGTCGCGTCGGCCGTCGTCCGCGTCGATTCCGGACGTTGGGACGGGAGGACCGGAACGCCGCCGCGGGGACGATCCGTGTCCGCGGACTTCCCCGTCGCCGCAATCTCTTCCTGCGCAGGCTCCATGGGGTAGGCCTGCGGCGGCGCGGGCGGCGACGAGGAGGTAGGATGCTCCGGGGCCTTCATGTCCCCGCCACACCCGGCGAGCACCGCGACGGCCATCGCGGCGACGGAGACAGCGAAGAGGAGAGAACGATTCGTCATCGAGGTGCGGCGCCTCCATCGAGGGTGCGTTGGATGAACTGATCCTGGATGCGGACGGCGTCGTCGAAGGTGCGGACCGCTTCGTCGCGGGCGCGACCTGCGGACACGGCGTCGCCGGCGTCCGCGAAGGCCTTGGCCCGGGCTTCGAACCAGAGCCCACGTACCTCCATGAGGTGTCCGCGGAAGTACGTGGCCTCCGGCGCGTGCGTGAATCCGTCGTCGAGGCTCTTCTCGGCATGGACCAGGTTGCCGCTCGCGATCTCGAGTTCGGCGAGTCGAGCGTACGCGTCGGCGAGGACTTCCTGCACTTCCGGCGACTTCGGTCCTTGGGGCGGCAACGTGAGCGTGACCAGACGCCGCATGGCGCCCATGGCGGCCGCTCCATTGCCGCGGCTCTCCTCCACGTCCGCCCGGTGATGGAGAGCCCGCGCCTCCGAGAGGAACGCGAGGAGGGCCGTGTCGACGGCAGGCGCCGACGTGTCGGGCGCGGGCGCGGGCGAACGGGATCCACGATCGCAACCCGCGCCGAGGAAGAGGCACGTGGCGAGGACCATGGTCGCGAGGAGGACGGGGTTGTTCATCGGACGCCCCAGCGGCGGAAGCGGTTCTCGCGCAGGTCCGCCGAACGCGCGATCGCGATGCGATCGATGCGGCTCGAAGCTCCGCCCGTGCGCGCGAACGGACCGTCGAAGAGCTCCTGGGTCGAGCGGACGGACAGGAGCTCCGCCGGAGGCACGGACGGCACTCCCGACGATCCGCCCGACCCGGACGATCCCGGTGGGAGAATCACGAAGAACACCGCGGCCGCGACGGCGAGGGACGTCGCCACGGCGAACGACACGCGGATCACGTTGGGGCGGCTCCGTGCGTGGTGACGGAGGAGCGCCTTCGCCACGATCGCGTCGTGGTCCGCCTCCGCGATGGCGGAAGGATCGTGGGCGATGCGGACGGCCTGGAGGAACGCGGCGTCCTCGTGCAAGGTCGTGGGATCGTCCAGCGCCTCGCCCAAGGCACGCGCGGCGTCGCTTTCCAGGCGGCTTTCCGGTTCGTTCGCGTCGTCAGTCGTCATGGCGTGAGCGCCTTTCGGAGGGCGGCGACCGCCCTGTGGAGTACCACGTCGAAGGTGGCCGGTGTGACGCCGAGGTGGCGCGCGACGTCCTCCCGCGGACGCTCTTCCAGCACCCGGAGGCGGATGGCGTCGCGGTACCGCGGATTCAGGGTCTCGAGGGCGCGCGCGAGCTTCTCGCGGACGGCCTCGCGATCGTGCCGGGCGGAGATGGCGTCGTCCACGGGGGTCTTCTTCGTGGTCGCGTCGAGCTCCCGTTCGACGTCTTCGGCTTCCCACACCACCATGCGCTTCCGCGCGCGGATCATGTCGATGGCGACGTGGAGCGCGAGCGTGCGGAACCACGGGTAGAAGCCGATGCCTCGCCACTCGAAGGCGCCGATGCGTTCGACGACCTTCGCGTACGTCTCGGAGAGCGCGTCCTTGGCGAGCGCCTCGGAGCCCAGTCGGGGAAGGAGAACGGAGCGGTAGAGCGTCGGTCCGTGTTCGCGGAGGAGGGACCCCAGAGCGTCCCGATCGCCGGCGCGCGCGCGTTCCACGAGCGCACGCTCGCGCTCACGCTCGTCCGGCGTCGTTTCCCTCGGGCCACGCGCGGCAGCATAACGCGGACGCCGCCGCGGCGCGCCCATGGCGCCCGGGCGGAGGCGGAGACAGGGCCCCCGCTCCAGGGCCCCCCCGGAACCCGTGGGGAAGGACTCGAGGGGGCGATCACCAGGGCGACCATGGAGAAGGAACGTGACGGACAGCCCGGACCTTACAGGGGGCGTGCGATTCGGGTGTCCGACCCGCCCGAGTTTCCTTCCGTGCGCGCCATGTCCCGACGAAATGTGCGCTTCCTCCCCGTCGTCGCCGTGTCCGTGGCGACGCTGGCCACCTCCGCCGCGAACGTCCGCCCCGCACGTGCCGAGACGGTGGCGATTCCGTTCACGACGACGACCCTCACGAACGGCATGAAGGTGATCCTCCACGAGGACCACACGGTGCCCATCGCGGTCGTGAACGTCTCGTACAAGGTCGGCTCGCGCATGGAGGCGGCGAAGCGTTCGGGGTTCGCCCATCTCTTCGAGCACCTCATGTTCATGGGCACCCAGCGTGCGGGCACGAAGATGTTCGACGCGTGGATGGAGAACGCGGGCGGCTGGAACAACGCGTGGACGAGCGAGGATCGCACCGACTACTACGACGTCGCGCCTCCCACCGCGCGCCACGGCTCTGCTCTGGCTCGAAGCCGATCGTCTCCGGGACCTCGGCACCTTCATGACGAAGGACAAGCTCGACACGCAGCGGAAGGTCGTCCAGAACGAACGGCGCCAGCGGAGCGAGGACGAGCCCTACGGCAAGGTGGAGCTCCGTCTGCCCGAGCTCCTGTACCCCGACGCGCATCCGTACCACCATCCGGTGATCGGCTCCCACGAGGACCTCGAGGCGGCGTCCGTGGACGACGTGAAGGAGTTCTTCGCGACCTGGTACGACCCGGCGAACGCGTCCCTCGTCGTCGCGGGAGATTTCGACGCGAAGGCGACCCTTCCGAAGATCCGCGCCCTCTTCGAGGGCATCCCGAGCCGTGGCGCCCCGAAGGATCCGGGTGCACCCGGCTTCGATCCCGAGGTGTCCTCCTTGAAGACCGTCGCGCGCGAGACCATCGAGGACAACGTCGAGCTCGCCAAGGTCGTGATCGCTTGGCAGTCCCCGAAGCGTTTCGGCGCGGGGGACGCCGAGCTCGATCTGCTCGGGACCGTCCTCGCCTCCGGCAAGGCGAGTCGACTCTACGGATCCCTCGTCTACACGAAGAAACTCGCGCAGGACGTGGACGTGCGCCAGGAGAGCGGCACGTTGGGTTCCCGCTTCGTCGTCGACGTCACGGCACGTCCGGGCGTCCCGCTCGAAAAAATCGAGGCCGCCGTCGACCAGGAGTTGGACATGCTCCGCAAGGCCGACGTGAAGGACGAGGAGCTGCAACGCGCGAAGAACGGCGTCGAAGCGGCGTTCGTGCACAAGCTCGAGACCGTGCGCGAGCGTGCGTCGCTCCTGAACCTCTACGAGGCCGACCTCGGGGATCCGGGATTCGTCGGGAAAGATCTCGCGCGGTACGCGAAGGTGGACGCGAAGAGCATCCGCGACGCCGTCACGCGGTGGCTCGACCCGAAGACGCGGGTGATCCTGCGCGTGGTGCCGAAGAAGGAAGGTGCGGACACCGCGACCAAGAACGGCAAGGGGGCCGCGAAATGAACTCGATCCTCACCACGATTCGTACCGTCCCGTTCACGACGTCGACCCTCCTCGCCACCACGTTCCTGCTCGTCGCGTGCGGTGACGAACCGCCCCCGTGCACGGCGGCCAGCCGCGATCCGCGTTGTCCTTCACGC
>JAXLYL010000020.1:0-138979 GCA_046351475.1 Polyangiaceae bacterium
CGCATGAAAATGATCGCCCCCGACCTCCTGCGCCTCGGCGTCGTCGATCGGATCGTGGAGGAGCCCGCGGGCGGCGCTCACCATGACGTGCGCGCGGCGGCGAGGAACGTGGGCGCCGCTCTCCAGGCGGCTCTCCGGGACCTTGACGCGATGTCCCCGAAGGAACTGGTCGAGGACCGGTACCGTCGGTTCCGCGCCATGGGCGCATTCCTGGCCTGAATCCCGTTCAGCCGCTCCCGCCGTCGTTGGTCGCATTTTCAGAAGGTTCGAATTGACGCCTCATGCCGACGCAACGCGTCGCGACGGAGGCACGCCGAACCGCTGAAAATCGAAGGGAAATCCCCAGGAAGGACGTGACGGGTGCGCAGTCAGGCGTGCTAAGTCGGGCCCATGGAGGGGTCGTTCTCGCTGCGAGGCAAAGTCGTGATCGTCACGGGCGCGAGCCGTGGCATCGGCGAAGCCATCGCGCGCTCGGCCGCCGACCACGGCGCGAAGGTGGTCCTCGCGTCACGGAAGATCGAGACGCTCACGGACGTCGCGAACAGCATCGACGCGAAGGCGAAGGAGCGTCGCGCGTTCGCCGTCGCCGCGCACACGGGGCGGGAGGACGAGTGCAAGGCCCTCGTCGCCGCCGCGGTCGCGACCTTCGGTCAGGTGGACGTGCTCGTGAACAACGCGGCCACCAACCCGCATTTCGGTCCCATGGTGGAAGCACCGGAAGGCGCGTGGGACAAGACCTTCGCCACCAACCTCAAGGGATACTTCTGGATGGCCCGCGAGGTCGCCCTCCACTTGCGCGCCCGGAAAGCGCCGGGATCCATCGTCTCGATCACGTCCGTCATGGGCCTGGAGGCGGCGCCGCTCCAGGGCGTGTACGGCATGACGAAGGCGTCGATCGTGTCCATGACCAGGACCCTGGCGGTCGAACTGGGACCGGAAGGCATCCGCGTGAACGCGATCGCGCCCGGTTTCGTGAAGACCCGTTTCTCGAACGCCATCGTCGAGAACGAAGCACTTAGCGAACACGTCATAAAGAAGACGGCCCTCGGTCGGTACGCTACTCCCGAAGAGATCGCGGGCGCGGCGATCTACCTCGCCAGCGACGCATCCTCCTTCATGACGGGACACACCATGGTCGTCGACGGAGGCTTCACGATCCAGTGACGGGCCTTCGAGGCCCACGATGGGAACGGCCGGGCGCGGGGAAGGCGCCCAGGTCCAGAGGTGCAGGAAACGTCCGGAACTCGGTCGGGGAATCGCTCGGGAATGCAAGCAGGTCAGGTCATCGCGGGGAAGTATCGCCTCGTCCGTCTCATCGGGACGGGAGGGATGGCGTCCGTGTGGTCGGCGATCAACGTGTTCACCGACCGCAAGTTCGCGATCAAGTTCATGCTCCCGCAGGTGGCCAGGAATCCCGAGTCGGCCCACCGGTTCCTGCTCGAGGCGAAGGTCTCGGCGCGCATCAACCATCCGAACATCATCGAGGTCATCGACGTCGGCCAGGCGGAGGACGAGTCCCTCTTCCTCGTGATGGAGCTCCTCGAGGGCGTGTCGCTCGACGCCGCGCTCCGCCGCCAGAAGCCGCCGATGCTCCTCCGCGACTTCGTCACGGTCATGCTCGACGTCGCGCGCGCACTGGGTGCGGCCCACGCGAGCGGCGTGATCCACCGCGATCTCAAGCCGTCGAACATCTTCCTCCACACCGATCGCGAAGGGCTCTGCGTCCCGAAGGTGCTCGACTTCGGCGTGAGCAAGATCCTCGAGGAAGAGACGTCGCACGGTGCGCAGCAGAGCCTCACCGTGGCGGGCACGGTGCTCGGTTCGCCGCTCTACATGAGTCCCGAGCAGGCCATGGGGTCCACGAACGTGGACGGTCGGAGCGACGTCTTCGCGTTCGGCGGCATCCTCTTCGAGGCGCTCGCGGGCCACCGCGCGTACGACGCCACGAACTTCAACGCGCTCATCGTCGCCATCGCCACGACGGCGCCGAAGAGCATCGACGCCGCCGCGCCCACGGTCCCCGAAGAACTCCGGGCCATCGTCCGCGACTGCATGGTGACCGACCGGAAAACGCGCCTCGGGTCCTTCGACGTCGTCGCCTCCCGCCTCGCTGCCATCGCGGCGCGACTCGAGTCGTCGAACGAGCGCCTCCCCGCCATGTCCGGCTCGACTCCCGCGGACGCCCATGCCGCGCCCTCGGAAGCGATTCCGGTCGTGCGCAAGAGCGATCGCCCGCCGCCGCCCGGCGGATCCCGTTCGACCCCTCCCCCGGCCCTCCTCACCGGTACGGGTTCCACGCACCAAGCTTTCGCCGCGTCTTGGGGCGCCGGCGGCGTCGGGAGTCTTCCGAAGCCGACGCGACGTCCGATGGTCATCGGCATCTCGGCGTTCGTGCTGACGCTCGGAGCGATCGCCGCCTTCGTGATCACGACGAACCGTCCCCAGGGGGTCCAAGGCGATCTCGCGCTGGAGCGACGTGCGTCGACGGCCAGTCCGCAGGGCCCCGTGACCGTGCCGGTGGTGGACGCGGTCGTGACCCGTCCGCCGACGACGGCGGCGGCTCCTTCCGTACCGGGCACCACGAACGCGACCTCCCTTCCCTCCCCCTCGTCGCGTCCTTCCGCCGAACCACCGACCCTCGCGTTCGACGCTCTCCCCACCGCCGTGCGCTACCCCGAGGCACCAGCTCAGGCGCCTCGCCGTCGTGTCCTCCCCGGGACGATGCGCCCTCACGGTGGACGGCATCGCGCGCGGTGCCACACCCCTCGCGCCCATGGACCTTCCCGTGGGCGCCCATGTCGTCGAATGCAAGGCGTCGTCCGGCAAGACGACCAAGGTGAAGGTCACGTCTCCGACGGCGCGACCGTGCGGCACCAGTTCGCTGCCGAGTGATCCGGTGAGTCTCCGGGAAGCGCAGCGCGTCGTCCACGCCATCTGCCTCCGCGCGAAGGACGAGCGCGAAGCGCTGCGCCTCCTCGACGAGGCCTCGGACCGCGCCGATCTGGACGCGGGAGTGCGCGACGTGATCCGGAGGGATCGCGGACGGTTCGTCCTCTACCGGAGGCTCGTGCGCAACAACCTCGAGGGTGTGGTCAACGCCATGCTCTCGCGGACCCGTGCACGCGTGAACGCGGTGTCGGACGGCGCGTTCGATCGGGCGTGGGAGGACTTCCTCGCGGAGGTGGGCCCCGGATCGCACTACCTGCGCGACGTCCCCAAGGAGTTCCTCGCGTGGGCGCGATCGCGCTGGTCTTCGTATGCCGGCGTGCCCGAGTGGGCGGACGATCTCGCCGCCTACGAGATCGCCGAGTTCGTCGTGTCTGCCATGCCGTCCGATCCCGTGCCCGACGGACTCGTCGACATGGCACCGGGGCGGACCCTCGTCTTCGCGAACACCCATGCGCTCCTCGTCCTCGGTCACGCCGTGCACGAAGGTTCCGCGTCCGATGCGGGTTCGTTCGCGCCCGCACGACGCCCCACCCATCTCTTCGTCTACCGCGACGGGACGTTCGCCGTCCGCTACCTCGATCTCACGCCGACGGCCGCGGCGATCTTGCGGGCGCTTCTCGCGGGAGAGACGGTGGAGGTCGCACTGCGGACCGCGGCGCTCGCCACGTCCACGACGTTCGACGACGCGCTGCTCTCGGGTGCGGCGAAATTATTGGCGGACCTCGCCCAGCGTGGCGTCTTTCTGGGCGCCCGGGAGGCGTGAGGCGGCGAACGCGGACGTGGCGCGTTCGTAGATTTTCCGGAGTCGGGCCACCTCCGCGAGCAACTCCGGGAGCGGCGGCATGGCCTGGTCCCGTTCGAGGAGGACGGGCACGGGTCCCGTCCGTTCGAGCACCAACGAGAGATGCTCTTGCACGGCGTCGTTCACGTCGCGGCCGTGGGTGTCGACGAGGAGCGTGCGCGGAGGATCGCGGGGCGGGTCCGCGGTCGTGTCCCGCGGGTCGTCGTAGGCGTCGTGTCCCGCGACGTGGATCTCCATCACCCGTTCGAGGGGTACCGTCGCGAGCCAGGTACGCACGTCGAAGCCGTGGTTCGTGGCGTTCACGTAGGCGTTGTTGACGTCGAGCATGAGACCGCAGTCGGCGCGGTCGCAGACGCGCGCCACGAATTCCGCCTCGCCCATGGAGGACGAGCCAGGCGCCACGTAGTAGCTGATGTTCTCGACGGCCATCGGCACGCCCAGCGCGTCCTGGGCCCGGCGCACGCGGTCGGCGACGCGCGTGACGGTCGCCTCGTCGAACGCGAGGGGCAGCAGATCGTGGAGGACGACGCCGTCCACGGATCCGAAACACAGGTGATCGGAGTGGAAGGGACTCTCCACGGCCGCCACGAACCGTCGGAGCTCCGCGAGATACGCATCCCCCAACGGATCGAATCCGCCGAGGGACATCGACAGGCCGTGCGTGATCACGGGCACGCGTTCGCGGACGGACGCGAGGGCGTGCGGGAAGAACCCTCCACGTCCCATGTAGTTCTCCGGCGAGACCTCCACGAAGTCGACGCCGCGGTGCCCCCACTCGAGGAACTCGGTCAGGAACTCCCATCGAAGGCCGAGGCCCACTCCTTCGATCCGCTTCATGGCCGGAACTGTCCCACGAAACGAGGACGCCGCCCACCGGGAGTCCCCGGGGACGGCGTCTCGTCCTTCGTCGTGTGCGTCGCGGGGGCCGCGACGCGGTCGACTCAGAGCACCTTCTTCTTGGGCGCCGCGGGGTCCGCCGCGCACGTACCGGCGCCGCAGCTCGCCTGACCGGCGGCGGGCTTCTTCGCGCCGGCAGCCGGCTTGGCAGCCGCAGCCGCAGGCTTCGCGGCCGCGGCGGGAGTCGCCGCCGCGGGGTCGCGGCAGCCGGGGTTGCAGCCGCCGCAGCGGCCGGGGTCGCGGCGGGCGTCGCCGCGGCCGGCGTGGCGGCCGGCGTGGCGGCAGCGGCGGCGGACGTCGCCGGCGTGCCCTTGGCGCCGCAACCGGCGGCGGAGCAGGACGCGTGGCCGGCCGCGGCCGTTCCGCCGTCGGCCTTCGCACCGCAGTGTCCGTCCGGAGAGTGACCGGCCGAGCAGCTCGCCTGACCACCCGGCGACGCCGACGGCGGCGTCACTTCGGACGCGTTGACGGCCGGCTTCGCGTCGCCGCCACACGCCACGAGGATGGCGGAGGTGCCGAGGGCCGCGAGAGCGCCCGCGAGATTCTGGAACGAAAGATCGGGATTGCGTCGCATGGGAGATGCTCCTTGTGGGTACCGTGATGCGGGACCGGCCCGCTTTCGTGATTGTCGCCCGTTCGGTGGCGAAGCCCGGCTCAAGGAGCCGGCGTCGCCTTGAAGACGAACGAGATGTTGGCCTCTTCGGCGACCTTCGTCCCGAAGAGCGAGAGTTTGTCCGACGCGAACTTGCCGAACGCGTCCCGCGGCTTGACGTCGTGCTCCTTCAACGTGACGTGCAGCGGTGCCTTCGAGACGATCTCGACCGCCGTCGGCTTGGCGCCGTCGGCGATGGGCGTCGTCCCGGAAGGATAGGTGAACTTCACTTCCACGGGACACTCCTTGTCGACCTTGTGACCATGGAGGAGGAACTCTCCTTTCGCCTTCATCGTCACCGTGCGGATCCGGTCTTCCCGACGGTGACCGCGGGCACCTTGTCGAGATTGGTGGCACTCGCGTCGGACACGGAGTGGATGGCGAAGCCGACCCACCGGTTCGCGTTCCGCACGTCTTCGCTCACGGCCTCTCCCACCTCCAGCCACGTCCGCGCATGGGCGGTCTGGGAGGCGTCCTTGGCGTCGCCGAAGGTGTGCGTCGCGAACGTCGTGAGATCGACTTCGACCGACCCGCGCGTCGCGGGCAGGTTCGCGAGATCGATGCCGAGCGTTCCGCGCGCCGCCGTCGTGTCGCCCTTGATGTGCTCCTGGGGCGCCGGCATGTCGATGGTGGTCTTGCTCGTCGGGTCGACGACGTACTTCACGCCGGCCGAGCCCGGCGCGGCCGTGGACACGGCGAGGGCCGTGGCGGACGGAGCCAGGGTCGGCGCCGTGTCCTTCGAACGGTTGCAAGCGAAGCCAGCGAGGGCGAGCACCATGAGGCCTACGCGCGGGACGGTGCGGAGGTTCTTCGACGCCATGGGAAAGTCGGTCATTCGAGTCCTTGGAGGTTCGGGCGTTCGCCGCCCGTGGGGAACCCGACCTCTACGCGCGCACCTCCCCCTCGGTTTCGCGGTGGGGGAAGTTCATCAGATGCTGGCCCCCTCGGGTAGAAAATCCGTCGCCCGAGACCGACGCATTCACGACCGGCCCGGGATGGGCCCCAAGGACCGTCCAAGTCGGCGTACGGCCTCGAGGATTTCGGCGGGCCCCAACGGCGCGAATCCGACCCGGAGAAACGGACGTGGTCGACCGTCGAACGCGAACCGGCGCCCGGCATGGACGCGGACGCCCCCATCCTCCGCACGACGCACCCAGGCATCCACGTCGATGCCGCGCGACGCGCGGGCCCAGAGAGCGGTTCCACCCGGTGGGACGGTGAACGTGAGGGCGGAACCGAGGGTCTTGGCGAGGGCCGCGACGAGGACGCTCCGACGTTCGGCGTAGGCGCGACGCACGCGTCCGACGTGCCGGTCGAACGTCCCGTCCTCCATGAGGTCGGCGAGGGCGGCTTCGCCCGCGTGGTCCCCCTGCCGATCGACGAGCACGCGACGCCGCACGAGCCGGGCGACGAGGCCCTTCGGCGCGACGACGTATCCGACGCGCAGCCCCGGCGCGAACACCTTCGACAGCGTGCCCACGTAGACCACGACCCCGGCGGGATCGGCGCTCGCGAGCGGTGCGATGGGTCGACCGTCGTAGTGGAACTCGTGGTCGTAGTCGTCCTCGATCACGGCGACCTTCTCGTCGGACGCGAACGCGAGGAGCGCGAGACGACGGGCGGCGGACAGCGGACGCGTCGTCGGGAACTGGTGGTGCGGCGTGACGTAGACCGCGCGGAACGGGCGTTCGCGGTGCGCGCGGACCAGGGCGTGGACGTCGATGCCCTCCTCGTCGAGCGGTACGGGGACCACGTCGGCACCGGCCGCGCGGAAGGTGTCCCACGCGGGCCGGTACCCGAAACCTTCGACGGCCACGGCGTCTCCCGCCGCGAAGAGCTCCGCGCTCACGAGATGGAGGGCCATCTGCGTGCCCCGGGTGACGAGGAGCGAATCGTCGTCGGCGAGCACGGCGCGCGTACTCCGGAGCATACGGGCGAGGGCCTGCCGCAGAGACGCCGCGCCCCGGGGATCTCCGTAGGCGAACGCGGCCGGCGCGCGCGTACGGACGACGCGACGGTGGGCCCGGGCGAACGCGTCCCAGGGTGCGAGGCGAAGGTCGGGGATGCCCCCGAGGAGTGGAAGCGACGTGCGACCTGGCACGCGGGCCGTCCCGCTCTCCGATTCGCTCCGCGGAGACGCGCGGCGACCTTCTTCGGCGCGGAGCGGGAAGGCAGGCATCTCCGGAATGCCGGTCGGCGGGAGCCGTGGGGCCCGGCCTTTCCGTGGGATGGGCCGCGGCGGTCGTTCCGCGATGGACGAGGAGACGAAGGTGCCGCGAGCTTCCGTCGTCGTCAGCCATCCGACCCCCTCGAGTTCACGGTAGGCCGCGACCACAGTGTTCCGGTTCACGCCGAGTGCGTCGGCGAGGGTCCGCGATCCGGGCATTCGATCGCCGGGCCGGAGACGACCTCGGCGCACGTCCCGTTCGACGGCGCGCGCGATGCGCAGGTACACGGGCGTGTCGAACCCTTCGGGACCACCTTCGAGTTCGATGTCGAGGAGAGGGGTACGGGGCGTCACGGAACTGGACTAGCACGTTTGTACGAACTGGACCTTTTCGTAGGTCCAGTTCGGTCGCACCGTCCGGACATGCGAAAGACGATGTACCGGATGGCCGAAGCCGAAGCCCAGTCGTTCCTCCGGGCCGCCCCGGTGGTGACGCTCGCGGGGACCCGGGAAGACGGCGAGCCCGTGCTGCGGGTCGTTCACGCGGTGGTCGACGACGACGCCCTTTGTTTCCACGGCGCCCCCGCAGGCGAGAAGATGGAGGCCTTCGGGCGCACCGTCGTCGTCGAGGCGTCGGAGACGGTGGCGTCGATCCCGAGCACGTTCGTCGACCCGGAGCGCGCGTGCCCCGCGACGACCTACTACCGGAGCGTCCAGGTCCACGGCGTGCTCCGCAGGGTCGACGACCCGGTCCGGAAAGCGCGCGTCCTCGAAGCCCTGATGACGAAGTACCAGCCGGAGGGCGGCCACGTGCCGATGGACCCGGGCCACCCGCGCTTCCGCGTGCTCTACGCGAAAGCGATCGCGGGACTGCTCGTCGCGGAGGTTCCCTCGCGAGCATCGACGGCAAGGCGAAGCTCGGGCAGAACCGGACGCCGAAGGAGCTCGCACGCGTCGTCGCGAAACTCTGGGAACGCGGCGCACCCGGCGACGTCCTCGCGGTCCACCGTGTCCTCGACGCGAACCCCGGCGTGCCGGTCCCCTGTTCCTCCAGGGTCCCGAGGGCACCACGTTCGACTTCGCGCCCGACGCGGAGGACCTCGCGTGCATCGCCCCCGCGGCGAGCCTCCGCGCCCACCGCGCGAGTACGGCGTGGGTGGTCGCACGCGACGCGGAACGACGCGTCGTCGGGTCGGCGCGCGGCCTCTCCGACGGAGTCACGGTCGCATCCGTGGTCGATGTCTTCGTCGAGCGCGGCGCTCCTCCAGGACTTCGTGACGCCCTCGTTCGAGCGCTCGGGGCCCATCCCTCGTTCCGGGACGTGCCCTCGATCGATGGAATTTCACGAACCGACGCGACGGGCGGTGGTCCGCGGATCCACGGGTCCGTCGCCGCGTCCGCCGGCAAGTGAACACGCGCGTTCGAATCCCTTCGACGAACTCCGTAAAATTCGGGGTTCCCTGAATTTGGAGCTGATTCACCCACATGCACGCACGGACGGCGCGAGCATGGCGCGCATCGTGCTGAGTATCCGGGAACCGCCGGCATCCTGCCGGACGTCCCGAGGATCCCCATGAAGCCGCACACGTCCCGTTCCCTCATCGCGATGATGGTCGCCCTCTGCGCCGCCGCCCTCGTCGCCGCGTGCAGCTCCCCGTCGACGAACCTCAACGCCGACGACGAGGGGATGGCCAAGGCGCCACGCGTGGCATCACGGGAGGAAGCGGCGCAGGAGGAACGGGCGGAACGGGCGGCGAAGTTCGCACGGGCACGCCGGGTGGCCAGCCGGGAACGGGCACGCCCCTTCCCTGCGACGTGTCCGCGGTCCTCGTGAAGGCATGCGGCAACTGCCACGGTCGCGAACCGTCCTTCGGTGCGTCGGCTCCGCTCGTCACCTACGAACACCTCATGGCCGACTCACCGAAGGGTGGCGGCAAGAAGGTGTGGGAGCTCGTGAAGGAACGCATCGCGAGCACCACGGCGCCCATGCCTCCGGTCCCGAACGCGCGACTCTCGACCGCCGACGCGCAGACCATCAACGCGTGGATCGACGGCGGCAAGAAGGCGGGCACGACCGCGTGCTCCGGCTCCGAACCCGGCGCGGCCACCGGTGCGAAGCCCCTGCCCTGCACGCCGGACGTCACCATCAAGGCGGCCAAGCCGTACACCGTCCAACAGGGTTCCGATCCCGACCAATACGTCTGCTTCGGCTTCGACGTGAACCTCACGAAGAAGCGCCACGTCACCGCCCTCGCTCCCAAGGTCGACAACAAGAAGGTGCTGCACCACATCCTCCTCTTCCAGGCCGACAAGGCGGAGTCGCCGGAAGCGTTCCCCTGCGCGGCGTTCGGTTCGGTGTCGTGGCGTCTCGTGGCGGGTTGGGCGCCGGGCGGCGAGAACACCATCCTCCCGCCGGAGGCGGGCTTCCCCGAGGAATCCGGCACGACCCACTGGATCGTCCAGCTCCACTACAACAACGCGCAGAACCTCGCGGGGCAGACGGACAACACCGGCTACGACATCTGCACGACCGAGACGCTCCGTCCGAACGACGCCGGTCTCCTCGGCTTCGGTAGCGTGAACTTCAAGATCGCACCCCGCGCCCAGAAGACGATCTCCTGCGACTACAAGGTCGGTGCGGCGTTCAACAACGCGAAGATCTTCAGCGCCACGCCCCACATGCACAAGTACGGAACGACGATGACGGCCGAGAAGCTCGCGGGTGGTACGGGCGCTCCGGAGAAGATCCTCGACCAACCCGTCTTCAGCTTCGAGAACCAGGCGGCGTTCCCCGCGAACGCGAGCCTCAAGGACGGCGACGTCATCCGCACCACCTGCGGTTGGAACAACAGCACCGACAAGGACGTGAAGTTCGGCGAAGGCACGGGGGACGAGATGTGCTTCGCGTTCCTCGGCTACTACCCGAAGATCAACAACCCCCTCGCCCTCCCCCTCAACTGGGTCACGCCGGCCACCTTCGCCAGCTGCAAGTGACCCGTTCCCGCCCGTCGCTTTCCGGGTGAACTCCGGGGGCGGCCTTTCCCACGGAAGGCCGCCCGTTCGTTCCTCGAAATTCCGCGGGAATTCACGACGTTGCCGAACTGTTCCGTGGAAGTGACTAACCCCGACCCTCCGTACGTCTTACGCTGTGGAGAGTCGGCTTCCTGAGACCCAGCGCGCCGCGCCTCGCTCGCCCTTCGACAGGAGATTCCTCGGCCATGATTCGATTCCGTTCGTTCGTCTCGCCCGTCGCCGCCCTCGTCGCGTCCTCTGCTTGCGTCGCCCTCCTCGGCCTCGCGTCGCCCTCCGAAGCGGCCCCGAAGCCGGTCCTTCGTGAGGGGTCCAGCGAGACCTTCCACAGCCACCTCGGCGGCAGCAGCGCGGAGAAGGCCGGCGCCTGGAAGGCGGAGATCAAGGCCGAAGGCGCCTGCAAGGCCGGGTCGGAGTGCAAGGCGACCGTGAAACTCACGACGACCGGCGCCTACCACATCAACAAGGAATATCCGTACAAGCTCGTGGTGGCCCCCGTGGAAGGCGTGAAGCTCGCGAAGGAGTCCTTCAAGCGCGCGGACGGCACCTTCGACGAGCACACCGGCACGTTCGTGATCGCGTTCACGCCGTCGAAGGCGGGCAAGGTGAAGCTCGCGAGCAAGTTCAATCTCTCCGCGTGCAGCGAGAAGGACTGCCTCATGGAGCGCCCCGACCTCGAGCTCGAGGTGGACGTGAAGTGACGCTCGCTCCCTGACCGGTCGGACCTCGCGTCCGCCCTCGGGTCGCACCCACGCGGAGCCTTCTTTCGGGAAGCGCTCCGCGTCGTCGTTTCGGGGTGCGGAACGACGTGTCCCACGAACCGGACGCCGTGGCACGATCGCACCGATTCGTAACACGACGCGTGGCACGATCGTGAACGATCGTGCTACCGGTGTCGGAACGAACCATGTCCGACACCACGCTCCCCGTCCTCGACTTCGTCCTCTCGAACTTCAAGAACTTCAACGCGCGGGCGACTCGCGACGCGCTCCTCGCGTACCGACGGCACGTCGCCGCGGGCGGGAAGATGTTCTGGGCCGTCGCCGGAGCGATGTCGTCGGCGCAACTCGGGATCACGCTCGCACCGGCCATTCGGGAAGGCCTGGTGCACGGCCTCTCCGTGACCGGTGCCAACCTCGAAGAGTCCCTGTTCCGCCTCGTGGCGCACCACGCGTACAAGGACTTTCCCGAGTACCGCTACTTCACGAAATCGGACGACACGAAGATCCTCGAGCAGCGCATGCGGCGGGTCACCGATACGAGCATCCCCGAGGACGAGGCTTTCCGCGCGGTCGAGAAGATCATCGTCCCGGCGTGGAAGCGCGCCACGGAGAAGGGCGAGCGCAAGTTCTGGCACGAGTACTTCTACGAACTCGTCCAGGCGATCGATCCCGCGTCGTACGAGGGGGATCCCGACGCGTGTTGGCTCCTCGCCGCGGCGAAGGCGAACCTCCCCATCGTCGTCCCCGGCTACGAGGACTCGACCTTCGGGAACATCTTCGCGTCTTACGTCAAGACGGGTGAATGCGACGCGCGAATCGCGAAATCGGGCATCGAATCCATGGCCGACTTCTACGATCGCTACGAAGAGCTGTCGGTCGGAGCGGGCGTGGGCTTCTTCCAGATCGGAGGAGGCATCGCAGGCGACTTCCCGATCTGCGTGGTGCCGTCCATCAAGTACGACCTCGGCAAGGACGCGAAACCTTGGGCGTACTTCTGCCAAATCAGCGACTCGACGACGTCCTATGGCTCCTACTCCGGAGCGACGCCGAACGAGAAAATCACGTGGGACAAGCTCACCGAGACGACACCGATGTTCGTCATCGAGTCCGACGCGACGATCGTCGCGCCGCTCGTGCTACGTGCACTCCTCGAAGCGAAGCGGAACCCCGCCGGTGCCGACGCGCTCGTCGCTCGCCACGGACTCGTCGCGTGAACGATCCACGGAACCTCCTTCTCGTCGGTCGAAAGCTGTTTCCGATCACGTACGGGAAGACCTCCGACTTCAACGAGGCGTTGGGTCTCCTCGCCGATTGGATGTCCGGCGAGGGCCGTCGACTCCCCGCGCTCTGCCGGTGGTTGTCGGCGACGCTGGCGAAGCCGTGCGGACCGGCGCAAGTGCTCGGGGCCGCGCGGTGGGCGGGAGCCGGGTTCCCCCAAGTGACGTTGGGACACAAGCTCGCCGCATCCCTCTGTTCGACCAAGATCGATCCGGAGACCGCGAACGCCGCGCGCCATCCGTGGCCCGCGTACCGAATCCTCGTTCCGAGTGGACTCGTGGACGTGGCCGACCCTCTCGTCGACGGCGGGGTCATGCCCGTGGACTACCTCGATGTCTTCGACGCCGGGAAGTTCACCCACGTGACGGCGTCGAGTCGCTCGTCCGACTTCACGTTCTTCGTCGCCCACGGCACCCTCGCGAAAGGGCTCGTGGAGGATCGCACGTCGCCGGAGATCCTGACCCCCCTCCATGACACGGGCGCGCGACTCGAGGACGCGCACGAGCGGGCCCTGGGTTCGCTCTGGCGCTTGATGGTGGGCGTCGCGCTCGAGATGAGCGATCCGGCCCGCGTGAAGGCCCCCAAGTCGAGTTCCGCCCCCGCGGACGACGCGAGAAGCGGGTCCGAGCCGGCGATCGCCACGTACGTCCTCGGCCGCACCGTGATGATCGATTGCCGCGACGCACTCCGCGCGTACCTCCGCGGGATGCGTCGTGACGCCCCCGCCGTGCAGTCGCTCGTTCGGGGACATTGGAAGCGGCAGGCCTTCGGCGCGAAGGGCGCGGATCGACGTTGGATTCATGTCGAGCCGTACTGGCGCGGTCCCGAGGACGCCCCGATCGCTTTGCGTCGGCACGAAGTCCGCAGGAGCTGACGCGCTCCGGAACGGAACGAAGAACGTCCGCGGTTCCGGGGAGGAATCGCGGGCGTCCGGAACGTCGCTCAGGAGGTCCGAGCGCGTCGCCTACGGCTTGAACGTGTTGTCGTCCTCGCCGAAGACGGCGGTGATGTGCGAGATGAACTGCTGCTTGCTGAAGTCCTTGAGCAGCTCGGTGTAGCCCTTCTTCTGCGCCACGACGGCGTCGAAGAGGAGCTGCTCGGTGGGCGTCGTTTCCGAGCGCGCGGGCAACGTCGTCACGATGACGTCGAGGAACTTCGTGCCGTTCGGGTCCTTGTCGGCGCCGTTCGCCTGGATGTGATCGGCGTGCATCTTCGGCCCCAGGTAGCCGAGGGTCTGGCACCCGTTGAGGAACACGAGCTGGTACTGACCGGCCTTCGCGTGCGTGGCGTTCGCGATGGCGGCGATGTTCTTCCCGAGGCCGGAGTGGCCGCTGTAGAGGATGATGTCCGCGTTTTCGGTCGCGTCGCCGTAGCGCTGGGTGAACACGTCGCCGGCGCTCTTCGCCTCGTCGATGAAGAAGGCCGTGAGCTTCACCTTCTTGTCGACGCCGCCGACCTTGATCTTCCCCTCGACCTTGGACTCCTTCACGATGCCGCGGCGGGATTCGGTCTCGTCGGTGCGCACGCCGTCGGTGAGCGCGTCCTTCACCTTCGTGATCAGCTGCTCGCGTTCACGGGCGCCCGTGTCGGAGTCGCTGGTGCTCGAGATCGCGCCGTAGACGGCGACGTACTCGAGGACGTCGTCGGCCCACATCTTGTCGTACTCGGGATACTTGTCGGTCGTCGCGAGAGGGTGCTTCTTCGCAGTGGCTTCGGTCTGGTGGACGTCGTCGCCGAGCTTGCAGTCCGTCATGGACGGGTTCCAGTCGTGCCAGAAGGTCTCGCGACCGTATTCGTTCTTGCCGCACTTGCCGTCGTAGGCGTCGTTGAACTCCGAGAGCTTCGTGACGTCGAGCGGGAGCGCGAGCGTGATCTTCGCCGGGACCGTGGCGTCCTTCGGGTACACGACCGAGACCGTGGCCGTGTACGACCAGCGCGTTTTCGCGTCGTCGCCCTCGCCCTCGACCGCGGACGTCGCGTTCGTGATCTCCGTGAACCGGAACTGCGCGTTCGCCTTCGAGGCGGTGGTGAAGAGTCCCTGGAGGTACTCGAGCTGCGCGGTGGCCGCGACCTTCACGGGCGCGTCCCTCTCCGCGAGGACCTCGGCGTCGAACGTGAGCTGGTACGCCGCGCCGTCCGAGCTCGAGATCGCGTCCTCCGAGGTTTTCGTGGGCTCTTGGGAGCCCGCGCTCGAACACGCGGCGAGGAGGAGGACGGGAACGACCGAAAGCGCATGGGCAAAGCGGAGAATCTTCATGCGGTCCCAACGAGCAATGTGTGTGCCGGTACGACACAGCGTCGATCTCGCCGCTCTTCGGCGAGAAACCGGTCCCCGAGGGGGGACGAACCGGTCCCCTGACGATCCAGCGTTCCGCGATCCAAGCGCTCAGGAGTCGGCCCAGACCGACACCTCGAGGGGCCGCACGATCCCTTCGACGACCAACTCATCCGATACTTCCACGCCTCCTCGGCAGTCCCCCTTAGAGTGCGCGAGCCATCATGCGTCACGTTCCTTCGAGTCCCGTGGCTGACGACGCACCTCGGGAGTTTTCCGTTCGGGTCCACGTGGCGGCTCTCGCGACGTCGTGGGTCGAAGATTGGAAACGAACTCTCGTCGCACGATCGTGGCTCGACGACGCGATGGCCGGCGTGACCGTGGCGGCGGTGGCCTTGCCGCTCAACGTTGCGCTCGCGGTGTTCAGCGGACTGTCCGCGACCGCGGGCTTGGTGGCCGGCGCAGTGGGCGGCGGCCTCGCAGCCATCTTCGGCGGAGCCCCCCTCCAAGTGACGGGGCCCGCCGCCGCCCTGAGCACGCTCGTGCTCGCCATCGCCGTGAAGTTCGGCGCCGTCGGTGTGGCGGCGACGTGCATCGTGGTGGGGCTCGTGCAGCTTGGGCTCGGTCTCGTGGGCGCAGGTCGCGCCGTTCGCTTCGTGCCCGAGACGGTCCTCGCGGGGTTCACGACGGGCGTCGGATTGAAACTTCTCGACGGACAGATTCCGGAGTTCCTCGGATTCCGGAGTCAGGGAATCGACTACAAGGTCGCCGACCTCGCGCGCATGATGCACGAGCCCCGGTGGCTTCATCACGTCTCGTGGGAAGCCGCGACCTGCGGACTCATCGTCGCGTTCATGGTGACGCGCTTGAAGAGCTTCAAGCGCTTCCCGGCGGCCATCGTGGGCATCGCCGTCACGACGTTCATCTCCGTGTACGTGTCGTGGGACATGGATCGGGTGGGCGAAGTCCAGGCGCAACTCCCCACTCCGACGTTTCCCCTCCTCGCGGACGAAGCCTGGCTCGACCTCGTCCTCATGGCCGTCCCGGTCGGAATCCTCGCGGGCGCCGAGTCTCTCCTTTCGGCCCGCGCGGTCGACCACCTCGCGGGCGCGAAGAGGCCGCACGATCCGAACCTCGAACTCGTGGGTCAGGGCGTCGCGAACTTCTGCGTGGGCCTCATGTCGGGCCTTCCGGTGAGCGGCGTCGTCGTCCGGTCGGCCGTGAACGTGTCGAGCGGTGGAAAGACCCGCTTGGCGTCGTTGACCCATGCCGTTCTGCTCGTCCTCTCGGTCGTGTACCTGGGGAGCGTCATCGCGGTCGTCCCGAAGGCGGCGCTCGCGGGACTGTTGATCGTGGTCGGCCTTCGCCTCGTGGAATACCGGGAGTTCGTCCACCTGGTCCGAAAGGATCGGTTCGAAGCGTCGGCGTTCGCGATTACCGCCGCGGGCACCGTTTCGGGTCACTTGATGACGGGCCTCGTCGCCGGTCTCGCGATCCATCACGGGGCTCGGTACTTCAAGAGACACGACGAGGCGCGCGAACGGGAGGTTCAGGGGAACAAGGCACGTGGCGTTCGCGCCGTCCTCGACCGCAGCCGCGCCGAAGCACGTCGCCCCGAAGTCGCTCGCCCGGGCCCCGACTCCGCGAAGTGGCTCCAACTCATCCAAGGCCGCGGCCTCCGAGCGAGGACGGCGTTCGTCCATCCACAAGCGACCGTCATCGGTCGCGTGACGCTGGGCGCCAACGTGCACGTGGCGGCGGGCAGCTCCGTCCGTGCGGACGAAGGATCCCCCTTCTTCATCGGAGACGACACGAACCTCCAGGACGGCGTCACGCTCCACGCGCTCAAGGACCGCCGCGTCGTCGTCGCGGGAGAGGACTGGGCGATCTACGTCGGCAAGAACGTCTCCATCGCGCACAACGCGCTGGTCCACGGACCATGCTACGTCGGCGACGACACGTTCATCGGCTTCAAGGCGATCGTGCACGATTCCGTGATCGGGAAGGGATGCTTCGTCGGTCATGGGGCGATCGTCGTGGGCGTCGAGATTCCCGACGGTCGTCGCATCCCGAACGGACGTCTCGTGGACACGGCCGACGCCGTCGACGCCCTCCCACGGGTGGACCCGAGCCACGAGGAATTCAACGAAGACGTCGTGGAGGTCAATCGCGGCCTCGCCAGCGCGTACCGCAAGGCCCTCCGCGAAGAGCAGGACCCTCCGGCCGGCGACGTCCTCGACGACGGTTCGCCGGCCGGTCACTTCCTCGCGGGCGACACCCTCCCGCGGCGGCACTTGGGGAGATTTTGACGATGACGTTGGGAATTGTGGCAGGCGTGTTCGCCTACCTCCTCGTGGCCCTGGTTCGCTCCACGTTCCGCGTGGACGAAGGACACCTCGCGGTCGTCACCCGGTTCGGCGCGGCCCTCGTCGATTCCGGCACGGGCCGCATCCGTCTCCATCGTCCCGGTCTGCACTGGAAAGCGCCCTGGGATCGGGTGCTCCGCGTGTCGATGATGGAGCGCACGCTCGATCTTTCCGGCGAGACGCACGGACATCGGACCATGGCGGACGACGGGACCGTGCTTCGTCTCGATTCGGTGTTCCGCTTCGTCCCGAACGAGGAGCACCTCGAACACTACCTCTTCGGAATGCGATCGCCCGAACGCCACGTGAAGGGATTCTTCGCGTGCATCTTGCGTTCGAAGATCGCCAACTTCCGACCGACGTCGCCCGAGGACAAAGGCCCCGCGTCCCTCGCCCTGGGATTCACGGTCGACGACGGCATGGGCTCCTACGCGCTCATTCGGCGGGAGCGTCCGAGGATGAACCAGCGCATCCAGGCGTATTGCAAGGAGCAGTTCGGTCCCCAGTATGGGATCACCTTTCGCGGCGTCGACATCACCGACATCCTCCCGCCGGACGAACTTCGGGATGCCTTGAACGCCGTCATCGGTGCCCAGGCGGAAGCGGGAACGGCCTACTACCGAGCCGAAAGCGACGCACGGCACCGGTTGATCGCCGCCGAGGAAGGCGTCGCGATCGCGAAGCTCAGGGCCGCTGCCGTCGAGACGGAGATCAACGAACTCGGAGCGTTCCTCCGTTCGATCCACCGACGCGGAGAGCTGGGGGCCTACGTGGCGCGACGGCGCGCCGAAGTGCTTGCCGAATCCCGTACGTCGTACGTCAAGGAGGCCTCGTGAACACGGGTTGGGACTGGCTCTTGGGATTCGGAATCGGCTCCCTGTTCTTCCCGATCCTCGGGCTCGCGTTCCGAGCCTTCACGGTGGAGGTCGAAGACGGCGAGGCTCGCCTCTTGACGCGTTGGGGCAAGCTCGTGACCGTCCTTCGCACGCCGGGGCTCCACGTCGTCGTCGACAAGATCCTGCCCTGGGTGGGCGTCGGTGCGGTTTCCCTCCGCCGGGACTTCCTGGAATTCGACGAACTCCACGTCAACGATTCCCGGGGCACGACGCTCGTCGTCGACCTCTGGGTGGAATACCGCATCGTGGATCCCGCGAAGGCGAAGTTCGCCGTCGTCGATTGGCAATCGGCGCTCCGCGCGATCGTCGCACAAGCGGTCACGTCGACATTGGGCTCGAGGGACTTCCACGACATCCTGCACGACAAGGCGGAACTGGGGTCGCTGGTGTCCGAAGCCATCGCGCCGGAAATCGGGCGATGGGGGTTGTCGGTGGACGTCGTTCGTCTGAAGAACGTGAATCTTCTTCCGGACGTCGCTCGGCAGGTCTTCGACGCCGTGAGTGCACGACTCGAGCGCGCCAAGGCGGAAATCGAGGAGTACGGTCGGGTGAAGGTGGCGAAAGTCGACGCGGAGGCCGACGTTCGCGTCGCCGAACTCGTGGCCCGTGCGAAAGGGCACTACCCGGAAGCCGTCGGTCGCGCCCTCGAGAACCTGGCCGCGACGCCGGAGGTGCACGAGGCCTACAACGAACTCTATGCCCTTTCCCTCGTGCGTCCGCACCGCACGGTCGCGTTCCGGGGGTTCTCGAACGACGAGGTGAAGAGCATCGAAGCGGCCATGCTCGTCGCGCCGCCCCCGGAAGGAAGGACGTCCAACATCTCGTCCTGACCGCGCTCCCCGGGTCCCTCAGGGCGAGTCGACGACCGGAACGGCTTTCGCGTCGACCGCGTCGACGTCGACGCCTGCGTCTTCCGTCGGCACGAGGACGCCTGCGTCCGCGTCGGGCGCGACGCCCGAATCCGCGTCCACGACCACGACCCCCGAATCGATCACGGGGGGCACACCGGCGTCGATCACGGGGACGGTGCCCGCATCCGGAACGGGAAACACGATGCCCGAATCGATCACCGGCGACACGCCCGCGTCGACGGGCGGAACGAGTTGGTTGCAAATCGCCGCGGGGAGCGCCGGAATGCGGGCCGCGATCGCGGCATTCGCTTGCGCTTCCCATTGGGCGAGCTTCGCGTCGATTTCGCGTTGCGCGTCCGCGAGAAGTTGGGCCGCCGCAGCGGGGGCGAGACGGTTGGCGATGCGGGTGAGAATCGGACGCACGCGACCGCGACGACCGCGGACGACCACCCACACGTCCGAGATGGCGAGCTGCGCGCGAAGCTTCACCGTGACCGTCGGCTTCCAGCCACCGGGGTTCGCGCAATCGAGCGTCGTCGGACCGGTGACGGTCGCGGTCGCCGAGACGTCGACGGAAATGGTCACGCCGCCGTCCGCCGTGGGCCGGAAGAGGAAGCCACGCCGTTGCGCGTGCGCGACGGCGTCGCAGACGACCTGCGCGGAAGGCGTGGCGGAGACGACGTAGCGTCCTCCCGAGTTGGAGACCGAGTACGCGATGGCGCCCGAAACCGAACACGTGATCGACGACGCGACGTCGATGCGGCCCATGGGCCCGACCGTCTGGTTCGGGAGGACGATCGTGGGGAGCTGGATGGGGCCGAAGGGGAGCGATCCCGACGTCCCTCCGTTCGTCGTCGCCGGTCCCTCGAGGGCGGCCGTGGCCGCGCCGAAGTCGCCTTCGCCTTCCGCGAAGGAATCGGTTCCGGTCGTGCCCTCACCTTGCGCGAGGTCGGACGTGGCATCGTCGCCCTGGCCGGTTCCCGGGGGAGCGGCGCTGCACGCAGGGAGGACGACGGAGGCGGCGACGAGGGTGAGGAAGGCGAGGCGTTTCATATTCCGTGGAGGCTCCTATTCTCCACCCTGACTGCACGGCCCGTACCGGGCTCCGCCGTGGGCCGTCCAGGCCCTGGCCCCTGAAATTCGGCGCAATTTCGCGTCTCGCTCGCCTCACACGAACATGCGTGTCCATATCCGGGATCCGGGCGCGGCGGCGGGCGATCCAGGGGACCGCCTCGGGGGTCGTTCAGGTCGACGCGGCGGAGGGGGCGGCGGGCGACGATGCCTCGGCGGCAGCACGATCCCGCCGTGCGAGGAACGCGTGCACGGCCGGAAGGACGCAGAGCGTGAGGAACGTCGACGAGACGAGACCGCCGATGACGACGGTCGCGAGCGGCCGTTGCACCTCCGATCCCGCCCCCGATCCGAACGCCATCGGCAAGAATCCCAGCGACGCGACGAGGGCCGTCGTGAGCACGGGTCGGAGGCGCGCGCGTGCTCCTTCGAAGACGGCGTCGACAGGACTCGTTCCTGTCTCGCGGAGCTTCTCGATCGACGAGACGAGGACGAGACCGTTGAGCACGGCCACGCCGAAGAGCGCGATGAATCCCACCGCCGCCGACACGCTCAGCGGAAGGCCCCGGAGGCCGAGAGCGACGATGCCCCCCGAGATGGCCATCGGCACGTTCACGAAAATGAGGAGTGCCGGCTTCAGGGAACCGAACGTCATCACGAGGAGAACCAGGATGAGTGCGAGCGCGATGGGAATGACGACGGCAAGTTGTGCGGCGGCCGACTGGAGGCGCTCGTATTCGCCCGCCCACTCCGTGAAGTAGCCCGCCGGTAGCTTCACCTTCGCGTCGAGCGCGCGCTTCGCCTCCTCGACGAACGTCCCGATGTCGCGACCCCGGACGTTCAATTCGACGGTGATGCGCCGGGAAAGCCGCTCACGACTGACCTGGCATGGTCCGGGTCCGACGTCGACCCGCGCCAACTGGCCGAGAGGCACGAGATTACCGTGCTCGTCGCGCAACGGCACTTCGGCGAGCGCACGAGCGTCTTTCCGGGACTCGGCGGCGAGACGCACGCGGACCGGAAATCGCGCGGCTCCCTCCACGACCTCCCCGACGTCGATGCCCCCGACCGCGGCGACGGTGTCCGTGACGTCGCGCGCGTCGACGCCAGCACGTGCGACGGCCTGGCGGTCGACGGCGACGGTGAGCGTGTTCATGCCGGCGATCTGCTCCGCGCGGACGTCCTTCGCTCCGGGAATCGCCCGGAGGACCCGCACCATGTGATCGGCCTGACGCCTCAGTTCGGCGAGATCGTGGCCGTAGAGGTGCAGGGCGAGATCCGAGGAGATGCCGGCGAGCAAGTCGTTCGTGTTCATCTCGATGGGCTGGGTGTACGCGAACCCGGCGCCGGGGACGTTCTCCTCCAACGCCTTCGAGAACACCTCGACGAGCCCTTCACGCGACGACGCGGTGGTCCACTCCGACTTCGGCTTGAGGAGGACGTACACGTCCGACATGTTGACGCCCATCGGATCGACCGCGATTTCGGCGCGGCCGGTGCGCGAGACCACGGTCGTCACCTCGGGAAACGTCTTGAGGGTCGCTTCGACTTGCCGCGCTTGCTCGGTCGACTGCCCGAGATTCACCGAAGGCAGGCGCACCATGGCGATGACCACCGTGCCTTCGTCGAGCTTGGGGAGGAACTCGCGCCCCATCGTGGTACCGTAGACGATGCTTCCGACGAACGCCGCGAGCGTCACCGACGCGACGAACGTGGGCCTCCGGACGGCGAATCGGAGCACCGGATCGTAGATCTTCCGGACGACTTCGACGATGGGCGAAGGGCGCTCGCGCGCGTCCTTCGGGAGCACGAACGAGGCGAGGGCCGGGACGAGCGTGAGCGACAGGACGAACGCGGTCCCGAGCGCGAACAGGACCGTGAGTGCCATCGGGCGGAACATGCGCCCCTCGATGCTCTGGAGCGCCAGGATGGGGACGTACACGAGCGCGATGATCACTTCGCCGAACGCCGTGGCACTGCGCACCTCCTTCGCCGCCGCGACCACGACCTCCTTTCGCTCGCCGTCCGTGAGCGGACGTCCGAGGAGGTCCCGCTGGTGGGCCATGCGGCGCATGGCGTTCTCGATGATGATGATGGCGCCGTCGACCACGAGTCCGAAGTCGATGGCGCCGAGACTCACGAGGTTGCCGGGAACGTCCATCGCCCACATCCCGAGGAACGTGCCCAGGAGGGCGAGCGGGATGGAGACCGCGACGACGAGGCCCGCCCGGAAGTTCACGAGCGTGAGGAAGAGGACGACGAGCACCAGCGCACTCGCCTCGAGGAGGTTCGTTCCCACCGTCTTCACGGTGCGGTCCACGAGAGTCGTCCGCTCGTAGTAGGTGTCGATGGTCACTCCCGCGGGGAGGGACTTCTGGATCTCCGCGACGGCCTCCTTCGTGGCGTGGACGACTTCGGCCGAGTTGCCGCCGCGGAGCATCATCACGACGCCGACGACGCCTTCCTCCTTGCGACCGTCTCGCGTGACGGCGCCGTACCGGACGATGGGTGCGTCGTGAATCTCACCGAGGTCGCGGAGGTAGACGGGCGTGCGCCCCTCGCGACGCTCGACCGCGACGTCCCCGAGATCCTTCGCGCTGGAGATGCGCCCCTCGGCGCGGACCGTCACGAACTCACGACCGTCGTCGTAATAGGCGCCGCCGGAGGACACGTGGTTCCGCTCGATCGCCTCGGTGACTTCGCGTACGCCGACGCCCGCCGTCGTCATCTTCCGCGCGTCGAGGGCGAGCTCCAGACTCCGCGCTTCTCCCCCGAACGTGTTCACTTCGACCACGCCCGGGACCAGTCGGAGCCGGGGAGCGATCTGCCACTCGAGGATGGAGCGACGCTCCATGAGCGAATTCTCGCCCTTCACCTCGAAGTGGAAGACCTCACCGAGGCCGCTGGAGACGGGGCCGAGCTCCGGGTTTCCGTATTCGGGGCGGATGGACTGCTTCGCCATCGCCACGCGTTCGCCGACGAGCTGCCGTGCCAGGTAGAGCTCCATGGAGTCCGAAAACGCCACGGTCACGACCGAAATGCCCGACCTCGAGATGCTGCGAACCTCTTCGAGCCCCGGCAACCCCGCCATCGCACGCTCGACCGGGAACGTGACGTACGTCTCGACGTCGATAGGCCCGAGCGCGGGCGCTTGCGTGATGATCTGGACCTGGACGTTCGTGACGTCCGGCGCGGCGTCGAGGGGCACCTGGCGCGCCGCGACGACGCCGAGAAGCACGAAGACGAGTGTCAGAACCGCGACGACGGCGCGGTTCGCGACGCTCCAGGCGATGAGGCGATCGATCAATCGTTCGCTCCCATTTGCGCCTTCAACGCCTCGCTCTTCAGGATGAACGAGCCTTCGACGACGATGGTCTCGGTTCCTTCGAGGCCGCGGAGGATCTCCACGTCCGCGTCGAGATCGGCGCCGCGTTCGACGGGACGCATCTCGTACTTGCCGGGCCCGTGTTCGACGTAGACGAACGGCTGGCCGTCCACCGTCTGGATGGCGTGGCGAGGCACGGAGAGCGCGGTGCCGCCGTCGGCGTCGATCGCCCCGAGGATGCGCGCCGTGGCGGTCATTCCGGGTTTCAAGGCGCCGTCCGGGTTGGGGAGCACGATGCGGGCTTCCAGCACGTGACGTTCGTCGTCGACGACGGCCCCGAGTTGATCGACCTTGCCTTCGAACACGCGCCCCGGGAAGGCGATCGACGTCACGCGCACGTCGTCGCCCACGTGGACGTGGCCCACGTCGCGCTCGTAGACGTCGACCCCGAGCCACACCTGTTCGGTTTCGCCGACGACGACGAGCGTGTCCGTCGTGCCGACGGGCTGCCCGATGCGGGCCTTCACTTCGAGCACCGTGCCGGCGATGGGCGCCGCGAGCGCCATGGACTGGCCGCGGATTTGGGCGCCGAGTCCGAGGGTCGAGAGGCGATCTTCCGCCGCGCGGAGGCCGGCCTCGGCGGTCGCCTTCTCGGTCTCGGCGACGAGCAGCGCACGCTCGGACGACGCGCCACCGCCCACGAGACGCTTTTCCCGATCGACCTCGGACCGCGCCTGATCGACGCGCGTCTTCGCGCCCAGATAGTCCGCGCGCGCACGCCCCACTTCGACGCTCTCGAGGGTGACCAGCACGGCGCCCTTCCCCACCCGCTGACCGGGCACGACCGGAATCGTCCCGACGCGCCCCGGAATCGGCGGACCGATGCGGGCCACGCGCGACGGAACGAAGTCCACCTTGCCGGCGGCGAGCACGCTCGCACGACGCGGCGACGCCTTCGGCTTTCCCGTGGTGAGGTGGGCGGCTTCGAGCGCCTTGGGACCGAGGACGACGTCGACGCCGTCCTCTTTCGTGTCCTTCGCGGGGTCGCTCGGCTTTTCCTTGCACCCGGAACCCGTGGTCGCGAGCGCGAGGAGGACGAGGATCGCGACCGACGCACGGGGCGAAGTCGCGGGAACGTACGCCGGGATTCCGGTGCGGAGCACGGACGAACGATGCCAGAATTGCCGTCCGACTTCGACTTCCTTGTGCGTCGTCGACACGTGCAGCGAAGCCCTCGGATGTGGTACTTCCCCTCGTCGTGAAATCCGGGGAGCCTTCGGGCCAACGCGCACGCCGACGTCACGCCACGACGAGCTCCATGTCGAAGGGTCGCATGATGCGACTCGTGTCGATCCTGATCGCGATCGGCGTCGGTCTGCTCATCCTGTCGAAGAAGGTGGGTGCCGCGCCCGCGAGCCCACCGGCGCCATCGGCTTCCGCCGCACCTTCGGCGGTCGCGAAGGACGCCAAAGCGGCAGCTCCCAAGGACGCGAAGGACGCGAAAGCGGCCGCCCGCAACGACGCCAACGAGGGTGCGAGCGGGACCGCGCCCAAGGGCGACGCGAAGGACGCGACGAGCACGAGCAAGGACGAGAAGTCGTCGGCCGACGCCGACGGAGGCGCCGGAGATCCCCTCGACTACGCCGTCATCCAGGACGAATCCGACTTCCCGAAGGACATGTCGGAGGAAGAAAAGGCGGTGATGGGCACGGGCAAGGTGCCGATCCACCGCGAGGGGCCGTTCCGGAGCCCGTTCGCGCACCCGCGGTTCGGAGGACCCGCCCATGCGAAGGTGGGCCTCGTCATTCGCGAGATCCGCGACTTCAACATCCAGACGGGCGGCTTCGACGGGGACTTCTTCCTTTCCCTCACGTCGGACAAGGCGATGCCGAAGCTCGAACTCGCCTTCACCAACGGCCACGACGTCACCGTCTCGCCCCTCGTCGACACGCCGACGTTCAAGTTGCTCTCCGTGACCGGAAGCTTCACCACGGACATCGATCTCCGCCAGTACCCCTTCGACGAACAGAAGCTCGACATCGCCATCGAGGACCAGAAGGCAGGTGTCGATCAGATCGTCTTCGAGCCCGACCAGGCCCGCACGTCCCTCGATTCCTCGTTCAAGCTCGCGAGCTTCGGCGTCTCGTCCGTCGGCGCCATCGCGTACAAACACAAATACCCGCCCCGCTTCGACCGGGACGATCTCTACGTCTCCCGGTACCGCTTCACGCTCGGCGTGGGCCGCTTCGCCACGTCGGCCGCCTTCAGCGTCTTCGTTCCGGCCTTCATCATCGTGCTCATCTCGCTCACGGGCATGTGGGTCCCGCCGGACGAACTCGAAGTGCGCAGCAACGCCGGCGCGCCGATGCTCGCGGCCGCGGTGCTCTTCCACTACTCGCTCATCCAGTCCCTCCCCGCGACGGGGTACCTCACGCACGCGGACAAACTGATGCTGGGCGTCTACGTGTCGCTGATGCTGAACATGCTCTCGACGTGGCTCTTCATGTTGGGCGAGGAGGAATGGGTCGCGGCCGTGTTCCGCTGGGCCCGCATCCTCGTCCCCGTCATCACGTTGTTCGTCATGGTCGCCGCCTGCATCGTCTGATTCCCGAGGAACCCTCCGTCATGAAGAAGACCCTGCTTCCCGCGCTCCTCACCCTCGTCATCGGATTCGTCGCCGGATACTTCATCGGCCGCACGAAGCTCCAGAACGAGTGGTCCGAACCGTACATGTCGTCCGCGCCTGCGACCGCGGCGACCGATTCGAATCCGGCCCCGCTCCCCGGAACCAAGGTCCTGCGCCCGATGCCCATCGGCAAGAGCCGTAGCGTCCTCAAGCAGATGACGGAGAAGGATCCGATCGCGACGACTTCCGCGTCGGTGGGCCAAGGCGAGGAAGGCGTGGAACTCCACGTGGCCCTCGAGAACCGCGGCAAGTGCACCGTGAACGAGCTGTCGGGCGTCGCGTACGGTTTCGACCCGTACGGCAAACCTTCGCCTCTCCAAGCCAATGGCGCGACCTACGTCGCGTTCGACCTGAAGGGGACCTTGGAACCCGGCAAGAAGGCTCTCGCGGCTCAGAAGCTCCAGCACGTCGAGCTCGCCACCCTTGCCGTCGCCCACGTCGACAAGGTGAAGTGCGCCGACGGAACGGCTTGGGCCCGACAATGAAGCGGACTCGTCAGGGCACGGCCCTCGTCGCGCTTGGACTCCTCGCCTCGTCCGGCCTCGGATGCAAGGCGAAGGAGAACACGTACGAATCCGCCGTCCAGATCATGCGGAAAGAGGTCGTCGAGACGGAGGGCGAATCGACCGTCACCCAGATCGACTTCGAGGTCGAGTGGGACGCGTGCCCGGGCGATCAGTTCCAGGTCATCCGCGGCGGCAAGGACTTCGCAGCTTGCACCACGAAGTACGAAGTCGGCGACTACGTCCCCGTCCTCGTCCGTCACTGGTGGGACGAGCGCGGCTTCTACCGTTGGGACATCGAACGACTCGGCGAGTGCACGCGGAACATCGAGCCCGAGTCCGTCGGCTCGTACGAGAAGGGCCAGGAATGCCGGGACGTGGCGAACCACGGCCTCGTGGCCGGCTTCGAGTGCAGTCGGAAACCGTTCCGACTCCTCGTCCAACGGTGCCCGTGGATGGCCCGCGAGTGACGGGAGTGCCCCGCGCGGCATGGCGCCACGCGGCGGCCCTCGCGATCGCGTCCGCGGTCGCGACGCTTCCGCACGCGACGATCGCGGCGCCGACCGCGGCTCCCGTCCCTGCCGAGTCCGTCCTCTCCCGAACCGAGGCCCTCGCACGTCTGCAGCGCGAGAGCTTCGAGCTGCTCGCGGCACGGCACCGCGTGTCCCAGGCCCGCGCGTCCGTCATCGCCGCGGGCGTTTGGACCAACCCCAACGTCTCGGCCACGTTCCTGTTCCTCACGCACGGTGCCGTCACCGGCGGCAACCAGGAGCTCGTGGTGTCGGTCGACCAGGTGATCCCGATCGCCGGCCAGGTCGGTCTCCGGAAGGACGTCGCGAACGCGCAACTGACCGCCGAAGAACGCGACTACGAGGACGCTCTCTGGACCCTCCTCGCGAACGCGAAGGTCGCGTACCTCGGACTCCAACGGGCCGAAGCCCGGGCGACCGCGCTCAAGAACGGCGTCGCCGATCTCGCGAAGGTGGAGGCGATCGTGAAGGAGCGCGCCGCCGCCGGCGCGAACTCGGCCTACGATCGCGTCCGCGTCGGCGTCGAACGGAGCAAGGTGGAAGGGCGTCTCGCCGAAGCGGAAACCGACGTCGTCACCGCCCGCACGGAACTCGCGCAGGCGATCGGTGCCAGCGTGGACTCCCTCCGAGTACGCGCCGAACCGGCCCTGCCCGACGTGGACTCCGCGCCCGAGGACGTGGACGCCCTCGTGGCCCGTGCGATCGCGCAGCGACCGGATCTCGCCCGCGCCCGCGCCCGCGCGAACGCGAGCGATCTCAAGGTGGGTCTCCTCCGCCGCCAGGTGGTTCCTTCTCCGGACGTGAGCGTCGGCTACGCGCGCTACTTCGACGTACCGGGCGCGGCGAAGTCGACCGGTGGCGCCGTCATCGTGGGATTGTCGTTGCCCGTCCCGATCCTCGATCGGGGACAGGGTACGGTGGATCGCGGCGTCGCGGAGGCCGGGGAGGATCGCGTGAACGCCAAGGCGGTGGAGGTCGCCGTGAAGCGCGACGTGCTCGAAGCCACGGCACGCATGCGCATCCGGGTCGACGCATGGAAACGATTCCGTGAGACGACCGCGAAGGACATCGATCGACTCCGGACCATCGCCGAGCTCTCGTACCGCGAAGGACGCGCGTCCATCCTGGAACTGCTCGACGCGTACGCCGCGTACGTGGACGCCGAGGAACGCCGGACCGATCTGCACGTAACGGCGGTGCGCTCGGGACTCGATCTGGAGCGCGCGCTCGGGCCCGCGAAGAAGTAGCCGCTCGGTCGTCCGGACGCGCGTTCGGTCCATCCCGCGACCGAGCCCGAAATGCACGTGGGACCCGGCGAGGTTCGCGCGAGTCCCACGGTACGGTCGAAGTCCTGAGCCGCCCTGGGGATTTGAACCCCAGACCTGCGGTTTACGAAACCGCTGCTCTACCCCTGAGCTAGGGCGGCACGCCGAAGCGGAGGCGCACCTTACGAAATGGGGCAAACGAGTCAACGCCTTTCTTCGCGCGCGGCACGTCGCGATGGAACCTGCGGCGATCTCCACGTCGATCCCACGACGCGCTACCGTACGCGCCATGATCGATCTCCGCAGCGACACGGTCACGAAGCCCACGGAAGCGATGCGTGCCGCGATGGCGCGCGCGGACGTGGGGGACGACGTGTTCGGAGAAGACCCGACGGTACGGAAGCTCGAGGAGCGCGTCGCCGACCTCGCGGGGAAAGAAGCGGCCCTCTTCGTCTCCACCGGAACCATGGGCAACCAACTCGCCATCGCGTGCCACACGCGCCCCGGCGACGAAGTGATCGTCGGTGAGGGCGCCCATCCGATCTGGTACGAGAGCGGCGCCGGTGCGGCTCTCTCCGGTGTGCAGTTCGCCATCGCGGGCTCGGGCGGTTTCTTCGACGCCGACGCGATGGAGGCCGCCGTGAAGCCCGTCGCGTTCTACGCGCCGCGCACGTCCATGGTTTCGGTCGAGAACACGCACAACCGCGCGGGAGGACGCGTGTTCCCGCACGCGACGATCGCCGCCCTCGGCGAACGCGTGCGCTCTCGGGGGTTCGCGTTCCACTTGGACGGCGCGCGCCTCTGGAACGCCAGCGCCAAGACGGGGCTCTCGATCGGCGAGCTCGCGAAGCCCTTCGACACCGCGAGCCTCTGCTTCTCGAAGGGACTCGGTGCGCCGGTCGGCAGCGTGCTCGTCGGCACGCGGGATCTCGTCGAACGGGCCCGACGCTTCCGGAAGATGTGGGGTGGAGCGACGAGGCAAGCCGGCGTCCTCGCCGCGGCGGCGCTCCATGCGCTCGACCACCACCGGGCCCGCCTCGTGGACGACCACGCGAACGCACGTGCGGTCGCCGAAGCGGTGGTGACGTCGAAACGGGTGTCCGTGGAACTCGCGCACGTCGAGACGAACATCGTCAACGTCGACCTCGTGAGCGGACTCACGGCGGAGCCCGTCGCCACCCTGTGTCGCGCGCGCGGCCTCGCCATCAACCCGTCGGGCCCGTCCCGGTTGCGTGCCGTGTTCCACATGGATGTCCCCGCGGCGCTGTCGCGGAGGCCGCGTCCATCCTCACGGCGTGCGTCGATGCGCACGCCTCCTGCCACGCCGCGCGCGTCGGATGTCGCGGCGCTCCAGCATGGCGGGGTCCCTTCCGCTCGCGACGGCCATCGCGACGGCGGCGGCGATCGTGGGATCGGGCTGCGGCGCGCCGGCACGCGGCGCACGATTCGAGGACGCGTTCGCGGCCGCGCGTCGCGCGGAAAACGCCGGTCGTTTCGCGGAAGCACGGGACGGGTACGACGCCGCGAACCGCGTCGCGCTCCGGCCGCGCGATCGTGCCTACACCGCCCAGTCGGCCGCGCGTCTCGCCGAGCGTGCGGGCGACATCCACGACGCGACCCAGCGCTACGAGTCCCTCGCGAAGTCGTGCCCGGAACCCGACTGCAAGGTCTCCGCGGAGTTCCACGTCGCCCGGCTCGAGCTCCTGCACGGCGACGGTGAGGCGGGACTTCGCGCGTTCGAGGCGTTCTTCGTCGCCCACCCCACGCACGGCTTGGCGCGACGCGCCCTCGGGACGGTCGCCGCGAAGAAGGACGCGACCCTGGGACTCCGCGGCGCGATCGCGTGGCTCGAGAGCCAGCGGCCCGCCCTCGGCGCGACCGACCTCGCCGAAGCTTTGGAGTACGCCATCGCCCGTCGCCTGGAGGCCGACGGCGAACTCGCGAAGGCCGAAGCCGCCTACCTCGCCATCGCCGATCGTTTCCCCTACCCCTTCGGCCGGACGTGGGACGACTCGCTCTACCACGCGAGCGAACTCGCCGAGCTCCGAGGCGACGTCGACCACGCCGCCGAGCTCTGCGAACGCATGCTCCGTGAGCGCGAGACCACGACGATCATGGGGACCTACGATCGTCCGAAGTTCGTCCCTGCCATGCTCCGCCTCGTGCACCTCTACGCCGAGAAGAAACACGACGACGTCCGCGCGATGGCCACGCTGAGGCGCTTCCACGACGACTTCACGAGGTCGCCCTGGCGGGACGACGCGCTGTGGATGGAAGCGTTGATCCTGAAGGCGCGGGGCGCCACGGGCGACGCGTGCGGGGTCGCCAAGTCGCTGGCCGGAGAGTTTCCGGATTCGCGGTTCGCCCTCTGCCAGAGTGCGATGTGCGGCGACCCCTCCCCGAGCCCCGGGACCCGCTCCGCGGAAACGTCCGACGGTGGCTTGCGGAGGGAACGATCGTGCCCCGACTACGCCTTCGATTTCGCCCGCATCCTCCGGGGTGCCGGCCAGAAGGGCTACGTCGCGCCCCACGAGGACGATCCCTCGCTGCCCACCGAAGGGCCTTCTCCCCGAACGGAACCGGAACCGTCCGCGTCGGTCCCCTGAAACGAAAGAGGCGGCCGCCGATCATCCCCTCGGGGAACGTTCGGGACCGCCTCTCGTACTTCGCGCGTCGTGGGGTGACCGTCGATGAGCCCCCCGGCTCAGTCGTCGTCGTCGTCCTCTTCCTCTTCGAGCTCTTCCTCGTCGTCGTCGTCGTCGTCGAGATCGTCGTCGTCGTCCTCGTCGAGGTCCTCGGAAGCGTCCTCTTCGTCCTCGGCGTCGGCGGCGGCTTCGGTCGTCTTCGCCTTGTCGAACTTCATGTCGACGCCCACGTCCCCGAGCTGGGTGTCGAGGAGTTCGAACAGCTCGTCCACGTCGTCCCCGGACCACTCTTCGAGGAGGTCGGTCAAGAACTCGAAGAAGTCCCCGCTGTCCAACCGGCGCTCGATCTCCTCGACCTGCTCCTCGGTGAACGCTTCGAGGATGTCCTCGCGCAGGGTTTCGGTATCCCCCTCTTCGATCGCGTCTTGGGCCGAAAGACGGATCTGACGTACGGCTCGCTTGTCGAGGTGGATCTCCATGAATTCGTTTCTCCGGGGGGGTACGCGCACGGCGAATACGCGAGGACTGCGCGGACTGTCAACAATGAGGTATCGAACCGCGAGGCGCCGCGCAATCGGTCACGCGCACGCGCCGTTCGATTGTCTTTCCGGGCCTGTCTTCTACTCTCACGGACGTGACGGCACGTGCGCGGACGGCGCGAACTCCGACGTGGATCGTGGCCTCCGGGGTCCTCGCGTCCGCGCTCGCGCTCCCCGACGAGGCGAGAGCGCTTGACACCACGGGGACGAGTGCGCCCGTCGAGGCCACTCCCTCCGTCTCGACGACGCCGACGTCTTCGGTCGAGGAGATGGAAGAAACCTCCCCCCGGCGCACGATCCGCGCGCCGTCCTCTGTGACACGACGTTTCCTCCAGTTCGGCGTCGCGTTCACGGGCGAGTTCGTGACCGACGCCGGCGCGTTGTGCGCGAAGACCACGAGTCCCTGCATCCTCGGGAGCGGAGGAGGCGTCGCCGCGCGCGTGGGCTTCCGGAGCGAGAGCCCGTGGTACCTCGGGCTCGCGTACGAGCTTTCGAAACAGGATCCCAACAAGCTGTACCGCCTCGCCATCCTCCAGCAGTTCCGGTTCGAGGCCCGCTACTACGTCGCCACGGGGCGCCGCATCGAACCGTACCTGGCCGCGGGCGCGGGACTCGCGGGCTACGGCAACGAATGGGCGGTGGACACGTTCGGCCCCGCGGCCCACGCCGGAGCGGGCATGGAGTTCCAGCTGTCGCGCACGGCGGTTGTCGGTCTCGCACTCACCTACCGCGCCATCGTCTTCCGCGGCTACACGGACTCGAGCCGCGCCGTCCGGGACGCGGGACTGGCTCAACTCGTGGGAATCGACGTCACCCTCGAAGCACGCGACGCGCGCTGAGCGTCGCTCACCCGCCCACGCACACGGGCCGACACGACCGTCGGAGAGCGAGGCTTTCGGTCGCCTGTCTCCTTGACGGGCGAGCCACGGGGTTGTCCCATCGAAATCGGGTGAACTGCAGCACGTGCGGTGCCGACAATCCGGGCAACTTGGTCTTCTGCCGCGAATGCGGACAGAAGCTCGCGCAGCGTCTTGTCGCGCCCACGCCGCCGGTCGCGATCGCGCAGGACGCCTTCGCGCCCCACGTCCGCGCCGTCCTACGTGAACCGGGACCTCCCATGGGCGAGCCGTGCCGTGAGTGCGGCAGTCGCCTCGACATCGGCGGTCGCTTCTGCACCACGTGCGGCGCTTCGGCGACGCCGAAGCCCGTGGCCACGAACGTCCCCCGCGTGCCCGACAGCGTGCCTCCGCCTCCGTCGACCCGCGCGAACGGAGCTCCGCCTCCCGAGAGGAAGAAGGGCGGGACCCATCGTCCACCGGCGCCGACGATGCCGAGCCGCGGGACCGATCTCTCGTCGACCGTGTTCGATCCGCCCGAGATGGCCGCCGCCGTCCGCGCGAGCATGGCGCCGTCCGCGAGTCCGGGCGTCCACGGACCGCCCATCGCTCCCCTCCCCGTGGTGGCCGTGCGGGTGGACGCGCCCTCCGAACCTCCGCCCCTCCGGGTGTGCACCCGATGCCGGGGGACGACGGAGGGCTCGGCGCAGTTCTGCAGGTTCTGCGGGACGTCCCTCGCCGCGGCACCCGCCATCGCGTTGCACGCGCCCGCGCCCCCGCCTCCCGCCATGTCCGCGCGATCGCCCGCGCCGCCGCCGGTGAGCTCCGACGCGATTCCCCCCGTGCTCGCGCCTCGCTTCGCGGGGAAGTCGCCTTCGGCGCGGCCGCCGCCGACCGCACCGATTCCTGTCGTGACGCCTCCGTCGCGCCCACCCTCGGCACCGCCTCCGCCCGTCGCGCGGCCACCGGCGACGGCGCATCTCCAACCCGTGCGCACGGTGAACCTCGCCGACACGTACGAGTCGTCGATGGAGCCCCGTCCCCCGCTCGCCGCCACGCTCCCGAGTCAGGACAACCAGACCTCTACGCCGAAGCCGGCGTCCGTGATCCCGCCGGCGCCGAGCACGCGTCGCTCGTCCGCGCCCCCCCGCGCGAACGGATCGGTACCGCCTCCCCGCGTCGCCGCCGGTCTGGTCGGCATGACGCCCCATCCCGCCGGGGTCGGCGCGAAGGACGGCACCCTCCTCTTCCTCGTGGAGAAGGACGGGACGCTCGGACGCAGTTTCCCGGTCGGCGACGGCCTCGACATCGGTCGCTCGGAGGGAGCCCTGCTCCTCGACGACGGTTACGTATCCTCACGCCACGCGCGCATCGTCCGCCGCGACGGCAAGTTGTTCCTGCGGGACCTCGACTCGGTGAACGGCGTCTACGTGCGACTCCCGCGCTCGATGTCAAGCGAGCAATCCGTGGAACACGAGCTCCGAGACCAAGATTTGTTCCTTGTGGGACAACAGGTGATAAGGTTCGAGGTCGTCGCGGATGGGGAGCGAGGACCGGGCCCGGCCACCGAGCACGGCACTCTCCTCTTTGGATCCCCCGCAGCACCGCGGTACGCTCGTCTCAGCCAACGCACCGTCGAGGGAGTGACCCGGGACGTGTTCTACATTCGCAAGGTCGACACCGTTCTGGGACGTGAATCCGGAGACATCGTCTTCACGGAGGATCCGTTCCTTTCGCGCCGCCACGCGAGCGTGAAGGTGAACAAGGCCGAGCGCCGTTTCACGCTCGTGGATCTCGGTTCTTCCAACGGGACGTTCGTGCGCCTCCGCGGCGAAGTGCCTCTCCGCGACGGCGACGAATTCCGCGTCGGACAGCAGTTGTGCCGCATCGACTCGTCGTCCGGGTCGGGTGCGGGTGGCCCGCCGGCGATGGCGCCGAAGCGGTCGTGAGGCGAATTCCGTGACCGATCCGTCGACGTCGAACGGCCCCACCGAGGGCGAAGCGTCCCCCCAGGGCCACACCGGCCGGGGTTCGGTGTCGCTTCGTCTCTTCGCCCGCACGGACGTCGGCCAGATCCGCGAACACAACGAGGACAACTTCCTCGTCGCCGATCTCACCCGGAAGTCCCGCGGTCTCCTCGAGTCGAACCGCAGCGGCCCGGTAGGCGCCCACGGCTCCCTCTTCGCCGTGTGCGACGGCATGGGTGGCGCGGCCGCCGGTGAAGTCGCGAGCCAGCTCGCCGTGGACATCATCTACGAGCGCATGGTGGAAGGTCTCGTCGACGGCGTGCCCTGCGAACGGGACGATCTGGCGAGGCGCCTCGTGCGCGCGGTGGAGTCGGCCGGCCTCCGCATCTTCCAGGAAGCGAAGATGGACCGCACGCGTCGCGGCATGGGCACGACCGTCACGGCTGCGGCGCTGGTGGACGATCATCTCTTCCTCGCCCAGGTCGGCGACTCGCGGGGATACATCCTCCGCGGCGAGACCATGGTGCAGGTCACCCGCGACCAATCCCTCGTGAACCAACTCATCGAGGCGGGACAGCTCACCGAGGAAGAGGCCGAAACCTTCGAGCACAACAACATCATCCTGCAGGCGCTCGGCACGTCCGACACGGTGCAGGTCGATCTGACCTACGTACACCTCCGCAAAGGCGACGTCCTCCTCCTGTGTTCGGACGGCCTCTCAGGCATGGTCCGATTCGAGGAGCTGAAGGAAGTGCTCCGGGGCTCGAACGACACCGTCGAGATTTGCAAGACGCTCACCGACCGCGCGAACCAGGCGGGCGGCCACGACAACATCACCGTGGTGGTCGTGCAGTTCGACGGCGAGGGACTGAAGCCGGTCGACGCCTCGGACGAAGCGCTCAAGTACAAGAAGTACACGCTCCCCGAACCGCCGGAGCTGACGGAGCCCACGCGACGGCACAGTCTCCACGGTGCCCTTCTCGGAGGACCGGGGCCAGCGTCGGGTGGCGTACCTTCCGCGGGAGCCGATGGCGCGCCCCGATCCGCCGCGGACGCGGCGGGAGTGGGTCCGGCATCGGGTTGGCACGAGCACGGTCCTCACTCGAACCGCGCCGCCCATTCCGCGGGGGAACACGAGGATCGTATCGACATCCCCGGCACCCACGTGCCGACCTGGGTGTTCGCCATGCTCGTCGCGGGCGTGCTCACCCTCCTGGGCGTGACCGCGTTCCTCGTCCTGCACTAGTTCCGATTCGACGGTCCCTTCGGATCGACACGCGAACGGATCCAGAGACCGACCTCGTCCTCCGGCGCGAGGACGAGTGCGCGGGCGGCGTGCTTCCGTGCCGCGGGCACGTCGCCTTCCTCCGCGTCGAGCACGGCGATCCACGCGTACGCACGACCGGCGACGGGGGACGTCGTCAGCGATTCGAGGAGGGCGCGCGCGGAGGCGCGGTCATCCGTCGAGGTTCCGCGATCCGAAATCCGGGCCCGGGCGTCGAGGAGGTCGAGTTCGGGAGACGTGCCCGCGTGTTCGCGGGCACGGAGGACGGCTTCGCTCGCGTCGGTGGAACGACCTTCGGCGAGCAGGGTCTCGATGCGACCCGTGTGCGCGGCGGGAAGATCGGGTGCCAGCACCACGAGTCGCTCGAAGGCCGCGCGTGCCTGATCGAACGCGTGGCGGCGGAAGTAGAGGCGCGCGACGTCGAGTCGGGCAGGGAGGAATCCGGGGTCCACCGCGAGGGCCGCCTCGTAGTGACGTTCCGCCGGCCCGAACTCGAACCGGCGCTCGGCCAGCGACCCGAGGGCGTGGTGGGGCACGGGAAGATCGGGGTTGAGGGAGCGAGCTTTCCGGAAGTGGCGCTCGGCGTCCCCGAAGGCGCCGCGGCGCAACGCGACGAGACCCAGGTTCACGTGCGCTTCCGTGAAACTGGGGTGGTACTCGAGCGCGAGGGCGAACCGCGCCTCGGCACCGACGAGATCCTCCCGCGCGAACGCTTCCGTACCTTCGCGGTTGAGGGTGACGGCCCGTTCCGGGAGGAGCGCGGGTTTCGCGCACCCCGCGACGAGCAGGGTGGCGAGTGCGGAGAGGAGGAGGGCGACGAGCACGGATGGCGCACGAAGGGACATCCCGGGGTCGTCGGCCGGACGTTCGCCCGAGTTTCGCGGATTCGGCCGGACCGTGGAGATTCCCTACGAACGCGGGTTCAGCCCTCTTCGTCCTCGATGTCCCAACGGGTCTGGGCCGCATGGACGATCGCGACGCCACACTCGGGACAGAGGGGCACGTCCTCCTTCGCGAACGCGCCTCCGCGGCCGACGAGGTAGGTCCCCTTCCCGGCCACGCTCGTGGCGTCGTCGTCCGCGGAAGCGGCGTCCTCGCGCGCCGGCGCGATCACCGCGCCGCACGCGTCGCACACGATCGCTTCCCCATCTTCTTCGAAGAGGACGTCGTGGGAGGCGGTGACGAACGGATCGCTCATGGAGTCGACGGAGACCGGACGTGGGTCGACGTCCGGCTCGACGGGAGCACTCTAGCACTCAATGCAGCCGGGGCTCGTCCTCCGGCGGGCCGTCCCCCGGGGGGCGCCGTTCGAGGTGTTCGAGGCACAACGCGCGGATGGATGCCGAGACCGGCGACGCCTCCGCGACGAGCCGGAGTTCCTGCCGGACGAGGAGGCCCACGAGCGGCGCGGCGAGTTCCGGTGGCGTCTCGGGATTGAGCACGAGCGCGAGCCGGATGCGCGCGCTGTGGCTCCACCGGGGCGAGCGCGCGATTTCGACGAGCGTGGCACGACGGCCGGGCCGCTTCGCCGCGATGCGGAGCACGTCGTCCTCGGTGATGCGAGGGTTCGCGAGGAGGAAACGGATCACGTCCGGATGGGGATCCGCGAGCAGACGCATCATCATCGTGCGATCGGGTCGACGTGCCAGCGACTTGCGCTCGCCGAGTGTGAGCTTCCGACCGTGTCCGTAGTCCGGCGGGTCCTTCGTGATGTCGTCTTCCTTTCCGGGTTCGACCGCCGGTTCCGTCGGCAGACGGAGCAGACGCTCGAGCGCGAGGAGACCGGCGCCGACGGATTCCTCCCGCAGACGCTGCACGCGCTCCTCCGCACCCTCGGCGTTCAGGCCGTCGACGATGGCGACGAGTGCCTCCCGCGCCTCGGCTTCCGCCTGCTCCGCCCGGGCCGCGAGGACGTCCAGTGCGGGCGCGAGGACCTCGGCGGGCACGGAGGCGAGCATGGTGAGGAACGACGATTTCCGGAGTGCGGGTTCGGCGATGGAGCGGAGGCTCCGCGCGATGCCGTCCGCGCGTCGTCGCGGGGTCACGGCACGTTCGTCAGAAGCCCATGTCCTTCGACGCGGGCGGAGGCGTCGCGGGCTTGGCGACGGTGGGTTTCGAGGTCGCGGGCGTGGCGGGCACCGCTGCCGGCCCCTTCGGATCCGACGCCTTCGCGACGACCGGTACGGAGACCGGCGTCTTGGGCGTCGTCTTCGTCGCGGCCTTCGCGTCGACCTTCGCGTCGGGCTCCTTCGGCGCCGTCGTGGGCACGGCGACGGTGGGCACGCTCGGCTGCGTGTCCACGGTGGGCGGCGGCACGGCCGGCACGTTCGGGGCGACCGGCTTCGTCTCGACGGGCTTCGTCTCCGTCGGCGCGACGTTCATCGGTTGGGAGGACGCGGCGCTCGCCGTGTTCGTTCCGCGTTTCATCAGGGTCACGCCGGCGATGCCACCGCCGACGAGGACGACGGCGACGGCCGCCGCGACGAGGCCCAGACCGGAACCCTTCTTCGGGATCCCCGCGGTCCCCGCGTAGCCCATGCCGCCCGTGGTCGCGTTGAAGGGACGGTGGGGTGCGACGGGTTCGACGGCGCCCACGTCGTGCAGCGACGGCATCGACTGGGATCGCGCTCCGACGGCCGCGCCCTGCGCTTGCGCGATGAGAGCGTTGACCTGGCTACGATCGAGGGTCTCGGTGACGTCCGAGAAGCCGAACACGAGTTGGAGCGACTCCGCGAATTCCTTCGCCGTCTGGAAGCGGAGTGCCGGGTCGCGGTTGGCGGCGCGTTCCCACCACTTGTCGAATTGCGGCGGGAGTCCTTGCGCCATGCGCGATGGAACGGGGATCGGCTGGACGATGATCTTCACGAGCAGATCGCCGAGCGCTTCGCTCTCGAACGGGAGCTGTCCGGTGACGGCCTGGTAGACGATGACCGCGAGGGACCAGAGGTCCGATCGCGTGTCGACCGTCTTGGTGCCCTGGGCCTGCTCGGGGCTCATGTAATAGGGCGTCCCGAGCATGGCGCCGGTCTTCGTGTTCGAGCCCTCGATGGCGTTGCCGTTCGCCTTCGCGATGCCGAAGTCGAGCACCTTCGCGATCTCGCGGTCGTCGTCCTTCACGAGGAAGATGTTGTCGGGCTTGAGATCGCGGTGGACGATACCTGCGCCGTGCGCCTTGGAGAGCGCGCGGCACACCTGCGTGATGATGGTCGAGATCTCCTGCGGCTGCATGCGGCCCACGCGCGTGAGGCGCTTTCCGAGGTCCTCGCCGTCGAGCAACTCCATGGCGATGTACGGGGTCTCCTCGAAGACGCCATGATCGAGGATCTGGATGATGTGCGGACTGCGGAGCGCGGCGGAGGCCTTCGCTTCACGTTCGAAGCGGGCCTGGGCTTCGGGGTGTTGGGCGAACTCGCCTTCGATGAACTTCACCGCGCACGGGATGTCGAGCCCGAGGTGCGTCGCGTGCCAGACCGACCCCATGCCGCCCTTGCCGAGCTGGCGGTTCAATCGGAAGCGACCGGCGATGACTTTGTCTTGGGCGAGCTGCATGGAAAGGACCCCGCAAGGTGATACGCGCCTTCGAATTGTGGCATCGGGGAGACGGGCGTTCCCACTTCCAATCGCACTTCCGGAAGCGATTCGTCGGGCACGGTGCGGTCCGGTGGTCGTTGGCGGTCGGCGTCCCCGGTTGTCGGATGGCGGGTCTGTGGACGGGACGAGGTCGGAATCGGACGATCCGGGGAGCACCGGACGGAAGAGTTCGCCGCGCCCGAGGCACGAACCGAGCGCGCGAACGCGGGGTCGTCGTGGCGCCAGGATCGTACGTCTTTCCCTTTTCCTTTCCAGGACCGTGATTATCGTGGGGTGTGGGCAAATTCATGGCCGCAGGTTCCCCCCCTCCGAGTCGCCCCCCCGGGCCTCCCGCTCCGGGTTCGCCGTCCCACGACGACGACGTGGACGTCGACGTCCGACGCGAAACCAAGACCCCCCGGAAGTTCAAGGTCATCCTCCACAACGACGACTACACGACCATGGAATTCGTGGTCGACGTGCTCACCCGCTTCTTCCACAAGAACGAGACGGAAGCGGTGCACATCATGCTGAACGTCCACAAGAAGGGCAGCGGCGTGGCGGGCATCTACCCGCGCGACGTCGCCGAAACGAAGGTGGCCGCCGTCATGGACCACGCCCGCGACAATGGAATGCCGCTCCTCGTGACCTCGGAGCCCGAATAGTCATGCGCATCAGTCCCGAAGTGGAAATCGCCCTTTCCGTCGCGACGTCCGACGCCTCCCGTCGTCGTCACGAGTACGTCACCGTCGAACACCTGCTCTACGCCCTCCTCCTCGACGAAACGACGGCACATGTCGCGAAGAGCGCCGGCGCCAACGTACGCGCCCTGAAGAAGGAGCTCGAAGCCTTCCTCGACGAGGAGCTCGAGCCGCTGCCGGAGGACACCTTCGCTTCGCCCACCGCGTCCCTGGGCGTACAACGCGCGCTACGACGCGCGGCCATGCACGTCGAGTCCTCCGGCAAGGAGGAAGTCAAAGGCGCGAACGTGCTCGTCGCGATCTTCGCGGAGCGCGACTCGTTCGCGGTGGCGGCGCTCGAGAAGCACGGCGTGTCCCGGCTGGACGTGGTGCAGTTCCTCTCCCACGGCGTGGCGAAGTCGGAGACCGGTGGCGGGCACGCGCACGACGATCCCGAAACGGCCGACGGCGAAGGCGGTGGCGCGGCCAAGAAGGACCCGCTCGAGGCGTTCACGGTGAACCTGAACCGCGAGGCGCAGGAGAGCCGCATCGATCCCCTCATCGGCCGCGCGAACGAGATCGAACGCATCGTCCACGTGCTCGCCCGCCGCAAGAAGAACAACCCGCTCCTCGTGGGCGACGCCGGCGTCGGAAAGACCGCCCTCGTGGAAGGACTCGCGCGCCGCATCGTCCAAGGGGACGTGCCCGAGTCCCTGAAGGGCGCGACGGTCTATTCGCTCGACATGGGCGCCCTCCTCGCGGGTACGCGGTTCCGTGGCGAGTTCGAGGAGCGCATCAAGGCCGTCCTCAAGTCCCTCGAGAAGGTCGACGGCGCCATCCTCTTCATCGACGAGATCCACACCATCGTGGGCGCCGGCGCCACGAGCGGTGGCAGCATGGATGCGTCGAACCTGCTGAAGCCCGCCCTGGCCTCGGGCCGCCTCCGATGCGTCGGGTCGACCACGTTCCAGGAGTACCGAACGAGCTTCGAGAAGGATCGCGCCCTCGTGCGTCGCTTCCAGCGCGTGGAAGTGAACGAACCGAGTCTGGAGGACGCGGTGAAGATCGTCGAAGGCCTCCGCACGCAGTACGAGGAGTTCCACGGTGTGACGTACACGAAGGCGGCCGTCGAGGCGGCCGTCGAGCTCTCGTCGAAATACCTGCACGATCGCAAGTTGCCCGACAAGGCCATCGATCTCGTCGACGAAGCCGGCGCTGCCGTCAAACTCTCCCGCGGAAAGGGCGCCGAGGTCGACACGGCGGACATCGAGAAGGTCGTCTCGCGCATCGCCCAGATCCCGCCCCGCAAGGTCTCCACCGACGACAAGTCGGCCCTGAAGAACCTGGAATCGGATCTCAAGAAGGCGATCTTCGGGCAGGACGAGGCGATCACCCAGCTCGCCGCCTCCATCAAACTCTCGCGTGCGGGTCTCCGCGCTCCCGAGAAGCCCATCGGCAGCTTCCTCTTCACCGGCCCCACCGGCGTCGGCAAGACGGAGGTGGCGAAGGTGCTCGCGAAGACGCTCAACATCGCGTTCCTCCGTTTCGACATGAGCGAGTACATGGAGCGCCACACCGTCTCCCGCCTCATCGGCGCGCCGCCGGGCTACGTGGGCTTCGATCAGGGCGGCCTGCTCACCGACGCCGTCGCCAAGACGCCCCACGCCGTGCTCCTCCTCGACGAAATCGAGAAGGCCCACCCCGACGTGTTCAACGTGCTCCTCCAGGTCATGGATCACGGCAAGTTGACCGACAACAACGGCAAGGCGACGGACTTCCGGCACGTCGTGCTGCTGATGACGAGCAACATCGGCGTGCGGGATCTCGCGCGACGCGCCGTGGGCTTCGGGGACGCGAAGGCGGCTCCCGACGTCGATCGCGAATTCAAGCTCGCGTTCAGTCCCGAGTTCCGCAACCGCCTCGACGCGCGCATCCTGTTCGCGAAGCTCTCCCCCGACGTGATGGGCCACATCGTGGACAAGTTCGTGCGCGAGGTGGACGCCCTCCTCGCGGACAAGAACGTGACGATGACGGTCTCCTCGGAAGCGCGCGCCTACCTCGGGCGCAAGGGCTACGATCCGGACAACGGCGCCCGTCCCCTCGCCCGCGTCATCCAGGACGAGCTGAAGAAGCCCCTGGGCGACGAGCTCCTCTTCGGTCGGCTCGAACACGGTGGTCATCTCGACGTCGGTCACGACGCCGCGAAGGACGCCCTCACGTTCACGTTCCCCGATCCGTCCCCAGGCACCTCGACGTGATCCTGAAGCCGGTCGACAACCCGCCGAATCCCTGGGCGACGACCGACGTCGAATACCTCGAAGGCGAGACGCCGGACGCGCGCCTCCGCGTCCTCGAGGACCACTCCCGCTCCATCCTCTCGAAGAACGACAGTCCCGACGTGCCGTTCACGTGGAGCGTGAACCCGTACCGCGGGTGTTTCCACGCGTGCGCGTACTGCTACGCGAGGCCTTCCCACGAGTTCCTTTCCCTCGGTGCGGGGACGGACTTCGACCGCACCATCGTCGTGAAGCCCGACGCGCCCGCGCTCCTCCGCGCGGCCTTCGACAAGCCGTCGTGGAAAGGCGACGTCGTCGTCTTCAGCGGCGTGACCGACTGTTACCAACCCCTCGAGGCCTCGTACCGCCTCACGCGGGCGTGCCTTGAGGTGTGCCTCGCGTACAAGAACCCCGTGGGGATCATCACGAAGGCGCCCCTCGTCGAGCGGGACGTGGACCTCCTCGCCGATCTGGCGAAGCAGGCGCGGCTCTCGATCGCGATCAGCATCCCGTTCTGGGACGCTTCGAAGGCGCGTGCCATCGAACCGTACGTGGCGACGCCGCAGCGGCGCATGCGCACCGTGGAGAGGCTCGCCGCCAAGGGAATCCGCGTGGGGGTCAACGTCGCTCCGCTCATTCCGGGTCTCTCCGACGAGGACGTCCCCGCGATCCTCGCGGCCGCGAAGGACGCCGGAGCCAGCGGTGCGGGGACCATCCTCCTCCGCCTTCCCGGCCCGGTGAAGGCGATTTTCGAGGCGCGCGTCACCGAAGCCTTCCCCGACCGCGCGGAACGCATCCTGAACCGCGTCCGGGATTCCCGCGGAGGTGCCCTGAACGATCCGCGGTTCGGACACCGGATGCGGGGCGAAGGTCCCTACGCCGAGGCCGTGCTCCGCCTCTTCAAGCTCGCGGGAGCGAAGGTGGGGCTCCCCGTGTCCCATGTCTGGATGAACGAGACGGCGTCCACGTTCGAACGACCGGCGAAGTCGGTGTCCGGAGCGTCCGGAAGCGCGGACGACTGCCCGGCGGACACGCCGGAGGCACGTCCGGCTCGGCCGCGCCAACTGCCTCTTTTCTGAGTGCTCCCGCGCGTTCCGCTGTAGAACGGGGACGTGGCTCGGCCGTCCGATTCGAACAGGCCCGTGAAACGTCCGTGGGCCACCGTCGCCCTCGCGGCGACGACCCTCGTCCTCCTTGCGGCCGCGACGTCCGTGCCCGGTGCGCAGGCGCAGAACGCGGGGAAGCGACCGGGGAAAGGGGCGGCGTCGGCGGTGTCGGCCGCGGCGATCGCGACCGTCGCGCCCGCGGCTTCGACGACGGCGGCGCTCCAAACCCCACCCGCCCCGGAACCTCCGAACCGCGAGGCACCGACGACGAAGGACCCGGGCGCGGACGGCGCGAAGTACGACACGGACGACGGCATGGCGCAGCACGCCGATCCCGTCGTCCAATACGTGCTCTCGGCGAAGCTCGACCCCGCGGCCCACTCCGTACACGGCGAAGGATCCCTCACGTGGCGGAACGCGAGCAACGTCCCCGTCCGCGAGATCTGGATCCACCTCTATCTCAACGCGTTCAAGAACCAGAAGAGCACCTTCTTCCGCGAGCCCGTGGGCGGCTTCCGTGGCGCCACCGTCCCCGAAGAGTGGGGCGCCATCGACGTGAAGAAATTCAGTCTCCGCGCGCAGGGCGGCGACGCGTCCGAGGATCTCTGGCCGAAGGCCGAACTTCGTCGCGACGGCGACGACGACGAGACGGACGTGCGCGTTCCGCTCCCCCGCGCCGTGGGTCCCGGAGAGGTGGCGATCTTCGACATGGTCTGGGACGACAAGCTCCCGAGCGTGGTCGAACGCACGGGTTTCCACGGTTCGTTCCACATGGTGGCGCAGTGGTTCCCGAAGATCGCCCGCCTCGAACCGGACGGCCGATGGGCGCACTTCCCGTTCCACCACCTGGCCGAGTTCTACGCCGACTACGGGACCTACGACGTCACCATGGACGTCCCCGAGACGTTCCTCCTGGGAGCGACGGGTCCCGTCGTCTCGACGCGCACCGCCGCCGGACGACGCATCGAACGCCACGTGCAGTCCGACGTCCACGACTTCGCGTGGAGCGCCTGGGACCAATTCCAGACGGCCACGGCCATGGTCGAGGGCGTCGAGGTCACCCTCCTCTATCCGCCCGGGTGCCGATCGATCGCCGAGCGGCAGATGGCGACCATCAAGTTCGCCCTTCCCCACTTCGGCAAACGGTACGGAAGGTATCCGTACCGCACGCTCACCATCGTGAGCCCACCGGACGGCGCCTCCGAAGCGGGGGGCATGGAGTACCCGACGTTCATCACCACGGGCGGGCCGTGGTTCGGTCCCCCGGGCGTCATGCTTCCGGAGGTCGTGACCGTCCACGAGTTCGGACACCAGTACTTCTACGGCCTCCTCGGCTCGGACGAAGTGAGTTGGCCGTTCCTCGACGAAGGTCTGAATTCGTACGCCGAGGCCGAATCCCTCGACGCATGGAAAGGCGCCGGTTCCAATGTCGATCTCTTCGGACTCACGATCGCGTCGACGACCGTCCAGGCCGTGGGCGGCCGCCGCGCCGCCCAGGAAGAGATGATCGCGAAGCCGGCCTACGCGTTCGCGACCGGGGAGAACTACGGCGCACTGGTCTACAACCGCACGGCCGCCATCCTGCGTACGTTCTCCGCCACCTACGGCGAGGAACGGATGCAGAAAGCCATGGGGCGCTACGCGCGCAAGTTCCGGTTCAAGCATCCGAACCCCGACGACTTCACGTCCGTTCTGGGCGAAGTGCTCGGCGAAGGCGCCGAAGAAAACCTCCGCGCCGCCCTCTTCTCCAAGGGTTGGGTCGACTACAAGGTCGTTTCGGTCGTGAGCGAACGGCAGAAGGATCCCGCCGGCATCTTCGACAAGGACGGCAAGCGCGAGACCGTGAAGCTCCCACCCAACGAGGGAGACGGCGCGTATAAGGGTTGGGTCCTCCTCGAACGTCAGGGAACCCTGAGATTCCCGGTCGACGTCGAGTTCGTGCTGGGCGACGGCACGCGCGAACGTCATCCGTGGGACGGCAAGAGCGACACGCTCCGCATGCCCTACGAAGGTGCGGTTCCCCTCGCCGCGGTCGTGGTCGATCCGGACCGCACCATCCTGCTCGACGCCGATTTCACGAACAACCACAAATCCGCCTCGAACGTGGCGGGCGGAGGCGCGACGCGAAGCTTCGAGCGCCTCCTCTATTGGGGGCAGCTCGTCATCCAGTGGGTGTCGCCGTGACGGTCGACGGCAACGACGACGGACGGGACGTCCGGAAGCCCGTGGACGTCCCGGTGCTCGACCTGACGCCCGCGGCGAAGGTGGCCCTGCCGCCGGAGGACTCGCGGAAGAGTCTCCTCCCGAGCCTCGAACCCACGAAAGCCGAGTCCTACGAGCTCGTCCTCCTCACGACCGAATCGATGCGCGCACGCCATCGTCCGTTCGCCATCGTGCTCCTCTGGGCGTGGCAGTCGTTGCTCGCCCTCGTCCTCACGTGGCCGGCGGCGAGCTTCGTGCGTGTCGCCTACGGCGGCCATCCGTCGGGCGACGCTCCGCTCTTCCGGCCCGGTGCCCTCGATCTCGCCGGACTCGTCGTCACGGGCGAGCGGTGGAGCCGCATGACCCGCCCCTTCACGTGGACGGTCGTCGTGGTCGCCATGGTGTGCGGCATCGTTCCCCTCACGATCCTCCTCACGTCCTTGTGCCACGGCAGCCGAAGCTCCGGCGCGCCGCGCATGCGTCAGCTCTTCCCCCTGTCCATCGCCAACTTCGGGCGCATGGGCATCGTCTCCGTGCTCGTCCTGCTCTCGCAGGTGGGCATCCTCGGGATCGGCTTCGCCGTCGCTGCGGCACTGTCGAACGCCCTCGAGCCCTCGTGGGGCACGGCCCGTGCTGCGGGCCCCGGCATCGCGACGTTCGTACTCTTCGCGATGTTCGCGACCCTCGTCGGCATCCTGGGCGACGTGACACGCGCCGCGCTCGTCCGGTTCTCGGCGCGTCCGTTCGTCGCCATCAAGGTCGCCGTGAAGACGCTCCGTGCGACCTCGGTGGTCCTGGTGGCGTCCTGGTTGTGGCGCACGATCACGGGACTCTCCCTCGTCCTCGTCCTCGGAATGATCGCCGAGAAGCTCGGAGGCAAGGACGGCTTCGCCCTCGCGCTCCTCTTCACGCTCCATCAGCTCGTGACGTTCTCGCGGACGGCACTCCGCGCGTCGTGGCTCGCCTCGGCGCTCCGGACCGTGGACGCGACGCATCGCGTGGTCCGCGCGCGGACATGACGGCGTCGTCCGCGCGCGTTCCGGACGGGTGTCAGGACGCGACGACGGACTTGTAGAGTTTCTCGTACCGACGCGCGGGACGTTCCCATCCGCGATCGAGGCGCATCACGCGGCGCTGCAGGTCGTCGAACTTGGGGTGGATCTTGGCGCCCACGGCACGGAGGGTGGCCGCGACGAGCGCGTCCTTCGTGAGTTCGTCGAAGAGGAAGCCGGTGCCCGTCTCGAGCTCGGCGTCGCAGTCGACGATGGTGTCGGTCAAGCCTCCGGTGGCGTGGGCGACCGGAAGCGCGCCGTAGCGCTGGGCGTAGAGCTGCACGAGACCGCAAGGTTCGAAGCGGCTCGGCATCAGGACGAAGTCGGAGCCGGCGAAGACCCGGTGGACGAGGGTCTCGTCGGCGTTCGCGACGTGGACGACCCGACCTTCGGACGCGCGTGCGGCCGCGTCGATCCGCGCCGTGAGTTCCGGATCGCCGTGGCCCACGACGACGATCTGCGCGTCGGTGGAACGGAGGAGGCGGGGGATCGCGTCGGCCAGGACGTCGATCCCCTTCTGGGGAACGAGGCGGGAGACGCTCGCGAGGATCGGAGCCGTGGGATCGAGCGGGAACCCGAGCTCGCGCTGGAGCGCGCCGCGGCAGCGCGCGCGACTCGTGCGATCTTCGGCGTCGAAACGGGAAGCGAGCGCGGCGTCGGTCGCGGGATTCCACACGCCGTAATCCACGCCGTTGGCGATTCCCACGAGCGGGGACGGGAGCGACGCGAGGAGCGCTTCGAGGCCATGACCCTGGGCGGCCGTCTGGATTTCCCGGGCGTAACCGTCGCTCACCGTGGTCACCCGATCCGACGACCGGATGCCTTGCTGGAGGAAGTTCGACTTGCCGTGCGCGAAGAGCGCGGAGTCCGACGCGTAGTTCGCGGGCAGTCCGAGCAGACCGAAGCGGCCCGCGTCGAAGGTGCCCTGGTGCGCGACGTTGTGGAGCGTGAGCACGGTCTTCGTCGCGGCGAGCTCCGGCGTCTCCTTGCGGAGGACCTCGACGTACGCGGCGGTGAGCGCGGTGGGCCAGTCGTTCGTGTGGACGACGTCGTAGGGTTTTCCGCCCTGGGCCCGCTGCCGTGCGATCTCGGCGGCCGCACGAGAGAGGACGGCGAAGCGGAGATCGCTGTCGGGATAGTCTTCCCCGCGCTCGCCGTAGACCGACGCACGGTCGTAGAGACCGGGCGCGTCGACGAGGACGAGATCGACGCCGGACGCGAGACGTCCGTCGAAGAGCGTCACGTCGATCGTCTTGTCCCCCATGGGGAGCGAGAGCGGCGTGAGCCGACGCGCGAACAAGAGCCCCCCTTCCTCCAGGGACGCGAACCGCGGCAGGACGACGGTGACCGCGTGACCCAGGGTCCGGAGCGTCTTGGGCAGGGCCGCCGACACGTCGGCCAAGCCCCCCACTTTGACGAAGGGGGCGAGTTCGGTGGTCACGAAGAGGATATCCATCGGGCGCGAGGTACTACCACGCCCGTGCGCGGGGGGCGGAGAGGTCTTTCTCGGGCCGATTTTCCTGCTACGACGCCCTTCCGCCGTGACCCGTATCCGCGCTTCCGAAGCCCGAATCACCCGCCCCGACGGGGTGGCTCCGGACGCCGTCGTCTCGGTGTTCCGGGTTCCCGCGGAGGTCGCCGGGCAACGGGTCGACGTGTTCCTGCAGAACCAATTGAAGCGGACCAGCCGGACGCGTGCCCAGGAGATCCTCCGTGTCAGCGGCTACGACGGACGAGGCCACCGCCTCCGCCCGAGTTCGCGGGTCCAGGAGGGTCAGACCATCGTCCTTTGGCGTGCGCCCTGGGACGAGACGCCGGTTCCGACCGTGGTGCCCATCGTCCACGAGGACGAACACCTCTTCGCGGTGAACAAGCCGCCGCACCTGCCGGTGCATCCCACCGCGCGGTACCACAAGAACACCCTCATCAAGGTGCTCGAACGCGCGCGACCCGACACGTTCGTGTCCCTCGGCCACAGGCTCGATCGGGAGACGAGCGGTGTCCTCCTCGTGTCGAAGTCCTCCGCCTGCGACCGCGCACTCAAGAAGCGCCTCGAAGCGCGGGACGACATCGAGAAGACGTACGTCGCCTACACGTGGGGCGATCCCTCGACGTCGGAGGTCGCCGCGGGGCGTGATCGTTTCCGCTACGAGCGCAGCGTCGAACTCGATCCCACGAGCCGCACGAAGGTGAAGATGCGCCTCGGCGTCACGGACACGGCGCTATGGGCGGCGACGCGGTTCGAGGTCCTCGAGCGGAAACGGTCTTCGACGGGGAGCGTCTACACGAAGGTCCAGTGCGAGCTCGAGACCGGCCGTCAGCACCAGATCCGACTGCACTTGGCGGCCCTGGGAACTCCCATCGTCGGGGACAAGCTCTACGGCCCCGACGAGATGCTCTTCGCACGGTGTGCCGACGGCGAGATGACCGAAGAGGACGTGCGCGTCCTCGAGATGGACCGGCACGCGCTCCATGCTTGGAAACTCGAACTCCGGCATCCGATGACGGACGAACCGCTTTCCATCACGGCGCCCGTCCCCGAGGACATGCAGACCTTCTGGAACGGGATCGTCTGACGGAGCCGGGACGTCCGGCTCCGGGCCGTCACGGTCAGGGACAGACGACCTGCGGGGCGACCTTGAGGTTCGACAAGTCCGACGACGCGTGGGTCGAGTAGCGCGACGAGGCCGTGAACGTCCCGACGCCGTCGTAGCTCGCGCAGGTGTTCCGTCGGAAGCCCTTCTCCGCCCAGGGCGTGCCCGAGGGGCGTTGTGTGGTCTCGCCGAACGCGTCCCACACTTCGTCGACGCTGCGACCGAAGGTGCCGCTCACGTCCTCGTCGCGGAAGAGGACGAGGCGATCGTCGCCGTTGAAGTTCGCGACCGCGGACGTCGCGTCGCACTTGGAGGAGTTCGAGAATCCGGCGGCGCACACGGTGCGGACCTCACCCGCGGGAAGGACGCCCGAGAGCATCGCGGTGGTGCTGCAGCGCGTGTCCTGGTTCGAGACGAGGCACAAGCCGGTGGTCGCGAGGTCGAGGGTGGTCGTGCCGCAGTTCCAGATCTCGATGGCCTTGTCGTTGCTGTCGCCCTCGAGGTACTCAGAGAACAGAAGACACGGCGTGCCCGACGTGCTGCCGGAATCGACGGGCGTCCCCGAATCCGGGACGGGGTTGCCGGCATCGACGGGGGAACCGGCGTCGATCACGGTTCCGGCATCCCGCGGCGATCCCGCGTCGGCGACCGTGGACCCCGTGTCGGCGCGTCCCGCGTCGACGGGCGACGATCCCGCGTCGACGGGCCCCGAATCCGCGTTCGCTTCGCGCTGGTTGCCGGCGTCTTCCACGGCGGGTTCGGCGTCGACAGCGGCGTCCTTCGCGGACGCGCCCGCGTCCTTCTTCGTCCCGCTCTGGCCGTTCGCGTTGCCCTCCGTGGGGCGCGTCGGGCTTCCCCCGGCGTCGCCCGTGGCGCCAGGAGTCTCCGTCGGGATGTCGACGTCGTCGGGACCGACTCCCGTGGCGCATGCCTGGGAGACGACGCCGAAGACGCCGAGGGTGACGAGGAGAACGGCGGCCCGGAGCGTTTGGTCGTCGCGCATGGTGGGGACGGACGCTCTATGGAACAGGGTCCCCTTCGACGCAAGGCCGGGTTCCCCGGATCCGGTGCCGACCTCGGTCGCATTTCCCCTGGCGTCGCGGGAGGTTCACCGCGTCGACACGGTCTTCCCTTTCGGGCCCCTGGGTTCGCGGGGGTTCTCCCTCGAACCGACGAGGGTGGCGGGGGTCGCGTCCGAGGCTCCCGTCCGGTCGAGGGTCAACTCGGCGACGCCGTCCTGGAATCGGATCCGCGCGAGCATCCGACGCTCTTCGAGTCCGACGACGTCGACCGTCGCCTTGGAGAGGCTCTCGCTCACGTCCTGGAGCTTCCTTTCGAGGTGGGTCATGAGCGGTCCGGCCGTTCGGACGGCCTTCAGCGTCACGAGTTGGGCGTGGAGTTCGTCCATGCGTGTCCTGTACTCGCCCATCTGCTCGCGGGTCGTCGCGATCTGCGTCTCGATCTTGCCCATCTCCTCCTGCACGTCGAGGAGCTTCGCGACGTCCTTCTGGAGCGGCCCTTCGAGTGCGGCCGACGAGAGGTAGGCGCGGACGAGTCCCGAACCTTCCGGCGTACGGATGTCGCACGAGCGGAGGACCGGAGTGGCTTCCTCGATCTCGAGGTTCGCCGTGCCGTTCGCGGGGACGTCCACGCGGTACACGTCGGCGAGCCCGATGCGCTCGGTACGCGGCGGCGCCTGGATCGTCGTGTAGCCCGACGTCGGCGCGTGCTTCACGTAGACGACGACGGCCTCCGCGTTCTTGTTGGTGACGAGCAGGTGGGTCTTCTTCTTGTGCTGCGTCTCCGTCGAGAACACGCCGCGCGACACGGTCAGGATCCGCGCGATGGCGTCCGACTCCGACCCTTTCCTCTCGACGAGCACCTGGCGATCGAGCGCGAAAGGCACGAACGCGACGGACTTCGCCGGAATCGGTTCGCTGAGTCCCTCGCCGATGAAGCGCCCGGCTCCGAAGACGGTGAACGGGCCGCTCTCGAGGGCCGAGTCGGTCGGATTCGAGAGACGCACCGCCTTGAACGGGAAGTTCGCGTTCCCGCGCGGCCCCTCGGGTTCGTAGAGGTAGACCACCTGGCCGTCGGTCTTCGCCTTGAGGATCGAGACCATCGCCGAGGATCCCTTCGTGACGCTCATCGCCACGTCGGATTCGAAGTGGGAGCTCCCGATGGGCTCCCCGTCGGCCGCGGCTCCGGGACCCGGAGCGGCGCCGCTCGAGGACGCGGGGGTTGCGCCGTCGAGGATGCGGGCGCCACCTTCCTTTCCCGGCGCCGTACCGCGGCCGATCGCCACGATTTTCCCGGCATCCACGCCCTTCCGGACGAGTTGGTCCCGGAGGCGATTCGCACGCGCGAGGGAGGACGCGTCCTTGTCGGCGTCGGATCCCGAGGCGAATCCTTCGACGACGACGTTCGCGGATCCGAGCGCGAGTTGACGGTTCACTTGGGCGACGAGGAGATCGAGCGGTTCGGAGCGGGACGGTGCGCCCGCGGCGACCGGAGCCTGCGCCGTCGCCGACGATGCGCCGCGACCTCCCGCGGTCCGTTCGACCTTGACGCCGGACGACTTCGTCACCGGCTGCATGGGTCGCGACCTGTCGTCCGCGAGACGATCGGCCTCGAGGAGCGTGGCGTCGCCGATCTCGCTCAGGACCACCTTGCGCGCGCCTCCTCCGAACGTGGCGCCGCCGGTGGGCGGTGCGGCGGCGAAACGATCGTTGGAGTGGAGCGTCTCGCGCTCGACGGTGCGCAGCGAACTGAGATCGAACCGGAAGCTCATGGCGGAGCTCGCGCCGACGCCGAGGCGAACGTTCTTCCAGTCCTCGCCGGACGTGTTGTCGACGACGGCCCAGCCCTGGAGTTCCACCTTGCCGCCCTCGCCGAGCGTGACGCGGTAGCTCGGCTTCCACGACGGGGATTCCGTCACGTACGTGAGGTTCACCGTGTGATGACCCTTCGGCAGGCTCACCTTCATGTCGATGGTCCCGGTCCGGCCGGGAGCGGGGCCACCCCATGAGACGGGAGCGGGAGTGCCGGTGGCGGCGTCCGAGACCGTGAGGGACTTCAGGAAATCGTCGACCTTGTCGCCCGGGACCGCGAGATGGAGCGTGTCGCCGTCCACGTTCGCCGTGCGTTCGAAGTAGGCGACCCCGTTCCGGTACACCACCACACGACCGAGCGTCGTGTCGGGTGCATGCACGAAGCTCGCGCGCGAGGCGCACCCCGTGCTCGTGGCGAGGCAGGTGCCCGCGCAGGCGACGAGCGCCACGACGGAACGACGGGACAAGGGACCACGGAACTTCTCGTTCGCCATGACGCGCTCCTCCGAAGGGGGTCGGCGAGAGAACGAAGGGCCGACGCCTTCCTTACGGTCGGGAGCGCGATTCGATCTTCCGGGCGTCCCGGGGGGGCAAATCCGGCCCGAAATGCACAAAAGGCCGGGACCACGGAGTCCCCCTCCGGTCCTGGGTCCGGAGGGGGGCCGCACGGTCCGGCCCATCGCACACGTTCCTGGGAAGCGGCGTTCAGATGCCGCGCGGAACCTTGTCGAGATCGATCTGGTCGAGCGCGGCGCGGATGAGCGCGCTGCGGTTCGCCTTGGTGAGGCCTCGGGCCTTGAGCTTCACGACGAGGTCGTCGAGGCGCTCGAGATCCTTGTTGTACATGGAGATGCAGATCACCTTGTAGTGGAGCGGCTTCTCGCTCGCGGGAGCGGGCCGGGACTCCGGCGCCTCGTCGCGGCTCTCTCCGGCGAACGGCGAGTAGAAGGAGCCCTTCAGGACTCCCTGAACTTCGTCACCGTCGAGAACTCGTGCTGCTCCAAGTCCAGCTCCTTCGTCTCGCGCTGTCATTCGATCCTCCTCGAGTCAACTCGGTTTGAAATGGTCTGGCAGGGGGTCACGCCGTCGCCGCGCGCGGGCCGTCCTGCGAATCGGTTTCGAAATCGGTGTCGTCCCCGGGAGCGCCCGCGAGGACGCCCTTTCCGTCGACGATGAAGTCCACGATGCGTTGGTAGTCCTCGGCCGCGTTCGACTCGGGCGCGTACTCGAAGATGGTGCGGCCCTGGGCGGGCGCTTCCTTGATCCTGGTCGTCTGACGGATCGGAGGGAGGCACCTGTCGCCGAAGTGTTCCTTCAGCGTCTCCACGGCGTCGCGGCAGATGCGCGCGCGAGCGTCGTAGAAGGTCGGGAGCACGCCGAAGATCTGCACGGGGTGGTGCAGGAGTGCGTTCACGTTCTTCACCGTCTTGATGACCTGCCGCACGCCGACGAGCGAGAGGAAGTCGCACGCGACCGGGACCAGGATGCCGTCGGCGAAGACGAGCGCGTTCTGGTTCATGAGGGAGAGGGACGGCGAGCAGTCGATGATGACGATGTCGTAGTCCTCGGACACGGCCGCGAGCCGGTCCTTGAGGATGCGATCGCGGTTCTGGCGTCCGGCGAGATAGAGCTCGGCGGCGGCCAACGTCTCGTTCGACGCGATGAGGTCGAGGTTCGGACGGACCTCGATGGCGGCGTCCTTCGCCCGGAGCCCCATGACGAGCACGTGGTAGAGCGATTTCTCGATCTTGTGCCCGAAGGACACGCCCACGTTGCCCTGGGAGTCGGTGTCCACGAGGAGCACCTTGAGTCCACGCGCGGCGAGTCCCGCGGCGATGCTCACCGTGGTGGTCGTCTTGCCGGTGCCGCCCTTGTGGTTGAAGATCGCGAGGCGGCGCGGACCGTGGATTTTCGCCTTTTCGCGGCGGATCGCCGTGACCGGCGGGGACGGGACGGAGGTTGCAGACGGGACGAACGGGACGGCCGGGACGGACGGGACGGACTTGGCCGTCGTCGGGTCGGCGCCGGGGATCGGCGCCGCGGGAGGAACCGACGGCTGCGCGGGAACGGGCGCAGGCTTCGCGATCGCGCCCACCATGGACACCGGCAGCGACGGCGCGACCGAACGATCGATCTGGGAGGGATGCACCACCGGATCCATGGCCCCCGTCGGGGCAAGGAGCGCACCGAGGCGGACGCCGCCGGCTTCGGCGAGGAGCTGGGTCTTGCAGGTCTCGCCGCACGCGTAGCGGCGGACGCCTGCGACCTTCACCACCTGCGAGACGAGCTCGAGGGCGAAGTGCTTCTTGCACGCGTCGCACACGACGCCGCCCTTGTCTTCGCCACGGAGGCTCTTGCCGTGGCATTCCTGGGAGCAATAGAAGGCGAAGCCGCCGTTCTTTTCTTCCATCTGGTAGCGGAACTGCACGTCGAAGTGCCGACCACAGACGCTGCAGCCCTCGGTCATCCCTGCCATCGTTCGTCTCCCCAGAAGGGTCCTGGTGCGTGAACAACTCGTGCGGCGCGGAGCGCGCGCGCACATGCCAGTCATCACACCGGGAGAACTCGGGCCAAATTTATGGAAGGGCTTCTCTTCGAGCTTCCCTACGTCCTTCCGAGGCCGACCGTGACGTTCGAGGCCCGGGATCGGCGGAAGCGACGCGACCGACGGACGAGCGCGACGCCCGAAAGACCGACGAAAGCGAACAGCGGCGACGGGAGCGTCCGGTCCTCGCGCGCGATCACGCGACAACCGCACCCGCCGTCGGGAATGGTCGCGTTCGTCGCGACGCAGCGGTTCGCGCCGTCGCACACGAACCCCGCCGCGCAGTCGTCCACCGACGTGCACGCCGTCGCACAGGCACCCGCGGTGCAGACGTAGGGGGAACAGGCGCGTCGTTCGCCGCTCGCGGAGACGAACGTCGTGTCCGATTCGCAATGCGCCAACGAGATGCAGCTTCGCGTGCGGAATTCGCACACGAAGCCGTCGGAACATTGGTCGTCCCGATCGCATACGTCGAGACAGACGTCGGCGCCGCAGGCGAAGGGTGCGCAGACCTTCCGATCTTCGGACTCGGAAGGCGCACAAGTGCCCGATCCCGTGCAGAATCCTCGTCGGATCGAGACACCCGAGACGCACGTCGCCGGACGGCACACCACCGTGCTGTCGGCGAATCCGAGGCACGCGGTCGTGCTTTTCGCACCGTCGCACGTCCGTGTCGTGCAGACATCGCCAGGATCGGCGACACCACACGCCGGGCGGACGCCGTGAGGATCTCCGGTGACGGGCGTGCAGCGACCGAGCGCCGTCTTCACGTCGCACGCCTCGCACTGGCCCGAACAAGCGCCGTCGCAGCACACGCCGTCGACGCAGAAGCCGCTCGGACATTGGTCCGCGGCCCCGCACGCGTCCCCGAGCCGCGCGACCCTGCACGCGCCGTCCTCGCAGCGCGCGGTCGCCTCGCATTGCCGGGAGTCGGTGCACAGGGACGGGCAGGCTCCCGACGTGCCGTCGCACGACGCCGCCGCACACGCGTCGTCCCGGCCGCGATCCCCGCGCGGACGAGGCGTGCAGGTCCCCGGTACGAGCGAACACGTCTGGCACGTTCCCGCGCACGGCGAGCTGCAGCACCGACCGTCGATGCACCGTGCGGAAGCACATGCGCCGTCCGTCGTGCAAGCGGCGCCGTCGACGAGACCGCAACGACCTCCCTCCCCGCAGGTGCGCTCGCCCTCGCACGTGCCGACGTCGTCGCCGGGGAGCGCCACGGTGCACGTGCCCGGGACGCGTGCACACGTCGCGCACGTTCCGGTGCACGCGCCGTCGCAGCAGACGCCGTCCACGCATTGGCGGGACGAGCAGGAATCCGCGGACATGCAGGGAGAACCATTGGCGTCGCCCACCGTGACGACGATCGCGCGCACCTCCCGATCCGCGAACGCGTCCGTGCGGACGAACGCGAGGACGTCCTGTCCGACGACGCCGTTCGGAGTGATCGTGGGGTGCGCCTCCGTGCCGACGTCCTCCGCGACGACCACGCCGCCGGGGTCGAGGACGCGCAGTCCGCCCGCGACGTCGACGTGGGCGATCTTGACTCGCGTCCCGTCTTGCCACGCGAGTGCGAACGTCGAACCGTTCTTCGTGCCGGCGACCGTCGGAAGCGGGTGGGGATCAGTCGTGTCGGCCACGAGGACGCCATTCCGATCGAGGATGGTCCCGGAAGGGTCGAGGCGTGCGGCATAGACCGCGGCAGGCGCTCCTGGGCTCGGATCACGTCGGGTGTCGCTCCAGACGACGAGCGCCGTCGCACCCTCGAAGGCCACGGCGGACTCGAATTGGGAACCCGCGGCGTCGGCGACGGCTATCGACGCCGGGTCGAGGACGGTTCCGGAGGGATCGACGCGGGACGCCCAGAGGTCCGGGGAGCCGGTACGCCCCCGTTCGTCCGTCCACGTGACGAGGTAGTTCCCGGCCCCGAAGGCGATCGCGGGATCGGTTTGGGGAGCGGTCGTCGCCGCCAGGCGCGTGGGGGCCGCTCCGGCGAGCACACCGGCGGCCGTCACCTTTCGGACGTGGACGGGCGAGCCCGGCTCGGAACGTGCGAACGCGACGAGGAAGTCCGTGCCGTCGGAAGCGATCGCGTGACCGCGCGCGTCTCCCTGCGCGTCGTCGACCGTGACGAGCGGCCCGAAGACGCGACCCTGGAGATCGACCTGCACGGCCTGGACCTGGGATCCGAGCTGCCGCGTGCTCGCGAGCGCATGGTTCCCACCGAACGCGAGCGCGACCTCGTGCGTCGAATAGTAGTTGGACCACAAGGTGTGCGGGGCCGAATCGAGCGGAACGGCCCGCGACGACGTGCCCGCGGCGACGAGCTTCCTCTCGGCCCGATCGTTCGTCGCCGCGCCGAGCCACGCGACGAGGACGTTCGTACCGTCGAACGTCGCGACGGGATCCGCGTCGTCGTTCTCCTGGATCGAGAGGAGCTTGGTGGTGCCGGACGTACGGGACACGAGCGAACCGTCGAACCGTGCGCTCCGGATCTGGTGCTGGAAGAACGGTGCCACCCGTCGGAACGCGAGGACGAAGTCGGTCCCGTTCCAATGGGCCGTCGGTGCCGACGCCTGGAAGCCCGGATCCTCCTGGACGAGCTTTCCCGCGCCGTCCTCGGAGACACCTCCCGCGTCGATGCGCGCACCGAATATCGCTCGGGCCGACGCGGCCTGCGTGCGGATCTCGCTCCAGAAGAGGGCGGTACCGCCGGGTCGCGCGGTGATCCAAGGTTCGGCCTTCGTCGTGGCGGGCGCTCCGGCGGCGGCGGCGAGTTTGACGTCGACGGGGGACGGCGTGATCGGGTCGCCGCCCGCGTCGACGACGATCGTCGCGAGCGTATCGACACCGGCGACCGGTCGCACGAACGCGACCACCCAGTGGCCATTCGCACCGTCGAACGCGACCGTCGGCGAGAACGGGACGACGGCATCCTCGTGGTGGAGGACGACCGTGCGCGTCGTCGCGCCGACGGACGACGCGAGCGTGAACACGAGATCGGTGCCGGTCGCCGTGACTCCGCCGTCGGCGACGATGGCCACCCGGGTGCCGTCGCTCGCCGAGGCGAGACGCGTGGGAGCCCGGAGAAAGGAGGGGCCGGCGTTTCCTGCCGCGTCGACGAACGTCCCGTCGGTCTCGACGGCCAAGGTGCGGACCACGAACGGCGCGGTTCCTCCGTCGACGAACCCGACGACGAAGCGGGACGCGACGCCCGCGACCGTCGGCATGAACGAGGGACGGGGGGACGGGACGGCCGTCTCGGCGAGGTCCTCGATCACGCTGGGCCATCGCGTCCGACGGAGGCGCACGTGGGACTGCGGCGAATCGCGCACGGCTCCGTCGTCCCACGCGACGAGGTGCGTCTCGCCGACGGCGGCCGAGGCGATGACCGCTCCGACGACGGGTTCTGTGACGAGACGAAGGCCTCGCTTGTTCTGTGCGGCGCCCGTCGCGTCGAGGAACGTGGCGTTGGGCATGCGGTACGCGGTGTCCGGACGACCGTCGAGCCACGTGGCGAAGAGCCGCGTCGGCGAACCCACGATCACGGGGGCGGACTTGGATCCCGCGGTCGACGTCGTCGCCGTGCGCGGGACCACGGAGGTTTCGGCCACGACGGTGGGATCGAACACGGCCGGGAACGCTCCGGAGTCGGCGAGCCATGCCGAGGGAATCCGGTAGAGCGCGCCTTCGCCCCTGGACTCCGCGGGCACGGCGGAACGGCGGCCACGCGCGTCGATCCACGTTCCCTCGCCGAACGCGACGCACCGAGGATCGGACGCGGACGACGACACGTCGAACGCGACGACGAGATCTCCCTCGCCTTCCGGGGCCCGATCGAAGGTCCAATAGGTCGTGGCACCGTCGACGCCGGTACGCGTGCCGCGGCGGTAGCCCGCGCCCTCGTCGACGACGAGGGTCGCATCGGGACGCGTCGAACGAAGGGGTGCCGGGAGGTCCCACCCTCCGCGTGTGACGCGCGCGCCGACGGAAAGCGTCTCGTTCGCGAAGACGATCCGCGACGCCGGGTCGACGGTCGTGGCGGTCGGACGTCCGCCCCCCGGGGCGGAGGCGACCGGAGGCGCCGCGTCGCAACTCGCGAGCGCCCCCCCGATCGCGAGAGCGAACGGAGCGGACCTCGCGACGTGCGACGACGACTTCACGTGACGCTGACGGACTTGCCCTGGAGCACGGACCCGCGGCCCGGTTCGGCCTTCACGGGACCGATGCGGACCGTGAGCAGCCCCTGCCCCGCCTTGGCGCCGCGGACGGTCACCTTCGCGATGGACGAGGGCATGGGAGGATTGGGGAGCGCGCCCTTCGGCACTTCCTCGTAGGCGGCGTCGATGACGAGATCCTCGAAGTCCGCGCGGAACGACGCGCCACGCGGCGTGAGCGCTTTTTTCACGCCCGCGACCTCCGCCTCGACGAGCTCGACGAGCTTGTCCATCAGCGCGGGACCGCCGAGTTCGACGTAGACGCCCCGGTTCGCGCCGCCGGCCGAGACGAAGGGAACTTCGACCGTCGACGCGGTGCCGCGAACGCCCAGGGTCCCCCGGGTGCTCCCTTCGCGAGCGCGAGGGCGGGCGGTCCTTTCATGCGCGGCGGTCCGGCGGCAGGGCGCGGAGCCGGAGCGGCTGGGGGGCGAGAAATCCGGCCACGGCACCTCGCGGACCACCGGCTTGTCCTTGCGGCCGTCCACCACGTAGAGCTTGCGCGAATCCATGGTCGCGACGACGCGGACCTTGCCCGTGTCGTCGGTGGCGACGTTCGCGAGGATGCCGTCCCACTCCACCTTCTTCACCTTCGTGGCCTTGAGGGCGGCGAGATCGAGTTCGTGGAGTTCGGCTTCGTCCATCGCCTGGGTCATCCACGCGCGCGTCCCGTCGAGGAACGCGAGGGGACCGAGTCCCCATGCGAAGTCCTTCCCGAATTTCGAACGGTGCGCGAGCACCTCGCCCGAGGCCGCGAAATGCACCACCGCCGCGTGGCGCCCTTCGATGCAGATGGTCACGAGGACGCCCGCTTCGGTCGGTTCGGCGTGGATCGCGCCCTCGCCGTGTTGGGTCGGGACTCGAGCGCGAACTTCACGCGCGACCCCTCACCGTCGAGCACGAGGACGATGCCGGAGTACACGGAAGCGACGGCGATGCCGTTCGCGTTCTTGGAGACGCGCACGTCCTCGAACCAGGGAGATCCTTCCACGTCGACACCGACACCGAGGGAGGTGACGTCCACCGGGGTGTCGGACTCGGTCTCCGGCCAACTCCCTCCCGGGGACGACCAGATGCCTCCGGGCCAGGCGATCTTGGTGGCCGGGGGAACGTCGATCTCGCCGTCCGAGGACACCTCGCCGTCCGTCGCCACCTTGAAGCGACCGAGTCGGGCGCGGTGGACGCCGTCCGGATCCTTCTTTCCGAACACCGCGAGCACCCGATCGCCGGGGAGCGACGTGGCGGCGAGCCACGCGTGGGCGAACGGCTTGCCCGCGCCCGTCCTCGCGTCGACGAAACGGAGCAGTCCGGGGCGTCCGTAGACGGCGTGTTCCGCGTTCTTGTCGGTGGCGACGAAGAACGAAGGCACTTCCGGCTCCGCGGCGCCGCGCGGCGCCTTGGCGTCGAACCGTACGACGATCTCGGAGGAGACGTTCCGTTCACGCGCGCGATGCCCGCGCCCGTGACCACGAGGTGGATGTCACCGTTCGTCCAAAGTTGTGCGGAGTCCACGGAGGCCCCCGAGGATACGAAGGAAGCGGGAAATCGGAACGATTCGTTCGGCCCCCCCGGCGCGTCAGTGCCGGAAGCGGCCGGACGCCGGTCAGGACCATGGCGAGTCCGGCCGCGTCGGCCGCGGCGATGACCTCCGCGTCCTTCACGCTGCCGCCGGGTTGGGCGACCGCCGTGATGCCCCGCCTTCGCGGCGGCTTCGAGTCCGTCCGGGAACGGGAAGAACGCGTCGGACGCGAGGACGCTGCCCTTCGCGAGCGCGCCGCTTTTTCGCATGCATCGGCACCGAAATGACCCGGGACATCTGGCCGGCTCCCACGCCCACCGCCTTGCCGCCCCTCGGCGAGGACGATGGCGTTGGACTTCACGTGCTTGCAGACGCGCCAGGCGAACTCGAGGTCCGCGAGCTCCTTGGCACTCGGCGCACGCTTCGTGACGACCTTCCCTTCGTGACCTCGTCGGTCGCGCTGGCGTCGCGCGCCTGCACGACGAGACCGCCGCCGACGCGTTTGGCCTGCAGGCCCACGTGGTCCCGCGCGAGCCAGGCGCCCGTGGCGAGAAGTCGCAGGTTCTTCTTCCCGTGGAGGACCGCGAGCGCCGCGGCCGAGAACTTCGGCGCGACGACGCACTCGAGGAAGGTCTCGGCGAGGAGCTTCGCCGTGGCTTCGTCCACTCCGCCGTTCAAGGCGACGATGCCTCCGAACGCCGAGAGGGCATCGGCGTCGCGGGCGCGCCAGCATGTCGGCGAGGTCCTTGCCGAGCGCGACGCCGCACGGTCGTGCTTGACGACGACGGCCGCCGGTCCGTCGAACTCGCGGACGGCGTCGAGCGCGGTGTCGACGTCGACCAGGTTGTTGAAGCTCAGCTCCTTGCCGCCCGCGCCGAGGCTCTCGGCGGTGGCGAGGGAACCCGCCGGGGCGTTCCGCTCGACGTAGAAGGCGCCGGACTGGTGCGGGTTCTCGCCGTACCGGAGTGTGTACGCACGTTCGAACGGCAGGGTGAGGTAGGTCGGATACGGGACGCGTTCGCCGCCGTCCCCGAGGCCGGAGAGGTAACCGCTGATGGCGGCGTCGTAGGCGGCCGTGTGCGCGAATGCCTTCGCGGCGAGGGACGCGCGGGTCTTCGGTTCGACCTCACCTTTCGCGTCGATCTCGGCGAGAACGCGGTCGTAGTCGGCGGCCGCAGACGACCGTGACGCGCGCGTGGTTCTTGGCGGCGGAGCGGATCATGGAGGGACCGCCGATGTCGATGTTCTCGACGATGTGCGCGTGGAAGACGCCGGATTCGCGGCGGTTTTCTCGAAGGGGTACAGGTTCACGATCACGAGATCGATTCTCCTGACCGCCGATCCGTTCGGCGATCCTTCGCGTCCTCGGCGCCGCGGAGAGGATGCCGCCGTGGACCCGGGGGTGCAGCGTCTTCACGCGACCGCCCATCACCTCCGGAGACCCGGTGTAACTCTCGACGGTCTCGACGGGGATGCCCCCGTCGGCGAGGGCCTTGAGCCGCGCCGCCCTCGGAGAGGAGCTTCACCCCCTTCGCGGAGAGGGCCCGGGCGAACCCGAGGAGGCCGGTTTTGTCCGATACGGAGAGGAGAGCGGTCCTGAGGGAACTCGGCGGCGTCGGCATGGTCCCGAGGTAGCCGTGCGCTCCTACGGGGTCAATCGCCGCGCCGGCGGTCCTCGCGGTCGTCCCCGAAGTACGCGGCGATCGCTTCGCGGCGATGATCGAAGATCGCGCGTAGCTGCCGGTCCACGAACAGGACCTTCGCCACGGCCCCGATCGGACCGAACGGAACCCGGTAGGTCACGCGGTCGGTCATGCGCGTTCCCCCGGCGACGCCCTCGAAACGGTGTTCATGGTGCCAGAGGGCGTAGGGTCCGCGGATCTGCTCGTCCACGAAGCGGACGCCCGGCTCCCACGCCGAGATGAGCGTCTGCCACCGCATGGGAATGCCGAAGAGTCCGATCCGGTAGTCGATGCGCGTTCCCACGCCCATCACGATGGGTCGGGGCGTCAGGATCCGGAACGAGAGGGATTTCGGCGTGATGCGCGCGAGGTTCTCCGCATCGGAGAAGAAGTCGAAGACCTCGGGCAAGGGCCTCGGGACGAATTGCTCCCGGAAGAGGATCGCGTCGCGCACGGGGCCTTGGATGACCGAGGCCGCTCCGTCCCGCGCGATCCGCTCGCGGTCAGGTCATTCGGCGTCGAGTTCGGAGGATGCGAACGTGTCGACGTCGAATTCGTCCGACTCCGCCTCGCCCTCGGTCTCTTCCTCTTCCGCGTCGTTGCGGAGCACGGGAAGTCGGCGCTTGCCCACCGGTCCCTCGTCCACGTACTCACGGAGGGCCATCATGTCCTTCAGGGCCTCGAGCTTCGCGAGCCCCTTCACCTCGACCTGGCGGATTCGCTCGCGGGTGAGGTTCATGATCGCGCCGACTTCTTCGAGGGTCGTGCCGCCGCGGTCCGCGACATCGAGCGCACACGTCTCGTTCATCTCCCAGACTTCCAGATCGGGGAAGTTGAGCTTGATCGCGCCCGTCCGGGCGGAGACGTCGAGGAAGAGGTGGTACTTGCAGGACACGAAGGGGCACGGCCGTTCGCCGTTCACGCACTCGGAGCGGTTGGTCGGACGCGCCACTTCCTCGACGTCCGGATAGAGCAAGCGACCGAGCTCGAGCTCGCGCTTGGTCATGCGCTTCACGCTGATCGTGCGGGCACGGATCGCGCGCTTGCGTCGCGAGCGACGCTGCTCGCGGGTGACGTGCTCCTCCTCGGTCTCCGTCACGGTCCCGATCCCCACGTCGTCCGGGCCACCGGATTCGGGGGCGAGGGCGAGCGCACCGTCGGTGGCGACGGTCATGGATTCGGCCTCGTCTTGGGTCGGGTTCTTCGGGTCCATCATGCGTTCCTCCCGGATTCGAGAAAAAGACTTCCCACGAACGTCGACCGGGAGCCTCGGGCCCGGACGACGCCGACTTCTTTCCCGTCCGCGGCGGTGAGCTCGTCGAACGGGATTCTCATTGGTTCAGACCGCCTCTCGTCGCGGCGAACGTCGCGCGGGGAGAGAGGCGTTCGGTGACGCAGGCGCGTGGATCCTCGGAGACCGGAGATCCGACGACGACGTCGAATTCAAGAAGTCAGGAAGCTGCCCGATGGCTGCCCCGATCCGCCGCTCGTTCGCGGGAACCGGAGTCGCAGGGAGTCGATCGAAATCGAATTCCATCGAGTGAATTGACTGTATTCCGAGCAAAAGAATGGGTTCAACCAGCATTCGCGCGTTTTTTCGTCGGTTTCCATAATGGAACCGAAATCGAGTACTTGCCTTCGCGCCGTGACAATCAATGTCATAGCTGGACGCATTTCGAGCTCGTCCGAGAGCGATGGAAATTGGCGTCGCGGATCGGAATCGCGATACGCACCCGCCGGCCCTCGCACCGAATCTGTTCCGTGCCCGTGTCGTTTCCGCGCCGCGCGATTCGCGCCGTTCCGGGTTCCCGGAGGGACCTCCGCGCGATAAGACTCCCCGCATCCCGTGAATTCGCAGGCCGACAGCCCGGAATCGTCCCGCCCGCGCGACGCGATGGCGACGCCGCGTCCCGTCGACGGCGACGAGATGTGGCCGAAGGCGATCCGCGGACTCGGGGACGTCGCCACGGCGAACGCTCGCGTCCGCTACACGGAGACCGGTTCGGCAGCGAGCGGGGCGCGACCGGTCGTCTTCCTCCACGACTCCGGCAACTCGCGCGCCACGTGGATGCCCGCGGCGTTCCACTTTCCCGAGGACGTTCGGGCCGTGCTCGTCGACCTTCCGGGATTCGGCGAGAGCGAGAAGCCCGCGCCCGTCCGCTTCGCGTACGGCTACGACGCCTTCGGGGACGCGGTGCTCGACCTCGTCGCGGCACTCGGACTGTCGCGCGTGTCGATCGTGGGACACGGTCTCGGCGCGGCGATCGCCATCCGACTCGCCGCCGACGTTCCGCACGTGGTCGATCGCATCGTGCTCGTCGCGCCGCGGTGGGGCGGCACGCGGAGCGCCTTCAAGGACCGGATGTTCGCCCTTCCGCTCCTCGGTGGGTTCGCGTTCCGTCGACTCGAACGCACGCCCGACAAGGACGGTTCGGTCCACGCGACGTTCCTCGCCACCCGGGACCCGCGCACGCTCACCGCCAGCTTGCCCCGGGTGAAAGCGAGGACCCTCGCGGTCTGGGGCGAGGACGACGATCCCACCGTCGTCGCGAACGGCAAACGCCTCGTGCGGGAGATCTCCGGTTCGCGGATCAGCGTCCTTCCGGGCGGACGCGCGCCCCACGAGGACGCGCCCGAACCCTTCGCGAAAGCCCTCTTCCGATTCCTCCGTGCGGACGACGGTCGTGGCGCCGACGTCACGCCCCCGCCCCCGTCGGTCGCTCCGACGGCGCCGGCCGGGAAGGCCGCGAAGTCGAGGAGCAAGAAGCGCGGCGAGCGGAAGCGGTGACCGGGAGTGATTCCCGCGTGACGACGCCTTCGCGGCTCCGCGTGACTCTCGGGGGGACCCTCGTGATCCTCCTCGTGGTGTTCGCGACCTTGGGTCCCCTCGTCTCCTCGCACGATCCGTACGTGTCCGAGTTCGGTCGCGCCCTCGCTGCGGACGAGACACCGGTGGGACCGGGCGCCGCGTTCTGGTTCGGCGCCGATCGCCTCTTCCGCGACGTCTTCACGCGCCTCGCCGTGGGCGGCCGCTTGTCGCTCGCCATCGCCGTGGCCGCGACGGCCGTGGCCACGACCACGGGAACGATCGTGGGCCTCGTCGCGGGAACGTTCGAGGGCAAGGCGGCCGACCACGCGCTCATGCGCCTCGTGGACGTGGGCCTCGCCTTCCCGTTCCTCCTCGTCGTCATGGCGGTGGGCGCAGCGGTCGACCGCACCAGCGCGACCACCATCCTGCTCACGCTCGGGTTCACGGGATGGCTCGGCACCGCGCGCATCGTCCGCGCGAAGACCCTCGGCATCCGTCGGAAGGAATTCGTGGCCGCGTCGCGCGCCCTCGGACAATCGGAGCTTCGCATCGTCGTCCTGCACGTGCTCCCGAACCTCGGCGGCGCACTCGTCGTGTTGGCGACGACCCAAGTCGCACAGATGATCCTCGCCGAGAGCGTGCTCGGTTGGCTCGGCGCGGGGATCGCACCTCCGGTCCCGACGTGGGGGGCCATGCTCGCCGAAGGGCAGGACCAGATCCAGGCCGCCCCGTGGCTCGTCGTCGCCCCCGCGTCCGCGCTCGTGGCGGCCGTCCTCGGCTTCACCCTCCTCGGAGAAGGACTTCGCGATGCCCTCGATCCGCCGACCGCGCGCTGACGGCGCGTCCGCGCTCGCGCTGGGCGTCGCGATCGCGTCCGGTGCCGTCGGGTGCGGTACCGACTTGGCGGCGCCGAAGGGGAATCCCTCGGAGACGACGGAGGTCCGGGCGCCCAAGCGTGGAGGAACGCTCCGCATGGCGAGCTTCGGCGACGTCCGGAGTCTCGACCCGGCCGTGTCGCCGGAGGCCCTCTCCCTGGAGGTCATCGGGCTCGTGTACGCCGGCCTCGTCGACTACGACGCCGACGGCCGGCTCGTCCCCGATCTCGCTGCGCGATGGGAGGCGTCGGACGACGGACTCGGATTCCGGTTCTTCCTCCGTGAAGGCGTCCGCTTCCACGACGGCGACGAGCTCGACGCCGACGACGTCGTGCGGAGCGTCGAACGCGCGCTCCATCCGACCACGCCGAGTCCCTGGTCGAGTTTCTTCGAGTCCATCGACGGCTTCGAGGATTTCACCGCACACGACGCGCCGCACCTCCGCGGCGTGACCGCGGAAGGTCGCTACGTCGTGCACTTCCGGCTGGCGAAGCGCGACGCGACGTTCCTCCGTGTCCTCGCACTTCCGGCGCTCCGACCCGTGTGCGCGTCGGGCGGCACGCGGTACGAGGACACGTTCGCGCCCTGCGGCGCCGGACCGTTCCGTCTCTCACCTGGCGGCTGGGAGCGGGGACAACGCATCACGCTCACGCGCCACGACGCCTACCACGTGCCGGGCCTCCCCCACCTCGACGCCGTGCAATGGTCCTACGGCGTGAACCTCCTCACGCAGAGGTTCAACTTCGAGGCCGGCGACCAGGACGTGCTGCGGGATCTGACCCAACCCGACCTCGTGCGTTTCCGGACGGATCGCCGCTGGTCCGGACTCGGGGCGTTCGACGTCGAGAGGACCGTCAACGGCGAGAGCATGAACGTGGAGATGCCGCCGTTCGACTCGGTGCACGTGCGTCGCGCCGTGGCGAGCGCCGTCGATCGGGAACACTTCCGGCTCCTGAAACCGGGCGCCATCCGGCCCGCCCACCAGACACTTCCGGAAGGCGTGGCCGAACACGACCCCACGTTCGTCGGTCAGACGACGGATCTCGCGGCGGCGCTCGCGCACATGGAACGGGCCGGGCTGGCGTTCGACCCGAAGACTGGAAAGGGCGGTTGGCCGCATCCGATCCCCTACTACGTCTATCCGCAGAGCTTCCCCCTCGCGTCCGCGCAAGTGCTCGCGCAGGATCTGGCGCGGATCGGGATCCGGCTCGACATCCGCGTCGTCAGCTACCCGGCCTACCTCGCGATCACGCATCGGCGGAAGGCCGTGGCGATCTCGCCCCAGGGATGGACCCAGGATTTTCCCGATGCGAGCGATTTTTTCGACTCGATGTTCGCGAGCCGCGCCATCCACGACGAGGACACGAACAACACCTCGTTCTACGCGAACCCGAAGCTCGACGCGCTCCTCGACGCCGCGCGCGGCGAGCTCGACGGGACGAAGCGGCGTGCGGCGTACGCGGAGGCGAACCGCATCGTCTGCGACGACGCGCCTTGGGCGTTCACGCACGGCTACCGCTTCTACGAAGTGCACCAACCCTACGTGCGGAACTGGACCGTGCACCGCGTGTGGTCCCACGATCCCACGCGGGCGTTCCTCGATCGGGACCCCGCCAAGACCGCGCTCCTGCGACTCCGTTCCTTCTTCGGAGGGACCGCTCGATGACGCGGACGACCAAAGGCGCGGACCACGGCACGAACGTCGGTCTTCGTCTCGCGCGGGCCATCGGCCGCCGGTTCGCGTTCGCGTTCGCCGTCGTGTTCGCCGTGACGACGCTCACGTTCGTGGTGAACAACGTGTTGCCGACGGATCCGGCACGGATGGTCGCCGGTGCCCAAGCGCGCCCGGCCGACGTCGCACGCATCCGCACCCAACTCGGTCTCGATCGCCCGTTGCCCGAGCGGTACGTCGCGTTCCTGCGGCGCCTCGTGCACGGCGCGACGTCGACCCACGCCAGCGCCAAGGACCACGCCAATTGCGCGACGTTGGGCCCGGTGCACGTCGATCTCGATCGCAGCTACCAGCGCCGGAGACCGGTGGCGACCATCCTCGGCGAGAGGCTTCCACGGAGCCTCGTCCTCGCGACGGCGGCCATCGTCGTCCAGCTCGTGGTCGGCGCGGGCCTCGGGATCCTCGCGGCGTCGCGGGCGAGACGGCCCGCGGACACCGGGCTCGTCCTCGGCTCGACCCTCCTCGTGAGCGTGCCGACGTTCGTCCTCGGCGTCGCGCTGCAGTACCTCCTCGCCGTGAGGCTCCGCCTCGTGCCCACCGACGGATTCGGGCGGACGGAGGGGGACCACGCGGTCGCCGTCATCCTCCCGGCCCTCACGCTCGGTATCTTCGGGGCGGCGTTCTACGTGCGGTTCGTGCGCGAGGAGGTGCTCGCCGAGATCCGTCACGACTACGTGCGGACGGCCCGGGCGAAGGGTGCGGGCGCGTTCGCCGTCCTCTTCCGGCACGCGTTCCGGAACACGGCCGTGCCCCTGGTCACCTCCCTCGGCATGGACTTCGGGACGCTGGTCGCGGGAGCGGTCGTGACCGAGACGCTCTTCCGCTATCCGGGAATCGGCGAGCTCATGTCGCGTGCGGTCCTCGATCGGGACGGTCCGGTGCTGATGGGCACGGTCCTCGTCGCGTCCATCGCGGTCGTCGTCGCGAGCATGCTCGTCGACGCGATCGTGCTCGTCCTCGACCCGCGCCTGCGTTCCCGGTGAATCAGTTCGACAGCATGGCGCGGCACTCGCCGACGCTCGGGCCTTTGCCCTGGGCCACGCACGTCTTGTAGGCCTCACGGGCGTCTTTGCCGTTGCCCTTCGCGTCGAGAGCGGCGCCCAACGTCAACCACGCTTCGCCGTTGGACGGATCCGCCTGTGTGGCCTTTCGGGCGAGATCGATGGCCGCGCCGGTCGCACCGCGATCGAGGAGGGCCTGCGCCTGTCGCGTGAGCTTCGCGGCGTTCGGCGGCGGTGCGGCAGGATCGGGGACGGCCGCGGTGGCCACGGGGGTCGTCGTCGTCCTCGGAGGCGTCGTCGCGACGGGCGCCACGGTCGCGACGGGGGACGTCGTCGCGGACGGTGCGGGCGCGGTGGTGGGCACCGCGGTCGGCAGCGGCGCGGGAACCACCGCCGTCGGGACCTCCGTGGGGATCGGCGGCACCGTGGGGACGGCATTCGCGTGCGTCGCGACCGAGGTCGGGACGGGACCGAGGGTGGGCAGGCCGGTGGACGTCGTCGTGGTCGCCGGTCCGTCGCCGTCGTCCGTTCGCTTGGCGTTGACGACGGCCAGGAGGCCGATGGCGGCGACGAGCGCGAGCGCTCCCCCCACGATCATCCCCTTCTGCTTGCGCGCCGGATCCGGCGGCGGTGTCGACTCGTCCACGTCCGGTTCGGAATCGGTGTCGCTCCTCCGCCCTGCACCGTCGGCGGCCGCGGACGTTCCCGCCGCGACGGGAATGCCGGAGGCACTGTCGTCCTCGCTCGGCGGGAGCCTCGGCACCGTCGGCGCGTCTCCGTCCGGATCGGGAGGCGCGGAACGCGACGACTCCGGGGCCCGCGAAGGACGCGTGGCCTCGGGCGGCACTTTCATGATGAGCGTTCCGCCCGTCGCGATCGGCGACGCCGCCGGCTTCACCACGGCGGGCGCCTCCGGCAACGCGGACGCGACGGGGCCGATGGGTTGCGTCGACGGAACGGGGGGAATGGAGGGCGATTCCGGGAGACCGACGACGGGCGCGGCACTCGGCGTCTTCGGAGGTTCGCTCGGAGCCTTCGGGGGTTCGCTCGTCGGACGTGCGTCGTCGCGCGCGGCCGCGGGTGCGACCTGGTCGACCCACGTGTCTCCGAGCGCACGACTCCCGACCATCGTCGCGCCGAGATCCCGTGCGTTCGCCGAGTCTCGGGGAGGCTTCGCGCTGGGCGTCTCCGCGAATCCCTTCACGGGCGGAGGCATGCTCGCGGACTTCGGCGTCGGTGGAAGCGTGCCCGTCTTCGGCGGAGGGGCCGTCCTCGGCGGCGGCGACGAAGGCGCGACGGAGGCGGGCGTGGCGGGCGGCGACGTTTTCGTGCCCGCCTCCGCGGCGTCGCCCAGGCCGGACGCGAGATCCTCCGACGGAACCACGTCGGGGATACCGACGATGGTGGTCTGCAACGCGGACGGAGCTCGCGGCGGCGGCGGAACGGCGCCCGCGTCGGCCACGTTGCGGGACGGACCGGGAGGCGGGAGCGCTCCCGGCGGACGGAGGGTCTTGGTTCCACGACGTTCGGGCGGGGGCACCGCGGCGATGGGACCGGACGCCGTCGCCTTCGAGCCCACGAGCGTGCGGAAGTGGGCCTCCGCTTCGTCCCGCGGCAGGGCGAGTTCGGGCGCGTTGCGGATCGACACGGGTTCCTTGGCACCCCCACGTTCGGCAGGGATCCATTCGCGCTCGACCTCGCGCGACGCGCTGCGGGACGGCGGGGGCGCCGACTTCGCCGCGGGCAAGGGTTCGGTCTTCGTGACGAGGAGCCCCTCGAAGTAGAGCTTCGAGATGGTCGAGAGCGTGGAGAGGTCCTCGAAGGGCGACTCGTCGACCACGTTCATGATCGAACGGCGTGCGTCGAAGAGCTTGAGGATTCCGTTCAGCTCGTCGGGGATCTCGTTGAGTCGATCGACGAGCTGGACGTGGTCGACCTCGAACACCGTCTCGAGGGGGGGAAGCTGTTCGAGGATGCGTCCCCATTCGTCGACGCGGCGCATGCCCTCCATGAGGAGCGCCTGGGTCGTGGTGCCGAGGACGTCGTCGTTCTTCACCGGCGCGAACTCGACCTGGAACTCCGCTTCGTTCCAGATGAGCGCGCGGTAGACCGCCTCTTCTCCCTGCAACCGCCCCAGGTCGGCGTCGACGGCCTTGCCGTCACGGAAGTAGATCTTGGCGTCCTGGTCGCCGTGCTTGAGATGGAGGATGCCGCTCTTGCGGGACACCTCGAAGGTCTGCAGGAGATCGACCACGGCGATGTCCGCGATCGAACCGGAGAAGTGGGTCTTCGTTCCTCCGCCGAGGGTCGTGCGGGACGACGTGATCGTCTCCTGGGCACGACGCGCCAAGAGCAGATTCACGCGCGCGAGCAGCTCGCGCACGAAGATCGGTTTCGTGAGGTAGTCCTCGACGCCGAGCTCGAGCCCCCGGATCTTGTCCTCGATGGATCGCTGGCTCGTGAGGAATACGACGGGAATCTGCGCCCATTCGGGCTTCTCTTTGAGCTTCCGCACGAGGCCGTAGCCGTCGAGTTTGGGAAGGCGCGTGTCCGAGAGCACCAGGTCCGGCGCCCCGAGATCGATCTTCGCGAGGGCGTCGAGCCCGTCCGTCGCGGTGGTCACGCTGTAGCCGGCCTTCTTCAGGCTGACTTCGAGCACGCGGACGCTCCGTGGATCCGCATCGACGAGCAGTAGCTTTTGCTTGGCCACGGGACCCTTCCAGCATCCGCTCCTTCGCGTCCGCCGGTCAAGCTGTCGATGGAAAATGACCCCCGGGGTTCGCACCTCGGGGGTCTCGTCCGGACGCCGGTTAGCGAAGCGAATCGCGAACCGTGGCCCCTCCGACGTGACGCATGTGCGTCCCTATCGGACGGTCGACGACGTCAAACCGTGGCGGCCGACGTCCCGCAGTTCGCGCAGAACTTCTGCGTGGCGCCGAGTTCGGTTCCGCATCCGGTGCAGAACTTCTTCGGCTGCGCGAGGGCCGTGCCACATTCGGCGCAGAACTTCCCCTGGCGCTGCTTCGTGTTGCACTTGCCGCACGTGACCTCCGCGAGCGACGACGCCGGTTGGAATCCGGGCGCTTGCTGAGGAGTGCCGGCGAACTGCGGCTGACCCTGGAACGCGTTGGCCATCGCGTTGCCCATGCCGACGCCGACGGCCATCTGGGCGCCCATGCCCGCGACGCCGCCGCCGACCCCGTGCTCCGCCATCCCCTGCCCCGCGCCCATCATCGCCTGGCCCGCGGCGTAGTTCTGGTAGTTGCCGGCGAGCTGTTGGACGTAGCGCGCGTCCTGCTGGAACTTCTGATCGAGTTCGAACTGCTTCGCCTGCGCGTCGGCCTGGGCGCCGGCGACGGCGATCTGGCGCTTCTTCACGTCGCGCTGGGCCTGGGCGATTTCCGCGTTGGCGGCCACGAGGCGCTCCCGGTCCTCCTGGGAGAAGTTCAGATTGAACTGCCCCATCTGGAGGATGCGCATGCCGCAGTCGTTCAGATCGGGCGCGCGCTGGACGAACGCTTGCGCGAGCTTCTGCGTGAGGGAAACGGCCTGGAGCACGCTCTTGCCCTCGACTTCGCACAACTCGCCGAGAGTCGTCTTCACGCCGTTCATGAAGAGCCCCTTCACCCACGCGAGGAGCTCGTCGTTGGAACCGCCGGCGCCCTGCTGGACGTATCCGACGATGAAACGGACCGGATCGGTCACGGCGAGGGAGAACTCGCCGAAGATCCGCGGACAGACTTGCTCGCCCGTGAGCGGGTCGATCATGTCGCCGATGGGACCTCCGAACGGGACGCCGCGGAGCGGCGACGTGCGGACGAAGTAGATCTCGCTGATGAAGACCTGTCCGCCGGTGAAGTTGTTGACGATGTTGTTGAGGAACGGGATGTTCTGCGTCTGGAGCGTGTGGCGCCCCGGCGGAAGCACGCCCTGGACCTTCCCGTCCTTGAAGAAGACCGCACACTCGTCGCTGTCGACGGTGAGCTGCGAGTACATCGGGAAGTTCTGATCCGGATGCTTGAAGACGATGAGCTGCTTCTGGTTGTCCGGGCGAGCGATCATCATCTCGCGCACGCCGTTCTTCACGAAGTCGAACACACCCATCGATCGTCTCCCTTTTTGGCTCTGACGCCGGCCCCGTCGCCGGCTCGTTCCTACGGGCCTCGGGGCCCGTACGAGGTCTCGTCGACACGGCTGGGCCGTGGTACTTTCCCGGTTAGAACAACGAACGGCCTGGGCAGGATATGCCTCCGTTGGACCGGATACCAGAGCCGCCTATTCACGGAATGACCATGCCCAAGGCCGAACGGAAGGATCCGTCATGACCGCGCCCGTCGACGTCTCGACCCTGCCCGTTCCCGCACAAAAGATCCTCGATCCGAAGGCTCCGGCACCCCTCCGGCAGATGGCCGCCAAGGGCATCGCCCCCGGCCTCAAGCCGGCGGACGCGATCACGGTCGTCGTGATGTTGTCCCTTTCGGGGGACGAATCCGTCGCGAACGTCGCCTCGGAGACCCTCGCCAAGCTGCCGAAGCCGCTCCTGAACGGCGCGCTCACGGCCGAGCTGCACCCCGCCATCCTCGACGTCGTCGCGCCGCTCTACGCGGAGGTGATGGAGGTGATGGAGAAGGTCATCGCGCTGCCGCAGATCCTCGGCACGACCGTGGCGACCATCGCGTCGAAGGCCACCGAACAGGTCGCCGAACTCGTGGCCACGAACGAAGAACGCCTCCTCGCCAATCCGATCATCATCGAGGCGCTCTACATGAACCGGGCGACTCGCATGTCGACCGCGGACCGGCTCATCGAACTCGCCGCGCGCAACAACGTCGAACTGACGGGCATCCCCGCGTACAAGGAAGCCGTCGCCGCCATCCAGAACGAGCTCATTCCGGAGGCCTCCGCCGAGCCCACCCCGGACGACGTCCTCTTCAAGGAAGTGAGCGAGCTCTCGAGCCAACTCGAGATCGACCCGACGAAGGAAGACACGCACAAGCTGAACGAGGACACGGGCGAAGAGGAGGTGGAGGAGAAGTTCCTCCCCCTCTTCGCGCGCGTCGGCAAGATGAGCATCTCGCAACGCATCCGCCTCGCGATGTTGGGAACCGCGAGCGAGCGCATGCTCCTCGTGCGCGACAAGAACAAGCTCGTGGCCTCGGCCGCCATCCGGAGTCCGAAGACCCAGGAGAACGACGTGATCCTCGTGAGTTCGCTCCGGAACGTCGCCGAAGAGGTGCTCCGCATCATCTCGACGAGCGGCGAATGGACGAAGTCCCACCAGATCAAGTGGAACCTCGTCTCGAACCCCCGCACGCCGTTCATGCAGACGTCGAAGCTGATGCCCCACCTCCGCGAGCACGAGCTGAAGCTCCTCCAGAAGAGCAAGAACGTGCCGGGCAACGTCTCGACGCTCGCGCGCCAGACGCTCAGTCGTCGCAAGAAGGACTGAGTGCGACGACCTTCTGCTCCCAGTCATTTCGAAGACGGCAAGGACGACTCGCGCACGCTCGGACTCGTCGCGCTCGGCGTCGCCCTCGTGACGATCGCGGCGACCCACGGTCCGCTGCTCGGTTACCACTGCTACGCGAACGTCGACGAAGCGTACGCCATGGCGCTCGCCGAACGGTTGCTCGAGGGGCACAAGCTCTACGTGGGTGCCGTGAGCCAACGGGGCCCGCTCATGTACTACGCGTTCGAATTCTTCGCGTGGCTCGGGGGATGGGATTCCGTCGTCGCGCTCCGCGTGGTCGCCCTCCTCTTCGCGTGGGCGCACGTGCTCCTCGTCGCGTGGGCCGGACGCGTCCTCCTCTCCGCCCGGGCGGCGGCGGTCGCCGTCGCCGTGTGCGGGTACGCCCTCGCGTTCGGCTTCCCGCCGTCCGACGGCATCGCCCTCCATGGCGAGACGCTGCAGATGCCGGCGTTGCTCGTGGCGTTCGTCACGGGCGCCCTCGCCATGCGGCACGCCCCGGGGGACCGGAAGCGTCGCACGACCCTCGCGATCTCCGGGTTCGCGACCGGCGCCGCCATCGCCGTCAAGCAGTCGGTGGCGCTCCATCCCGTCCCTCTGCTCGTGTGGTTGCTCGTCGACGCCCGGAGGCGGAAGGCGCCGCGCGGCGTGGTCGTGGGCGACGTGGCCGTGTTCGCCGGGGCGACCCTCGCACTGCCGCTCGCGTTCGTCCTCCACGCGTGGGCCGACGGTACGCTCCGCGAGCTCTGGTACTACACGGTGACGTTCAACCGGGACGTCCACATGAAGCCCACGCCGGAGCACTTCAAGTGGGTGCCCGGGTTCTTCTTCGCGAGCGTGAACAACGTGAGCTTCGTCGCGACGTCTGTGGTGCTCGCGGCGCTCGGCATGCCCTGGATCGCGCGGCGCTCGCGCGCGTTCCGCCGGTCGCCGTCGATTGCGTCGCTCACGCGGGGCTTCCACGCGCGTCACTACCTCGCGGCGAACTTCGTGCTCGCGCTCGCGAGCGGCACGATGATGTTCCGCTTCTTCCCGCACTACTTCATCCAGACCTTGCCCTTCATGGCGCTCTCGGTCGGTGCGGCGGTGGACGCCTGGCTCCGGCGCCCGCTCTTCCGGGTCCCGGTCCGCAACCTGACGTACGCGCTCGCGGGCGTGACCCTCGTCGCGACCACGATCGGAACCGTGTTCTCGGAGGAATGCGACGGCCTCGTCGCCCACGATCGCGTCGTGAAGGACGTCGCCAAGTACGTCGAAGCGACGACGGCGAAGGACGACCGCATCTTCGTGTGGGGATTCTCGAGCTGGATCTACCCCTACGCGCACCGGCGCCCCGCGGGTCGCTTCGTGTTCCACACCTACGTGACGGGCGTCGTGCCCTGGTTCTACGAAAAGCTCGATCTCGAACGTTCACGGATCGTGCCGGGTAGCATCGAGGCGCTCCTCGGGGATCTCGAGAAGGAGGACCCCGCGGTCTTCGTCGACGCGGGATCCGTGATGCTCGGACGCAGCCCGCGTCTCTTCGAGAAGACGAACGCGTACCTCCACGACCGTTTCTGTTTCGAGGTGCGGTACGGCGCGTACGACATCTACCGCCGGAAGGAGAAGGGCGTCCCGTGCGCGCAGCCCCACTTCCCCCGGACCGCGGAGGTGACGGACTGGAACGGTCGCAAGACCGCGTTGCCGATCCCGCGCACCCTCGACTACGCGACGTCCGTCCCCCTCGTCGATGCCCCCTACCCGAATCCGACCTGGTTCCGCGACGGACCCCGGCCGCCCGCCGCGGGACTCGAAGCGACCCGAGACCTCCGGCGCGAGAAGAACGAGGCCAAGGGCGCACGCGAAGGGTTCGTCGTTCCGTCCCTCGAACCGTGATATGCGGGGCTCCCCATGACGCCGTCCCCCGAGGGAAACGACGAACCACGCCTCTTCGGGCGGGTCCGCGTGGGCATCCTCGTCCTCCTCTCCGTGAGCTGCCTCATGGCGTTCGTGGAGGACGGCAAGGAGGCCCGCTCGCTCCGGAAGTTCCTCGTCGAGACGCGCGCGATCCGAGAGGCGAAGGACGCGAAAAACGCCGTGGAGCGTGAGGTCGCACAGGAAAACACCCCCGAATCCGAACGGGACTTCGTGGTGACGTCGGAGACCCTCACGGACAAGAAGAGCGGTCTCGAATGGCCCCTCCACGACTCCACCGAACGCCTCGACTGGGCGGCGTCGAAGGCCTACTGCGCGGAGCTCACGTCCGCGGGCGGAGGGTGGCACCTTCCCTCGCGGGACGAGCTGCTCTCCCTGCTCCGCCGGAATCCGGATCCGCTCGACGGCGGTATCGAATGGTTCTGGAGCGCGAACGCCGGTCTCGGCGAGGACATGGCTTGGGCCGTGGGCTCCGATTCGTGGTTGAACGCGAATCCCGTCGGGACGAAGAGCCGTGCGCGGTGCGTGAGGTCAGGGCGATGACCGTGGAGGCTCGCGATCCGGGGCGACAGGGGCGCTCCGTGGATCTCCGACGCCACGGCCTCCTCGCCGCGGTGTGCCTCCTGCTCACCGTGCCTTTCTGGTTCGTGAAGTTCCCGCCCATGCAGGATCTCCCCGTCCACACGGCGACCATCCGCGTCCTGCACGACTTCGGTGACCCGGCGTCCGGGTTCAGGAAGGACTACCGCCTCACCCTCGGACGAACGCAGTACGTCGGGTTCTACGCGTTGGGGCACCTCCTCGCGTACGTGACGACGGCCCGTGGCGCCGTCGTCCTGCTCGCGTGCTTCTACCTCGTCGGCACCCTGCTCGCGCTCCGCGCGCTCCTCCGCGCCCTCGGTCGCGATCCGTGGCTTTGTCTCGCCGCGATCCCGGGGCTCTACGGAGCCACGTTCGGGATCGGCCTCCTCACGTACTTGAGTGCGTTCCCCGTGACGCTCTACGCGCTCGCGCTCCTCGTCCGGAAACGGGAGAAGCCGACCGTCCTCTTGCACGTCGCCACGGCGTTCCTCGCCGTCGCGCTCTTCTACCTCCACATCATCCACCTCGCGATCTTCTTCCTGGGTGCCTTCGTCCTCTTCCCGTTCCGAGGAACGAAGAAGGCCATGGCGGCGTGGATCGCCGCGCTCCTCCCGAGCGTCGCCGCCGTCCTGTGGTGGTTGACGATGACGAACATCGGACGCCGCATCCTCGAGGTGTCGACCTCGTGGGGTCGCACCGCGCGACCGCCCATCGGCGGCCTCCTCATCGACGTCGTGCCCTGGATCGCGGACGCTTACGTCGACCCGACCGACGAGATCGTGTTCGGGGTCCTGATCGTCGTCCTCGTGATCGCCACGCGCCACGTCGCGAAGACGGGAACGCGCGCGCTCCGTGCGCCGGCGTTCGCGTTCGTCCCCGCGGTGCTGTTCTTCCTCTACATGACGGGCGAGCGGTCCCACGGCCCCATCTGGCCGCTCTGCCAGCGGTACGTGCTGCCGGCGTGGCTGCTCGCGATTCCCCTCTTCGCGTTGCCGGAAGCTCCCGCGGTCCGACGGAAGTTCGTCGCTGCGCTCGTCGCCGTGTCGATCCTCACGGTGGCCAACGTGTCCTGGCATTTCGTCACGTTCGACCGCGCCGCACGGGGAATCGACGGTGCGATCGCGCACATGGAACCGGGCAAACGCGTGGCGAACCTGATCTACAAACCGGCCGTGTGGCCGTTCCGGTTCTCGCCTCTCCTGCACGTCGGCTCGAACTACCAGACGGACAAAGGTGGCGTCGTGATGTTCACGTTCGCCGGCTACGACCAGTGGCCGTTCGACTTCCTGCCCGACAGGTACCCCCTGTTCGACGGCCCGGCGGCCCCGCGATGGGAGTTCAATCCCGACGTCGTCGCCGCGTCCCACCCTTTGGCGACGAGGTTCGACTACGTCGTCGCCTACGATCGTCGCGACTACCCGCTCCCTCCCGGGTTCCGGAGAACGTGGACCGACGGCACGTGGGAAGTGCTCGTTCCCTGCCCCGATTGCCCGCCGGGCGGTCCGGCGACGACGTCAGCGACCGACGCCCCATAGTTCACCCGTCGCCCACGTGGCGTCGAGGAGCGCGAGTGCCGCGTGCACGACCTCCTCCGGGGTGCCGAATCGACCGAGCGGCGAACGAGTCGCGAGACGGTGCGTGCGGAGCGGGTCGGCGTCCGCCTCCGGGTCGGCGACGATCCCGAGGACGAGCAGGTTCACCCGGACGCGCGGGGCGAGTTCGACGGCCAGCGCACGGAGCCCCGTCTGCAGCGCACCCTTCGCCGTGAGGTAGGCGACGTGGTTCGTGTACGGACGCGTGGTGCCCGCGTCGCCGAGGGCGACGATCGCTCCGTTCGACTCCGCGAGGTCGTTCGCGAGAGCGTGGACGAGAAGGAGCGGCGCGACGGCGTGGACCGTGAGCGTGTGCACGAGATCGGAACGGCGGAGCGTGTCGAACGGAGTCCGCGGGAAGGGACCGCACGCGAGGACGACGTCGTCGACCGTGCCGACCGCCGCGCGCACACCGTCGACGATCTGGGTCGCGGCGTCGTCGTGGGTGAGGTCGGCACACACGGCGGCGGGGCGCTTGCCGGATTCCTTCGCGATCTCTTCCTGGAGCGCCGCGAGCTTGTTCGGATCGCGGGCGGTGAGGACGGGAAGGTCGCCTCGGAGGGAGAGTGCGCGCGCGATGGCGACCCCGAGTCGCCCCGTCGCGCCGACCACCAACACCTTCCGACCCCGTGCGTTCATGCCGCTCCCGTATACGCGAACGGCGCCGAGCGACCAAGGGAACGGCACGGCTCCCCGGGATTTCGGCCCGTTCCGAGGGTGCCCTTGACGACCGAGGAGTCGCGATCCAATAAAGGTACTAGATACTCTTTTTGGATACTGGTGACCTTTTCATGATCCGCACCTCCCGTCTGTACGTCGCCGAAGGGTCCGTTCCCGGGCGCGAACACGTGCGTCTCGGGGCGAACGCCCAGGACGCCGTCGGAGTCGTCCGGCACGCCGGACGCGTCGTCGCCGTGGTCGCGGACGGCTGCGGGAGCTCCGCGGGGAGCGAGGTCGGCGCGCGATTGGGTGTGGGCCTGATCCTCGCCACGGTGGGCACGTGGTGCGTCCCGGAGTCGGCCTCGGAATCCTGCGAGCGACTCCGGGACGTGATGCTCGCCGGGATGCGATCGTGGTCGGCTCCGTTCGGAGCGGACGCGTTCGCGCGCGTGGTGGAAGCGTGGTTCCTCTTCACGTTGCAGATCGCCGTCGTCGACGTCGCGCGGACGTTCCTCCTCGGCTGCGGGGACGGCGCGTACGTCGTGGGCGGTCGCACGGTCGTCCTCGACGCGGGGGACGCGAACGCTCCGGACTACCTCGCCTACGGACTGTTCGAGGACGGCCGCGGGCGTCTCGAGGTTCGCGAAGACTCGCCCCACGACGTCGACGGCGACGGAAGCGACGTCGCCGTCGCCATCGCGACCGACGGCGCGCTCCCTCTCGCACGTTCCGGCGAACTCGCGGCGATGGCGACCGATGCCCGGTACGCCAGGAACCCTTCCCTCCTCCGGAAAGACCTGGCGCGATTCGCCCTCCGCCCGGGCGCATTCCCGGACGACGTGACCGTGGCGGTCGTGGGAGCGCGGCGATGAAGCGGGCACTGACCGCCGCGGGCCGCGCCGTGGAGTTGCGGGACGACGACCTTCTCGGCGAAGGAGGCGAAGGCCGCGTGTACGCGTGGGAGGGACGCGCGGTGAAGATCTACCACGTGGCGAGACCACGGGGTTCGGAGGGGGCCGAGAAGATCGCGACGTTTCCTCGCGGCCTCCCGGACGCCGTCCACGGCCCGGAGGAGCCCGTCCTCGACGGGCGGGGAAACGTCGCCGGGTTCGTCATGCGACGCGTGCGGTCCGGTTTCGACGCGTCGCGACTCCGGAACCCCGCGTTCCGCGATCCTCGGACGGGGATGGCGGGCGTGGTCGCCTGGCTCCGGCACGCCGAGGCCACCCTGGGCGCGCTGCACGCACGGGGTGTCGTCGTGGGCGACGTGAACGACGGCAACGTGCTCGTGTGCCCTTCGTCGACCTCGGCGTTCATCGACGCGGACTCGATGCAGTTCGGCCGCTTCGCGTGCCCCGTCGCCCACGAGCGCTTCGTCGACCCGAGGCTCTACGGGACGCGGTTCGAGGACGGGCCTGCGTTCGATCCTTCGACCGACTCGTTCGCGTTCGCCGTCCTGGCGTTCCTTTCCCTCTTCGGCGTCCACCCGTACGGCGGAATCCATCCGAAGTTCCCCACGTTCCTCCGGCGCGCCGAGGCTCGGAAGAGCGTCCTCGGGCCGGACGTCGTGGTCCCGGCCGGGGCGACGCCTTTCGCCATCGTCCCCGACGACGTCCTCGATCACTTCGCACGCGTGTTCGACGGGGACCACCGCGGGCCGCTTCCGCGGTCGCTCCACGACGCCCGATTCGTGCGGTGCACGTGCGGTCTCGAACACGCACGTCGCGCGTGTCCGCGGTGCGTCCGCGGCGTCGCGGTTCCGGGCGCGGTGGCCTCGGCCAGCCTCGCCGGCCCAGTGAGGCCGGGAACCGTCCTCCGGACGACGCTCTTCCGTACCCCGGGCACCGTCGTGGCGGCGCGCCTCGTGAACGGCGCCTTGGTCGCGCTCGCCGACGAAGGCGGCGTGCTCCGCAGGGAGGACGGCACGGTCCTCCGGGACGCACGGCGTTCTCCGGGCACCCGGGTCGTCCTCACGCGGGGCAGGACGCTCCTCGGGGACGGGACGTCCGTGCGCGTGTTCGAGGGAGCCCGCGCCGCCGCCACGTTCACGACGTCGACCTTCGACGGTCTGTCGGCGTTCGACGTGCCCGCCGACGACGATCGGTCCTTCCGTTGCCACGTGGTCGACGGGGGATACCTCGTGGACGCCGTGGGATCGCGGCGCATCGGCCCGGTCCTCCCGGGCGGAACGTGGTTCCGGGTCGGGACGTCCATGGGCGTCGTCCTCTACCGGACGGCGGGACGCGCGTTCGTCTCGGTGTTCAACACGGCACGGGGTGGTCTGCGTGACGTTCCTCACGCGTCCCTGCCTGTCCTCGAAGGGCGCCTCGTGGACGTCGACGCCACCTTCGACGGCGACCTGGCGCTCCTCACGTGGACCACGGCCGTGCGGGGCGCCCTGGTCGGAGCACGCATCCTGCTCGCGAAAGACGGCTCCGTCGTCGCCGCGGACGAAGCCCCCCTCGCCACGAGCGTGGCCCACGGTCCTCGCGGCCGTGCCTTCGCCCACGGAGCGCTCGTCTCCTTCGACGACGACGGTCCCACGTCGACGGGCGTCGACGCGGGGACGCGTTCCTTCGGTCCGCGCGTTCCTCTGCCCCTCGAACCGGGCACGGTCTCCCCGGAATGCACGGTGTTCGCCGGTCCGGGGGGATCCCTCGTGGTCGCCCGACGGGAGGAGGTGTTCCGACTTTCGCTATCGTGAGTCCCGCAGTCCGGACGTGAACCCGTCGTTCCGTCCTCTCGTCCCAACGAACGGATGACCGTCATGACCTTGCCCCTGCCCCCCTTCTACGAACCCGATCAAGCGTCCAAGATTTACGTCGAACGCGCGGCCCTCGTCGCCGAGACCGCGGAAGTCTTCCGCACGCGACACGGTGTGAAGCCCGCCTCCACCGACCGCTTCCGCATCGCCGCGTTCGGCATCGACGTCCAGATCGGGTTCGCGACTCCCGGCGCGAGCCTTTTCGTCCCCGGCGCGACGGAGGACACGCGACGCACCCTCGGGTGGCTCTACGCGAACGCGGACGTGATCACGGGTCTCCACTTCTCCATGGACACGCACCGCGTCTTCCAGATCTTCCATCCGTCGTTCTGGGTGGACGCCGACGGAAAGCATCCGGCCCCGTTCACGCAGATCGCCCACGAGGACGTCCGTTCGGGACGGTGGTCCCCCGTGGCGCATCCCAAGGAGTGCCTCGAGTACGTGAAGCGACTCGAGACGAACGGGAAGTACACGCTCACGATCTGGCCGTTCCACACGCTGCTCGGCGGCGTGAGCCACGCGCTCGTGCCGCCGATGATGGAGGCGGCCATCTTCCACGCCGTGCTCCGCCGTCACCAGACGCACTTCGAGACGAAGGGCACGCACGCCATGACGGAGAACTATTCCGTGCTCTCGCCCGAAGTGCGCGAGCTCGGAGGGCAGTCCGTCGGGAGCTTCAACGCGCCGTTCTTCGAGATGCTGATGACCTACGACCGCGTCTACGTCTTCGGACAGGCGAAGTCGCACTGCGTCCTCTCCACGTTGAACGACTTGCGCGAGCACATCGAAGCGACGGACGCGGCCCTCCTCGACAAGATCTGGGTCCTCGAGGACGCGACCTCTCCCGTCCCCGCGCCCGCGCTCGACCCGCTCCCCCCCGCCCTCGACTTTCCCCGTGTCGCCGAGCGCGCGTTCGCCGAGCTCGAACGCGCGGGAATGCACGTCGCGAAGACCACCGACCCCATCGGGATCCCTTGACGCGCGCCGGACGAAAGGAGGCCACCATGACCACGAAGAACGGCATTTCCTCCCTCATCGACGACGTCGTGCGCGGAGGCACGCTCCGCACGGACACGTCCCGACTCGTCGGCGCCCACCCCGGCGGCGACCTGGGCGGAGACCTGGGCACCGTCGTCGTCGCGGGTGCGGCCGGCGCCGACGTCGAATCCATCGCGGCGACCGACGTCACGCTCGTGACGCTGCTGGTCGACGCCTCGAGCAGCATCCACGACGCGGGGCTCGAGCAGGCGGTCCGCGACGGACAGAACGAGATCCTCGCGGCGTTCGAGAGGAGTCGTCAGAAGGACGAACTGCTGGTCGCCCTGTGGACGTTCTCGGACGAGACGAACGTCGTCCACTCGTACGTCCCCGTGGACGAGGCCACACGCTTCGACGCGGGCAATTACCGAGCGCACGGCGGGACGCGGCTCTACGACGTCTGGTGCGACGCGCTCGTCGCGAACCTCGCGTATGCCGAGCGCCTCCGTCAGAGCGGTACCCCGTGCCGCAGCATCGTGGTCGTCGTGACCGACGGCGACGACTGCGGGTCGCGTCGGAAGGTCGCCGCGTGCAAGGCGATCTCGGAGGATCTCCTCGCCTCCGAACGGTTCGTCCTCGCGTTCGTGGGTGTCGGGGATCCGAAGTCCTTCGAACGGGTCGCGAGGGACATGGGCGTCCCTTCGGGCTCGGTGGCCGTGCTCTCGAAGGCGACACCGTCGGCACTCCGGGACATGTTCCGACTCGTGAGTCGATCCCTGATCCGGGCGAGCCAGGGCGCCGTCGTTCCCGGCGCCAACGCGGGCTTCTTCCGTCCGTGACTTCTGGGTAGGCTGCGGAGTCGACGATGGCGAAGTCCGCTCCCACACGCCCCGCCCGGAGGGGCGAGCGCTCGTTCCTCGACGGGTACGAAGCGTCGCGCTGGCCGCGACCTTCCGTCACCGTCGACGTCGTGATCTTCACCGTGGTGGACGCCGACCTCAAGGTGCTCCTCGTGCGACGCGGGGAGCACCCGTTCCGCGGGAAGCTCGCGTTGCCCGGAGGCTTCTTGCGGGTCGGCCCGTCGGCGGAGGATCAAGGCGAGGACCTCGACGACGCCGCCGCACGTGAACTCGCCGAGGAGACGGGACTCCCCCGCGGCTCCGTGTTCCTCGAACAGATCGGGGCGTTCGGCGCCGCGGGACGGGATCCGCGCACGCGCGTGGTCACCGTGGCGTATTCCGCGCTCGTACGTCCCACGCTCGCCCCCCTCGTCCGCGCGGGCGGCGACGCGCGCTCCGCCGGCTGGACGTCCGTGCGTTCCGTGGATCGGAAGGAGCTCGCGTTCGATCACGGCATCCTGCTCGACGGTGCCCTCGCGCGCTTGCGCTCCCAACTCGAGTCGACGCCGGCCGTCTTCGAGCTCGTGCCCGAGACGTTCTCCATTCCCGAACTGCGGGCCGTCTTCGAGGTCGTCCGCGGCACCACGCTCGACGCCGGAAATTTCCGGAAACGCGTGGCACGACTCGTCGAGGACGGGATCCTCGAGCTCGCCCCCGGCAAGCGCGTGACACCGCGGAAGCCCGCGCGCGTGTACCGCTTCGTGCGCGCGCCCCTGCCCACGCCCGACGGAGTGCCGACCTCCCGGACCACCCCGAAGGCCACGCGTGACAAGGGGAAGACCCGGAAGTAGGCTGCCGCCCGATCCGCATGGCCATCCAAGACGTCGTACGTTGGCTCCTCCCGAAGGACGATCAGTTCTTCGATTTCATGGAGCGTCAGACCGTGGCCGTCCACGAGGCCGCGCTCGTCCTCGCCACCTGGTCCGACGATTCGAAGACGAACGTCGACATCCGACGCGCCGTCCAGGACATCGAGCACAAGGGCGACGCCATCGTCCACGAAGTGGAGGACGCCCTCGCCCGGACCTTCGTGACGCCCATCGATCGCGAGGACATCCACAAGCTCTCGAACCTCATCGACGACATCCTCGACCTCGTGAACCTGACCGCGCGATCGTCGGTCCTGTACGGCGTCGAGAAGCCCACACCCCCGATGGTGAAGCTCATCGGCACCTTGGTGGACGCGACCGCGATCATCAAGGACGCCATGCCCTCCCTCCGCAAGCACGACTACGCGGCCTTCATGGAGGCCAAGCGCAGCGTCGTGAAGATGGAGAAGGAGAGCGACACGGTCTTCCGCGAAGCCGTGAGCAACCTCTTCCGCGACCCCTCCATCGACGCCAAGGTGCTCCTCCGCGAGAAGGAAGTGCTCGAGGATCTGGAACGCGCCGTCGACCAGTGTGAGGACGTGGCCGAATTCCTGACCAACCTCGCGGTCAAGAATGGTTAGCCTCCTCGTCGCGGTCGTCGTCGCGGCCATCCTGTTCGACTACATCAACGGGTTCCACGACGCGGCGAACGCGATCGCGACGGTCGTCTCCACCGGCGTCTTGCCGATCCGCACCGCCGTCTTCCTCGCGGGCATCCTGAACTTCGTCGGTGCCATGACGGGCACGGCGGTGGCGAAGACCATCGCCACCGGCTTCGCGGATCCCGCGATCGTCACGCAACTCGTGGTCCTGGCGGCGCTCCTCGGCGCCTCGGCCTGGAACCTCATCACGTGGTGGTACGGAATTCCGTCGAGTTCGTCCCACGCGCTCATCGGTGGCCTCGCGGGCGCGGTCGTGGCCCAGGCGGGGTTCTCCGCGTTCAAGTGGCACGCTCTCGGTCAGAAGGTCCTCGTGCCCCTCGTCGTCTCGCCGACGCTCGGATTCCTCACCGCGTTCTTCACCATGGTGGCGCTACTCTGGATCACGCGGCGGTTGCGGCCGTCCCTCGTGCACCGTGGCTCGCGTCGACTCCAACTCGTGTCGGCGTGCCTCATGGCCTTCTCGCACGGCTCGAACGACGCGCAGAAGTCCATGGGCATCATCGCCCTCGCCATCGTCTCGTTCACTGCGGGTGGACACGCACTTCCCGCGTGGATGCTCCCGAAGTCGGCCAACGAGATCCCCGCGTGGGTCGTGTTCGTCTGCGCGCTCGCGATCGCGGTCGGCACGATGGCCGGCGGCAAGCGCATCATCAAGACGATGGGGTCGAAGATCATCCGGATCTCGCCGCTCCAAGGCTTCGCCGCCGAGACCGCGGGCACGATCACGATCCTCCTCGCGAGCGCTCGCGGCATCCCCGTCTCGACGACCCACTGCATCAACGCCTGCATCATGGGCGTGGGCGCGAGCAAGAGGATCTCGGCGGTGCGTTGGGGCGTGGCGGGCAACATCGTCGTCGCGTGGGTCCTGACCATCCCCGCGAGCGCGGCGATCGCGTTCGTGACGCTCCTCGGACTCCGCGCGGTCGTCGGACACTGAGGCCGCGTTTCCGTCGCGGGTCGACAAGCGTGCCGGAACTTGGTTCCATCCGGGGATGCTCCCCGTCCACGTCACCGTCCGCATGGGATCGAAGACCCTCGCCCTCGCCGACGTCCGGGACCGCCGCATCCACGACGGCCTGGCCGAGGCGGGCCGGGACATCGGCCGGAAGCTGGCCCTCGTGAAGTGCGCGGAACACGGGAAGACGGCGACGGCCATCCGCCTCCACTTCGAGGCCTCCGGCGCGGCCGACCTCAAGTACGACTCGTGCTGCGCGGGACTCGGCGCCCAGATCCAGAAAGCCCTGGGTTGACGCGCCCGCGGCGGACGGGACGCGGAACGGAATCGGCGGCGGACGCCGTCCGCCGGGCGGACTTGGGCTCGGGTCCCCGCCTCTGCTACGCTTGGGGACCAGGCCGATGAGCGAGACGAAAGACCTCCAGCTTTTCGAAGCGCTCTGCGGCGCCCGGGGTCCGCGCGCGCAGCGGCGGGCGGAGGACGAACTCGCCAAGAGCGGACTCTCGGACGCCGAGAAACGGAAGATGCGCGACCTCGCGCACGCGCTCGCGCTCGGCATCCGCCCCGACGGCTCCGACGGTCTCGACGACGTCGCGCCGCGATCGCTGCGCGAACGCATCCTGGCGTCCACGAGCCGACCGGGCCCGTTCGGACGCTACGCCGATCGCGTGGGCCGCCTCTTCGGGCTCGACACCACGCGCGCGGAGGCCATCTTGGCCGACCTGGCCCGCCCCGACGCCTTCGTCGACAGCGGCATCCCGGGCATCGAGATTTACACCGTCATGGACGTGCCGTCGTCGATGGACGGCATCGCCACCATCACCCGCTTCGCTCCCGGCTCACGGTTCCCCGAGCACGCCCACAACGGCGACGAGACGACCCTCGTCCTCGCCGGCGGTTTCACGGACGCGAGCGGCCTCGAGATCGAGCGTGGCGACGAACTCTGGAAAGAGCGGGACTCCGCCCATCACTTCGACGTCTTCGACGACGAGCCCTGCGTGGCCGCCGTCTTCGCGCGCGGCGGGATCACCTTCCGCTGATCGCGGATCGCGCGGGCGAGGGTCTCCCCGTCCGCGTTCACGTCGACGTCCACGGGCGCGCCCAGGATCGCGCTCGCGGCGCGCTTGGCATAGTAGCGGACGAGGGGCCGCCGGTTCGCGAGCTCGCCGACCACGAGGTCCCATGCGCGGGCGTCCTTCGCCTCCCCGAGGACCGCGAGCGCCACGGCCTTCTCGTGATCCTTTCCGCGTTCGAGCGTCCGGAGGAGCGGGCGGCCCTCGAGGTCACCGTAGAGTTCCCGGAGCCTTTCGCGATCGTAGGACTTCGACCACCACGTCTCCATCGTGGCGACCAGCGACGCGACGCTCGCCTCCATGTGGCAGAGGGCACATTCGAGGGGACGGTCGAACGCCACGCGTTCCGGATCGGTGGGCGACCCGATCCGGTGGTACCGCGTGAGCCCGTTGTCGAGGGACATGTTCTTCCGCGGCATGTGGCACGAGACGCAGGCGTCTCCCGCGCTGCCCGCCGCGTGGTGCGTGTGGGCCTTCCGAGCCTCCGCGGCCCCGTACTTCGAATGGCACCCGAGGCACACCCTGTCGCCCGACGGTCCGTCGAGGGCACGGACGCGGGCGCCGTCCGACGCCGCGTGGGGCTCGTGGCACGCCGCACAACTCATGGACGAACTGCATCCGCCCAGGAGGAAGTCACGGGCCTCGCCCGAATTCACGAAGCTGCCACCCGGATTCACGCGGCGGTGCCCGCCTTCCCACGTGTCCGGGTAGCCGGAGAAGAGGACCTGGTGGCATCGCGCACACGCGCGGTTGACCGCCTCGGCGCGTGGGACGGGCTTTCCGGCGCGCGTCGTCGTGAAATACGGCGCACGGGGTTCGAACGTCGGAAGCGTCGTGGGCGAGACGACGTGCTCCTTCGAACCGCCGTGGCACGCCTCGCATCCGATGCCCGTCTCGATCGTGTGACGACCGTCGAACCGTCCCCGCGTCGCCGTGATCGCCCCGACCACGAACTCCGGCAGGTCGGACGGTCGGTCGCGGAGCTCCGCGCCGAGCACCTTCATCTCCCGTCCGACGGCCTCGCCGAAGGCGGTCGCGTCCGTCACCTTCGTCACGGCGCGACGGGCCGGAGGGAGGAGCGCGTCCACGACCTCGCCCTGGTACGGCGGCACCTTGCCGGTACCGAGCGCGCCGTACATGTCCCCGAGGAGTGGCACGGTGTTGTGGCAGAACACGCAGGTCTTGTTCCAGACGGGCCCCGCGCGGAGCACGGGTCGTTCGTCCACCATGACGGAATAGCCCTTGTAGCGGAGCTCGCCGGTGGCGAAGAAGTAGGTCACGGGAAGCACGACCTCTTCACCCTCGGCGCCCAGGCTGGGAGCGTTCGCGTCGAGGACGGCGACTGGGACGCCCGCGAAGTCCTCGCGCACGCGGCCACCGATTACCTTCGTGACCCGGTAGATGCGCGGCCTCGCAGAGGTGCCGTCGACGTCGCTTCGGAGGATCATGAAGCGCGCGGAGTCCTTCGTGACGAGCTCCGCGCTCTCGCCCTTGAAGCGGAACGTCGCGCCGTTCCACGACGATCGGAACGTGGCCGTGCGCGCGTCGCGCGTCATTCCGTGCATGGGCGCGCGTTCGAAGCCGCGGACGAGATCCTCGTGGCACGGCAGGCACGCGGCGCTTCCCGCGTAGTCCCTGCGCTCGACGTTGCTCGTGACCGTCCCGGGTGGCGCCCCGTCCGTCCGTCCCGGCACGTCCGCCTTCGGGCCATGGACGACCGACACACACGCGGAGGTCGCGAGCGCCAGACCGAGGGCGACGTCGCCGATCCGGAAGCGCACGGTCACCGGACCGTCAGTGCGTCTCGTTCGAGAGATCCCGCGAGAACACCGGCGTCGTTACGCCGCGGGAGCTCGCCTCGGTGTGGACCTTGCCGAACGCGGCGTTCAACGCGTTCCACGCCGGCACACACTTGAGAGGGCACTCCATCTCGACGAGGTCCCCGTGGGCTTCGCACACCTTCACGGCGACCCCGAACGCGTTCGCCGCGGCCACGATGGCCTCCGCGCCTTCGCGCACGGGAGGCTCGGCGAACTCCGAGGGCGTGAGGGAGATCTTCGCCACCGCGGGTTTCGCCGCGATGCACCCCCGTGCCATCGTCACGTTGCGCGCGAGCTGGGCGCGGGGGTCCCCCGAGAGACTGTTGGCGAGCTCGGAGGGTGGCGGACGGATGACGGCGTCGAAGGGACGAAGTTCCTCGACGAACGTCCCGAGCTTGGCGCCGAGCGACTCGTATTCGAGCCGTTCCCGTTTCTTCGTGCACCGATCGCAGCCCGTCGCCATCACGGCGATCGCGACGAAAGCCCCCAACGTCCGCCACGCGTTCCTTCGGACGCGCTCGTTCGCCGTCGTGAATGTCCGTTCGTTTCGCATCGCGCCTCGTGGGTGGATGATGGCACAATCGACCCCGAAATGACGCATTCCGGGTGGTTCACGCTCCTCGCTTCCGCCGATCCGGCGACCGCCACCGGTCTCACGCGCCGGGAACGGGAGGCATCGATCCGCGGCGCCGTCGCGGCACTCGCGAACGACGGGACCGCGGGCGCCCTCGCGAAGGTCCCTCCCGCCACACTCGCGTGGATCGGGGAGACGTTCGCGCTCGTCGCATCCACGGGCACGCAAGGACTCGTCACGGGTTCGACGGGCGCGTCGCCGGACGACGGCGGCGTCACCGACGACGTGACCGAACGCACGGCGACCGCTCTCGCGACGGCGTTCGCCGAACGCCTCGTCCGCGCCTCCGGCCGCATGGACGCGAAGGACGCGGGCGACGACGGACGGATGGATGCCGACATCCTCGCGACGTTCCTACCGAAGCTCGCGCGGACCGCCGGTCTGACCGACACGACCCTCGCCCATTGCATCCACTGCCACGTCGACGCGCGTCTCGGCCGTTCGCTCGAGGAGCAACTCGAGGAGTGCGGGACCCAGGGTGACAAGAGCGCGGAAGGCACGCGCGAAGTGCTGCCGGACGCGATCAAACGCGCCGCGGCGAAGGTGATGGAGTGCCGGGAGCGCGGTCGCACGGCGGCGTCCAACGCCGTCACGAACCTCGGAGCCCGTGGCGACCTCTCCCCGCGCGAAGGCTGGAGTCTCGCCCTCGTGCTCGGTCTCGAACTTCCGGGAACGACCCGCGTCGCGCCCGCGTCGGCCTCGTCCAACGTGACCCCGGAGGAAGGCACCCTGCCCGCACTCCCCGGTGCGATCCTCGAATGTTTCGGTCGCCCCTCGGTGTCGGCGTGGTTCGGTGGCGGGGTCGACGGGTTCCGCGGCACCACCGTGAAGCGGACGGCCGCGGCCGTCGCCGTCGGACGACTCGTCCGGACGGGGGAAGTCACGGGGGAGATTCGGACGGCCCTCGACGTGTGGCTCGCCGCGCTCCCCGCGGACGCACGGATCGCGATCGCCGCCGCCGCCGCGTCCTGCCTCGAACGCGCCGAGGGACTGCTCTACGCGTACGTCTCCGCCGATCCCCTCCTCCGAGGAACGGCCGCGGAGCGGTTCACGGAACTCGGGCTCGCCAAGCGCGCGACGACCTCCGCCTCTCCCGACGGCAGCTCCCTCTGGGAAGCGCTCGCCCTCCGGGACGACGCGGAGAGCCTCGCCACGATCCTCTCCATGGAGGCGATGGTGTCGCCCGCCATGGACACCGACGACGCGACCTGGGAAACGGCCCGCCTCGCCGCACGTTTCGACGCGGTCCTCGGCACCGTCGCGACGGATCTCGCGTCGATCCTCCCGAACACGACCCCGGATCCGCGCGTTCGCGCCCTCCTCGATCGGGTGGCGTGGTTCGCGAAGGCCACGCCCACCGCGTCGCTTCTCGCGGCCCTGCGCGCGGCGAAGCACACCCCCGAGGGCGGTCTCTCGTCGCTGTGACCGTGATCGCGACTCCGTCCCCGCCGACCCTCGGTGCCGTCGCGTCCGAGTTCCGTGACGCGTCCCCCGACGTCCTCCTCGAGAAGTTCGTCGCGTGGACGGAGGCGCGCGGACTCACGCTCTACGCCGCGCAGGAGGAAGCGCTCCTGGAGTTGGCGTCGGGCAAGAACGTCATCGTCAACACGCCCACGGGCTCGGGCAAGTCCCTCGTCGCCACGTTCGCGCATTTCCTCGCGTTGGCGTCGGGCCGTCGCACCTTCTACACGTGCCCGATCAAGGCCCTCGTCAGCGAGAAGTTCTTCGCGCTCTGCAAGGACTTCGGTGCCGACGACGTGGGCATGATGACGGGCGACGGCGCCGTGAACCGCGACGCTCCCATCGTGTGCTGCACCGCAGAGGTGCTCGCGAACATGGCGCTCCGCGACGGCGAGCGGGCCGACGTGGACGACGTCGTGATGGACGAGTTCCACTACTACGGCGACCGGGATCGCGGCGTCGCGTGGCAGGTCCCCCTCCTCACTCTCCCGCACGTGAGGTTCACCCTCATGTCGGCGACGTTCGGGGATCCCGAACCGTTCGCGGAGACGCTCACGTCCCTGACCGGACGCGAGACGTCCATCGTGCGGGGACTCACCCGCCCCGTGCCCCTCGAGTTCGTCTACGAGGAATCGCCGTTGCACGAGACGGTTCGCGCCCTCGTGACGCGCGGCAAGGCCCCCGTCTATCTCGTGAACTTCACGCAGCGAGCGGCCGCGGAAGAAGCGCAAAACCTCATGAGCGTCGACTTCTCCACGAAGGAGGAGAAGAAGGCGATCGCCGAGGCGCTGGTCGGGATGCGCTGGGACAGCCCCTACGGCAAGGAGATCCAGCGGTTCGTGCGCCACGGCGTGGGTCTCCACCATGCAGGCCTCCTCCCGAAGTACCGCCTCGCCGTCGAGAAACTCGCGCAACGGGGTCTGCTCAAGGTCATCTCGGGCACGGACACGTTGGGCGTCGGCGTGAACATTCCGATCCGCACGGTACTCTTCACGAAGCTCTGCAAGTTCGACGGACAGAACACCGCGATTCTCAGCGTCCGCGACTTCCAACAGATCAGCGGTCGGGCCGGCCGCAAGGGCTTCGACGACGCCGGCACCGTGATCGCGCAGGCTCCCGAGCACGTGATCGAGAACCTCCGCCTCGAGGCGAAGGCCGGGAGCGATCCCGCCAAGCGGCGGAAGCTCGTGAAGAAGAAGCCCCCGGACCGCGGCTACGTGCATTGGGATCGCACGACGTTCGACAAGCTCGTCGGGGGCACGCCCGAACCGCTCGTGAGCCGGTTCCAGGTGACCCACGGCATGCTGCTCAACGTGCTCGGCCGACCGGAAGGCGGATGCATGCCGATGGCGCGCCTCCTCCGCGACAACCACGACCGGCCCCACCAGAAGCGCGCGCACGCGAAGACCGCCGTGCAGATGCTGAAGTCCCTCGTGGACGCCGGGATCGTCGTCTCCGAACCGGGCGAAGGCGTCCGTGTCGACGCCGATCTGCAGGAGGACTTCTCGCTGCACCACGCCCTCTCCCTCTGGTTGGTCGAGACCATCGGCAAGCTCGATCCCGACTCGGGGACCTACGCGTTGGATCTGCTCACGCTCGTCGAGTCGATCCTCGAGAACCCGAAGTTCATCCTCGAGCGGCAGGTCGATCGCCTGAAGACGAAGAAGATGGGCGAGATGAAGGCGGCGGGGGTCCCCTACGAGGAGCGCATCGAGGAACTCGACAAGGTCGAGTACGAGAAACCCAACGCCGCCTTCGTCTACGACACCTTCAACGCGTTCGCGCGGGTCCACCCGTGGGTCGGTTCCGAGAACATCGCCCCGAAGTCCATCGCGCGGGCGATGTTCGAGGAGTTCATGAACTTCTCGGAATACGTGCGCGAACTCGAGCTCGCGCGCGGCGAGGGATTGCTCCTCCGGTATCTCTCCGAGGTCTACAAGACCCTCGTCCAGACCGTCCCGGATGCCGACAAGACGGAGGACGTGCACGACATCGTCGACTACTTCGGCGCCATCGTGCGGCAGGTGGACTCGAGCCTCCTCGACGAGTGGACCGCGCGTCGGCGCGGCGAATCGGAGCCCGCGCCCGCGGACACGACGTCCCTGGAGCCGGAGGGCTCGAAGGACGTGACGACGGACAGGAGGGAGTTCCGCGTCCTCGTTCGCAACGCCGTGTTCGGCGTGCTCCGGTCACTGGCCCGGCGGGAGTGGGAAGCCGCGGCCCAGGCCTTCGTACCGACCGATCCGGCGACGCCTTCCTCGGCACCGACCGCCAAGACGATGGAGGAGGCGTTCGCTCCGTACTTCGCGGAGCACGCGGTGTTGCGCGTGGACGCGAACGCGCGTCGCCCGTCGTGGGTGCGCATCGACGAAGGGGACGACACGTGGGACGTGGCGTGGACGCTCACCGACGAGGAGGACGCGACACCGTTCTTCCTCGACGTGAAGGTGGACCTGCCACGATCGCGCGCGACGGGTGCGGTCGCCCTGACGTTCCACGGACTGGGACGCTGATTCGCCCGGGGTCGCGTCCGAACCCGCGCGCGCGTCAGTTCGCGTACTTGACGGAGCAGCCGAACGCCTTCGTCTCGGCCTTGGCCACGGGCTTGTTCGCGCGGAGGGACGCGAGCGCGTCGTCGACGTAGTTCACGACCTTCTCGTTCGCCTCGGGTTCACCGCCGGCGGTGTCGTCGATGGCGCCGCGGTAGACGAGCGTGCCTTCGGCGTCGACGACGAACATGTGGGGTGTGTTCGTGGCGCCGTACGCGTGGCCGACCGCGCCGGTCTCGTCGAGCAGAACGGGATGATCGAGGCCGAACTTCTTCTTGCCGTCCCGGTTCGCCTCGACGCCGGCGCCCTGTTTGCCGGCACCTCCCGAATTGATGGCGAGCCAGACCACGCCCGACGACGTCGTGCGTTTGGCCATTTCTTTCAGGGATCCCTTCGTGTGCGCGAGGTTCACGAACGGACAGCCCGGGTTGAACCACTCGAGGACGACGGTCTTGCCGCGGAAGCTCGCGAGCGAGACGTCGTGGCCGTCGAGGTCCTTCAAGGTGAACGCCGGCGCCGGTCGGCCGATGGCCGCCGTGGCGATCCCGGGAGCCGGAGTCGCCGCGGCCGCCGGAGCCGTGACGCGTGCGGACGTCGGCGTCGCAGGGACGGAACGTGCCTCGGGTTCGGCGGGAGACTTCTTGTCACACCCGACGACGGCCAGGAGCACCGCGGCGAGAATCCACGGAAGGCGGTTCGTCACGGGAGACTCCCTCGACTCAGGACGCTTCGTTCGTCGCTTCGAAACGGAGGATGTCCTCGAGGGCGTCCGCGAGGGACATCGCGAGGGCTTCCGGCGATTCGTCCTTCGCCGCCTTGATGCGGATCTCGCTCTTCGGGCCGGTGACGGCTTCGGGCGAGGACTCGAGCACTTCCGCGGTCGCCGTCGAAGGCATTCCCACGAGGGAGCGGGGCGTCCGGGCGGAGGCGAGGTCTTCGGTTGCGGCCTTGGCTTTCTTGAGTGCGCGCATGGTGCGGGGTGCTCCTTCAGGATCCACGTTCGCCGAGTCAGGCACGGCACCGCCAATTTGCGGCATCCGGAGTCGCCGCGGGTGCCGCGGGGAGTTCGTCACCGTAGTTCTCGCGCCCGAGATGCGTCCACCTCAATTCGACCTTCGAGCCCTCGCCAAACGTCGAAACCGCGGCATTTCCAGGTGCCCCGAAAAAGTCTCCCTGCAACGCTTCGCCTCCGTCGACGCGGCGCCACCGCGAATTACGCAGCGCGTCACGACACGCTCACGCCGACGATCCTGCGGACGCGAGTGCGCGTTCCACGAGGACGACGCGATCTTGGCCCCAGAAGAGCTCCGTACCGTCGACGACCCACGTCGGGGCACCGAAGACGCCCTGCTTCACGGCGTGCTCCGTGGCGGCGAAGAGCGCGTCCTTGATCGGCGTCGTCCCGATGGCCTCGGCGATCGCCTTCGCGTCGCCCCCGACGGAGGTGACCAGCTCGGCGAGGACCCCTTCGTTCGCGATGTCACGATCCTCGGCCCAGTAGGCGCGGAAGGTGGCGTCCCGGAACGGGCGCTTCTTCTCCTCGGGCAACGCGAGGTACGTGCGGAGCGACTTCACGGTGCCCATGGGGAAACGCGTCGGGAACCGGAACGGGACGCCCCAGTATTCCGCCCAACGATCCATGTCGCGCATCGTGTGACGGCGCTTCGCTTCGGACCAGGTGAGGACCGGCGCGTCGACCTGGCCCACGGCCCGGAACACCGCTCCGAGGAGCATGGGACGCACGTGGAGAGTGGCGTTCGCGCGGGCGGCGACGGCCTCGACCTGCGAAGCGGCGAGGTAGGCGTACGGCGAGGAGAAGTCCCAGTAGAAGTCGAGCGTGCGCGTCATGTCCTTCCTTTCGGTGTCCGTGGAGCGCGGAGATCGCGCTCCACGAGCACCATGCGGTCCTGCCCCCAATAGAGTTCACCTTCGTCCGTCACGAAGGCGGGTGCGCCGAAAACGCCGAGCGCGATCGCGCGTTCGGTGCGCGCGCGGAGATCGTCCTTCACGGCGGCGGTCTTCGCGCGGGCGAGGACGTCGTCGCGACGTGCGTCGTCGAACCCGGCCTCCCGGAGCACGCGGACCATGGTGCGATCGTCCGACGGCGCTTCGCCCCGGACCCAATAGGCGTCGTAGAAGCCACGGACCACCTCGCGATGGATTCCCGAAGCCAACGTGACGCGGAGCGCTTCCACGGTGCGGAGCGGGTGCCCCGAAGGCATCGTCAGCGGCACTCCGAAGAGTTCCGCCCACCGCTGCATGTCCCGGAGGTTGTGGGCGGTCTTCGGAGGCGAGAGGACCTCCGAGAGGTTCTGAGGCGTGCCGACGGCGCGGAACACGCCGCCGAGGAGCATGGGGCACCACGCGAACTCGGCCCCCGCGCGCGACGCCATGGCCTCGACCTGCGTGCTCGCGAGGTACGCGTACGGGCACGAGAAGTCGAACCAGAAGTCGAACCGTCGGGGAGACATCGGTCGGAACGCTAGAACGCGTCCGACGGTCGTGTCGAACGCCGAATCGCGCTTTCGAGGTCGACGGTGTACCTTGGGGCCGGATCGTGAAACCCCGCTCCGCTCCCGGAAACGACCGTCGCGCCCCGTCGGACGCACCCGCTCCGCGGACGCCGCCGCTCCTCGCGGATCGCGACGCGGGTCCGTTGGCGTTGATCCTCTCCGGCGGCGGGGCGCGTGGCGTCTTCCAGATCGGCGTGTACAAGACGCTCCTCGAGGACCCGCGCGGACTCGGTCGCGCGCCGGACGTCATCAGCGGCACGTCGGCCGGAGCCGTCAACGGCGCGCTGATCGCGGCGGGCCTGGCGCCCGAAGCGATGCTCGACTTCTGGCTCGATCTCGCCGACGACCCTCCGATCGTCGCGAACGACGCGTTCTTCGGGTCCCTCGAGGGCGTCATCCGGGAGCAACTCGTCCGCGAGCCGCTCCGTGCCTTCGCCAAACGGGCCCGCGAAGCGAAGATGCTCGTCTCGCTCTTCCGCAAGCACAAGTGGTACGCGCGGAGCGGGCTCTCGGCGATGGCGCTCGAGTTCTTCTTCACCGCCCGCTTCGACACCGTCAGTCACGCGCTCGACGGCATCCAGACGCCCTACCTCTTCGACACGTCCCCGCTCCGTGACCGGCTCCGGAAGGTCCTCGGAGGCGACTCCATCCGCGGTTCGGCCGTGAGGCTCGCGATCAACACCGTGGACGTGCGGACGGGCAGCGTCATCCGCATCGTGAACCACCGTCCCGAGAAGAGCCCACGGGCGTCGAGCACGCACTACCGGTACGAACCGGAGATCACCCTCGACATGATCATGGCGAGCGCGGCGATCCCCGTCCTCTTCAACCCGATCGTCCTCGACGGTCAGCACCTCTGGGACGGCGGGTTGCTCGTGAACTCGCCGATGGCACCCGCGGTCGCCCTTGGCGCGGCGCGCATCGTGCCCGTCCTCGTCACCGTCGACGGTACGCCCGCGAAGGGCAGCATGTTGGGCACGTTCGGGAACGCGATCGAGCGCCTCGTCGATACGTTCCTGGAGAACGGGTACAACGTCGACCGGAAGCTCCTCCTCGACCGCAACGCGCTCGCCGCGGAGGGCCGGGTCGACGACCTGAAGGTGGTCCAGCTTTTCCGCGCGATCCGGCCCCAGTCCTCCGAGGTGTTCAACGCCGGGTCCTACCTGTACTTCGACCGACGGGCCATGATCGCGATGTACGAAGCCGGACGGGTTGCAGCGCGCGCGTGGTTGGACCAAGGTCCCCGAATCGACCGCCGCGAGCTCGAAGGATGAGACAGGTTCTCGAACACACCGATCTTCTCCAAGCCGGGGACGAATACTTCCGCCCCGTCGAGAGACGCCACGTGCGCCTCGTGCGCGCTTCCCTCGACAACGATCGCTTCGACCACGCGATGCGATGGTGCCAGAGGACCATCGGGGCCCGGTGGATCAACGGGGCCACGAGCAACCTCCGCACCGTCGTCGGACTCGACAGGCTCCCTCCCCTCTCCCCGGACGAGAGCTTCATCTGCGTGAGCAACCACAGGAGCTTCTTCGACATGTACGTCATCACGTCGCTCCTCGTGGGGCGCGGGATGCCGCACCGGCTCCTCTTCCCCGTCCGCTCGAACTTCTTCTACGACAACCCGCTCGGCATGGTCGTGAACGGAGCCATGAGCTTCTTCGCGATGTACCCGCCGATCTTCCGTGAACCGAAGCGCGCGGCGCTGAATCTCCTCGGGCTCGACGAGGTGGCGCGCGTGCTCCAGCGCGGAGGCGTCTTCGTCGGCCTCCATCCGGAAGGGACCCGTGGCAAGGGCGACGATCCGTTCGAGCTCCTCCCCGCCCAGAGCGGCGTGGGCCGCATCATCCACAAGGCCCGCGTGCGCGTCCTTCCGGTCTTCGTCACGGGACTCGTCAACAGCATCCCCGAACAGGTGATCGGCAACGCCCGCGGAACCGGCAAGCCGGTCGTCATGGCGTTCGGTGCTCCCGTGGAACTCGACGACGTGTACGCGCGGCCGGGCAGTCCGCGCGCCTACAAGGAGACGTCGTCCCGTTGCCTCGAGGCCATCCGGGTCCTCGGCGAGGAAGCGCGGACCGTCCTCGCGTCGTCCGCCCGCTGACGGGAGCTGCCGAGTCGCCCTCGGGTCGCCAGCGAAGGAACCTGGGCTCCCGACGCACGGCACTCGCACGGCTTCCGGGGAATCGGTGGTAACCTGCGCCCGTGACCACCGGAACCTTCGCTCCGCTCTACCGCGCCCACGTCGACGACCTCGTCCGCCGCTACGCTCCGATCCTCGAGGACGCCGGCCTCGACGCCCTCGTGATCCATTCGGGCGCGGCCAAGACGCGCACCGATTTCGACGACCAGTTCTGGTCCGTGCGACCGACGCCCCACTACCAGCACTGGCTGCCCCTCGCGGATCCCGATTCCTTCCTGCTCGTCGAGCCGGGCAAGACGCCGCTCCTCCTCTGGGCGACGAACGCGAGCTTCTGGGAGAACCTCCCGGCCCCCGAGAGCGACGAATTCACCCGCGTGCTCCGCGTCGAACGCATCGACGGCGTCGAGGGTGCGAAGAAGCGTCTCCAGGAGCTCGTGCCGAACCTGGGCGCCTCCCCACGCGCCGCGTTCGTCGGCGAATTCGGCGACCGCGCGCGGACACTCGGGTTCGATCCGGCGGACGGGACGCGCGTGAATCCGAAGCCGCTCCTCGGCGCCCTCGATCGACTTCGCGCCACGAAGACGCCCTACGAGGTCGCGTGCCTCGACGAAGCGAACGTTCGCAGCGCCCGCGGGCACGCCGCGCTCCGCGACGCCTTCGCGCAGGGCGACAAGAGCGAGCTCGAACTCCACCTCCTCTACCTCGCGGCCACGCGGCAGGACGATCCGGAGACGCCGTACAAGAACATCGTCGCCCTCGACGAGAACGCGGCCACCCTCCACCACGTGAGCTACGGGCGCGTTCCGAAGCACTCGGACGCGCAGGCGCTCCTCGTCGACGCCGGCGCGACCTGCCTCGGGTACTGCTCGGACATCACGCGCACGTGGGTGAAGGGCAAGGGCGCCACGGCGTCCGCGTTCGCCGGACTCGTGCTCGGCGTCGAAGCGATGCAGAAGCGACTCTGTGACGCCGTCCGCGTCGGCGAACCGTACGAAGGACTCCACGACGAGTGCCACCGTCAGGTCGCGGCGATCCTGGAAGAGGTCGGCATCCTGAAGGTCACCGCGGACGAGGCCGTCGCGAACGGACTCACGCGCGCGTTCCTTCCCCACGGACTCGGGCACTCCCTCGGCCTCCAGTGCCACGACGTGGGCTGCGCGCTGATCAAGCCACGCGTCGAGAACCCCTGGCTGCGGAACACGTCGACGATCCGCGAAGGTCAGGTCTTCACCATCGAACCGGGCATCTACTTCATCGAAGCGCTCCTCGCGCCGCACCGCACGGGCGCGTTCGCGACGGGCGTGGACTGGAAGCTCACGGCGGAGCTCGCGAAGCTCGGCGGTGTGCGCATCGAGGACGACCTCGTCGTGACGGGCGGGAACGACGTCACGAAGAACCTGACGCGCGCGGTCCTGCCGGTGGGCGGCGCGCTCCTCTGATCGTCGGAGCGTCCGAGGATCCGGTCGTCGTCCGGATCCTCAGTGCTTCTTCGTGAGCGCCACGAGGATGCCGGCGATCATGACGACGAGCGCGAACGCGAGCATGCCGAGCAGGATGGGCGCGCTCGTGCGTTCGAGGGGTTCGTCGGCCGGCGGAGGGATCGTCCAGTCGGGAGAGATGCCGGAAGCCGGCGGGCCGATGATCTGGGGTCGGAGCTGGGCGACCTGGAGCAGGTTCACGGCGATCTCGAGGAACTCGTCGTACTCCGCACGGCCGAGCTCGACCGGTCGTTTGAAACGGGCCCTGTGGACGGCGTCCACGTAGTCGTAGTTCCGGAGCTCGGCCACACCCGTCACGCGGTTCGCGCTTCCGACCACCAGGTTCGCGAACCCGGGCTTCCGGGCGACGAGCTTCACGCGCTGGAGCGCCTGGATCCCTCCCGCCGTCGAGGGACCTTCGGGCGAGGTGAGTTCGGGCACGTATTCGGGCACACCGAGACGGATGCCTTCGAACCCGGAGTTGACCACCTCCGCGAGCTCGTGGGCTTCGATCGTGATTCGGGTGTGGAGGGACGAGGACCGGGGCATCGGGATGGGAACCGGGGTGCGCGCGACGGCGCGGGACGGCTCCTCCACGAAGAGTAGTTCGAATTTTCCGGGGAGCGAACTTCGCGTTCCGCTTTCCCGTACCGGACGGACGGGGCTATCGTGGGAAGCCTCTCGCATGAACGCCGACGAACGCTTGAAAGCCGCGCGCGCCGCCCTCGATTCCGGGGATCCGCAGGGCGCCTTCGCGCACCTCCGGCCGGTCCTCGCCTACCCCGGTCAGGTCGCGGACGCGGCGCGTTGGACGTCCGCGTTCGAGTGCCTCGCGCGCATCGCGAAACCCATCGCGGGCGACGCCCTGGGTCAAGCGATCCGTGCGGTCGCGACGTCGCCGGACGACGTGGGTGCCCTCCAGACGCTGGGTGCGCTCCTCGGCAAGGAGGGCCTCTACCCGATCGCCGCCACCGTCCTCTCCCGAGCGAACACGATCGCGCCCGGTCGTGAAGGCGTCGTGAGCGAGCTCGTCGTGGCCCTCGAACGCACCGGGCGAAGCGACGCCGCGTGCACCGTCCTCCGGCAGAACCCGAAGCTCGTCGACGGGAGTCCGGCCCTCGCGTACCTGCTCGCGATCAACGCGATCATGAGCGGCAACCTCGAGGAAGCGCGCACGCGACTCCCGGCCCTCGCGAAGTCGACCGGGGACGTCGAGACCTACATGGCGAAGACCATCGAGGGCATGGTCGCCCGCGCGGATGCGGTCCGCGGCGCGACCCCCCTCGACGAGAACGACTTGCGGGGTTGGCACTTCGTCCTCAACGGTTCGATCCTCCTCCACGTCTCCCAGTTCGACGCGGACGAGGGGATGAACGGCCGCTACGCGTACACCCAGGATTCCGCGGATCGATGCGTCGAAGCCATCGAGCGCCTCCGCGTCGTCACCGACATCTGGGGCGCCACGCCGCCTCGCGTCTTCGCCCTCGAGGACAAGATGAGCGCCGCGCTCGCGGAAGCGACGGCCAAGCGCTTCGGCGTGCCCCTCGTCCCGTGGAAGAAGACGGGGCCCGGCGACGCCGGCCTCGTGGTCGTCTACGATCTCCGCGAACTCGACACGGCGACCGTGGACTCCCTGCGCATGCATCGACCCCGCCAGACGGTGTGGAGCCACGCCACCTGTTGGCTCGTCGATCAGCCCTTCGCGGCGGACGTGACGAGCTACCTCTACCAATTCAACGAACCCTCCTGGGGGAACGCCTTCGCCTTCGACGCCTCCACCGACAGCGTGAAGCGCGTCGTGCCCGAAGGCGACCGGGCCACGGACCTGGGTTCGCGTCTCGCGGCGGCGACCTTGGATCCGTCGGCCCTCGCCGACCTCCCCAAGCTCCAGAAGTTGGCGGAGGCCGCTTCGGCCCTCGAAGGTCCCCATGCCGCGGGAGCCTCGCGCGGCTCCGGCGCACGTCGCCGCCACTGGCTCGGGTCGCCCGTTCCCTCCAGCCGTATGACCTGACGTTCCCGCCGTTCTGGCGTACGCTCCGCCGCCATGAAGCGCATGTCCTCGGGAGCGGTCGAAGTCGGATTCGGAACCTTCGGCACGTGGGCGCTCGTCGTCCTCGGAGCCGCCCTCGGCACCCTCGGGTGCGACGAGGAGAAGAAGAACGTGGAGCCCCCGATGCGCCCCGCCGTCACGGCGAGCGGCACCGCCTCCGCGACGCCTCCCGTCGTCTCCGCGGCCGCCGTGCCCTCCGCGGCGCCCAAGGCTCCCGCGAAGCCCTGCACGGCGGACGGCGTCGTCGTCTTCGACACGGGCAGCGGCGCCCCGAACAAGGCCCTCGAGGAGGACACGCGAAAGAAGCTCTCGAAGCCCTCGGGCGACGTGACGGTCGCCGACCTCAAGAACGTGAAGTCGTTGAACCTCGCGCAGGCGGAGACGAACGCGCTCGACGGCTGCCTCATGCCCCTCTACGGCAACCTCAAGGATCTCTTCCTCGGCCGTGGCGAACTCTACGATCTCGGTCCCATTTCGGGACTCACGGAACTGCTTTCGCTCCGCGTCGCCGCGACGCGCGTGACCGATCTGAAGCCCCTCGCGCGTCTCGGCAAACTCGATCGCCTCGATCTCGCGAAGACGCCCGTGAAGAACCTCGAGCCCCTTTCCGGACTCACGAACCTCACCGAACTCACGCTGGACGAGACCGCCATCGACGATCTCACGCCTCTGTCCTCGCTCGTGAAGCTCGAGCGACTGAGCCTGAAGAACACCACCGTGAAAGATCTCGGTCCGCTCAAGGGCATGACCAAGCTCCGTTTCCTCTATCTCGCGGGATCCGCCGTCGGCGACATCTCGCCGATCCAACCGCTCGTCGCGAAGGGACTGAAGATCGACAAGTGACGAAGGGCGCGCGGAGGCGCGTCACCCGTCTCCGTCCGCGCGGAGTCCCCGGAGCGGGAACATGCGCGCGAGGACGGCGCTCGCCACCCCGTCTTCCTTCGGCGTGCTCCAAAGCGACGTGAACGAGGACGCACTTCCGTCGCCGTCGCGAGCGGAAACGATCGTTCCGAGGAGCGCCTCGACGTCACGTTCGGCCTCCGAACACGCGGTCGCGACGTCGCGAGGCGCGGGCCGGGGTTCCCCGAACGCCACGTGGATCTCCGGGGTCTCGAGCGCTCCGAACGCGTAATCGATGGCCACCGGTACGACGGGCACCTTCGCCACGCGCGCCACCGCGAACGCGCCCTTCTCGAAACCGAGGGGCCGCACCGCCACGGGTCGCTCCTTCCCCTGAGGGAACACCCAGACCACACGGCCGGGCGCCCGAAGGAGCCGGGCGGCGTGACGGATTCCCCGCGCACCGTCGGACGGGTCGGCGCGGTCGACGCCGAAAGCGCCGATTCGCTGGAAGAAGGACAGCCGCGCGAGGTTGCCCGCATCCATCCAGGCGTGACCTTCGGCCCCGAGCAGATCGTGGCACACGTGGAGCGCCACGAGCGGATCCCACCACGCGGAGTGGTTCGACACGACGACGAAGGGGCCCGCGGCGACGAGCGCGCGCGTCCGTTCGAGACCGGCGACCGCGAAGCGGGAGAACGAGCGACGCAAGCGTGCTCGGACGTGACCGGAAAACCGGCCGACGAACCACGGACTCCGGGACGAAGGGATCATGCCGGAGAGTTGGATGCCGGAAGCCGTGCCTCCGCTTCGCGGATCCGTCGGACGAGCGACGTGTGTCGGAGCGAGGGTCGGTCCGCGGAGGCCCGGGCCACCGCGGCCGGGCCGACGACCACGACGCTCGTCCGACTGCGGGTCATGGCCGTGTACAGGATCTCACGCGTCGCCATGGGCAACGGCTCGCCCGGCAACGCGACGAGGACACGATCGAACTCGGACCCTTGTGCCTTGTGCACCGTGAGCGCGTACGCGAGGGTCGAGACACCGTCGAGCGTCGCCATCGGGACGAGGCGCCCCGTGGCGCCCCTCACGAAGAACGCCGCGAGTTCGAGGAGGCCGTCGTCGTGGAGGACGGGCAAGGCGATCCCGAGATCGCCGTTGGTGAGGTCCCGGGCGTAGTCGTTCCGCGTGACGATCACGGGGTCGAACGGCCCGACGTCGGCCACTCGCAGTCCGGGCACGCGTCCGTCCCCGCGGGCGCCCCCCATGAGGGCGGCGAGCTCGATCCGTGAACGTCCTGCGGCACCGAGGCCGATGCGCGTCTCTCCGACGCCGGCCGCGGTCTTCCGCGTGAACGTGAGGATGCGGGACCTGAGATCGGCGGCGAGGAGGCGTCGCGCCCGTGCGTCGCTCTCGGCGTCGAGATCGGCGCCCCGGGCTCGGAAGACCTGGAACGCCGCTTCCGCGCTCCCCGACGACGCCGCGAGGTCGTCCGTACGATGGCGGATCCAGCGGACGAGCACCTCCGGGCCGACACGGTCCCAAGCCGACTCGAGGTGTTCGACGCCCCGGAATGCCAGGTCCTCCGCGGACGCGACCGCGTGGGGTTTTCCGCGCGTCAGGGCCGCGGGGGCGGTCTCGAACGTCCCCGCCGCCACCGACAGTGCCGTCTCGAGGACGTGCCGCCCCGACGGATCGGACGGATCCATGCGGAAACTTTCCTCCAGCGTGACGGACGCGGGGGACGTCGCGCCTTCGCCGGAGCCTGCCGCGAGCAGATCCCGGAACACCGCCCCCGCTCCGACGGAGGGCAATTGCGCGACGTCGCCGAGGAGCACGAGGCGCCCCCCGCCATCGATGGCGCGCACGAGACGGGTCATCATCGTCGAGTCGATCATGGACGCTTCGTCCACGAGGACGACCCGTTCGGACAGCGGGTTGCCCTCGTGGTGCACGAACGTACCGAGGCCCGGCCTGTACCCGAGGAGCCGGTGCAAGGTCTCCGCGCGCGGGAGGCCCGCGGAGAGGGCACGGTCCGTGGCGTCCGGATCGGGCAGCGCGAGGAGGGCCCCTCTCACGCTCTCGTCCATGCGGCTCGCGGCCTTGCCCGTCGGCGCCGCGAGCGCGAAGTCGGTCGGTGCGTACCCCAGGCGCGCGAGGACACGCAGGATCGTCACGACGATCGACGTCTTCCCCGTGCCGGGCCCCCCCGACACCACGACGAGTCGGGACACCGCGGCCGCGTGCGCCGCCGCCGTCTGGAGAGCGTTCGCGCGCACCGGTCCACGCGCGGTCACGACGGGCTTGCCGGCCACGTCGCGGAGCGCGTCGAGGGCTCGATCGCGCGCGGCGTCGTCGCGCTGGTCCCGGAACCGTTCGACGAAGAGACGCGCGAGGAACCGTTCCTCGTGGACCGCACGTTCGGTCGCGAGGGAACCGTCGTCCACGATCAGGGGCGAGCGATCTCCGGGCCCTCCGACGACACCGGACGCGCCTTCTCCCCGCGCGACGCGACCGACGGCGCCGTGGATCCGCGCGAGCCGTTCCCGCGCCCGAGCCCCCTCGTACCCGAGCGCCCGCACGAGGTCCTCGAGCGTATCTCCGGGCGCGGCGCCGCTCCCTCCGTTCCCCTCGGAGTCTCGTCCCATGGGGACGCGCGTGTGCCCGCGCTTGTCCGCGAGGAGCACGGAGACCAGCGCGACGAACGCCGCGTCACGATCCACCGCGCGTGCGTCGGTACCGTCCTCCGTCGCGGTCGCCTCGTCGCGAGGACCGAGCCCCATACGCGCTACGTCCCAGGCCATGGCGACGAGGGCGTCGTCGAGGTCGAGTCGCGCCCACGTCTCCAGGAAGTGCGGATCGGACGCGTAGGCGGGGCGGACGACTCCAGGACGGCTCATGGCGACCTCGAAAATTCGCGGCGACCGACGAGCGACTCCGCCCAGCCCGTGACGTCATCCCACGTCGGCCGGGTCGCGAGGACCCCCGCACCGGAGGGCATCGCACGGACGAACGCGTAAATGACTCCGCCGAACCGCGCTTCGTAGTCGGCCCGCGTCCGGATGCCGAGGTGCCGGGTCGCCGCGAGCACGTACAGCTCGGCCTGGAGAGCGTAGTTCCTCGCGACGTGTCCGGCCACGAACGCGTCGTCGAAGGTGGGCAACTGGTCGCTCTTCCAATCGAGGACGAACACGCGGGGCCCGACCCGGAAGAGGACGTCGACGACCCCCTTCACGAATCCTCGACCGACGGAGAAAGCGAACTCGACCTCGCGCGCGACGCGATCCGCGCGCGCGACCCCGGCGAGGGTCGATCCTCCGTCGAGGGGAATCGGCATGGTCATCGCCGCGTGCACGATGCGTTCGGCCTCTTCCCGCGCGGCAGCCGGAATCCGATGGACCGTCATCGCGCGATCGAAGGTCGTCGCGACCACGGGCAGCGAACGCCACGCGTCGAAGGAGAGCCCCTCGGAGAAGGTCGTGCACGGAACGGTCTCGAGCACGGCATGGAGGAAGATGCCCGTGGCGGGGCCGGACGGGAGCGACGACGGATCCCTCCGCACTCCGGCTCGTCCGTCGGGATCCGTGTCGCCGCTCGTCGCGCCCGCCTCCGCGTCGCCGACGTCGCCCCGATCGGCCGCCTTCACGTCCCACGGCGAGACGTACCCACCGGAATGCGACTTGAGATCCGTGTACGACGTCACGAGCGCGCCCGTCGCCCTCCGCCGGATGCGGGCGAGTTCGGCGGGATCGTCGGGCACGAGGACGACGTCGGGGACGACGACGTCGTCGAACCGGAGCGCCGGTGCCGTCGGCAGGACGGAGTCGGCGCCGGAGATCGTCCGCACGTCGCGGGAAACGAGCGCGGCCAGCGACGCGGGCACGGGGGCGTCGGGAGCAATCCACGTACGGAGCCGGGCGTTCAGCCGTTCGTAGAGGACGTCGCCCCGTGTCTTGCCGAGGAATTCGGGGAGGTAAAGTCTCCCCTTCGCGCGGGTGAGGGCGACGTACAGGAGGCGTTCCGATTCGGCCGCCGACTCCGCCGCGGCGCTCGCGTCCACGAACTCCGGTCGGGTCCCCACCCACGTCCGGATCGCCGAGCCGGCCCGGTAGGTCACCACCTTCCTCGGGGCCGGCGGAGAGAATCCCCCCGCGACGAACACGAGCGTCGCTTCGAGCCCCTTCGACGCGTGCATCGTCATCACCTGCACGGCGTCGCGATCGGTCTCGAGACGTTGGAGGTCACCCTCGGAAGCGTCGGGCACTTCGTCGCCGGACATGAGCCGGAAGAGCGTGGCCGCGAGTTCGTGGAGGGTCGTCTCTCGGGACCGGGCCCGGAGCGCGAGCACGTCGAACACGTGGAGGACGTTCGTGATGCGCCGTTCCGTCCGTTCGAGGAAGAGGTCTTCGCGACGAGCCCACTGTCGTGGAGGATCCGCGAAGAGCTCCTCGAACTTCCGTTCCCGCGCCAGGTCGTTCCACGCGACGAGGCGCGCGACGAGCGGGTGGTCCGTCGGCGGCTCGGGTCGATCCGCGACGTCCGCGAGCGTCAGGCCGAAGAAGGGCGTGAGCCACGCCGCCATGCGTTTGGCCGCGTCGAACGGATCGGCCACGGCTTCGAGGAGCGTATGGACGTGGCGCGCTTCGTCCGTGCGGAAGAGACCCCGCGCCTTGAACTGCGCGACGGGAATACCGGCTTGCGCGAGCACACGCGCGACGGTCGCCGCGTCCGCGACACGCTGGACGAGCACGAAGACGTCGGAGGGCCGGAGCGGTCGCCGCTCGCCTCCCGCCGACCACGCGAGCGATCCCCCCTTCCCTCCCGGCCCAGGGAGCACTTCCCGGAGTTCCTCCGCGATCCGGGACGCGAGGGCGACGACGACGTCGCCACCCCGCGTCCCTTCGGCGACGGGAAGGAGATGCAACGACGAGACCGGGGCGCCTCCACGATCGACGAGGGCGAAGTCCGGTCGTCCCGCTCGGACCTCGTCGCGGTAGTCGATTCCGCCGGTGAAGAAGGGAGGGAGGGTCGATTCCCCGAAGAGCGCGTTCGTGACGGTCACGATGCCCGGCGTCGACCGGAAGTTCGACGCGAGACGCACGGGCACGACCCCGGAGGCTTCCAGCGTCCGCCGCGCCTCGAGGTACGTCCCGACGTCCGCCCCACGGAATCCGTAGATGGCCTGCTTCGGATCCCCGATCACGTAGAGCAGGTTCTTCCGACCACTCTCGAAGAAGACGCGCCGGAAGATGCGCCACTGCACGTCGTCGGTGTCCTGGAATTCGTCGATGAACGCGACACGGTACCGGCGGCGGAGGCGTTCGACGATGGCGGGACCGGACGGTCCTTGGAGCGCATCGTCCACCGACCGGAGCATGTCGTCGAAGTCGAAGAGGCCCTCGGCGTGTTTGCGGGAGCGCACGCGCGCACGGACGAGGGGCACGAGGGCGGCGACGGCCCGGGACGCCACGCCGCCGTAGAACGTCGAGGCCAACGCGAGCGCGGGGCGGACGAACTCGAGCCCGGGCAAGAACCCCTCCCATTTCGCGGCGACATCGAGCGCGTCCCGTTCCTTCTCGAGGGAGCCGAGCGCACGCGCGAACGCGACGACGGACCCTCCGGCGGCCAGCTCTTCGAATGCGGCGCGGTGGGCGAGAAGGCGTCCCGTGAGCGTCGCCTCGCGGAGCCCTCCTTTCGATCGCCCCTCCGCGGTCGAGCGCTTGATCCACGCGGCGAGTCCGTCCGCCGAAAACCGCGGCGCGAGGAGGGATGCTCCCGTGGCGAGGATGTCCTCGCGGACCGGGTCCGTGGGGTCGACGGGGTGTGCGGACTTGGCGGCGAGAGCCACGGTCTCCACGAGGTTCTCCACGTCGGCGCCCTCCTCGAGCGCCGCCTCGAGCCACGCCTTGGCGTCCTCCCCTGCCCCGGCCCCGAGCACCTCGGCGAACGTCTCGCGCGTCGCGTCCTCCACGATCTCGTCCGCGGCGACGTGCTTCTCGTCGAACCGTTGTCCGCGTTCGAACGCGAGTTCGGCGAGGACCCGATGGCAGAAGCCGTGGATGGTGAAGATGTTCGCCGTGTCGAACTTGGCGAGACTCGCGGCGATCCGCTTCCTCGCTTTCGCGTCGAGGACCCACGTCGTTCCCGGATCCGCCGTAAAATCCCGCGCGTCCGTCGCGCCGGCCGACGATTCGTCGAGGAGCGACTCGAACATCTTCCGCACCCGCGCACGGAGTTCGAAGGTCGCCTTCTCGGTGTACGTGACGACGAGCATCGCCTCGAGCGGGACACCTCCGCGGAGCACACGGTCCACGACCAGGTGCTCGAGCGTGAAGGTCTTGCCCGTGCCCGCGGACGCTTCGAGGATGCCGTGGTCGTCCGTGGCGACTTCGAGGACCTTGGGAGGGATGGGGCGCGCACGCGGGCTCATCGTGGCGCCTCCTTCGACGGCGTCACCGAACGGAAGACGAACGCGAGTCTCCTGTCGGCGATGGCGCGAGCTTCGGCGTCGTCCGGACTCGGCGACTCCCAGGAACGGACGACCTTCGCGGAGAAATGGCGGGGAACCTCGCGCGAGGCGTCGATGGCCGGTACGAGCCCCTCGAACGTCCCGCCGCCGCGGTGGGCCTTCGCCGCTGCTCCGAACGGGAAGTGGTAGTCGTGGACGGCGCCGAGGAGATCCGTCGCCACGTCACGGAGGTAGGACTCGGCCTCGGCCCGTCCCGGCGGGACGAGGTCGTAGCGTCTCACTCCGCCGGAGGATGCGACGGCGATGGAGGGACGTGGAAACGGACGCCCGAGCAGCGCGAGGATCACGTGGGTCCAGAATCCAGGAAGGACCTGCGCGTCGAGCGCGCCCTTCGCGGGCGGTTTCGCCGTGGCCCTGAACGTGACGGCGGTACCGTCGGGGAAGACGGGTTCGAGCGAACCTCGGAGGGACACCGTGACCCGACGGACGGTACCGGCCCTGCCGCCGAGTTCGACGTCGAAACGGTGAGGTGGGAGGACGACGTCCGTCTCGGCCTCGTCCGACGACCGCCCGAGGCGCACGCGCACGAGGTCCTCGAACCGACCGCCCGCGGCCGCGAACGCTTCCCTCCACGACGCGAGCAGTTCCAGGTTCTTGCGTCGCTCGACCCGCGCGAACGCACCGACGGGCGCGCGGGACGTGGCCGCGAGCTCCCGCGCCACGTCGTCGTACGCTCGCTCGATGGAGCCCGACGACGACGCGACCCTCGCGACGACCGTCCGGAGCGCCCGGTTCACCGATCGCCGACCCTCGAACGGCTCCCACCCTACCGCCGTCGGATCGTCGGGCCGGAACGCGTCGACGCCGAGCACCTGGCGCACGTAAGCGTCCTCGGGCGAATCGAGGAACGCGGGCAGGACCTCGAAGGGCAGACGGATCTCGGTGCGAACGTCCGCGTCCACTTCGGCGCGCGGCGGTGGGGACGGCACGAGGAGGAGGTCCGAGACGACGCGACGTGCGTCCTCGGGCAGGGCGTCGAGGAGCGCCCGGCCGTCGGGAAGAGGTGCTCCGGGGCCTGCCTGCCGTTCGAGTCGTTCGCGGATCTGCCGAACGGCCCGCTCCCGACGCGCGGACGTCGTCGCGAGGGGAACGGGGACTCCCGCGACGGGGACGAGCGCCGGTTCGTCGTGCGCCCGGAGAGGAACCGCGTCGACGAGGGTCTCGGCCGACGCGCCGCCGAGGTACCCCGCGCCGAGGACGTCGCACAGCTCGGTCACCACCGACGACGGCTTCTTCGCTTCTCCCGTGGTCTCGTCCCGGGCGACCCAGGAGAGCGTCAACGACTCGCGGGCCAGGAGGAGCGTCTCGAGGAACATGTAGCGGTCGCGATCCCGCGGACTCACGTCGCCGCGGACGCGTGCCACCGCCCGGAGATCCATGGGGCTCGGCGCGGTCGTCGCGGGGAAGAGTCCCTCGCCCAGCCCCACGACGAACACGTGACGGAACGGCAGCGCCCGCATCGGGACGAACGAGGACACGACCACGCCTCCGCGCCCACGGCCGAACGGACTCGCCCCGAGTGCCGGCGCCGCGAGTTCCCGCGCCAACGCGAACCCGATGGACCTGCCGTCGAGATCGAGATCCCGGAGGACGTCGAAAGCCCGGACGCACGCGAGGAGCTCGCGCGTGTCGTCGTCGTCCTCGGCGTGGACGTACGTGGCGACGAATCGGGACAGGCGCGCGGACCACTCACGGGGCGTGAGTTTCGCCGAGGCGAGCTCGGTGGCGTCGGCGAGCAGGGCGCGGGACACGGCGAAGAACGCACGTCGCTCCTCGTTCGAGGAGTCTTCGGGATAATAGACGTCGTCCCCTTCGCCGATCGCGACGGGGCGACCACCGTCCCGGTCGTGGAGGAAGGCGCCGAGGGCGAGCCTGTGGAGCCCCTGATCCCACGAGAGCGCGTCGGTGGTGACGTACGTCCCGTCGAACGCGTGTCGGTCGACGCCGCGGACGATGCCGAGACGGGAGGTCAGGTCGGCCCATCCCGCGCGATCGACGGTCGTCGCCGCGTCTCCGCCGGGCAGTCGCAGGTTCGGATGCAGGAGCACGGGAAGGACGTCCGCGCGCCGGTACGTCGACCCGGGCAAACCGAGGAGCATGGCGACGAGGGACGGCACGTTCGCCATGCCCTCGAGATGGCCGTCCCAGCTCGAGGTGGGGATGCCGTGTTTGTCGGCGAACACGGCCGCGACGTGCGCACGGTAGGTCGCCGCTTCGTTCGCGCTCCCGAGGACGACGGCGAAGTCGCTCCACGCGAGCGGCGCCCGCCCTCCCCGGTCCGCTTCCGCTCGGCCCGCGTCCTCGCGGAGCAGGCGCCAAATCGTGTCGGCGACACGCTCGACCTCGCGACGGGCGTTCGGCGCCGCGACCAACCGGAGCGAACCGTCCTGCCGGAGGTCGAGTCCGCGTCCCGGTCCTCCCGGGAGGCCCGTACCTCAAGGGCTCGCGTGTGGCGATGTCCCGTTGGACCTGACGGAGGAGCGTCGTGCCGTCCTGGGTCGGATCGACGTCGCGGCCTTCGAAGTCGCATTCGGAGAGCGCGTTCAGGAGCCGCACGTTCTCCCGGCCCGGACCTCCCCACGCGGAGCAGCGGCATGTCGCTCTCCGCCGAGACGCCGAAGGGATCGTCTTCCGAGTCCGCGAAGGTCGCCGCCGCACCGCGGGCGAAGTGGTGCGTCGACCGTTCCCAAGCGCGACGGGAGGCCACGTCCTCCCAGAACTCGGAGCACGGATTGAGGGCGTAGACGTGGACGTCCACGCGGGACGCGACGGCGGCGAGGAGCTCTTGGTACGCCGCGGCGAAGTAGGAGAACCCGAAGACGTGGACCTCGGATTCCGGGAGGACGGCCGGAACGGACGTCGTCCGCGAGTTCGTGGAGCGTGCGGGCTTTCCGCCGGACTTCGCGTCGGCACGATCGCGCACGAGCCCCCAGAGCTTCCGTTGCCAGGTTTCCGTGGCGAGGACGTCGGACGAAGCGTCGTCGAAGGTCGAGGCGCCGGGACGCTTTCCTCCACGCCGTCAACATCGACGCGCGGGCGAGCGTGTACTCGTGGAACACGTGGCCCACTTCCGTGGCGAACGACGCACGGCGGAGCGCGACGACGTCGTCTTCGTCCCCGCCCGAGCGCACGTACGCCCGAACCCTCGCGAGCGCGGGATCCCGGAGTACGTCCTCGTCGTGGACGATGGCGAGGACGTGATCGACGAGCGCGGCGACCGCCGAGGAGGACGCGATCGTCGCCGGCGAGATCCCGGGCGAAGGCGTCGAGGAACCGGCATTCGAGGTTCGCGGCGATTCCCCTCTCCTTCGCGAGTCCGAAGCGGACGAAACTCTCCACGTTCGCGTTCGGAACCACGAGACGCGTGGGCACGAGCGGGTCCCAGGACGTCCGTTCACGGCGCGATCGCACGCCTCGGCGAACGCGAGGACGAGCGCTTCGAGCCGGTTGGAATACGCGACGCGCAACATTGGGGCGTCGCCCTGGTACCCGGTTCGGCGAAACGTCGCGAGCGCATCGGTGACCGGGCGGCCACGATCCACGTACGCCGATACCGACATTCGCACACATCGCGCTACACGGGTGGATTTGCCGAGAAATTGCGCGTCCGGGCTCGCACGTCGGGTCTCGGTGACCTGGCGCACAAGCTGCTTCATCGACGCCCATGACGACGCTGCGGACGCCCCTCGCCCTCGCCCTCGGACTGCTCCTCACCTCGAGCTTCGTGGCTTGCTCCAGCGCGCCTCCCGGCGAAGAGGAAGACACCGATCCGCCGAAGCGTTCCGACGCGGGATCGAAGTCGACGGCGTCCGCGACGAAAGACTCGGGTTCGTCGTCCACGAACACGAACCCTCCGGCAGACGTGCCCGTGGACCTCGACGCCGGATCCTCCACCGACGACGCCGCGGCTTCGGGCGACGGCGCGGGCGGCACGGCAGGAACCGCCGGAGCTTCGGGCGATTCCGGAACGGCGGGAACCGCGGGCAACGCAGGCACCGGCGGCACGGGCGGTGGACCGTTCACGGGCCGATGCACGCCCCAGGCGGGCAGCGGTCAGGAGGCGGAACCGAACGACAGCGTCGCCGCCGCGAACCCGTGGGACCCGACGAAGGAGTTCTTCGGGCGCATCACCCCGGCGACGGACAAAGACTTCGTCAAGTTCACCTTCCCCGCGAACGCGACGCGGTGGCAGTACCAGTTCCCCTGCCTCGATCTGCCCAACCCGAACGAGCTGCAGGTCTTCGTCAACGGGAACAACGAGCGCGTGAACATCGACGCGTGGCGACCGGTGCCGGGCACGGAGTACGTCCTCGAACTCGCGACGACCAACAACAAGCAGACGTCGTACCGATTCAAGATGACGTTCTGACCTACGCCGAGGTCAGGGCGAGGCGGGTACCGTCCGCGTGGCGAGAGGCTCCACGCGGGCGCGCTTCATGTCGAATCCGTAAACGAAGAGCGCGTACACGAACGATTGCACGAGCCCCGGCCGATCGATCGGCATGTCCCGTTCGTAGGCGAGATGGAGCTCGAACGGTTCCACGCGCCCGATGATCTCGTACGTCAGATCGAGCTCGGTGGGCGCGACGGGGTTCGACGCTTGCCGATCGCTGAAGAAGGTGCCGTCGAGTCCGATCGAGAAATAGTCGTGCACGATCGAGAGTTCCGTGTGGGCCGCGTAGCGGAAGAGCGCGAGACCCGAATTGTCCGGCCGCGCCGCGTAGGTCGGGTTGAACGCGAACCAGCCGAGCGTCAGGTAACCCGAAATGTCGCCGTCGACGAGATCATGACCGAGCTTCGGCCAGACCGACGCGAGCGAGTACAGATACCTCGCTCGCGCGTCCACGTACGTCTGCGAGAACGTGCCCCGGTCGATGGGACGGTCGTGTTCGACCCGAGCACCGAGTTCGAGCGCTCCCGGGCCCAACGGGTTCGTCGACGTCAGACCGGCGATGACGTCGAATTCCGTGGGTGCGAAGACGCGCGCCCCCTTCTCGGTCCGATCGGTGAAGAGATTGACGTCGAGCGGGAGGGACAGGCGACGTCCGAGGAGATCGACGTCGAGGTGGGCGGCGTACCGGAAGAGCGCGAGGCCCGAGTTGTCCGGGCGCGCGGCGTACGTCGGGTTGATCAATGCCGAGCCGAACATGAGCGCACCGCTCACGTTGAAGCCCTCGTCCTCACCGGCCACCGATCCGCCGTGGGCGCTGCCCTGCTTGTCGAGCGCGACGGCCTTCCCGGCGCCGACGGTCGCGCTCGCGGCCACGCATGCGGCGACGATCCCGCGGACGCGCGCGGAGGAGGAACGGATCCTCGAGGAACGGAAGGGCCTTCGCATGGACGCCGGAGTCTATTCGACGCCGGAGGCGCCGTCTCCTCCGCCACGTGCGCGTCCCGTTTGCTACGGTTCACGGCGTGAGCTTCAACGCGTTCCAGCTGTTCGAAGAAGCGCTGTCGGAGTGGCAAGCGAGCGGAGACTCCACCCGCGATCCGGGAAAGACCCACGCCCGTGCGAACGACGCCGTCTCCCGCGCCGCGGGGAACCTCCCGGCGAATCGGGATCCCGCCATGCTTTGGTTCACGGACGCCCTCGGGCGCGCCGACCGCCGTCACTTCGTCGTCGCCGTCCTGCGGCACGCGCGACGCGTTCCCGAACCCCTCGTCACCGCGCTCCTCCGCGCGGGACTCGTCGACGCGGAAGGCGTGCAGCCCTTCGTGCAACCCGTCCTCGCGGCCTTCGGTGCCGAGCGCGTGCGGACCGAACTCGAGACCCTCGCCGCGGAAGGCACCGAAGCGGAGCGGAAGGCCGCCGCGCAGTTCCTCGCGCGCAACGTGAAAGCCCCCGGCTGAGCCGGGGAACGTCCCTCACTTCACGCAGATCGCGGTGATGGCACCACTCGCGTTCTTGCACGTGATGGGGACCGCCGTGCAGTTGTTCGTGCCGTTGTTGAGGGCCTTCCAGTCGGCCTCGACGGCGAGGCATCCGCAGCCCGTGCAGTCCTTGGGCAGCGGCGCCACACCGATCCGCCGATGGGGTCGCCTTCGCGGTCCACGGAATGGATGCAGTATTCCTTCGTCGCGTCGCACGTGGTCGCGCCGGAGCCGGAGAACGAGTTGCACGCGACGGTCGTGCCGGCGGCCGCGGGAGGGTCCTTCACCTGGGCCGACGACGGCGACACCGCGGAGGTGGATCCCGTTCCCGTCCCGGTCCCCGAGTCCGCCGACGCGAGGGGACTTCCCGGAGCGCGACCCGATTCGGCACACGCGTTCCCGGACTCCGAAATGGTGGCGCCCGTACCGCAGGCGTACGACGTCCCTCCGATGCAGGCTTCCGCACCGCACGCGATCGCCTTGCTCTCGCCGTTCACCGTGATCGAACACCCGCAGGTACCGATCGTGGTTCCGTCGTCGTCCACCTCACGAACGGTCACGCCCGCCGAGGTGCACGCGGCGGCGGTACCGGCCGTCACGAAGAGCGCGAGGCAGACCGCGGCGGAAGGTCGTATGCGACATCGACCTACCTTGTGCGATTCGGACGATTCCGCAACCCGAACGCCGGTCCTGTCCGTGGAGGTTCAGGGCGAATTGGACATGAATGTCTCGGCAAAGGGGTGGTTCGGTGCCGATCTTCGCGCTGCCGACTTGCATTCGGCGGTGGAAATCTTCACCCCGACGGAGGGCGGTTCGACCCCCAAATAACCGAAAGGCCCGGACGGGTTTCCCCTCCGAGCCAGTCGGGGCGAGTGGATTCGAACCACCGACCCCCAGACCCCCAGTCTGGTGCGCTAACCAGGCTGCGCTACGCCCCGAACCACCCACGGCGCCCGTCCGAAGACCGGTGCCAGGAGGTTCGGCGACCTTAGTCGTTCCACCCTGTTTCGCAAGAGCGAAGCGAGGACCGTCGGAATTCGCACGCGTGCGCGTCCGCACGTTCGCATGACGCGCGTGTCAGAGGACGCGCGCGGCGTCTTCCCACGGTCCGCGAGGATCGCCCGGAGATTCCGTGGATGCCCGTCGTGGATCCGATCTTGCGATGGGCGCGGCGACGACGCGGCGACGACGCCTCGCGTGCGTCCCGCTTTCATGAACCGTACATCTTCCTTCCTTGGCTTCCCCTTCGTCCTCGCCGTCGTCGCGCTCGCGTCCGGTATCCCCGCGTGCGCGGCGTCCGACGGAACGTCCTCCGCCGGTGTCGCGTTCGACGCGCCGGCCGTCGCGACTCTCGAAGGGGAAACGTTCGTCTCCGTCCTTTCGGACGGACGCCACGCCTACGCCTCCACCCGTTCGGACGGGACCCACGCGGGTGCGGTGCTCCGGATCGCCCTCGACGACGGCGCCCTCGTCCGCCTGGTCGACGCGGAACCCGCGGTGGGCTCCCTCGCCCAGGACGAATACGCCCTCTACTGGACCCATCCGGGCACGGGAGACGTGCGATCGATCCCCAAGGTCGGCGGCCCCGTGACGACGCTCGGTCGGGCCGACGGACTCCGCGGAAACTCCGGCGCCATCGCCGTCGACGACGCCTGGGTCTACTTCACGACCGACCTCGCCGTGCACAGGATCGCCAAGCGCGGAGGCAAGGCCGAGGTCCTGGTCGCCGATCCTTCCCGTCCCGACGCCATCGTGGTCGATCGGGATTCGGTCTACTGGGTGAGCCGCGGAACCGCGAACGCCCCCGAAGCGCGCATTCGCGCGTTCGACAAGTCCACCGGGGACGTCACGGTCCTCGGTGGCGCCCGGTTCGACGACACCGTGACGCGTGCGAGCCTCGCCGTGGACGACGACGCCGTCTACTGGATCGATCCGATCGGCCGACGCGTCGCTCGGTCGTCGAAGGCCGACCGCCGTGAGACCACGCTCGCCGCGGCCAACGACAAGGCGATCGCCGTGACGAGCGACGGCGCGGACGTGTTCTGGTCCGTCGTCCACGACGACACGGACGCCCCTTCGCTCTTCCGGTCGCCCGCCAAGGGAGGACCGACCGCCGCGGTCCACACGGGACCCGGCGGGTCGTCCACCGTCCTCGCCGTCGACGCGAAGCGCCTCACCTTCGCCGGACGGGACCGCCGGACGTTGCATGTCGTCACGAAGTGACGCCCGCGAACCCGTCACGAAGTGACGGGGCTCAGCGGGTCTTCGGGAAGGTCGCCTCGTAAGCCGCTTCGTCGAACCCGACGAGGACCACGTCCCCGTGCACGAGCACGGGACGCTTCACGAGCTTCCCGTCCTTCGCCAGCCATCGGACGAGCTCCTTCGGCGTGGCGGCCTGGACCGCCTCCTTGCCGATGGCGCGGTAGCTCTGGCCGCTCGTGTTGAGCCACTTCGTCACGGGCTTGCCGCTCCTGGGGATCCACGCCTCGAGTTCGGCCACCGTCGGAGGTTCGTCCACGATGGGCCGCACGCTGGCGTCGACGCCGTGATCGGCGAGCCACCGCAGCGCCTTCCGGCACGTGTCGCACCCCGCGTACGCCAGGACGGTGGTCTTCGTGCGGTTCGACGCCTTCGTCGTCATCGTCTCGTCTCCGGCCCCTTCGTCGTGGGCAACTCGCGTTCACGGCCGAGGGCTTTCCCGTCCCCGTCGGCGTCGATCCACACGGCGCTCGTGAGCGCGAACGGCAGGATCTCGGCCGGGTCCCCCGACAGGACCGGCTCGAGGGGCTTGGCGCCTCGCGCGCTGACGACCATGGCGTCGTCCTGCGACACGACGGCCTCGATCTCCACGTCGCCCCCGAGAGCGCCACCGAGGGAGGGTTTCAGCGCGACGGGCCGTTCTTCGTGCCCGCCCTGCGCGAAGTCGAGGGCCACGGTGTCGACCGACATCCAGGGCGCGCAATCCACGTGCACGCGTGCGACCACGCGGCGTTTGCCCTTTTCGGTGGTGGGCGTCGCCTTCGCGATTCCCCCGACGGGAGCGCCGTTCACACGGACGTGGAGCATGGGACCGTTCGTCGCGAACGTGTCCCGGAGCACCTTCACACCGGCGACGAGCTCGGCGCTCCGATCGCGGTTCCACGCGTCGAGGTTGCCGTCGTGCGCGACGCGGACGTAGGTGCGCGGGTACCCCGCTTCCTGACCGACGATGCCGTGGGTGTCCGTGTCGCCGGTGAGGGTCGTCGGGTGTCCGGTTCGGAGGAGCGCGAAGTAGTCGGCGAGGACCGCGGTGCGCTCCTTCACGTTGCGTCCGTTCCACACCTCGAGCGCGTCGAAGTCCGTGGTGTAGCCGGGTTCCGTTCCTTCGCCCTTCGTCGCGTCGAACTTCGACTGGTCGAAATAGCCCGTGAGTTCCGTGCGCGGATGGTTGATCTGGACGAGCAGCGGTCCCGCGATCTTGCGGGCTTCGGCGATCACGTCCGCGGCCGTGCGATCGCGCGTGACGAACGCGCCCGCCCTCGGAGCGTCCGGTGCGGGGACCAGGGGAAACACGTTCGCGTGTCCCCAGGGCTTCCGGCTCGCGTCGGTCGTGACCTCGTTGCCGGGGATGGCCACGAGCTCCTTCGCGAGGTCGAGCTCGCGTACGAACGGTCCGAGATCCGCGACGACGTTGTGTTCCGTGGCGACGGCCACTTCGACGCCCTCGGCCACGTTCGCGATCACCCGGTCCCGTTTGGCCACGGGCGCGTCGGCGCCGAGCATCGTGTGCTGGTGGAAGTCCGTCCCGAGGTAACCCCGCGTGTCGACCACGCGTCGGAGAGCGCACGCGAGGTCCGTCGTCTCGCCGGCGCGGAGTGTGACGACCTCGCTGGGCGCCGAGTATTCGGGGCCCCGCGAACAGGTCGCGCGGTAGCGGCCGGGTGCGAGCGGGACGTCGAACGCCGCGCGACCGACGGTGATCACGTTCTTCGCGGGCCCGGCGACGTGGGACGGCCCGAAGTTCGGCGAGTCGGTTCCCTCCACACCCTGGAGCGTCACCTTGCACGGTGTGACCTCCGCGTCCTTCGTCGCGGTCTTCGGATCGCGGGACGGAGCCTTGCCCATCACGCACCGGCCGTGGAGCGTCGCGGGCAACGTCACCGCGACGTCCACCGTCCGCACCTCCGGCCCGCCGCCGTGCTCGCCGATTCGGGAGACGTCGAAGGTGGCGCCCGAGCCGTCGAGTTTCCGACCCCCTCCGGTCACCCCCAGCACGGTGTACTTCGCGGGGAGGAGTGCATGGGCGATCCGGTCGCCGCGTCCCGTGGCGGCGACGGTGGCGACGGGTTCGCCCTTCTCGTTGCCGAGGACGACCCGCGTGCCCACGTCGATGGCCGCAGGACCGTTCGCGTCCCGGAAGGTGAACACGACGTCGTGGGCCTCCCCGCCACTCGCGCGCGCGATCTCGGTGAGGACGCTCTGGGTGTCGCCGCGGTCGCCGACGACGAGCACGCGGGAGTAGGAACGCGTCTCGCCGCGGGCGAGCGTGAACGTCGACCCTTGGACCGTGTCGGTCCACGCGCCACCGCTGATCCCTCCGATCGCACCGTCCGTGCTCGTGATGCCGTAGCTCACGCGTCGTCCGACGCCTCCGAGGAACGGCGCTTCGAAGGTGCCCCGGAAACCGAGCGACTTTCCGGGCGCGAACTTCTCCGCGCCTCCCCACTGGATCGCGTCGCCGAGCGAGAGGCCGGGAACGTCGGTCGAACCCCGGTTCGCGAGCGTGGTCTCGAGCAGCAGTCCCCGATCCCCCGCTCGCAGGTGTACTTCGTCGTACGGCGATGTCCGGCGCGTAGAGTTCCTTGCCCCGCGCGAGGACCCAGGCCGAACCGTCCGGCTCGGTGCCGGATTCGAGCGCGTCGTAAACGCCCTGCCGCGGGAACGTCCCGAAGTAGGTGAAGATCTGCCCGATCTCGTCGATGCGCACCTTCGCGTCCGCGGCGTCGACCAGATTGCCGCCACTTTCGGCGAAGCCGGAGCTCGACCCCAGCCCGTCGATCACGAACACGACCTCGCCGTTCTCGAGCACGAGATCCCCCGGGCGGCCGACGACGTTGGGTCCCCCGAGCTCCTCGCCGGGCTTCATGGGGTGCACGCGGGCGGGCACCTTCGGCGCGTCGTCTCCCTTCCCCTTGCGGTTCATCCACGCGGTCGCGCGGCGGACCGCCGAGGGCTTCACCTCGATCTGCGGCGTCACGTCCTTGGGGGACGGACAGCCGGCGCTCGCCACGACCAACGTCGCGATCTGCGACCTCACCAGGACCCGGGACACCTTCGGCACGTTCATCGTCGTCCGACGAGGAAACGCGCGAGGGCCGTCGCCTTGGGTACGAGCGTCGCGGGCTCGATACGTTCGTCGTGGGTGTGGAACCCGAGTCCCCGGGGACCGAGACCGTCGATGGACGCGATGCCGATCGCGCTCGACGTGCTGGCGTCCGATCCTCCGCCGATGAGAGGCGCTTCGCCGTCGCCGAGTCCGGCGGACTTCGCGGCAGCCGCGTACTCGGCCATGAGCGCGGCGCTCGCGTCGGTACGTTCCAGGGGCAGACGGAGGACGCCGCCTTCGAGCGTGATCGTCGTGCCGGGGACACCCGAGGCCGCTTCGGCAGCGGCTTCGTGGATCCGCGCGACGAGTGCGTCGGCGTCGACCTTCGTCTCGAAGCGGATGTCGAAGAGGGCTTCGGCGGCGTCGGGCACCGTGTTCTTCCCCTGCCCGCCCGAGACCTTGCCGACGTTCACGGTGAGGCCCTTCGTGTAGTCCGTGAGTCCTTGGACACGATCGACGAACCGCGCGATGGCCCAGAGCGCGTTCGCGCCGTCCTTGTGGTTGTTGCCGGCGTGGGCGGCGACGCCCTTCGCGACCGCCTTCATGCCGCCCGTCCCCTTGCGCCTCGTGATGACGAGGTCCGCTTGCCGACCCGCCTCGAAGACGAGGCACGCCGACGAACCGCGGATGGTATCGCGGATCACGTCCTGACCTTCCGGCGACCACTTCCTCGTCGGCGACGATGACGACGCGGATGGGAGGGAGCGCGTCGAGGCCCACGGTTTCCGCCGCCGGCGCGGAGCGCGGTGGCGACGACGACGAGGCCCCCCTTCATGTCGAGCACCCCCGGTCCGCGGACGAGATCGCCGTGCCCGACGGAAACCTTCGAAGGTGCCCGGCGGGAACCGTGTCCAGGTGGCCGACGAGGGCGATGGCGCCTTCGCCCGCTCGCCCCTTCGATTCGAAGACCAGGTGATCCGCGAAGCGCGTGCTCGTGACGGTACGCGGCGGAGAGTCCTTCGATGGAGAAGAGGTCCCGGAGGAGGGTCATTCGCACCTTCCGTCCCCCCTCCACGTTGTCCGTGAAGGAGTTCTCGGACACGAGGCGCGCGAGGGCGTCCTCCATGACCTGCCGCTTGTCCGAAAGCCACGTTCCGACGCCCGCGTCCGTCCGCTCGCTCATCACGCGGCAGTCTACATTCATGGTAGCTTCGCCGCACCATGGGCAAACGATTCAAGGCGGCGGTTTTGGGCGGCAGCGGCTACGGCGGAGCGGAGCTCATGAAGCGGCTCCTGCGTCACCCGGAGGTCGAGCTCGTCCGCGTGGCGTCCCATCGATTCCATCGGCGAACCCATCGCCGCGGTGCACCCGATCTTCGAGGGTCAGACGAACCTGACGTTCGAGGGCCTGTCGCCCGAGGAAGCCGCGAAGGACATGGACGTCGTCCTCCTCGGACTGCCGCACAAGGTCAGCGCGACGAAGGCCCCCGCCATCATGGCCACGGGCGCGCGCATCGTCGATCTCTCGGGCGACTTCCGTCTGCGCGACGCCGCGGTCTACGCGAAGTACTACGGCGCCACGCACCCGCACCCCGAAAAGCTCGACGGCACGTTCGTCTACGGCCTGCCCGAGATGAACCGCGACGCGATCAAGAAAGCGAAGTACGTGGCGTCGCCCGGGTGTTTCGCGACCACCATCGAACTCGCCCTCCTCCCTCTCGCGCGGGCGGGCCTGCTCACCGGTGCGGTCGAAGTCGTCGGCATCACGGGTTCGTCGGGCAGCGGCATCGCCCCCGGCGCGGGCACGCACCACCCCGTGCGCGTCAACAATCTCAAGACCTACAAGCCCCTCGATCACCAGCACATCCCCGAGATCACCGAGACGTTGACCTTCGCCGGCGCGGGGATCTCGGCATCCGCTTCGTGCCCGTCAGCGCGCCGCTGTCGCGCGGCATCTTCGCGACGTGTTTCGTGCACGTCGACGCGAACGTGCCGGCGGCGGACGTGAAGGCCCTCTTCACGAAGGCCTACGCCGACGAACCGTTCGTCCGCGTGCCCAAGAAGCGGCTCCCGGAAGTGGTGGCCGTGAAAGGCACGAACTTCGCGGAGATCGGGATCGAAGCGGGCGACGTGCGGGACGGCAAGCGCGTCTTCGCGATCTTCTCGGCGACCGACCACCTGATCAAGGGCGGCGCGGGCCAGGCCATCCAGTCCATGAACCTGATGTTGGGCCTCCCCGAGACGACGTCCCTCGAGGACGTCGGGAGCTGGCCGTGAAGTCGCCTGTCGTCCTCAAGGTGGGCGGCGAAGTGGTCCGGAGCGAGCACCTCGCCGCCATCGCCGCGGACGTCGCCGAACTCGCGAAGGAAGGAACGCCCGTCGTCGTCGTGCACGGCGGCGGTCCGCAGGCGACGGAACTCCAGAAGAAGCTCGGCCAGACGCCCACGATCGTGGGCGGTCGCCGCGTGACCGACGACGGGACGCTCGAGGTCATGAAGATGATCGTCGCGGGCCTCGTGAACGTGGACCTGTGCGCGGCCCTCGTCGCCGCCGGCGCGAAACCCGTCGGTCTCCACGGCGCGAGCAGCCTGACGGTACGGGCGGTCAAGCGTCCGCCGAAGGTCGTGAGCGGTGGCGGTCCCGACCCCGTCGACTTCGGCCACGTGGGCGACGTGACGGGCGTGAACGCGGACCTCCTGGCGACCCTCGTGGGCGCGGGGCACGTCCCCGTCCTCGCCTGCCTGGGGTGCGACGACGGGGGCCACGTCTACAACATCAACGCCGACACCGTCGCGAACCGCGTGGCCGTGGCGCTCGATGCCCGGGCCCTCGTCCTCGTGACGGACGTTCCGGGCGTGATGCGGGACGTGAACGATCCCTCCTCGCGCATTTCCTCCCTCGACAAGGCGTCCGGCGCGAAGGCCATCGCCGACGGCGTCATCACGAAAGGCATGATCCCGAAGATCGAGGAGTCGTTCGCGGCCATCGGCGAGGGCGTTCGCGCGGTGCACGTCGTGGGCAAGTTGAAGACGGGCGACCTCGCACGCGAAGTGCGTTCGCCGGGCAGCGTCGGCACCGTGCTCGTGCGCTGAAACGCCGTAGCGCCGGGCCGCACCCTGGAATCAGTAACCGCCCGACGACCCGCCCCCGATGCCGACGGGATGCCAGATGGTCTTCGTCTCGAGGAATTTCTCGATGAACGACAGCCCCTGCCCCGTCCGCGGATCGAGGATCCACGAGGGCTCGGGAACCGGTCCGATCTTCACCCGCTTCACGTTGCCGCTCGATTCTTCCTCGACCGCCTTCCGGAGGTCGACGTCGTCCGAGAGAACGTCGAGCGCGATGACTTCGCGGTGACGGGCGAGTTGAGGCGCGACCTCTTTCGCGGTCCCGGTGAGGACGTTGGCGACGCCCCCTGGGAGGTCGCTCGTCGCGAGGCATTCGGTGAAGACGACGGCGGTACGCACGTCCTCCGCGCTGGCGAGCGTGACGACCGTGTTGCCCGACACGATGGCCGGGAGGATCGTCGAGACGAGTCCGAGGAGCACGGGGCGGGACGGCGCGACGATACCCACGACGCCCATCGGTTCGGGCACGCTGAACCCGAAGTGCGGTCCCGACACGGGATTGTGGGATGCGAGGAGCGCCGAGAGCTTGTCGGCGAATCCGGCGTAGAACACGGCGCGATCGACGGCGGCGTCGACTTCCGCGCGGGCGTCGCTCTCGTGTTCGCCACTCCGGACGAGGGACGAGACGAGTTCGGAACGGCGGGACTCCATCACCTCGGCGAGGCGGTAGAGGATCTGCCCGCGGTTGTAGGCCGTGCGCGCCGCCCACTTTTCCTGGGCGTTCTTCGCGACGAGGACGGCGTCGCGCACGTCCTTCCGCGAGGCGAGCGGCACGTTGACGACGCCCGGATCGGCGCTGTCCACGCCGTCGTCGGTGTCCTTCACCTGGAAGTAGCGACCGGACTCGGAGCGGACGAACGCACCGCCGACGTACATCTTGTACGCCTTGGCGACGCGGAGTCGCCCCTCGGCCCCGTCGCTCTCGCCACGCGCGAGACCGCGCACGCCGCGCGTGTCGATGCCGGAATCGGAGACTTCGGTCTTGGTGCGCTTCATCATCCTTCGAGCTCCACGTACGCCGCGAGACCTTGGCGACCGCCTTCGCGGCCGAAGCCGCTCTCCTTGTAGCCACCGAACGGGGACGTCGGATCGAACTTGTTGAACGTGTTCGCCCAGACCACGCCGGCCTTCAGACGCTCGGCCATCCAGAAACTCTTGGAGCCCTTGTCGGTCCACACGCCGGCGGAGAGTCCGTACATCGTGTTGTTCGCCTTCTCGAGCGCCTCGTCCGGCGTGCGGAACGTGAGGATCGAGAGCACGGGACCGAAGATCTCCTCGCGCGCGATGCGGCTCGTCTGCGAGACGCCCGTGAAGAACGTGGGCGGGAAGAAATAGCCCTTCTTGGGGAGCGGGCACGACGACGAGAAGCGCTCGGCGCCCTCGTCTTCTCCCGCCTTCACGAGTTCGCGGATCTTCTCGAGCTGCATCTTCGAGTTGATGGCTCCCACGTCGGTGTTCTTGTCGAGCGGGTCGCCGACACGAAGCGTCGCCACGCGATCCCGGAGCTTCCGGACGACGACGTCGTGCACGCTCTCCTCGACGAGGAGGCGCGAACCGGCGCAGCACACGTGACCCTGGTTGAAATAGATGCCGCCGACGATTCCTTCGATGGCCTGGTCGAGGGGCGCGTCCGCGAAGACGATGTTCGCGGCCTTGCCGCCGAGTTCGAGCGTGAGGCGCTTCTTCGTCCCGGAAATGGCCTTCTGGATGCGCTTGCCGACGTCGGTGCTCCCGGTGAAGGCGATCTTGTCGACGCCCGGGTGGTCGACGAGGGCCGCGCCGGTCGCGCCGGCACCGGTGACGATGTTCACGACGCCGGGCGGGAGTTCGGCTTCCTCGAGGATACGTGCGAGGAGGAGCGCCGTGAGCGGCGTCGTCTCCGCGGGCTTCAGCACCACCGTGTTGCCGCATGCGAGCGCGGGCGCGATCTTCCAGGCCGCCATCAGCAACGGGAAGTTCCACGGGATGATCTGCCCCGCGACGCCGAGCGGACGCGCACGTCGGCCGTGGAAGGCGTAGTCGAGCTTGTCGGCCCAACCAGCGTGGTAAAAGAAGTGCGCGGCGGCGAGCGGAAGGTCGACGTCCCGCGATTCTTTGATGGGTTTCCCGCCGTCCATCGACTCCACGATGGCGAACTCGCGGGACTTTTCCTGGAGTGCCCGCGCGATTCGGAAGATGTACTTGGCGCGCTCGGAGCCGCGCATCTTCGACCAGACCTTGTCGTAGGCGTGGCGCGCGGCCTGGACGGCGAGGTCCACGTCCTCGGCGTTCGCTTCGGCGACTTCCGACAGCACCTGCTCGGTGGACGGACTCACGGTCGGGAAGTACTTCCGGCTCTTCGGCGCTTGCCACTTCCCGCCGATGAAGAGTTCGTACCGCGCGTCGATGCGGACGTGATCGGACGCCTCGGGAGCGGGCGCGTATTCCCACGCGCTGCCGAACGCGAGGGCGAGGTCGCGGTCGCTCTCGCGGCCGTTCGCGTGGTCGCCGTGGGCGAGCGCGTGCTTCGGGGACTTCTCGATGTCTCGACTCATCCTGGTGCCGTGTCCTTCCGTCAGTCCTTCGAGAAGTCCTCACCGGCCTGGTACACGCCGGTGCGCTCCTTCTCGAGCTGCATCAAGAGATCGTTCAAGAGCGAACTCGCGCCGAAGCGGAAGAGGGTGGGCGTGAGCCACGCGTCCCCGAGGGTTTCCTTGACGAGGACGAGGTAGTGGAGCGCCTGCTTCGCCGTGCGAACGCCGCCCGCGGGCTTCATGCCGATGCGGCGTCCGGTCGCGTAGTAGTGGTCGCGGATCGTCTCGAGCATCACGAGGGTGACGGGCGGCGTGGCGGCGGGCTGGATCTTCCCGGTCGACGTCTTGATGAAATCCGCGCCGGCGAGGATCGCGATCTCGCTCGCCTTGCGGATGGTGTCGTACGTCCCGAGTTCACCGGTCTCGAGGATCACCTTGAGGTGCGCCGAGCCGCAGGCGTCCTTCGTCGCGGCGATCTCGTCGAACACCTTCGCGAAATCGCCCACGAGCATGGCGCCACGGTCGATGACCATGTCGATCTCGTCGGCGCCGTATTCCACGGCGCGGCGCACGTCCTCGAGCTTCACTTCGAGGGGCGACATGCCGGCGGGGAACGCCGTGGCGACGCTGGCGACCTTCACGCCGGAGTCCCCGAGGGCCTCCTTCGCGATGGACACCATGTTCGGGTAAACGCAGATCGCGGCGCACGGTCCCACGGTGGGGTCGGACGGGAGCGGCGTGATCGCCTTCTGGCAGAGCGCGCGAACCTTGCCGGGCGTGTCCTTGCCCTCGAGGGTCGTGAGATCGATCATCCGCGCCGCGAGCCGGAGCCCGGCGACCTTGGCCGCCTTCTTGATGGATCGCTTCGCGAGGTCCTGGGCGCGCGCTTCGACGGCGACGGCGTCGACCGTCGGCGGATTCCACATCGGGAAGGGAGCGATGCGCGTCTTCGCCACGTGCGAGGAGGCGGAACCGTTGCCGCCGTTCGGGGTGCTGCGTGTGGGGGTCGTCACGGGGACGAGCGTATCACGACGATGGAACGACGAAGCGCGGTCGGGACGAATCCCTTCCGCGCTCCTTCTGGCCGACGCCGGCGACTTCGGGGATCCGAAGGCACCGGGACGACCGCATCCCGTCCTTGAAGCGAACGATCAGGTGGTACGCGGCGGCGCCGCGTCCATCTTGGCGCGCTTGCGGCGACGGCGAGCGGCTTCCGCCTGCTTCTTCCGGCGCTTCACGCTGGGCTTCATGTAGTGACGTCGCATCTTGAGCTCGCGGAGCACGCCTTCGGAGGCCAGCTTTCGCTTCAACATCTTGATGGCGCGCTCGATGCCCCGGTCGCTGACGACGACTTCGAGGGGCTTGCACTGAATCGCTTCACTCGGCATTTCGCGGCTTTCCTTTGGACGTACGCTTCGAGACGGAAGGGCTCGTTCTCTCGGAGAAAACGAGGGACGCCGTGACTAGCACGGGTCCCCAGTCGTCGCCAAGCGTTCAGTCAGCCTTCTTTTTCGAAGACTTTCGACCGGCGGACTTTCCGGCGCTCTTCCTGGCGGGCGCGGCGCCCTTGGCGAAGTAGGTCGTGGCGCGCTTTTGGCCCTGTTTCACGATCTTTTTCGCGGCAAGAGCGTCGGCGAGGGGGCGCGGGAGCTCCTTCGCTTCGAGACCGAGGGCTTCGCGGATTTGCTCGGCCCGGAGTCCGTCCGGGCTCTTGGCCACGAGATCCGTGATGCGATCGACGAGCTGGGCGATGGCGTCGGCCGACCGGCGCTCGAGGCGCCCCCCCGGCTTCGCGCGCCGGGAGGTCGGTCCCGCGCCGTCGAGACTGCGACCACGGAGGCTCGTGGGAGCGCGACCCGAACCGCCCGCGCCCGGAAGGTGGGCGGTCTCCGAGAGGATGTCCTCGAGGGAGGCGCCGCGGAGGGCCGCCAGGACGTTGTTCGCGAACGAAGCGGCGAGCTCCGTCAGGGTCGAGCGCAAGTTGGACGGCATGGTCGGATCTCCTCGGAGGGGGACGTCGCGGACGCGCGCGACGTCGGGTCCGATACGCCTTCCGTTCCGGAGGGGTCAAGTTCATTCGAATTCACGGAATCCGGGAATAGGAATCGACGATTGCCGACTTCGAGGAAAATGCGAAGTCCGAGCCTCGTCAGAGCGCGCGGACGATGTCGACGACCTCGCGCGCTTTCTCGAGGAATTCGCGGTGATTCGCGACGACGAGTCGGCGCGGGTGTCCGCGCCACACGTCGAAAATTCGTTCGTCGATTCGTGCAGCCTCTTCGGCCGACTCCGTGCGGAGAGGATTGGAATGGTCATATCCGTGCGCCGCATCGGGAGTGCGAAGATGGATCACCGTCGCGTAGCGCGACAGCTCCGCTTCGCGGGACGTGCCGAGCGCGCGGAAGTAACTCGCCTCGTCCTCCGGCCAGTACGCGACCCCGTCGAGCGTTCCACGATCGCAGAGCGTACGTCGCGGCCACCCGGGTTCCTCGGCGAGCGACTCGAGCTCCCGCTGCACGTGGTAGATGGCGCGCTGGGCGGCGCGCCGATGTTCGAGCGTCGGTCGGCGCGGAAAGCCACCCCCGAACACGATGCTCGCGGCCTCGGGCAAAAATCCGAACGCGCGATCGAAGTGCCAGCGCAGCACTTCGAGGACCGCCGACTTTCCACCGCCCGGACCGCCGGTCAGGACGATGCGTTCGCCGACGAGGGCGGAGCGTGCGTCGGGCGTGCCGCGCGGGGAGTCGGTTCGTTCGTCGTCCGGGGCGGGATTCCCGGAAGGGTCGGGCACGGTCGTCTTCGCCACGACGTCTCCGCTAGCGAACGGCGTGCCGCGCGATCGTGCCGCGTTCCCGCGCAACCCTCGGCTCCTCTTCGCGCACGGAATGCGCCCCGCGCAAGATTCGCGCGCGCGACGGAACGGAACGCGGGCGGAACGCGCGACTTCGGGCCGGCACGGGCCTCGCTTGGCACGTCCCCCATGACGCACCCTGCCCCCCTCGCCTCCCTGTTCGATCTCGAAGGACGTTCCGCGCTCGTGACGGGGGCCGCGAACGGAATCGGTGCCGCCATCGCGGAGCGACTGGCCGAGGCCGGGGCCTCCGTCGTCCTCGCCGATCGCGACGCACCCGCGCTCGACAAGCGCGTCGGCGAGCTCCGGAGCCGACGGCGACACGTGGACGCGATCGTGTGCGACGTGGCGTCCCTGGACGCGTGCGCGAGCGCGGTGAACGCGGTCGTTTCCCGCCACGGACGCATCGACATCCTCGTGAACAACGCGGGGATCTTTCCGCTCGCGAATCCCCTCGATCTCGACGAAGGCAGTTGGGACCGCGTCCTCGACGTGAACCTGAAGGCGTCGTTCTTCCTGATGCAATACGCGGCCCGGTCGATGCGTAGGAACGGCGGCGGCGGTGCCATCGTCAACGTGACGTCCGTGGACGGCTACCATCCGAGCCACGCACTGGCTCACTACGACGCTTCCAAGGGCGGGCTCGAGATGCTGACGCGCTCCATGGCGTTCGAACTCGCCAAGTACGGCGTGCGCGTGAACGCGGTCGCTCCCGGCGGCATCCACACGCCGGGCGCCGAGGGCGCCATGGCGAGCATGGCTCCCGGTACCTCCCCGCACGTCGCCATGGAGGAGTTCGCCAAACGCGTCCCCCTCGGTCGCATGGGCGAACCGGACGACGTCGCACGGGCCGTCCTTTTCCTCGTGTGCCCGGCTTCCGGGTACGTCACCGGACGTTCTCTGGTCGTGGACGGCGGATTTCTCCTCGCCTGAGTCGTCGGATTTCCCGTCGAGGCGCGACGAGAACGATGCGACGGGAGGACGACCCCGACCCCCGCGGGCAGTACCAAAGGAGGGACTCGAACCCTCACGAGCTTTCACTCGGCGGATTTTGAATCCGCTGCGTCTACCATTCCGCCACTTTGGCTCTTCGATGCTCTCGTGACGACGCTCGCGTCGTCCGTCGGGAGGGGTCTACCACACCGGACGGATGCGTGTCCCGCACGCTCGCGCCGGGGTCCTCAGCGCGTCCACGCGATCGCGAACGCGACGGCGGCCATGACGAGCAGCGTGGCGGTCACGGCGACGACCACGGCCCCACCTTTCGGCGCGGCCCCCGGAGCGGCCGACGGCGCGTCTTTCTCGACGACCACGATGTCGGGCGTTTTCGCGGGGGCGTCGAGGAACGATTTCACGCCCGATTCGGAATCGGGATCGGCCTTCGCTCCGACGACGGCGACCGGATTCGTGGGCGCCGTCCCGAGGGACGACACCTCACGCGGGAACTCCGCCGGCTCGAAGATGCCGACCGGAGGTGCGTAGCTCTTGTGCGCCTCGGAAGGTCGGCTGAGGGGCGCGGCCACGCTCGGCGGAGGCAGGTCGTCGCCGTCCGCGTCCGCGAGCCGGTTCGGGGCGGGATGCAGGGTCGGCATCGCGACGGGCTGCCGCGCCGAGCTCGCCTGCGTGAACCACGCCTCGAACTCCTTCCTCTCCTTCGCGAACAGAGAGTTCATGGCCTTCGCCACGGGTTGCGGCCCGGTCGCTTTCCCGGTCTCGAGCACGAACGCGTCGAGGGCCTTCGCGAAGTCGCCCGCCGACGCGAACCGGTCGTTCCGGTCCCGCGCGAGCGCCTTCTTCAGGACGTTCCACAGTCCCGGAGGAAATCCGTCGACCAGCTGCGTCGGGTCCGGCACGAGTGCGGCGTGGACGCGCTTGAGGGTCTCGACGTCGTCCTCCTGCTTGAAGAGGCGGCGATCGACCGCGATCTCCCAGAGCGTGATCCCGAGCGCGAACACGTCGGTGCGGGGGTCGAGCGGTTGTCCCATCGTCTGCTCGGGGGACATGTACGCCGCCTTGCCCTTGATGATGCCGGCGGCCGTGCGCGACACGCGGTTGGCGGCCTTCGCGAGGCCGAAGTCGATGATCTTCACGTCCCCGTCGTAGGTGACGAAGAGATTGGTCGCGTTCACGTCGCGGTGGACGATGGCGAGGGGGAGACCGTTCGCGTCCTTGTGACCGTGGGCGTAGTGCAGGCCGTCGGCGACGCGGGCGCCGATCCACGCGATCATGTCGTACCGCATGCGGACGCTGCGCTCCCGGCACGCCTGCCAGAGCTGCCAGAGCGACTGCCCGGCCAAGAGCTCGAGCGCGAGGAACGGAAGGTGGCCCTCGATACCGAGCTCGTACAGTCGGACGATGTTCGGATGTTCGAGGCCCGAGACGATCTTCGCCTCGTCGAGGAACATGTCGACGAACTCCCGATTCGACGAATACGCGGACTTGATGGCCTTGAGGGCGACGTAGCGGTCGTCGACGACGTCGTTCGCGCGGCCGAGGTAGACCGTGGCCATGCCGCCCTCGCCGATCTTGGCGCACACGTTGTAACGACCGAGGCGGTCCGGCATGCGTGGCGGGATCGACGGCACGGGCGGCACGCCTCGAATGTAGAACGAACCGGCGACGAGCGATAGAAGCCCGGTGATCGTGTACGCTGGACGGATGTCCGCGCCGTTCCTGCCGCCACCGTCCCGCGCGCTTCGCCGACCGTCCTTCCTCGCCGTCGTCGGAGCGGCCACGACGCTCGGCATCGTCCTCGCGACGGCCGCGTGCACCGATTCCGGGAAGGTCTCCCAGGATCACGCGAGGGCGCATGCGACCGAGATGGCCGCGCTCGTCGCGACGGACGTCGGGGAACTCGAGAAGGGACTGCCCGAGGGCGCGAAGCGCTTGCGTGCCCTCTACGAAGCGGGGGATCCGAAGCAGGATCTCCCCGCGGTGCGGAAGGCGCTCGTGAAGACGCGGTCGGGAGTCCACGATCTCGACGTGGCCAAGTCCACGTTCTTCGCGCTCGCGGACGCGGAGGGCGTGATCCTCCGGAACGATCTCGAAGGCGACGCGATGGCCGGTCAGGACGTGGTGAAGGCCGTTCCCGCACTCGCGGGCGCGAGGACCTCGCCGTTCGTGACCGGATCGGGCCACGTTCCGGGCCCGCCGAGCAAACTCGGTCCCGACAAGGACTTCGTCGCGGCCTCCGGTATCCGGGGCAAGGACGACGCGACGGTGGGCATGCTCGTCACGGGATGGTCGTACCGGTACTTCGCGCGGCACCTCGAAGAGATGCTGAAGCGCACGGTGCGCGACGAAGCGACGGGCTCCGGCGGGAAGATGCCCGTCGTCTACGTCGCGGTGTTCGACGCCGACGGCGTGTACGGGTCACCGCTCACGCCCGACGTGAACCAGAAAGCGTTGGCCGACCTCGGGCTGCACGGAAAAACGACGTCCGGGCCGGCGAGCGGGACGATCACGATCACCGATCGCCGATTCGGGTGGGCCGCGGAGCGCACGCCCAAGATGGGCGACGGCGTGGGCGTCGTGGTCCTGCGCAGCGAAATCTGATCGTCGGGAGGGTCGCGGAGCGCCGCCCGGCAGCCCCCGGGTACGGGGCTACTCGGAACCCGCGCGACCGTATTTGTGGATGCCCGCGAGCATGGCGAGCCATCCGCCGACGATGACCACGCCCCCCACGGTCGGGCTCACGCTTCCCGCGACGCCGACTCCCACGGCGATGCCCAACGCCGCACCCCCCATGAGCCTTCCGGCCTTGGAAACGTCGCCCGCGGGATCGTCCTTCAGCATGTCCGCCATCGAAGGAAGGCTAGCAAACGGGGCATGGCATTCGCTACTTTGCGACCATGCCGCGCTTCGCCGCCATCGACGTCGGATCGAATGCCATGCGGCTCCGCATCGTCGAGGCCCAGGAACCGGGAGCGCCGCGGAGCCTCCGCGGCCAGTTGTCCCTCATGCCGGGGGACAAGGGGACGTCCGAACGGGACGCACGCGGATTCCGGGCGGTCGCGAGCCTCCGCGCCCCGGTGCGCCTGGGAAGCGAGGTCTTCGTCTCGGGCAAACTCACTCCGGCGTGCATCGGCCAGGCGTGCGCCGCCCTCCGCGAGTTCCGGACGGCCATGGATTCGGCGAACGTGGACGTCTACCGCGCGACGGCCACGAGCGCCGTCCGCGAAGCCGAGAACGGCGCCACGCTCGCCGAGCGCGCCCGTCGTGAGGCGGGAATCGAACTCGAGGTCATCGAAGGCATCGAGGAAGCGCGCCTCATCCAGCTCGCGGTCGTCCGCCGCATGGGCCTCGAAGAGAAGAGGGCCCTCCTCGTCGACGTGGGCGGGGGGTCCACGGAGCTCACGGTCCTCGACCGCGGCCATGCGTCCTTCTCGATGTCGTTGCCCATGGGCACGGTGAGGCTCCTCGAAACCTTCCTCCGGGGTGCGAAGACCATCGGCGCCGAACACGCGCGTCTCCTCGACGAAGCCATCGATCGCGCGCTCCACGAAGCGCTCCCTCAGATCCAGAAACTCGCTCCGTTCGACGTGCTCGTCGGGACGGGAGGGAACATCGACACGCTCGTCGACATCTCGCCCGCGAAAGGCGGGCACGCGGGGTACGCGCGGGCCATCGAAACGAGCGCCCTCCGGTCCCTCTTCGGAAAGTTCTCGAAGATGACCGCGAACGAACGCCGCGACGCCTGGAACCTGCGGCCCGATCGCGCTGACACCATCGTCCCCGCGAACGCGATCTTCCTCCACGTCGCCGAGACGTTGAGCTTGCCCGCCGTCGTCGCGCCCGGTGTCGGCCTGAAGGAGGGCATCCTCGAGGAAATCGTCGACAAGTACTTCCACGTCTGGGACGTGGCCGGCGAAGCGGAGAACGTGCTCGAGGCCTGCGTGCGCCTCGGTCGGCGGTACCAGTTCGACGAAGCCCACGGTCACCGCGTGACGGGGTTCGCCACGCAGCTCTTCGACGACCTCCAGTCCGTGCACGCGTTCCGCGACAGGGATCGGCTGCTCCTCCGTGCGGCCGCCATGCTGCACGACATCGGTGACTTCGTCCGTTACGACGCGCACCACAAGCACAGCTACTACCTGATCCAGCACTCCGACATCATGGGGCTCACCCCGGAGGAGCGCGCGATCGTGGCGAACATCGCGCGCTACCACCGGAAGAGTCTGCCGGATCCGGCGCACCCCAACTTCCGCGATCTCGATCGCGACGGACGGGGAAAAGTGCGCGGACTCGCCGCCATCCTCCGCGTCGCCGACGCCCTCGATCGCGAACACCGGGGCAAGGTGAAGAGTGCTCGCGCCGTCGTCGACAGGAGCGCGGGCAAGGTCCGTCTCTTCCTCCGCGGGCACGAGGACCGCGAACTCGAGGAATGGACCGTGCGCGCCAAGGCGGAGCTCCTCCGCGACGTGTACGATCTCGACGTCACCATCGCGGACGACGGACCGTGACGCGGGAGCTCTCCGCGGCCGTCCTCGCGTGGACGCTCCTGACGTGCGGGGCGTACGGTTGCGCCCCGCGTTCGGTCCCCGATCCTCAGGAGGCCGTCCAGAGTTACGTCACGGCGGCGAAGGCGGGCGACGCGCGGACGCTTCACTCCCTGCTGAGCGAGGACGCGAAACGCGAGCACGGCGAGGCCGAGGTGCGCGCGCTCGTGGCGTCGTCGAAGGCGGAGCTCGCGGAGTTCGCGGGGACGCTCGCGACCGACACGAGGACGACCGCCGAAGCGACGCTCACGTACGCGGACGGCGAGACCGTGGCGCTCACGTTCGAGCGGGGCGCCTTCCGGGTCGCGGGAGCCGGGGCCATGCCTTCGGGAGCGCGCACGCCCGACCGCGCCTTGGACGAACTCCGCCGCGTCCTCGCGCGGAGGAGCTACGCCGGTCTGCTCCGGGTCGTGACACCGCGCACGCGGGAGGCCATCGAGAAAGATCTCCGGAGCCTGGTCCGCGGCCTCGAGCGTCCCGAGACCCTGCCCATCCGGGTGGACGGCGACTCGGCCGACGTGAACGTACCCGGGGGTCATCACGTGCGTCTGACGCGGCAGTCCGGAGTATGGCGGGTCGATGACTTCGATTGATCCCCGTACGTCGACGGACGTCGCTCCGGACGTCTCGTGCCCGGTCGCCGCGGAGCGCGGCTTCGGGCGACGTCGGTTCGTGGCGTCGCTGGCGGCCCTCGGCGCGTCGTGTGCCCTCCCGAGGTCGGCGGCCGCCTTCGGCGATCTCGGCGCGTTCGATCCTCGGATCCTCCTCACCGGTTCGCAGACGGCCGCGGCGCACGCCACGGCTCCCCCGCGTTGGTCGTGGGAACTCGTGCAGCGCACGAGCGCCCCGGCGCGCCTCCGACCGACCTCCGTCCATGCCGACGATCCCACGCTCGTCGATGCTCCGTTCCTCTACTGGAGCGACCGCGCGGAAGTGAAGCCCCTCACGTCTCCGGAGCTCGCGGGCCTCCGCCGCTTCTTCGCGCTCGGGGGGCTCCTGTTCGTGGACGACGCGGCCCCCTCCGCCGATGGCGCATCGGGCCCGTTCGGCAAGAGTGCGCGGCGGGAACTGGCCCGCGTCCTTCCCGAGTCCGCGCCGATCCCGCTCGCGGAAGATCACGTCGTCTACCGGACGTTCTACCTCCTCCGTCGGGCCGAGGGCCGCATCGCGGGCAAGAAGCTCCTCGACGCCATCGTGCGAGGGACGCGCGTGCAGGTGATCTTCTCCGACCACGATCTCGGCGGCGCCCTCGCGCGGGGCCCCACCGGTGTCTGGGAAGAACCGGTCGTCCCCGGTGGCGACATCCAACGCGAACGTGCCATCCGCCTCGCGGTGAACGTCGCCATGTACGCGCTCTGCTCGAACTACAAGGACGACCAGGTGCACGCCCCGTTCCTCATGCGCCGTCGGGCCATCGCGTCCGGAATGGATCCCTGAGCCTCTCCGTGCCGACGTCCCACCTCTCGTTCGCCGCCGATCTCGCCCCGTGGGCCGCCGTGCTCCTCGGCGTCCTCGTGATCACGAACCTCGCGTTCCTCGCGTTCGAGATGCGTCGGCGCGAGAGGGGCGGTGCCGCGATCGCGCTGTCCGGGGTCCTCGCGTCGTTCGCATTGGCGCTCGCCGTCCTCCGGCCGGTCCGTATCACGGCGACGGAGAGCGTGGTCGGACCGAAGGTTGTCGTGCTCACGGACGTCTCCCGCTCGATGGCGTTGCCGAACGACGGCTCGCCCACGTCCGGCAAAGGCGAGCGCCGACGCGACGCGCGGGACCGGGCGACGAAAGCTCTCGTGGAACGTGCCTCCACGGTTCGGTTCGCGACCTTCGGATTCGGGGAGGGTCTTCCGAAGCCGTTCTCGCTGCGCGAGGCTTCGGCCGAGAAGACCTCCACGGACGACACGGGAGGGACCGGCGCGAGCGTGCGCGGAGCGCACAGCGATCTCGGAGGAGCCCTCCGCGCCCTCGCGAAGTCCGCCGAAGAGAGACCCGCCGCCGTGGTGGTCGTCTCGGACGGACGCCTCGACGACCCCGGTGAAGGGGCCGACGCCGCGTCGCTCCGTTCGCTCGCGGACGTCCTTCGCGTCCCCGTCCACACCGTCGCCACGACGGACGTCACTCCGAAGGATGCGAGCGTCCTCCGGGTCGCCGCGGCGGGTGCCGCGGTCGCCCACGTCCCCCTCCCCTTGCGCGTCGACGTCGCCTGCTCGAAGGACATGCGCTGCGACGACCTCACCGTCACCGCGAAGGAACTCCGGGAGGACGGCGCGCCGGCGCTCCTGGCCTCGGGGATCGCCCATCCGAAAGACGGACGTGGGACGCTCGATCTCACGGTGACGCTCGAACGCGCGGGCTCGCGCATCGTCGAGGTCGCGATCGCCTCGCCCGAAGGCGACACGATTCCGGAGAACGATCGTCGCTTCGTCACCTTCGACGTCGCGCGGGAACGCGTCCGCGTCCTCCACGTCGCCGGAAGACCCACGAACGACGTCCGTGCTCTCCGGCAATGGTTGAAGAGCGACGCCTCCGTCGACGTGGTCGCATTCTTCATCCTCCGCACGCCGGCGGACAATCCCGCCGCGACCGAACGGGACCTCGCCCTCATTCCCTTCCCCGTCGACGAACTCTTCAGCGACCATTTGCCGTCGTTCGACGCCGTCGTCCTCCAGGACTTCGACGCCCAACCCTACGGCCTCGAACGCCACCTTCCCGCGCTCGCACGGTACGTCCGCGCCGGGGGCGGGCTCATCATGGTCGGAGGTCCGAACTCCTTCGTCGCGGGCGGATACGCGGGCACTCCCCTCGGCGAAGTGCTCCCGGTGACGATGGATGGTTCCGCGGGTGCCACCGCGGCGGACACGGCGTCGTTCGTCCCGGTGCCGACGGCCGAGGGAAAGGTCGCTCCGCTCCTCGGTCTCCTCCGAGCCGCCGTCGGCGACGAACTGCCTTCGATGCCGGGCGCGAACGTCCTCGGCGACGCCCGCGCAGGAGCCAGCGTCCTCTGGACCCATCCCACACGCACCACCCGGACGGGCAAACCCATGCCCGTCCTCGCCATCGGCGATCAAGGGGACGGACGATCGATCGCGCTCGGGGCGGACGGGGGATGGCTCCTGCAATTCTCCGCGCTCGGCGCGAGGACCGCCGGCCGCGGCCACGGCGCCCTCTGGGACGGTCTCCTCGGATGGTTGATGCGCGACCCGAGGTTCGAACCGGCCAAGATCGAACTCCCGTCGGGATGCACGGCGGACGTGCCTCTGACGCTCCGGGTCGCGCGTTCGGCCTCGGGCGCGGCGCCCGAACGCGTCGTCGTCGACGTGACCCGCCTCGACACGAAATCGAAGCCCGTCCGCGTCGAAGCCTCCACCCCCGCGCGGCGTCCGGACGAGTCCCTCGGCGCATCGACCACGGACGTCGTGGTCGGTCCGTTGCCCGCGGGCGGATATTCGGCGCGGGTGTCCGTGGGCGACGGTCCCTCGTCCCGACGCGACTTCGCGTGCGAGGTCGGTGGGGACGAGTGGGCGGACTCCGCCCCCGATCCCGGACGACTCGAGGCGATCGCGAGCGCGACCGGAGGCATGGCGAAACGCGCTTCCGACGACCTCTCGACGATCCCGTTCCCGAAGCCCACGGTGGTGAGTGCCGAACGGCACGTCGCGCCCCTGGCGCCGCCGTGGGTCTTCACACTCCTGGCGTCGCTGCTGCTCGGGTGCCATTGGTTCGTCCGCCGCCGAAGTGGCCTCGCGTGACGGAACGAGGGTCTGCTACCGTTTCTCCGTGATTTCCCGTTCCCGCTCCGTCGTCCCGAGCCTCGCGTTCGCGTGGGCCCTCGCGTGCGTCGCCGGTGCCGCCGCCGAACGGGACGCTTCCGCCCTGGCGTGGCCGGACGTCGCCGAACGCTTGACGAAGCGTCTCCGTTCGGACGACGTCGAAGCCCGGCGGGCCGCGGCGGCGGAATTGCCCGGCGTGGGTCGTGCGCGCGGGTCCGCCCTCGCCACGGCGCTCCTCGAGGATCCCGATGTCGAGGTGAAGGTCCTGGGCGCCCGTGCCGCCGCCTCGTTCCGGACGCCCGGTGCGACCGCGAAGGTCCTTCCTTGGCTCTCCGAACGGGACGTGCGTCTGCGACTCGCCGCGTGCGAGGTCGCGCGGGCCGTACCCGACCCGACGTCGATCCTCCCGCTTGCACGCGTGCTCTCGGATCCGGAGACCGTCGTGCGCACGGCTGCCGCCGAAGCCCTCGGCACGCAGTCGAGCGCCGAAGCCGTCCAACCCCTCCTGTCGAAGCTCGACGACCCGAATCCGGTGGTCCGCGCGTCCATCGCACGGTCGCTGGCGCGTATCGGCGATCCGCGGGCGGTCGTCCCCCTCGTCGGCAAGGCGCAAGATTCGGCGGTCGAGGTGCGGCAGTCCGTGGCTCGTGCGCTCGGGGATCTCGGGGACCGACGCGCCGTCCCCGCGTTGCTCGTCATGCTCCGCGACGGCGCCGTGGAGGTCCGCATCGACGCCCTCGCGTCGCTCGGTCGCCTGAAGGACGGGAGCGCGGTCGATTCCATCGCGCCCCTCCTCCGCGACCGCGTGCCCACGGTCCGGCAAGGCGCAGTCGTCGCCCTCGGACGCATCGCCACGCCGCGCGCGATCCAGCACCTCGTGAAGCTCCTCGGCACCGGCGACGACGTGGGCGCCAACGTGGCCGTGTCGCCGGTCCGGAGCGCACTCGTCGACGTCGGTGCCGCCGCCGTGCCGGATCTGCTCGCCACCATCGCCGCACAAGGCGCACCCGCCGCGTCCGCGGGCGCGGCGTGGGTGCTGGGTGAACTGCGGGCGACCGAAGCCGGGATCGCCATCGAGTCCGCCGTCCGACGTGGCACGTTGGGTGCTGCCGCAGGTCTCCACGCGCTCGGGCGCATCGGCGATCCGCGCGCGCTTCCGGTGGTCCTCGAGTACCTCCGCGATCCCAACCGCGACGTCCACAAGGAAGCGATCGCCGCCGCCGGCAGTCTCCTCGACCCGGACGAACCCGACGGACGCGCCACCGAACCCCTCGCGTTCGCCCTGCGCGATCCGAAACTGGATCCGGAGAGCCGCGTGGCGCTCGTGCAGCTCCTCGGCCTCACGGGAGCGAAACGTGCCGCCGCCGTCGTGAGGCCGTTCGTCTC